>NZ_ATVI01000005.1 GCF_000420645.1 Nevskia ramosa DSM 11499 | reverse complement strand
AGGTTACGCTGCGTTTCCCGCTCCAGACGCCGGCTCGACTGGATGCGGTTCATGTATCCGTAGATGTAGATCCGCAGCAGCGTCGACGGGTGGTAACCGGGTCTGCCAGTCTCCTCGGCGTGTACGCCCTCGAAGCCGAGAGCGGCGAGATCGAGCTCTTCAACGAATGCATCGATAGCGCGAACCGGGTTGTCCTCGCCAATGTAGTCATCGAGTCGCTCAGGAAACAGCACACTCTGAGACCGATCCTCACCTTCGATGAATCGCTTCATCGGCAACTCCATCACGACAATGACGGAATAACAATCAGCAAACTTCACACCACGTTTTCACACAGTCTCGGCTGATTGAAGCCAGTCGAGACTGACGCATGGGTGCCGATTTCAGTTGTTCGAGACTGAGCGCCCGATACAGCCTGCGCTGGCACGATCACGCAATGGATCGTCGGAGCTGATGGCGTACTCACGGCCCCAGGCAAGCAGGCTCTTCAGGATTGGGATGAGCGCTCGGCCGGCTTCGGTGAGGTGGTATTCGTAGCGCTCCGGCGTGGTTTGGTAGCGTCGTCGCTCGACGATGCGTGCTTGCTCAAGGGTTTGCAGGCGGGCGGCGACGCGGTCACGCGGGGCGCCAGTTCCGGTGACGATCTGACCGAACCGGTAGCTCCCCAGCCACAGTTCGCGCACCACGAGCAATGCCCACCGTTCTCCGACGACTTCCAGCGCGGCGGCCATCGGGCACGGCCGGCCCGGCAGATCGGCCAGAAGTTGGAATGGTGCTGGGGATGGCGTTGATCGGGGCATGCGGTTATTCTCGGCCTTGTAAGTTTGAAATTCAAACTATCAACGGATGACACCGCTCAGATGGATCGAATGCGCCCGCTTGTACCCGTTGCGCTCGGCACCGCGCTCGTGCTGATGACGTACGTGACACCGATGGCATCCGTCACGGCAACCGCCACCAGTCTCGATGCTGGGCCTGCGGCCCGCGCCTGGATTCTCAGTTCGATGAGCGTAGGCCTAGCCGGCGCGCTGCTGGTCGCCGGCGCATTGGGCGACCGGTTGGGCCGTCGCCGGATCTATGTTGCCGGGCTGATCTCACTCGCCGTAGGCGCGCTCATTTGCGCGATCGCGCCGTCGTCGGAAATCTTCATCGCCGCACGCGTACTGGAGGGAATCGGAGGGGCGGCGATACTGGCCTGCGGGCTTGCCACGCTGGCGTATCACTACCCGCTCGGCCCGGCACGCGCGCACGCCACATCGGTCTGGGGCGCCTCGGTCGGTTTGGGGATTGGGCTAGGAGTGGTATTCGCCGCTGCGTTCGACATCGGCTCGGGCTGGCGCGAGACCTATGCGGTTACCTGCGCCCTCGCGGTGCTGCTGATCCTGCCGTCCTTGCGCCGCATAGGCGAATCCGCGGCCACCACACCGCGCCGCGTCGACGTACCGGGATCGGCCCTGCTTGTCGCCACGATCATCCTCGCCGTTTCCGCACTCACGCAGGTTCGGAACGGCTTTTCCGCCTCGACTGTCGCACTCGCCGTGCTGACGCTGATCGTGCTGGTGGCGTTTGTGCTGGTTGAGCGCCGCGTCGCCGAACCCCTGATCGAGCCCGCGCTGCTGCGTCACTCACGGTTCAGAGCCGCAACGGCCGGGTCCTTCGTGCTCGGCGCCAGCATGATCGGTATGGCCTCGTCCACGCCGATGCTGATGCAGGCCGGCTTCGGACGCGGGCTCTGGCCGGCCATACTTCCAGTAGTCGGCTGGGCTGGCACCAGCGTCGTTACCGCGCTTCTGGTGCGCCGCATCCCGCACCCGCTGGAAGGGCCGCGACCGGTTGCGCTGTTTCTGGTCGTCGTCGCCGTCGGACAGCTCATTGGCTGGCACCTGACCCAGGATTCCGGCCTATGGCGCCTCATGGTGTTTTCGGTTGTCGCCGGCCTCGGTACCGGCGTGCTCAACGCGCTGCTCGGGCGTGAGGCAATCGCGGCCGTTCCCCCGGACTTCGCCGCCATGGGTTCTGGCGCCAACAACACCGCGCGCTACCTCGGTGCGGCCATCGGCATAACGCTCTTTGTCACGGTCGCCACCCACACCGGCAACTCGGTGGTGAACGGCTGGAATAACGCAACGCTGGTCGCCGTCGCGATCACACTCTCCGGCGCCGCGTTGATCGCGCTGACCGGGCGCGTGAAGGCCGCATCGTGATGCAGGCTGAGCGGATATAAGCGATGGCCGATGTAGGACTCTATCGAGCAGGAAGGCACCGAATGAGCGATGGCACAAGGGCACTGACGATGGCAGAAGCCGACCTCGACGCCCAATCTCGGTCAACTCAAAGGTTCCCCGATCCGATGGGGTTGTAAGCATGCCCTCTCGGTTTGCCAGCGTCGGCTTCAATTGGTGGTACAAGCCGACCCACGAGTTCCAGTTCGCGTACACACACCATTTCTTCGGCACGTATGCCGGGCCGTCGGCCGTTGTGCCCGGGGCGACTGAATCTGTCGTCGCCGATGTCGATGTGGTCTGAATCGGTTGGGCCAAACGCTTTTAGCCAATTCGGATAATTGCCGGGACGGCTTGATCTTTCCGCACCAATCGCCATCGCCGCGGCCGACTTGTAAGAAAAGGTCCGGGCGACGGCAATGGAGGACTTTTGGGGTAATTCACCGCGCTGTCGGCCAGGATCGGCTCAAGCCAGGAAACTGGCGGGCAACTTCCAGGTATTCGGCAGATAGCGGTGGCCCCAGCGCGCGGCTTCCTGGATCAGCGGGCGCAGGGACTGGCCTTTGGCGGTGAGCACGTATTCGTAGCGGGGCGGCTTGGTTTCGTATTGATGGGCCTCGATGAATTCGCAGGTTTGCAGCCATTTCAGACGCGTCGTGAGAATGCTGCTGGTGATGGCTTCCGGGCTCTGCATGAATTCTCCGAAGCGCTTTTTGCCCATGAGCAAGTCGCGGACGATCAGCAGGCTCCACTTGTCGCCGATCAGGTCGAGTACCGACGAGATCGGGCAGTCCGACCGCCGGATAGCGGGATCCCCTGCTAGCTTGCACCTGAATTTCGGAGTCGCTTGCATTTTCGAAGTCTATCGTGGGATATTGTTAATTGCATAATGCAAGTGACTAACCGCCCGCCAGGCCGGATCAAGGAAACGGCAAGACGGCGATCGGAAGTTTCCCCACTCTTTCCAACCGGATCTACTCAACATGAGCTCTGCAAACCTGCATTCCTTCGTCGTGCCGATCATTACGCGCGTGCTGACCAATCTTCGTGCAGTTACTGAGAAAGGGGCTGCCCACGCCGAAGCGAAGAAGATCGATCCGGCATCGCTGATCAATTTCCGCTTGTATCCGGACATGCTGCCCTTTTCCAGCCAGATCCAGATTGCCACCGATGCCTCGAAAGGCTGCCTGGCGCGCCTTGCCGGAATCGATGCCCCGCGGTTCGAGGACACCGAGAAGACGTTCGGCGAGCTGTTCGCGCGTATCGAGAAGACTCTGGCGTTCGTGGGCTCTGTGAAGCCCGAGCAGACCGAAGGTGCCGAGCAACGCGCGATCGTGATCAAGACACCTTCCGCCGAACTCAACTTCACCGGCCTGACCTACGTGCAGGGATTCGTCATCCCCAATCTTCTGTTCCACGCGACGACGGCCTACAACATCCTGCGCCATAACGGCGTCGAGATCGGCAAGATGGACTTCCTGGGCCGCCCCTGATCCAGATCAGAACCGGGGTAGCCCGGCCTGCTACATGGTTGAAAAGCAGTGATACGTGCATTAGCCGGCGCGCCGCTGGCGTTACGACAAACCGACGTTAAGGGAAGCAGCAGTCCTGCGACAGGCGCGGCGCCACGCCGGCAATGGCGGCGGGGCGCTTATCGGCGCCGATCTGCGCAAGAGCCTCGAAGTGTTGCTGTCAGCCTACGACGACTCGCTGGAAGTGACCGCCGCCTTGCATCCCAACCTGCTGGCATCGATCGCGAGCTGGGCGGCGATTTCGGTCGACGGGCAGCGGTCTGCGTTAACCGCCGGCGAAACGATCCACACCGAGAGCTCGCGCCAGTACGAGATCGAAGGTTTCAGTGTGATCGCGGCGCGCCGGCTCGCACCTGGCGCGGCAGTGGCAGGATGCACGAGGCCACTTCGCAGTGGTCGCGCTCGAAGTGAGCTGAACGTATGTGGAGATCGAAGTCATGTCATCCAGAGTCGAGAAGCAGCCAGGCCCCGACCATCCAATCGCCATCGAGCCCTGCGCCGATCGCATCGTCGCCAAGGTCGCAGGCCACACGATCGCTGACACGCACGGCGCGCTGGTGCTACGCGAGGCGAGCTATCCGCCGGTCTGGTACATCCCGCGCGAAGACGTCGATTTCTCGTTGCTCGAGCGCAGCGCACTATCGACGTATTGCCCCTACAAGGGCGACTGCTCCTACTACGGAATTCCCGCCGGCGGCGCCGAGGCCAAGGACGCGGTGTGGAGCTACGAGGCTCCGTATGCCGCGGTCGAGGCGATCCGCGGATACATCGCGTTCTATCCGAATCGCGTCGAATTCCTCGGCAAAGTGGAGTCGTAGCGCCTGCGTCCAAGCGCCGTTAATGGTCTGCGTGGCTCCACTGGCCGCGCTACGGGCGTTTCGTGAGGCAGTGCATCGCCACTGCAGACGCCAGTCCGATAACGGCGAAGCCCGCCGTCATGAAGAACACGTGCTGATGGCCGACGGCGCCAGGGTCATGATCGAGCAGCGCGCCGATCAGGGGGCCGGCAAAGACATCCGGCGTGTAGCCGATCACCGAGACCAGGCCGACAGCGCTGCCGGTGATGGCCAGCGGCAGCCGCATTTCGTTCATCACCGCGAAGTAGACGCCGCGTACTCCGTAGATTCCGAGGCAGGTGACGACGATCGTCGCGAATAGCACCACCGGCACGCTGACCGGCAGCAGCCCCGCGCCGAGTGCGGCAGCGCCGCCCGCGAGCAGGATGAATCCGATGGTCAGGGTCCGCGTGCCGCCGATGCGGTCGGCGAGCAGGCCGGCGCCGAGCGCCGCGACCGGACGCGTCCAGAAAGTGAGTGCGCCGAGACGCGCGGCGGCGATGTCGTCGTAGCCGAGCACGTCGTGCGCGTATAGGCCAAAGTTGTCGGTGACCTTGTAGGCGACGTAGGCACAGACGATCGCGATCGCCTGCAGCCAGACCGTGGGGAGCCGCGCCGCGGCCCGCACGCCGATCCAGTCGAGTTGCCGCTGCGCGCCGGTCGTCGCGGTCGATGTGGCGGGGGGCAGCGCGAACCAGCTCAGTGCTGCGGCGAGCACGGTGAATGCCGTAGTCGCGACAATGATCGCCCGCAGCGCGCTGCTGCGTTGCGCGGCGGTTGCCGCCGAGACGTCGAGCGGCAGCAGTTGCGCGAACACGACAACGGCCGCCGAGGCGAGCAGCGCCGCTAGCAGACCGCGCCCGCCATCGAGAACGCCATACGCGCGCCCCTGTGCGTCCTCGGCGCCCCATTCGCGCGTGGCGCGAATCAGCGCAGCCCAGAACAGCAGGATCGTCGTCAGTCCCCAATAACCGTAGAGCGCGATCAGCATCGGGATCGACGGAATCAACGCGAACACGACCCCGCCCGCGGCCGTGGCGACCAGCGCGACGGTGATCAGCGTGCGCGCCGCAAAACGATCGGCGAGCGGCCCGCCGAGCAGGTACGAGACCATCGCGACGATGCCGTATACCGAGAACGCGCTGCCCAGCTGCAGGTTGCTCAGCCCGAACACGGCGAGGAACGCGCTGCGGAAGACTCTCGCCACGACGAAGGGCAGCATGAACACCGCCTCGCCGGCGATGATCAGCGCAAACATCGCGATGGTGCGACGGCTCATGCGAGAAGGGGGCCCCTACGTCGAAGTGCTGCTGCGCTCATCCTCAACGCCGTGCATGCGCAGCTCCGCGAGTTGGACCTGTCGTGCAGTCTAGGGAAAATCGCGGAGCATGATGACGAAATGGCCGGGACCCGCAGTATCGACATCGGATGGTCCCTGCGCGAGCGCGACAGCTCGAGGGATGTTGCTGTGCACGCGGGAAATGGCTGCGTTGCTCGAAGCTACACACCTCGTGCCAGCGATTAGCAAACGCTATCGTCAGCTTCGGTACTCCGAATTTCTCGAATGTCTCCGGAAGCTCGACGGCGCACATCCGAAATGCTGACCGAAGACCCGGGTGAAATGCGGTACGTCGGAAAATCCCCATCGCACAGCAATGGCCTGAATCGAACTGCTGTCATGCCGGTTGGCCAGGTCGTGCGCGCATCGCTCGAGTCGAAGCGTGCGGATATGCGCGGCTACCGTTAGACCTGCGTCCGCGAACGCTTGCTGCACATAGCGCGTTGAAACCCCGAAGCGGCGCGTGAGTGAGTCGACGTTCAAGTCAGGGTCCGCCAGCGAGGCGCGAAGCACTTCGATAGCAGACTCCACGAAGTCATGGCGTACGCGCTCTCGCCCGATATGCTTTTTCGGCGTTGCCTGGCGGGTGGCCGATGCAATCAAATCGCATAGGTGCGTGGCGATTTCGGCGCGCTGATCGGATGCGAGATCGTCCGGTTGATCCAGCAACAGTTGCATGAAGCTGACGGCGACGCGGCCCATGCCCTTCTGGCCATCCACGGGTCGGGCGAGGACCTCGTCCGGCCTCGCCATGAAGGGAAGCAGTCGTTTGCGAGGAAGACGCAAGGACAGCACTTCGAACGCATCTTCAAATTCCAGACGATACGGCCGTGCCGTATCCACGATGGTGAAGCTGCCCGCGGGCACGAACACCGCGCGACCTTCTTGAACCACGCGGCCGGCACCCGCGAGCTGAAGGTTGATGAACAACCTGTCTTGGGGATCGACACGAATCTGGTCGGCTCCGCGTCGCACGGACTGGGCGCAGGACCTGATGCGGGCAACGTTGACGTCGCCGAAGCTGTCCAAGGCGACCGAACTCGGAAAGGCCCTGGATCGGACGGCAGCTTTCGGGTCGAGCGCCGCGAACGCCTCGCAGATCACATCCCGCCAGAACTCGAAGTGGGCCGATTCCGGAAGCCCGTCCGTAGACCAAACGTGCATGTGGACTCCAGCACCTCCTGAACGCGGTCGAGTGTGCCCATCGCGCGCCGTGCCGGTCAATGAACATTGATGCGCGGTTTCGCAAGAAGCCGTGCGCGATCCCGCAAGAGGCGCGTCGCATGACGGCCGACACTTGCATGCCCCTCTGCCGATGCCCGCCATGCCCCTCGATTTCATTCTCACGTCCGCACAACGGACATTGCAGGCCGATGCACGTGCCTTCGCACGCAAGGAACTGAGCCGAACGAGGGCGGCCGCGGAACATCTGCCAACCCCGGAACAGCGCTTCGCGGCGACTCGCCCGATCTACGAGAAGGCGATCGCCGCCGGCTTTCTCAACCGGCTGATCCCGCAGCCGTTCGGCGGTGGCGGTTCCGGCCTGATGGACATGGCCTTGGTGGCCGAAGAGTTCTACGCGGTCGACGTCAACGTGTCGCTCACGCTGTTCGCCAACCTGCTCGGCTTGATGCCGCTGTTCCTTGCGGGTACACCAGAACAACTCGCCCGCTTCCTGCCACCATTCCTGGACAGGCGCGGCGCACCGCTCGCCGCACTCGCCAACAGCGAACCCGGCGGGAGCGCGAACTTCATGCTGTCAGCGCCTTTCGGCACGCGCACGACCGCGCGTCTCGACGGCGACTCATGGGTGGTCGACGGCGAAAAGCACTGGATTTCAAGTGCCACGGGCTGGGATGCACGCGGCGCCGACCTGCTGTGCGTTGTGTGCCGGACCTCCACTCCGGACGGATTGACGATCCTGGCCGTGCCACGCCCGGAGCGTGGACTCACGCTGGTAAAGGCTGTGGATACCGTTGGGCACCGCGCGCACTTGGTGCCGCACTTCAGGATGGACGGCGTGCGGGTCCCGCGCGATCACGTCATCGGCGGTGTGGGTGAAGGGCGCGTGGTGGTCGATGCCAGCTTCACCGGCACCGCCGCCTTGGTCGGCATCATGGCGGTGGGGCTGCTGCGCGCGGCCTTCGATTACGCACTCGATTTCGCCAAGACGCAGAGTCGCGGAGGGCCGCTTCCGATCATTCAGCACCAGGCCGTCGGTTACGCCCTGGCCGATGCCAAGACCTCTCTGGAGGCGGCGCGTCAACTCGGCTGGCGAGCCTGCCTGGCCATGGACACGCAAGCGCCTGGTGCGACGGAATTGGCGCTGCATTCGAAGATCTTCGGCTCGGAGACGGCGGTGCGCGTCATCACCGATCTGATGCGCGTGGTGGGCATCGAGAGCTATGACTGCTCCTCGCCGCTCGGCGGACTGCTGCAGGACGCACTGGTTCTGCCTCTGTTCGACGGCGGCAACATGGGCGTACGTCGCAGGCAGTTGCACGAATTGTTGATGCATCCCGACTACGACGCACTGAACGCCAGCTTCGGCTGCAACTGAATCGCCATGAATGAGCTTGAGGAAAAGAACATGACTTCCGACCGACGTACCGTGCTGATCACCGGCGCCACCAGCGGCATTGGCCTGGGGCTGGCCCAACGATTCCTGCGCGAGGGATATCACGTCGTCGGCACGGGACGCTCGACGGAGCGACTGCAGGTCACGGCGACGCAACTGAAGGTTGGCGAGCGGTTCCTCGGTGTGGCCGGCGATGTCGCCGACCCAGACGCGGCGCGCCGTGCTTTCTCGGATGCGATCGGCGCGTTCGGCCATGTCGATGTGCTGGTCAACAACGCCGGCCTGTTCACGGCCAAGCCCTTCATCCATTTCACTGCTGCGGAGATCGACGAGCAGATCGCCACCAACCTGAAAGGCATGCTCTACCACTCGCAGGAGGCGGCTCGGCACATGAGCGAGCGTCGGCGCGGCAGTATCGTGAGCATCACCGCGTCGCTCGCCTTGCAGCCGGATCACCGCGTGCCCGCGCTGATGAATGTGGCGCTCAAGGGTGCCGTCAATCACGCGACGAAGGCCCTGGCGCTGGAACTCGCGCCGTTCGGCGTCAAGGTGAATGCGGTGGCGCCGGGCGTCGTCGCGACACCGATGCACGGACCTGAGGTGAACGCAGCCTACGGCGCCATGCACCCGCTCGGCCGCGTCGCGACGATCGACGAGGTTTGCGATGCCGTGTTGTACCTCGCGCACTCGAACTACATTACCGGCGTGGTGCTGCCAGTCGATGGCGGATCAAGTGCAGGCAAGTAAATCCACGCGCGTCTTGCGTTCGAAGGACCCGATCGTTGAACGCCTGGGTGAGCTCGGCATCAGCTTGCCGGAAGCCCCGCAGCCACTGGGAGCCTATCTTCCGGTCGTGGAATCAGGATCGACGCTGTAGGTTTCGATGCAGGGCCTGCTCAAAGACGGCAAGAGCCCCTGGAGCGGCCCTGAATCTCCGAGGGGCGATTCTCAGACCCTAGAGTTCGGATAGCGCGTCGAGCACCGCACGCACGCGCGGTGGCAACAGCCGTTTCGAAGGATAGACAGCGCTGATCGGCATCGGTGGCGGGCGCATCGTCGGCAGCAATTCGACCAGCTCTCCGCGCGTCAGGGCGTCCTCCGCGATGTAGTCGGGCACCTGGATCAGGCCCATGCCGTTGATGGCGGCCTGCACCATCGCCTCGCCATCACCGATGCGCACGCGGCTTTGCACCGGAAGATTGACGAACTCGCCACGCCGGGAGAATTGCCAGGGCCGGTCGCGTCCGGTGCCGGGCATGCGGAAAGTCACGGCTGGGTGCGACTCCAGTTCGGCAAGGGTTCTCGGCCGTCCGTGGCGATCGATATAGGCCGGACTCGCGCAAAGCTTGAGGGTCTGGGTCGCGAAGCGACGCGCCACCATCGTCGAGTCCTGAAGC
Source organism: Nevskia ramosa DSM 11499 (assembly GCF_000420645.1). NCBI lineage: Bacteria > Pseudomonadati > Pseudomonadota > Gammaproteobacteria > Nevskiales > Nevskiaceae > Nevskia > Nevskia ramosa. The sequence goes on along the minus strand of NZ_ATVI01000005.1, from coordinate 1,354,548 downwards.
TCGCCGATACGAATGGCGAGATCGACACCTTCCTTGACGATATCGATCTGCGCATCCGACAGGCGCAGATCGAACTCGAGCCCCGGATGCAGCTGCGCGAGTCGCGCGAGCACCGGTACCACGACTCTTCGCCCGAACGATACCGGCATGTCGATGCGCAGCGGACCGCTGATCAGATTGCGTGTGCCGGCAGCTGCCACCTGCAGGTCTTCAACTTCGGCCAGCACCCGCTGGCAGCGTTCGTACAAGCGCTCGCCATCGGGAGTCAGGCTGACCTGCCGGGTGGTGCGGTGAAACAGCTTGACGCCCAGCGATCGCTCCAGCCGCAACACGGACTTGGCGAGCGTCGAGGGCGCGCAACCCAGGCTCTGTGCAGCCCGCGCGAAGCTTCGGTGCTTGGCCGTTTCGGCAAACGCCAGGAACTGCTGGAGACTGCTCATGCGGAATCTACTGAGGACAATGTGTCCTCAATGTTATGGCTTTGCGTGTACTTCTGTCTCATCGCTTCGTTTGCCACACTGTGGTCGCCGGTTGCAGATTTGTCCGCACCCCACCATCCGGCAAGGTCCGTCCACGACGCAGCCAATCAAGGGTTCAGGAGATTCGAGCCATGTTCGTCTTCCGCAATGATCAGAATCAGATCCACAGCCTGCACGGCAACCATATCGCCGGAGTAGCCACGCCCACGAGCGGCGCGCAACAGGTCGAGATGTGGCGCGGCCGCATGGACGCCAACTCGGCGACGCCGCCGCACAGTCACGACACGGAGGAAGTCGTCCTGTTTCTCAAGGGCAGCGGTCGGGCGACCGTGGGCGATCGTGAACTGCGTTACCAGGCGGGTGACACGCTGGTCCTGCCACCGGCCCAGATGCACCAGATCTTCGCCGAGACCGAAAGCGAGTTCGTTTCGGCATTGCCTATCGGCGGTACGGTGAAGCTTCCGGATGGCGTGGTGCTCGATCTTCCCTGGCGCCGATAGCCTCGAAAGATTCCCGGCTCCGGGCTCCTCGCAGATTCATCGAGGTCATGCGCAAGACTTCTCGCTTGGAGGGAGCCGGTGCAAATTGAAAACCGCCGGCATCGCTTAGCCGCGATCATGGACGCGAGCGTTGCCCCGCTCGCGACAGCGCCGGAATCTCTGCAGTAATGGCTCGTATGCCACGTCCTCCACAGGACCGACACGTACCCACTCGATCGCCAGCGTATCCAACTGCGTCTCTTCATCCCTGAGACGCTGGCCCATGCCCTGCACCAGGCGTTGCAGCTGAACTTCGCGACGCAAGGCTTGATCCTCCGGCGGCGTCGGCGAATCGGTCAGTATTTCGGCTCGGATACAGAGCATCTTCGCAACCACTTCATTCGCCGCAAGATCCATGGAGCGCTCGCCGGCAAGCGCCTGCTTGATGGCGTCCAAACCGCTCTTGGGCCATTGCTGGACGGAGGCAATGCAGGTTTCGGCTGCTTCTTTCAAAGTGTCGAGCCGCGGCGTGTCCAGATTGAGGGCCACAGCCAGCCTGTAGGCGCGCACGTGGTTGGCGGCTTCAAACAGATCGTTCCAGGCACGCTCGGCGTCGCGCGCTCGTTGCCGAGTGCGGGACGCTTCACAGCGTTCCAGACCCTGCTCAAACCGATTGCGAAGCTCACGCGTATCGGCACGCGGAAACTCGCCCAGCGCTTTGAAGGCAGTTCGCAATTCTTCCGGCGCTCCGGCGCGCGCCAGCAGCTCGGCCCCCTCGAGAGCAGCGATGTCTTCGAGCTGCTCGCACAAGACAATGGCCTGTGTCTTGTTGCTTTCGAGCCCCGCCGTGTAGGCGGCAAAGTCCTGCTCGCGTTTCTGGAACACGGCATCGCTGTGCTGACGGAATTCTCCCCAGAGGCGTTGATCCACCTCGCGCGGCACGGGGCCCACGCTCCGCCACTGCTGCTGCAGGGCCTTGATCGCGTCTATGGCCTTGCGGCCATCGTCGCTTTCGATCAATAGCCGGGCTCGCTCGATCAGCGACTCCTTCTGCTTCAGATTGCGGGCGTACTCGGTATCCAGTCGGCCCTGCAGGCTCGCGGTAAGGGCGATGAACTTCTCCTGCTGCGGCTTGCCGGCACCGCGGTCCACAGGTGAGCAGCCGCGCCACTCCTGTTTGATCTCACGCAGCGTCCTGATTACAGCCTGCCAGTCAGGTTGTTCCCAGCTGTGTCCGGACTCGAACGCAGTGAGCCGGGCGATCAAGGCATCGCGACGCCGCAGATTCTCCTCGCGAACCAGGGCCTGGGCAGCGAAATACTCGCTGCATGGCTGATACGCCTTTTGGGATGCTTCCTGAAAGCGTTGCCAATCCGCTTCGACATTTTCGCCGGCGCCCTTGCCCAGCGTGCGCCACTCATCCTGCAGGCTCTTGATCCTCTCGGCGAGTGCCAGAGGATCCAGGCTCGCATCGATGAGCAGCTCCATTTCCTCGATCAGCTCAACGCGCTTCGGCGCCACCGAGAAATTTTTCCAGTCCTTCAACTCGTCGAGCTGCTTGTCGAGCTGTTGCAACTGGCTGGCGAGATTCGCCGGTAGCGGTGCTGCCCCAGCCAGCTTCTCCGCGATAGTCCGTCGCACCCCGGCCGCGCGGGAGGTGCTGCCGTCACTCAGGGCAGCACGTGCTTTCCGGATCAATTCGGCGATCTGGCGAACAGGCTGTTGCTCGGCTTGCTGCATTTCGTCCAACGCACGCTTCTGCTCGTCGAAAACCCGTGCTTGCTCAGCGGCAGCCGCGGCGGATGCCTGCGCCTGCTGTTGACGCTGGCGCTGTGCCTCTGCAGCTGCGTCGGCAGCGGCCAGCTCACGTGATGCCGCAGCCGCTGCCTGGCGCAAGGGTTCAGCAACGGTCTCCCGTGCGCCATCGATCCATTGCTGGACTTTGCCGAGCAGCTCTGGATCGGCCTGCGCGGCCACCGCTTCCCAGCGACGCTCGAGCGGCTCCAGCTTTGAGCTGTACATGACGTCGTAAGGGCGTTGGCTGAGGCGCTCGAGGGCCACCGAGACCGCATTGATCTCGGCCTGCAACTGCTCGCGCTTGCGGCTCTGTTCGAGCAGCACATCGCGCTTGGACGTCAGGACCTTGTAGACACTCTTGTCATTGCCACCGCGGACATCGCGGATGAGTTGCCGCAACACCTCCGGATCGTCGATCGCGTGCGCCGCCGCCTGGCGAACCTTGGTCGATGAGCCCGCGACGACCAGCCGGGCCACCGCCTGGACGTCCCCGGCATCGATGGCCGACTGCAAAGCCTTCTCCTCGGCAAGAGCGGCCAGCGCGCGATCAACTGCGCGCGGCTTCGGAAGCGCCTTGCCGGCGTTATCGGAGGGCGCCGATCGAGGCGCTGAGGATGGTGCGGGCGGAAGCGATGGCGCTTTGCGAAACAAGCGCGAGAAAAACGACATGAGTGATCTGCACTGCAATGGGCCGGCAGGCATTCTAACTGCGCTGGAATACCTGCTTCGTGCGCTTTTGCCCGAGTTGTGACGTCACCCGGATTTCGGCGAGCTGCGACGGTTCTATCGGGGGAGCGATTCGTTGTTCTGCGCCAGCCTTGTCGATACTTGGGTCGCGCAGTATTCGGATCGACGAGTCGGCTTGCGTGTTTATTGATGCGGCACCTTGGTATTGAACGTGGACCCGGCGCTCGATTCAGCATCCGCCTCATCTGCGAAGAGCCGAAGGTGCCGCATCAATAAAAAATCAATGGTTTCTAGTTATCAAGCCGGCATTTCTGCACCTGTTTGAGAGATCATCCGCTCGAACACGGTGCGCTCGCGTTCAATGTCGGCATGCCGACTCAATAAATCCGTTTTTCAGCGCTGACCAATGCGATCCTGGTTCGATGCCCATGAGGTTGGGCGGGAGGAGATGGTGGACACAGTCCGATTCTGGCGGCGAAGTCTGAAGGTTCTGCACGAGATTGCGGCGCTCGGCCTGGGCGGCGGATTGGCGGCGTGCCTGGTCATCAACCTGGCGTCCCCTGGCGCGTCACCCGCGAATTTCGTCGCGGCACGTGTAGCGTTCGACGCCATCGCGCATTACGTTCTCTTCCCGTCCCTCGCGGCCGTCCTCGTCACCGGTCTCCTCTCGATCGCCGCGACGCGGGGGTTCCACGATGCCGGTTGGGCTTGGGTCAAGGCGCTGCTCGGACTATCCGTGTTCGAGGGCACGCTCCTCACCGTCGGCGCCAGCCGCAAGCAACCGGAACTCGCCGCGGCGGCTGCCGACCCATCGCTGCTCGCGAGCATGCTGCATTCAGAGCGCAACACATTGCTGTTGCTCATCGGCATCTGTGTCGCGAACATCGTCCTGGCGGTCTGGCGGCCGAAACTGATGATCAAGATCCGCTGAGCGCGGCTGGTGATCGGCAGGCAGCGGCGGCGCGTTTTCGGTCGGCAGATTTGCGCTACAGCCTGATTGAAATCCCGCCGCCTGCGCTACCTAGCTGTCTAACTAAATGGCACCAGTCGGAGTGACCGGATCTGGCCCGGGATTGCTTGAGCTCGTATACGCAGCAACCCACGCAGTTCCGGCGCAGACGCACAGCGCGATTGCGGCGGCGATCCAGCCGACCGTTCCGAAGCCCGTGATAGCGCCGTTGGCAGCCGTCGACAGGATCATTCCACCGAGCCACGCGCCGCAGCCGCTACCCAGTGATTGAAACGAGCTGTTGACGCTCAGAAAGGCGCCGCGTGCCTGTGGCTTGGGTACGGTGGTCATCAGTGCCTGAAACGGCACCATGCGTCCGGATATAGCAACCATGAAAAAGGGAAAGAACAGCACGATTGCCCAGAATGGAAGCGGCGGCAGATGGGTCAGGAACAGCACTGGCACCAGCGATATGAGGAGCATCACCTGCAGCACCCGCCGATGTCCGTAGCGATCCGCCAGCCGGCCGATCAGTCGCGAAGTGAAGAATGGCGCGATTCCACCGACGCAGTACATCCAGGCGATGCTGGCCGGAGCAACCCCATGGTTGGCCACGAGGAACGGTGAGATGAACGCGATCACCATCATGTGGGCGACCATCAGGCTGAAGCTCAGCAGGAACGCGGGTCGGTACCGAGGCTCGGCTATCAGCTTCAGGAGGTCTGGCAGCGCCCGGGAAATCGGGCGCAGTCCGCCCGCCAGGTGAGCGGTCAGCGGCGGCACCAGCCAATAGCCGATCAGCCCGATGACCAGCGTGAGTCCGAACAGCAGGAAAAAAGGAGTGCTCCAGCCGAAGTGAGCGCCCAGTGCGATGCCCACCGGAACGCCGATCACGGAGGCCAGGGAGAAGGCCGACATGACGATGCCGGTAGCAGCACCGCGCCGATGCGACGGGATGACGTCGCCGACGATGGCCATGATCAGCGACGTCATCACGCCGCCAGAGATTCCAGCGAACGCGCGCGCGATCAGCAGGACTTCAAAGCTGCCAGCACAGGCGCAGACCAGATTGGATACCGAGAACAGCGCGTACATCGTCAACAGCAGCGAGCGTCGATCGGATCGGTCGATATAGATCGATGCCAGCAGCCCTGACAGACCTGCGCACCAGGAATACGCCGAGACCGCGGTGGCGAAAGCGGCTGGGGAAATGGCGAAGGCCCGCATGATCTGCGGCCCCAGCGGCATCATCACCATGAAATCCATGATGACCGTGAACTGGGTAAAAGCCAGCAGCCAGAGGAGCCGGCGTTCCGCGCTTGCGGTGAATGAATACACGGATGGTTCCTTTGCGCCGATCCCCTGCCCTGGCTTTTACTACGACGGGCTTCAAGTTTCAGGCTTAGTAGTTGATAATATCAACCATCATGCAAAAATCCGTTGATATTGTCAATCAAACCGAAGGACAGGTCGCAGAGACCGTGGTCGAGTCGATCCATTCGGTCATGCATCTGTTTCGCGCGCAGCAGTACCGCGTCCTGCGCGATGGGCCGCATGCGCTCACGACCATGGAAAGCAAGGTGCTGGGCTTTTTCTCCCGGCGGATCGGAGCGACCCTCAGCGACCTGGTTTCCCACACTGGCCGCGACAAGGGCCAACTTGCTCGCCTGATCGGCGGCTTGCGGGATCGGGGCCTGCTCGAGGCCAAGGCTGACGAGGAAGATCGACGCAATCTGCGGCTCTACCTGACGGCGGATGGCGCAGCCATTCATCGAACCCTGCACCGCCAGAGACAGCGCTTGTCCAGCCTTGCCGTCGAGGGCTTGAGTACCGTTGAACGGGAACAACTGCTGGCGGTCCTGGCCAAGGTGCGCGCCAATCTTGAAAGAGCTTCTTGAAGAAGCGGATCTTCTGAAGTCCGCTTTTATCCCGATAGCGGCATGTTTTCAGCACTCCCCTGCTCGGTTTCCGCTCTGTACAGAAGCGCCCACCGGCAAATCTGACTTAGGTGGCCACTACGCGGCAGTAGACCCGGCGACGTGCCCTCATTGCAACCTGTCGAACGGCAGGCGTAGATCGGGGCTATGAAAATCCTGGGACGTGGACCGCGCGCTCAGAATCGTTGTATTCGGCAAGCCGAATGACTGATAAGGCCCGCATTAAGGCGTCGGCCGCCCTGCGGCGCAAAGGCAGGCAAACGGACCGACCTGCCTTCAGCGCGTGATGGCAGCCGGTGGCCGCAAGCCCGGACCCGCAATCGGCGTGATTTCGCGTATGTCGAGCGGCTCGCGGCATTCCGAGCACACGGTGACTGGCCGAAATTTGTGGCCGCACGTCTGGTGCACGAACTCCAGCGGCGGCCCTGCCGCGCCGGCCAGCCACTTGTCTCCCCAAGCCACCAGCGCAAGCTGCACCGAGTACCAATCGCGCCCCATCTCGGTGAGCCGGTACTCGTAGCGTGGTGGTCGCTCCTGATAGGCAACTTTGCTCATCACGCCGAGCTTGACCAGCTTGGCCAGCCGGTTGGCGAGCAGATGCCGCGTGATGCCCAGCTGAGCCTGGAAATCATCGAAACGACGCGTGCGCAGGAAGGCGTTGCGCAAGATCAGGATGGTCCAGCGATCGCCGACGATGGCCAGGCTACGGGCCACCGAGCAAGAAATTCCGTCCAGTTCGCCCCACTTCATTTCCTTCCTCCGATCAAGCGCTTGCCAAGTCGCGGCGAGTCTAGCTTGACAAGGTTCTATTTTGGAACTTACTGTAATGGTGCCATCGTTCAATGGCAATGTCAGTTCCTCATTCGGGAGGTCGCATGGCCGAATGTCGGGACGTCACCAACCGCCGATGCCGTTCCCTCAAAGGGTTTCCGTGATCAATACACCGACGACGCAGCACACACACTGGGATGCCATCGTGATCGGAGGGGGCCTTGGCGGCCTTTCCGCTGCCGCACATCTGACTGCCGCAGGAAAGCGCACGCTGCTGCTGGAGCGCTATTCAGTCCTCGGCGGCAGTTCCCATGTCTTCCGACGCAAGAAGCAATGGGAGTTCGACTGCGGGGTCCATTACATCGGTGGCTGCGGACCGGGCGGCTTGATGGACTCACTGATGCGAGGTCTGGCGCTCGAAGATCGGGTGCAGTGGCTGCCCATGGATCGAGACGGCTTCGACACGATCATCGGCCCGGATCTTGAGCTGCGTGTCCCATCAGACTGGAACGGCTATCTGGAGAATCTGCTGAGGGCCTTTCCGGCTGACGAACGTGGCCTGCGTTTCTACATCTCGGTTGTGCGCCGCGTCGCCGAAAGCATGGATCGCAGTATGAATCTGGCGTCGAGGGCCGACCTGTTTCTGTTCGCGAAGCGCTGTGGCTGGGCGGCGGCATGGGCCATGGTCCCGCATGCGGCACTGCTGGCCGCCTGCCGTCTGAGCCCGCGAGCCTTTCTCGTACTGTCCGTGCAGGACGCGGCGACGGCCGCCACCCCAATCACAGCGCCCGTGGCACTGCGCGCCGGCTTCCTGCATGACTATCTCGTCGGTGGAGCCTGGTACCCGAAGGGCGGTGGCCAGATGCTGGCCGCTGGCTTCTCCGATGTGATCCTCAGTCACGGCGGCGAAATTCGTACCCAGACCCATGTGGCACGTATCGTCATCGAAAGCGGCGCCGCCAAGGGCGTACAACTGGAGGATGGGGAGATGCTGCGTGCTCCGGCCATCGTGGCGGCAGGCGACATCAAGCGCACCTACCGCGACCTTGTCGGCTACGAAAATCTGCCGACCTCGGTGGCCAGGAGAAGCGAAAACTGGAAGATGTCACATCCACTGATTAATGCTTTCTTCGGCATTGAAATCGACATCGGCAAAACCCCTAACAGCAACTTCTATGTCATTCCCAACTGGGACGACACGACCTCGCTGTTCCGCCTGCAGCAAGGCTTGTCCAGGCGCCTGACCCAGGCGTCCAAACGGCGTCCCATGGACTGGGCGATGGACTACTCACGCAACATGCCGGCTTTCGTGCAGTCCTCGACCCGTCGAGACCCAGACAATCGTCGCAGCGCCCCGGCCGGACACGCTGCCATCGAGGCCCAGACTCTCGCACCGGCAGACCCGCGCCTCTGGGGTTTCGATGGACATGATGTCGCTCGCGGCGCTTATCGCCGCGACGGGCGCTATCAGGAGACCAAGGCAATCATCACCGACGGCCTCTTGCAGCGGGTCGAACAGGCCTATCCCGGTGCGTCCGCAAAGCTGCGTTGGAGCGAACTGGGCTCGCCCGCCTCACAGGAGCGCTTCACCCATACCAGTGGTGGTGCTGCTTTTGGCCTGGAGCCGCGCCTCTCGCAGTTCGGCCCGTTCCGTCCGGGTGTGAATACCGTGATCAAGGGCTTGTTCATGGCCGGAACCAGCACTGCCTGGGGACCCGGCACGGTGGGCGCGATGCTCAGTGGCATGCACGCGGCCAGCGCCATCACCGGTCGCGATCTGCAGGCCGAAGTTCGCAAGGGGGTGGTGCTCGCTGATCGTTCGCGGTTGTCGGTCAGGAAAGCGGGCTTCGATCCGCTCGCCACAACGCGAATGCTGGGGCGCAAGGCAACCCGAAGCGAACATCAGGATGACGAGGATGAAGACAGCACAGCCTCGCTGGTCACGTCGACCTGAAGTCTGTTGAGACAGCGCCGTAGTCACGCTTGTCCCGTACCAAGCAATAAATCCATCCAGCATCACTCAGGAGCATCCCATGCCAGCCAAGACGCCAATTCTTCCGACACGCCGTGATCTTAAGTTCAACCCGCCAGCAGAGCGCATCCACGATTGGCTCGATGGCGGCGTGCATTTCACCCTCCTGATGAACACCATGTCGCTGGTGATTCCGGTGGGCGAGCGCTTCTTCATTGACGCCGTGCGCCACTACCGCGATCAGATCACCGACCCCGAACTGAAGAAGGCGGCGACGGCCTTCATCGGCCAGGAGGCGACGCACGGCCGCGAGCACGACGAATACAACGCGTTGATGTTCCAGCGCCTGCCGGCGGCCAAGGAATTCGAGGACAGCGTGAAAGCACTCCTGGCCCGGATCAAGAAGCGCTCGCCGCCCTCCGCCCGCCTGTCCGTGACCATCGCCCTTGAACACATAACCGCGATCATGGCCGACGGCCTGCTGAGCGAGCCGTACATGATCGAACAATCAGAACGGCACTTTGCCGCCTTGTGGAAATGGCATGCGCTGGAGGAGACCGAGCACAAGGGTGTGCCCTTCGACGTGTACGAGATGATGATGGGCCGCGGCCCACGCGCTTACGTCGAGCGCAGCATGACCCTGGTGGTTGCAACCGCCATTTTCTGGGGCAAGGTCATCCCGGCGTTCATCGGTTTCGTGCGTGACGAGGGCAAGCTGGGCGATCTGAAGGGCTGGCGTGAGTTCTGGCGTGTCGGCTTCGGCGAGGTTGGCTTCCTGCGCAAGATGGTGCGTCCCTGGTTCAATTACCTGCGTCCCGGCTTCCATCCCTGGGATCACGACAACAGCCATTACTTGCAGGGCATTGAAGACTTCTCTGCGTCATGGCAAGCCAAGGCTCTGACCGCCGGCTGATGGGGTGATCGTCGAGCGACTGCCAATGTTCTTGGTCTGCTTGCGACACGGCCTCGCTGCAATGCCTGCTGGCGACACGCGATCTCGCTACGGCATATGTTTTACCCCGGCGGAGATAGCCGAATCGATCAGCGCAATCTGGTTAATTACCGGGAGCGCAGACGTCCTATGGTTGAGGAACAAGCGCTCGATACCCCGGATCGCGGCGACGAGCGTGGACGGTGTCGCACGATCACCCACAAAAAGCCCGGTATCGAATTACGATGCCGGGCTTACTAGGCAGCGCTGAAATCAGCCGCGCATCTTCATGCCTGCCCAGTTCGGGCTCAGGCTTGAGGTGGCGCTGGAACGTGTATCCATACGCTTGAACCAAGCGGCAATGTTGGCGTTCGCGAGATCAAGCGGCTGTCCCACATCCTTAGCGAAATCGAGGCCGCAATACAGCACGATGTCAGCGACGCGGATCTGGTTGCCGGCGACGAAATCACGGCCGGCGATCAGGCCATCGAGCTTCTTCAGCCACTTTTGCGCCGACACCTTCATGTCTGCCGAAGCTTGCGGGATGCAAAACATGCGCTCCTTGCAAAAAGTCCAAAGCTTCACCGAATCGGAAAGCGTTGTAAACGTACTCGGTGATGTTCAATTCAATGCGGCGCTGCCATTGGCGGGCCTCGGCCCGCTCCTGAGCGTTGCTACCAATCAGTGCCGGCGTCGGATGCATTTCCTCGATGTACTCGCAGATCACCACGGTCTCGCCGAGCACCGAGCCGTCATCCAGTTCCAGCGCCGGTGTCTGGCCGCCCGGGTTCTTGTCGGTGTACGGCGGCTTACGGTTGTCACCGCCGAACACGTCGATGTCGGTTTTCGGGATGCTCAGGCCCTTTTCGGCAAGGAACATCCGCACGATGCGCGGATTCGGGCCGAAGGAATTGATCAGCTTCATGGGTACGTTCTCCTCGCTCTTGTGGGAGTTGATACGACAGGCCGATAGCTTGGCCTAACATAATTACGAATGATTCGAGCCTATGACTCTTGCCGTCGGCATTCATCTAATCAACGCCTCCAGAGTTTGCTCGTGGAGCGAATCAGCTCGGCAGACGAAAGGTGACCACCGCACAGCCCTGCAGTCCAGCAGGCCGCCAATCAGCGGCCGCGGAGTGCTCGCCGTCCAGGCCGGCTTACCATAATTGGAAACGCATGGCGACTGGGGATATAGCTCACGCCTCCGTGGCCAACGGCCAGCCGATTTGTGCAGCACTACGAAGACTGGATTGAACGACCAAGCGGTGGAAAGGGGCGATGACAAAAATATAAAGGCGACCTAGGCGGTTGTGGCAATGGACCACCGTTGAGAAAGTCAGTTGGCGCTTGCTTCCGGACGACGGCTGATTGGAACAGTAAACAGAGAGCCTGAAGTCCAAGTGCTTGTCGTCTCCGCCAAGGACAATTTCGGTCAAACTAATGTCGTAGATCTTGAAGGCGCCGATACGACCTGCCTCGCTCTCCTCACCAAGTGAAGTGAGTTGCTTGGCAGTCTTGAGGCCTAACCTGCCGACGATCGCATCTCGGACTGCTATGAGGTTTCTGATCCACGGAGCTCGATGAGAGAAGATGAACCTCGCCAACAGTTCGGGATTGGTCGACGCTCGAGATGGAAGCTCGATCGAGTAGGCATCAGCGAGATTCGTCGATGCGAAGGCTTTGGAAATTTTTGACTCTGGAGGAAGCGATACAAGCTTTACGCGATGGTTGGGGGTTGCCATTGTGTTTGAGTCAGTGGGAAGAACGGGACCGGGGAAGAACTGCTGGCGATCGGCAGGCATCGACTACGTGCGTGCAGGCTGACATTGCCCTACTGAGTCGGCAAACAATGCTGTATCTGGACGAACTGCGTTAGCGTGATTTCAAAGTCTCCATCCTCTCGCGCAACCTACCATCGAGGTTGATATGTTCTGTTCAGATCGGGAGCTGGCGCACGCGTCAACGATAGTTCGATCTTATTCGGTGCGAGTGCGCCGACTCACGCTCGAAATACGTCAAGGTTCTCGGTCAACCATTCCGTCAACGAGCGTGGAATTTTTCCAGTCAGTTCCGAGACAGTCGAGGTCGTTTCTGCGAGCGTCGACTCGCGAAACATTCGGTCGAGCCCAACTAAAAGATCGGTAACCAACGGTGAAAGTCCACTGCTGAGCAGGGCCTCACGCCGCTCGATAGGTGAACAGTCAAGATAGGTAACCGGATGTCCGAGTAGGCGAGTCAACTCTTCCGCAACCTGTTTCATAGTCCACGCGCGCGGACCAGATAGGTGATAAGCACGTTGCGAGTTCGCTGTGATTTCCTCGAGCAACGCGATGCGGGCTACATCAGCAACGTCGCGAGTGTCGATGAAGTTCACTCGGCCATTTCCCGCTGCGCCTGTCCAGGAACCGGCGGCAATGAGTGGCCCCGCCCGCTTGAGCACATCGGCGAAAGCCGTCGGTCGCAGTACCGTAGATGCGATCGGCTGCTGCGCCAAGTAAGCTTCGATCTCCATATGCCAAGCGAGGGGAAGAAGGCGGGTAGCAGGACCGAATGCAGACAGCTTTACGATGTGATGGACGCCTGCTGCAACCGCTGCATCAATCAATGCGATCTCGTTAGCGACCTGCTCTGGCGAAGTGCCATGTGCGATAAAAAGCCGGTCTACGCCGCGCAGAGCCCCTTCAAGTGTGTCGGCGCGTTTGAAGTCGACCGCCAATGGGATCACCCCCTCCGGCAGTCGTGCTGTGTGTGGCTGGCGCGTTAGCAGGACGAGGTCAATCGGGTCATCGATAAGCAACGTCGTCAACGTAGCGCCGACGCGTCCGGTTGCACCCGCGATGGCGACTCTAGGCTTAACATTGGAATTTAGATGGTCAAACATTTAAGCGTCCTTCGCGAGCATCATGGAACGATCGGTTCATGTATCTTGGAATGATAATTCCATCTTGTCAAAGGATTTCTCAGATGAGCGGTAAACCGCAATACGACGAAGGGGCTGTCATTGACGCTGCCGTGGAGGCCTTCTGGCGTCACGGATACGCGGCCACAACGATCAACGTGCTGACCGAAGCGACAGGACTATCGCGTTCAAGCATCTATCAACGTTTTCAAGACAAGGACGGCCTGTTCGAGATAGCGCTTGGAACCTATACGGATCGAGTGATGACCAGGATCAGTTCCTGTAAGGGCAGCAGTGGGCGTGAGCGGCTCGAGGCTTTACTTCGAGGGCTGCTTCCAATGCGGTCCCATCGGCCCCCGGGTTGTCTGCTCGCGAGAAGTTGTGCTGAGCTGATCGATCTGCCGCCGGTAGGACGGAAGGCGGCGATCTGGGGTATGAGCCAGCAGCGCGGTCTGCTAGAAAGTTGGCTTCAGGAAGCGATTGCAGCTGGCGAACTGCCAACTGATGCAGATGCAGGCGCGCTGGCTTGGCATTTTCTGGGGGTGATGCAAGCGATCTTGAATTTTCCTCAATCCGGAGCTACTAGAAGCGAATTGGACCGGATGATCGTCGTTGCGATGTCGGTTTGGCCTGCGGACGATGTTGCACTAACAAAGGTCTGAGCTTTTAACGGCCCCTGTGTGCTCATCGCAGACGCCGCAAATCTTGGTCTCCATGTGCTCCTGCTGATCGCCTCGACGATCCGCTTGGCACTGATGGTTGAAGGAGCTTCGAGCAAAACCTTCTAATCGCAACGAGTCCGCCAGAAATGGTGACGCCTCGCCCGTTTGTTAAGAACCCGTTGTTGGCACAGCTGCTCTTTTCAATCGAATCAAACGCCGCGCTTTTCGATTATCTCGATAGGGGCAAGTTGTCAAGACTCCCCTCGCCCGGTGTCCGCTATGTGCCGATTCTGTTGAAAAACTCCCCTGGTCTCGCGGACGCTGGCGCGGATGTTGATGTCCTAAGTGCGTCGGCGTAATCGGGGACGCGAGGCAGAGCAGCGGACAGGATTGGTTGTTTTACTCCTTCAATCTCGACGCCCACGTCCCGCAGGATCATCTGCTGCGCAGCATCGATCGCCACCTTGACCTGAGCGATCTTCGACGTCGTTTGAAGGGCTACTACAGTCAGCGGCCCAGATGCAGCAGATTTTCGCCGAGACCGAAAGCGAGTTCGTCTCCGCAATGCCGATCAGCGGCACATTGAAGCTTCCTGATGGCGTGGTGCTCGACCTTCCCTGACGTCGATAGGTCTTGTTTGCTGAATGAGTCTGGGGCCGCCTTCCCCGTCCAAAAGCGCTTGCCGGCTTCGCGGGTCCGCACTTTCAGCGATGCGGGTGATTCGCCAGCTTCTTCGCGAAGTATTCTGATCGACGAGTCGGCTTGCGTGTTTCAATCCGATCTCAAGCGTTGACCGATGCGATCCTGGTTCAATGCCGATGATGTTGGGCGGGAGGAGATTGTGGACACAGTCCGATTCTGGCGGCGAAGTCTGAAGGCTCTGCACGAGATTGCGGCGCTCGGCTTGGGCGGCGGATTGGCGGCGTGCCTGGTCATCAACCTGGCATCCCCAGGTGCGTCACCCGCGAACTTCGTCGCGGCGCGCGAAGCCTTCAACGCCATCGCGCACTACGTCCTCTTCCCTTCCCTTGCGGCCGTCCTCGTCACCGGTCTCCTCTCGATCGCCGCGACGCGGGGGTTCCACGATGCTGGTTGGGCCTGGGTCAAGGCCCTGCTCGGACTATCCGTTTTCGAGGGCACGCTCCTCACCGTCGGCGCCAGCCGCAAGCACGCGGAACTCGCCGCAGCGGCGGCCGACCCGTCGCTGCTTGCGAGCATGCTGCATTCAGAGCGCAACACCTTGCTGCTTCTCATCGGCATCTGCGTCGCGAACATCGTCCTGGCTGTCTGGCGACCGAAGCTGATGAGCAGGATCCGCTGATCACGGCGAACGGCCGCCGCCGAGCAGGATAGGGCAATCTCCGCATCCGGGTGATGCAGTAAAGTCGAGACATGCTCTTGGGGAGCCTCGCAGGTGGATGAGTTTTTCCAGCGTCTCAGGCAGCGCAAGGTCGTGCAATGGGCGCTTGCCTACGTCGCTGCCTCGTTCGGCCTCATCCAGATTCTTGATCTCGTCGGACAGCGCTTCGACTGGCCTGCCGAGATCGTGCGCGTTTTCATCGTTGCGGCGGCCGTCGGCTTCTTCGTGACCTTGGTCCTCGCCTGGTATCACGGCGAACGCGGCAGGCAGCGGATGACGACCACCGAGGTGCTGATCCTCACTGCGCTGTTGGCGGTCGGCGGTGTGCTGGCCTGGCGTTTTGCGTTGCCAACCGCTCCAAGCACCACGCTCGCGAAGTCCACGGCGGTGCCTGATGGAAAGTCCATCGCGGTGCTCGCCTTCGCTGACCTGAGTCCGGAACATGATCAGGAGTATTTCTCGGACGGGCTGTCGGAAGAGTTGATCAACAGCCTTGGCCGCGCTGGCGCTTTCAAAGTCATGGGCCGTACCTCGTCGTTCCAGTTCAAGAACAGCAAGGACGATCCGCGAACCATCGGACAAAAGCTCGGTGTCGGCTATCTGGTCGACGGCAGCGTGCGCAAGGCCGCGGACCGTTTGCGCATCGGCGTGGCGCTGGTACGCACCGACGACGGCTCCAACGTCTGGTCCGATTCCTACGATCGCGACCTTAAGGACATCTTCGCAGTGCAGAGCGAAATCGCCACCGCCGTGACCCGCCAACTGCAACATTCGCTGGGAATCGCGATGACGCAAACCCTGGTCGCCGAGCCCGGTGACGGGCGGCCACCAAGCGGCAATGTCGAGGCCTACCAGGCGCTGCTGCAGGGCAACTTCCACTCCCGGCGTGCGGATGCAGCCGATGAGTTCAAGGCCATGGAATTCTACGAACGCGCGATCGCCCTGGATCCGCGCTATGCGCTCGCCCACGCGCAACTCGCCATCTCCGCGCTCTGGTATGCCGGGACCTATTCCAACGATTCGGCAGCCGACCGCGAAGCCATCATGGCCCATGTGCGTTCGACGGTGGCCACGGCCCTGGAACTCGAGCCCGATCTCGCCCGCGCCCATTTCGCCCTCGCCCAGCTTCTGAGGATCGACCTTCGATTTGCGGACGCCGAAAGAGAGTTTGCGCGGGCCGCCGAGCTCGCGCCGAATGATGCGGGCGTGATCCGCCAGTTCGGCCTGATGCAGTCCGAGCGCGGCCACCTCGGTGCGGCGCTCGTCACGATCGACCGCGCGGTCGCGCTCGATCCCCTGTCTCGTGATGCGCTGTTCTCGCGCGGCCTCCTGCTGGATCTGACCGGACGCTTCGACGAAGCCGAAGCCGCACTCCGCAAGGCGATCGAGGTCGAGCCGCAGGCGGCAACGACTCATTCCCAGCTCGCCATCACCAAGATCCACCAGGGCGACACCGCTGCAGCGATCGCCGTCGCCCGCGAGGAAACCGATCCTTTCTGGCGTCGTTGGGCGCTGGCGATGGCGCTGTCCGCGCACGGTGATCGCCAGCAGGCGGACGCCGAGCTGGACGCGCTGATCGGCGAGAACGGCGCCGACTCGCCGTTCCAGATCGGCGAACTCTATGCAGCGCGCAAGAATCCCGACGAAGCGTTCCGCTGGCTGGATCGCGCACTGGCGATCAAGGACCCTGGCGTCAACCAGCTCTTCACGTCGAGCCTGCTTGCCGCCTATCGCGACGATCCCCGCTACGCGGCGATCGCACGCAAGGCCGGCCTGGATCCGGCCAACGCTCCAGCGTTGCCGGAGGGCAAAGCGGCGGCGAAGTGAGCGGCTGCACGATCACCCACTGAAGCACGTCGGGCTCACAACATCGGTTCGAGCCTGTCGTCGGCATGGATCCGCTGGGCCTTGGTGAGCGCCATCCATTGATGGAACGCCAGCCTGATGGCGCGGCGCGGTGCTGGTCGGATCACGAGAATCTGGGTCGGCGTGGCAATCATGACGCCGCACTCAGGCGGAATGTCCTCGGCAGTGCCGATCCCTTCGGCGAGGACGTAATAGCAGCCACTGGCCAAGGCCCGATAACCGGCCCGCTTCTCGGGCTTCCGCAGATCGCACAGCAGATCGGCCCGCCGGACCTTGATCTCGTGGACCAGAGGTTCGACGTAGTCCTCGACCGTGGTGTTCCGGATTGAAAAGACATCCGGCTTCAAGTGTTGCCAGGCGTCATCGGGCTTGCCGAGCAGGGTCAGGCCCCGCCAGGCGATTCGGCCTTGTCCCGCCATTTCCCGGGCAACGCGATCGACCAGTGCTTCGTGGGCATCGAAAGCCTGGCGGTTCTGGTTCAGTGACTGGGCAAGTCGAGCGATGCCGGCGTCGGTGACACGCAGATACTCCGAGCCACGACCGTCGGTAACGCGTTCAAGCAGACCGTGGCCCAGCAACTCGATCTCGATGCCATCGAGGCAGGGCCAGCCGGCCGAACGGTACATCGCCCGCAGACGGCGATCATGCGCGCGGGTGAGGCGAATGCCGGAGGATGGGTCACGTGCGTCGGTCATGTCGAGATTGTGGAACTCTGGGAGTTCAAACGCGCAGCCTGCACGGCCCCCATCATCTTGGTCATGGTGCTTCTTCTGAGGATCGTCGACAGTTGTGTTCCGCCAGACAAATGACATCCAGGCATTTCGACATGCATGGAACAGTTATTTTCGTTCATTCACACAACAGCTTCCCTACCCGACCCGACCGAAGATCTGATCCGCCATGAATACCATCACGCCGAACGGCAAGGTCGCACTGGTCACCGGTGCCAACTCCGGTATCGGCAAAGTCACGGCACGAGCGCTGGCAATGCAGGGCTGGCACGTGTTCCTTGCTTGCCGGAATGAAGCCAGCGCGCATGCGGTACTCGACGACATCGCGCAGCGCAGCGGCGGCACCGCCAGAGCCGAGTTCCTGCCCCTCGATCTCGGCGACCTCGTCTCAGTCCGCGCCTGCGCCGAGCGCTTCCTCGCTCGCGGCCTGCCGCTGCACCTGCTGGTCGCCAACGCTGGATTGGCGGGTCAACGCGGGATGAGCGCCTCCGGCTTCGAGCTGACCTTCGGGGTCTGCCACATCGGCCACTTCCTGCTGACGCAACTGCTGATGGATGCCCTGAAAGCCGCGGCACCGTCCCGCATCGTGGTCGTCGCCAGCAAGGCCCACCGCCATGCCAAGGGCATCGACTTCGAAGCCCTGCGGCGGCCGACGCAGAGTGCCGGCGGCTTGAAGGAATATGCCGTCGCCAAGCTGGCCAACGTCCTGTTCGCTGCGGAATTGGCGCGCAGGCTGAAAGGCAGCGGCGTCACCTCCTACGCGGTCCATCCCGGCGTCGTAGCCACCAACGTCTGGCGCGCCGTACCCTGGCCGTTCGATCGGCTGATCAAGCGCTTCATGATCAGCGAGGACGAAGGTGCGGCGACCACGCTGTACTGCGCCACGGACCCGGTCCTGGCCGGCGACAGCGGCCTGTATTACGACAACTGCCGCAGCAGCCGACCCTCCGAGGTCGCCAGCGATGCGAACCTGGCCCGTACGCTCTGGAGCAAAAGCGAGCAGTGGGTCTCTGCCTCCTGAACGCATAGTGATCGGTGAGCATGAATCCAGAGTCCGTCGAAATCGTCACGCCTGATCAGTACCGCCTGAAGGCGCACATCTGGTCTGCCCGCTTCGCTTCGCAACCGCCGCGTCCCGTCGTGGTCATCGCGTCTGCCACATCGGTGCTGTCGCGTTACTACGCACGTTTCGCCGCTTTCCTGTTCAGCCGTGGCCATGACGTCGTGACTTTCGACTATCGGGGCATCGGTGGCTCGCGCCACGGGTCGCTCAAAGGTCTGGAGGCAGGCTGGCTCGACTGGGGGACCGACCTCGAAGCGGTCCTGACCTACGTCCGTTCGGCTTTCCCGGCCCGGTCGATCGACTTTGTCGGCCACTCCGTCGGCGGCTTCCTGATCGGGATGGCACCGTCTGCCCTGCACGTCCGGCGCATCTTCACGGTAGGCGCGCAGTACGCATATTGGCGCGACTACACGCCCCGCGAGCGTCGCGGAATGCTGCTGCGCTGGCATCTCCTGATGCCCTCGATCGTCGCGCTCGTCGGCTATTTGCCGGCCAAGCGACTGGGCTGGATGGAGGACACCCCCAAGGGCGTTGTCCGGGATTGGTCAGGCATGGGAAGCCGCTTCGAGAACAGTCTTCGATGGGGGCGCGGGCATCGGCTGAGTCGAGACGAAGCAGAGCTGTTGGTAGAGCGTTTTGCTTCGGTCACCGCTCCCATCCTCGCATTGGCCGCGAACGACGACCCGTTCGGCACGCCATCAGCCGTCGACCGCTTGCTCGCGTACTTCAAGGGCGCAGATCGGCACCACCTGCGGCTCGACCCCGCGTCGCTTGGCTTCGATGCAATCGGTCACTTCGCGTTTTTCAACGAGCGTTTTCGCGACGTGCTCTGGCCACTCGCATCAGCGTGGTTGCAGGATCAGGAAATACCGACGCTGCCGGGCGCTGCCGTCTTCATTCCTTGAGGCCAGGCCTCTCAACGAGCCCTGCCCGCTCCTCGCGCGGTGTCAACCCGAACGCCTTGCGAAAGATCTTGCTGAACGTGCCTGAATCGCGAAATCCCCAGCGATAGGCGATCTCGGTGATGCTCGCGCGCGGCGAGCCGTGCAGATCGTTGCGACAACGCTCGAGGCGCTGGCGACGAATCCACGCTGCCGGCGTGGTGTCGGCCTTTTCGAACAGGCGATGCAAGTGGCGCTCGCTGATGTCGTAGGCACGCGCGACCGCACGAGTGTCCAGCGTCGGTTCGCCAAGGTGCTGCTCGACGTAGTTCATTGCCTGTCGCAGCAGCAACTGGGAACCGTCGCGCGGTTCGGGCGAATCCTTGGCGCTCAGCGTGGCCGCGAGCAGCTCCAGGGTGGCGCGCAGGACGTGTCCGGCCGCTGCCTGCGGCAACTCGCCGAAGGTCGCGTCCAGCGTCAGGAGATGGTTCACGAACAGCCGACTCACATCGGCAGCCGCGTCGATCGGTTGTCCGACATGGTCATCGACACGCGGCAGCAATCGTCGCAGCGCTGCCTGTGGCACGGCAAAAGTGATCTGACGCAGGTTCTCGCCGGTGACGAAACGCATGGGGCGCGTGGTGTCCCAGAGCGTGAACTGACCCGGCGCGAGTGCGATGTCCTGGCCGCCGATGGTCAGGCTGATCGAGCCTTCCGCGATGTAGATGAGATTGAAGAACGCCTCATCGTCGAGCGCGATCTCCTGCGGTCCGCGCCGGCCGACGATGCCGCCGTGACGGGCGGTCAGATGCGTGACGCGATAGCCATCGAAGCGACCCTGGCGCATGTAGGCGGGGAAGCGGTCGCAGCGGATGGGGCGGATGTCCCACCGCATGTGCGCGTCCACCACGAAGGCCCGCCAGCATTCGAACTGCTTGCCGGGTGCGACGGTGCCGGTGCTCCACACATCCGGATCCTGCCATCCGTGGACCAGGGGCAATGAGAGAGTCGTCATGGCGATGCTCTTCTGACGTGGGCTGACCGGACCAGTATGGCGCTGCCGATCGCCTTTCATAGTCGGGCGATTCCGGGGTCCGTCCTGGCCCAATCCGATGTCAGTCCTAGCCAATTTCCGTGGCGCCGTCGTCCGTACCATCGTGACCGAGCCCCTGCCTCACCGGAGAAATCACATGCTCGTCGGCACCGTCGAACACCAGAACCTGACGCCGTACCTGCGCAAGATCGCAGACGATCTGTATCCCAAGGTCGATCCCGCGTTCATGCCGCACTTCCAGGAATACATCGGTCTGCTTGGCAATATTCCCAAGCACTGCGAGACCTTCTTCCCGTATTACTTCAGCATCTGGTTCGACAACAAGCTGGGTCCGCGCATCACCGAACTGGCCCGCCTCGCCATCGCGCAGGGCACGCAATGCCAGCTCTGCCAGGCGGTGCGCTACACGGACGAGGTCGACGAGAAGGACATCTCCGCGATTCCCGGCGTGGACGGCAGCACGCTGAACGACAAGGAGCGCGCCGTGGTGCGCTTCGCCACTGCTTTCGGCAACAACCACCATGCGATCACCGAGGAGCATTTCGCCGAGCTGAAGAACTACTTCAGCGACGAGCAGATCACCGAGCTGCTGATGTGGAGCGCGATGGCTCTGGGCCTGGGTCGCATCCTCAAGGTGACGCAACTGGTCAGCGAGAGCTGCCCGCTCCCGGAACCGTCGGCCGTCGCGTGGACACAGTCCCGGAAAGCCGCCTGAGCGCTCCATGACCGAAGCTCTAGCAATCGTGACGCCGGACCAGGTGACACCGGCATGGATCACGCAAGCCCTTTCGCAACGAGGCGTGGACGCCACGGTCGAGAGCCTGCGCATGGAGCAGGTCGGTACCGGCCAGCTCGGCGAGACTCGTCGCTTCCATCTGCAATACAAGGGAACGCTGCCGCCGGAAGCGCCGAAGTCAGTGGTCGGAAAATTTCCCTCGGCGAATGCGGTGGCGGCCGAATCCGGCAAGACCATGGGCTTCTATCGCTCCGAAGTGATGTTCTACCGCGAGCTGGCGCATCGCGCGAAGATCCGCACGCCGGCGGTGTACGTCGCAGAAATCGATCAGGCCAACGACTTCACGCTGCTGCTCGAAGACATGGCGCCCGCGCGCCAGGGCGATCAGTTCAAGGGCTGCACGTTCGACGAAGCGCGCCGCGCGCTCAAGGAAGCGGCGCTGCTGCACGCGGCGTTCTGGAACGACCGGGAGCTGATGGCCCAGCCCTGGCTTTACGTGCCGGAGGGCGCTCAGGGTTTCTACACCACCGAACTGATCGAGCGATCCTGGGATCACGTGTGCAAGCACTACACCGAGTACCTGACGCCCGAGTTCAAGCGCGTGGGTGACAAGTACGTGCGCAATCATGCGTACTGGAATCGCCCGCGCGAGTTCCCGAAGTGTTTTTCCCACAACGATTTCAGGCCCGACAACATGCTGTTCGGCGGCCCCAGCGAACGCATCTGCGTGGTCGACTGGCAGACCAGCAATTTTCTCGGTTCGGGCATGGACGTCGCCTACTTCCTCAGCGGCATCTTCGATCGCGAGACCCGCAAGACTCACGAGCGCGCCCTGCTCAAGGAGTACCACGAGGATCTGCTGCAGCACGGCGTGCGCGACTACAGCTTCGATCACCTGATGCGCGACTACGCGCACTACAGCTTCGCCGTCATCGCCGTGGCCATCGCCGCAACGCTGATCGTCAAGCGCACCGAGCGCGGCGACAAGATGCTCATGCACATGGCGATCGGCGGCGCGCTGCAGGCGCTCGACAATGACGCGCTCGATGATCTGCCGGATTAGGTCTCGCCGATGAAGCTCGCCAAGCAGCATCTGGATCTCGGCCTGTTCACGCGCAACATCGGGCCGCAACGCGCGTTCTGGGAAGGCACTGCGGGCCTGCGCCTGGACCACGAACTGACATTGAAGCCGGGCTGGGTACAACACCGCTTCGACGCCCACGGCTCCGTGATCAAGGTCAACCACTGGGCCGACGAACTGCCGGCGCTGCCGCCCACCGGCTACGTGGGTCTCAGCATCGTCCGCCACGACAGGCAATGGGACGGGACCGACGCAGATGGAAACGTCGTCCGCCTCGTCCCGCCGGGTACGGACGGCCTCACGCGCATCGGCATCACCGTGCGCACACCCGATCCGGCACGGATGATGGCGTTCTACGTCGACGCGATGGAATTCGATCGTATCGACGCGAACACCGCGCGCTGCGGAGACACGCTGTTGTTCGTCAAGGAAGGATCCGGCGGCAGCGAGACCGAGGATTTCATCGGCCTCGGCTACCGCTACCTGACCGTGCAGATCTTCGACGCCGACGCAGCGATGGCCGGGATCATCGCGCGCGGCGGACGGCTGGCACGCACAGCGATCAGCTTCCGCGACGTGGCGCGTTTCGGCTTCGTGAAGGACCCAGACGGCAACTGGATCGAAATCTCGGCGCGGACATCGCTCACCGGAGCGGTGCCGAAGGCGGATTGACGGGGAGAGCCTGCATGACCCGATACATCGAAGTCGCCGAAGCCATGTCCCTGCCGGGCCTGCGCGTCGTGCTGACGCCGGGCATCCCCGGGCCGTTCAGCGAGGCGGCCAAGGGCATCCTGCATGTCAAGAAATTGCCCTACGTGAAGGCTAGACAGGATGTGCTCGGGCCCAATCCCGAACTGTTGCGCTGGACCGCGCAGACCACCGCACCAGTGGCCTGCTGGAACGATGAGCCACCCCGCTGCACCTGGATCGAGCAGCTATTCCTGTTCGAGCGCCTCGCGTCCACACCGCGACTCATTCCGCAGGACTGGGACGAGCGTGTGCTGATGCTGGGTCTGGCGAACGAACTCATGGGCGAGAACGGATTCTCATGGAACCGGCGACACCTGATGGTGCGCGACTTCACGCGGCCGGAGCGCGACGCGACCACGCGTGCGATCTACGAAAAGCTCGGCCGCAAATACTGGTACGGGCCGGAGGTATCGGCGGCTGCCCCAGGGCGCTGCGTCGAGGTTATGCAGCGGTTCACCGCGCAACTCGAGAAACAGCAGGCGCGCGGCTCGCCCTATTTCATGGGCGATTCCCTCACTGCCCTGGACATCTACTGGGCCACCGCTGCAGCCATGCTCGAACCGCTTCCGCCAGATCTTTGCGAGATGGCGCCACTATTCCGCGAGGTGTACACCAACAGCGATCCACTGCTGCGCGCAGCCACCACTCCGATCCTGATGGCACATCGCGATTTCATCTATCGCACGCACCTCGAGCTTCCCCTTCAGCTTTGATGCTTCGGTCATTCCGACGTTTTCATTTCCGTCGAGGGAGACCCCTTTCGACGGCTATGCCGATTTCGCATCGCAGGTCTGGGTTGCCAGCAAAAACGTAGCGATACGACGCCCGCCTGGATCAGCGAATGCGACGTCCCGATTTCAACAGCCGATCTGCGATCCGATAGAGGGGAACGACACGGAGACCTTGGTGGGCATCCGAATCGTCTCAGCCTGCAGCTTGAGGTGCAGTTGCACGAAGGCATCGTGCTGCGATTTCTTGCGCTCGGCGACTCTTAGGAGCAGACGCGCCTGATGGCGGACCTATGCAAGATCCGTCAGCGACTGAACGCTCGGAGCAGCGGCTAGGCGGCAACCCCAAGCGCGAAGAGCTCGCCATTGGCCGTGGCGATGCGCGGCTGACCGGTTCTCCGGCTGGCGATCCAGAGTCTATCCACCGCAGGACTCTCCGCTTAGAGCGCGGTGCTCAGGAACTGGCGGACGGCCTCGAGATCATCGAGGGGACGCGGATTGGTACGCGTCCACAGATCGTGCATCACTGCCTCCGCCAGCCGTGTCAGATCGTGCTCGTGCACACCGACCTCGCCCAGGCTCCGCGGCATGCCCAGGTCGCGGATGAAACGGTCGATGACTTCGCTCGCGGGCTCGCCCGGCTGACCGAGCGCACTGCTGATCCGCGTCTGCCGCGCCGCATTGACCGGCGCGTTGTAGGCCAGGGCGAACGGTGCCATCACGCAGGAGGTATGGCCGTGCGGCACATCGAAAGTGCCGCCGAGTGCATGCCCTGTGGCGTGGCTGATCCCCATCGGCACGCCGGCGATGACTGGGATCATCGACTGCCAGGCACCGATCTGGCACTTGAGCCGCGCCTCCAGGTCATCCGGGTTCTGCTTGACCCGGCGCAGACCTTCCGCCAGCAACTGCAGCGCGCTCGTAGCCAGACCGTCGCAGAAGTCATTGGACAGCAGCGAGCCCAGCGTCTCGCAGGCGTGGTCGATGGCGCGCACCCCGGTGGACAGCCATAGCCACTCGGGTGTGTGGCGCGTCAGCGCCGGGTCGAGGATCACGCTCACCGGCACCATCTGGCGATGCGTGTAGCCCTGCTTGATCCTGATGCGCTCGTCGGTGGCTCCGGAGAGGGGGTTGAACTCGCCGCCGGACAGGGTCGTCGGCACGCAGATCACGCGCACCGACGGGCCTTCGAACGCCGGCCAGTGCAGCTCGCCGGCGTCGGTAACGAGGAAGTGATGGGGCTCGAAATCCTCGTGCCGACGGAAATCATGGCGCAGCGCCAGGGCCACGATCTTGGCGGCATCGGTCACCGAGCCGCCGCCGACCGACACGATCAGATCCGCCTTCGCCTCGCGTGCCATCTCCGTGGCGGTCAACACGCTGGCGCGCGGGACGTGCGGCTGGATGCCCGAGCAGACGCCGGCGCAGCGAGCGCCCAGCGCGGTCTCGATGCGCGCGATCTCGTCGCTCTGCCGGATCAGGCTGTCGCTGACGATCAGGAACACGCGCTGGGCACCCAGTCGATCCGCTTCGGCTTGCAGGGCCTCTGCCGCAGGCAGACCCATCAGCACGCGTTCCGTCGCCGTCTGCTCGAACTGGGCGGTGCGCACGCTCACAGCCCCTGCGGCGCGAAGCCGTCGCTGATCCGGGAGACGCGAACCATGTGATTGCCGGCGAAATGAGCCGGAATCATGATCGCCTCCTCGTGCGCGACGCGTTCCAGCACCGCGCTGCGTGTGGCGCGTGCCTGATCGGCGTTCTCGCAGAAGATGCTGTTCCAGGTCGGGCAGAACACCTGCAGCGGGTGATGCACGATGTCGCCGACGAAGGTTGCGCGCTGGCCGCGGCTCTCGACGGTGATGGTCTGGCTGCCCGGCGTGTGGCCAGGAGCCGGATCGAGCCGCAGGCCGTCCATCAGAATGGTCGGCCCGCGCACGATTTGCGCAAGGCCGCGATCCAGGATCGGCCTGACGCTGTCCTCGAAGAAACCGGCGTTCACCTGTTCGCCGACCATGTTCGGGAAACGCGAGCGGTTCTGCGGATCCCAGTATTCCGCGTCGGGATCGGTGAACACGTACTTCGCGTTCGGGAAGGTCGGCACCCAGGTATCGTCCTGCAGCATCGTGTTCCAGCCGACATGGTCGACATGCAGATGGGTGCAGATGACCAGGTCGATGGACTCGCGGGTAAAGCCGGCGGCCTCCAGCGTCTTCAGGAACGGCGTGTTCAAGCGTGCGAACAAGGGGATGCCCGGGCGGTCCTTGTCGTTGCCGGCACCGGTGTCGATCAGGATGCGCCGGCCATCGAGTTCGATCACGAAGCTCTGCAGGCAGGCGAGCAGCGAATCGGTCTCCAGGTTCAGATAGGCCGGCGGAATGTGTTGACGGACGCGGGCGTAGTCCGCTGCGTCGAAGCCTGCAAAGAGAGTCTGCGGTGTCATGAACAGCCCGGACCACTCCTCGATACGGTGAATGCGGGCATCGCCCAGTTGCAGTGGCTTGTTCATCGGCGTTCTCCTCTCGGTCGTTCTTGTCGGTTGTCCACCACCGAACTCTAGCGTAGTCGAACGTACTTTAAAACTTGTAAACCTACTCATGAGTAGGATAATGTCTGCGGGTTAGCTGCGATCGGCAGCCGACCATGACAGAGACCGCTAGATGACCGCCGCGATCGTGGTGAGCCCTTACCCCGCTGGATCGGCGATCCGGGATTCGCGGATTCCGCCGCGCGACCGTGTGGTCACCTACGATCTGCTGGAGCGGTGGAACCGCGAACAGCCCGACAAGGTGTTTGTGAAGTACGCCGACAACGGCGAAGAGTGGACCTATGGACGCCTGCACGAGTTGAGCTGGCAGACCGCTCTTGGCCTCCAGCACCTCGGCGTCCAGCAAGGCGATACCGTGCTGGTCTGGCTGCCCAATGGTCGGGAGTGCCTGCGCGTGTTCTTCGCTGTGCAGTTGCTCGGCGCCGTGTTCGTGTCGATCAACACGGCCTACAAGAGTGCCCTGCTCGCGCATGTGATCGATAACGCCAATGCGAGGATCGCGATCGTCCATGCGGAGCTGGTCGCCCGCTTGTGCGAGGTCGACACCGCGTGCCTGCAGACCCTCATCGTGGTCGGCGGGCCTGCCGAAGCACCGGCCCGGCTCGACGTTGTGGCGTATGCGGATGCATTGCTGCCTCCGGCTGGAACGGTCGCGGCGCCGCTATGCGCCATCGAGCCCTGGGATCCCTGTGCCGTGATCTACACCTCGGGCACCACCGGGCCGTCGAAGGGCGTGTTGTGCTCGTACCTGCATCTGTACAGCAATGCCGGCCCGGAAACCTGGCCTTTCCTTACGGCAGAGGACCGCTATCTGGTCAACATGCCGATGTTTCACATCGGCGGCATCGGCGGCATCTACGTGATGTTTGCGCGTGGCGGCTCGGTGAGCTTCGTCGACCGCTTCGACACCGCCCGATTCTGGTCGGTGATTCGCGCCACGGGGACCACCGCGACGTTTCTGCTTGGCGTCATGGCGACCTTTCTCGACAAGCAGCCGCCGTCGCCGACAGACCGCGACCATCCGCTGCGCCTGGCACTGATGGTGCCGCTCGGCGGTGACATCGCCGCGTTTTCAAAGCGCTTTGGCTTGATCATCTACACGATCTTCAACATGACCGAGGTGTCCTCGCCGATCGTCTCCGGGCCGAATCCCGCCGTCCGCGGAACCTGCGGCCTGCCGCGACCAGGCGTCGAGGTCCGGCTGGTCGATGGCCATGATTGCGAGGTCGCCACCGGCGAGGTCGGCGAGATGATGGTTCGCACGGACCGTCCCTGGGCGATGAACAGCGGCTACCACCGCAATCCGGAGGCGACGGCCAAGGCCTGGCGCAATGGCTGGTTCCATACCGGCGATGCCTTCCGTCGTGACGAGAGCGGCCACTTGTTTTTCGTCGATCGCGTCAAGGATGCGATCCGCCGCCGCGGCGAGAACATCTCCTCCTTCGAAGTGGAGGCCGATGTGGTGCTGCATCCCGGCGTGCAGGAAGCGGCCGCCATTGGCGTACCCAGCGAACTCGGCGAGGAAGACGTGATGATCGTGGTGGCACCGGTTGTGGGGGCGACGATAGATCCGCCCGAGTTGCTCGAATTCCTGCGCGCGCGGATGGCTCATTTCATGATTCCTCGCTACATCCGCATCGTTCCGGCGCTGCCCAAGACGCCGACGGCAAAGGTGCAGAAGCACGAGCTGCGGCGCATCGGGGTGACTGCCGATACCTGGGATCGCGAACAGGTCGGCATCAAGGTCCGGATCGACGTCATCGGCCGCAAGGAACCACTGCAATGAGCATCGAGATGATGGCGGAGCGTGCGCTGGCCAAGGCTTCCATCCCCACCCTGCTGGCCTGTCTGGCGCACCTCACCGGAGAGCGGCGCTGGATTGCCGCGCCGTATCTGCCGAAGCGGGATATTTCCCTGTTCCCGGATCCCAGCGGTGGTCTGTCCGAGCCTCTGCAGGCGGAGATCCGTGCGGCGGCAGCGCAGCTGATGAAGGCGCTGCAGGACGGCCATCGTCAGCCGGCAGCGCCACCCGATGACGCCTTCATGCGCGAGATCATGAGCGTTTCGCTTGGCGAGGACGTGGCGGCCGAATACGTGCCGATGATCCGCGAGGAGATGGGGCTGGCGGATCGGCGCGTGCACCTCTCGGTGCCGGCTGCGGCGGCGGCCAGGTCGCTCGACGTGCTGGTCATCGGTGCCGGCATCTCCGGGCTCTGCGCGGCGGTGCGCCTGGCGGAAATGGGCATCCCGTTCCGCATCGTCGAGAAGAGCGCCGATCTCGGAGGCACCTGGCTCGACAACGATTATCCGGAAGCCGGCGTCGACACACCGAATCACTTCTACTCGTACTCGTTCGAGCCCAATGTCGACTGGTCCGGCAATTACGCCAAGCGGGGCGAAGTGCTGGCCTATCTGCGCAACATGGCGGAGCGCCGTGACCTGCGGCGGCACATCCGTTTCGGCATCGAAGTCCTGGCGCTGCACTGGCACCAGGATCGCCAGCAATGGCAGATCGACCTCCGCGATGCCGAGGGCCGGGTGTTCGAGGAATGGGCGTCGGTCGTGATCAGCGCCGTCGGCCAGCTCAATCGGCCGAAGATGGCGGCATTCCCGGGCATGGAGACCTTCGCCGGCAGCTGGTGGCATTCCGCGCGCTGGCCGGCGGACGCAGACCTGGCGGGCAAGCACGTCGCGGTGATCGGCACCGGTGCCAGCGGCATGCAGTTCCTGCGCAGCGTCGCGGCGGAAGCGGCGAAGGTCACGGTGTTCCAGCGTTCACCGCAATGGGCACGACCCGATCCGGACTATCACGGCAAGGTCAGCGACGAGACGCGCTGGTTGCTGCGGCATATGCCCTGGTACTACGCCTGGTATCGCTTCAGCCTGATCTGGCGGTTCGGCGATGGCCTGCTGCGAACCCTCAGGCACGATCCGGAGTGGCCGCATCCCGAGCGCGCCATGAATCATCGCAATGATCGGCATCGCGAGGCGATGACCCGTTATTTGCTGTCCGAGCTGGAAGGACGCGATGACCTGATCGCCAAATGCCTTCCGGATTATCCGCCCTACGGCAAGCGGATCCTGGTCGACAACGGCTGGTATCAGGCGCTGCGCCGCGACAACGTAGAACTGATCACCGAGGCCGTGCAGTGCGTCGACAACGGTCAGCTGCTGACCACCGGACGACGGGTCGTCAAGCCGGACGTCATCATCCTGGCCACCGGCTTCGAAGCCGGAAAGATGCTGGCCCCGATGGACATCCGCGGGCGCTCCGGTGTGCCGCTGCGGGAGCGCTGGGGGGACGATAACCCGATGGCCTACCTGGGCACCACGGTCGCCGATTATCCGAATCTGTTCGTGATCTCCGGCCCGAACACCGGCCTCGCTCATGGCGGCAGCCTGATGTTCATGAGCGAGTGCCAGATGCGCTACATCGGCGGTTGCCTGAAGGCGATGATCGAGGGCGATATGGGTGCCGTCGAGGTTCGGCAGGCGGTTCAGGACGACTATTGCCGTCGTGTTGACGAGGAACACGCGCAACTGGTGTGGACGCACGGCGGCATGCGCAACTGGTACCGCAATGATCGCGGCCGGGTGTTCTCGCCGGTGCCTTGGCGGTTGGTCGACTACTGGGCGATGACCCGTGAACCGAATCTGGCTGACTACATGGTGACGCCGAAAAGCCGCGCGACTGCGGCCTAGCTCGCGCCGACGGCTTTCAATGCAAGTCCGGCCATGCCGTCGCATAGAGCATCGATCGACAGCCGGCCATTCTCGCGATACCAGGTGTACGCCCAGTTGATCATGCCGCCGATCGCCAGCGAACAGAGGCGCACGTCGTCGATCTGGAATTCCCCTTTGTCCACGCCCTCCTGAAGCAGCTGCGCCAGCAGGTCGTCGAACTCGCGGTGCATCGTCTCCAGCGGCGCACGAATCTCGGCATCGAAGTTCTTCTGCTCGCGGAAGAAGATCGCTGTGTAGCGTTGTGCGGCGACGATGGTGCGAACGATGGCCTTGACCGCCTCGCTCAGCCGTTCGGTCGTCGTTCCGTCGGCGGCAAGCGCGCGCCTGAGGATCTCGTTGCCGTCGGTGATGCCGCGCTTGCTGATTTCGAACAGCAGTTCGGCCTTGTCCTTGTAGTGGTAGTAGATGAACGGCTTGGTCACGCCCAGACGTTCGGCGACACGGTCCAGCGTCGTCCGCTGATAGCCGATCTCGTAGAACAGTTCCGCGGTGACCTTGAGGATCTGCTCGCGCTTGAAGGCCTGGACCTGATCGCGCATCGAAACGGCAGGCGCCGGGACGCGCGGCGCGTCGACCACCGGCTTGTCGCGCGCCGCTGCTTTGGCGACGCCGGCTTTCCGGCTTGCAGGCTTGCTCACCGCCATTAAGGCCACTCAATAAGAAAGAAGTACTGACGAGTAGAATAACGGAAACCCGGATCAATCCGGAACTCGCCCTTCCCGTCAACGCCGACCGTGCGGCGGCGTCGACAAATCCCTCTTGAAACGAAAAACGGCAGCCATAAAATCCTGTTCGTCGGGATGCTGCAGCTCGGGTTCCGACACACACCACTTCGCTAATCGTCAGGAGGTTATTGTCATGAACAGCTTTTCCCTTGCTCCGCTGTATCGCTCCACCATCGGCTTCGACCGCTTCAACGATCTCGTCGAGTCCGCATTGCGCGTCGAATCGACCAGCTATCCGCCGTACAACGTCGAGAAGAAAGGTGAGGACGAGTACCGCATCGTCGTTGCCGCTGCGGGCATGTCGGACGAAGATCTGGATATCCAGGTCGAGAAGGACGTGCTCACCATCGGCTCGATCAAGCGCGATATCGCCGAAGAGACGCAGTACCTGCATCGTGGCATCGCGCAGCGCGCGTTCAAGCTGAGCTTCCGCCTCGCCGACTACATCGAGGTGCAGAACGCCACCCTGAAGAACGGCCTGCTCAGCGTCGACTTGGTTCGCCGTATCCCCGAGTCGGCCAAGCCTCGCCGGATTGCGGTGAACGGTGTGGTGTCGAAGCTCGTCGCGGTCGAAAAGGCAGCCTGAGGTCCTTGCGTCAAGGCCCGACACCGCGTCAGCGGTGTCGGGCCTTCTGCTTGGTGTTAGGCAGCGAGAGCAGCCGACCCCGCCAGCGGGCTATTGGGTCGCACCTCAGTGCTGAGTGACGACGATGGGCTCGCCTCTGGTGATGATCATCGTGTGCTCGTACTGCGCCGACAAATTGCCAGCCGCGCCAACCAGGGTCCAGCCGTGGGACGCCTCGGTCACCACACGGCTCTTCGTTGATAGAAAGGGTTCGATGGTGATCACCATGCCCTCTTTCAGGAGGCGCTTGTCCGTCGGATCGAAGTAGCCGGGAATGTACTCGGGCGCTTCATGAAGGGCGCGACCAACCCCGTGGCTGCCGAGATTCTCGATGACCCTGAAGCCGTAGGTCTTCGCCGTTCCCTCGATTGCCGCGCCGATGCCATTGATGGGCCGGCCCGCACGAGCCTGCTTCATCGCTTGCTGCAGGGCCGTGCGCGTCGCATGGCACAAGCGCGTCTTCTGCGGATTGGTCGGCGGCACGATCTTCGTTCCGCCGGTATCGGCGAAGTAGCCGCCTAGCTCGGCGGAAACATCGACGTTCAAGACGTCGCCAGCTCGAATCACGCGATCACCCGGGATGCCGTGTGCGGCTTCCTCGTTGATGCTGATGCAGGTTGAACCCGGGAAGTTGTAGGTGAGCTTCGGCGCCGATCGCGCACCGTGTCGCCCCAGCAGCTGCTCGCCGAGCGAATCCAGCTCGCGCGTGGTCATGCCGGGTTCGGCGGCATCGAGCATGTCCTGAAGCACGGACGAAACGATCTTGCCGATACGCCTGAGTGCCGCGACGTCGTCTTCGGTTTCGATGGTCATGTGATTTCCAGTCTGAGACGTGAGGGACCGCTGCTCAGGCGCGGCGATCGGGTGATGGCGGCGCACAGACTTCCATCTTCTGGATCAGGCCTTGCTCCAACGTGAAGCGATGACCGACGTGCTCGTCGGCCAGTACGGCTCCGGCCAGATCGCGCACTACCTGATGGACCTCGACCAGGATGCAGCCACCGTCCGGGTGGAAGGCCAGTGGCTCTACATGCGGATTGATCTCGCCCCACTGCTCCGTCCAATAAGCACGCACGGCTTCCTGGCCTCGGACAAAGCCGCCCTTGAATGCGCGCGGCCAAGCCACGTCCGCCGTCATCGTGGCCAGGGCCGCGGCGGTGTCGCGAGCATTGAAGCCTGTGTATGCGGCGCGGAGCAGCTCGATTGTTGATGCAGCCAGATTGGGCATAGAGAGGCCATGAAAGACCGCAAACCGCGGTGAGCAATTGCGACATTTTGCCGCATCTGCAGAACCTGAAAGTTCTGGAGGCGTCCCACGCAAATCGGGCACGACCAGTGTTACTGGACGTGCCCGATGGTCTTCAAGGTTCAGTCATGCGCCAATCGTGACAACAGCTTGCCGCGATCCCGTTACGGATCAGCCGATCAACCCTTCACTGAAACGACTCAGATCGTTTCGGCCTCGCGATGCTGATTGCGCAGTTCGCGGATGCGGTCATGGTGGACCTTGGCACCATCGCACTGGCGCTGCAGCAAGTCCCGGACTTCGCCTGACATCGGCGCCTGCATGGCCTTGATGTACTCGGCCTTCGCATGATCTTCGCCGCGCTCGCATTCTTCGAGCAGCGCCAGATCGTCATCACCGCTCATCGAAGCCTTGAGGTTCAACCAGCCGCGATGCAGGGCACCGGCCGCCGTGCCACTAGTTTCCGGCGTGCCGCCGAGGTTGATGACGCAGGCCTGAAGTTCGGCAGCGCTCTTTTCGCAGTCCGCTGCGTAGCTTTCCAGCAGCGTGCGAAGTTCAGGCGCATGGGCGTGGCCGGCAGCCTTGCTGAAGCCTTTCTGGCCGTCCTTGCTGGTTTCGATGAGGCTGTTCAACACCGAAATGGTTTCTTTCAGCTTGTTTTCGCTGGACATGAGTTCTTCTCCATGAGTGGTGCGGCGGGACATCGGGCGGGGATTCGCCAGGATTGTCGGGGCCGGCTTTTCAAGTCATGAAACGGACGTTCCGGAGACGAACGGCGACTCATTGAAGGTCTTGATGGCGTCGTGCGTCTCGCCCTGTT
Organism: Nevskia ramosa DSM 11499; assembly: GCF_000420645.1. Classification (NCBI taxonomy): domain Bacteria; kingdom Pseudomonadati; phylum Pseudomonadota; class Gammaproteobacteria; order Nevskiales; family Nevskiaceae; genus Nevskia; species Nevskia ramosa. Next base: position 1,321,027 of record NZ_ATVI01000005.1, on the reverse strand, counting down.
GGTTGATCACAAAGGGTGCCTGCCCTGAGGTTTTTCTCGAAATCCCCGCAAATCAAACGTTTGCGGCACTCGTCGGCGATGACGGATGCGAGATCGACACTTTTACCGGTAGACATGCCACGCGAAGCCCGCAATTACTCGCGCTGATGTGACGCGCTCGGAAGAACGCCGACGCCGACTACATCTGCCGAAAGAGATGCAGGTAGCTTCGGCTCACCGGCAGGATCTCCACGCGGCCCTTGAGATGAATGTGGGCGGTCTCGTTGAGGCTGCGGGTGACATGGCTGATGGCGCGCAGGTTCACCACCACGGCGCGATGCACCTGCGCGAAGTGCGATGCATCGAGCTGGCCGAGCAGGTCTTTCAACGGCGTGCGGATCAGCCCCTCGCCCGGCTTGCCGTCTTCACCACGCCAGGCGACCAGCGTGTACTTCTCGTCGGAGCGCAGGAAATCGATGCGCTCCACCGGCACCAGGCGCAGGGTCGATCCGATCGACACATGCACCCAACGCAGCGGCGCCGGCACTGCATCCTTGCGCAGGTGTTCGGCCAGCAGCGACAGCAGCGCCGTGGTATCGGGCAAGGGTTTCGCTGCCAGCAAGCGCTCGCGAAGCCGCACGATCGTTGCTTCGAGACGTTCCACTTCGACGGGTTTGATCAGGTAATCGAGTGCGCCTTGTTCGAAGGCCTGCACCGCGTACTGGTCGTAGGCGGTGACGAACACCAGATGCGCGCGCCGTCCGATGACGCGCGCCGCTTCCATCCCGGACAGGCCGGGCATGTGCACGTCGAGAAAGCAGACATCCGGCTTCAAGGCTTCGAACTGTTCCACGGCCTCACGGCCGTTGCGCACCTGGGCGACGACATTCAGTTCGGGCCAGGCCGCCGCAAGCATGCGCACCAGGGCCTTGCGGAGCAGTGGTTCGTCATCGGCGACCAATGCCGTGGGACGCCGATTGTTCATGAAAGCGTCTCGCGCGCCGGGAAATCCAGTTCGGCGCGCACGCCGTGCGGCGCCAGCGAGGCCAGCCGCAACTGCGCATCGCCGGCGAAGACCAGCTGCAGACGTTCCCGCAAGGTCGACAAGCCGGTGCCCAGGCCCTCGCCAGCCGACGACCGCAGGCCGACACCGGTATCGCTGACCTCGGCGTGGCAGCGGCCGTCGCGCAGCCGTACCTGCACGTCGATGCGGCCACCCTCTTCGCAGGGATCGATGCCGTGCCGCACGGCGTTCTCGACCAGCGTCAGCAGCATCATCGGCGGGCACTGAAGGTTCAGGGCCAGCTGGTCGACCTGCAGGCTGAACTGCAGACGATCGGGCATGCGCATGTGCATCAACGCCAGATAGTCGCGGACCAATTGCATTTCCTGGCCGATGGTCGTGGCGGGTTCGTGCAGGCGCGGCACGGCGGCGCGCAGATAGCCGATCAGATGATCGAGCACGGTGGCGGCCTGCGGCGAACCGGAATCGACCAGCTCTCGCAGATTGGCGAGCGTGTTGAAAAGGAAGTGCGGCTCCACCTGCGCCTGCAGCAGGCGCAGCCGTGAGTCGAGCGCCTGACGTTCCAGTTCGCTGCGTTCGAGCTCGAAGGCCAGCGCCTGACTGTGCGCCGCGAAATCGCGCTGGCGGAACAGCGCCGCCACGGTGATCCACGGCGCGGTGAGCAGCCCGACCATCGCGAGCTTCGCCATGCCGCCGAGGCGATCGTTGTTCTTCCAGAGCGGCATCGCGTCGCCTTGCGTCACTGCCAGGTAGATCGCGAGCGCGGTGAACGGGATCACCACCGCCACGCCGATCACCTGCAGCACCCAGCGCGCAAGCCATCGCGGCAGTCGTTTCGGCCAGCGTTCGAACAGTCCGAAAGACAGCAGGCAGACGACACCCAAGCTCAGGAAACGGCCGAGGACTTCGATCAGTGACAGCCCGGTGTACGACGGGCTGACGATCAGCCCCAACAATGCCGATGAACCGAGCGCGATCTGGATGCGGCGCCAGCCGAGCACCCGTGCAAGACCTCGCAGACGTGGATTAGTGGGCTCGGTGGGCATGGGGTGACGATAGCAATGATCGCGAGCGCGGTGCCTTGCTGAGTGCCCGTCAGCGACCCGCTACTGCAGGCGCGGCAACCACATGATCATCGAGGCGCCGAAGACGCCGACGGCGGTTACCGCGGTCATCGCCACCAGTCCCCCGGCCATCGCGAAATGCTGCCGCGAGCCTGCCCGCTGTGCGCGAAAGTAAAGCTCGAGCAGTGCCAGTGGAAACAGGTATTGCCCGAACGCGATGCCCGTCAGCGCCGGCCCGCGAAAGGTCTGCGGATCGAAGCCGACCGGACCCTGGTTGACGAGAATCCAGAACATCAGGCCGACCCGGAAGAACCAGACGCCGCTCACTGCGAGGAAGAAGCGCAGTGCCCAGCGGCGATGACGATCGAGTCTTCGAGCCATCGCCTCGCGCACGGCCATGACGCCAAAGCCGATGATCAGCAGGGCGTTGATGCTTGTTGACAAGTGCTGAAGCACATCGCCGCCGGTGTTGCGCGTCCAGACCATGTACAGCCCGCCGAGACTCATCAGCAACGCCGAAGCCAGGTACAGGCGCCCGTTCCAATGATGAAAGCGCGGCCACAGCCTGCGCACCGCCGGTGTCAGCTGCAGCGCACCGCTGATGACGATCACCACCACGAAGACCAGATGCAGCGACAGATTGAGATTGCCCAGCGTGTCGCGGGCCATGTAGCCCTTCGGCAACACCTTGTTCCAGGTTTCGAATTCGCCCTTCATCGCCGCACGACCATAGAAGCCGACCACATAAGCAGCCATCGCAAGCTGCCCCAGCACGGTCACCACGAACCAGAAGGCCGCTGCAGCGCGCAAGGCGGCCACCGCCGCACGGGACGGCGCAGCGCTCGGCGTTGCCGTGCGTGAATCGTCGAGTCGTCCCGCGATTGCAGTTTGAGTCGTGATACTGGATTGCACGGCCATCGCTCTGGTCCCCCGTTCATGCGCGCACGGCTGTGCGATGAACGAAGTCTCAGCAGCGACAGGGATCAGCAGAAGTCCTCATGAGACGAACTGCTGTTCCGGGCCGCCCAGCCACGCCTCAGAGCGACGAGTGGCTGGCGCTCCATTGATCGAAACTCGGCTTTTGCGACGACCTTCCGAAACGGAGTGACGCTACTCGGATGCGAGCCCGTCGACTTCGACGAAATCCGCCTTGTCGCGAACAGCGCAATCGGCACAGGCCCAATCCTCCGGCACCAGGCGCCAGGGCGTGCCCGGCTTGAAGCCCTCGTGCTCATCGCCCTTTTCCTCGTCGTACACATACCCGCAGCCGGGGCAGCGATAGCGCGCCATGATCAGGCTCCCGCCGCAGATTTCTGGGCGGCACCGTACCGGGCCAGGATCTGCTCCCGCTTGCTCGGCTGAATGTTGACCCGGGTGATGTCGCCGCTGTAGACCGCGAGCACGCGCTTATCCATCACCGCACGCCAGAGTGGCGGGAAATAGCTCAAGGTGAAGCACAGCGGATAGCCCGAGGGCAGCTCAGGCGCCTTGTCGCTGCGCAGCGCCTGATAGCAGCGGGTCGGCCGCGCGTGATGGTCCGAGTGGCGCTGCAGGTGGTACAGCATCAGGTTGGAGATGACGTGGTCGGCGTTCCAGGAGTGCTCGGGGCGGCAACGCTCGAAGCGGCCATCCGGCAGCTGCTGGCGCAGCAGGCCGTAGTGCTCGATGTAGTTGGAGGTCGACAGGAACTGCCAGCCCCAGAACGTCGAGATCAGCAGGAACGGAATGATCACGGGCCCGAGCAGCAACAGCGCCGTGCCATAGAGCAAGGCGGTGATCGAGAAAGACTGCAGCAACTCGTTGGACGGGCTCCACGGGCTCTTGCCGCCACGGGCCAGACGGGCTTTCTCATCGTGCCAGGCGCGACTCAAGGCACCCGGGATCTCGCGCAGCACGAAGGCGTACAGCGATTCTCCGAAGCGCGAGGAAGCCGGATCATTCGGTGTCGCCACGTCCTTGTGATGGCCACGATTGTGCTCGGCGGAGAAATGCCCGTAAGCCGGCACCGCGAGCACGACCTGGGCGAGACGTTTCTCGAAGCGGCCGGTCTTGTGTCCGATCTCGTGCCCCACAACCAGCGCCAGACCATTGGTCAGCGCCACGGACAGGCTGACGCCCAGATACCCGACCCAGCTGTAATCCTGTGTCGCCACCGCCCAGACGCCGACGATCCAGGTCACATAGAACAGCGGGATCGAGGCGTAGACCAGGAACTTGTAATAGCGATCCGACTCCAGGCTGGGCACCGCGGCGTCAGAGGGATTGCGGGTGTCGCGGCCTACCAGCCAGTCGGCGACCGGCAGCACGGCGTACCAGAGGATGGGCGTGATCCACAGCCAGAGATTTTGGCTCGTGGTTGCCGCGAGGTAAACGCCCAGCACCGGCGAAATCGCGACCAGCAGCGGCAGCCACCACCAGTGGCGCTTGTCGTCCCGGTAGGTGGACTGTGGCGCCGTGTCAGCCGCGGCCATTGGGGAATTGCTCATCATCGGTCTCCATCCGGTGCAAGTGGCTGCGCCCGTGTAGCCCGGGCGCCTGCCCAACCGTCTGACGGCTGCCTGCGGCATGCCGTGACGGAAAGGTCATGGCAAGAGAGTAAGGATGTGTTCCGGTCAAAAAACCGATCCAAGGATGGGTGCGCTGCGGATGGTCAGCGGCGACGATGGCCTCCTATGATCCGTGACCCCGCCCCAGGCTTCCGATGAACAGCCAGATGACACAGCCCGACCTGGGCGCACTGCACGAGGGCCTGATCGCCAGCAAGCTGGCACCGCCGATGCAGGACCCGCGTGCCATCTCGCGGGCAGGCTTCGTGGCCAGGGCGGTTGACGGGCTGCCACTGCGCAGGCTGATCGTCATCGTCGCACCGGCGGGCTCCGGCAAGTCGAACCTGATGACCGAGTTGCATCACGCTTTCGTCGAGCAACAAGTTGCGGCGACCTGGCTGGGTCTGGATGCCGAAGACAACGATCCAGCCACCTTCGCGCTTTACTTCATCAGCGCGCTGCAAGCCATCGAACCCGGATTTGCCCGAGACGAGCTGACCGCGCTCGGTGCCAATCCGGTGCGCGACTACGACACGCTGTTCGACCGTCTCGGCAACCGTCTGAGTGCATTGTCGACACCGGGCGCCATTTTTCTCGACGACTTCCAGCACCTCTCCGACCCCGGAATCCTGCGCTTCCTCGATCGCCTCGCCGCGCATCTGCCGCACCATCTTTCCCTGGTGATCGCGAGCCGGCATCGGCTCCCGCTTCATCTGGCGAAGCTGCTGGTATCCGGCCTGGTCACCGAGATTGGTCAGGAGGATCTCAACTTCAGCAGCTCGGAAGCCGAGGAGTTCCTGAGCCGTTATCACCAGCTGCAACTGTCGAGCAGCGATCTGCAATCGCTGATCGATTCCACCGAAGGCTGGCCCACTGGCGTGCAGTTGGCGGCTCTGGCGCTACGCCGGCACAAGGGACCGGCGGCAGAACTGATCAGCACCTTCTCCGGCCGCGATCTCGACTTGACGCGCTACCTGGTGGAGTCCGTGCTCCAAGCGCAGCCCGAGCATGTTCGCTCTTTCCTGCTGCAAACCTCGCCGTTGCGGCGGATGCGCGCCGATCTTTGCGCGGCAGCCACACAACAGGGCGATGCCCAGGCGATGCTCGATTACATCGGCCAGGCCAATCTGTTTCTGATCGCGCTCGATCGCGAAGGTCAGTGGTACCGCTATCACCACCTGTTCGCTGAATTTCTCCAGCACGCATTTCGCAAGATCGATCCAGCGGGCTACCGCGACGCCTGCTTTCGCGCCGCCCAATGGTGTGAGGTCAACGGCTATCCGACCGAGGCCATCCGCTATGCGCTCGACGCCGAACACTTCGAGCTGGCCGCTGACTTGATCGCGCACCACGCGATACGCGCCTCATTGTTTCGTGGCGATCACTACACCGTGCGTGACTGGATACGCCTGTTGCCGGTCGAGTTCCACACGCGCAGGCCCGAGATTCTGCTGAGCCATGCCTGGTCCTGCGCCTTTTCCAGAGACACGACACGGGCAATGGAAGTGTCTCAGCGGGCGATCGATCTGCTGTCGGCGGAACAGCCGCGTGCCTGGGACTTGTCGACGAGCGAGCGCGATCGCTGGCTGCTCTGGGCGCATACCGTGCAGGCCGCCACCAAGGCTTGCTCGGATGACATCGACGACTGCTTGACACGCGCTACTGCACTGTTTGCCCAAGTGCCGGGAACCGAGCCCTTCCTGATCGCGACACTGTCGAATTGCCTCAGCTATGGCTACTTCGCGCTGCGCAATTTCGAGCGCAGCCGCGAATACGCACTTTCGGCGCACGAGCAGGGTCACCGTGCCGACGCGGCTTATCTGTCTGCCTGGGGCGATTTCCTGCACGGCATGATCGACGTCGAACTCGGCCAGCTGCGGGCCGCCAGCAGCCTGGGTCAACGCGTGCACCGGGACTCTCAAGGTCTCGGCCTCGGACAGCAGAGTTACGTCGCCGGGCTATCGGCGCTGCTGGATGCAGAGATTGCCGTCCAGCATTGCGACTTCGATCGCGCCATGACCCATATCGAGATGGGCCGCGCCTTCAAGGAAATCTTCGGCCCGGTGGAACCGCAGCTTGTGGCGCTGCGCAACGAAGCAAGGCTGCACGCTTCTCGGAACCGGCTGGATCTCGCCGTCCAGGTATTGCAGGAAGGCCAGGATGCGGCCTTGCGCGAACAACACCGCAGGCTCTACCTGGCACTCGCCCAGGAGGAAGCCTCGCTGCAAATCACCGCCGGCGATATCACCGGCGCGGCTGCGACGGCACGGCGCACCCGGCTGCTTGATGCTGAATCCGGCAACGACATTGCTTCGCGCGCACAGCGGGATGCGCTGAAGCTGATGGAGGCGCGCTTCAAGCTGGCCTACGGCGACGCGAAGTCGGCGCTACGCCTGCTGACCACGCTGCAACAGACGCGCGGCGCCGAATCCTGCGGCGGATTTTTTTTGACCGTGACCACGCACCGCGCGATTGCACTATGGGATCTCGGCCAGCAGAAGGAAGCCGCGCGCCAGCTCAATCGCGCACTGTCTGCCGCAGCGGCAGAGTTCCACGCTTATCCGATCTTCGCCGCGGGCCGTCCGCTGCTACCGGTGCTGGCCTTCATCAGTGAGCGGCGAGCCGATGCCTCAACGCAAGACCTCAAGCCGCTGCTCGATCTGCAGCAGTGGCTGGCATCGAATCTCCGCGGTGACCGTGGAGCCATTCATACAGAAGAAGCCTTCCCCGCTAGAGCTGCGACGGAGACAGTCGAATCACTGACGAGTCGTGAGATCGAACTGCTCCGTCTCCTGCAGGCTGGATTGACCAATCAGAAGCTGGCGGACGCGCTGCTGGTATCGGTGCCGACCATCAAATGGCATCTGCACAACATCTACAGCAAGCTGGCGGTCGGCAGTCGAGGCGCAGCGGTGGCCGCCGCGGTGCGCCTGGCCTTGATCTGATCTACCAGCCGCTGTCATCGCTCCTGCTGCTGTCGTCATCCCAGCTGCTGGAATTGTCGATGCCGAAGTCCTGACCGCCCATCGTCGGATCTGCCGGCGTCTGATCCTGGAAGCGATCCCGATCATTGTTGACCGGTGCATAGCCGCCACCACGTTCGGACGGGCCATCAAGCAAGCGATGCACAAGCATCTCGCCGGCCACCATGCCGCCACCGATCGCAGCGCCGGTCGCGAGACTGCCGAGCAATCCCGAGCCAACACCGGGCGCGGCCGCAGGCGCTGCTGGGCCGTACGCAGGCGACGGCGTTTCGCCATAAGGCGTGGCCATGCGGGCAGCAGGTGCCGGACTGAAGCCGCGATTGCGGCCCAGCTTCCACATCAGGGCCGCGATCAGCAGGCCGACGGCCAGCGGCCAGAACCAGAAGCTCATGCCGTGCGAGGTCGCTGGGCCTGAAGCCTGAACCGAACGATTCTCGCGTGAGGCACCAAGGCTGGTCTTCAAGGCTTCCACCGCCTGCGGCTTGGCGAAGGCCAGGCCGGGATCGATCGAGGTCGCTCTGGCGAGTTCGGCGCGCGCGGCATTGGTCTGGTTCTGGCGGATCAGCAGCTCCGCTTCGACGAAGTGCGCCTTGGCGCTGTCCGGATGCGCCTTGAGTACCTCCTGCATCATCGACTGGGCTTCGGACAGATGCCCCGCGGCCGCCGTCCGATACACCTCGTCGATGCTGGCTTCAGCGAACACCGACCCGGAAACGAGGATCAGGGCGGCGACGAGGTGATGACGATGAAAGACGCGCATGGCTGGCTCTCCAGAGTGCAAGTGAATGAGCCATGCCGCGCCAAGCAGGCCGGCATGGCAATCACGAGGGAGACCACCTGCGGGGTTCCGCCGGCATCCCACTCGTGAGTGGATGCTGGGCGGCGATCTGGAACGGCTGATTTCATCTGCCGTTCCGGTCATTACATTTGAAACATGGGCAGTGTCTTCGAACCGCAGCGTCATGGCTGACGCTGCGGTTCGGGATCGATGCCCGACTTACTTGGCGTTCGACAGGATCAGTTCCACCAGCTTGTCGTAGTCGCCATCGAAGTGATGGCCGCCGGCCAGCGAGATGGCGCGGACATGCCCGGGCGGAATCTTCGGGCACAGCGAATCATCTTCATCCTGCCCGTAAAGGCACAGCGCCGAAGACGCGCTCAGTTTGCTGGCCTCCGGCAGGATCGGCGTGCCGCCATCATCGTCGCCGACCCAGTTGCCGAGATGAAACTCGAACGCGGCCTTTTCGCCGAGGCCCATCAGCACGGTCTCGACGACCAGCTGCTTCGACGCCGTCGGCAGACGGTTGACGGCGAACGGCAGCACATCGGCACCCTGCGAATAGCCGATCAGCAGCGCCTTGGATCGCTTCCAGTGGGCGGCGTAGAAGCGCAGCACCCGATCAAGATCGGTGGCCAGGCCCTGCGGCGTTCGCGGGGTCCAGAAGTAGCGCAGCGAATCGAGGCCGGCGACCGGAATGCCTTTCGCCGACAACGCATCGGCCACCTCCTTGTCCAGCCCTGCCCAGCCCCCATCGCCGGACAGCAGCACGGCGAAGGTATCGCCGGGAACGGTGGACGCGACTTCGACGATCGGCAGATCACCGAGACTCGGCGGCGGTGGTGGCGGTGCCTCGGCGACCTGCTTCTTGGTCATGGAACGATAGGCGCCGAGGTACTGCGGCAACCAGTTGGCGGGAGCCGAAAAGCCATGGCCGACCTTGGGCAAGGTGACCAGTTCGGCGCCCGGCACCTGGACGACGAAGTCACGGGTCGGCTTGGCCTTGCAGACCTGATCGATATCGCCCGCCAGCGCGATCCAGGGCACGCGCAGTTTCTTGGTCGGCAACAGGTCGACGCCCTTGCCATTCTTGCGCCGCGTGAACTGCACGTCCTCGCCCTTGCACAACGGTTTGCGGATTTCGAGATCCGGACAGAAGGCTAGCGAGATGGCACCGGCGAAGGTGCCGACCGGCGCCTGCACCGCCATCGCGTAGGCCAGGGTGGCACCGGAGGAATAGCCGACCAGCGTCGGCGTGAAATAGGTCGACAACTTCGCGTAGCCCTGCAGGTAGTGCGACAGGTTCTCCAGATCGCCGTCCGGGAACACGCATTGGTCGCCGTCCTTTTCGAGATCGCCGACCAGCTGCGGCATGCTGATGCCGGCCACCATCGCGCCTTCGTCGACCAGGGCCTGCGCCATGTTGGTCACATTCTTGTCCCAGCCGGCATCGCCGGACAGGAACAGCACGAAGGACTTGACCTCACCCTTCGGCTTGTAAAGCGTCACGTCCTTGAAGCGGCCGTGGGAAACCTTCTCCTGCGCGTATAGCGGCCCGCTCAGCAGCAAGCCGCCGATGACCAGCGCGCGCAGCAACCCTTTCATCTGCCTCATTTGCCAATGACTCCTCTCAGACCGCCGCTGATCAGCGCGGCAGTGTCGGTCAGCACGATCAGCGGCGTCACGCCCCCCGGTGAAGCGAGGTAGCGCGGCTCCCAGACCGGATCGAATTTTTCCTTGAACGCCCGCAGTCCCTGGAAGTTGTAGAAGTGCTCGCCATGCGAGAACAGCAAGCGTCCGAGACGGTGCCAGTTGGGCGCCAGCGGATGTTCGGCCATGCCGGACAACGGCGCCATCCCCAGGCCGAAGCGCAGGAAGCCCTGGGCCTGGAAATGCAGCATCAGCTGCGCGAACAGGTAGTCCATCGAGCCGCGCGGCGCATCCGGCAGATGGCGCATCAGATCGACGCAGGCCTCGATCCTGCGCTCGGTCGCCATCAGGGTCGCGAAGGCCACGGCCCGCGTGCCCTGGCGTACCACCGCCACCGGCTGACGTCGCACGTAGGCTTCGTCGAAGGCGCCGAGCGAAAAGCCTTTCTCGGCGGTGTTGTGCTCGCCGAGCCAGGCATCGGAGATCGCCTTGATCTCGGCCATCACCTGCGGCACGCCGATCACCGGGATCACCTCGAAGCTGAGGCCTTCGCGCTCGGCGCGATTGACGCCCTGGCGAAGATTGGCGCGTGCCTTCCCCTTCAGCGAGAAATCCGGCAAGGACACATGGGCGTCCTCGCCCAGCTTGAAGACACGCAGGCCGGCATCGAGATAAGCCGGCAAGGTCTGCGGCCGCACTTGATAGAACGAGGCGCGGCCACCGGATTCACGGGCGCGCTCCAGGAAGCGCCAGACCAGCTCCGGCCATTCGCTTTGAGGACCGACCGGATCGAACAGCGACACCCAGGAACGGCCATGACGGCCGAACATCACGAAGGCCTTGCCGGATTCGGAAAACAGCAGCTGCTTGTCGCCCATCAATGCCAGGCAGGCATCGGCCGAATCCTGCTGGCGGATGATCGCCTCGGCGTTCGACAACGAGGCTTCATCGGTCTTCACCAGCTTGCGCTGCGGTGGCCGCAGCAGCTGGCGCACGGCAATGGCCAGCGCCACCAGCGCCACGGCGACCAAGGCCCGCAGGGAACGCGGCGCATGGCCATCGAACTCGAACTGCCACCACAGATCGCGGCGGTATTCGACGTCCTGATAGGCGAAGAACAGCAGCCCGGTGAGCGCCGCCAGAATGGCGCCGACCGATAGCAGCCAGCCACCGGTGAACGGCTGCGCCAGCAGCGAAGCCTTGCGGGTGAACTGCTTGCGCGAAAGCGCCAGCGCGGCCACCAGCACGCTCAGCAGCGTCGCTTCCGACAAGGCAATGCCCTTCGGCAGGCACAGCACAAGACTCACGGCTGCGAGGACCAGACCGGCCCACCAGGCGGCATCGAGACGAAGCAGCATGCCGCGCGCCACGAACAGCAGGCCCAGGCCGGCGATGCTGCCGAGGAAGTGCGCGGCTTCGACCAGCGGCAGCGGCACGTGCAGGGACAGCAGCTCGGTTGCGGCGTCGGTCGCCGGTGTGACGCCGGATACCAGCAGCAGCACGCCGATCACCAGGCTGTAGGCCGCCAGCAGCAGCGGTGCCAGACCGGCCGCGGCACGGGTCACCGGTGCCGCGACGCCGCGCTGCAATTCCGAGATCACCAGCAGGCCTAGCGCCACCAGCAGCGGCAGCAGGTAATAGATCACCCGATAGAGCACCAGCGCGCCGGCCAGGGTTTCGGTCGGCACGTGGCCGCCGAGCGCCACCAGCATGATCGCCTCGAAGACACCGAGGCCGCCGGGCACATGGCTGATGATGCCGAGCACGGTGGCGATCGCGTAGAAGCCGACGAAGGCCGGAAAGCCGACCGCACCCGCTGGCAGCAGCAACCAGAGCACGGCCGCCGACGCGGCGATGTCGAGTGCCGAGAACAGCAGCTGCTGCACGGCCAGCGGGCCCGACGGTAGGCGTCGCGTGCTGGCTTCTCCAGCAGGCTGCGTCTCGTACTGGAAACAGCGCAGCAGCAGCCCTGCGGCAGCAGCCAGGATCAGCGCGGCGATCACCCGCAAGGCCAGCACCGGAAGATGGGCGACCGGCGCCACCGAGGCGGCGCCCCAGAGCAGCGCAGCGGCGCCGACCACGGTCACGCCGATGCCGAAGGCCGCGGCATTGAACGCGATGGCGCGAGAAATCTGGCCAGCCTCAACCCCGGCCGCACCGTACAGGCGCATGCGCACCGCGCCGCCGGTCAGCACGCCGAGGCCGATGGTATTGGCCAGCGCATAGGCGATGAACGCGGTCTTGGCGACCACCGGATAAGCGACCTTGGCACCGACATAGCGCAGCGAGGAATGGTCGTAGCCGGTCAGCGCCAGATAGCTCAGCGCCGTGGCCAGCACCGCCAGCGCCATCGCCCGCGGCGGCGTGTCCTGCACCGCCTGGATCACTTCCGCGTAGCTCATCTCCGCCATCAGGTGACGCAGCGCCTCGAACAGCAGCGCGGCCACCAGCACGACAAAACCACCCAGCAACCAGTGGCGCCAGCGTTGGCCCCACGACGACAAGCGCTCCATCTGGATTGGAGTCATAGATTCCGATTGTTCCCTTCGATGGCCGGAAGTTTCGCACTCCCCGGCATCCAGCGGTGTGACGGCCGTGACGGCGGATGTCATTTGCAACAGTCCGCCCGGTCATCTGAAACACCCCTGAGCCTTGCCGCAGTCAATCTGCGCTGGCAAGGCCTGCAGGAAGGCATGGCCGCTCACCAACTCGACCCGGAATCATGCGCAAGAACGCAGGCCCCCTCCTCTCCCTGCCCCGACTTCTGGTCGTCGTGCTGCTGATCGCGGCCGGCGGTGGCCTGTGGGCCTGGTCGTCACGTGCTCCGGCCGATGACGCTGCTGGCGCCACAGCAGGTCATCACGGCGGTGGCCCGGCGCAGGCGGTTTCCGCGGCACCAGTTCGGCGTCAGGACGTGCGGGTGATGGTCGCCGCGATCGGCAGCATGGCGGCCTCGAACACGGCCGTCGTCCGTGCTCAGGTCAGTGGCGTGCTGCAGAGCCTGAATTTTCGCGAAGGCCAGCAGGTGGAAGCCGGCCAGCCGATCGCCCAGATCGATCCGCGCGCGTTCGCCGCCGCCGCCCAGCAGGCCGATGGCGCGCTGGCGCGGGACAAGGCGCAGCTCGCCGGTGCCCAGGTCGATCTGCTTCGCTATCGGGATCTGTTCAGCAAGGATGCGATTCCGAAGCAGCAGCTCGATACCCAGGAAGCCCTCGTCCACCAGCTGGAAGGCACCACCCAGGTCGATGAGGCTGCGCTGGCGACGGCACGCCTGCAGCTCACCTACGCCAGGGTGGTGGCGCCGATCAGCGGCCGCGCCGGCCTGAAGCAGGCCGATCTCGGCAACCTGGTCCAGCCCGGCGATCCGAACGGCATCGTCAGCATCACCCAGACCCGTCCGATCACCCTGACTTTCGCGGTGCCGGCCGTGAACGTCACCGCGCTGATGCAGCAGCTGCGCGGCAAGCAGGCGATTCCGGTCGAAGTCTGGGACAGCGCCGGTCGGCAGCGGCTCGCCGTCGGCCGGGTCGATACCCTGGACAACGCGATCGATGCCAGCACCGACACGATCCGGGTCAAGGCGCTGTTCGCCAACGATGACGATGCACTGTTCCCCAATCAGGCGGTCAGCGTGCGCCTGCAGCTGGACGTGCTGAAGGACGCGCTGGTAGTGCCGCAGGCTGCCGTGCAGCGCGGTGCCAAGGGCTTCTACGTTTACGCGCTGGGACCGGACCAGACGGTCAGCGTCCGGCCGGTGGTGCAAGGCGCGGTCGATGGTGATCAGGTCGCCGTCACCGGCCCGCTGGAAGCCGGCGAGCAGGTGGTGGTCGATGGCGTCGATCGCCTGCATGAAGGCTCGAAAGTGGACGTGATCGGCGGCGCCGATCCGGCCGCGAATCCCGCCGCCGCCACTACCGGCGACCATCCGCATCGCCACGCCAAGGCATCTCCCGCCTCGGGTACTGCCAGCCCGAACTGAGCCGCCGACGATGAATCCCTCCCGTCTGTTCATCGAGCGTCCGGTCGCCACCTCGCTGCTGATGGTCGCGATCCTGCTCAGCGGCTTGCTGGCCTATCGCCTGCTGCCGCTGTCGGCGCTGCCGGAAGTCGATTACCCGACGATCCAGGTCACCACGCTCTATCCCGGTGCCAGCCCGGATGTCATCGCCACCACGGTCACCGCGCCGCTGGAGCGGCAGTTCGGGCAGATGCCGGGCTTGAGCCAGATGACCAGCACCAGCTCCGGTGGCGCTTCGCTGATCACCCTGCGCTTCTCGCTGGGCCTGGCGCTGGATATCGGCGAGCAGGAAGTGCAGGCGGCGATCAATGCCGCCACCAGCTTGCTGCCGGACGATCTGCCGGTGCCGCCGGTGTACGCCAAGGTCAATCCCGCCGATGCACCGATCCTGACCCTGGCGATCACCTCGAAGTCATTGCCGGTGACCCAGGTCCACGATCTCGCCGAGAACCGCCTCGCGCCCAAGCTTTCCCAGCTCACCGGCGTCGGTCTGGTCTCGATCGCCGGTGGCCAGCGGCCGGCGGTGCGCATCCAGGCCGACCCGAGCAAGCTCACCTCGCTGGGCATGTCGCTGGACGACGTGCGGACTGCGATCACCACCGCCAACGTCAATCAGGCCAAGGGCAGCTTCGACGGCGCCCAGCGCGCGTCGACCATCGATGCCAACGATCAGCTGCGCTCGGCCGCCGAGTACAAGAACCTGATCCTGGCCTGGAAGGATGGCCGGCCGTTGCGGCTGACCGATGTCGCACAGGTCGTCGATGACGCCGAGAACCGTCTGCTCGCGGCCTGGGCCGATCGTTTGCCGGGCGTGATCCTCAACGTGCAGCGGCAGCCTGGCGCCAACGTCATCGAGACCGTCGACCGGGTCAAGGCGCTGCTGCCGCGGCTGCAGGCTTCGCTGCCGTCGGCGCTCGATGTGCAGATCATCGCCGACCGCACCACCACCATCCGCGCCTCGGTGGACGACACCGAGTTCGAGCTGCTGCTGGCGATCGGCCTGGTGGTGATGGTGATCTTCCTGTTCCTGCGCAGCGTGCCGGCGACGCTGATTCCCAGCGTGGCAGTGCCGCTGTCGCTGGTCGGCACTTTCGGCGTGATGTACCTGGCCGGTTTCTCGATCAACAACCTGACCCTGATGGCGCTGACCATCGCCACCGGCTTCGTCGTCGACGACGCGATCGTGATGATCGAGAACATCGCCCGCTACATCGAGCTGGGCGATACGCCGCGGCAAGCCGCCTTGAAAGGCAGCCGGCAGATCGGCTTCACGATCATCTCGCTGACCGTGTCGCTGATCGCCGTGCTGATCCCGCTGCTGTTCATGGGTGATGTGGTCGGCCGCCTGTTCCACGAGTTCGCGATCACCCTGGCGGTGGCGATCCTGATCTCGGCATTCATCTCGCTGACCCTGACGCCGATGATGAGCGCCTACCTGCTCAAGCCTGCTGCCGCGCATCACCAGCCCGATACGATCGCGAAGAAACCAGGACTGTTCGAGCGCCTGATCGCCACCTATGGCCGCGCGCTGGACTGGGTGCTCGATCGACCGCGAGCAACGCTGCTGGCGTTCGTGGCAACGCTGGCGATCACTGCCCTGCTCTACCTGGCGGTGCCCAAGGGCTTCTTTCCGGTGCAGGACACCGGCCTGATCCAGGTGATCACCGAAGCGACGCAGACCACTTCGTTCGAGGCGATGTCCGAGCGCCAGCAGGCGGTTGCCGATGCGATCCTGAAAGATCCGGATGTCGATCACCTCACCTCGTTCATCGGCATCGACGGCGCCAATCCGACCCTCAACACCGGGCGCATGCAGATCACGTTGAAGCCGTTCGCCGAGCGCGATGCCTCGGCTTCGGAGGTGATTCGCCGGCTGAGCGTGGCAACGGCCAAGGTGCCGGGTGTCACCGCCTACATGCAGCCGGTGCAGGACCTGACCATCGAAGATCGGGTCTCCAAGACCCAGTACCAGTTCCTGCTCAGTTCGCCGAGCAACGAGGATCTGGCCAGTGCCACCAGCCGCCTGCTGGCGCGCCTGAAGACGCTGCCACAGCTGGCCGATGTCGCCAGCGATCTCCAGGACCAGGGCCTGCAGGCCTATGTGCAGATCGACCGCGAGGCGGCCGGCCGGCTCGGCGTCACCGTCGCCGCGATCGACACGGCGCTCTACAACGCCTTCGGCCAGCGGCTGATCTCGACCATCTACACGCAGAGCAGCCAGTACCGCGTGGTGCTGGAAGTGGCCTCCGACTACCAGCGCGGGCCGCAGGCGCTGCAGTCGCTCTACGTGCCAGGCGCCACCACCGCTGCCGATGGCACCACCACCCCCGTGCAGGTGCCGCTGAGTTCGGTGGCCCGCATCGTCGAGCAGCCGGCGGCACTCGCCATCAACCATGTCGCGCAGTTCCCGTCGGCGACCGTGTCGTTCAACCTGGCGCCGGGTGCGGCACTCGGTGCGGCCGTCGACGCGATCAAGGCCGAGGAAGCGAAGCTCGATCTGCCGGTCAGCGTCGAGACCAGTTTCCAGGGCGCGGCGGCGGCGTTCCAGGCGTCGCTGTCGAGCACCCTGCTGCTGGTGCTCGCCGCCGTGGTGACCATGTACATCGTCCTCGGCGTGCTCTACGAAAGCTTCATCCATCCGCTGACCATCCTGTCGACCCTGCCCTCCGCCGGCCTCGGCGCGCTGCTGGCGCTGCTGCTCGACGGCCAGGATCTCGGCGTGATCGGCATCATCGGCATCGTGCTGCTGATCGGCATCGTCAAGAAGAACGCGATCATGATGATCGACTTCGCCTTGTACGCCGAGCGCGAGGAAGGCAAGGCGCCACGTGCAGCGATTCACCAGGCTTGCCTGCTGCGCTTCCGGCCGATCCTGATGACCACGATGGCGGCGCTGTTCAGTGCGCTGCCGCTGATGCTCGGTGGCGGCGTCGGCCATGAGCTGCGCCATCCGCTCGGCGTGACCCTGGTCGGCGGCCTGATCGTCAGCCAGTTGCTGACGCTGTTCACGACGCCGGTCATCTACCTCGGCTTCTCTCGCCTGGCACAGCGCCTGAAGACGCGGCAGCCGCGGTCGGGGCTGGGGCCGGCCACCGTGTCATGAACATTTCCGCGCCGTTCATTGCCCGACCGGTAGCGACCACGCTGATCACCCTGGCGGTGGCGCTGTCCGGCGTGCTCGGTTATCGCCTGCTGCCGATCGCCTCGCTCCCGCAAGTCGATTTTCCGACCATCTCGGTCAGCGCTTCGCTGCCAGGCGCCAGCGCCGACACCATGGCGGCGACCGTATCGACGCCGCTGGAGCGGGCGCTGGGCAGCATTGCCGGAGTCAGCGAGATCACTTCGCGTTCGTCGCTGGGCGCCACCAGCATCACCCTGCAGTTCGATCTCAGCCGGGACATCAACGGCGCCGCGCGTGATGTCCAGGCGGCGATCAGCGCCGCGCGCACCTTGCTGCCCAGTGGCCTGCCGAGCAATCCGACCTACCGCAAGGTCAACCCGGCGGATGCGCCGGTGATGATCCTGGCGCTGACCTCGCAGACCTTGTCGCGCGGCCAGATGTACGACGCCGCGTCGACGGTGCTGGCGCAGCGTCTGGCGCAGGTCGATGGCGTTGGCCAGGTAACCATCGGCGGCAGCGCGCTGCCGGCGGTGAGAGTCGAACTCGATCCCGACAAGCTGGCCGCCAAGGGCATCTCGCTGGACAGCGTGCGGGTGGCGCTGACCGCGACCAATGCCAACGGGCCGAAAGGCTCGCTGGAGCTGGATGGCCGCAGCTGGCAGATCGGCGCCAACGATCAGGCGCGCAGTGCCGCCGAGTTCGCGCCGGTGCTGCTCAGCTATCACGATGGTGCGGCGGTGCGGCTGCGTGATGTCGGTACGGTGAGCGACTCGGTGCAGGACATCCGCAATTACGGCCTCGCCAACGGCGTGCCGGCGATCGTGCTGCTGGTGCAGAAGCAGCCGGGCGCCAATGTCATCGAGACCGTGCAGCGGGTGCGCGAACTACTGCCGCGCCTGCAGGCCTCGATTCCGCAGTCGATCAAGCTCGACGTGCTCAGCGATCGCACGCCGACCATCCGTGCTTCGCTGCACGAGGTCGAGCAGGCACTGGCGATCTCGATCGGTCTGGTCATCCTCGTCGTGTTGCTGTTCCTGCGCAGCTGGCGCGCGACCCTGCTGCCGGCGGTCGCGGTGCCAGTGTCGCTGGCCGGCACGCTCGGCCTGATGGCCCTGTTCGGCTACAGCCTCGACAACCTGTCGGCGATGGCGCTGACCGTGGCCACCGGCTTCGTCGTCGACGATGCCATCGTCGTTTCCGAGAACATCAGCCGGCATCGGGATCGCGGCATGGCGCCGCGTGCAGCGGCCTTGCTCGGCGCGCGCGAAATAGGTTTTACGGTGATCTCGATGTCCGTGAGTCTGGTCGCGGTGTTCATCCCGATCCTGCTGATGGGCGGCATCGTCGGCCGCATGTTCCGCGAGTTCGCGGTGGTGCTGTCGGTGGCGATCGGGGTGTCGATGCTGGTGTCGCTGACCACCACGCCGACCCTGGCGGCGGCGTTGCTGAAGCCGGCCGACAAGCCGCGTCGTGCAGGCCGGCTGGCGAGCACGCTGCAACGCCGCTACCGCCATTCGCTGCAATGGACCTTGCGCCATCAGCCGCTGGCGCTGCTGGTGCTGATCGGAGTCATCACGCTCAACGTCTATCTGTACGGCACCATTGCGAAGTCCTTCTTCCCGGAGCAGGACACCGGCGTGGTCACCGGCAGCGTCAAGGCCGATCAGGGCAGTTCCTTCCAGCTGATGCAGCAGCGGCTCGATCGCTTCATGGCGATCATCCGCAGCGATCCGGCAGTGGCCAATGTCATCGGCTCCACCGGTGGTGGCAGCGGCAGCAGCGCCCAGCGCAACACGGCGACCTTCTTCATCTCGCTGAAGCCGCGCATCGAGCGCGAGCCGGCGGAGACGGTGATCGCCCGCCTGCGAGCCCGGCTGGCCCACGAACCAGGCGCCCGGCTGACCCTGGTGCCGGTGCAGGACATCCGCATCGGCGGCCGGCAGTCCGATGCCCAGTACCAGTACACCCTGCAGGCCGATGACGTCGCCACCCTGCGCACCTGGGAGCTGAAGATCCGCAAGACCCTGACGCAGCTGCCGGAGCTGACCGACGTCAGCACCGATCAGCAGGACACCGGCCTGCAGACTTCGCTGAGCATCGACCGCGACGCGGCCTCGCGCCTCGGCGTGACCATCGCCAATCTCGACAGCACCCTGAACGATGCCTTCGGCCAGCGCCAGGTCGGCGTCATCTACAACCCGCTGAATCAGTACCGGGTGGTGATGGAACTGGCGCCGCAGTTCCTCGAAGGCCCGCAGACGCTGCAGCGCCTGTACGTGACCAGCAACACCGGTGCGCAGGTGCCACTGTCGGCCTTCGCCAAGGTCGAAACCACCAACACGCCGCTGGCCGTCAATCATCAGAGCGGCGTGCCGGCGGCGACGATCAGCTTCAACCTGCCGCCCGGAGGCTCGCTGTCGGCCGCCACCGAAGCGATCGTCAACGCCGTGGCGCGGATGGCGCCGCCGGCTTCGGTGCGCGGCAGCTTTGCCGGCACTGCCAACGCCTTCAAGGCATCGCTGGCCTCGCAACCGCTGCTGATCCTGGCCGCGATCGTCACCATCTATCTGGTGCTCGGCATCCTCTACGAAAGCCTGATCCACCCGATCACGATTCTCTCCACCCTGCCCTCGGCCGGCATCGGCGCGCTGCTGGCGGTGATGCTCTGCGGCCGGGACTTTTCGATCATCGCCCTGATCGGCGTGATCCTGCTGATCGGCATCGTCAAGAAGAACGCGATCATGATGATCGACGTCGCCATCGTCCGGCAGCGCGAGTCCGCGATCAGCGCCGGTGCTGCGATCTATCGCGCGGCGAGCCTGCGGCTGCGGCCGATCCTGATGACCACCTTCGCGGCGATCTTCGGCGCCGTGCCGCTGGCGCTGGGCCGCGGCGACGGTGCCGAACTGCGCCAGCCGCTCGGCATCGCCATCGTCGGCGGCCTGATCCTCAGCCAGCTGCTGACGCTCTACACCACGCCGGTGGTGTTCGTGCTGCTCGATCGTCTGCGCCGCCGCCGTCCGCGTCAGGCATTCCATGCCATTGCCCAGGCCCTGCCCGCCCCATGAAGCCTCGTATCCACTTTCGCGGCATCGCTCTGACCCTGCTCGCTGGCTGTCTCGCCGGCTGCGCGGTGACCGCCGTCAAGCCGCCCGAGCCGGTCACGGCACCGGTCGCCTTCAAGGAAACCGGCGACTGGCAGAAGGCAGCCGCGCTCGGCGCGCCGATTCCCGACGACTGGTGGACCTTGTTCCAGGACCCGGTGCTCGACGATCTCGAACAGCGGCTGGTGATCGGCAACGAGAACCTCAAGGCCACGGCCGCCGCCGTCGCCAATGCGCGAGCCGTCTACGCCGCCAGCCGCACGGCCTTCCTGCCCAGCCTGTCGGCCGGCCTCGATGCCCAGCGCGGCAAGGACCCGTTCACCGTATCGGCGACCGCCAGCTGGGAGCTGGACCTCTGGGGACGCTTGTCGCAGGCGAAAACCGGGGCTGCGGCATCGCTGCAGGCGAGCGCCGACGATCTCGCTGCGGCGCAGTTGTCGGCCCAGGCAGTCCTGGCGGAGACCTATTTCTCCCTGCGTACCGCCGAGGCGCAGCGTTCGCTGTTCGAGCGCAGTGCGACGGCCTACCAGCATTCACTCGATCTGACCCAGATCCGCTATGACGGCGGCGTCGCCGGCCGCAGCGATGTGCTGCAGGCGACCACTCAGCTGAAGACCACGCAGGCGCAGATCGCTGAGCTGAATGCCCAGCGCGCCCAGCTTGAACACGCGATCGCCGTGCTGCTCGGCGTGCCACCGTCGGCGCTGGATCTGAACCCCACGGCGGTGCTGCCCGCGGCACCGCCGGTGCCCGAACAGTTGCCGGCCAGCCTGCTCGAACGCCGGCCGGACATCGCCGCCGCGCAACGCCGTGTGATCGCCGCCTACGCGCAGATCGGTGTTGCCGACGCGGCCTGGTTTCCGACCCTGAGTCTGTCGGCGACGGCCGGCTACATCGGCGATGCGCTCACCGGCCTGATCAGCGCGCCGAACTTCGCCTGGACCGTCGGCGCCAATCTGGCTGAAGTGATCCTCGACGGCGGTCAGCGGCGGCTGGCCAGCGCCCAGGCGCGCGCCGATGCCGATCAGGCGACGGCGAGCTATCGGCAAACCGTGCTCACCGCGCTGCAGGAAGTGGAAGACAACCTGGTGCTCGCCGACCAGCTGCAGCAGGAGTCGCAGCTGCAGGATCAGGCGCTGGCCGCTGCCCAGCGCAATGTCGAGATCACCCTGGACCAGTACCGGGACGGCACGCTCAGCGCGCTCAACGTGGTGATCGCGCAGACCGCCGCCTTGAACAGCGAGAACAACCTGCTCGGCGTCCGCAATCGCCAGCTGGCGGCGGTCGATCAGCTGCTGAAGAACATCGCCGGCCGTTGGCAGCCGGTCAACGCCAGGACTGCGGCGATCGCCGCCGCGCCGGACGGCTCATGAGCAGCTCGGTCAGCAATTCCGTCTTCGCCGAGCTACGCTTCTGGCTGATGGTGACGCTGTCCACCGGCCTGCCGATCGGCATCTACGCGGTGTTGCTGGTCAAGCATGCGATCTCGCCGCGCAACGTGCTGCTGCTGGGCCTGGCACTGATTGCAGTCGCAGGGCTCGATGTCTATTTCCTGCAGAGCCTGGCGCTGCTGGCCAAGGACACGCCGTCGCTGTCCGACGATTGGGTCTTCACCTCTCAGGTCTCGGTGGCGCTGTACCTGTTGCCGGCGATGTTCGGCGGCGTCGGCGTCAACGTCATCTCCCATGTGCTGGTGCGTCACCTGGCCGAAGCGGAGCGGCGCTTCACAAGGGAGCATCCGGAGAGCCGATCCTGATCGGCCCGGATTCAGAACAGGGTTTCGACCGTGCTGGCCAGCTGGTAGCCGGCGCCGCGCTCGGTGCGGATCAACTCCGGCTTGGCCGGATCGGTTTCGATCTTCAGCCGCAGCCTGCGGATCTGCACGTCGATGGTGCGGTCGTAGACCTCGGCCTCGTGCAGCCGCGACAAGGACAGCAGCTGGTCGCGGGTCAGCACCCGCTGCGGCGCGCGGCACAGCGCGTTGAGCAGGCTGAATTCGCCGTTGGAAAGCGCAACCGTATCGCCGGCCGGCGAACGCAGCCGCCGGGTGCGCAGGTTCAATTCCCAGCCGGAGAAGCGGAAGGCGCGGCGCGAGCCATCACGCTCCGGCAAGGTCGCCTGCACCTGATAGCGGCGCAGCACCGCGCGCACGCGGGCCAGCAACTCGCGCGGGCTGAACGGCTTGGTCACGTAGTCGTCGGCGCCGAGTTCCAGGCCCATGACCCGGTCGGCTTCCTCGCTGCGGCCGGTCAGCAGGATCACCGGCACCGTGGCGCGTTCGCGCAAGGTCCGCGCCAGCTGCATGCCGTCCTCGCCCGGCAGCTTGAGATCGAGCAGCACCAGATCGATCGCCTCGCGATCCATCGCCTCGAACAGTTCGCGGCCGTTGCTGCCGGCGCTGACCCGCATTTCGTTCTGGCTCAGATACTCGACCACCAGCTCGCGAATGGCCGGGTCGTCATCGATGACCAGAATGTGGGGCTCGCTGGTGCTGGTCATCGTGTCCGGTGTGAAAGCGCATGGCCCGGAAGCAGGCTGAAGTATCGTAGCGCATGAATATCGCCTCCCCGAACAGACGACCCGATGCGAGGTTGTGGTGGCTGGCGGTGGGCATGGCGCTGAGCCTGATCGCCGCCTCTGCCACGGCGCTCTGGCATCTACGGCGGGACGCGCTGGCGGCCCAGACGCGGGAGCTGAGTCTGCTGTCGCTGGCGCTGGCCGACGAAGTCGAACGCAGCCTGCAAGGCGCCGAGGAAGGCTTGCTGGCGATTCGCGGCGAACTGGCCGACGCCCGTCTGCCGGCCAGCGGCGCCGACGCCCAGGTGGCGCTGCAGACCCGCGTCAAACTGATGCCGCTGGTACAGACCTTGTGGCTGCTCGGCGATGGCGGCCAGCTGATCGCCGGCTCGGATACCAGCCCCGCGCCGGAGCCTGCGAGCTTCCTGCCGGCCTTGTCCGGACTGGCGATCGACGATATCGCCATCAGCCGTCCGTTCCGGGTCGACGCCCTGCCGGAAGCCGGTGTTGCCCTCGCCATCCGCTTCCGTGCGGTGCCCGGCATCGGCGACGGCTGGATCATCGCCGCCTTGCCGGCAACCAGTCTGCTCGGCGCGTTCTCCGCCGCCAGCCCGGCCGCCGATGCGCGCATGGCCGTGTTCCGAGCCGATGGCGCGCGGCTGGCCGGCCTCATCGTCGCCAGCCAGGTGCTTGACGAAGCGACGTTGGCGCAGCGGCTGGCCGCACGTACGAGCATGGAACTGCATCGCTTCCGTGATGGCAGCGAGCGTCTGGTCGGTCTGCACCGGCTGCAGCGCTATGGCCTCAGTGTGGTCATGACCCGCGACCTCGATGCGGTGCTTCACGAATGGCGGGGAGCAACGCGGCTGACTGCCGCCGCACTCGGCCTGGCGCTGCTGGTGCTGTTCGCCGCGGTGCGCGTGGTGCAGCGCGCCGACCGACGGCGCAGCGAGGCGCAGCAGGCGCTGCAAGCCCAGCAGGCTCGCGCCGGCAAGCTGGAGTCCCTGGGTACCTTGGCCGGCAGCGTGGCGCACGACTTCAACAACCTGCTGGCCTCGATCGTCGGCTTCGGCGAAATGGCCCGCGACCTCGCGCCAGCGAGCGGCAACCAGGCGCGTTATCTCGATCGAGTGCTGCAGGCCGCCGAGCGCGGCAAGTCGCTGGTCGAACGCATCCTGTCGTTCAGCAAGGGCGGCGCGCAGAACTCGGACATCTTCGAACTCGGCCCGGTGATCGAGGAAGTGCTCGACCTGCTGGCCGGCTCGCTGCGTCCTGGCCTGGTGCTGGAGCGCGCGCTCGAAGCACCGGGTGCGCTGCTGCGCGGCGATTCCACCCAGGCCTACGAAGCGGTGCTTAATCTCTGCACCAACGCCCTGCAGGCGATGCCTGACGGCGGCATGGTCAGCGTCCATCTGCGGCGCCTGGAGATCGGCGAAGCGCAGGTGCTGTCGCACAGCCAGCTCGCTGTTGGTCGCTATCTGGAACTGAGTGTGGCCGACCAGGGCCGTGGCATCACACCGGCCGTGATGGAGCATCTGTTCGAGCCGTTCTTCACCACCCGCAGCAGCGAGTCCGGCACTGGTCTGGGACTGGCCGTGGTGCATGGCGTGGTCGCCGAGTTCGGCGGCGCGATCGACGTCCGCAGCCGTCCCGGCAAGGGCGCGCGCTTCAGCTTGTATCTGCCTGAATACCGGATGGGTGCGGCCAGCGATCAACCGCTGACAGAGACCGCCGTTGCGAGTGCAGCGAGCGGCGCAGCACGTTCTGAAACGACGGTACTGGTCGTCGATGACGAGCCGGCGCTGGTCGATCTGCTGACAGCGATGCTTCGCGGTCTCGGCTATCAGGCCGAAGGCAGCAGCGATCCTCAAGCCGTGTTGCAGGCGTTGCGCGAGCAGCCCGAGCGCTACGCCATCGTCATCACCGACGAGACCATGCCCGGCCTGAGCGGTACAGCCATGACCGAAGCGCTACGCCAATTCGCGCCGCGGTTGCCGGTGCTGCTGATCAGCGGCTACGGCGGTCCGGCGCTCGCCGAGCGGGCCCTGGCGGCCGGTGTGACGCGGGTGCTGGCCAAGCCCATCGAACGCGCCGAGCTTGTGCAGGCGCTCGACGAACTGCTGAGCTGAGTCGGGTCCAGCAGAAGTATTTCAGTTGCAACACGGTTGGTGCCGCGCCGACACAGCGCAGTGCAAAGGCGGCGGGAAGATGCTTCGGCGCATCGATCCCGATGCTTGCTCTGCCAGGGGATCAGGTAACGGTCATGACCACATCGACGGATACGCCGGTGACAAAAGCCTTGACGGCCCGCCTGGTGCTCCACACCGGCGGTGCCGATCGGCCGATCGGCCCGACGCGGCGCTGGCTGGCCCGCTGCGTGACCAGCCTCGGCTTCGCCGCACAGGCGCCGCTCAGTCTGCGCATCGAAGACCAGGACGGCATCAGTGTGCTTGCCGTCGATGACGCAGCCGCGCTGATCGAGCTGCCGCTGCCCGCCGGCATCTACCGCATCACCGCGCAGCGTGGCAGCTGGCGGCGCGGCTACACGATGAACCTGCCGCAAGGCGGCCTGTTCGATCTCGATCTTCGCGATCTCGCCGACTTCCGCTGAAGCCACATTGCAGCTGTAACAGGCCAATGGCGTTCTGAAATATCGCCGCTACCCGGCGCGCTCAATCTTCAACTGCGGCATTTGCCGCGTAGGGCTTCAGGAAGGAACGCACCATGAACACCAAATTCAAGAGATCCCTGATCGCGATGAGCCTGGCCTCGGCCTGCAGCGTCGCGGAGGCTGCCGAGTACGGCAGAGTCGTCTCCAGCACGGAAGTGACCGCCGAGGTCGCCGTGCCCCAGCAGGACTGCTACGACCAGCCGACCGTCGTGAAGCCGGAAACCAGTGGCGGCGGCGCGGTGCTCGGTGCAGTGGTCGGTGGCGTGGTCGGCAACCGCTTCGGTGCCGGCAGCGGCCGTGCGCTGGCGACTGGTGTCGGCGCGGTCGTCGGTGCGGTGGCGGGCAACAAGGTCGAAGCCGGCAGCACGCCGGACGTGCACACCTCGGTGCGCAACTGCCAGAACGCGGTGAGCTACGAACGTCGCGTGGTCGGCTATGACGTGGTCTATGACTACAACGGCCGTCGCTACAGCACGCGCCTGGATCACGATCCCGGTGACCACATCGAACTGGCTGTGAGCGCCACGCCGGTCGGTCAGACGGTGACCAGCACGCAGCCGCCGCCGACCGTGGTCTATGCCGATCAGAGCCCGACGGTCATCTACGCCGCGCCGCCGCCGGTCTACTACAGCTATCCGTATGGCTACTCGTCATATGGATACGGCTACCCCTATGGATATGGCGGCTACGGCGGCACCAGCGTCGTGGTCGGTGTCCATGGTGGCCATTACGGTCATCGCTGAGTTTGGGCTGCGGACGCCAACTGGTGATCCGCAGTCTGGTGGCCGATGCGTGTTGTCCGGGTCGCCCCCGAGACCCGCACAACGCTCGTCGGCCCGCTTCACCGAAGGAGGATTTGCCATGTCATCGAACAAGCTGTTGCCAGCGTCCCTGCTGACGCTGAGCCTGCTGAGTGTCCCGGTGCTGAGTCAGGCACGGACCGTCGTCGAGATCGAGGTCGCGCCACCCCCGCCGGTGGTCGAAGTGATTCCGGCGCAGCGCCCGGGCGTGGTCTGGGCGCCGGGCTTCTGGTTCTGGGAGGACGGCCACCATGTCTGGCACTCCGGCCACTGGATCGAGGAGCGCCGCGGCTACTACTGGGTGCCTGATCGCTGGGTGCATTACGGCAACCGCTACCGGCACGAGGAAGGCCACTGGCAGCGTTGATGCCAGCGAGCGGGATCGCCCTCAGCTGATCGGGAACGTCGCTTGCCGCCTGTCATCGAAGCCGCAGGAAAATCTGCGGCTCATGAACTGGCATCTGCCAGTCGATCACTACGGGAGACAAGCGAATGGACCTGCTGCTGATTCTGATCCTCGTGCTGTTGCTGTTTGGTGGTGGTGGCGGCCTCTACTGGGGACTGGGCGCCGGCTGGGGCATCGGTCCGATCGGCTTGATCGTGGTGGTGATCGTCGTCGCCTATCTGCTCAACGGCCGACGCGGTCCTCGTCTCTGAGCACTGCCGGGCAGCGGCAATGCTCTGCCGCTGCCCGGCAATCAGTCTCGGCAATAGCCTTCGCCGGCATTGATGGTCAGACAGTTGGATTTGTCCTGCAGCCACTTCATGCCGGTCTGCTTTCCGTCCGTAGCCCGTATCGATTCGGTCTTGCCGTTGCGATCGAACACCAGATGATCGCCCGCGGTCTTTGCCGCATAAGGCTTGGGTCCGTCGAGATCGGCGATCTCGAGCGCGTATCCGCCTTCGCTCTTGGTGATGCTCAGATAAGTGCCCTCCGGGCCGTTCCATCGTCCGATCCATTGATCGGCGTTGAACTCGGGCGCCCTGCCAGCCGTTGACGTGGCTGCTGCGGCAGCAGGCTGCATCGAACCTTCATTGCCTTGCTGGTGGCAGCCCGCAAGCAGCAGAACCGCCACGCCGAGTACCTGCCATTTTCCTGTTGTCATCCTGGCCTCGCTTGATGCGTTTTTCGCAGCTCGGTAGCTATTACACCGAGCGATCGTTTCGAGTTGCCAATCGGTGCAAATCGGCAAGCCGAACCACTACGCCAGATCCGCAGGCATGGTCAGCGTGAAGGTCGTACCGGCCGATTCCGACAGGACGTTCAAGCTGCCGCTGTGCGCCTTGGCGATCTCGGACGCGATGAACAGGCCCAGTCCCAGGCCCTCGTGCTCGTTGCCGTCCGCCACGCGATAGAACGGTTCGAACAGGCGTTCGAGGATATCGGCCGGAATCACCGTGCCCGCATTGCTGACCGACAGATTGAAAGTCTCATCCCTGCAGCGCGCCACGACTCGGACGACACCCGCCGGATCGCCGTGCGTCAGCGCGTTGCCGAGCAGGTTCGACAACAGCTGGCCGATGCGGACCGAATCGCAGAACACCGGTTCCGAGATGTCGAACAGCAGTTCGATATGTCTGCCCGGATGAATCGAGGTCAGTTCGGCAACGATGTTGCTCAGGGTCGCTTCCAGGGCTCGATTCGATTCCTTGGTCAGGACGATGCCGCCGCCCAGACGTCCCCGTGCGAAATCCATCAGATTCTCGATCAGCTGAGCCATGCGATGGCCGCTGGTCTTGATCCGCTTCGCCGCCGCCATCCCCTGTTCGACCAGCGGTGTGCGCAGCAGCACTTCCGCGGACATCATCATCGAAGACAGCGGGTTTCTCAGGTCGTGGCCCAGCACTGCGATGAACTGTTCGCGCAGCTGGGCGGTTTCCTGCTGCGCCGAGACGATCGCCTGGGTTTCCCGCAGCCGATCCTCGACATCCAGCTGCAGGCTGATCAGCTGGGAATAGAGTTCGAACAGCTTGAGCGTTTCGCCTTCGCCGAGCCTCGCGGGCTTGGGGTCCAGCGCGCACAGCGTGCCGAAGTGCTCGCCATTGCTGCGGACGATCGGATACGAGATATAGCTCTCGAAGCCGTACAACTTCGGCGTGTGATGGTCTTTGAAATCCGGATCTTCAGCAACGTGGTCGATCATGATCGGAGCACCGCTGAGCCGGACTTCATGGCACAGCGTGCTTTTCAGTTCCAGATCATCACCAGGCTGAAGGCCGAAGGCGAGCTCGTCACGGACGGCGCAGAGCGTCCACGTCGTATCGGTGACCCGTGCCACGGCCGCGAATCGCAGGCCTGTCGATCGGCAGATCATTTCCAGGATGGACGGCACGGCACTGATGCGGCCGATGGTCTGGACATCGAGTTCGATGGCCCTGGATTGCAGTTTCGAGTTTTCGCCCACTTTGTTTACCCTGAAGCGCCTTCAGCCCTTCCGCAACGAGCATGCCCGCATGTCGCTCGGGCAATTCCGATCTGATCGCTTGGTCCGCGCCGGTGGGAACTGTTCGCATCCGCGCCTTGCGGGCCGACCATATCAGGAAAGAAGCGACAAACCTGCGCTCATCCGACCTCGGCGATCCAGACGCCGGCTTCCCTTTGCAGCCGGACGGGAATCCACTTCGCCGCAGGCACCTTGCTTTCGTCGGCGTGGTGCCAGAGCGGAATCAGCGGATTGCATTCCGGGTAGTAGCCGCCGCAGCAGCCGCGCGGAATGTCGTAGGTAGTGACGCGCAATCCGGGCACCACGCGGATGATGCCGTCGTCGACATCGGTCGAGACCCGCACCGGATCGCCCTCGGCGAAACCCTGCTGCTTCATGTCTTCCGCATTCATCAGCAACACGCGACGGGTGCCGACGATGCCGCGAAAGCGGTCGTCAAAGCCGTAGACGGTGGTGTTGAACTGGTCGTTGCTGCGCAGGGTCATCAGGCGCAGCCCACCGGCTGCACGCACCGGCGCATCCGGATCTTCGACCAGTGACTTCGGCACCGCGAAGTTGGCCTTGCCGCTCGGCGTTTTCCAGATCCGATGGCGAGCCGGAATCGGCCGGTGGAAACCGCCCGGCTGACCGAGGCGCTGGTTGAAGTCGCGGAACTGCTCGGGATAGGTGGCTTCGATGGCGTCGCGCACCTGGGCGTAGTCGCCGGCCCAGGCATCCCAATCCGGAGTACCCGCACGCAGCGGCAGCGTCGCCTTGGCCATTTCGGCAACGATGCGGGCTTCGGACAGCAATTGCTCGCTCGCCGGCTTGCGCACGCCACGCGAGCTGTGCACGCAGGAAGTGGAATCCTCGATCGATACCCGCTGCTCGCCGCTCGCCTGGTGGTCGCGCTCGATGCGCCCCAGGCAGGGCAGCAGATAACTCACCTCGCCATGGATCAGATGGCTGCGATTGAGCTTGGTGGCGATCTGCACGGTCAGTCGCAACTTGCGCCAGCCGCGTTCCACCGCTTCGGTTTCCGGCACCGCGCGCACGAAGTTGCCGCCGAGGCCGATGAAGGCGTGGACACTGCCATCGATCACACCCTTGCAGACGTCCACGGTGCACAGGCCCTTGTCGCGCGGCGGATCGAACTGGTAAAGCTCGGCGAGGCGATCCAGCGGCGCCAGCTCTGGCTTTTCGGTGATGCCGACGGTGCGCTGGCCCTGCACATTGGAATGGCCGCGCACCGGACAGACACCGGCGCCAGGCCGGCCGATATTGCCGCGCAGCAGCAGCAGATTGACCACCATCTGCACGTTCTGAACACCAAGCCGATGCTGAGTCAGCCCCATGCCATAGATGCCGATCGCCGCTTTCGATTGCCCATACACGCGCGCGGCGTCTTCGAGGGCCGCACGGCTCAGGCCGGATTCGCGTTCGATGTCCTGCCAGTCGCAGTTCAGCGCGGCAAGCTCGAAAGCTCCGAAGCCTTGGGTGTGCTCGGTGATGAAGGCGGTATCGATCAGGCGCTCGCGTCCGGCGAACATCGCTTGCCGATCGGCGACCAGCAAGGCCTTGCAGATGCCCATGATCGCCGCACTGTCGCCACCGGTTTTCACCGTGTGGTACTGGGTACTGATCGGCGTCGACGATCCGCTCAGCATCTGCAGCGGTGACTGCGGATTGGCGAAGCGTTCCAGCCCGCGCTCGCGCAATGGATTGAAGGTTATGATCGGCACGCCGCGTTTTCTGGCCGACTGCAGGTCGTGCAGCATGCGTGGGCTGTTGCTGCCGACGTTCTGGCCGAAGAAGAACAGGCAGTCGGTCTTCTCGAAATCGTCCAGGGTCACCGTGCCGACCGGCACGCCGATGCTTTTCGGCAGCCCGACCGAGGTGCTCTCGTGGCACATGTTCGAGCTGTCGGGAAGATTATTGGTGCCGTACAGACGTGCGAACAGCGCATACATGTACGAGGTTTCCAGCGACGCGCGACCGGATGCATAGAACACCGCCGCTTTCGGATCGATCTGCTTCAGCTCGGCACCGATCTCGGCGAAGGCTGTGGCCCAATCAACGGGTAGATAGCGATCGCTGGCAACGTCCCAGCGCAGCGGCTCGGTCAGCCGTCCGGCTTCCTCCAATGCGTAGTCCGACCAGGTCTCCAGTTCGCTTAAACGATGCCTGGCGAAGAACGCGGCATCGGCGCGGCGATCGGTGCCCTCCCAGGCGGTGGCTTTCGCGCCGTTCTCGCAGAACTCGAACAGATGGCCCTTCGCCGGCTTCGGCCAGGCACAGCTGACGCAGGCAAATCCGGATTCGCGGTTCTGCCGGACCAGTGCCATTGCAGTGCCGGCCACCGCACCTTCGCGGGACAGGATTTCGCGTACCGATTGCGTCGAACCCCAGCCACCGGCCGGGCCTGCATACGGCTCGAATGACACTTTTTCCGGCTTTTTCACGTCGTGCTCCGGCAGCGTAGTCACTGCAGGAACTGCAAGGGACGCAATTCCTGCTCGTGAAGATTTTGCCGATGCGATGTGCAAGCCAGGTGCCCGGATGCGGGCTTGCACGAGACGACGGCGGCAATGCGCGGCTGTCCCGACTCGGGAACGTGACGTGCACCTGTTGAATAGAAAATCCCAGCCTGCGCGGAGCGCCAAACCGATGACCCGTTATCTCGCTGCCTATGCCGTTACCGTCCTGGTGCTGGTGCTGGTCGATCTGCTCTGGCTCGGCGTCATCGCCAAGCCGCTTTACCAGAAGGGAATCGGCCACCTGATGGCGGCCAAGCCGCGGCTCGGGGTCGCGGTGCTGTTCTATGCCGTCTACGTGTTCGGCCTGATGGTGTTCACGATCCTGCCGTACCAGAACGCCACCGGTTGGCACACCACGGCCGCCGCCGCTGCCTTGTTCGGCTTCATTGCCTACGCGACCTACGATCTGACCAATCTGGCGACCCTGCGTGACTGGCCGATCAGCCTGACGCTTGCCGACATGGCTTGGGGCACCTTGGTCAGCGCGGTTTCCGCCAGCGCCGGCAAGCTGGTGCTGGATCGCATTGCGGCGCCCTGAGTCGATGGCCCGGGATTCGACGGCCCGCAATGCAACGTCCGAGGCGGCGCTGAAGCGCTATCGGGCGAAACGCGATTTCGCGATCACCTCGGAACCTGCCAGCGGCGGTAATGCTTCGACGGGCGCCTTGAGCTTCGTGATCCAGAAGCACTGGGCGAGCAGCCTGCATTACGACTTCCGCCTGGAACTCGATGGCACGATGAAAAGCTGGGCGGTGCCGAAGGGTCCGAGTTTCGATCCCGCGGTCAAGCGCATGGCCATCGAAGTGGAAGACCACCCGATCTCCTATTCGAGCTTCGAGGGCACCATCCCCGCGAAGCAGTACGGCGCCGGCAAGGTCATCGTCTGGGATGCCGGCAGCTGGCATCCGGTCAGCGATCCGCGCAAGGCGTTCCGCGCCGGCAATCTGAAATTCACGCTGACCGGGCAGAAGCTGCACGGCCGCTGGGTGCTGGTGCGGATCAAGGGCAAGAGCGAGAAGCAGACGCCCTGGCTGCTGATCAAGGAAAAGGACGAGTTCGTGCGCTCATCGGCGGACTACAGTGTGGTCGATGAATTGCCGGACAGCGTCAAGCCCGCCGGCTCAGCGCCGCGAGTCGCCGCGAAATCCAAGCGCGCCAAGCCGCTGGGCGACTGGCCGGCAGGTACGGTGAAAGCCCGGCTGCCAGCCAAGCTGTCGCCGCAACTGGCGACGCTCGTCGACAAGCCACCGCCCGCTGCCGACGGCTGGATCTTCGAAATCAAGTTCGATGGCTATCGGCTGCTGACACGGATCGATCAGAAGGAGATCCGGCTTTACACCCGGAATGGCAACGACTGGACGTCGAAGCTGCTGCCGGTTCAGGCGGCCATTGCGAAGCTGAAGCTGCCGCCGGGCTGGTATGACGGCGAGATCGTCGTGCCGAACGATCAGGGCGTACCGGACTTCGGCGCCCTGCAACAGGCGCTGGAATCGGAGACGCCCGAAGGTCTCATCCTCTATCTGTTCGATCTGCCGTTCCTGGACGGCCATGACCTGCGCAAGACGAGACTGGACGCGCGGCGCGCGCTGCTGCAAAGCCTGCTCACCGACGCAAAAGGCACAACGCGATCCGAGCAGATTCGTTTCAGCGGCGCCTTCGACGGTGACCCGGAGAGCGTGAAAGTCTCTGCCTGCCGGCTCGGTCTGGAAGGCATCATCGCCAAGCGCGGCGATTCGAATTACGTCTCGCGGCGCTCGCCGGACTGGATCAAGCTGAAATGCGGCCAGCGGCAGGAGTTCGTGATCGTCGGCTACACCGATCCGCAAGGCTCGCGCAGCGGCTTCGGCGCGCTGCTGCTCGCCGTGCATGACGAGAAAGGCGCGCTTCGCTATGCCGGCAAGGTCGGCAGCGGTTTCGATCGGCGGCGCCTGCTGGGACTGACGAGCCAGCTCGAGAAACTGACCATCAAGCAATGCCCCTTGGCCAGGACACCGAAAGTCGACGGCAAGCCGCACTGGGTCACGCCCAAGCTGATTGCCGAAGTGTCCTTCGCGCAGTGGACCGCGCAGGGCCAGCTGCGGCATGCCGTATTCCGGGGCTTGCGAGCCGACAAACCCGCAGCGGCGATCGTCCGCGAAAAGAGCATCGACATGAAAGGCACTGCCCCGGCGTCGCGCCTCAAGGTCACCCATCCTGAGCGCGTCATCGATACGCAGACCGGCACCACCAAGCTCGACCTGGTCCGCTATTACGGCCTGGTCGGCGATCTGATGATCGATCATCTGAAAGGCCGGCCGGTAGCACTGCTGCGCGCACCGGATGGCGTTGCCGGACAGCAGTTCTTCCAGAAGCATGCCGGGACGGAAAAGCTGCCCGGCGTTCGCAAGCTCGATACCAGGCTCGACCCCGAGCATCCGCCGATGCTTGAAGTGACCAACAAGGCGGGCCTGCTGTCGGCGGCGCAATGGAACGTCGTCGAGTTCCACACGCTGAACACCTCGAACCGTTCGGTGGCGCGTGCCGACCGCATGATCTTCGATCTTGACCCCGGTGCCGGCATCGCCTGGCCGCAGGTGCAGGAAGCCGCGGAACTGATGCATGCCTTCCTGAAGCAGCTCGGCTTGCCGGGCTTCCTGAAGACCAGCGGCGGCAAGGGTCTGCACGTGGTCGTGCCGCTGCTCAGGCGCCATGACCGGGACACGGTCAAAGGCTTCGCGCAGACGGTCGTCCAGCATCTGGCAAAGGCGCTGCCTCAGCGCTTCGTCGCCAAGAGTGGCCCGAAGAATCGCATCGGCAAGATCTACATCGATTACCTGCGCAACGGTCCCGGTGCCAGCACCGTCTCGGCCTGGTCGGCACGCGCCCGATCCGGCCTCGGCATTTCGGTACCGGTGAACTGGCAGGAACTGGCGTCGCTGCGTGGCGGCGATCACTGGACGGTGGCCAGCGTCCATACCCGCCTCGATCGCGGCAACGATCCCTGGAAGGACTACGCCGATTCCGCCTGCAGCCTGACGGCGGCGATGAAGTTGCTGGACTACAAAGCCTGAACTGCCACCCACTTGTTCACCCTAGGAGAAACCCCATGCCGCGTCCCGTATGGAAAGGTGCGATCACCTTCGGGCTCGTGCACATCCCCATAGCCCTGTATCCCGCGACCGAGGACAGCGGCATCGATTTCGACTGGCTCGACAAACGCTCGATGGACCCGGTGGGCTACAAGCGCGTCAACAAGCGCACCGGCCGTGATATCGCCAAGGAAAACGTCGTCAAGGGCATCAAGCAGGAAGATGGCGAATACGTCGTGCTCAGCGAAGACGAGATCAAGGCGGCCTTCCCGAAATCGACTCAGACCATCGAGATCGAATGCTTCGTCAAGGCCAGCGAGATCGCCTTCCCGCTGCTGGAGAAGCCGTACATCCTCGAGCCGGTCGGCAAGAGCGGGAAGGTCTACGCGCTGCTGCGCGAATCGATGCTGACCGCCGACGTGATCGGCATCGCCCGGATCATCATGCACACCAAGGAACATCTGGCGGCCTTGATGCCGCTCGGTTCAGCCTTGATGCTCAACACCATCCGCTGGGAAAGCGAGATCCGTTCGACCGAAGGCTTGAAGCTTCCGGCCGCCGGAAAAGCTGCCGCCAGCCTCAAGGCCGGTGAACTGAAGATGGGCGCCCAGCTCATCCACGACATGACCGCGAAATGGCAGCACAAGGACTACACCGACAGCTTCAGCACGGCGATCAACAAGCTGGTCAGTCGGAAGATCAAGGCAGGCGAAACCGAGCATGTGGAGCCGATCGAAGAAGCCCCGACCGAAGCACGGGGCTCGAACGTCATCGACCTGACCGAACTCCTTGCCAACAGCCTGGCGAAGCGCAAGCAAGGAGCCGGTCATGCGCAGCCTGCGGCGGCCGAAAAAGCCGCCAGCAAGCCGAAACGGAAACGCGCTGGCTAAGCTTGCTCCAGAGCAGCGGCGGGCTCGTCTGCGACGGCAAGCGAGTCATCCACCGCCTCCTTGGGTTGCTCCAGCACGTCCTCGACATAGGCCATGCGGACAATGGTGATGAGCACGGCGAGGATCGGCGTTGCCAGCACGATGCCGATGATGCCGAACAGCATGCCGAGCACGGTCTGCGACAGGATCGACATGGCCGGCGGCAGACTGGCGGTCTTTTCCTGAATGCGCGGATCGATGACGTAGCCGTGGATCATCTGCACGGCCAGGAACAGCACGGCGACCCAGATCATCGTTTGCGGATCGCCATTGGCGGCCACCATCAGCGCCGGTACCGAACCGGCGAAGGCGCCGACGTACGGCACGAAATTCAGCAAGCCGGCAATCAGCGCCAGCAGTGGCGCCAGCGGCACGCCCAGTACCGTCAGGCCGACATAGACCAGTATCGTGACGAAAGCCATGCCGATGGCCTGACCCAGCAACCAGCGGCTCAGCGTTGCGCCGCAGGCGTCGAAGATCTCGCGCATGCGCTCACGACGTTCCGGCGGAAACAGCCGGATCACGCCGTGGACGTACAAGCCGGGATCGCCGGCGAAGTACAGCGCTGCCGCAACGGCGACCAGCAATGCGCCGAGCGCACCGAAGATCCCCATCACGGCCCCGCCCGCCTGACTCACGGCTTCAGTGCCTTGTCCCGAGTTGAGTCGTTCGAGCAGTTGCCGACCCCAGCCACGTTGGCCGAGCCATCCGTGCGTTTCCTTCTGCCAGGTCATCAACTGCGTGCCGAGTTGCTGGCCCTGGTCGATCAGACTCGGGCCGCTGAAGATGCCCAGCACGACCAGCAGTGCCAGTATCACCACGCAGACGATGCCGAGAGCGGCTGTGGTCGACATGCCGGTCCATCGCTTGACCAATCTGGCCAGAATGCTGAATGCCACGGCGATCAGGGCGGCTGCGAACACCAGCAGAAGAAAGCGGCCGACCACGGCAAACAGCACGATCAGGCCGACCGCCCAGGCGATGTTCTTCAGCACATGGGCAACGTCGATGCCTTGGGCACGACCTTGTAATTGACTCATTCTTGATGGCTGTCCTGGCACGGCGGTGGGATGCGGGCTCGCTGATGACAAGCTGTTCACAACGTCATGTGCACCGCGCATGCCCGCCCCTGATTGGCCCGCGGGCTGCTGCCGCTACTTCGTTGCCGGCTTCCTGGCAGTACGGCGGCTGGTCAGCGCGCTGATGAATTGCAGGAATGCAGCTTCGTCGATCTTCAGGCCACGTTTGGGTTTTGCCGGAATCACGTTGCCCAAGCGGCCGTCCATGTAGGCATCCAGCACCGCCGGATGCACATAGCACTTGCGACAGACCGCAGGCGTGTTGCCAAGGCCCGCAGCGATGTCCTTGATGACCTCGACGACACGACGCACCGTCGGCAATTCTTCCGCTGATTGGCCCAGCGGTTTGCACAGGGCCCGATAGGCCATGACACTGCCGGCCCAGGTTCGGTAATCCTTCGCCGTGAACTCGGCGCCGGAGGCATTTCGCAGATAGTCGTTGACGTCTGCAGAGCCCAGGGTGCGACGCTCGCCGCTTTCGTCGAGGTACTGGAACAGCTCCTGACCCGGCAATTCCATGCAGCGCTTGATGATGCGAACCAGCCGCGCATCTTCAACACCCGCCTCGTGGCGGATGCCGCTCTTGCCGACGAACGAGAAGCGCAAACGGCCGCCGGCAATATCGACGTGACGATTGCGCAGCGTGGTCAGGCCGAAGCTGCCGTTGTCGCGTGCATACTCGTCATTGCCGACGCGGATCAGCGTCGTCTCGAGCAGGCGAAGAATGACCGCGAGAACCTTCTCGCGCGGCAATCCGGGAAGACGCAGATCCTGTTCGACTCGCCGCCGGATCGCTGGCAGGCGCAAGCCGAACGCCTGCATGCGGTCGTACTTGCTGGTGTCGCGGACTGTCCGCCAGCGGACGTGATACCGATACTGCTTCCGGCCGCGGGCATCGCGCCCAGTCGCCTGGAGGTGGCCGTTGGGATGAGGACAGATCCAGACCTGTTCATAGGCTGGCGGAATGGCGAGCTTCCGCAGACGCGTCAGCAGGTTTTCATCGGCAATCAAGACGCCATCCTTGCCGCGGTAACGAAAGCCGTCGCCGTGCCGTTCGCGGATGATGCCGGGCTTCCGATCACTGACATGAATCAGTCCCGCCTCCAGGGCCGACAGCCGCTCCGGGCTGGGCATGCTGAGGTTCGACAGACCCATGACGGCCTTCAGGACTGCCTGCGTGAAGCGCGGCCGATGATGCCGATGAACACCACGAGCAGAGCCGTCACGATCACCGCTCTGCCCTTTGGATCGTGAGGATCACGCGACGATGGATCGGCTCGGGGTTCGGAAACTGCGTCGGCGTGCTCTTCGCCGCGGGCCGGCAAGGCACCCCAATCACCCCGCCGCGCGCGGGCTGCGCCATCGCGGATCTGCTCGATCTCAATACGGATGCCAGCGATGTGTGCGCGGTAAGTCTTGACACATTCCACCAGCTCTGCGGCATTGCTGGTCAGCAGCCGGGCACTCTCCAGCAAGCTTCCAGCATTCGATCGATTTCTGCCCTGCTGAAAGCCGTTGCCCATTTGCGCCCGCCTGGAAAATGCCCCGGGAAACCGGAGTCGATGAATCAGCCAAGCCGGCTTTCGGCGAAGCTCCAGTTGGCGATGCTCCAGTAGCCTTCCAGGTATTTGGGCCGGGCGTTTCGATAGTCGATGTAGTAGGCGTGCTCCCAGACGTCGCAGGTCAGGAGCGCCTTGTCGTCGGTGGTCAGCGGGGTGGCGGCACCCTGGGTGTTGACGATTGCGAGGCTGCCATCGGGCTTCTGCACGAGCCAGGTCCAGCCCGAGCCGAAATTCCCGACGGCGGTCTCTTCGAACGTCTTCTTGAAAGCCTTGACGCTGCCGAAACTCTGGCTCAAGGCCGAGCCGATCTTGTCACCGGGGCCGATGGCGTCCGGTGTCAGGCTGTTCCAGTAGAAATCGTGATTCCAGATCTGGGCGGTATTGTTGAAAAGCTTGCCCGAGGAGCGCTTGACGGTTTCCTCCAGGGAAGCGTTCTCGAACTCGGTGCCGACGATCAGCTTGTTGGCCGTTTCGACATAGGTCTTGTGGTGCTTGCCGTAATGGAATTCCAGCGTTTCCTTCGAGAGCGTCGGCTGCAGCGCTTCCATGTCGAAAGGCAGTTTCATCAACGTAAATGCCATCACGTATCTCCTGTTGGACCGGTATGCGCTGAAGTCAGCAAGCGCCGATCCTGCCGCCGGACGTAAAGGGTCTGCCCGAAGCGCTGCGGCATGCGATTGGGGCGCAGCCGATGACGGAGGGGTGCTAACGTCCTTCCACCCCTGCAAGCAGAGCGAGTGAGCTGATGGCCGCCCATGATCCCTACCCGATCGGCACTCCCGGACAGCCTTGGGGTGCTGCCGAAGTGTCGGCCTGGCGAGCGCGACAGACCTGCAAGCGCAGCTATGAGACGGACGTGCTGCAGGCCATCGAAACGCTGCGCTCCCGCTACGAGGTGGTGCAGTACGGACGACTGGACTATCACCCGGCGCGCTACCCGCTGTTTGCCGTCAAGAGCCTT
This sequence comes from Nevskia ramosa DSM 11499, assembly GCF_000420645.1. Classification (NCBI taxonomy): domain Bacteria; kingdom Pseudomonadati; phylum Pseudomonadota; class Gammaproteobacteria; order Nevskiales; family Nevskiaceae; genus Nevskia; species Nevskia ramosa. The sequence goes on along the minus strand of NZ_ATVI01000005.1, from coordinate 1,282,212 downwards.
GACTGGCATGACGACCTGCCCTGCGTGCTGGTCACCGGCGGCGTCCACGGCTACGAAACCAGCGGCGTTCTGGGCGCCCTGCGCTTTCTCGATCGCCACGCCGCGCCCTGTCTCGGCCGGGTCAATCTGATCGTCGCGCCCTGTGTCAGCCCCTGGGGCTACGAGACGATCCAGCGCTGGAACATGCATGCCGTCGACCCGAACCGGTCGTTCCGCGAGCCCAGCCCGGCGCAGGAAGCGGAAGCGCTGATGCGCCTCGTCGCGCCGCTGCGCGAGCGCGTGATCGTGCATGTCGATCTTCATGAAACCACCGATACCGACGAGTCCGAGTTTCGTCCGGCTCTCGCGGCTCGCGATGGCATCGCGCATGTTCCGGGCGAGATTCCCGATGGCTTCTATCTGGTCGACGATGTCGAGCAACCGCAGCCTGCGTTCCAGCAAGCCGTGATTGCCGCGGTGGCCGCGGTTACCCACATCGCCCCGTCCGACGGCGACGGCAAGATCATCGGATCGGCAGTTGTTGCGCCCGGCGTGATCCGCTATCCGCTGAAGCGGCTCGGGCTCTGCGCCAGCGTCACCACGGCCCGCTACAAGACCACGACCGAGGTCTATCCGGACAGCCCGCGCGCAAGTCCCGAGCAATGCGTCGCCGCGCAGGTGGCTGCAGTGACTGCCGCGATCGACTACGCGTTGGCGCACTGAGCGCTTGCTCGTCGGTTGCGCGAATCAGGCGTCGAGCAAGTCCCGATTCCGCACCGCGCCCTTGTCGGCGCTGGTGGTCAAGGCGGCATAGACCTTCAGTGCGGTGCTGACTTGCCGCTTGCGAGGCGACGCCGGCTTCCAGCCTTTCGCAAGCTGCGCCGCGCGACGCTGCGCCAGCGTGGCGTCGTCGATCTCCACGCGAATGATCCGTTGCGGAATGTCGATCAGGATCACGTCGCCGGTCTCGATCAGCGCGATGCTGCCGCCCTCGGCGGCCTCGGGTGATACATGGCCGATGGATAGCCCCGCGGTGCCACCGGAGAAGCGGCCATCGGTGATCAGCGCGCAGTGCTTGCCGAGGCCCTTCGACTTCAGATAGCTGGTCGGATAGAGCATCTCCTGCATGCCGGGGCCGCCGCGCGGACCTTCGTAGCGGATGATCACCGCATCGCCGGCTTTCACCCGGCTGGCGAGAATCGCTTCCACCGCCGCGTCCTGACTTTCGAAGACTATCGCCGGGCCACGGAACACCAGCAGGCTTTCGTCGACCCCGGCGGTCTTGACGATGCAGCCGCGCTCCGCGAGGTTGCCGGACAGCACCGCGAGACCGCCATCGGCACTGAAGGCGGAAGCTGCCGAGCGTATGCAGCCCTTCGCGCGATCGAGATCGAGGTCTGGATACCGACAGTCCTGCGAGAACGCGCGCTGGGTCGGGATGCCGGCAGGGCCGGCGCGAAAGAACGTCTGCACGTCGGCATCGCTGCTGCGCGCCACATCCCAGCGCTCGAGTGCCGTGGCCAGCGTGGTCGAGTGCACCGTGGGCAGCGACGTATCGAGCAAGCCGGCGCGATCCAGTTCGCCGAGGATGGCCATGACGCCGCCGGCGCGATGCACGTCTTCCAGATGCATCGAGCTTGAAGGTGCGACCTTGCACAAGGTCGGCACCCGTCGCGACAGCCGATCGATGTCCTGCATCGTGAAATCGATGCCGCCTTCCTGTGCCGCGGCAAGCAGGTGCAGCACGGTGTTGCTGGAACCGCCCATCGCGATGTCCAGCGACATCGCATTCTCGAACGCCGCCTGGCTGGCAATGCTGCGCGGCAGCGCGCGCTCGTCGTCGTCCCGGTAGTAGCGCAAGGCCAGTTCGACGATCCGGCGTCCGGCTTCACGGAACAGCTTTTCGCGATCGGCATGGGTGGCCAGCAGCGAACCGTTGCCGGGCAGCGCCAGGCCCAGCGCCTCAGTCAGGCAGTTCATCGAATTGGCGGTGAACATGCCCGAGCAGGAGCCGCAGGTGGGGCACGCCGAGCGCTCGATGGTCTGCACGTCGGCATCGGATACCCGGTCATCGGCGGCAGCGACCATCGCATCGATCAAGTCCAGCGACACCGGCTTGCCGGCGAGCATCGTGCGGCCGGCTTCCATCGGCCCGCCGGAGACGAAGATCACCGGGATGTTCAGGCGGAGTGCGGCCATCAGCATGCCCGGCGTGATCTTGTCGCAGTTCGAGATGCAGACCAGAGCATCCGCAGTGTGCGCGTTGCACATGAATTCGATGCTGTCGGCGATCAGATCACGCGACGGCAGGCTGTAGAGCATGCCGTCGTGACCCATGGCGATGCCGTCGTCGACGGCGATGGTGTTGAACTCCTTGCCGACGCCGCCGGCCTTGTCGATCTCGCTGATCACCAGCTGGCCGAGGTCCTTCAGATGCACATGGCCGGGCACGAACTGGGTGAAGGAATTGGCCACCGCGATGATCGGCTTGCCGAAGTCGCCATCCTTCATGCCGGTGGCTCGCCACAGCGCGCGGGCGCCAGCCATATTGCGGCCAGCGGTACTGGTGCGGGAGCGGAGAGCGGGCATCGGTAACATCCTGTTGTGCTGCCGGCGGTGCGGCGATGACAGGATTCTGGTCGGCGTCTTCTATACTGGCCAATACCAATTACGGCCGTCCGGTATAGGAGTCACGAATAGTGGATCTGCGCCAGCTCAAGTACTTCATCGCCGTTGCCGAGGAGCGCAGCTTCTCGCGAGCAGCGCTGCGCCTGCATGTGTCGCAGCCACCGTTGTCGACCCAGCTCAAAGCGCTCGAGGATGAACTGGGTGTGCGGCTGCTGGACCGGACCAATCGCGGCGTCAGCCTGACCGCCGCTGGCCAGGTGTTCTTCGACGAGATGCGTGCCGTGCTGGCGCGGCTCGAGCGCGGCAAGGAGATGGCTCGCAATGCCGGACGGGGCGATGTCGGCACCCTGTCGATCGGCTTCGTGTCGATCGCCGACTACGGCATCCTGCCGCCGGCACTGAAGGAGTTCCGCAGCCTGTATCCGGGTGTGGAAGTGCATCTCCACGAACTGACCACGGATGCCCAGGTTCGCGAGATCCGCGCCGCCCGCCTCGATCTCGGCATCGGTCTCGGGCCGCTCGACGCACCGGATCTGCATTTCGAAGCCGTGGCCCAGGAGCAGCTGATGCTGGCGGCGCCGACCGGGCATCGCCTGACCCGAGGCGACAAGGCGGTGGACCTCAAGACCCTGGCGAACGAAAGCTTCATCATCCCGCCACGAGACATCGCTCCGGGCCTGTTCGACCTGATCATCGGCGAGTGCCGCGCCGTGGGTTTCGCGCCACGGATCACCCAGCAAGCGCGCCAGATGCAGACCGTGATCAGCCTCGTCGCCTGCGGCATGGGCTTCGCGCTGGTTCCGGCCTCCGTGCAGAACCTGCGCCGGCAAGGCGTTCAGTACCGGCCGCTGCAAGGGGCGGCCGCAGCGATCGAGCTCGGCATCCTCAGACCACGTGATGACGATGACCCGGTCAGCAGGAACTTCGTCGAGACCTTGTTGCGGGTGGCGCAGACGGCAGATGGTCCGACCGGCTGATCGGCAGGTCATCCATCAGGACTTGGTTTCGGCACGCAGGAGAGCCGGCGGCACAACGGTTTCGACGCGACCGGTCATGACGTCGTAGACGAGGCCGGTGACCGTGAAGCCGCCGGGCAGCTGAGGATTGGCTTTCAAGGCGGCGACATCGATGGCAACCGCCTTGTAGGGATCAGTGACGGCCAATGCGTCGAGATCGGTGACGGCCACGCCGAGATACTTCGCCAGCAGTTCCGGCGCGTGATGAAAGCAGCCGGTGATGCCGCAATCGGTGTGATGCAGAACGATGAGGTTCCATCCCGCGCCCACGTCCTTGCCGGCGGCCTGCGCCACGGCACGGAGCACCGCCATGGTCTGAAAGACGGTCTTGTCGACTCGACCGCCGATGTTGCGGATGACCGCGGCTTCGCCGGCCTGCAGCTTGAAGATGTCGACGGGATCGACGCGGGGATCGACGCAGCCGATGATCAGTGTGGCCATCGACGGCAGAATCTTCAGGTCGGGCAAAAAGCCGCTGATGGAGAAGGCTGCGTTTCGCCGGGTCAAGGTATCGATCACGTTCACGGCTATCTCCAATGGTGTGAAGCGCGCTTCAAGCCGCTTTCAGAAAATCGATCACCAGCCTAGCGAAGACATCAGGCTGCTCCCATTGCATGAAGTGCCCTGCGTCCAGCGGGATCAGGTCCAGCCCCTTGGAGAACCGCCGCTCCTGGCTTTGGAACAGCTCAGGGCCGATACAGCCGTCGCGCAGGCCGTAGAGCATGCGGGTGGGCGTCGCGACCGGCGCGAAGATCAGCCGCCGTGACGGGGAGCTGATGAGGCTGCGGGGAAGCTGTCGGTAGTACGAGAGTGCTGCCTTCAGCCGTTGCGGGTCCTCGAAGTTGTCCTTCAGTGGACGCATTTCTGCCTCCCCGAAGTTCCAGCCTGGAGACCATTCGCGGATGAGTTCTTCGATCCACGCGAAATCCTTGCGCGGGATTTCCCACTCGGGCAGCCACGGCAGCTGGAAGCGCAGCATGTAGCTGGATCGAATCAGTTGCCGAAGCCGGATGTTGAGCAGGAAATGTCCGGTATGCGGCACACCCGCCGTGATCATTCGGGCAATGCGCTCCGGTGCCAGGTTGGATGTGGCGTAAGCGGTGACGGCGCCCCAGTCATGGCCGACGATCGAAAAGCGATCGGCGCCGAGCGCATCGGCAATGCCAAGAACATCCTTGGCCGAAGCTTCCACGCGGTAGTCGCCATCCGGCGCGATCGCGCTGTGCGCATAGCCGCGAAGGGCTGGTGCCACGGCTCGATAACCCGCAGCCGCTACCTGATCGAGGATCGGCAGGAAGCCGCGGTAGGTATCCGGGAAGCCGTGAAGGAACATCACCAGCGGCCCTTCCCCGCGGCTGACATAGCCCACGTCCAGGCCGTTCGATTCGATGCGGCAGTGCTTGATCTCGTCGATTGCCAAGGTCGCTCCCCGTGGACCGCCGCGATCCGCAGGTATTGCGAAAGCTGGTCGGTTTTCTTACTGGTTGGTACAGTATTAGTTCACGCCCTCAATATTTGTGCAAGATGGTACAAAACGAAACCAGCCGATCGCGGGGCCGTCCTCGAAACTACGATCCAGACGTGGCGCTCGCACGCGCCACCGATGCGTTCTGGTCGACGGGCTTCTCCGGGACTTCGCTGGATCGGCTCTGCGAAGCCACCGACATGAATCGCCCCAGCCTCTATCTGGCCTTCGGCGACAAGCGAGCGTTGTATCTCGCTGCGCTCGGCCAATACATCGAGCAATCGAGCCAGGCCATCGCCGCTGCGCTCGACTACGACCTTCCACTCGCCGTGGCGCTGACGCAGCTCTACGAATTCACGCTGACGGTCTATCTGCCGAAGGCAGCCAACGCACGCGGCTGCTTCATGATCAGCACGGCGGTGCCGGAAGCGATGGACGACGACGAGATTCGCTCGCTGCTCCGTGCAGCGGTTACCGAGTTCGATCGACTGGTGTGCGCTCGTCTGCTCCATGCCCGGCAGATCGGCGAGCTGCCGGAAGCAAGCGATCCGGCCACGCTGGCAAGCATCGCCACCGCCGTGGTTCACACGCTGGCGATTCGAGCCAGAGCGGGTGAACCCAGGAAAGCGCTGATGGCGATCGCCGCTGCCGCTGTCATGATGATCTGCGGGCCGGCCGGCCCTGCTGCCCGGACAGGACGTCGCTGCGCGGTGCGGTAACCGCGCTACAGGTTTGCCGGCACCGCGACCGCCGTGCCGATCAAGGCTTCGCGCCGATCTTGTCCTGCGTGCGCAGCTCGAAGTCGCTGGCGTCATGACGTTCGACCAGCTGACCGGCAGGCTCGCCCCAGTTGCGGTTGACCATCTGGCCACGCTTGGCGGCAGGCCGCGCATCGATCTCCCGGGCCCAGCGCATGACGTGCTCGTAGCTCTCGGCCTGCAGGAACTCGGCGGCGCCGTACAGCCGTCCCAGCACCAGGCCGCCATACCAGGGCCACACGGCCATGTCGGCGATCGAGTACTCGGAACCGGCCAGATACTGATGTTCGCCGAGCTGCCGGTTCAACACGTCGAGCTGGCGCTTCACTTCCATCGTGAAGCGATTGATCGGGTACTCCATCTTCGACGGCGCATAAGCATAGAAATGGCCGAAGCCGCCGCCGAGATACGGCGCGCTGCCCATCTGCCAGAACAGCCAGTTCAAGGCCTGCGTGCGCTCATAGGCGCTGGTCGGCAGGAAGGCGCCGAACTTCTCGGCGAGGTACAGCAGGATCGAACCGGACTCGAACACCCGGATCGGCGACTGCGTGCCGTGATCCACCAGCACCGGAATCTTCGAGTTCGGGTTGGCCAGGACATAGCCGCTGGAGAACTGGTCGCCTTCCAGAATGCGGATCAGCCAAGCGTCGTACTCGGCACCGGCATGGCCGGCGGCCAGCAGTTCTTCGAGCATCAGGGTGACCTTCACGCCATTCGGCGTCGCCAGCGAATATAGCTGCAGCGGATGCTTGCCGACTGGCAGTTCCTTGTCGTGGGTCGGCCCGGCGATCGGGCGATTGATGCTGGCGAAATGTCCGCCGTTCTCGTTTTCCCAGGTCCAGATCTTCGGCGGGGTGTAGGCAGTTGAATCGGTCATTGGCGGGTCTTGGTTGAAAGCCTGACCGCATTCTCGTCTTCTCCGCGCCGTTCTGCTGTGCCGTCATCCTGGTCGGCGATCTGGAACGCCTGCCGCCGTTCATCGCCCGAGTGCCTGCTTTCAACGCTGGCTCCGAAAACGCGGTAGCGAAGTTCGGAACATTGTCACTAAAGTGCAACGCTGAGCTGATAAGCGCCGCACTTCGAGAATCTGCCGTGAAATTCATCTGGGCCCTGTTGGCCATGAGCCTTGTTGCTGGCGCTGTGCCGAGCACTTCCTTTCGTACTTCGCACCCGGAAACCCTGGCCTATACGGCGGCTCCGCGCCCCGTTTCGAAGATCAAACTGCCGAGCCTGGACCAGCTGCGTCACCAGGGCGGCTGGCTTGTTGATCGCCAGGGCAGAGTCGTGATCCTGCATGGCGTCAACGCCGTCTGGAAGCACGCCCCGTACACCCCGCCCGACTCGCTCGAAGGCTTCACCGCGGCCGATGCCGACTGGCTGGCGGCGCATGGTTTCAACGCGATGCGCCTGGGCGTGCTGTTTGCCGGCGTCATGCCGCAGCAGGGCGTCATCGACCACAGCTATCTCGATCGCATCGATCGCGTGGTCAAGCTGCTGGCCGCTCGCGGCATCTACGTGATGATCGATTTCCATCAGGACCTGTTCGGCGAGGCCTATGCCGGCGAAGGTTTTCCGGCATGGGCTCATCCCGCCGAAACCGGCGGCCTGATCCGTGCCGGCTTCCCGATCGGTTACGTCACACCGCGCGTGAACGAAGCGTTCGACGGGCTGTGGAACAACACCAACAACCTGCAGTCTGCCTACCGTGATGCCTGGATTGCCGTCGCCGCCCGCTGGCGCGATGCCGATCACCTGATGGGCTACGACCTGATCAACGAACCCTGGAGCGGCAGTGCCTGGCCGGTGTGCGCGCTGCCGGGCGGCTGCGCAAAATTCGAGCAGGACAAGCTGCAGACGATGTACGAGCACGTGCTCGCCGGCATTCGCGGTGTCGACGCCGACAACATCGTCTGGCTCGAACCGCAGGTGCTGTTCGACTTCGGCGCCCATTCGCACCTGGGCACGCAGCCGATCGACGATGAGCAGCTGGGCCTGTCCTGGCACAACTACTGTATCGCCCAGACCCTGATGCAGGCCTACGGCGCCAAGGACTCGACAACCTGCGCGAAGATGGAGCAGCGGGTTTATCGCAATGCCGATGTCGTCGCCACGCGCCTCGGTGCGGCCTCGATGCTCAGCGAGTTCGGTGCCAGCAATGACGCCATTGCCACCGCCCGCGTGGCAACGCAGGCCGATGAGAATCTCGTTGGCTGGATGTACTGGTCGTACAAGAACTGGGGCGACCCGACCACCCAGGCCCAGGGCACCGGTGCCCAGAGCATGTTCGACGACGACCGCGATCTGAATACCGCCAGGCTCGACAAGCTCGCCGCGCTGGAACGTCCCTATCCGCAGGCGATCGCTGGCATGCCGCTGGCCTATGCCTTCGAGGCGAGCAGCAAGCGCTTCGCGTTTCGCTACTCGACGACGCTCGCTTCAGGCGAGCCCGCGCCAGCCGGAACGGTGACCACGATCTATGTGCCGACTCTGCATTATCCGAACGGCTATTCAGTCGAGATCGACGGCGGGCACGTGATCTCGGCGATCAATGCCAACCTGCTTGAAGTGGTGGCCGATCGGAACGCGCGTACGGTTTCGCTGAAGATCAGCGGCGCGCCGATTCAGGAAGCACTACTGGTCAGCGGGAAGCGGTTGCCGGCACAAGCTGGCCCGTAACTCAGTTTCGAAACACGCCGAGCCGGGAAATCTCGGCTCGGCGGAAGCTACCTAACAGCCTCGCTTCAGAGCACCGGAACGGTGATGAAGTCGATGTTGATCGGCGTCAGCACGGTGTCGATCAGGGACGCATCCACGGTTTCAGCACCACTGGTGAAGCCGAGGATGCTGACGCCCGGCTGAGTGGAACTGGTACGGGTGACCCAGAGCTTGCCGTTGGGATCGACCGCCAGAGAGCCCATTGCCACAGCCTGGAATCCAGGTACGGCGATTGGCGCTGCGTTGGTGTTCGGATTGAAGCGGTACAGCGTCTGCGCGGCGCCGAAACCGGTGCTGCTGATGAAGTAGGCGCGATCCGAAGTCACGGTGGCGACATCGGCGAAAAAGTCGAAGGGATGCGTGGTGGCATCGCCATCGTCGAATACCAAGGTGGCGGAATTCGCCGCCGTGTCGATGCGAACGATGCCGCCCTCGTACAACTGCGCATACCCGTCGTCAAAGCCGCCGTAGCCGCCGTCGGCCAGCACGAGGATGTTGTTGCTGCCTGGAATGCCAGCCAGGCTGACCGGATCGCGTACCGGCAGTTCGATGCCCTTGAGCCCATCGGTCGTCGGCTTGGTATCGATCTCGGTATTGGTCGCGATATCGATCACGGCGATGTAGCCGGTCTTGACCGATGCAAAGCTTTCCAGTCGCTGCATGGCGACATACAGGCGGCCATTTCTGACGATGCCCGCGGTCATTTCCGGCACGCCGTCGAAGGTGTCGTAGGCGGAAAGATCGATCTCGCCGATCTTGAACGCCGCTTCGGTGGTGGCGGAAGGATTGACGATCCACAGCTTGCCGGAGCCGTAGCGCAGCAGATAGGCCTTGGTATCGCTGACGATCAGCAGATCGCTGGGATTGCTCTCGATCGTGCCGTCGGTCGCGTCCTGCGTCGAGTAGGTGTAGACCGGCAACGCCGGGTTGCTCGCCGAGTAGCGCAGAACCTGGTTGGTGAGAAAACGCTTGACCACGAAATAATGGTCGCCGCCGCTGCGCACGAACAGGTCCGAGGTGGCGCTGGCCGCCACACTATTCCGCGCAGCGAACGGCGCAGTGGTCGCGATCAGCGAGACCGCGCCGCTGCTGTAATCGGTCGCCCGCGTGGCGATCACGGCGGAATCGGTGAAGTTCGGTGCATCGTTATTGCTGCCGCCATCGCAAGCCGCCAGCAGCACGGCTGGCAATAGCAACAGACACGTCTTGAGGGTTTTCATTGTCACTGGGTTACTCCCTGGGTAGATGGATCAGACAGCGGTTCGGCAGGTGAAGCGGAATTGGTTTGAACGGCGGTTTGAGCAGGGGTTTGAGCGGGTCCTTGAGCGGTGGTCGGCTCGTTGCGCGGATAAGTCAGCGACAGCAGCAGGCGACGGCCGGGTGTCGGATAGCCGTTGAACTGCTCGGCCTGCTGATTGCTGAGATCGAGCGCCTGCAGCGCCCAACCGACCTTGGCGAAAGCGCCACGCACGCCGACGTCATGACGCTGCGCGGTCGGCGCCTTGAGCAGGCCGGTGCTGTCGTAGTACTGCCCGGCTTCAAGCCGATAGGCGTAGTAGAACGTCAGCATCTGCCAGCGCCGCTCGATGCGCGCGTTGATCTGGGTTTTGAAGCGGCCCGGCAAGGGGTTGCCACGGGTGTCGCGAACCTGGCTGCGATCTTCCGTGTGCTGCCAGGTGCCGCCGAGCTGCAAGCCGAAGCCGGCCAAGGTCGCGGCGCTATCGGCTTCGACGCCGTAGATCAGCGCCTGATCGGTGTTGATCGAACGACCGATGCCCTGAGCGTTGTAGGTGGGACTGATGGCGTCGTGCAGGTCCTGGCCGAACACAGTCAGTTCCAGGCGCTGAATGCGCGGGCCGGGCTGGCAGCGCAGGCCGACATCGCCGTAGTTCGCGCTCTCCGGCTTCAGCGACGGATTGCCCCGGAACAGGCCGCGATCGCCATAGCGCTCGAAGAAGGTCGGCAGGCGTTCGCGACGGCCGAGATTGGCGGCGAGCAGGCAGGCATCGATGCGTTGCGTGGCGCCGACGGCTGGTTCGATCCGCGTGTGCTCCTCGCGCTCGCCATCGGCCACGTCGCGTGACCAGGCGAGATTCAGGCTGGCGTTGTAGTGGCGATTGCCATCGACCAGCTGTGCATCCAAGCCGTTGCCGGCGCTGATGCGACGCGCGGAGCTGGTCGGCACGCCGCCGAACTTGTCTTCCGACTGGTAGTCCGCGTACTCGACCGTCAGGGTGTCCTGAAAGAAGTCGCCAAAGCGCCGGCCGATGCTGGCCAGGCTGCGTTGGGTATCCGACCGTGTGTCCTGGGCGCCGAGCCCCAGCTGGCTGCCGGGGTCGCTATAGATTTCCCGCGTGTAGCGATGCGACAACGCCGTCTGCCAGGTCGATCCCTGCGGGCTGGTCAGCGACAGCGCGTAGGACTGGGTATCGAGCTCGGTCTGCGTGTCTTCGGCATTGAGCCGGGTCGGCAACTGCTGCGAGTCGTTCAGGGCATTCAGGGTGACTTCCACCGGCCCGAAGTAACGCAGCTGCCCGTAATACTGTTCGGTGCCGGCGTTCTGCCGCGGCTCCTTTCGAGTGCGATCGGGATCAGTCGGATCGAAGGCCTTGAACTTGTTGACATAATCGAAATCGTTGTCGGCACCTTGCGCGCCGAGTGCAAGCTGGAACGCGCTGCCGAGCTGTGCGGCCACATCGACCTGCTTCTGACCGAAGCTGCCGAGCACTGCAGTGCCGACCACCGGCGCCGCCAGTTCCCGGCGGCTGCGCAGGTTGATGGTGCCGGCCAGGCCGCTGCCGAGCTGGGCCGGCACGCGGCCCTTGTAGACATCGACCTGTTCCAGCAGCAGCGGGCTGATCAGCGACAGCGAACTGGCATCGCCACCGCCGGTATCCAGCGGCAGGCCATCGAGCAGGACGCGCACCTGCCGGCCGCTACTGCCGCGCAGGCTGGCTTCGCTGTAGCTGCCGAGACCGCCCGATGAACGCACCTGCACGCCGGGCAAGGTCGACAGCACGCTGGGCAGATCGCTGGCCACCAGAGGATCGATCGGCACCCGGATGACCACGCCGCTATCGAGCAACTCGGTGCGCTGGCCGACCACGGTGACCGTCGGCAGTTCAGTCGCGGCATCGGCGGGATCATCGGCGGCCGAGCACGCAGACCAGCCGGCTGACATCGCCAGAAAAGTTCGGCCCAATCGCTTGCACAGCTGCCCACTCGCCGCCACGGTTCGTCTCGGTAGAACGAAAAACGCCGTGGTCGGCGTGGCCAAGGCCACACCCGTACAGTCGCCCGCCGCGACCACGGAGATAGTTTTTTGCAGGCCGGTCTCCGGACTCGCAGGCCTGGCCGTCGGCGCCTTCCCGGATCGTGGCGATCCAGTGGCAATGTGCCGAAGCTTCCTGCTTACCGTTGCGGGGGCAGTGCTCGAATTGAACGAGCTTCCCGTTTCACCCTACGGCTCTGTCCGAGCAGCCTTCAGGCACCTGCGCGGCGGATTCTAAGCGGAATCCAGCCAGCCGTCGTTCCGGACCACAAGATGGACGTCGATCGCCTGACCGCGCAAACAGCAACGCCAACCGCCAAACTGATTGGAACCAGGAGCAGACGACCATGAATCACCCGAATCGCCCAGCCTGGCTGCGGGCACTGGCCATCGTGGCAGCGGCGGTAGTGACGAAGACGGCGTCCAGCCTCGCCCGCTTCGCCCGTTCCTCCGGCCTTGCCGGTCTGTGCGCAGCCGGCCTGATCGGCCTCGGCGCCTGCACGTCCGATGGCATCGCGCTCGCGCCTGCCGGGCTGGACGAACTGCCGTCAGCCGCTGCGCGCACCGGTGCCGATGCCTACCGGCAGCTGCTCGACTACAGCGCCATCGGCCTGCATCGCACGGGCACCGAGGGCGGCGAGCGGCTGGTCGACTGGCTGGACGGCAGGCTGCGCAGCTACGGCCTGCAGACCGAGGTCGAGCCGTTCGACTTCATGCAGTTCGTGCCGCGCAAAGCGGCCTTGACCCTGGCCGATGGCAGCGACATCAAGGTGTTCCCGTACTGGTATTCCGGCCGCACCGGCAGCGAAGGCCTGCGAGCCGAGCTGGTCGATGTCGGCAGCGGCACGCCGGCCGCTTTCGCTGCGGCTTCCGTGGCCGGCAGGCTGGTGCTGGCCGACATCGCGCTGCTGTCGCGCGGCAACTTCAGCAATCTCGCCGATGTGATCAAGCGCGCGCATGCCGCTGGCGCGCTCGGCGTGGTCGCGGTGATTTCCGGGCCGGCCAATCTGATCGTCGCTGCCAATGCCGAATCCGAAGCCGGGCTCTGCGGCCTGCCCGTGCTGTTCGTCGGTGCCGAGGATGGTCAGCGCGTGCGCCGCCAGACCGGTGGCATCGCGCAGTTCACGCTCGATGCCGACTACCGCAGCGGCCGCTCGGCGAACGTCATCGCCACCATTCCCGGCCGCAGTGCGGAAACCCTGGTGATCGGCACGCCAACCAATGGCTGGTTCACCACGGCTGCCGAGCGTGGCGGTGGTGTCGGCACCCTGCTGAGTCTGGCGCGCTATTACGCCGAGCGTTACGGCGCCAAAGGCACGCCACCCGACAAGACCCTGGTGTTCGTGTTCACCGGCGGCCACGAAGTCGGCTTCCTCGGTCTGCAGCGCTACATCGACGCGCATCCGGCATTGATCGCCAGCACCTATACCTACGTGCATCTGGGTGCGGCGATCGCCGGCCGCTACGACTATCAACTGGCCGATGGCCACATCGTGTCGGCACCGATCGCCGATCCGGCACGCACGCTGTTCGTCTCGGAAAATCCCGTGCTGCAGCGGCTGGTCTCGGCGCGGCAGTTGTCGAGCGGCCTGATCCCGGCGCAGAGCATGCTGCCGTCGATTCTCAATCCCGGCGAGCAGCGCCGCATGTACGCGCGCGGTGTGCCGATCGTCTCGATCTCCGGCACCACGCTGTACTTCCACACCGAAGGCGACACGCCGGACACCACGTCCGCCGCGCTGCTGGAACCGGCCGTGCAGTTCTACGGTTCGGTGATCGACGATCTGCTGGCCGCTGATCCCGCCGAAATCCTGGCCGCCAACACCATCGCGGCACGCTATGCCAAGCCGATACCGGCGCCGGTCTGCGCGGCGCCTGGAGGCTGACGGCACCTCGCTCGGCGCGGCACTGTCGAACCGTTCTGCATACTGCTCGGCGAGAAAGCGCAGCTGTTCAGCTGGGCGATCGAACGGACGAACTGACAGCCGCTGTCGGGCATTCGGCCGGTTTGCGCTGACAGAGACGGCCCCGCACTTCCTCGACCCAGCGCACGGTGCTTGGCGGCGCGTCCGGCAGTGATGCGAGCAGGTCGCGGGCTCTGGACCAGGAACGGCCCGCTGCAGGCAGATCGTTGTTGGCAAGCTGCGCGGCGGCCAGCGTCGAGTAGATGGACGGCTGGAAGCGGTTCGGTTCGGTGTACACCCGATCCGCCATCGCCGCACCCTCCCTGGCATAACGGAGAGAGGCCGCCGGATCACCTGCGTTGAGCGACAGCCGCGCGATGTTCGACAGCGCGATCACGATCATCGGATGCTGGTCGCGGAACACCTTGCGACGCATGGCCAGCGATTCGTGATGCATCGCCAGTGCCTTCGGGATGTCGCCGTGCTCCTCGTGTAGCAGCGCGTGATTGTTGTAGAGGATGGCGAGGTCCGGGCTGCCTTCCGGGAACAGCTGGCGATAGGCGATCGCCGCCTCGCGGTAGTACTGATCGGCGCGAGGAAGATCCACGAGGCCATGCGCGGCATGCGCGAGGTTGCTGAGGATGCCGGCCCGTTCATACGGATCCAGCGACGCCAGCGCCGCGCCTGCCGCTTCGGCCTGGCGCAAGGCGCGATCCGCTTCCGGGTAGCGCTCCTGCTGCAGATACAGGTTGCCGAGATTGCCGAGTGCCTTCGCATACAGCGGATCGCGCTTCTGCCGCTGCGTCTCCAGCGCCTCGATCACCCGCCGGTAATCCGTTTCGGCTTCTGCGAACCGGCTCTGCTCGAGCCGCAGACCGGCGATCCCTTCGATCACGCGCAGCGTCCGGATCTCCTGCGGGCCGAATACGGCGATGCTCTCCTTCAGCGCCCGATCAAGCTGGACTTGCGCCTGCTCCAGCCGGTAGCGGCTGGCCATGCTGTAGCCGATGCCGAAGCGGATTTCCGCCGATAGATCCGGCCGCCCGGCAAAGCGCTCGTCGATGCGATCGGCGGCGCGATCAAGGGCGACGCTCAGCGTCAGGTCTTCGCCGGCATTGAAGGGATCGGACATGCTGAGCACGTCCATCAGGAAGGCATTCAGCTGCAGCTGATCGGCAGCCACCCGGCGCGCCACCTGGAACTGCCAGAGCGCGACTGCGGAAGCCGCGAGGATTGCCGACGCAGCGACTGCCGCCATGGCACTGCCGGCGCGATGGCGGCGCAGGAACTTGTGCAGCCGATAGCCACTTCCGCCGGCATGTGCGGCGACCGGCAGGCCGTTCAGCCAGGCTTCGAGATCGCTGCGCAGTTCCTGCACCGTGGAATAGCGGCGCTCACGCTTGATCTGCAGCGCCCGGGCGATGATCGAGTCGAGATCCGCTTCCAGCCCAGCGGCTTCGGCGACGGTGTCGGGGTCGACGCGCGTCGCGAATGGCAGGCGACCGGTCAGCAAGCGGAACAGCACGACACCCAGCGCGAATATGTCCGCTGCGGTGGTCACCGGCTGCCCGCGCATCTGCTCGGGAGCGGCATAAGCGGGCGTGTACGAGGCGGGCTCGACATTACGCGCAGCGACGGTCTCGTCGGCGACTTCGCCGAGCAGCCGCGCGATGCCGAAATCGAGCAGCTTCACGCGCCCCTCGGCGGTGACCAGGATGTTGCCCGGCTTGAGATCGCGGTGGACGATCAGGTTGCGGTGTGCCGCTTCGACCGCCGCGCAAACCTGCAGGAACAGCTCGACGCGCGCAGGCCTGGACAGCGAACGTGCTTCCGCCCAGGCGGTAATCGGCTCGCCGTCGATGTACTCCATGACCAGATAGGGCTGGCCGTCGTCGGTTACCCCGCCATCCAGCAGGGTCGCCACGTTCGGATGGTCGAGGTTGGCAAGGATCTGCCGCTCCACTCGGAAGCGCTGCGCGGCCGATGCTTGACGCGCATGGGCGTGCAGGAACTTCACAGCCGCCCGCTTCTCGAACTGGGCATCGGCCCGCACCGCTTCGCAGACCGTGCCCATGCCGCCGAAGCCGATCAGCCGCGTCACCGACCAGGCGCCGACTCTTAGACCCAGCCAGAGCGAAGCGTCGACCTCGTCCGCCTTGGCGTTGCCGAAGTCGAGCGGACGGTTCAGCAGGGTCGCCTCGGCCTCGTGCGCAGCGATCAGGCCGAGCACTTCGTCGCGCAAGGCCTGATCCGGGCCGGTCTCGCGCTCAAGCAAGGCCAGGCGATCGTCGACGCGGACCGCGAGGGCCTGCTCGAACAGCTGCTGCAGACGCTCGATGCGGGCCGGAGTCAGCGCCACCGTCAGCGGCTCGCCTGCAGCTCGCGCAGCATGAAGGCGCGGGCAAAGGTCCAGTCACGCTTGACGGTGGCGGGCGAAATGCCCAGCGCCTCGGCGGTTGCATCGATATCCAGCCCGCCGAAGTAGCGCAGCTCGACGATCTGCGCCTGGCGAGGTGCCGCGGCCTCCAGCCTGGCCAGCGCTTCGTCGATCGCCAGCACGTCGAGCGCCGGTTCGGGCGCCTCAGCAATCGAGTCATCCAAGGTGACACGCAGGCCGAAGTTTCGCTTCACGCGCTGCCGCGCCCGCGCGTGATCGACGAGGATGCGCCGGATCGCCTGCGCCGCGACGGCATAGAACTGAGCCCGGTTCTGCCAATGAGCATCGCGGTGGCCCACCAGCTTCAGAAAGGCATCGCTGACCAGCAGCGTCGGCTGCAGCGTGTGATCCGGGCGCTCGCCCCGCATGGCGCGATCGGCGATCCGATGCAATTCGTCGTAGACCAGCCGCGCCAGCTCGTTGGCAACCTTTGCGTCGCCACCGCCGAGTTGCTGCAGCAGTACGGTCACCTCCGACGGCGGCGCCGGCGGCTCAGGTTCGGCCATCCTCATTCCGTGTCTTCAATCGATCTTTGCCGGTGGCTGGCGATGGTACCGCTGATCAACGGGCCGATCATTGGGTTGATCACCGGCGTGATTACTTACTTCCGTACCCGATGAGCCTTTTCTCCCGCAGTTGACGCGTAAGACCAGGAGCGAGCTGTTCCTGACAGGTAAGGGAGAAGTGGCGATGTGGCGATCGAATGTGCGAATCGGGGCTTTAGGCCTGCCTGCGGCAGCGTTGGTCGCTCTCTGCATATCTGCCGGGGCCAGCGCAGACACGCCGCCGAACTTGCCGCTGCCGCCGTGCACGATTGTCGGCGGCGTGAAGAGCGGCGCCTGCCCGGCCGAGAGCGACGAGGTTTCCGGCTCGGCCGCCGGCCACTTCGGGTTCGGCGGAAACGTGATCGTGACCACCAATCCCACGGACTCGCTGTGCAGCACCTGGGACAAGGACACTGACATCTGGTCGCCGTCGCCATGCTTTGCGCGCGTGTCCACGGCATCCGTCGTCGGTTGCGCGACCATCGATCTGCAGGATGGCAAACGGTTCCGGGAACTGCCGTGCGCGCAAGCCTTGTACAGGAACCCGCAGGGACTCGGCTCCCTGTTCACTGCCCGCCGCCCGAACGGTTCAACCGGCTACGACGGCCGCGTGGCCTGCGGCGACACGCCGGACTTCAATACCTTCATCTATGGCGGTCCATTCACCAAGACCGAAACCATCTGGTCTTCGCGTGCGGCCAGTGCGCTGCCCTGCGAAGTGAGTTTCACCGGGCCGCGACGGCCCGACGGGCTCTACGGGCCCACCTGGGTGAAGCTGCGAGTGGAGATCGGCGTCGCCCAGACCGGGGGCAACAGTTCTGCTGGCAGCAGTGCGTCGGCCGAACTTTACGTGCCGATCGATGGTGACCTGCGCGACTACGTCGATGTCGACGTCACCGCCACGGCAACAATGCAGAACGCCGACTGGGATAACGGCAAGCTGTCCGCAATCTACCGCGCGACCCTGTCGAACCGCGGCGGCGGCACGGTCGACAACGTGGAACTGGCCGTTCAGCTTCCTCCTCAGCTCAGACTCGAAAGCATTTCCGACACGCGTTGCATTCCGGGCACCACTGCCAGTTCGCGCGGCGGCAGCGTGCAGTGCCCGGGACTCAGTCTCGGCAGCGGCAGCTTCAGCACCATCGAGTTCGTGGTGCGCGTCGTCAACGCGACTGACCTCGACAGCCTGCAGAACGGCCAGCTCTCCGAGCAGCAGACGGATCTGCGCAGCGTGCAGTTCCAGGTGCGCGCCGCGAACGACATCGACACCTCCAACAACGAGGCCATTGCCCTGCTCGACCTGCCGTTCCGCAGCGGCTCCTACGCCGCGACGGTCAGCGCGATGGACGTCCTGACGCCGTATTTCAACTACGAGACCGACATCCGCTCCGGCGGTTGCAACCAGTACAAGGACGACATCTTCAATCGGCTCGAAGCGATTCGAGCCGCGCATCCCGAGGTATTCGCCAACCTGTCGTACGGCGGCATCACCAGCGGCCAGTACAGCGCCGGCGGCCTGGCTGCCGGGCATGTCGGTGTCGTCGTCTATCCCAAAGGGACCAACTATCGCCAGACGGGGATCATCATCAACGGCACTCCGTTTCCTTCGCCGCTGAATCTGGTGAGCATGATCGGCGCTTCTGACCGGATCATCCCGCTCAACTTCGCGACGTCTGTGGACGGCTTGTACCTTCGCACCAAGGCCAGCGACTTTCCGGGCGCGCCGCCGGGCAGGCCACAGGAAGAAGCCACGGGCGGTGCCGATGCCACCTACGGCTTCGAAGGCCGCTACGCCTACAACAGCGCCGAGTTCGGCGGAGCCTCCGCAGCGCCGGCGCCCGCAGCCGTGAGCTGTCCATTCGCCCCCGATGCCGTGATGGTGACCACCGAAAGCCCGGTGGAAGTGATCCTCACCAACTCGCGTGGCCAGCGGGTGGTGACCGGCAACGGCCTGATCGTCACCCAGGAACTCGATGGCGGCATCAATTCCCTGGGCTTCCGCCATATGGACGGCAGCTATGGCTGGACCTTGGGACTGCCGCTGGATACCTACAACGTGCAGCTGCGCGGCACTGGCACCGGGCCGTACCGGCTGACCCTGACCACCTTTGCCGCGGATGGCACTCGCAGTGACGTCGTCACTTCGGGCTCGACGACGCCCGGTCAGATCGACCAGTACACCCTCACGGCTCCGGCGGTTGTAACGCCCCCACCACCCACGCCCACAACGCCTGACGAGCCAACGGCCAGCAACGGCGGCGGCAGTTTCGATGTACTGAGCCTGGCATCGATGCTCGGCCTGCTGGCGCTACGGCTGGGCAGACGATCGAGCCGTCGGCGCAGGTTCGCTGACATCGACGAGCGAAAAGGCACCGGCCGTTAGGACACCGTTCATCACGACGAGAAACGGGGTCCTAATCGCCGGCTGAATAGAATTTCTTCTCCCAGCGCTTCTGCTTGCGGCCCGCTTCGCGCAGGAACGGCGCCAGCGGACCCAGGCCGATCAGCAACCGGTTTAGCCAATGCCAGGGCTGGCGCAGCGGCCGTGCGAAGTCGATGAACAGCACCACACGCCAGCCGTCGGTGTCGTTCCAGACTTCGTGATTGAAGGTGTCATCGAAGATCAGCGCCTTGCCTTCCTGCCACGTGCAGATGCGTTCGCCGATGCGAATGCGGCATTGCTCGCGTGGCTCCGGCACCACCAGACCAAGATGCAGGCGCAGCACGCCGTTGTAGGCGCCGCGATGCGCCGGGATGTGCTTGCCCGGAGCGAGAATGCTGAAGAAGGCGGTGACGATGCCCGGCACCTCCTGCAACAGCTTCATCGTCTCCGGGCAGCGCGCGGCATTGCCGCTGCAGTCCATTCCGGCGCCGATCAGGAAGAAGGTTTTCCAGCGATCGTCGGTGGTGATCGTCGACACTTCGCTGATGATCTCGTGAAAGCTCGGCATGCGATCACGTTGCACCATGACCTGGTCGAGTTCCGAGCGAACGCTGCCCCACCCGGCTTCCAGCGCGCTGGCCCACGGGAAATCGCGGGTTTCGTACACCCCGAGATCCGGCAAGCGCGAAGCGCGAGCCACGCCGATTTCAAGGGAGTTGACCAGCCCGCGCAGGAAACGGCCCATCGGGGTCGGCGGCGGTGGCTGGGTGTAGGGGCGAACGAGAAGCTCGGGCGCCGGACGAGATCTTGACGCTGTGTCTTGCGCGTCGATCTGTCGCTCAGGATGACTGGACATTGCCTGGCAGATATTTCCTGGTGTTGGTGTGAAATTGGAACGAGACGGAGCTTAAAGCGTTGGCGGGCTGCGCTCGACGAGCTGCAGAGTGCCGCGGCGGCCGCGATTAATATCATTCGGCGTGCCCGTTGTCTTCGCCCCTGTCGTTCCGCATTGCAGCGTCACGTTAAAGGACTCGGGCACGGGGGATGCTGCGCCAGTTGCAGCCATAACCCTGGAATAGCCATGACCGATACGATCATCGACCGCAGCCCTCGCGCCATTCCCGGCAACATCACCAGCCCCGGAGCCTTGACCGGCATCATCACCGGCAATTTCGAGCACCAGCTCGATGCTCAGGAAGGCCTGGCCGATCTCTACGAAGCCGGCTTCGCGAAGGATCAGCTGGCGATGTTCCCCGTTGGTGCTGCCGCCGAATCCGATAGCTCGCAGGATCGATCGAAGAGCCCCACGGAGCATCACGCAGCTGCGGACACAGGAAGCAGTGGCGTCCTGGTCGGTGCCATCGGCGCTGCAGCCGTGGTTGCTGCGGCACCGGCACTCGGACCTGCTGCCGGCGCTATCGCCGGCGTAGGCGCCAGCTTCGGCGCATTCGTCGATGCCGTAGCCGGCGCGGAACATGACGATGCCAAGGCAGAACAACCAAGCGACGCACCAACCGCACATCCCTCGCCGCGCAGAAGCGGCACGCTGATCGCGGTCTCGGCACCGACGATGGAGCAGCAGCGTCGAGCCGTCGAAATCCTTCGCGCTCACGGCGGAGCGGAGATCGAATGCACGGAAGGCTCGATCGTCGACGGACGATGGATCGATTTCGATCCGAAGGTGCCGCCGCTGCTGGTGGAGTAGCGCCGAATCAAGCGAACGGGGCTTCCGTTCAGGCGGCTGAGGGAACCATTCGCCGGATACCGCCTGATCCAGGTCGGGGAATTGATTCGAATGTCGCGTCGAACCAAGCCACCCAATACGACTGATGAAATCGACTCTCAATGCGACTTTGCTGATCGCCTGTTGCCTGGTGTGTTCAGCCTGTGGGGGCGGCGGTGCCGAAAGCGATTCCGATGAAGCCGCGCCGCCCGCGCCCGCGTTCACGCCGCTGACCTTCAGCGCGCTGGAACTGGGGCAGACCCACGTATTGCCGGAAGCTGGAAAGACGTGGTCGATGAGCAACACGGACGGCGAGCCGGTCAACGAGACGCTCGAGTTTGTCGGCCGGCGCCGGACGCTGGTGCTGGTCGGCATTGCTCAGGCCGATGCACGCGCACCGGCAATCGAAGGCTGGCTTGGCGGCAGCAAGCTTGGCGAGATCGCGCTCGATTCAACGAGTCGGCTCCCGCCGACCGAAGCCGCTGGCCCCGCCTACAGCAATGACCGTTTAACCGGGACCTTGCCCGGCGAGTGGCTGCAGCCTGGACTTCAACTGCGGATCACCGCGAGCAATTACACCCCGAGTGCCTACCGCAGCGTGACGGTTGGAGCCGATATGCCCGTGACCGTGCGGGTACTACCGTTCTATCTGTTCGGGGCAGATGACAGCGATCGGCCATTCGCGCAGACCGCCAAGCCGGATGCCGCCACCGTGAACGAGATATTCGAAAAATGGCCGGTGGCGGCGCTGATGGTGGATACCCATCCTGCCCAGCGGGTGATCTGGCCGAAGCTGGTGATTCCGCCCAGCGGCACGGCGTCGGCCACAGTCGTCTCCAACACCGACGCGCCTGCAGCACAGGGCTTCGCTCAGCTGGGTGCCGTACTTAACCTGCTCGGCAAGATGATGGCCGCGAACGGCGATTCGCCGCAGGCGTTCCAGTACTACGCGCCGCTGATTGCCCGGAATGCTGCCGGGCAGTACCGCAGTTCGGGAGGCGGTCTGGGATCGATCGGTGGCGATACCGGCGCCGGTGACGATGTCTATCGCGGCATCTTCATCCACGAACAGGGCCACGCCATGGGCTTGCCGCATGCGGGCGAGGCCTTCGATGACGGCGAGTACCCCTACGAATGGGGCAGCCTCGATGGCTCGGCCTGGGGTTACGACGCGAGCCGGCGCGAGTTCCTCCCGCCGTTCCTTCCGGTCACCGCCGAGACGTACGCGGGCTGTGTGAGCGACGACTACGCCGGCCATCCGCGCGCCATCGATGCGCTGCGCCGCTGCGTGAAGCAGGACCCGATGCAGAGCGGATCGGGCGATCAGGCCAATGGCTATCGCTTCGCGACATTCTCCGATTACAGCACCGCCGTCATGCAGCGACACTTCGAAGGTCGGACCACGGCGGATGCCAGCGGCGCCCATGCGTACAACGGCGGTTACGTGGTCCGGGACACCAGTTTCGCAGGCGGCTACAAGCGGTGGGACGGCATCGATCGCCGCTGGGTGAACGTCACCCCTGCCACCACGGACAACGCGCAGTACGGCTTCGACGGCGGCCTGCCGATCGCGCGTGACGTACCGGTCTATGCCATCGCGCTCACCATCAGCCGGCCCGGCACGACTGGCGCGACGCAGATCTATCCGCCGCTCGCATTCACCGGCAATCTGATCCGCACCATCGATCCCGAAGATCCCGAGCAGCGCATCGTGGTCCGCCACTACCGATCGCCCTACAACGGCTCCGGCGAGGGTCGTTGGTATTGCAGCAATTCCGGCTGCGATTACACGCTGCGAGTCCGTTACACCAACGGCACGATTCGGCGCGTGCTGTTGCAGGGCGCGTTCCGCAACTTCGACTATCCGGCGGGCGGACATCCCAGCCGCGGCGATTTCGATCCGGAGGCGAGCAATCCGAATGACGGCGACAGCTTCAATGCCTATGTCGTCAATGTGCCGGCTGATGCGCCCATCCGGACCATCGAAGTGCTGAACACGCCAATGGCCTGGGACAACGGAGTTTCAGCAACGGCGGCGATCATCGCGAGCTACAGCCCGTAGCGCAGGAGAAGGCGTTCGCCTTTCCGCAGCGGCTCGGCCGCGCGCCCATGTTTCAGGACGCAGTTCGTTCCCAGCCCGCGTCACGACCTAGTCGTCCGACAAGTGGCCCGGTTTGGTCGAGGATGAGTTCGGCCGACTTGGCCAGATCACACCGACACTGCCCATGCCCTTGGTGATATCCAACTCCGGGTGTGCGCGCACCACGTCTCTGTAGGAAGGGCTGCCGACGACCATCGGTTTGAACTTCTCGAACGTCGCATTGATCTCGACGCGGAGATCCTGAGGCAAGGCGAACTCTTCGTAGCACTGTTCGAGGCAATCGAACATCGCCTTCCAGTGTTCCTCGTTGAGGCCCATGCCTCGATGCGCGGTGACCATGTCCCTGCCCCGATACATGACATTGCCGCCCCACTGCGCGGACAGGAAATCAACGAAATTGATGTGCTCCTTGAAGAACGTGGATTCGGACATGTGATCCCAGATATGCCCGATCACGGGATGCTCCATCGCTTTCCTGAGCGCGGCGGCTGCGAACTGGTAGATGGCGTCGTAACCACCGAGTCGCGTGTAGAGGGATGCTTGCTGTTCCATGGAAACTTGCTCGCGAGCTGAGGAAGGATGCGAGTGAGCGTAGCGATTGGCTCGTGCGGTGGATTGTCTGAGCGGGCCCAGTCGCTTGACTGGAGCGGTCCTCGAAAAGCCCGGGAAGCGACAAGCCGAAGCGGATCGCAGTAGCGCCTGCTGTCAGTCATCGGCATCCGTCGCGACGGATACCAAGGCATCCCGGCGCAGGGTTCGTGGCGTCTGCCCAAGCACGCGACGAAAGCCGTGTCGCATGCGGTCGGCATCTGCAAATCCTACCGAGCGGGCGATCGCGTCCAGGGATTCGCGGCCGTCTTCGACTCTGGGCTTGGCTGCTTCGACTCGAAGCCGTTCGACCACCTTGGCCGGTGTCGTGCCGGTGGCGCGCGAGAAGGCGCGGCCGAACTGTCTGACGCTCAGGTTGGCGATCTCGGCCAGCTTTTCGACGGGCAGAGGTTGATCGAGGTGTTCGCGCACGAAGGACAGCACGCGGCGAATGCGGTCCGAATCGGGGTCGAGTTGCAGGGAGGATGAATACTGCAGTTGGCCGCCGGCCCGGCGATGCGAGACCACCAGATGCCGCGCGACGGATGCGGCCACGTCCCTGCCGAGGTCTTCTTCGATCAAGGCCAGCGCCAAGTCGATACCTGCACTGATGCCTGCCGAAGTCCAGACGTCACCGTCGCGGATGAAGATCCGATCGCCGTCGACTCTTACCCGCGGATAGCGCACCTGGAGATCCGCTGCGTATCGCCAGTGCGTTGTCGCGCGTCGTCCGTCGAGCAGGCCGGCAGCGGCGAGGATGAAGGCGCCGACGCAGACGCTGGCCACGCGTCGGATCTGGCCTGAAGCCTCGCGAACCACGGCGGCCTGCTCCTGCGGGATGTCATACAGCGCCGCGCGTTCGCCGCCGATCACGAACAGGGTGTCGAGACCATCGAGCGTCACGGGTTCGCTGTCGAGCAATACCCCTTCGCAGCTTCTGATCAGTCCGCCGGCATTGGAAAGCACGCGCAGGCGGTATCGCTCGCCGTCGACGACGTTGGCGAGATAGAACGGCTCCAGCGCGCCGCTCAAGTCCAGCAGGACGAAATCGGCCGTGAGGAAGAAGCCGATGGTGAGTGGAGAACGAGGCGTCATGGGCGAACGAGGCTGGAGCGTACTTTCCGAGCTTAGCGGCGACGATTCCGGACGTCCTCTCGGTGACCGGAATCACCGGATATTCGTCCTTGTACCGATCTGCCGCTGGAGGAAAGCTACGGGTCCAACCACTGGAGCGCCTCATGAAAATCGCCTGTGTCCTTCATCCGGGATTCACTTCGCTCGACATGATCGCGCCGATCACCGTCTGGCAGTTCGTGCCGGGTGTGCAGTTCGAATTCATTGCCGCGGCCAAAGGCCCGATCGCCACGGATACCGGGCTCGAGTTCATCGCCACGCACAGCTATCAGGACGCATCACCGGCGCCGGACGTGCTGTTCGTGCCCGGTGGCGGTCAGCCGACTTTCGACGCCTTGAAGGATCAGGAGATGCTGGATCTCATCGCGAGGCTCGGCGCGCGGGCCCAGTGGGTGACCAGCGTCTGCACCGGATCGCTGCTGGTCGGCGCCGCCGGCTTGCTCCAGGGTTACCGATCGGCTTGCCATTGGTACCCCAAAGCGTGGTTAAGCAAATTCGGCGCGATTCCGGACGACGCCCGCGTGGTCATCGATCGCAACCGTGCGAGTGGCGGTGGCGTGACCGCAGGCATGGACTTCGCGCTGCGCCTGGCGGCCGAGTGGGGTGGCGAACCCGCCGGACGCCTGATCGAACTGATCGTTGAGTACGCGCCGGAGCCGCCATTCGGCACTGGGCGTCCCGAACTGGCTGATGCAGCGACCCTGGCGACGGCGCGGCAGATCAGTTCGACGATGATGTCGGAAACTGTGGTCGATCAGGCCGCGGCGCGGCTCAACGTTCGGCGTCTGGCCGAAGCCGAGGCCTGAGGCCAACTTCAGCCCGGCACGCGCTTCGGCGGCCGCAACCCGGGGCCGATGATCGGCGAGATCTCGCGCACGTCGAGCGGCTCCCGGCATTCGGAGCAGACGGTGACCGGCCGGAACTTGTGGCCGCACTTCTGGTGCACGAACTCCAGCGGTGCGCCCGCCTCCCCGGCCAGCCAGCGGTCGCCCCAGGCCACCAGCGCGAGTTGTACCGAATACCAGTCGCGGCCCATCTCGGTGAGCCGGTATTCGTAGCGCGGTGGCCGCTCCTGATAGGCGACCTTGCTCATCACGCCGAGCTTGACCAGCTTGGCCAGCCGGCCTGCCAGCAGGTGCCGGGTGATGCCGAGCTGAGCCTGGAAATCGTCGAAGCGGCGCGTGCGCAGGAAGGCATTGCGCAGGATCAAGATGGTCCAGCGGTCGCCGACGATGGCCAAGCTGCGAGCCACCGAGCAGGCGCTGCCGTCCAGTTCGCGCCACTTCATTTCCGTATTCCGATCAAGGGATTGCCCATTGCGAGGCAGTCTAGCTTGACAAGGTTCTATTTGGGAACTTAGGCTGATTGCGCCATCAATTGATGGCAAGGTATGTTTATTCAGTGGCAGCGTCAATTCCTGATCGGAGCAAGCACCGCATGACTCAATCCGCCCTCGCCGCCGACGCGGCCTTGCCGGCCGAAGGCCGCGCAGCAGACACGCTGCAACCGGCCCGCTACGTGGACTCCGATGGCGTTCAGCTCGCGATCTATACCTGGGGCCGGCAGCCGACTGCGCGGCAAGCGCGTCCCACCCTGCTGCTGGTGCACGGCTATCCCGATAGTGCCGAGGTATGGACCGCCGTCGCGGAGCAGCTTGCGAAGCGCTTCTTCGTCGTCGCCTATGACGTGCGGGGCGCCGGCCGTTCGTCCGCGCCGCGCGGCACCGAGGCTTACGCCTTGAAGTACCTGGTCAATGATCTCGCGGCCGTTGCGGACGCCGTCAGCCCGCATGCGCCGCTGCATCTGGTCGGCCACGATTGGGGCGCGCTGCAGGCCTGGGAGGCGCTGTTGTCCGAGCAGCTTGCGGGCCGCATCGCTTCCTACAGCACTGCCGCGCCGTCGCTGGATCATGCCGGTCTGTGGTTTCAGAAACGCTTGGGCAAGCCGACGCCGCGGAATCTGCTCGAATGCGGCAGCCAGATACTGGGCTCGGCCTACATCATGGTGTTCCAGCTGCCGCTGCTGCCGGAGCTCGCCTGGAAGCTGCTGGTGGGCCGCAACTGGCCACGCCTGCTGGCCCGGATCGACGGCATCCAGACCGAAGCGCGGCCCACGCAAACGGCCGACGGCCAGCACGGCCTCGGCCTGTATCGCGCCAACGTGCTGCAGCGTCTGCGGCGTCCCCAGCCGCGTCGCACCGAAGTGCCGGTGCAATTGCTGGTGATGCAGCGCGATCCCTTCGTGCCGGCGCGCCTGTTCGAATGCGTGGCGGACTGGACACCGAACCTGCGCCGCACCGTGATCGACGCCGGTCACTGGGCGCCGCTGTCCCATCCGCAGGCGTTCGCCGCCGCGGTCTCCGAATTCGTGACGTCTGTCGAGGAAGCCTGAACCATGTCCGCTACCACACGCTCCGCCATCGTCTCGCGCAAGGTGAAGTTCGACTGGGAGAACGCACCGCTGCACTGGCTGCGCGACGATCCTTTCACCAGCCACGCGATCAACGAGTTCAGCTACCTGCTGGTCGAGGGCGAGCGCTTCTTCTGTCGCCTGTTCCGCGAAGCGCTGCCGTTGGTGAACGACCCGCAGCTACGCGCCGACGTGCAGGAGTTCATCAAGCAGGAAGCGGTGCACAGCCGCGCGCATCACGATGCCATCAATGGCTATCTCAAGCGCATCGGCATCAGCGGTGGCGCTTTCGAGCGCACCAACGTGCTCCTGTTCACGCGCGTGCTCGAGTCCCGCCCCTTCGGGCGCCAGCTGCCGAAGCGGCTGGAACGCCAGTGGCTGGTGACGCGCATCGGCATGGTCGCGGCAATCGAGCATTTCACCGCGGCGCTCGGCACTTTCGTGATCGAAGCGAAGAGCTGGGAGGAAAGCGGCGTCGATCCCGTGGTTGCCGATCTGTTCCGCTGGCACGGTGCCGAGGAGATCGAACACCGCTCCGTGGCCTTTGATCTGTATCGTCACCTGGGCGGCCGCTGGCCGATGCGCGCGCTGATCATGGGTCTGATCATGCCGTTGCTGGTTCAGCGCATCACGGTCGGCACGGCACGTCTGATGGAGCAGGATCCCAGCTTCGTTGCCGCCGATGCCAACCCGTTCAGCCTGCGTTTCTGGCGCACCTGGCAGCGCAGTGCCGATCGCGGCAACGTGCCCGAGGTCAGCTGGTTTGCACGTCAGGCGCTGCGCTTCCTCAAGCCCGGCTACCACCCGGTGCACGAGGCTTCCACCGAGCAGGCGCTCCGCTACATCGCCTCGTCTCCGGGCGTGCTGGCCGCAGCGTGAACGGATGAGCGCGCCCGCAGCAAAACCTGCGAAGCGCGCAGCGTCCTGAAGTCTGGTCAGCCGATGAGCAAGTGGGCATAGTCCCGGCTCCGCTGAGTCAGGACTTAGGAACATGAAGACAGCTTTCGAGCCCGTCGTGCCGGTCGAGCAGATCACGCCCGAGTGGTTAACTGCGGTGCTGATCGCGAACGGGCGTTTGAACGAGACCGCGAAAGTTGTCGACGTGCAACGGGCGACCTGCGGCACCGGCCAGCTCGGAGATTCCTACCGGTTCACGTTGAGCTACGACGCGCCGGGAGCAGGCCCGGCCACGCTGGTCGGCAAGTTCGCGTCCAAGGATCCCACCAGCCGCGAGTTCGGCAGCCGCTCTGGCTATTACCGCAGCGAGATCGGTTTCTACACCGAGCTGGCGCCGCAGCTGTCGATGTCGATTCCCACCGCCGTGCACGCGGCACTGGCGGCCAACGTCACCGACTTCGTGCTGCTGATGGAAGATCTGGCGCCGGCGCGGCAAGTCGATCAGCTGCTCGGCTGCAGTGCCGACGAATCCGCGCGCGTCCTCGAACAAGCCGCCGCGCTGCATGCCGCCACCTGGCACGACAGCCGGCTGGCGGCGCTGGACTGGCTGAAGGGGCCGATCGGCATCTTCACGCACGCCACCGACAACTTCGCCCAGATCGTCAAGACCTTCCCCGACCTCTGCGGCGATCTGGTGCCCGAAAGCGATCTCCGCGAAGCCGCACAGCTGATCGACCACGCCGATGCCTGGAAGCGCGTGTTCAGCGATCCGCAATGCCTGTGGCACAGCGATCTGCGCGCCGACAACGTGCTGTTCGATGCCAAGGGCGGCGGCAGCCCGGTGGTGGTGCTCGACTGGCAGGGCCTGGGCTTCGGCCGCGGCACCATCGACGTGGCCTACTGGCTGGGCACCAGCATGACCACCGAGCTACGCCGTGCCCATGAACGCGACCTGGTCGCCCACTACCACCAGGCCCTGGTCGCCAACGGCGTAAGCGGCTATGACGCTGCCCGCTGCTGGGACGATTACCGGGTCCATGCGATCCACGGCCTGCAGATCGGCGTCTTCGGTCTGGGCGCGGTCAAGCGCACGCCGCGTGGCGATCAGATGTGGAAGCTGTGGATCGAGCGTACTGCGGCTCAGGTGCGCGACCTGAACAGCTTCGAGGCGCTGGCGCGGCTTTAGTCGCAAACCGTCGTGCCCGCGAAGGCTGGCATCTAGTTTGTGCCGTAGCGCCCCGCTTCAGAACTGAATCCCCGCCTTCGCGGGGATGACGGCTTTATGTGGTTGCGGCCTTCAGCCGGCAGTCCGAGCCTTCGAATCCAGATAGCGCTCGCGCACCACCAGATAGATCGGGAAGGTCAGCGATACGCCGATGTAGGACATCGCGACGAAGAACCAGCCCCACTTGGTACCCATGCCGATGCGCTTGGCATCGAACACCACCCAGATCATGAACACCAGCCAGGCGATGGCCATGTCGATGCTCAGGAACGCGGCGGTGCCGCCAGCGTTGATGGCATCGCCGAAGAACTGGACCGGATTGAGGATGTTGCCACCGTTGCGCATCCAGTCGAAGGCATGCGGCCAGGTCAGCAGCAGCGCGGCGATGCCGAGGATGATGAACAGGCCGTGCTTGATGTTCTGAGTCATGGGGAGCTTGGTTCGAGGGTCGATACAGCGATCAGGGATTCGAGTTGCAGCAGGATCACACTGCAGCCGGCGCAGCAGCCGATGCCGGCTTTCTGGCCCAGCGCGTTTCGGCATGTTCGAGCACGGCCATGCAGCGCTTCGGTTCCGGCAGATCCTTGGGGTCGTACTTCGGGTGCAGGCTGGTGATCACCCGGGGGACGATGTACGCAAACAGCCGTCCCATCATTCCGGCGAAGCGCAGACGGCTGCGCCAGGGATCCTTGATCCGTCCGGACTTGCGGTCCTCGTTGATCATGTACAGGCCGGTGCCGATCATGTAGCCGAGCATGTGCGGGGCCGAGTAGCAGATGCCCCAGAGCCGGTACCAGTAGCTGTTGTAGATGGCATGGAACTGGTAGTTGGCGACATGGCGGTGCTCGTACTCTTCGGCCAGATGCCAGCGCCAGAGATCGGCGGTGGGATCGTCGACCGTGGCCTTGTCCAGTTCGCGGGCCCCTTCCAGAAAGAAGCTGGCGATGATCGGGCCGAGCGTCTCGAAGCCTTCGGCGTAGCCCATGCAGTACTTGTGGCCCTTTTCCTTCTCGAAGCGCTCGTAGTCCGCTTTCATCTTCGCTTCGCGCGCGGCCAGTCCGGGGTAGCCGGAGGCGCGCAGGAAGGCGTTGAGCTTCGCGTGATTCTTGTAGTGCCGGCCTTCCTGGGCGATGAAGATGCGGCAATCCTCGCGCAGCTCGGTCATCTCCGGTGGCAGCATGTCGATGCCGGCGCGGACGGTCCGGTTGAGGAAGGGTTCGAGGTAAGGCAGGAAGGTGGACGTGCCATTCCAGAACTGCGCGAACTCGGGGTCTTCCGGCGTCCAGTGCAGTTTCGCCTGGCTGAAATCGATGTCGATCTCGCGGACTTTCATTGCGGCTCCTCCAGCAAGGTGACTGACCATGCAAGCGGCCGCCACCGGGTCTTATGGGTAGCGAGATTATTAGCCGTGTGCATTCGGACAGCGCCCCCCACCCGGGGTGGCCTGATGGGTGGGTTGGCCGCCGAAAGCAGGTTGGACAGCCCATTTGTGGATAATCAGCGCCCGATCGAAGCCTTCGAGTAGCCGCCCCGTGCCGGATCGCATCCTGCAAAGCCGCCTGACGCCACCGACCTTGCCGACGCTCGGTCTGAAGCGCAGTGGCTTCGGCGACTGGGCGCTGAAGTGTCTGGAAGCACCGGGGCAGATCGTCGCGGTGTTCGCGCCGGCCGGCTACGCCAAGACCAGCCTGTTGCGCAGCCTGCACACAGAACTCGGCGCCCGGCCGGGCAAGCTCGCATGGCTGAGCCTGGGCAAGGATGCCGACACGCCGGAGCGCTTCGCCCTCTACCTCGGCGAAGCACTGTCCCGAGTCGGCGTGCGTTTCAGGGCCAGCCACGGTGATGACTTCGTCGCCGCCGTGGTCAACGCGCTGGCGCTGCTCGACACCCCGCTGACCCTGCTGATCGACGATCTGCACTGCATCCGGCACCCGGACAATCTGGCGCTGATCGATCAGCTGCTCCAGCACCTGCCGCCGATGACGCGGATCGTGATGGCCGGGCGCTCCAACCCGGGCCTGCGTCTGGCATCGCTGTTCGCGCAGCGCCGGCTGATGCTGATCGAACCTGCGGAGCTGGCCTTCTGCTTTGCCGAGATGACCGAGTTCCTGATCCGCGAATCGGGCGAGTCGCTCGGCGCTGCGGCGCTCAACGAAGTCTTCGAGCAGACCCAGGGCTGGCCCGGTCTGCTCAGCGTGCTGGTCTCCAACCTTGGTCGGGGAGCCTCGCTGGAAACGCTGCTGCGTGACGGCCAGATGCCGCGGCGCGAGCTGTCCGCCTACATCGCCGAAGAGATCATCGGCGAGCTGCCAGCGCTCGATCGGCTGGCAGTGGAAGTGCTGGCGCTGGCGCCTCAGGTCGATCAGGCGCTGATGAACTTCGTGGTCGCCGATGACGAGGCCGCCCGCCCCGATCTCGAAGCGATCTCGCGACGCAATCCGCTGGTGCGGGCATTGAGCAAGGGCGGCTATGTCGCCCACCCCGCCGTCCGTCATGCGCTGCGGGCGCGGATGGAGTCCGAGCACCGCAGCCGTTACGCCAGCATCTGCCGGCGGCTGGCGGAGTGGTATCGCACTCACGGCAACGCGGCGCTGGCGATCGACTACCTGATCGACAGCGGCGAGCTCGTGCAGGCCAGTGCGCTACTGGAAACCGAAGGCCGCAACATCGCCATGGAAGGTTTCCCGGATCGCTGCCTGGCCTGGCTGGCACGCCTGCATCCCGAGCATCTCGATCAGCATCCCGGCCTGCAGCTCACCGAAGTCTGGGCGCGGGTGACCATGCACGAGACCGATGCCGCGTCGGACGTGCTGGCTTCGGCGCGCCTGCTGGCCGCCACGCGCAGCAATCCGGTGTTCAACGTTGAAGTAATGACGGCGACGGCATTCAGCCAGGCGATCTCGGATCACCCGGATGCGGCGCTGGCCGCCGTCGAAGCGGTGCCGGCCGCGGTGCGCGAGGAAAGCGCCATCGTTCGCGCCGGCTGCGCCAGCGTCCAGGCCTGGTGCCTGTTCAGCCAAGGGCGTTTCGACGAAGCCCGCCAGCTGCTGTATCGGATGGCCTGCCTCGAGATGCAGGGCCAGGGCCTGCTGGTCCATGCCTATGCCTCGATCGTTTCCGGTGAGTGCTATGCCGCCGAAGGGCAGATCGATGCCGCCGAAGCGATCTTCCGCCGCGCCGTGAAACTGGCCGAGGATCTGCGCGGCCGGCGCTCTATGGTGGTCGTCGTCGCGCTCGGCCCGCTGCTGGAAATCCTTCATGAAGCCGATCGCATAGACGAGGTCTTGGCCCTGGCCAGTGGCCGCAGCCATCTGCGGGTGAAGTATTCGACGCCGGGCAGTGTCAGTGCTGCCGGGGTCGCGCTGGCGCACTGCCTGCGTCTGCGCAACGCCGGGGCCGAAGCCAGCGAACTGCTCGACGATGTGCTGCGCGTCGGCGAGGAAAGCCACCTGCCCCGCATCGTCGCCCACGCGCTGGCTGCGAAGATCCAGATCGCGTTGCGCGACGGCAGAAGCCATGAGCTTGCCGAGCTGTGCGGAAGGTTGGACGCACTGCGCCACGATGAAGCCGGCCTGCTGGATACGCCGCAAGGCGTGATCAACTACCTGAGCCGCGTCTCGCAGATTCGGGTGCTGATCGGCCGCCAGGATGTCACCACTGCGTTGCGGGAAGCGGAAGCCTTGTCGCTGGCGCTTGCCGAGCTGCCATGGACGAGAGTCAAGGTCACCGTCGACACCTTGCTGGCAGTTGTTCGCTGGGCTGCTGGTGACAAGGCCAATGCGATCGAAGCACTGGCCGATGTCGTGCAGCGCAGCGCGCCGCTGGGCTTGATCCGCAGCATCGTCGATCAGATCGGCGATCTCACGCTGCTCGAATCCGCCGAGCTGCGGCGCGCCGTTCCGGCACCGTTGCACGCCTATCTCGATCGCCTCAAGGCGGCCGGCACCACCAGCATTCCGGCGGCGCCTTCAGGCTCGCGAATGATCGTGCCCGGCAGCGGCTGGACCGACGCGACCCTGAGCGGCCAGGACCCGGGCTTCACCACGCGCGAGCGGGAAATCCTGTTCCTGGTCGGCCGTGGCCTGTCGACCAAGCGCATCGCCCAGACCTTGCGCATCTCGCCGGAAACGGCGAAATGGCATACCCGCAACGTCTACGAAAAGCTGGGCGTGCACGATCGTCCGTCCGCCCAGCTTGCGATCCGCCGGCTGCAACTCTCCGACGGCGGCGCGTCCAGCCCGCGCTGAGGCTAGGTTCAGCCGTACTGCTTCACGTAGTCGCGCGCGAACGTGTAGTAGTTGCGGTTCCAGCAGAACTCGCACCAGCCGGTGCCGGTCTGGCCGTCGATCTCAAGCGTCAGCGCGGCCTCGTTGAGATAGACCATCGGATCGAATTCGAGCTGGATGTTGGCGAAGGCCTTGCAGTCGACCCGCAGCTTGCGGCCATCGGTATCGGTGACCGTGGCCTGGAAGGTCTTCTGCATCATCTGATCGTCGTAGGTGAAGTCGTAGCTGACGTCGGTCAGATGGCGCATCACGCCGTCCTGATGCAGGAAGCCGCGGACCTGGCGGCGGCCGAAGGACAGCATTTCGAAGAAGTGGATCGAGCAGCGCTCGGTGGTGGCGTGGAACCACTTGTAGTGCTGGTTCAGGCCCCAGATGCGCGGCCCCCAGGAGTGATCGCGGATCAGGTAGCCGTCGCCCTTCATCTTGCGGCCGTCCACTTCGAGCGTCGCCTTCAGGCGGCCATGCTGCTCGGTGCGATCGTCGCCGTAATACGGCGGGTTGCCGTCCGGATGCGAGCTGAAGGCATACGGCGGATGCAACGCTTCGAAGTGGCCATCGAACTTGATGCGCTCGCCATCCCAGGCGAGATCGACCCGCTGATGCGGCTCGATCACCGCCATCCGCAGCGGGCCGGAAGTCCAGTTGTCGAAGTTCAGCGTGGCCGCCACTTCTTCGTCGATCTGCTCGTGGATCGGCTCCTTCAGCCCCGGCCCGAACAGGGTCGCCCTGCCCTTGGCATGACCATCGGCGAGCACGGTGGGATAGATGAAGCCGGCGATGCCGTGCTCCGGGAACATCAGCATGTGGGCCAGCGACTCTCGCCCACCCGGCTTCATCGGGTGGCGGAAGGCGTGCTCCTTCGGAAAGTCGGCGAAGGATTTCGTGATGACGGGCATGGGCATTCTCCTCGGGGTCTTCGGCTCTTGAACGAGCCTTCTGGTAATCGGGCCAGGACCATGATGGCCACCAGCAGCGTGCGCGGAGTTTGTCAGGCCAGTGCTGCGTTGCGCTGTCACCGAAGTGACAGCAACGCATCAGCGGGATGGCGGCTCGACAGCATGCAGAAGATGGCCATAGCGCTGGACGATGGCCGTGCGGCTGCGCAGGCTGACGCCGCCGATGTGCACGTCCAGCATCTGTTCCCGCTCCAGCGACTTCAGCGCCGGGTTGAGCTTCTGGCGCGAGGCACCGACGATCTTGCCCAGCTCTTCCTGCGACAGCTTCATGAACACGGCCTGATCGTCCGCAGCCTCCTTCTCGTAGCTGAAGGACAGGAAGTACAGCATCTTGACCAGCCGCTCCTTCAAGGACAGTGCGCTGTGATCGAGCCCGAACAGACGATGCAGGCTGAAGCGCAGCGCAAACATCTTCAGCAGCTGCCGCGACAGCTCCGGATGCTCGTCGATCAATCGAAGAAAGTCATGGCGCTTGATCACCCGCACGATGACCGGCGACTGCGCCACGACGTTCCAGGCCGACGGCAGCTCGGTGAACATCTCGGACAGCCCCATCCAATCGCCACGCGTCATGTAGGTCAGCACGGTCTCCCGGCCGAGGTGGTCCCAGGCGCTGTACTTCACGCGCCCGTCGATGATCTGGAAAACCTCTTTCGGCAAAGTGCCGGCGCGAAGCAGGCGGCTCTCCGCCGGCAAGCTGCGGCTGATGCTGACCGCATCCAGCGCTGCACGCACCGGCGACGGCAGCGCATCGACGAAGTTGTGCAGGCTGTCGAGTAACGTCATGGGCAAAGGGCGAGTGCCATGCGCTCGATCGAAGACCTAGCGGCCAGGATCATGGTCGTCGTTCGACAAGCCCTGCGCACCGATCCCCAGACCGGCGCCGAGGCCGACACCGGCACCAGCGCCCATTCCGTCATTGCCGCCCCCGCCGCCTTTGCCGCCACGCGCGTCGTCCTTGCCTTTCTCGCCCTTGTCCTTCGAGCCGGCGCCGGGACGCGAAGGACCCTGCTTGGGGATGGACACGCTCGCCGCGACCGGTTCGAGGTCCAGCACGCCACGAATGAAGTTGCGCAGTGAAACGACCAAGGCCGCCGTTTCGATGCGTCGGCCCGCGACCAGTTCGCTGGCGGCTTGCGCCGCCAGGGCGACCTGCTCTTCGGTACCGAGCAGCACGATGTCCGACAGCGCCGCCTCGACGGCATCGCGCATGCGCCGGGCCCGTTCACTCGGGGCTGGCAGCTCGGCCTCGCCGCTTTCCTCGCTGCGGCGTTTCAGGTCGCGCAGATGAAACGGATCGACCATCAGCTCGCCGGTGAACGAGCCGCCCAGCGTCTTGTAGGCGGCGATCAGGATGCGCAGGCGCTCGTTGATCTGCCGGTTTTCCCGCTCGCGGCGCTGCTGGATCGTCTGCATCACCATGATGCGGATGCCGACCCCGATCAGGGTGATGACCGCCAGCCCCAGCAAGGTCGAGATCAGTGACTGCCAGGAAGTGAAGTCCAGATTGCGCATCGGAGGTTCGAACGTCAGGGAGTGCGGGCCAGCATACCTTTCGCACTCGACCCCAAGCCCTTCGCTGCCCTATGCGGACTGGATGCTCGCCCGTTGTTCGCCCATCCACGCCGCGATGGTCTTGCCGATCAAATGCGGATGGTCTTCCTGGACGTAGTGCAGCGCCGGCCCGATATCGACGCTGCGCAGCCTGGGGAAGGTTTCGGCATAGCGCGCCGCAAGTGCCGGCGTGACCAGCACGCCCGGCGTGCCCCAGAACAGCAGCTTCGGCACCTCGGTCTCGGTCAGCCAGGCCATGTAGGCCTCGGTGGCGGCGACGACATCGGCAGGCTGCCCGGCAATCGGCAACTGGTTCGGGAACACCAGCATCGGCTTGCGTGTGGCCTTGTCGTGGAACGGCGCGCGGTAGTGGCTCATCTCCTCTTCCGTCAGCCCGCGCACCACGGCGCCCGGCAGCACTTTCTCGATGAAGAAATTCTGCTCGATGACCATCTCTTCGCCGCTGCCCGGCGTGCGGAATGCCTGGAACACCGGCTGCAGATTCTCCGGCCAGTCCGACCATGACTTCACCGGCGCGATGAACTCCATCAGCGCGACGCCCTTGACGCGATCGGTATGGCGCCGCGCCCAGTTCAGGCCGATCGCCGAACCCCAGTCGTGCAGCACCAGGGTCAGTCGCTTCAGCCCCAGCGTCTCGATGAAGGCATCGATGTAGCGAACATGGTCCTCGAAGCGGTAAGCGATATCGGGCTTGTCGGACTTGCCGAAGCCGATCAGATCGGGGGCGATGCAGCGTGCCTGCGGCGCCACGTGCGGAATGATGTTGCGCCAGAGATAGGACGAGGTGGGATTGCCGTGCAGGAACAGCACCACTTCATCGCCGGCCGGGCCGGTATCGATGTAGTGCATGCGGCTGCCGAGCACATCGGCATGGTGAGCTGCGAAATCGAAGCGCGCGCTGATGGTCTCGTGCATGACGTTCTCCCCGGCATTTATCGTTCTTGTGATGTCCGTGAACGAAGGCGATCGATCACGGATGCCGAGCTTGCAGTGCCGGGCCGGGCTTGATCAATGAGGGCGGACCAGCTTGCCGCTCCAGACCAGTCAACTGCTGCATCATCTCTTCCCATCCAACTGCGTTTCGGCTGCCCCGCAGCAGCCCGCCTGATTCCCGACGTTCCGAAATGTCCGAACACCTGCTGATTTCGCTGGGCGAAAGTCTTGCCCCCATCGCCCTGCTGATCGCCTTCGGTTATCTGTGGAAGCTCACCGCGCCGGGTGGCCTCGATGCGCTGCAGGCGCGCCGTGCGATCAACCTGCTGGTGATGTACGCGTTCTATCCGGGGCTGGCCTATCACGTGGTCAGCCACGCGCGGTTCGGCGCGGATTTCTTCTGGGTGCCGCTGTACACCTGGGTGGGTCTGCTGATCGCCGCCGCGCTGGCCTGGCTGGTGTTCGCGCGCAGCGGCCTGTTTCAACAACTCGCGCG
Source organism: Nevskia ramosa DSM 11499 (assembly GCF_000420645.1). Classification (NCBI taxonomy): domain Bacteria; kingdom Pseudomonadati; phylum Pseudomonadota; class Gammaproteobacteria; order Nevskiales; family Nevskiaceae; genus Nevskia; species Nevskia ramosa. The sequence goes on along the minus strand of NZ_ATVI01000005.1, from coordinate 1,244,788 downwards.
GCGGCAGCTCGGCGCGCTGATCATTGCCTGCTCGTTCGGCAACATCCTGTCGATCGGTCTGTCGGTGCTGCAGCCCTTGTACGGCGACGAAGCGGCGCGCTTCGCCGTCTATGCCGACATCCTCGGCGTCTCGATGCTGTTCTGGAGCTTCGGCGCCGGCCTGGCCAGCGCCTGGGGCAAGGTCGAGGGTGGCGGCGACGGCTTCAGCCTCGCGACCTTCCTCCGCAGCTTCTCGCGCCTGCCGCCGGTCTGGGCCTTCGCCGCCGGCTTCGCGGTGAACCTGCTCGGGCTGCCGAACCCCATCGTCATCGACCGTACCGCCGAACTGCTCGGCCAGGCCGCGGTGCCGGCGATGCTGCTGACCATCGGCATGTCGCTGTCGCCTGCAGCGCTGCGCAAGCGCCCCGGCCTGCTCGCCGTGGCCTGCCTGCTCAAGCTGGTGCTGATGCCGGCGCTGGTCGCCGCGCTGTGCCTGCCGTTCCTCGGCCGCAGCGAGTTGTCGGTCTCGATCATCCTGCTGGCCGGCATGCCGACGATGATGGCGACGGTGATGCTGTCCGAACGCTACGGGCTGGATACTGAACTGCTCGCCTCGGTGCTGGTGGCGACCACCCTGCTCTACTTCGCGGTGCTGCCGGTCTGGCTCTGGCTGCTGCTCGGCTGAACATCGAACACTTGGCGCGAGCCAATCACGGCGCTCGCAGCAGGCAGCGCTTGTAGCGCTCGTCCACCCGCTTGGCGAACCAGTCGGTGGTCAGCTTGCGAGTGATCTTCGGGCTCTTGAGCTGGATCTGCGGCAACACGGCGCGCGGCAGCGGCCGGCCTTCGGCCTGCTCGGCACGTTCGAACACCTGTTCGTAGAGCGTGCTGCGCTCGAACTTCGCGTCATCACCGCGCTGCAGATCGTCGCGGATATCGCCGTTGCTCATGTCCAGACGCTTGGCCAGCACCCGCGCCGCCAGTTCGGTCTGGCCCGGCTTGTCGTCCTCGCCACCGATGCGCAGCAGATCGCCATCGAGCGCCAGCGGAATGCCGGACAACAGACTCAGCGCGCTCTGGAACGCCGCGTTGCGGCTGGCGTAATGGCCGGCGTTGAAATCGGCGAAGCGATAGATCGGGTCCTGATAGCTGGCCGGATAGTCGAGCAAATGGGCAATGCCGAAATACAGCCCGCCGCGCCGCGTGAACACTTCGCGGCGAAGCGACTGATCGACTGGATACGGATACGGCCGTCGCTCAGCCTGCTGCTCCGCATAAGCGATGCTGACCTGCATCGGTCCGCCAGTACGCACAGGGTTGCGATCGGCAAAGAACGTGCGGCCCAGCGGCAGCGAGCCGATCAGGTCATCGAAGATCTCGCTCAGCTCGCGCTCGGTCTTCGCAGCATCGATGCGCTCGGCATAGCTGCGGCCATCCGGCGAGTTCACCCGCAGCGCGGTATGCACCACCAGCTTCGGCAGGCTGTGCGCGGCAGCCCGAGTGTCGATCTCCTTCCAGGCGATGGCCGCGAGACCGGGCACCGCCGGATCGACCTGAAAACCCGATTCCTGCTCGGCGACCGCGATCACCGAACAGACGTTCGACGGCGTCGGCGCCAGTTCCATTGCCGCGAAGCTTGCGTAGATATCGACAGCCCAGCCGCTCCGATCAGCGATGCGCTCCGGCAGCAATCGTTCGATCAGCGCGCGGGCCTGGGTCGGGCTGAGCGTCGGTCCTTCCGGCAGTTCAGGCGTGCCGCTACAGGCCGCAAGCGCCAGCAGACCAAGGCTGCACAAGGCCCGCCACAGTCGCCTCATCGTGTACCGAAGCGCTGCGCCGACAGCAGCGCCGTCTTCTCGCGTTCCACATCGCGATTCTTCGGCGGGCTGAGAGTCACCAACGAATCGATCAGCCGCGCTGCCGCTGCGCTGATCTCGTCGACGGCGCGCCCAAACGCCACTTCATTGATCTTCGACGGCGTGTTGTAGCCGCTGAGCTTGCGGACGAATTGCAGCGCCGCGGCACGCACTTCGTCCTCCGTCGCCGGCGGCTCAAAGTTGTGTAGGGGGCGGATGTTTCGGCACATGGGGCGCTCCGGTTCGCAAGCCTTGCGAACCCTTAAGTGACGGGCAGCAACGTTGAGGATCACGTCACGCAACAAGTCCACAGCCTTGTGGTTGACGGTAAAGCCGAGATCCTGCCGCTTACTCGTTCGCGGCGTCGCGTAAGATCGCGTCCGTGCGATCTTTCGCCACAAACGTTATCGACAGTTAATCGAATTTAACTTCCTCAAAAAATTTTTCGAGGTTGTTACCGCAGTGATTTAAAGCGTACTGAATATTCTCCATGCGGACGCTCACCTTGAATCGCCGTTGCACTCCATTTCCTCGGTATAGGACTTCCTCCATCACTCCGTGAGCCAGCAATCGCGGTAATAAGTTGTCGAAGAAGTCATTTGAGCGAGTACCCAAGCGGACCCTTATCGTGCCTTCGTTGATCTGAGTCGATCGCAGGAATATTCGAAGTGCACGTTGCAGGAGCTCGATATCGTCATTGTGCACGTTCGATACGATCGATTGAAACTGCAAGGACTGTTGGTTCTGCTCGCTAATCGAAAACCCAATATCCTGTAGAGCGTAGGAGATCTCAGCTGGACTGAAAAGCTGACGGTCTTCTTCTAGTAAAACCACATTCGGGACTTGACAGTCGACCATCGTGGCCGATTGGATCTCAGGACCGAGCTCCAGTCTCTCAAACTCGCAGCGAAAAAACGTGCAATTCTGGAGCCTCGAACCGGAAGTGCTCGTTGGTTGAAAGTAGCAGTCTTCAAAGGAAATATTTTTTAGCTGGCGAGACGCTAGTGCCGAGCTTACCAACGTCATCTTAGCAACAGTGACATGCTGCAGATCGTGCGCCGAAATCAGGTACATCGCAATTGCCCCTGCGTTTTCACGAACGTAAGACAGCAGCAGATCGCCCGATGCCAGATTCTGAACGAGCTTAAGAACCGCGACGATGTCACCTTGGTTCCGAGCCACGAGTAAGCATGCTTGTTCCACCGTGATTGCCGAAAGCGAACCAGCCTTCAAAATTGAATGAACATCAATCGAGCGGAGGCGAACCATAGCGCTACCCAGACTTTCACCCAAGTAAAATTTCCTGAAGTCCTCGTGATCGAAGGCGTATTGACCGCGGTGCGCTTGGCTAACGGTGATCAAAGCGTGCTGCTTGAGTCGCTCCTTCACTTGGCGAGTGACGGCCGCTCCCCGACGGTCACAAAATATTTCACTAACAACGTCTAGTACATCGGCTCGCAGTGATTCCACACCGGAATTCCACATCTCCGCCGAGACCATCGATAGCAACTCATGATGCTCTTCTACTGAAAGTAGCGGCTTGAATGGCTCGCCGGATTTATCCGTCCATTTCTCCTTAGCCTCACGTTCAACAATGGCAGTTACAAAAGAATAAAAATAATCTTGCGGTGAATTTCCTAACCGCTGAATTAAGTGATCGACACTTTCTGCTTGAATAGCTTCCTCGATTAATCTCGAGGCGAGAACAGCGCGAGTAAGCAGAGGATGATCCTTGCCCAATCTCTGAGCAAGAGCTTCGTAAAGGGCATTTGCGTCATGAATTCCCCAACTATTCGCCAGCTCAAGAAACTGTTTCTGCCTCCATCGATCCAGTGAAATTCTACTGAATGCAACCTCAATTTTTCCGATCGAGTCGAACAGCTTTGCTTGCGTTCGGAAGCTTTGATACTCGAAGTATGCTTTACGTGCGGCAATTACGATACTTCCCTCTGACTCCAGCGCATTCAGCATCGACCCGAGCGCCGAAACTGCCTCGCCAGAAGCAGTTTCAATGAACATTTCTTCAAAGCCGTCGAAAGCAGGGACAAGAACGCCGAGGCGAACGAGCTCAATGAATGCTTCGTAGTAGTAAAATGGAAAACGATACCTGTTAACCAATGCAGCAACGACCACGTCATCGAAATGCAAAAATGCCTTTCCGCCCAGAGGGATTGGGACCAAAAGCCAGTCAGTTGTTTTTTCTTTGAATGCTTTTGCTTGCGCGCGAGCGAGAGAATTAATAGTTGTTGTTTTTCCCTCTCCAGCGTCGGATGTCAGATAGGTTGCAGACGTGAATCCCGCCAGTCGTTGGTCTAGCGAAGATCGAAGTTCATCGATTACATTCCCGCATGCTCTCTCGTCGACTGATTGTGACCTCTCAAATTGATCAAGCACTTTGCCGGCGGGGGCAACGAATGTGCTCGGCACTTCAACACTATTTGCAATTTTCTCGGCCAGTATTGGCAGTCTGGCAATTCTGGAAACTACCCATTTTCCAGCGGAGGTTCGATCTCCATTTTCAGTGACAAATAATTCGCCGCCTCGTTCAGATAGTTCAGCTTCAATCACCTCGTCCCGAACTTGGACATAAAGGCGCCCCCTCGATAGGTCAATATCCGTGGGCGTGTCGGCAAATGCGCGCAGTATTCTTGAAAATGTCTGAATATTCATAAGCTCTCAAAAGCTAAGCGGGAAATAAGCAGCGCGCGACGGGACGGCATATCTATTTTTGCGAATTCCATAATTAGGCTTCGGATGAACATGCAGAACCGATGTTCCGAAGGCGAGAGCGTTCACTATGCCAGGCCAAATATCATAGTCTGCAGAAACGACTGCTATAGCGGGACTCGTCGCTTGCGTAGCCAAGTAGGAGATGTCCGAAACGATCATCGTGTCGACCAGTTTCTGCTCTTGCTTATTAAGGATATCGACTGGAGTTACTGAACAGCCTGAGCTATTGCACCGCTCTAAATTGATAAAGTTTGCAATGTGACTAATTGGACAGGCGGTCGCGGAAGAGCACTTTCGGTAGGGAGTCGCCTCACATGTAAGCCTGGGGGCCTGTCCCTTCGGCCTGAAAGTATGGGTCAGGTCGCTTCGAGGATTCGCGAGCAGAGCTCGAGCGAATTCGACCTGAACTACGCCCGGTTGACCGTTAATGTTTGCAGTGGAGGGGTATGCCGTGATGTCGGCGCCCAATTTCTGGGCGGACCGTGAGACTTTTGTATCCTCGAACCATCCACCGTAAAGCCGAAAGGCAAGGCGTGTAACAGCCGGAGGTAGCTGCGGAGAAATTACCGCTGTGATCTTTGAAATGACGTGGCCGAGCCCCATTCGTCGATCTTGGTCATGGACATTGTCGTAGTCCACAAGAACATTGAAATTCATTTGTAGACGGCCGCTCCTTGTTGCCTACGTGGTCCGTGCCAGTCCGCGCCAACCGTCTTCGCGAACGCCAGCTACGGCATCCTCAGCAGCCGGCGCATTCTATTGTGCTGTCGCCGATATTAAAGGTATGTCGCCCTGGCTACCCATTTTTCAAAGCCCGGTGAGCTTTTTAACCCCGAGGGCGGGAAAGCGGCCGGCTTTATGGCCACGTATCCCGCCACGCAGGGAGTCCGCAGTATTGCCGAAGGCGGGATGCGCTGGCGGCTTTTCCGTCGCAAGCGATCTACGGCTCGTAGCCTTCGTCCGCCAGCGGCCGCGTCGAGCTGAAAGCTGACGGCGATAATCACACCGCCGATTGTCCCTACCCCACTCGAGACCCCAGATGCTTCAACTGCACTACTACCCCAGCACCGCCAGCATGGCGCCTCACATCCTGCTGCGGGAGCTGGGCACCGCTTTCGAGTTGGTGCTGGTGGATCGCGCGGCGGATGCCCACAAGTCGGCGGCGTACTTGCGGCTCAATCCCAATGGCCTGCTGCCGGTGTTGCAGGATGGTGATCTGGTGCTTTACGAGACCGCCGCGATCCTGCTGCATCTGGTGGATACGCATCCGCAGGCGGGCCTCAGCCCGCCGCTGGCGTCACCCGAGCGGGCGCAGTTCTACAAGTGGCTGATGTGGCTGACCAACACGTTGCAGGCCAATCTCATCCTGTACTTCTATCCCCACCGCTACGTGGACCAGGGCAATGAGGCGGGCGCGGCGCAGGTGCGTTTCCACACGCAGCTGCGCATCGGCTCGATGCTCGAACAGCTTGACCAGTTGCTGGCCGCTCACGCAGGGCCCTGGATACTGGGGCCGATCTATAGTGCGCTCGATCCTTTCGTCTTCACGCTGTCTCGCTGGACGCGCGGCTTCACCGGGCCGGCAAGCAGACCGGCCCGCGACTATCCTCACCTCGGCCCTTATCTGCGGCGAATGCTGGAGCGCCCTGCCGTGCAGCAGGTGCTCGCGGCGGAGCAGCTACAGCAACCCTGGATCTGATGCCCCAAGCTTGCCTCCCCGAAGGCTCGCTACAACCAGGAGGATTGACGATGCCCAAGAACACCATCTGCCTGTGGTACGAGCATGACGCGGAAGCGGCCGCAGGCTTCTATGCCAGGACGTTTCCCGACAGCACCGTGACTGCAGTGCACCGGGCGCCGTCCGACTTTCCAGGCGGCAAGGCGGGCCAGGTGCTGACCGTCGAGTTCACGGTTTGCGGCGTGGCGTGCATGGGCCTCAATGGCGGGACCGCGTTCCAGCAATCCGAGGCGTTCTCGTTTCAGATCGCCACCGACGACCAGGCTGAAACCGATCGCTACTGGAACGCGATCGTCGGCAATGGCGGGATGGAAAGCGCCTGCGGCTGGTGCAAGGACAAATGGGGGCTGTCGTGGCAGATCACCCCGCGCGTGCTGACCGAGGCGATGGCCAAGGGCGGCGATGTGGCGCAGCGCGCGTTCGCGGCGATGATGGAGATGCGGAAGATCGATGTCGCGAAGATCGAGGCGACGGTGCGCGGTTAGGTGTCTGCTTGATCGGGTGGACGGACGCTATCGCGTGCCAGAGCGTTTTTCGTTCGACTGCTGACCCACACATTCGTCATCCCCGCGCAGGCGGGGATCCAGTTTTGACGCTAGCGCCACGCTGGAAGCCTGTGAACGGGGTTCCCGCCTGCTTGGGAATGACGGATTCATGTCTCCGTCTAGATCGAAAGCGCGCTGGCCCTCACGCTGACGGAGACATCCATCTGCTCGAAGTCTTCCGGCGTGCCGATATAGCCGCCGGTCACCGGCATGATCTGTCGGTTGAAGCGGGCGAACGCGACAGGAACGAGCTGACTGCCGCCGACTCGTTGATTCGACGGATCAAAAGCAATCCAGCCGGCGCCGGGCAAATACACTTCCGCCCACGCGTGCGTGGAGCCTGCGTCTTCGTCCTTCTGATCCGGATCGAAGAGATAGCCCGACACCGCGCGGGCGCCGAATCCCAGGTGGCGCGCCGCTTCGATGAAAAGCGCGGCGATGTCGCGGCAGGATCCGCTGCCCAGTTCCAGCGTGCTGGCTGGCGACTGCGTCCCTTCTTCATCACGCACGCGGTAGCGAACGTCGCCCAGCACGCCGGCGTTGAGGTCCTTGAGCAGGGACAGGCTGTCGGTCTGAAGGGCCGACACGAAGCCACGCGCCCAGGCGCCGACCCGCTGTGGATCAGGCGTCAGCCAGTCCGGCTGGGCAAGCGCACCCAGATCGACAACATCGTCTAGGGAATATGCGAACGGATAGCTGTGGGCATCCGGCGAGATCGCGAAGATCGGCCATTCCGGCGCCGTGTGCTCGACCACGGCTTCGCTGGTGATGGTCAGTTCGCGGGTCGGCTCGGCAAAGGTCGCCGTGGCGATCAGATTGCCGAATACGTCCGCGCTCCACGCGATATCGGCGGGCGGCACACAGTCCAGGGAACGCCGCACCGTGAACAGTTCGCCGCTGTCACGCGGGGTGATGATGAGCCGATGCGGCTGCAGCATGATCGCCCGCGCGTACTGGTAGCGCGTGCAATGCTTGATGGTCAGTTGCATGAAACGCTTGCGCCTTCGGTTCAGGGGCTCGGGGAAAGCCGTCGCTGTCTTCAATCACGGCCGAATATACCGTCTGCCCATCGACGGCACGGCCTTGACCGCACGGCTTCTTGATGGCATCGAGCGGTTCGTGGCGGCAGAACGAAAATAATTGCTCCGCGCCTGTCGAAATCCCTGCGGGTGGTTCGTCGTACATAAGACAACCCAATTGGTTGCCACCAATAACCCACAGGAGAAGCACCATGACCAAGATGATTTTCGTGAACCTGCCCGTCACCGACCTCGGTGCATCGATGAGCTTCTACAAGTCCCTCGGCTTCGTGAACAACCCGCAGTTCACGGACGATACCGCTGCCTGCATGGTCTGGAGCGAGGCGATCCACGTCATGCTGCTCACCCATGCGAAGTGGCGCAGCTTCACCACCCGCCCGATCCCGCCGCCAACGTCGAGCGAAGTGTCGCTTGCGCTCAGCTGCGACAGCCGCGAGGCAGTCGACGCGATGAACACAGCCGCGGCCGTGAACGGCGGAACGGGCGACATCAATCCGGTTCAGGACCACGGCTTCATGTACGGCCGGGACATGGCGGACCCGGACGGCCACATCTGGGGCGCGATGTGGATGGATATGGCCGCCTTCCCGGCCGGTGATCAGAAGCAATGAGGCTAGCTTCGTGTCGGCTGCGGCCTGATGCATGATCGCGGCGAACAGCAAGGCAGAGCGGCAATGAAGATCCTGGTGATGGGCGCGGGTGCGGTGGGTTGCTACTACGGTGCGATGCTGGCGCGCGCCGGGCATCCAGTCACCCTGGTCGGCCGGCAGCGACACGTCGAGGTCATCAATCGCGATGGCCTGATGCTGGAAACGGTGGCGTTCTCCGAGCGCCTGCCGGTCCACGCAACGGTCTCACCCGCAGCGGCGGCGGACGCGGAGCTGGTGCTGGTTTGCGTCAAGTCCGGTGATACGGAACGTGCCGGCCAGGAACTGGCACCGCATCTTGCCCCTCATCCGGCCAAGGGCGCGATCGTGCTGAGTCTTCAGAACGGCGTCGACAATGCCGATCGCCTGGCCCAGGTGCTCGGCAGGCCGGTCATTCCCGCTGTGGTCTACGTGGCGGTGGAAATGGCGGGGCCGGGCCATGTTCGCCACCACGGTCGCGGCGATCTGCTGATCGGCGACTCGGCGCGCAGCCAGGAGATTGCCGCCCTGCTGACTGCGGCAAGCGTTCCGACGACGGTATCCGCCGATGTGCTCGCAGCACTCTGGGACAAGCTGATCATCAACTGCGCGTTCAATGCCTTGTCGGCGATTCCGCAGTTGCCTTACGGCGAACTGGTCAAACGCGAGCAGGTGCTCGAGGTGATGCACGATGTCGCCGCGGAGTGCCTGGCCGTTGCCGCCGCGGCCGGCATCCGGGTGAACAGCGATCCGCGCCTCGCGATCGGCAAGATCGCCGAATCAATGGCGACGCAGTATTCGTCGACCGCGCAGGACCTCGCCGCCGGCAGGCCCAGCGAGATCGAGCATCTCAATGGCTACATCGTCAAGACCGGCGCGCGGCTGCAGGTGCCGACGCCGGTCAATCGCGTGCTGTATGCGCTGGTGCGCTTGATGGAGCGTGGTCCGCTCAGCTCGGATCGAAGGCCTTGAAACCACGGACGACGGCAGGCCGCGTCCGCACCGTTTCGAACCAGCGCTGAAGACGCGGAATCCGCGTCCAGTCCAGCTTCTGTTCGATCGACAGCAGCATCGTCAACGCCGCGATGTCGGCCAGGCCGAAGTGGTTGCCGCTGATGAAGCCCGAGCACCGACCATGTGATCGGCTGCGTAGATCGCATCCAGCGAGCGCTGATTCAGCAGCTCGGCGCCATTGCCGGTCGCCGGCACACGACCCAGATAAAACCCCGAGTGACTGGGCGCGATGACATCGGTGACGAAGTACAGATAGCGCTCCAGCGCCAGGGCACGCGCGGTCTGATCGCCTTCTGGCAACAGAGTGCCCGGCGCACGCTCGGCCAGGTACAGCAGGATCGCGTTCGACTGTGACAGCACCAGACGCCGCCCGTCCGGCAGGCTGGCGACGATGGTCGGCACCTTGCCGGCCGGGTTCAGCGCCAGATGTTCCGGGCGCTGATGCTCGCCGCTCGCGAGATCGACATGAACCACGCGATAGGCCAGGCCGGCTTCCTCCAGCGCGATGGCGACGCGGAAGCAGTTGCCGGTGCGGGTGCCGTGCAGCTCGATCGTGTCGTTCATGCGAGGCCTCGGGTGGAAAGCGGTGTTGGCTGATGTTCCGGCTGGCCAGCGTCCGGCTTGATCCGGAACCAGATCGCGTACAGCGCCGGCAGGAACACCAGGGTCAGCACCGTGCCGCCGATGGTGCCGCCGATCAAGGTGAAGGCGAGCGAGCCCCAGAACACCGACAGCGTGAGCGGGATGAATGCGAACACAGCGGCCAGCGCGGTCAGAATCACCGGTCGCGAGCGTTGTACGGTGGCCTCGACCACGGCGTGGTATGGGCTCAAGCCTGCCTGCTCGTTGATGTGAATCTGACCGATCAGGATCAGGGTGTTGCGCATGATGATGCCCGCCAGTCCGATCAAGCCGATGATCGTGTTGAAGCTGAACGGCTGGTTGAACAGGAGCAGGGTCGGCACCACGCCGACCAGTGCAAGCGGCGAGGTCAGCATCACCATCGCCATGCCGGAGATCGTGCGCACCTGAAACACGATGACGATCATCATCAGGATCAGCATGATTGGGAACACCGCCGCCAGAGCGACATTGGCCTTGCCCGCTTCCTCGATCGCGGCTGCGGGTTCGATCTTGTAGCCGGCCGGAAGCTGATCGACGATCGGCTGGATCTGCTTGATGACCTGCAGGGAGATTTCGGGCGGCTGGAACTCCTCGCCGATATCGCCGCGAACCGTGATCGTTGTGAACCGGTCACGCCTGCGCATCACCGGATTCTCCATGCGCACTTCGGAATGGCCGATCTGATCCAGCGGCACGTGCTGCCCGGCGCTGCCGATCAAGGTGAAGGCGCCGAGCTTGGCAGGATCGAGACGCTCCGCACCGGCACTGCGGGCAACCACGTCGACCGTGCGGATGTCTTCGCGCACCTGGGTCACCGGCGCACCGGTCAGCAGGAACTGCAGTTGCTCGGCGGCGTCATGCGAACTCAGGCCGATCGCGCGCAGGCGATCCTGATCCAGCACGAAATGAAGGGTCGGCACCCGCTCGCCCCAATCGCTGTTGACCTGGCGCATCGAGGTATTGGCGAGCATCACCGCGCGAACCTGTTCGGCGATTTCGCGCACCTTGCCTTCTTCCGGCCCCATCACCCGGAACGCGACCGGGAATGGCGAATACGGCCCGAACACGACCTGTGTGACGCGGATGCGTGCCTCCGGCACCAGGCCCTGCGCAGCCGCTTCACGCAACCGCCGCTTGAGAATTTCCCGGGCTTCCGGATTCGCAGTAAGCACCACGATCTTCGCGAACGAAGGATCTGGCAGCTCCGGTGAAATCGACAGCACGAAGCGCGGCGCACCTTGCCCGATATAGCTGGTGACCCGCTGGGCCTCGGGCTGCTGCTTGAGCCAGGCCTCGACTTTCGCGACCGCCTCGCTGGTGACTTCGATGCTGGTGCCTTCCGGCATCTGCACTTCGACGAAAACCTCCGGACGATCCGAAATCGGAAAGAACTGCTTCTTGGCAAAACCCAGCAAGAACACCGACGCAAAAAGAAGGACGACGACGGCGAGCACGACCTTCTTCTTGTGCCGTACGGTGCCGGCGATCACGCCGCGCAGTTGCCGATAGCGAGGCGTGCCATAGATCGCCGAGTGACCGCCCGTGATCTGCTTGATGTCCGGCAGCAGCTTGACGCCGATGTACGGCGTGAACACGACCGCCACCACCCACGACGTCAGCAGTGCGAACGACACCACCCAGAAGATGTTGCCGGCGTATTCGCCAGCACCGGACTTGGCGAAGCCCACCGGCATCAGGCCGATCGCCGTGACCAGGGTGCCGGAGAGCATCGGCGCGGCCGTGTGGCCCCAGGCGTACGTCGACGCGGCGATGCGGTCGAGGCCTTCTTCCATCTTCACGACCATGGTCTCGATGATGATGATCGCGTCGTCGACCAGCAGCCCCAGGGCCAGGATCAGCGCACCCAGGGTGATGCGGTCGAAGTCGCGTCCGCTCACGAGCATGATGATGAAGACGCCGGCGAGCGTCAGCGGCACTGCCGCGGCAACCACCAGACCCACGCGCCAGCCCATGCTGATCAGGCTGACCGCGATCACCACCACCAGAGCGACGAAGAACTTCAGCATGAACTCGTCGTAAGCCTCGCGAATGTTCACCGCCTGATCCGAAACCTTGGTCAGGCTCATGCCCAGCGGCATCTCGACCGAGATCGCCGCCGCTTCGGCCTCCAGCGCCTGGCCGAGTTCCAGGCCGTTGTAGCGGTCGCGCATGACCACGCCCAGGATCAGCGCCGGCTCGCTCTCATTGCGGATCAGGAAGGTGGCAGGGTCTTCGTAGCCCCGCTTCACTTCGGCGATATCCGATAGCTTGAGCGTGCGGCCGGTCGCGACGATCGGCGTATCGCGAATCTTCTGCAGATCGTCGAGTGCGCCATCGAGACGGACCAGCACTTGAGGCCCCTTGGTATCGATCGAGCCGGCCGGTGTCACCAGGTTCTGATCATTGAGCGCAGCGAAGATGTCGCGCGCCGAGATGCCCAGATTGGCGAGGCGTGCATAGGAGAACTCGACGAAGATGCGCTCCGGCCGCTCGCCGATGATGTTGATCTTCTTCACGCCCGGCACGTGCAGCAGACGCTGCCGCAGTTCTTCCGCCTTGCGCACCAGCAGACGCTGCGGCTCACCCTTGGCCTTCAGCGCATAGAGCGCGAACGAGACATCGGCGTACTCATCGTTGATGAACGGACCGGCAACGCCGCGCGGCAACTTCGCCGCTTCGTCGCCGAGCTTCTTGCGCGCCTGGTAGAACTCGTCCGGTACTTCCTTGGGCGGCGTGGAGTCCTTCAAGGTCACGGTGGTGAACGCCAGGCCAGGACGCGTGAAGGTTTCGGAGCGGTCGTACCACTTCAGTTCCTGCATCCGCTTTTCCAGCGGCTCGGCAACCAGATCCTGCATTTCCTGCGCGGTGGCGCCGGGCCAGGCGGTGACCACGGTCAGCACCTTGATCGTGAAGCTGGGATCTTCGGCGCGGCCGAGCTTGAGGAACGCGAACAAGCCGGTCAGCGAAATCGCGATGATCAGGAACAGCGTGACGCCGCGTTCGCGGACCGCCAGCGCCGACAGATTGAAGCCGCTCACTGGCCGGCTCCAGCTGCGGTGGCGAGCCGGACCTTGTCGCCCTGATGGAGCAGATGTGGCCCGAGCGTGACGAAGCGATCACCGGCTGCCAGCCCGCTGGCCAAGGTCGCGGTCTCGTCCTCGATCGCGGCCAGCACCACCGGACGCCAGGACACTTGCGGTTCGTTGGTCTTTTGGCCCTCGACGACCCAGACCCCTGGCCCCTTGCCGTTGTCGAACACGGCGCTGATCGGAATCTGCATCGCCGCATTGCCTGCAGGCTCGGCGATGTAGATGGTCACCGTCGCGCCGAGCGGTGAAGTTGCCGCCGCACCGTCGAGCACGTAGCGGGCCTCGTAGGTACGGGTGCGTGGATCGGCTGCGCTAGAGAGCTGCCGCAGCTTGGCGCTGCCGCTGCTCGTGGCAGTACCGCCATAAAGGCTGGCTTTCGCCACCGAGCCAATTTCCGGGCGCAGGGTTTCCGGCAGATGGATGGTCGCTTCGCGCGGGCCGGAACGGGCCAGCCGGACCACGGTCTGGCCGGCGGCAACGACTTGTCCAGGCTCGGCCAGGGTGTCGACGACCACGCCATCGGCATCGGCCAGCAACACCGAATAACCGGCTTCGTTGCGGGCCACGTCGATCTGCGCCTGCGCGGCACTCAGTTCGGCGGCCGCGGCCAGCGCGGCAGCCTGCATCTGGTCATAGGCGGAGGCCGATACCGCGCCTTCGGCGACCAGACCGCGGTAGCGCTTTTCGTCGGCAGCGGTCTGCAGTGCCCGGGCTTTCGCCGCTTCGACGGTGCCGGCGCGCGCGGCCGTGGCCAGGGTGAAATCGGTCCGGTCGATGCGCATCAGCGGCTGCAGGCGTTTCACCGTCTCGCCCGGATCGACCAGCCGCTCGACGATCTTGCCCGCTACCCGGAAACCGAGATCGCTCTGCACCCTTGCCGAGACGATGCCGGTGTAACCGCGTCCGACCGTCGTTGCGCTACCCGCCTCGGCGGTACGCACCAAAGGCGGCGTGGTACGCGCATCGGGTTCCGGATGGTGGCAAGCCCCGAGCAACAGTGCGCCAGCCAGCCATACGGCGATCGATTTCGATGAAGACACTGTCGCTCTCCCAACAAGGTGAGCCAGCAGTTTCGACAACGAGTGACCGATTTGTCAACTAGTCACATAAATTCTTTTTGACTGGATCAGGGCGCCAGGCTGCGCAGGATCAGGCTGATGATCTCGTTCGGCGTTTCCGGGACCCGGTCCAGGTTGTGCTGGAGCATCACTGGATTGATGAACGACTGCATGGCGCCGAAGATCGCCCGGCAGGTTTCGTCGAGCGGCGTCTTGCGTTCGAACTCGCCCGCCGCACGGCCTTCGAGGACGATCTGCTGCAGCAGTTCGAACATCCGTTCCCGGTATGCGGTCGACGAGCGCCAGCGCTCCAGGCTCGAATACGCGGCGATGTCGTAGAGCTTGCGATCATCGAAAAACAGCTTGACGCTACTGTCCACAGTGGTTCTGAACATCCGGCGCAGCTTGTCGGTGGCGGTGCGCCCTTCGGCAACCGCGGCCATCACTTCGTCGCTGATCGAGGCCAGGGTGTTGCCGCAGATCACTTCGCCGATCGCCTGCTTGGATTCGAAGAACTTGTAGATGTAGGCCTTGGAGAAGCCGACAGACTCGGCCAGATCGGAGACCGTGGTCTTGCCGTAGCCATAGCGGCTGAAGTGCTCGCCGGCCGCCGTGACGATCTGGTCACGGATGGTGTGATCGGTCGGTCCGCGCTGGCCGGCGTCGAGTGTTGGTGCAATGTCGTTCATGTTTTCAGGTATATCGCGGGTGACTGCCATTGACAACTAGTGACCAATACGTAATATCGTCACAACCTGTCATCGCGGAACTGCCATGTCCATCGCCTCCAGAACTTTCGCATCCGGTTTCGTCGTCAGCTTGCTGGCGGCTTGCGCCGTCGGCCCTGACTACCAGCAGCCAGACCTCGCAACACCCGCGCAGTTCCAGAACCGGCAGGGTATCGACCAGCGACAGGCTGCACCAGCCGCCGATCTGGTGACTTGGTGGCAGGGCTTCGGCGATCCCTTGCTGACTCGACTGGTGACCCAGGCACTGGCCGACAACCTCGACATCGCCCAGGCGCTGGCGCGAGTCAGCCAGTCTCGCGCCGTGCTGCAGTTCGCCACTGCGGCGCTGCTGCCATCCGGTGAGATTTCCGCTCAGGCTGCTCGCGCCCATCTGTCCTTGCAGACCCCGCAAGGACGTGTGCTGGACGCAATCCCGGGTTTCGATCGGAACGGCGGTTACTACGAAGCCGGCATCGGCGCCGGCTGGGAAATCGACGTGTTCGGCGGCCAGCGCCGCGATCGCGAGGCGGCCATCGCCGAATACCAGGCCTCGCGCGCCGGCATCGCCGCCGCTCGCCTGGCAGTCGCTGCACAGACCGCCGATCTCTATGTCGGCATCCGCGGCCTGCAGGCGCGCCTCGCGATCGCCAATCAGCAGGCCGAAACCCAGCGTCGCCTGCTGTCGACGATCAAGCTGCAATACGAAGCGGGTGTGGCCGCCGAACTGCAGATGCGCCAGGCCGAAGGCGCACTGGCCCAGGTCGAAGCCGGTATTCCGGTGCTCGAAGCGGCACTCGAATCGGTCTCGAACGCGCTCGATGTCTTGCTCGGAACGCAGCCGGGCACCCATCGCGCGGAGCTATCCCTGCCCTCGCCGATTCCGGTCGCGCCGATGATTGCCGATGCCGGTGGCCCGGCCGATCTGATCCGGCGTCGGCCTGATCTGATCGTCGCCGAACGCCGGCTGGCGGCAGCCAATGCCCGGATCGGCGCGGCGATTTCCGAGTACTACCCGAAGCTGTCGCTGAGCGGCCTGCTCGGCACGGCGACGACGGTGTCCGGCAACTTGTTCGATGGCGGTGCCAACCAGGCGCGGGCGACGCTCGGCCTGCGCTGGCGGATCTTTGATTTCGTTCGCGTCGATGCCGAGATCGCCGCCGCTCGCGGCCGCAATGCCGAGTCGCTGGCCGCCTACAAGCTGTCGGTGCTGCGCGCGTCGCAGGATGTGGAAGATGCGTTCTCGATGCTGGTCCGCCGTGAAGCACAGGCCAGCAGTCTGGCCAGCGGCGAAACCTCGTATGTCCGCGCCCGCGATGCCTCGCTGGCGGCGTACAAGGGCGGCGTGGTCAGCCTGATCGAAGTGCTCGATGCCGACAGCCGCCTGCTGGCCACCCGCGATGCCCGCGCCCAGGCGCAGACCGAAGCCGCACGCGCGGCGATCGCGTCGTTCCGGGCATTGGGCGGCGGCTGGAATCCGGCCGAGAACGCCGGATCGTGATGCGCGTTGCGGACTGCCCGGTCCTGAGCAAGTGCCCGATGGATCCCAAGGAACAGCAACGTCCATGAGCCCCCCTGTGTCATCCCCTGCCCCCGTCGTCGCCCGCGACGCGGCTTCACCCTGGCCGGTGTTCTTCACGGCATGCGTTGCCGTGTTTCTGGTCTCTGTCGATTCCACGGTGCTGTTCGCCGCCTTTTCGCAACTGCGCGGCAGCTTCGCCGGCGCCACGGCAGCCGACGTGTCCTGGGTGATCAACGCCTACACCGTGGTCTACGCCGCACTGCTGGTGCCGGCGGGCCGACTGGCCGATACCCACGGCCGCAAGCACGTATTCATGCTCGGCGTCAGTCTGTTCCTGATTGCGTCGATGGCCTGCGGGCTGGCGCCGAACCTGGCCAGCCTGATCGCGGCACGCGTGCTGCAGGCAGTTGGCGCGGCGATGCTGACGCCAGCCTCGCTGGCGATCGTGCTGGGCGTCTTCCCGATCGAGAAGCGCGCGGTGGTGGTCAGCCTATGGGGTGCGGTCGGCGGTCTGGCGGCAGCGGTTGGACCGAGCCTGGGTTCTTGGATCGTCGATGCCGCAGGCTGGCGCTGGGCTTTCTTCATCAACCTGCCGCCGGCCCTGTGGTCGCTGTGGCGGGCGCGGACCCGGCTTGTGGAAGTACTGCCACCGATTGCCAGACACCGCCCCGACATCATCGGCGTGCTGCTGCTGGCCCTCGGCGTCGGCACGCTGACCTGGGCGGTGGTGCGTACCGAATCGCAGGCGCTGGTCAGCGCGCAGGTGCTCGGTGGCGCTGCAGCCGGCATCGCCCTGCTGGTGGCCTTCGTGTTCTGGGCCCGGCACCGTCCGGAGCCGGCGCTGGATCTGCGCCTGTTCGACAACCGCACCTACAGCGCGGTGAACCTCGCCACTCTCGTATTCGGCATGGCGTTCTCGATGATGTTCTTCGGCTTCTTCTTTTTCATGACCGGCATCTGGCACTACAGCTTGCCGCTCGCCGGCCTCGCGATCACGCCGGGACCATTGCTGGTAGTGCCGGTGGCGATGATCTCCGGCCGCTTCGCTGCTCGCGCGGGGCATCGCCCGCTACTGGTCACCGGCTGTCTGCTGATGGCACTGGGTGGCTTCTGGCAGGCAGGCGTTCCCGGCCTCGATCCCGATTACCTCCGTGACTGGCTGCCCGGCCAGATCCTGACCGGCATCGGTGTCGGCATGGCGCTGCCGTCCTTGTCGGGCGCTGCGGTTGCCAGCCTCGGACCAGCGCAGTACGGCGTCGGCAGTGCGGTCAATCAGGCAGTGCGCCAGTTCGGTAGCGTGCTCGGCGTGGCCTTGACCGTCGTGCTGGTCGGCAGTGAGCGGCTGAGTCTGGTCGAGTTTCGGCATCTGAGCCTGACCTACGCAGGGCTCGCCGTGCTGGCGGCGGCGATCTGCAGCGTGGTGCAGACCCGGCCGCGGCGCTGACAGTCCGGATTCATGGGCGGGGCGGTTAGCGGACACCAGCGGCAAGTGTCGCGGCCGCAACACGGAAGATCAGCCGACCGTCAGCAGCTCTTCGTAAAACGCACCGATCTGCCGCTGGCGATCGACGAAATGAATTTCCAGAATCCAGTGCCGCTGCCGTCCGAGTGAATCCAGCCCACGCATCGGCTGATGGTGGTTGGCGTCTGCATAACCAAGGCTGAGATTCTCCGGAAGACTCTTGTGCGGATACTCGCCGACCAAGTGGGCGGCAATGCTGCCACCGAACGCCCAGCCGGCCTGCGTCGCCAGTGACTGCAGATAGCGGAACAATTCGCTGCCGGTGATCTGCGGGTGTTGTTGGAAGTAGCGCTTGCCGGCCGCAAATGCAGTGGCAACGTCATCACGCAGGCGCAGCTTGGCCGGATCGTTGCCGAGCACATAGGTCCGGCCGAAATCAGCCTCCCAGGCTTCGAAGATCGGCCCGAGATCGACGAAGACCATGTCGTCTTCGCCCAAAGTCAGCTCAGGCGGATCGTCGTCGTAGACCGATATCGTGTTGGCGCCTGCCCGCACCAGGCGCTTGTGCCAATTCCGCTCGATGCCGAATTCACGCAGCCCGAGTTCGGCGATTTCGCGGGTCAGCTGCGATTCGGAAATGCCAGGCCGGATCAGGCTTTGCTCGATCCGCGCGAACAGCGCAGCGGCTTTCGATTGCGCGTCGGCAAGGGCAGCCGCGCGGTCGTCTTCGATCGTCATGCTCGGCCTCCGGCGGCTGAGAATTCGTCGGGGCAAGTCCGGATCAATGCGCCAGCACGGCGACCGAGGTCAGCACCGGCTGATCGCGGTAGCGGTCCGGAAATTCCCGCTTCAGCGCTTCGACCTTCGGAATGTCGTTGATCGCGATATACGCCTGGGTCGGGTTGTGGATCAGGAAATCCTGGTGGTAGGCCTCGGCCGGGAAAAAGCCCGGCAGGGTTTCGGTGGTGGTGACGATCGGCCGCGGGAAGCTGCCGGCTTCGGTCAGCTGGGCGATGTAGCTTTCGGCGATTCGCCGCTGCAGGTCGTTCTTCGGGAAGATCGCCGAGCGATATTGAGTGCCGCGATCCGGCCCCTGACGATCCTTCTGGGTCGGATCGGCGACCACCGAAAAATAGATCTGCAGCAGCTGGCCGTAGCTGACCTGCTTCGGGTCATAGGTGATCTCGACCGCTTCGGCGTGGCCGGTGCGGCCGCTGCCGACCAGCTCGTAATAGGCCGTCGAAGCACTGCCGCCGGCATAGCCGGAGATCGCGCGGCTGACGCCCTTGACGCGCTGGTAGACGCCCTGCACGCCCCAGAAACAGCCGCCAGCAAACACGGCGGTTTCAGTGCCGCTTTGTTCCCCACCACCACTCTGGGCGGGTTCGTCGAGCTTCGGTGCCGGCACTGCTGCTACTGCGGCAGATTTCTCCGAATAGGCAGGTGCCTGCCAGAACAGGGAGACGGCGACCGCGAAGGCGCCGAGCAGCAGCGCGGCACGGGTCATCCGACCCGCAAAGGATGATGACGACGAATTGAAGATCGACATGGGAACGGCCTCATCTAACCAAAAGTGAATGCAAAAGCTTCGACATCAGGATCGAGGAATTCGATCTCGAAGGTCTGCTCCTCGACTGCGCCAGCTTGCCGGACCAGTTGATAGAGCCGCTGCTCGCGAACACGGCCCAGCCCGCTGGCATCGCTGTCGACACCATGGCTGGCTGCTGGCGGCTGGCCATCGAGCAGCACGCGATAACGCACCGGCTTGCCGCCCGGCCCCGGGCCGAGCACCAGGTTGACGTCACGGGCATGGAAGCGGAACGCGATGCGGCCCGTCTTGCTGCTTAAGCGTGCCTGCTCCTTGCCGACGTTCCAGCTGCCGGCCAGCGCCCACTGATTGAGCGTCAGCTGGCCTGGAATGGCGTAAGGCCCGGCTTCATCGCGAACGACGATGCTGGTGGCCGCATCGGCCGAAACGAAGTTCTCGGCGCGGCTGTAGCCGAGATAGGTTTCAGGCGATTTCACCGCAGCATCGTTGGCCGGCTGCGCGACGCCGCTGGTCTCGACCTTCACCAGCCCGCTTTCGTCCGGCGCCTTGCCGGCCTCGGCCAGCAACTGCTGGATCATCTTCTCCGACTCGTCGTAACCGCCTTCGCCGAAATGGTGATGGCGGATGCGGCCTTCCGTGTCGATGAAGTAATGCGCCGGCCAGAAGCGATTGCCGAAGCCGCGCCAGATCGCGTAATCGTTGTCGATGGCGACCGGGTAGTTCACCTTCAGGTCCTTGGTCGCCCGGCGAACATTGTCGAGATCCTTCTCGAATGCGAACTCCGGCGCATGCACGCCGATCACCACCAGCCCCTGGTCGCGGTACTTGTCGGCCCAGGCGCGCACGTAGGGCAAGGTGCGCAGGCAGTTGATGCAGGAGTAGGTCCAGAAGTCGATCAGCACCACCTTGCCGCGCAGGCTTTCGACGCTCAGCGGCGGCGAATTCAGCCATGCGACGGCTCCGGCCAGCGACGGCAGCTTGCCTTCGATCGTCGGTCCGGCAGCGGCGCCATTGTCGGGCGCGGCCATCATCATCCCGCCGTCTGCGTGGTCCGGATCAGCGGCCATCATCATGCCGGGTCCGCCGTTCATGGCGCCGCCATCCACGAGGATGTCCGAGTCTGGCGTCTGGTTCGCCAGCGCACCTTCCGGATGCAGCTGATCGACGATCTTCTGCTCCAGGCCGGCGGTGCTGGCCAGCGACAATCGCGTCAGCAGACCGGTATCAAGCCCGAAAGCGATGGCGATGACGCCCGCCAGCACGGCGGCACCGAGACCTCGACGTATCCATTCGCCAGCGCCCAGCGAACGCTTCAAGGCGGTGAAGACCTTGCCGCCGATCAGCAGCGCCGCGGCCAGGGAAGTCGCTGCGCCAAGACCGTAGGCGACCAGCAGCAACGTGGTCTTGCCGTTCGCGCCCTGCAGCGCGGCACCGGTCAGCACCAGGCCGAGGATCGGGCCGGCGCACGGTGCCCAGAGCAGGCCGGTGGCCATGCCCAGCACCAGCGACGGCAGGATCGAACCCGTGCCGCCCGCTGCATCCGCTGATTGCGACAACCGGCCGCCGAGCGCCACCAGCGGCTGCATCAGGCGATCACCCAGTTCCGGTAGCAGCAGGGTCAAGCCGAAGAAGCCGAGCAACAGGATCGCGACCCAGCGCCCGTACTGGTTGGCCTGCACCGCCCAGCCACCACCGACCGCAGCCAGGGTCGCGACTAGCGCGAAGGTGATCGCCATGCCCAGCAGCATCGGCAGGCCGCTGCGCACGAAGGGCTGCCCGGCACGCGCGAACACGAACGGCAGCACCGGCAGGATGCAGGGGCTCAGGATGGTGAGCACGCCGCCGAGGTAAGCCAGCAGGATCAGCAGCACATCGCCTCCGCGCACAGCATGGGAAATGGTTTCACGCGGCCGCCGGCTTGAAGCTCATCGCCACGCCGTTCATGCAGTAGCGCAGGCCGGTCGGTGCCGGACCGTCGTTGAAGACGTGACCCAAATGGCCGCCGCAGCGGCCGCAATGCACTTCGACACGCACCATGCCGGCCGAACCATCCTGGCGTTCGCCGACGGCGGCCTTGTCGATCGGCTGCCAGAAGCTCGGCCAGCCGGTGCCGCTTTCGAACTTGGTATCGGCAGCGAACAGCTCGCGCTCACAGCCGGCGCAGCCGAAAGTGCCGGCCCGGTGCTCCTCGTTGAGCGGGCTCGTGTAGGGCCGCTCGGTCGATTCGCGACGCAGCACGGCGTACTGGTTCGGCGTCAGCCGCTTGCGCCATTCCTCGTCGCTGTAGCTGATCTCGAAGCGCTCGGCAGACGGCTGTTTCGTCTGGGCAGCGGCGCTTGCGCCAGTCAGCGGTTCACTTTCGCTGCGGCAGCTGATGAAGCTTGCTGCCAGACCGCTAAGGCCCGTCGTGATCAGCAGGCGGCGGGATAGGTTCATGGTTTCTCCGGGTTCTCACGACGGATGAGTCGGCTCATCCTGATACGGAGAGTGTGGTGATCCGGACGAGGCTCGAATAGCGTCGGGCGTTCGGAAATCATGCTCGCAACGCCAGGATCGCGGACGCTCGCTGGGTCGAAAGCAAAAAGGCCCGCAAGGGAAACCATCCCTGCGGGCCTCGAGCCTGCACCCGCTTGTCCGGGCTCGGCAGCCTCGATCAGAACCGGTAGCGAACCGTCATGCCGACGATGCGCGGATCGCTCGGCTGTCCGAGGATCAGGCCGGAATTGCCGGTCTGGATGGTCAGCGCGGTGATGTAGTTGGTATCGAACAGATTGCGGGCGAAGACATCGGCTTCCCAGCCGGTCCTGAACCGATAGCCGAGGCTGGCGTTGGTGACGGTGTAGCCGCTGATCTCGGTGTACTGCGAGGCCGAGGTATCGCTGTTGTAGCCGGTGCGCGCATTCGAATCGACGTGCAGGAGCACCGCACCCGGCCCTGCCGGCAGCGTGTAGTCGAAGCCGATGGTGCCGACCCACTTCGACAAACCCGCCAGCCGGACGCCGGTGAGATTGCAGGCGACGGTGGCGGCGGTCTGCACTTCGAGTGGGCAGGGCCCGGCGGGATAGTCGGTGTTCTCGCCATCGGCATAGGCCATCGAGGCACGTACCTGGAAGCCCTTGAACAGCAGCGCGACCACATCCACTTCCACGCCCTGCACGCGCACTTCGGGAACGTTGGCCGGATAGGAGCGCAGCGCCGCCGTCTCCAGACTCGAGACGACGTTGGCCTGATAGTCCTCGACGACGGAGCGGTAGACAGCAAGGTTCGCGGTGGCGCGGCCGTCGAACAGCGTCGACTTGAGGCCGACCTCGATGGTGGAGTTCTTCTCGTCCTTGATCACCGCTGTTGCCAGCGCCGGCTGGTTCTGGGCATCGAGCGGCAGTCCGGACTGATTGAGGCCGCCGGACTTGAAGCCGTAGGCATAGCTTGCGTAGCTCAGCAGGCCTTTTGTGAGCTGATAGGCGAGATTGGCGCGGCCGGAAACATTGCCGCCGGAATCGGCCGCCGAATAATTCTGCGGACGCAGGATCGACAGCTGGGCGCGCTTGAGTTCCGCTGCGGTCGCCGGGTTGTATTGCGACAGATCGGGGCCGCCGAACACTTGCGTGGCATAGGTGCCGTTCTTGTCCTCATAGGTGTAGCGCAGGCCCAGGGTGCCGGTCAGGCGCGGGATGACTTCGTAACTGACTTCACCGAAGGCCGCGTAACTCTTCACGTCGAAGCGCGACTGGCCGATCTGCCCATAGCCATCCAGCAGATTGCGCGGGATCGGCACCGTGAAGTTGGCCCGGTTGAGCAGCCAGTACGCGGCTTCCGAGCCGTAGACGCTGGTCGGCTGGCCGGAAATCTCCTGCGTGTAGAAGTACAGCCCGCCGACGTAGTTCAGCGGCCCGGCGCCATTGGTGGCGATGCGTAATTCCTGACTGTACTGATCCTGGCGCGAGGGAATGCGCTGGAGGGTCTGGATCGGCACGCCGATGTAGTCGCGATCGTTGGCGACGTTCCAGTCCCAGTAGCGCCAGGCGCTGACCGAAGTCAGGGTTTGCGAGCCCAGATTCCATTCGGTGATCAGCGACGCGCCCCCGTCCTGGGTGTCGATGCGCAGATCCGCGTCGATGTCGGTCAGGCGGTCATAGACATCGCGGCTCGGCGGCTCGTAGCCAAGCCCTGCGGCCAGAGCCGGAAACTGGCGTCCTGCACTGCGCAGGCTCTGGCCAACACGCAGGAAACTCTGCGTGCAGCAGGCGGCTTCCAGATCGGACACGTCGGCGATCAGCCGCAGCTTCAGGTTCTCCATCGGCAGGAACAGCAGCTGACCGCGCAAGGCGTAGTTGTTCAGCGCGTTTTCGTCGACGCCGGTCCTGACGTTTTCGATGACCCCGTCGCGCCGGGTGAACTGGGCGGACACGCGACCCGCGACCACGTTATCGAGCAGCGGTCCGGAGAAGCTGGTCTTGGCCTGCAGGAAATTGAATTCTCCGAGCGAGACTTCGCCGTTCAATTCCGGCGTGAACGTCGGTTCGCGGCTGATGACGTGAATGGCGCCGGCGGTGGTGTTCTTGCCGAACAAGGTGCCCTGCGGGCCGCGCAGCACTTCGATGCGGTCGATGTCGGTGAAATCGAACGACGCGGTGGCCGGACGGCCGTGATAGACCTGATCGACAT
The DNA here is from genome assembly GCF_000420645.1 of Nevskia ramosa DSM 11499. Classification (NCBI taxonomy): domain Bacteria; kingdom Pseudomonadati; phylum Pseudomonadota; class Gammaproteobacteria; order Nevskiales; family Nevskiaceae; genus Nevskia; species Nevskia ramosa. The sequence goes on along the minus strand of NZ_ATVI01000005.1, from coordinate 1,220,566 downwards.
AGAAGCCGACACCCGGCTCGATGCCGTCGTTCGCGGCACTGACCGACAAGGTATTGGAGCCCAGGCCGCGGATCGTGTACGCGGTGTTCCGGGGATTCGCAGAGTTGTAGTACAGCGCCGGCACCAGCTGGCTCAGCGACTGCGTGTTCACCGTGTAGCTGCTGTCGAGCAGCTTGCCGCCGATCACCGAGATCGCGGCGGGCACCGATTGAACGTTCTCCTCGCGGCGGCGAGCCGTGACGGTCACTTCGCCCAGAGTGGTCGCTTCGCCTGGATTGTTCGCGCTCGGCGCATTCGCCTCGGTCGCATCTTTCGCATCTTTCGCATCGTCGACAGCAGGCGGCGACGTCGACTCCCGGGCCGAGACGGACAGCACGGACAAACACGCCGCTGCAGTGGCGAGCGCAAGCTTGTTAGGCACGGAGACTTCCCTTATTTAATCGTTATATACATGAGAATATAACGGCGCTCCGAAAAATGCCGCAGGGCCCGATCAGGCGCCCAGCGTGGGAAAGCCTCAAGACTAGTTGTTCGGTGCCCCCGCCTCGATCCAGGCCTTGAACAAGGCCCGCTGCGCCGGTTCCAGCAGGCGCGGCGGATCGGACATCGGCATCGCGTTGCCACTGCCGCCGACACTCACATGGCTGCCGTTGAGCTTGTGCCAGAGATAGCTCTTGTCCGGCTGTCCCGGAGTGACGCGCATCAGCGGCGACTCGTTGCTCGCGGTGCCGACCAGACTGGCGTGGGAGCTTACGCGAGCCAGGTTGAGGCCGCCGTTTTCGGCGCCGGTGACGTGGCAGTACACGCACTGGGCGTTGAAGATCGGCTGCAGCTGAGTGCGGTAGCTGACGGCGGCCTCGTCTGCAGACGCCGCCATCGCGATCAGCGCGCTGCCCAGCCCGATCACGAACCAGGTCTTCATGCCGAACGCACCGGCTCGGCCAGCGCTGCGGTACCGGCGAGATAGCCGAAGGTCATTGCCGGGCCGATGGTGCCGCCGCCGGCCCAGTAAGCCTGACCGGCCGGAGCCGCCACGCAGTTGCCGGCGGCGTACAGGCCGGGAATCGGCTTGCGCTGGGCATCGAGCACCTGACCCTGCGAATTGACCACCGGGCCACCCTTGGTATCGAGCGTGCCGGCGCCGACGATCGTCGCGTAGTAAGGGCCTGCATCGGCGATCGGATGCATCAGCAGATTCGGGTTTGGATTGGCAACTTTCGGCACCGCCATGAAATGGAACGCGGTTTCGATCGGCGCTTCGCCGCGCGAGAAATCCGGATCGCGCCCGGCCTTTGCAAAGCCGTTGTAGCGCTTGATGCTGGCTTTCAGATTGGCCAGGAAATCCTTGTCGAGCTTCAGGTTGCCGGTCTTGGCGGCGATGCTGGTCAGACGGCTTTCGATGTTCTTCGCCAGGTCCTCAAGCGTCTTGCCTTCGATGACGTGATCGAGCTTGGCGTTGGCGGCCGGGATCGGGTCGTAGCCGGCGAACAGCTTGGCCGTGCGCGCATCCCAGATCATGAAGCCGAGCAGGTTCGGGTACTCGGCCTTGACCGGGTCCCAGACGAAGTGAGATTGCGCGCGCTCGTCGTACTGGATCTTTTCGTTGACCCAGCGGTGACCATAGCGATTGACCTGGATCATGCTGTCGCCCGGTGTCGACCAGATGTCCTGCGGCACGCTGCGAGTCTTCAGCGCGACTTCGACGGCGATCTGGCCCCACCAGGCGTTAGACATGTTGCCGAGCACGGCACCGGCTTTCTGGGCGATGGCGATGAAATCGCCGGTGCTGCCGGGCGCCGCACAGCCGCCCCATATGTGCCCCTTCAGATGGGCGCGGCTCAGTTCGACGCTGTGGGTGAAACCACCGGAGCAGAAGATCACCGCTTTCTTCGCCCGGAAGTTCACCGGTTCGGCATCGCCACGATCGACTTTCAGGCCGATGACGGCGCCTGCGCTGTCGCGGATCAGATCCTGCACCTGATGTTCGAGCAGCATCTGGATCGGCAGCTTGTCGAAGCCCTGCTGCAACTGCCAGAGCAGAGATTCCCCGCCTCCGCCGTTCTGCGGCCAGACGATGCGTTCCGCATGGCCGCTGATGTCCGGCACCAGCGAGCGCCCGCGCGGCACCTTGCACTCCGGCAGCTGCGCGTAATAGTCCGGAAACGGCTTGCCTTCCCAGGTGTACCAGGGCATCGGCTTCAGGCCGGTGTTGGCGCTGAGGGTCTTCACGACCTTGGCGGCGTTGTCGAAAAAGGCGGCAATCAGATCGTATTCGGCCTGGCTGATGCCGAGCAGCGGTTCGCTCTCGACATAGCGATGCGGGTACGACAGCCGCACCATGTAGCGCAGCGCGTCGGCGCGATTGTCGGCAATGCCCTGCGAGGCCAGCCAGGCATTGTCCGGAATCCAGAACACGCCGCCGGATTTTGCCGTGGTGCCGCCCTTGAACGGCATCTTCTCGAGCATGATCACCGACGCGCCCTTGCTCGCGGCAGCCAGCGCCGCCGCGGTGCCGGCAATGCCGGTGCCGACGATCAGCACATCGGCTTCGGCAGTCCATTTCGTCGCGGCAGGGCTGGCGGCATGGGCCAGCGCCGGCAAGCTGCCGGCCGCGGCAACCGAGCCTGCAGCCAGGCCCTTGAGCAGCGCGCGGCGGGTACGCAGCTGCGGCTCGTCGCCGACTGCGGCAGTCTCTTTCTCGATCACGGCTCTCTCCTTCCAGAATGATTTTTATCGTTATCGGTCGGCGCCGGTCGCGATCTGATGTCGCGATCCGGCGCTGCCGTGCAGCTTGCTCAGTGCGATTTCAGCTCAGGGCGTCGGCGACGTGGTCGGCCTTCACCCACTTGTCCAGCACGTGCAGCGAATGGCGGATCAGCATCTCCGCATCCTGCAGGATCATCGTGTCCTTGGCGCCACTCTCCAGCCCGCGCTGGATGCGCTCGCAGTTGGTAACGTCTTCCAGCACCACTTCGGCCCAGCGGCAGGCGTAGTGCTCCAACTGCAGGCGATGGCGGATCGACATCGTCTTCGGGATGTAGATCTTCAGGGTCCACTGCGTGCGGTTGTGGGCAACCGGCCAGAACTCGTGGGTCCAGAAGCCGCCGGTGGAGTAGTCGATGTTGAAGTTCGGGAAGATCCAGGTGACGTCCGCGGACCACGAGCGATCCTTGGTCGGATTGATCGCCGGATGCGCGGTCAGCGCGGCAGCGTTGCCGCTGTCATCGCCACCGAGCACGCCGCCGGTGTCCTGCACGTAGACCAGTTGCTCGACCTTCGAGGTCGGTGCCGGCACGTAGTCCGGATTGCCGTAGGCCGAGAAATGACGATGGATGCCGTGTGCCATCGCGCTCAGCGGCCGCGCATAACGGTTCTGCTCGGGATGGGCGAAGCCCGGCGCCAAGGTAGCCGGATGCAGGCTTGGCACGTGGTAGGGCTCGGCGAAGGCATCGGCGATCAGCTTCCAGTTGGCCTTGAAATCGGCCTGGATGACGATCGTCTCGTCGAGATTGAAGTACGGGATGCCGGCATAGCGGGTGCCGAACGGGCCGAGGAATTCGGCCAGCGACACCTCCGGCCTGCTCTGGTGATTCAGGAAGATGAAGCCTTCCCAGACTTCGCAGCTGATCGGCGTCAGCCCGCAGGCCTTCTTGTCGAGATCGAAGAAATGCTTCTGGTCGGGCACGCCGATCAGTTCGCCATCATTGCGGTACTGCCAGTTGTGGTAGCGGCAGACCAGTCGTTCGGCGACACCGCAAGTCTGGTTGACCACCAGGTTGCCGCGATGGCTGCAGACGTTGTGGAAGGCGCGGATCTTGTTGTTCTTGCCGCGCGTCACCAGCACCGAGGCCTTCCAGATCTCGATGTCCTTGACGAAGTAGCTGTTCTCCTGCGGCAACTGCTCGACCCGGCCGATGCACAGCCAGGCGCGCTTGAAGACGCGCTCGCGCTCCAGCTCGAAGAATTCCGGCGAGCGATAGGGCTCGACCGACACCGGGCCGGTCGACAGGCCGGCCTCATGGGTGAAGCTGCGTTCGTCGATGACGTGGCGTGCGGACGCCGGGGTTTCGATCACTGCGCTCATGTTCGTTCGCTCCGGTTCAGATACGGCCGCCATGCGGCCACGGACCCTGGGTGATTCGGACCGCACTCGGCCAGGTCGAATCGAAGGCGCGCGGTTCACCGTGCATCTCCACTGCGATCGCGGCGTGGTTCATCGCCAGCAGCAGCTTGAACAGGCGCTCGCTGGCCGGCGGCATCTGGCCGAGCGTGAACTGTTCGCAGTGGACGATGGCCTGCTCGGCGCGGGCGACGATGGCGTCGTAGAAGCGCTGGATGGCATCCATCTCGGCGGTGGAACGGGCGGCACGGCGCTGGTCGTTGGTATCCAGCACCCAATACGGCACGAAGCCTTCGAGTTCCTCGAAACCCGGAGGCAGGCTGCTTGCTGCGGTCATGCGGTGATCTCCTTGTCGCACTCGTGTTCTCGCTTCGTCCGCTTCTTGTGGCGGATCGGGCGCTTGCTGCCTACTTCGATACCGCTTCCATCTCCAGATTCTTGACCAGGCTGGTATCACGACGCCGTTTCGACAGCGGCAGTTCACCGGCAGTGATGCCGGCCAGCGCGAAATGTTCGACACCGAGTTCGTGGATCAGCACGCGCACCGAATCCTTCGGCACGCCGAGTGCCGCAACGGCGGCGTCGGTCAGCGCGACATGCAGGGCGCGCTTCTGGGTGACGGTCCTGCCTTCGAGCATGTTGACCTGGATGATCGGCATCTTTGTCGCGCGCCTCCGTATTTGCTGCGCCTTGCAAGTGCTGCTGAAACTAGTGGCGTACGGCGTATCCGTCTAATACCTTTGGCCGGCCGGGGTGATACAAGATCGGCATCGCCCAGGACTCAATTCAGGAGAAAGCATGGCGGCTTCGAGCTTCATGGACTTCCGTCGTCTGAGTTGTTTCGTGGCCGTGGTCGAGCAGCGCAGCTTTCGCGCTGCGGCGCTCAAGCTGCACATCTCGCAGCCGCCGCTGACCCGCCACGTGCAGATGCTGGAAAGCGCGCTCGGCGTGCAGTTGCTGGTGCGCAGCGCCGGCGGCATCGAGCCGACGGCCGCCGGCAAGCTGTTCTACGAGGAAGCCCGCAACCTGCTGATGCTGGCTCAGCAGGCCGGCGAGCGCGTGCGGCTGGCCGGACAGGGACGCATCGGCCGGCTCGACATCGGCGTGTTCGGCTCGGCGGTGCTCGGCGCGATCCCGAAGATCGTCCATGCCTTTCGCGACAGCCATCCCAAGGTCGAACTGGTGCTGCACAACCTCGACCGCGCCAGCCAGATCAAGGCGCTGCGCGAACGGCGGATCAGCGTCGGCTTCAACCGTTATTTCGCCGATGAAAGCGATCTGCGCTGGGAAGTGATCCAGACCGAGCGCATGCACGTCGTTCTGCCGTCCCAGCATCGCCTCGCCGGCCGTCGCGAGCTGAGCCTGGCGGACATCGGCCAGGAGCCGCTGATCCTCTATCCGCGCGCCCCGCGTCCCGGTTTCATCGACGAGATGATGCGACTGTTCAGCGCCCAGCGGATCACGCCCAACGTCGCCCACGAGATCGACGACATGGTCACCGCCATCGGCCTCGTCGCCAGCGGTTTCGGCCTCAGCCTGCTGACCGATTCCGGCTGCAATCTGCGGGTGCCGGGCACCGTGCAGATTCCGCTGCGCAAGGCTGATCGCGCCACCGTCAACCTGTGCATGATCCATCGCCGAGACGAGGACGACTCGAGCCTGCTGCAGGCTTTTCTCGAGACGGCGCGCTCGCTGCGCGCCAGCCTCGATGGTGTTGTCGACGAGCCGGAGGCGCCCTCGCCCGCAGCGCCGATGGCCAGACTGAAACACGCCGTCAAAGCGGTGAGCCGCAAACCCCGCTGAGCGATTCGCGACGACTGCCCGACCAGGTGCTTCTGTCTTTCGCGTTCAGCGGTTAAGGTTGCTGTTCAGAACATGCGTCGGCCGTGCCCCGACGCCCAACCAACAGTGCGAGAAAGAACCCCGTGAGCCAGCCCCTGCCCGCCGACATCGTCCGTGCCCGCCGCAATACCCTCGGCGATGCACTGCGCCGCACCGCGCGCCGCTTTCGCGGCAAGACCGCGCTGCGCTTCAACGATCGCAGCTGGACGTTCACCGAACTCGATCAGGCCGCCGATCGCCTCGCCGCCTGGTATGTCGGCCTGGGTATCGGCACCGGCGATCGCGTGCTCTGCTACGGCCGCAATTCGGATGCCTATCTGCTCGCCTGGCTGGGCTGCGCCCGGCTTGGTGCCATTCATGTGCCGATCAATTACGCGCTGACCGGCGACGAACTGATCTATCTGGTCCGTCAGTCCGGCGCCCGGCTGATCCTTTGCGATCCAGACCTGGAAACCAATCTTGAAGTGCTGCCCGGCGCGCTCGGCGCGCAATGCCCGCCATCGCGTCGCCTGCATGGCGATCCGGGACAGGATCTGCTCAGCGTCGCCCGCAGCGAGACACCGTCGCAGGCGGTGGAATACGAGGTTGATGATCACGGCGTCGCCCAGATTCTCTACACCTCCGGCACCACGGCAGCGCCGAAGGGTGCCGCGCACACCCATGTCGGCATCCTGTTCGAGTACCAGTCCTGCGTGCAGGATCTCGAATTCAAGGAACGCGACCGCAACCTCGCCGCGCTGCCGCTCTATCACACGGCCCAGATGCACGTGTTCACGATGCCGCAGCTGCTGTCCGGCGCGCTGGTGCTGCTGATCGAAAGCCCGGCGCCAGCCAAGGTGCTGGAGCTGATCGAACAGGAGCGCATCACTTCGTTCTTCGCGCCGCCGACAGTCTGGATCAGCCTGCTGCGCCATCCGGATTTCGCCAAGCGTGATCTGAGCTCGCTCGAGAAGGTCTATTACGGCGCCTCGATCATGCCGGTGCCGGTGCTGCAGGAACTGCGTCAGCGGCTGCCGAAGGCCGAGCCCTACAACTGCTACGGCCAGACCGAGATCGCGCCGATGGCCACGGTGCTGAAGCCGCATGAGCACGAAGCCCGTCCGGCGTCCTGCGGCCGGCCGGTGTTCAACGTCGAGACCCGAGTCGTCGACGAAGAGATGAACGACTGCCCCACCGGCACGCTCGGCGAGATCATCCACCGCTCGCCGCATCTCACCGTCGGCTACTGGGAAAAGCCCGAACAGACCGCCGAAGCCTTCGCCGGCGGCTGGTTCCATTCCGGCGATCTTGGCTACTTCGATGAAGAGGGCTATCTGTTCATCGCCGATCGGGTCAAAGACGTGATCAACACTGGCGGCGTGCTGGTGGCCAGCCGCGAAGTCGAGGAAGCGCTGCTGACCCATGCCTCGGTGTCGGAAGTCGCCGTGGTCGCCCTGCCCGATCCGAAATGGATCGAGGCGGTCAGCGCCTTCGTCGTGCTCCGCGACGGCGCCACCGTCACCGCCGAGGAACTGATCGCCCACTCGAAGACCACGCTGGCGCCATACAAGGTGCCGAAGCAGGTGATCTTCGTCGACAACCTGCCGCGCAATACCGCCGGCAAGATCTTGAAGCGCGACCTGCGCAAGGCGCATACCGGCTCCGACACGATCTTCGCGACGGGTTGAGTCAGAACAGCGCTTCCGATTGTGTCCGGAAGCGCTGTTCTGTCGTGAGGAACCTCAGCCGCGCAGCGGCCCGAGCACGGCCTCGTTGTCGGCACCGAGCTTCGGCGACTTTCCGTTCACGGCCTGGGCGTTGTCGAAGAAGATCGGCAGGTTGAACGCCGGTTTGCCGTTGTCGTCGACGACCATGTTGCGGGCGACGACCTGTTCGTTCTGCAGCGCTTCGCTTGGGGTCAGGATGGCGCTGACGCAAGTTTCCTCGTGGGCGAGCAGCGCTTCCCATTCGTCCCGCGTGCGGGTCTTGAACAGGGCGATCAGTTCCTGGCGCAGCGGTTCGCCGACCTTGCCGGGCGCAGCTGGCAGCTTGGCCAGATCGGCGCGGCCGGCGAGCTTCAGCACTTCGGCGAAGAACTTCGGTTCCAGCGAGCCGACGGCCAGGTGCTTGCCGTCGCCGCACTCGTAGACGGCGTAGTTCGGCAGCGCGCCGGACAGGAAATCGCCGCCGCGTGGTGGGGCCTTGCCGAAGGTGCGGATCGCCGACAGCGACAACACCTGCATCGCCAGGGTGGCGTCCATCATGCCGACGTCGACGAAGCTGCCGACGCCACTGGCGCGAGCGCCAATGAGTGCGGCGAGGATGCCGACCGCGCAGCTCAGCGCGCCGCCGGCGATATCGGCCACCTGCAGATTGCCGACCACCGGGCCGGACGCGGCGTTGCCGGTCTGCTCCAGTTCGCCGGCGTAGGCGCGGTAGTTCATGTCATGACCAGGGCGATTCCGGTACGGGCCGGTCTGGCCGTAGCCGGTGAGCGCAGCGAACACCAGGCGCGGGTTGATCGCTTTCAGCACCTCGTAGCCGCAGCCGAGGCGATCCATGACGCCGGGCCGGAACGATTCGATGACCACGTCGGCATCGGCCACCAGCTTCTTGAACAGCGCGACATCGACAGGCTGGCGCAGATCCAGCGTCACCGATTTCTTGCCGCGATTGACCGCCGAAAACATCTCCGCCGACATCGCCCGGGCGTAATCGCCGCCGTTCGGTTCCTCGATCTTGATCACCTCGGCGCCGAGCTGGGCAAGATACAGCGTGCAGAACGGGCCAGGCAGCAGGCGGGACAGGTCGAGCACGCGGACGCCGTGCAGCAGCGGATTGGAGGTCATCGTTCGGGATCGGGTTGGTGCGAAGTGGGCTGGTCAGCAGCGGTGATTTTACATACAGTCTGGACGGTATCGTAATTTTCCAGGCACCCCAACTTCTTACCGATGAGTGCTGCATCTCCTGTCCCGAAAAAGCTGCGCCGCACCCAGGCCGAGCGCAGCGACAGCATGCGCAGCCGCCTGCTCGAAGCAACCCTGCAAAGCCTCGCCGAAGACGGCTATGCGGCGTCGACCCTGAGTTCGATCGTCCGCCGCGCCGGCGTCTCGCGCGGCGCCCAGGTGCACCACTACCCGAACAAGCAGGCGTTGATGCTCGACGCCGCCGAGGATCTGCTGCGCCGCACCTACCGGCAGCTGGGCGAACTGCTGCTGTCGATCGGCGACGAGGACGACCGGCTGACTCGGCTGGTCGAAGCGGCCTGGGATCAGGTGTTCTCGACGCCGCTGTTCCATGCCTACACCGAGCTGCTGGTCGCATCCCTGCGCGACGACAATCTGGCCGATGCCTTGCGGGAGCGACTGAAGCGCGTGCAGAGCGTGTTTGCGCCGGCGGTCGAGCATTACTTCGAGCCCAATCCAAAGCTTGGCGGCACCAGCAAGGCCGATCTGCACGCGCTGTTTCAGCAGCTGAGCTGCTTCCTGGTCGGCCTCGCAACCCAGGCGCATCTGATGAAGGATCGCGCCCAGGTGCAGGCGCATCTGGCGCTGTGGGCGCGGCAGGCCGGCCTGGTAATGAAGGCGCGCAAGGGCGTGCGCCTGCCGCCACCGAGGCCCGAGGCCTGGCCGCGTAAGAGTTGAGTCAAAGCACGCCCGAGCAGCGGCGAACCTCGGCCAGGAAATCGCTCATGAACGGCTTGGCGGCGAGGCTTTCGGGAATCGCCGCGTACAGATCGCAGCGCAGGCCATTCGGGCCCAGCGGCTTGCCGATCACATAGCTGCGCGCCAGATACGGCGCGATGCTCCACTCCGGCAAGGCGGCGATGCCGCGATTGCTGGCCACCAGTTGCAGGATGGCGACGGTGAGTTCCACCTTGCGCCGCTGGCTGGTGACGCCGGCCGGCGCCAGAAAATGGCGAACCACGTCGAGCATGTCCTCGTCGACCGGATAGCTGATCAAGGTTTCGCTGGCGAAATCGACGGGCTCCAGAAACGCCTTGCGGGCCAGCGGATGACGCGGCGACAGGACCGCCAGGGTTTCGTAGCTGAACAGCTTTTCCACCACGACTGCCGTGCGCGGCGGCGGCCGATCATGGATCACCGCGAAATCGGCGGCGCCTGACTCGACCAGCGCCATCGGGTCGATCTGGAAGCCGCCGACCAGATCCAGCTCCACGTCCGGCCAGTGCTCGCGGAAGGCATCCATCGCCGGCATCAGCCAGTCGAAACAGGTGTGGCATTCCACCGCCACCCGCAGGGCGCCGCTGCGGCCAGACACCCATTGCGCGACTTCACGCTCGGCCTGCGCCGTCATCGCCAGCACCGTACGGGCCAGTTCCACCAGCTTCGTCCCCGCCTGGGTGAAGCGCAGGGGCTTGGTGTTGCGCTCGAACAAGGGCGCTCCGTAACGCGCTTCCAGCGCTTTCAGTTGATGCGACAACGCCGACTGGGTGACGAACACGCGCTCCGCCGCCTTGCCCAGCGAACCGGTCTCGGCAAGCGCCAGCAGGGTTTGCAGGTGGCGCATCTCCAGCGGCGATTGAGACATGAATGAAATTCATCGAAGTCGTGAAAACACTACGATTGAATCATGGGCGAGCTGCCGTGACCATGCCTGCCCCTTGCACGCCCGATTCCGCACATGACCGTCGCCCACATCCTTGGCTTTCCCCGCATCGGCTCACGCCGCGAACTGAAGACCGCGCTCGAGGCGCACTGGAGCGGCAAGCTCGACGAAGCGGGCTTGCAGTGCGTTGGCCAGGATCTGCGTGCGCGACACTGGCAGTTGCAGCGCGCTGCCGGGCTGGAGTTCGTCACCGTCGGCGACTTCGCCTGGTACGACCATCTGCATACCGTCACCGCACTGTTCTCCGCGGCACCGGCGCGTTTCGGCCTCGGTGGCCGAGTCGACCTCGCCGGCTACTTCGCGATGGCGCGCGGCACGGCCGAGCAACCGGCGCTGGCGATGAAGAAGTGGTTCGACACCAACTACCACTACCTGGTCCCCGAGATCGGGCCGTACACCCGCTTCACCCTGAACCGCGACTGGCTGCTGCTGGACGTGCGCGAAGCGCTGGCGCTGGGCCACAGGGTCAAGGTCGTGCTGCCAGGCCCGCTGACCTGGCTGTGGCTGGCGGCCAGCGAGCCGGACTTCGACAAGCTGAAGCTGCTGAGCCTGCTGCTCAACGGCTACTTCGTGCTGCTGGCCGAGCTGAAAGCACTGGGCGTGCACTGGCTGCAGGTCGACGAACCGATCCTGGCCCTCGATCTGCCGCCGGACTGGCTGGCGGCGCTGCCGGTGGTCTATCGCGAACTGGCCAGCGCCGGTCCGGCGATCCTGCTCGCCACCTACTTCGGCAGCGTGGCGCAGCACGCGGCCTTGCTGAAACAGCTGCCGATTGCCGGCCTGCATCTCGATCTGGCCCGCGCGCCGCAACAGCTCGACGCTTTCCTCGCCGATTGGCCGCAGGACAAGATCATGTCGCTGGGCGTGATCGACGGCCGCAACCTGTGGCGAACCAATCTGGCGCTTGCCCTTGCCAAACTAAGCAAGGCGAAAGCAATCCTCGGCGATCGCCTCTGGGTCTCCGCGTCCTGCTCGCTGCTGCATGTGCCGACCGACCTCGCTCGCGAGCACAAGCTCGATCCCACCCTCAAAAGCTGGATGGCCTTCGCGACGCAGAAGCTGGACGAAGTCGCGCTGCTCAAGCGCGCGCTCGACGATGGCGAAGATGCAATCGGTGATGCGCTGCAAGCTTCCACGGCAGCAGCGCAGACGAGGCGGCTGGCGACGACCACGCTGCGCCCCGAAATCCGGGCCAGAGTCGCCGCCTTGTCCGAGGCCGATGCCCGACGTGGCGCGCCGTTCGTGGCGCGCATCGTCCAGCAGCAGGCAGTGCTGAATCTGCCGCCGCTGCCGACCACGACCATCGGCTCGTTCCCGCAGACCGCCGAGATTCGCGCCGCGCGCGCCGCGTTCAAGGCCGGCAAGCTAGGGGAACAGGACTACCGGCAGGCGATGCAGGCGGAAATCCGCTACGCCGTCGAGCAGCAGGAAACACTGGGTCTCGACGTGCTGGTCCATGGCGAAGCCGAGCGCAATGACATGGTCGAGTACTTCGGCGAGCAGCTCGATGGTTACTGCTTCACCGAGAACGGCTGGGTGCAAAGCTATGGCTCGCGCTGCGTCAAACCGCCGGTGATCTATGGCGATGTGGCAAGGCCGCGGGCGATGACCGTCGAATGGGCGCGCTACGCGCAAAGCCTGACGACCAAGCCGATGAAGGGCATGCTCAGCGGTCCGATCACCATGCTGTTCTGGAGCTTCGTGCGGGACGATCTGCCGCGCCGCGAGGTCGCGCTGCAACTGGCGCTGGCCTTGCGCGACGAGGTCTGTGACCTCGAAGCGGCCGGCATCAAGGTGATCCAGATCGACGAGCCGGCGATCCGTGAAGGTCTGCCGCTGAAGAAGGCCGACTGGCCCGCGTACCTCGATTGGGCGGTGCGCGCGTTCCGTGTCTGCGCCTCCGGCGTCCGCGATGACACGCAGATCCACACGCACATGTGCTACTCGGAGTTCAACGACATCCTGCCGTCGATTGCAGCGATGGATGCCGATGTCATCACCATCGAAACCTCACGCTCGCGAATGAAGCTGCTCGATGCCTTCGCCGAGTTCCGCTATCCGAACGACATCGGCCCGGGCCTGTACGACATCCACTCACCAAGAGTGCCATCGGCTGGCGAGATGAAGACCTTGCTCGATCGCGCACTGTCGGTGGTGCCGGCCGAACGTCTCTGGGTGAATCCGGACTGTGGTCTCAAGACCCGTGCCTGGCCGGAGACCGAAGCGGCGCTGCGCCTGATGGTCAGCACCGCACGGCAGGCTCGCGCGAGCCTGGGCTGAGGCCGAAGTGCCGCTTGATGTGTCAGGCCGCTGTGGATCGGTAGAATCGAGCCATCTCCTGGCGCCATATATCGATCCGCTCCGCATGAATCCTGCAAACAGCCTGCACGCCCTTGGCCAGAGCCTCTGGCTCGACAACATCACCCGCACCCTCGTGCAGGACGGCACCCTCGCCCGCTACATCCGCGAGATCGCCGTGACCGGCCTGACGTCGAACCCGACGATCTTCGAGCAGGCGATCAAGAACGGCCATGTCTACGACGAAGCCATCCGCACCAAGGCAGCCGCCGGCCTGAGCGACGAAGCGCTGTTCTTCGAACTGGCGATCGAGGATCTGTCGGCCGCCGCCGATCTGTTCGCGCCGGAGTTCGAGCGCACGCTGGGTGTCGATGGCTGGGTGTCGCTGGAAGTGTCGCCACTGCTCGCCGACGAGACCGAAGCGACGGTCAATGCAGCCGTCGATCTGCATGCTCGTGCGGCGAAGCCGAATCTCTACATCAAGATTCCGGGTACGCCGGCCGGCATTCCCGCGATCGAGGAAGCGATCGCCGCCGGTGTGCCGGTCAACGTCACCCTGCTGTTCTCCGCCGAGCAGTATCTGGCCGCGGCTGAAGCCTGGACGCGCGGCATCGAACGTCGTCTCGACGCCGGCCTGCCGGCCAATGTGTCGTCGGTCGCTTCGGTGTTCGTCAGCCGCTGGGATGGCGCGGTGAAGGCGCAATTGCCGACCACGCTGCACAACCGGCTCGGTGTGGCGATGATGGCCCGCTGCTATCGCGAGTACCGCAAGCTGCTGATCTCGCCCCGCTGGCAGAAGCTGATTTCGGTTGGTGTCTCGCCGCAGCGCCTGCTGTTCGCCAGCACCAGCGCCAAGGACCCGGCGCTGGGCGACAGCTACTACGTCGATGCGCTCGCCGCACCGGACACGGTCAACACCATTCCCGAGAAGACGCTGCTCGCCTACGTCGACAGTGGCAATCCGGGGCCGCTGCTGCCACCGACCGGCGGCGATTGCGAAACGGTGCTGGCGTCGATCGCCGCGGCCGGTGTCGACATCGACGCGCTGGCCACCAAGCTGCAGCGCGATGGTGCGGCTTCGTTCGTCAAATCCTGGCAGGATCTGATTGCCTGCCTGGCCGAGAAGAGTCAGAAGAAATCTGGCTAGAAGATTTCCAGAACGCCTTAAAGCTCGTCATTCCCGCGAAGGCGGGAATCCAGTTCTTCGTTGCCAGCGGTGCGCGTGAGTCAAAACTGGATTCCCGCCTGCGCGGGAATGACGGGAGGATCGGCGCAGCTGACCTCACATTGTATGGGTCGGCTTGTCGGCACCGACACCGGCCAGATAGGCGTCGATCCGCTTCTGCGTGTCGCCGTTGTCCTGGCCGCTGAACTGCACGCCGATGCCCTGCTGGCGCTTGCCCTGGGCATTGCGCGGCGTCAGCCAGACGACTCGGCCGGCGACCGGGATGCGCTCCGGGTCGTCCATCAGGGTCAGCAGGATGAACACCTCGTCGCCGAGCCGGTATTCCTTGTTGGTCGGAATGAACAGGCCGCCGTTCTTGATGAACGGCATGTAGGACGCGTAGAGCGCCGGCTTGTCCTTGATGCTGAGCGTCAGGATGCCGGGGGACGGCGCACCGGGACGAGTCGTGGTGTTCATGTCCGAGGATTCTGCGCAGCGCGGCCGGCCCGTGCAAGAAGGGCGATCCAGCCGATCAGCAGCGATTCGATCACCAGCTTCTTGTCGGCCGCGCCGTGGATGCGCTCGAGCGCGGTCTGCGCTTCGGCGACATAGCGATCGAGCAGTTCGGCCGGCAGCCGCAGCGCCAGGCTTCGCAGGCCGGCGTCATCACCGGCTTGGGCACCGAGCCGTGAGCGCAGCAGCGCTGCCAGCCAGCCGTACAGCCACTGCACCCAGCCTGCCGGATCAGCTTCATTGATCGCCGCCGCCATCGGCACTGGCTCGCCGCGGCCATTGGCCAGATCGAGCAGGCCGCGCGCCCAATCGGCTCGCACTGCAACGCCATTGCTGGCCAATAGCTCGATCGCTTTCAGCGGCGCGCCGGAAGCCAGTTCCAACGCCTGATTGAGTGCAGCGTCATCGAACTTGCCGGCGCTGGCTTCGCGCATCCAGCTCAGCGCGACGTCGCTCGCCGGTGCCGCGATCGCCAGACGCTGGCAGCGGCTGCGCAGGGTCGGCGCCAGTGCCTGTGGACGGCTGCTGACCAGCAACAGATGGCTGCCCGGCGTCGGTTCCTCGATGGTCTTCAGCAGCGCGTTGACGCCGGAGACATTCAGCGAATCGGCCGGATCGATGATCGCGACCTTGGCGCGGCCGTCGTACTGGGTGATGGTCAGCTTCTCGCTGAGCTCGCGCACGGCACTGATCGGGATGTCGCGCTTGCCCTCTTCGACTCGCAGCAGGAAGTAGCCGGAATGCGCTTCGCTGAGCACCTGCAGGCAGTCGGTACAGCTGCCGCAGGCAGTGCCATCGGTGGCGCGCTGGCGGCACCAGAGCGCTGCAGTGATGCAGGCCGCGAAGTGGCGCTTGCCGGCGCCGGGCGGCCCGGCGATCAGCAGCGCATGGCCCAGGCGATCGTCCTGCATAGACGCGGCAACTGTCGTCCACAGCGTCCGTTGCCAAGGCAGCGGCTGGAAGTTCGGCGCGCTCATGGGGGTGCTGCGAAGGGGTCGAAAAGCATGGCGCGATGATACCAGCGGCTTCCTTCCAAGCCTTGGCTAGACCTCCAGCAATCGGCGGCTCGCGGCATTGTGTCTTGCCACCAGTTGCGGCAGATCGACACCGGGCAGCACGCCGTCGTCGACGACCACCCGGCCGTTGATCACTGAGGTCCAGGCGCGAACCGGCGAGCAGGTCAGCAGTGCCGCAACCGGATCACCCTGAGCACCCGCGTGCTCGATGCCGTCGACCCGGAACGCGACCAGGTCTGCCGCCATGCCCGGCTGCAGGCTGCCGATGTCGTCGCGGCCGAGCATGCTGGCGCCGCCGAGCGTCGCCAGTTCCAGCGCTTCGCGGGCCGAGAAGCGATCGGCACGCGATTCGAAGCCCGGCCAGCCGACCCGCTGCAGCAGCATCGCCTGCCGCGCTTCGCCGAGCATGTGGTTGCCGTCGTTGCTCGCCGAGCCGTCGACACCGAGGCCGACCCGCACGCCGGCATCGACCATCGCCCGCACCGGCGCGATGCCGGATGCCAGGATCATGTTGCTGCTCGCGCAATGGCAGATGCCGCTGCAGCTATGCGCCATCTTGGCGATGTCGGCCGGCGACGGATGGACCATGTGCGCGAACCAGACGTCATCGCCCAGCCATTCCACCGACTCCGCGTAATCGAGTGGCCGCATGCCGAATTTCTCGACGCAGTAGCGATCCTCGTCGGCGGTTTCGGCGAGGTGCGTGTGCAGGCCGACCTTGCGATGCGCGCGTGCCAGCCGGGCGCTTTCACGCATCAGGCTGCCGCTGACGCTGAACGGCGAGCACGGTGCCAGGCCGATCCGCAGCATCGAATAGCGCTCCGGATCGTGGAAGCTTTCGATCGCCCGCAGGCTGTCGGCGAGGATCGCGTCTTCCCGTTCGACCAGCCGATCCGGTGGCAGACCGCCCTGCGATTCGCCGACGCTCATCGAGCCGCGCGTCGGATGGAAGCGCACGCCGAGTTCCTGGGCGGCGGCGATCTCGTCATCGATGCGGGTGCCGTTCGGATACATGTAGAGATGATCGGCGACCGTCGTCGCGCCGCTCAGCAGCAGTTCGGCCAGACCCACCTTGGCGCTGACATACACCGCTTCCGGGTCCATGCGGCCCCAGATCGGATAGAGCATCTTCAGCCAGTCGAACAGCACTAGACCGCCGCCGGTGCCGATCGCGCGGGTCAGCGTCTGGTACAGGTGATGATGGCCGTTGATCAGGCCCGGCAGCAGCACGCAGCCGCGCAGGCTGATGGTCCGCGTCGGCATGCGTGCCGGATCAGCCGCGATCCAGGCGCTGACTTCGGCTTCGTCACCGACAAAGGCGATGACGTTGTTGTCGATGACGACGCTGCCGCCACGAATCTCGCGGCGTGCAGGGTCCATGGTGACGACGACATCGGCCTCGCGCAGCAGCAGGATGGGCATCAGGCAGTTTCCGGACGTCTACTTCGGTATCGAACCGTCCACGCCTTCGACGTACCACTTGATCGACAGCAGCTGCTCATCGAGCAAGGCCTTGCCGGCTTCGACCTTGACCGCGCCGGTGTTGTCCTTGAGCGGTCCGGCGAACGGCAGCAGGCTGCCGTCGACGATCGCTTTCTTGCGTTCCTCGAACAGCTTGGCAACCTCAGCTGGAACCGACGGATTCAGCGGCGACAGCACCACCAGGCCTTCCTTGATACCCCAGCGGGTGTTGCGGTTGCCGGTCCAGGTGCCGGCCAGCTGCTTGTTGATCTCGTCGATGTAATAGACGCCCCAGTTCTCGGTGTTGGCGGTCAGGTGCGCGTGCGGGCCGTACTTGCTCATGTCCGAATCCCAGCCGAAGGCATGCACGCCCTTCTCTTCCGCGACCTGCACCGCGGCCGGCGAATCAGTGTTCTGGCAGAGCATGTCGGCGCCCTGGGCGATCAGGGTTTCGGCAGCCTGGCGCTCCTTGCCGGGGTCGTACCAGGTGTCAACCCAGATCACCTTGGTCTTGATCTTCGGGTTCACGCTGCGGGCGCCGAGCGTGTAGGCGTCGATGTTGCGGATCACTTCCGGAATCGGGAACGAGCCGATGAAGCCGAGCGTGTTGGTCTTGGTCATCTTGCCGGCGATGACACCGAGCAGGTAGGCGCCTTCATAGAAGCGCGCTTCGTAACTGACCGCATTGGCCGCGCTCTTGTAGCCGGTGGCGTGCTCGAAGCGCACCTTCGGGAACAGCTTCGCAACCTTAAGCGTCGGCTCCATGTAGCCGAATGAGGTGGTGAAGATCATGTCGTTGCCGCCGGCCGCCAACTGGCGGATCACCCGCTCGGCATCGGCAGTGTCCGGCACGTTCTCGACGTAAATGGTCTTGACCTTGGCGCCCAGGGATTTCTCCAGCGCCTGACGACCGAGGTCGTGCTGATAGCTCCAGCCGCCATCGCCCACCGGCCCGATGTAGACGAAGGCCACTTTCAGCGGCTGCTGTGCATCGGCGACGAAGGCTACGGCGGCCAGGCAGGCGCCGGCCAGTGCGGCGATCCAGCGGTTTTTTCGTGGCTCGTTCTCTTGGATCATCGTTTGCATGCTCCCTTGCGGCTCCTGTGGGCAGTTTGCTGATCGGCCATGCACGAAGTGTGCGAGCAAGCTGCGGCGGCGGTCTGCAGGATAGCGTCTGGAGACGCGGTTTCCCGACTGCGGTTGTGACAGGTTTGTACATGATCGCCGTGTAAATTTGTCGACAATCTTCTCCGAATAACCCCGGCAATGGCATGTGTATTGCCTCTGATGTCGGGCCACCGAGGTCTCGCAAGCGGGACTTCCGCAGGATTCATCACACCGGATATTCATGGGCAAGCTGACGACACATGTACTGGATCTGCACGCGGGCACACCGGCCGCCGGCGTCAGGATCGAGCTTCACGCGATGGATGCCGCGGTCCCCGAACTGCTGGTGAGCACGGAGACCAACGGCGACGGCCGCTGCTCGAGCCCGCTGCTGGAAGGCGACACGATGAAGGCCGGCCGCTACCGCTTGAGCTTCCACGTCGCCGACTACTACCGCGCCCGGAACGTGCCGCTGCCGACGCCGCCGTTCATTGACGTGGCGGTCATCTGCTTCGGCATCGCCGCGCCCGCCGAGAACTACCACGTGCCGCTGCTGGTATCGCCGTGGAGCTATTCCACCTATCGCGGCAGCTGATTCGCTGCAGCCCGGAACGCTTCGGGCGCACAGGAGAAACACCATGCAATCGCAACAGACCGCGGCATCGCTGCACGCCTTCATCGAACAGCTGCCGAAGGCCGAGCTGCACGTTCACCTCGAAGGCACGCTGGAGCCCGAGCTGAGCTTCGCGCTCGCGGCGCGCAATGGCGTGGCGCTGGGCCATGACACGCCGGAAGCGCTGATCGCCGCCTACAACTTCCACGATCTGCCGTCGTTCCTGACCATCTACTACAAGGCGATGGAAGTGCTGCTCACCGAGCAGGATTTCTTCGACATGACCTGGGCCTATCTGAGCAAGACCCGCTCGCAAAACGTTCTGTACTGCGAGATGTTCTTCGACCCGCAGGCGCATACCAGTCGCGGTGTGGCCTTCGATACGGTGATCCAGGGCATTCATCGCGCGCAGGTGCAGGCTGCCGCCGAACTGGGCGTCGAATCGCAACTGGTGATGTGCTTCCTGCGCGAGCTGCCCGCCGAGTCGGCGATGCAGACCCTGCTCGCCTCGCTGCCGTACAAGGACTGGATCGTCGGCGTCGGTCTCGATTCCGACGAGAAGAACAACCCGCCGATCAAGTTCGCCGAAGTGTTCGCGCGGGCCCGTGCCGAAGGCTATCGGCTGACCATGCATTGCGACGTCAACCAGCAGAACACGCTGGTGCATATCCGCCAGTGCCTCGATGACATCGTCGTCGACCGCATCGATCACGGCGTCAACTCGCTGGAAGACCCGGAGATCTGCGCCGAGATTGCCCGCCGCGGGATCGGCCTGACGGTCTGCCCGGTATCGAACCGCTTCGTCGTCCAGAACCTCACGGGTGACGAGATCCGCCGGATGCTGGCACTCGGCATGAAGGCAACGATCAACTCCGACGATCCGGCCTACTTCCGCGGCTACATGAACGAGAACCTGATCGCGCTCCATGAAGACGCCGGCTTCGAGGCCGCCGAAATCACCCGGCTGGTGCGCAACAGCTTCGAAGTCGCCTGGCTCAGCGAGGCGCGCCGCAGTCATTACCTGGGCCTGCTCGATCAGAGCCTTGCCGCAAACATCTGAATCAACCCGGATCTCCCATGTCGCTTCGATTGCTGCTGTCCATCGTCCTGTTGACCACCCTCGCCGCCTGCTCGAAAGTCGAAAGCAAGCTTGCCGCCGCCGTGCCGATCCCGATCAAGGTGGTCGTCGTCAGCATGTTCGAGAAGGGCAAGCCGACCGGCGACGAGCCCGGCGAGTTCCAGTTCTGGATCGAGCGACAGAAGCTCACCGAACTGCCGTTCCCGATGGGTGAATACCCGATCTACATCAACGAGGCCGGCCTGCTGGCGATCTGCACCGGCGGCGGCATCACCAATGCCGCGACCTCGGTGATGGCGCTCGGCGTCGATCCGCGCTTCGATCTGAGCAAGGCCTACTGGCTGATCACCGGCATCGGCGGTGGTGATCCGCAGGACGTGTCGCTGGGCACGGCGGCCTGGGCGCGGCATGTCGTCGATGGTGATCTGCTCTACGAGATCGACGCCCGTGAAATCCCGAAGGACTGGCCGTACGGCCTGCTGCCGCTCGGCGCGAAGAAGCCGAACGACAAGGCCGATGGCTGGACCGTCGACACCATCCACTTCCCGCTCAATGCAGCACTCACCGACTGGGCCTACGCGCTGACCAAGGATCATCCGATTGCCGACAGTCCCGGCATCGCTGCGTTCCGCAAGCAGTTCGAGGGCTTTCCGAATGCGGTGAAGCCGCCGTTCGTGACCATCGGCGACACGATGTCGTCGAGCACCTACTTCCATGGCGATCTGCTGACCAAGTGGGCCAACGACTGGATGAAACTGCAGGCCGGGCCGGACGCCAACTTCATGGTGTCGGCGATGGAAGACAGCGGCTCGCTGACCGCGCTGCGCCGGCTGGCGCGCAGCAAGCTGGTCGATCCCGATCGCGTGATGGTGCTGCGCACCGTGAGCAACTACAGCATGCAGCCACCGGGCAAGGATGCCGCCTGGAGCACCACGGCCGAGTATCCGGAGAACGGCGTGCCGGCGCTCGAAGCGGCGTATCAGGTCGGCAACATCGTGGTCCAGAAACTCATCACCGAATGGCCGAGCTATGTCGACCATGTACCGGGTGCCGCCGACAAACCCAAGTAAGCAATCATGAAAATCCGATACCCGCTGGTCGCTGTCCTCGTGCTGCTCTCTGGCGTTGCGCAGGCGCTCGATGCGCCCGACAAGCCACTGCACTACAAACCCAGCGACACCATCCTGATTCTCGGCGCGGTGCCGCAGGAAATTCCGCCGTTCGTCGAGGCGATGAAGGACGCGAAGAAGAAGGACCTGCAGGGCATTCCGTATTGGCAAGGCCATATCGAAGGCAAGCCGGTGGTGGTGGCGATCACCGGCATCGGCAAGACCTATACGGCGATGACCACGACCCTGTTCATCGGCGCGTTCAAACCGCGCCTGGTGCTGATGAGCGGCACCGGCGCGCGCACCAATCTGGATCTGCGTACCGGCGACGTCATCGTCGCCACCGTGCTGCACGAGCATGACTACGGCAGCCTGACCAGCAAGGACATGGTCTTTCGCTCGATGAACAGCCCGATCGACGGCCACGAAGTCGAGAACGCGTTCTCGCCCTCGCCTTCGCTGCTGAAGCTCGCCGACCAAGCGATCGCCAGCTACAAGGGCCCGGAAGTCACCGCCAATGACGCGACCTACAACGTCAAGGTAAGGCGCGGCGTCGTCTCCTCGTCAGACCTGTTCGGCGTCACTGCGGCGCGCATCGAGATCCTGCGCTCGCAGTTCCACAACGACATCATGGAAATGGAGTCGGCACCGCTGGGCCATGTCTGCGAAACCTTGGGCGTGCCGTACATCGTCGTTCGCGCCGGCAGCAATGTCGCGCAGGAAGCGCCGAATGACGACTACCTGCGCCTCGGGCCGATCGCCGCCAGGCAGGCGGCGTATTTCAGCCTGTATCTGCTCAAGTATCTGTAAGCGGTCGCCGAGAACCCAATGCGCAAGTTAGCCGCTGCCCTGCTTTCCATCACCACGCTGTTCGGCACGGCAGCCCATGCCGCCGAGCCCTGGTTCGAGAAGTTCAAGGCCGAGGCCACGCCGGACCAGCTGTATCGCTTCCTGTATGCACTGCCGAAGGGTGGTGATCTGCACAACCATCTGTCCGGCGGCGTGCGTTCGGAGTGGATGTGGGACGCCGCGATCGCGCAGGGCGAGCACGGCTACAGCTACTACACCAAGGTGCGCATCAACAATTGCGCCGGCTATGGCACGAACGAGTACGGTCAGCATCCGTATCTGCTGCTGTTCGTGAACATGCAGACCTCGAGCTACGACCAGCTCGATGCCTGCCAGAAGTCCGAGTACAAGCGACTGCAGGATCTGACGCCGGCCGAAAAAAACGCCTGGCTCGACAGCATCCGTCTCGATCGCGATTACGAAGGCCGCAACGAGTTCTTCGGCCACTGGGCGCGGCTGAACGATCTCTGGCGCAACCCTTATGTCACCGCTGACATCCTCTATCGCGACATGCAGGCCTTCGGCAAGGAAGGCGTGGTCTATCTCGAACTGCAGGACGCCCCGCTCGGCTACATCAAGCCGGACGGCAGCGCGTTCCCGCCGGACGAGATGCTCGACATCATCCGCAAGCGCCTCGCTGCGGCGGATGCCAGGGCCACCGGCGTCGAAGTGCGCTTCCAGTCCACGGTGCTGCGCTTTGCCGGCGATGCCGAAGACCAGTTGAAAGCGCTGTATCCGTTCACCGATCAGCATCGCGATCTCTATGTCGGCATCAACATGGTCGGCCGCGAGGACAACGACAAGGGTTATCCGCTGCGTTTCCTGCCGACGTTCCGCGAGCTGCGCAAGCATTATCCGGACGTGCACCTGTCGATCCATGCCGGTGAAGTCGACGAGCCGAACGAGCATATCCGCGACACCCTGCTGCTTGGCGCCGAGCGCATCGGCCACGGTGTCAACCTCATCAGCGATCCGGAAACCATGCTGCGGATGCGCAACGGGCCGTACATGGTCGAGATCAACCTGATCAGCAATCTGCTGCTCGAATACGTGCAGAACTTCCAGCAGCATCCGTTCCCGGAATATCTGCGCACCGGCATTCCCGTCGCGCTGTCGACAGACGATCGCGGCATGTGGGATTCGAACATGACCGATGAGTACTTCGTCGCCGTGCGCGAATTCAATCTGTCCTGGGAGGAGATCGTCCAGCTCGGCCGCAACTCGCTGAAGTATTCCTTCGTGCAGGAGCCGGTGAAGCAGAAGCTGCTGAAAGATTACGAAGCGAGAGTCGAACGCTACAAGGCGCAGTTCCAGAGCCGCGGCCTGAACGGGCTCAAGAGCGTCAAGCCGGTGAGCTATTCATTCACCTGCAAGCGCTATCAGCTGTGCTTGCCCCAAGAGTGATCGGGGAATAATCCAGTGATGTCGAAACTGATCCTGAGCTTGTGCCTGATCGTCTGGAGCCTGCCGCTGCGCGCTGCGGAACCCTGGTTCGAGAAGCTGAAAGCGGAAGCGACGCCGGACCAGATGTACCGCTTTCTCTACGCGCTGCCGAAAGGCGGAGATCTCCACAATCACCTCACCGGTGCCGGCCTGTCCGAATGGTGGTGGGATGCGGCAATCGCCCAGCAGGCGCGTGGCTACACCTATTACACCAAGGTCCGCATCAACAACTGCCTGCCCTACGGCAGCAATGAATACAGCTTCGCGCCCTACCTGATCCTGTTCCGCACCTTGCAGAAATCGAGCTACGACAAGCTCGATGCCTGCCAGCAATCCGAGTACAAGCGCTTCCAGGATCTGACCGCCGTCGAGAAACAGGGCTGGCTCGACAGCATCCGGCTCGACAAGAGCTACGAAGGCCGCAACGAGTTCTTCGGCCGGCATTGGGAACGCCTCAACGAACTCTGGCGCAACCCCTATGTAGTCGCCGAAATCCTGTTCCAGAACATGCAGGCCTTCGGCAAGGAAGGCCTCGCCTACCTGGAAACCCAGGAAGGCCCGGAGGGCCAGCTCAAGCCCGATGGCAGTGTCTTCAGTGACGATGAAACGGTGGCGATCTATCGCCAGAGATTGGCTGACGCCGATGCGAAAGCGACCGGCGTGACGGTGCGCTTCCAGTCTTCGATCCTGCGTTTCCTGCCTGGCGCCGAGCAGGATCTGAAAGACCTGTACGCCTTCACGGCGAAGCACCGCGATCTCTGGGTCGGCGTCAACATGGTCGGCCGCGAGGACGACGA
Source organism: Nevskia ramosa DSM 11499 (assembly GCF_000420645.1). Taxonomy (NCBI): domain Bacteria; kingdom Pseudomonadati; phylum Pseudomonadota; class Gammaproteobacteria; order Nevskiales; family Nevskiaceae; genus Nevskia; species Nevskia ramosa. The sequence continues at coordinate 1,196,547 of NZ_ATVI01000005.1, read as the reverse complement.
CAAGGGCTATCCGCTGCGCTTCCTGCCGACCCTGCGCGCGCTGCGCAAGCAGTATCCGGACATCCATCTGTCGATCCACGCCGGTGAAGTGGACGAGCCGAATCATCACGTGCGCGACACCTTGCAGATCGGCGCCGAGCGCATCGGCCACGGCAACAATCTGATCACCGATCCGGACACCATGCTGCTGATGCGCAATGGGCCGTACATGGTCGAGATCAACCTGATCAGCAATCTGCTGCTCGAGTACGTGCAGAACTTCCAGCAGCACCCGTTTCCGGAATATCTGCGCACCGGCATCCCGGTCGCGCTGTCGACCGACGATCGCGGCATGTGGGATTCGAACATGACCGACGAGTACTTCGTCGCCGTGCGCGAGTTCAACCTGTCCTGGGAAGAGATCGTGCTGATCGGCCGCAACTCGCTGAAGTATTCCTTCGTCGAGGAACCGGTGAAGCAGAAGCTGCTGAAAGATTACGAGGCCAGAGTCGCGCGCTACAAGGCACAGTTCCAGAGCAGGGGTCTGGAGGGTTTGAAAGCGGTCAAACCGGTCAGTTACTCGTTCACCTGCAAGCACTATCAGCTGTGCCTGCCGCGCGAGTAGCGCTGGCCGGCCTCAGCCTCCGAGATAGCTTTCTGGCACCGACAGCCGATTGAGCCGGAAGAACGACAACTGATCGAAGTAACCACGCTGGAACACGATCCTGCCCTGCTGCACATGGAAGAAGCCGCAGCCGCGCAGTCCGTTCGGATCGCGCCATTCCAGGATCGCCCACTCGCCGTCCTCGAACAGGTTTTCGACCAGGCAGACCATCTGCGCGCGGCCGAACTCGACCTCGAACAATCGACGGATCGCCGCACGGCCATGCAGGGGCTCGGTGACCACCTGATGATTGACGGCAGTCTCCGCATACAACGCGGCCAGGCCATCGATGTCGGCGGCATTGAAGCGCGCTACCCAGGCCTGCACGACCTGCCGGGGACCCGTGGTGTTGGGGAAGTCGGTCATCGCCTCAGCCGCCGTAGGTTGCCGCAAACCGGGACTGCAGGTAGTCATAAGCAAGGATCGGCGGATGCTTCGCGGCGCTGCCGGTCGGCACGCAGCTCGGGATCGCGCTGACCAGCGCTTCCGGATTCGGGTCGAGGAAGAAGGCGATCGAATAGCGTTCGGCCGGCGGCGGCAGGACGCGATGCGGAGTCGACATGTAGACGTCGTTCGACCAGCGCATCAGGCAGTCGCCGATATTGCAGACGAAGGCTCCGGGCAGCGCCGGCACGTCGATCCACTCATGGCTGCCGCGTGGTTGCACCTGCAGGCCGGCGACGCCGTCGGTCGCCAGCAGGGTCAGATTGCCGTAGTCGGTGTGGGCACCGGCACCGACCTCACCCTCGGTGATGTCGTCCGGTCGCCGATCCGGGTAACGGAGCATGCGCAGCGTGGCCATCGGCTGGTCGATCTTGTCGGCGAAGTGCTGCTCGGGCAGCGCCAGATCCAGCGCGAAAGCGCGGTGCAGGTGATGGCCGACTGCCAGCACCGCGTCGAAGTAGTTCTCCGCTGTTTCACGCCAGCCCGGCAGCGAGGGCCACAGGTTCGGCGGCCGCTGCTGGCCATCGGTCCAGATCAGGTTGTAAGCCTCCTTGAGATCGGGCGCGGCGTGTTCGTCCAGCGCTTCGTCACCGTAGCCGGCATAGCCGCGGTTATGGCCGTGCAGCTTCATCGCCAGCGCTCGTTTGTCCGCCAGCGGCAGCGCGAAGAAGGCCTGCGAAGCGGCGAACATGGCGTCGATCTGTTCCACCGCGATGCCATGGCCGGTGACTGCGAAGAAGCCGATGCCGCGGCAGGCGGCACCGATCTCGCTCGCGACCTTGCGGCGGGCTTCGAGATCGCCCGACATCAGCGGTGCGATGTTGATCAGCGGGACAGAACGTGACGGTTTCATCGAAGCCTCAGGCATTGCGATAGGCCCGCGCCCTCGCCGTCTGGATCGGGTTGGCGTCGGCGACCAGATCATTGAAGCGGGCGTTGGCGATGCGGGCAATCTCGATCAGCCCGGCGGCGCGTTCAACCGCCGCGGCATTGGCCATCCGCGACCAGCCTTCGAGCACGGCGCGCTGGTAGCGCTCGCTGTCACGCGCGCAGATGATCAGCGGAAAGCCGAAATGGCCGCGATAGGCTTGCGCCATCTCGTGCACCTCGCTTCGCCCATCTTCGTTGCGGCCGCCTGCTGCGGCCCCGGCTTCAGCTCCAGCGGGATCGAGCCGGTAGTCATTGTGGGCGTCGGCAGCACTGCCAAGATCGGCGAAGGAATTCATCAGCTGCAGCTGTTCCTCACTGCTGCCGGTGATCAACGCGTTCTGGAACGCGGCGCGCAGCGCCAGGGTGTCGGCGAACGGCCGCATCGCCCAGGCACGCTCGAGCACCCAGGGCGTGTTCTCGACCAGCCCGCCGAAGGTCTGTTCGAAGGCTTCCGCATCCATTGCGTTGACGGCATCGAGACCGATCAGGCCGCCTGGCCTGCCGGCCACCGCAGCGGTCGGACTGAGGCTGCCACGGCCGACGTGATTGAACAGCAGGTTGAGCAGGATCGCGGTGATCGCCGCCAGCGTGATGCCGCTGCCGAACACGGTCTGTGCCCAGCCGGGAAACGCGGCGGCCAGATTCGGCTGGGCAGTGACCAGCATGCCGAGCCCGAGGCTGGTGCCGACGATGACGATGTTGCGATGGTCGTTGAAGTCGACTCGCGACAGCGTCTGGATGCCGACCACGGCGACCGCCGCGAACATCGCAAGCGCCGCGCCGCCGAGCACCGGATGCGGGATCGCCGCGACCACGGCCGCCGCCTTCGGCATCGAACCGAGCATCAGCATCACCACGCCAGCGGCGACCACCACCCAGCGGCTCTTGATCTGCGTGAGGCGAACCAGGCCGACGTTCTCGGCAAAGCAGGTGTACGGGAACGAGTTGAGAATGCCGCCGAGAAACGTCGCTGCACCATCGGCACGGATGGCGCGGGCGATATCGTCCGGCCGGATGCGTCGCTGGACGATTTCGCCGGTGGCATAGACGTCGCCAGTGGTCTCGATCATGGTGATCAGCATGACGATCAGCATCGACAGAATCGCGAACAGATTGAATGTCGGCAGGCCGAAATGGAACGGCGTGGTGTAGCCGAAGCCCGGCGCTGCAAGCACAGAATCGAAATGGGCATCGCCGCAGGCCCAGGCCAGCAAGGTGCCGGCGACCAGGCCGAGCAGCACTGCGATGGTCGACACGAAGCCGCGGAAGAAGCGCTGGATCGCGACGATCACGCCGAGTGTCGCCAGCCCGTAGAGCACGTTCTTCAGTGCCACCGGGTCCTGCATCCGGTGCGGGCCGACGCCGTTGACGACATCGCTGGCCGCCACCGGCAGCAAGGCAATGCCGATGATCAGGATCACCGTGCCGGTCACCGCTGGCGGGAAGAAACGCAGCAGCCGTGCGAAGTGCGGCGCGGCAAAGTACGTGCAGGCGCCGGCGACGATGACGCTGCCGTAGATCTGCAACAGGCCAGGCACCCCACCGCCGGCCGACAGGCCGATCGCGATCATCGGGCTGACCGCCGTGAAGGTGACGCCCTGCAGCAGCGGCAGCCGCACGCCGACATTGCCGATGCCGCCTGCCTGCAGGATCGAAGCGATGCCGCAGGTGAACAGATCGGCGTTGATCAGATGGATCAGCTGCTCGTGGCTCAGGCCCAGCGCGCCAGACAGGATGATCGGAATCAGCACCGCGCCGGCATAGAACGCCAGCACATGCTGGACGCCGTAGGTCGCCAACTGGGGCAGCGGCAGGACTTCGTCGACCGGATCGACAGCCCGGCCGATCCTTGCGACCGGCGAGTTCATTGGCCGGCCGGAACCTTGTCCTTGTAGACGTCCCAATGCGTGACGATCTCGTCGACCACTTTGGAACCGACCTGATAAGCCGCTTCCACCGAAGCCGTCAGTCCCGAATAGCCCTCCTCTCCATGCTCGCCGAACAGGCTTTCGGCGGCCGTGATGCCCGGCGACTGCATCGTGTAATTACTCGCCGTGCGCAGCACCATGACCCGGTTCATGTCGACCTTGCCGGTCGGCGACAGATAGGTCAGCGACTGGAAGCTGCCGGTGTCTTCCATCGCCGAGGACACGAACTCGCCCTTGTCGTCGGTCCAGTACTTGGTCCAGCCATTGGCCCAGTCGTTGAGCAGCTTGCCGTGCCAGTAGGTCATGCCGGCGAGATTGTCGCCCTTGAGCACGAACGGCGGCTTCTGCGCGTTCGGATAGCCGACATACAGCGCACGCCGCTTCTGCAGCGCTTCGCTATCGGCCAGCGGCACGTCCTTGGTCAGCTGGTAGGCCCATTCGGTCAGCGCGCCGTTGAGGTGGAACACTTCGCCTTCGGACTGCGGATGCGGCTTCATGTACGGGCCTTTGCTGCCGCGTGCGAAATAGCCGGTGGGCCAGTCCGCCGGCATTTCACGAGCGTCGATCTCGTGGGCGAGATCGGCATCGACCAGATACTCGGCCCAGGCCGCCGAGCCCAGCGACGCGTCGGCCGGATCGAAGCCGGCGATGCCAGCGATCAACCAATAGGCGTGCGACAGATCGAAGCGCGGATCGAGTCCGAGCGCCATCACCGCAGTCGCCGAGTTGGCGGTGCCCATGCCGGTGACCATGCCGAGCACGCCGGTCTCCGGGTTGAAGAACAGATCGTGATGATGGGCGAACGGAAACTTCTGGCTCAGCTTCTGGCGCTCGTACCAGAGCTGGAACTCGCCGGCGGTATCACCGCTGTCCTTGCCGATCTCGAACATCGAGACGACGACGACTTTCACCTCGATCGGCGGCGGCGTTTTTTTTGCGCAGCCGCCGATCAGCGCCAGCGGCAGGACGAGGCTCAGCAGTACGCGCTTGTTCATGGTTGGGTCTTCTTTTCGGTAGCCGGAACGCTGGTCATTTCCGGATGGAAACGCAGGGCATCACCGACTCTGGGAACCTCGTCGCCGATCGCCGCGACCTTCGGAATCGCCGCCAGCACGATGCGCAAGCTCAAGGGATTGATGCGCGGATAAACCGCCTTGATGGTGTCCCAATCCCAGCTGCCGACGCCTTCGGCCGGGTTCGAGATCGACACCAGTGCTGCGTAGTTGATGCCCATCATCCGCGCATAAGTCATCTCGGTGCCGATGCTCATGGTCACCAGATCGGCGCCCCATTGCCCCATCATCTTCACTTCGCTGGCGGTCTCGAAACGGCCGCCGCGCGACTGGATGACCACGCCGCTTTCGTGCAGGCCGATGTCGTCGTAGTCATGGCTGGCGCGAATGGCCTTAGCCGTTTCGTCGATCAGGATCCGCTGCAGCAGCGGATCCATCGCCGGTACATAACGCGGGATCGGAATCGCATCCGGATCCTTGTACGCCTCCTTCGGCATCGCCAGAGGACGCGTGATGTTCATGTCGATGAAATCGTGCGGCACCACGTAGTCGTAGAGCTTCATCGAGGGATTGATGCCGCCGGCGGTAGCGCCGCCGATCGCATCACGGACCCCGAGCTGCGCCAGCGCTGCCCAGGTTTCGACGTACTTGCCGTCGCCGTGCATGTGCACGTAGTAGAACGGCACGCCTTCGGTCTCGCCATACCAGATCACCGGCGACAGGCCGACCCTGGTCTTGATCGTGAAGCTGCCCTTGAGGATGCCGCTGGAATTCAGCAGCGCATCGTTGATGAAGGTGCCGCCGACCAGCGCGATCTTCGCTTTCGGGAAATCCCCGACTTGCGACTTGGCCTTCGCAGCGAAGGCTTGCGGCATCAGGGCCATCACGGCGAGCACGACGGAAAAGACTCCGGCCCGGAGGCCGGATGGGTAAAGTTTCATTTCTTGATCTCGCATCAACCTTGAATGAGGCCGGGCATTGCGCCCGGCCTCGGTGCAAGGCTCAGAACCGGTAGGCGACCGTGGCCAGCCAGTTGATCGGCAGCTGCGGCAGCACCACCGTCGAACCGAACAGATCCGGGAAGTTCGAGCGGAAGTACTTCTCGTCGGTCAGGTTCTTGCCGGTGATGCCGAGCTTCCAGTGCTTGGTTTCGTAGTTCATGCCGATGTTGAGCAAGGTGTACGAAGGCAGCTGCACCGCCTGCGAGAAGCCCGAGTACGTCGACGACGCATGGGTGACGCCGATGGTGCTGGTCAGGCCCTTGAGCAGGCCGGCGCTGAAGTTGTAGATGAAGTTGAGGCTGACCAGATCATCCGGAATGCCGGCCTTGCGGCCCTTGGTGTTGCCACCGGTGCCGATGGTGGTCAGGCCGTTGATGACACCGCCGTAGATCAGCGAGGGATCGACGCCCGCCGGCAGATCGCTGCCGCCGGCAAAGCCGAACTGGTTGCCGTTCTGCAGCGCCGACAGGTTGTAGACATCGAGATGCGTGTAAGCGCCGGTGATCGCCAGGTTGTTGGTGACCACGCCGCGGAACTCGAACTCGTAGCCCTTCGATTCCGTGGTGTTGTTGGTGACCGTGTCCTGCGAGTTGAGATCGGTGCGCTGCTGCTTGAAATGATCGAAGGACAGGAACAGACGATCCTTCAGATAGCTGCCCTTGACACCTATTTCAGTCAGCGAAGACTTGGCCAGCGCCGAACCGGATTGGACATTGCCGGTATCCACCTGGCCGCCCTGACCGGCGATCAGGGTCGACTGCGAAGCGCGCGTCGCGTACGGCGTCAGGCCGACTACCGGCACGTCGTAGCTCAAGCTGATCGTCCACGACGGCTTGTTCTCGTTGCCGCTGAACTTGGTGCCGCCGCAAGCGACGGTGTTGACGTTGCAAGCCGTGGAATCAACGCTGACCCAATCCCAGCGACCACCGACCAGCAGGTGAATCGACTTGAGGAAGCTGTAGTCGGCGAGTGCTGCCACACCGGTATCGAGGTAGTTGCCGATGGTGTGGCTGGACCAGGGCTCGATCCCTGGACCATCGCGGGTGGTCAGGGTGCGGCGATCGACCGGCGTGCCCGGCTGGGTGATGTCGCGGCGATCGAAGTACTCGAACGCGAAGTTGTCGCCGTGTTCGAAGTCCTGATAGCGCAGCGACGCACCGAGCTGGTACGCGGCCTTGACGTAGTCGTTGCCGGCCCAGGTGTACGAGAAGTTCAGCTGATCCTCGATCGCATAGGTATCGGCGAACTGCGAGAAGCCGTAGACGTTCTCGTTGACGTTGTCGAGCGACTCGTAGAAGGTCTTGTTGACGACCTTGAAGTCATCGCTGAAGTCGTGGATGAAGTCGAAGTACAAGGTGATCACCTTGCTGTCGAGACGATCATCCTTCTGGGTCAGCGTCTGGGAGCCCTTGAGCTTGGTCGTGCCCGGATTCTGCAGCGCCATGTTCGGATGCGCGGCCAGATCGGCATTCACGGTTTCCGCCGTCTGTGAATTGACGTTGCCGAAAGCGGCATTCGGATTGGTGCTGCCGAACGGATAGAAGATGGCCAGATCGCCCGCAGCAGATTCGGCTGCCGACAGCAGACCATCGCCGTTGCTGTCCAGCGACTTCGGGCTGCCGGTGATGTAGGTGCCGTGGTTGATCAGGTCCTGGGTCAGGCGATTCCAGCCAGCCACCTGGTTGCCGCGGTAGTCCTGGTACATGCCGCCGAATTCGATGCGCGATTTTTCGGTCAGCTGGGCGTCGAGCGCCGCCTGGTAGATGTTCTGGTCGGTGCCCGAATTGTCGTAGTACGAACCCGAGCTTTCGCCCTCGGCGTACAGGTAATAGCCGAACTTCTTGCCGGCCACGTCGCCGGGGCCGCCGACTTCGCCGTGGATCACGTTCTTGTCGAAGCTGCCGCGCGTCACGCCGACTTCACCGGCGGTGCGTGAGGCATCGGTCTTGTCCTGGGCGCGCTCGGACTTCGGGACGAAGTTCAGATAGCCGCCGACCTTCGACGGACCGAAGATCGGCGAAGCCGGACCGCGGACGATGTCGATGCGGTCGCTGGCGCCGATCGGAGTCGGGTAATTGCCCGGATTGTCGATGCGGCGCACGCCGCGGAAATAGGTTTCGCCCGGGGTGCCGCGCAGATCGAGCGAGCCGGCCACGCCGAAGAACGACTGGGTGAACGAACCGGGGCTCAACACGACGAGATCGTCGATGTTGTTGATATTCAGCTTGTCCAGCGTTTCCTTGCTGATCGAGGTGATCGAGCGCGGCGTGTCCTTGATGCTCTTGTCGAAGCCGAAGACCGAATCAACCTTCTCGTTGTTCAGGATGTTGACTGCGCGGTTGACGCCGCGAACGTCGACCTGCTTCAGCTGGGTGGCGCCCGACTCGCTTGTCGTGGTTGTTTCCGCAGCCGGTGCCGGCGTTTCCTCACTGGTTTGCGCCATGGCCAGGCCCGCAGCCCCCAGATTGCCGCTCAGCATGATCAGACTCACCGCGCGCAGTCTGCGCGCCGATTTCCTACGCTTCATAAACCTACTCCCCTGGAAAGAAATGATTCGGTGAACGGCTCGTTCACCCAAAGCCCCGGTTGCCGTCCGATGACGCGCCCCACACGCGTTCGGCAAATTGCATACATTCCAGAAAAGCAAGTGCAACGAGCATGCCATCGCCGATGCGATCTGTTCGCTCGGACGCCTTTCGTCCCGTCTTGTCGTGGCAGCAACGGCCGATTCCAAGACCGCCTGTTTCGCTTGGTTCAAGCGATTTCGTGCGCGCAATCAGGCTTTTGGCTGCAGGTCTGCATGTATTCTTCCGCAGCAACCAGCCCGTAGAACTGCATACAAAATGATTGAAGATTGTCGACTTGAAGATCAGAGAATCGTCCGGACTGGCATGAGCCTTGCGCTTCCCAGCCTCATCAGGGATTCATCGGGCCGCTTTCAGGTCTGCTTTCGCATGTCGACGACCATGGTCAAACCGGAGGTCAGCATTTCGCCCAGGGCCGCTCTGCCGGCAGGCTTTGCCGTGGCTTCTGCCCTGCGCCCCAGTTGCTCTTGGGGATTCTCTTGGCAAGATGGATGCCGGCCGGCATTCGGCCGGCCATTTCCATCGGAATGCGCTTCATGTCGATAGGTTCAGACCACAGCGTTCGCTTCGCCCTCGACGGCCGGGTGGTCAGTGTCGACGTGGCCGAGCCATCGACCACGGTGCTCGAATACCTGCGCGAGCAGGCCGGCCGTACCGGCACCAAGGAAGGCTGTGCCGAAGGTGACTGCGGTGCCTGCACGGTGGTGCTCGGTGAATTGAATAGCAGCGGCGGCATCGACTACCGCGCCGTCAACTCCTGCATCCGCTTCCTGGCAACCATCGACGGCAAGGAACTGGTCACCGTCGAAAGTCTGCAGCAGGGCACCACGCTGCACCCGGTGCAGCAGGCGATGGTCGATTGCCACGGCTCGCAGTGCGGTTTCTGTACGCCGGGCTTCGTGATGTCGCTGTTCGCGCTCTATCAACAGCAGGCCCAGCACCAAAACAGGGACCGGGCCGAGTTGGCGCGCACCGAAGTGGTCGACACGCTGTCCGGCAACCTGTGCCGCTGCACCGGTTACCGGCCGATCATCGACGCCGGCTGCCGCATGCGCGCCTATCCGACCCCTGCACGCTGGAGCCGCGAAGACGCCCAGGCATCGAGCCGCGTGATGACCCTCGCCAGCCTGCAACGCGAGACAGCCTTGACCCTGCCCGGCTTCCAGGCGCCCCGCACCCTGGTCGCGTTCGCGGCGGCCTACAAAGCCGCGCCAGATTCGCTGATCCTTGCCGGTGGCACCGACATCGGCCTCTGGGTCACCAAGCATCTGCGCGACCTGCCGCCGATGCTTTATGTCGGCGAAGTGGCCGAGCTGCAGGCGATCAAGCTCAGTGACGACAGCATCGAGATCGGCGCTGCCGTATCGCTGACTGACGCCTGGGCGGCAATCGTCAAGCAGATTCCGCAGCTGGCCGAACTGGCCCAGCGTTTCGCCTCGCCACCGGTCCGCAACTCCGGCACCTTGTGCGGCAACCTCGCCAATGGCTCGCCGATCGGCGATGCGATGCCGGCGTTGATCGTGCTCGGTGCCGACATCGAACTGCGCTGCGGCGATGTCGTCCGCCGGCTGCCGCTGGAGCGCTTCTATCTCGGCTATCAGAAGAAAGACTTGCAGCCGGGCGAGTTCCTGACCTCGGTACGCATTCCGAAGTCGGCATCGGGTTTGATCTTCGAAAGCTACAAGCTGTCGAAGCGCATCGACCAGGACATCTCCGCCGTCTGCGCGGCGTTCGCGATCACCCTTGATGGCGACGTCATCAGCAGCGCGCGCATCGCCTTCGGCGGCATGGCGGCGACGCCGGCACGGGCGCCGGCTACCGAAGCCGCTCTGATTGGCCAACCGTTCACCGCGGCGACGATCGCCACAGCCGCGGCGAAGCTGGCGGAGGACTACAAGCCGCTCAGCGACATGCGCGCCAGCAGCAGCTATCGCCTGCAGACCGCGATGAATCTGCTGAAGCGCTTCCATCTCCAGCATTCGGGTGGCAACACGTTGCTGCGTACCGACCAGGCGCAAGCCGCCGAGGTCGTCTTGTGAATGCCGATCCGATCGGCTTCGATGCAACTGCGGTCGGCCAGTCCGTACGGCATGAAAGCGCGCATCTGCATGTCAGCGGCCAGGCGCTTTACGCCGATGACATTGGCCTGCCAGCGAATACGCTGCACGCCGCCTTCGGCACCAGCCGCGTCGCCCATGGTCGCATCATCAGGCTGGACCTGAGCCGCGTGCTCGCCGCGCCCGGCGTCATCGCCGTCGCCCTGCCCGGCGATATTCCCGGCGACAACAACTACGGCGGTATCGTCCATGACGATCCGATCTTTGCCGAAGGCCTCGTGCAGCATGTCGGCCAGCCGCTGTTCGCGGTTGCCGCCACCAGCTATCGCGCCGCGCGCAAGGCGGTTTTGCTGGCCGATATCGAGTACGGGGAACTGCCGGCCATCCTGGATATCCGCAGCGCGCTGGCCGCGCAGAGTTATGTGATCCCGAGCCAGCGGCTGGTCTGCGGCGAGCCTGCGGAGGCGCTGGCGACATCGCCGCTGAGGCTCAAGGGCTCGGTGACCATCGGCGGTCAGGATCACTTCTATCTCGAAGGCCAGATCGCCATCGCGCTGCCGCAGGAAGATGGCGCGATGCTGATTCACTGCTCCACACAGCATCCGACTGAAATCCAGCATCTCGTGGCGCTGGCGCTGGGGCGTCATTCCTACGACGTGACCGTGCAATGCCGGCGCATGGGCGGCGGTTTCGGTGGCAAGGAAAGCCAGCCGGCGCTGCTTGCGGCCGCCGCGGCCGTCCTTGCCACCAAGACCGGCCGACCGGTGAAGCTGCGGCTCGATCGCGATGCCGACATGATCATCACCGGCAAGCGCCATGACTTCGTGGCCGATTACGACGTCGGCTACGACAGCAGCGGTCGCATCCTCGCGTTGTCGGTGATGCTGGCTTCGCGCTGCGGCTACTCGGCCGATCTGTCCGGCCCGGTCAACGACCGCGCGATCTGCCATCTCGACAACGCCTACTTCATCGAACATCTCGATGTGCTGTCGCATCGCTGCAAGACCCACACGGTGTCGAACACCGCGTTCCGTGGCTTCGGTGGCCCGCAGGGAATGATGGTGATCGAGGGCATCATCGACGACATCGCCCGAACCCTGAGGCTCGATCCGCTCGATGTCCGGCGGCTGAATTTCTACGGCATCGGCGAGCGCGATTTCACGCCCTACGGCCAGCAGGTTGAAGACAATGTGCTGCCGCCGATCGCCGATCAGCTCGAAGCCAGCAGCGACTACCGCGCCCGGCGTCTGGCGATTGCCGAATGGAACGCCGCGAACCCGATCATCAAGCGCGGCATCGCACTGACGCCGGTCAAGTTCGGCATCTCGTTCAACGCGACAATCTTCAATCAGGCCGGCGCGCTGCTGCATGTCTATCGCGACGGCAGCGTGCTGCTGAACCACGGCGGCACCGAGATGGGTCAGGGCCTGTTCACCAAGATCGCGCAGATCGTCGCCGTCGAGTTCGGCCTGCCGCTGGCGGCGATCCGCGTCTCGGCGACCGATACCAGCAAGGTGCCGAACACCTCGGCGACGGCCGCATCCAGCGGCTCCGATCTCAACGGCAAGGCCGCGCAAGCCGCCGCGCAGACGATCCGCGAGCGGCTGGTGGCACTGGCCTGCGCCGAGTACGCGGTGAGCGCCGATCAAGTGCGCTTCGCTGACGGCAGCGTGCAGATCGGCGATCAGTCCTTGAGCTTCGCGGAGCTGGTCGACAAGGCCTATCTCGCGCGCATCTCGCTGTCCGCCACCGGCTACTACAAGACGCCGAAGATCTACTGGGACAGGACGCTGCTGCGCGGCCGGCCGTTCTTCTACTACTCGTATGGCGCGGCGGTTGCCGAAGTCGCCATCGATACGCTGACTGGCGAAACGTCCTTGCTCAGGGTCGACATCCTCCATGATGTCGGCACGTCGCTGAATCCGGCGATCGACATCGGCCAGATCGAGGGCGGCTTCCTGCAAGGCGCCGGCTGGCTGACCAGTGAAGAACTGAGCTGGAATACAAAGGGCGAGCTGAAGACCCACGCGCCCTCGACCTACAAGATCCCGACCGCGCGCGACTGGCCGGCGCAGTTCAAGGTCGCGCTGCTCGAACAGGAGCCGAACCGCGAAGACACGATCCATCGCTCGAAAGCCGTCGGCGAACCGCCGCTGATGCTGGCGATCTCGGTGCTGCATGCGATCCGCGATGCCTGTGCGGCCTGTGGTCCTGCAGGAGCGCTGCCGGAGCTTCCGTCACCGGCAACACCCGAAGCGGTGTTGCGCGCGATTGCCAGCGTCTCCGGTGATCGCTCGTGAGTGTCGCGATGCAGGCCCAGCCGCTATCGACTGCCAGCAACGGCCGCTGGCTCGCGCCCATGACTCATTGGCCACGCGCAGTGCTCGCCGCCTTGCAGCACGAGACCGCCGTGGTCCGCGTGCTGGTGGCCAGCGTGCGTGGTTCGGCACCGCGTGAAGCGGGTGCCTGCATGCTGGTCGGCCGGGATGGACTCGTCGGCACGATCGGTGGCGGCTATCTGGAATGGGAAGCGCAGCGTGCGGCCTTGGCGCTGCTGGCTTCTGTCGATGCACCAGCGGTGCAGGTTCGCAAGCTGATTCTTGGTGCCGAGCTGGGGCAGTGCTGCGGGGGCGTGGTCGAGCTTTGGTTGGAGCGGTTTGTGGCAGCGGATGAGGCCCTACTGCAGCGGGCCACGGATGACGATTGCTGCTGGCGATCGAGCTTGAAGCCTGACCGGACAGTTGAGCGTGAAGTGAGCCGCTATCCCCTCTCCCCCCGGGAGAAGGATGGGGATGAGGGGCGCTCTCAGCCGAAATCGTCGAACGCCGCAGTCGGGCGCAGTCCCTCATCCCCAGCCCTTCTCCCGAAGGGAGAAGGCAGACCAGCGCTGCGCCTCATCAGCAGCCAAGACGGCACCCGGACCCTCCTCGAAAACCTCGGCAGCAGCGCCCTGCCCGTGCATCTCTACGGCGCTGGCCATGTCGGTCAGGCGCTGGTGCCGGTGCTGGCCGGGCTGCCCTATGCGGTGCGCTGGATCGATACACGAGCCGAACTGCTGCCGGCCGATGTTCCCGACAACGTCACGCCGCTGTGCACGGCGTTCCCGCTGCAGACCTTGCGCGACGCGGCGCCCGGCACGTACTACATCGTCATGACCCACGACCACGCGCTGGACTACGCGCTGTGTCGCGCGATACTCGAACGGGGTGATGCCGCTTTCGTCGGCGTCATCGGCTCGCACAGCAAGGGCGCGCGCTTCCGCGCGCGGCTGGCGCGCGATGGCCTGAGCGCTGCGCAGATCGCGCCGCTGGTCTGTCCGATCGGCGTTGTCGGCATTGCCTCGAAGCTGCCGGCGGCAATCGCCGTCGGCATCGCAGCGCAGCTGTTGCAGTTGACGGCGGTGAGCCGCGCCGAATCGAAAGCACCGCAGCTCGAAACTCCCATGCCTCAGGCGGAGACCTGCTCTGTCGATGGCTGCGCGGCCTGCCCGCAAGCCGAACGAACGGCTCGGCATCTTCTCAAGGACCTGCCTCAGCGATGACGACTGATGCGGCACTGCCGCCGCGCCTGCAGCTGCGCGGCATCACCAAGCGCTATCCGACCGTGATCGCCAACGACCACATCGATCTGACCGTCGGCGTCGGCGAGATTCATGCGCTGCTCGGCGAGAACGGTGCCGGCAAGAGCACCTTGATGAAGATCGTCTACGGCGTCACCCGGCCGGATGAAGGCGTCATCGTCTGGGAAGGACGGGCGGTGGCGATCGCCAGCCCGGCCGAGGCCAGGAAGCTCGGCATCGGCATGGTCTTCCAGCACTTCTCGCTGTTCGAAACCTTGACTGTCGCCGAGAACATCGCGCTGGCGATGGACGAGAAGATCAAGCCCGCCGCCCTCGCTCCGCGTATTTGCGAAGTCTCCGAAAAATACGGCCTGCCGGTCGATCCCGATCGTCTGATCCACAGCATGTCGGTCGGCGAGCGGCAGCGGGTCGAGATCGTGCGCTGCCTGCTGCAGTCGCCGCGTCTGCTGATCATGGATGAGCCGACCTCGGTGCTGACGCCGCAAGCGGTACTGAAGCTGTTCGAGACCTTGCGACGGCTGGCCAGCGAAGGCGTCAGCATTCTCTACATCAGCCACAAGCTCGACGAGATTCGTGCGCTCTGCGATACCGCCACGGTGCTCAGAGGCGGCCGGCTCAGTGGCACCGCGGTGCCGCGCGATGAATCCAATGCCAGCCTGGCGCGGCTGATGGTCGGCAGCGATCTGACTGCCTGCCAGTTGCTGCCGCGCGAGCCCGGCGAAATCGAACTGGAGCTGACCAATCTGAGCCTGACGACGCGCGACCCGTTCGGTACCCGGCTCAAGGATCTCAATCTGCGCGTTCGCCAAGGCGAGATCGTCGGCATCGCCGGTGTCTCCGGCAACGGTCAGAAGGAACTGCTGGCCGCGTTGTCCGGTGAAACCCTGCTTGGTGAAATCAACCGCAGCCATGCCGGCATGATCCGCATCGGCGGCCAGCCGGCGGGCTTGCTGAATCCGGCGCAGCGGCGCGGACTCGGCTTGGGTTTCGTTCCCGAAGAACGCCTGGGCCGTGGGGCCGTGCCGGCGATGACGCTGGCGGAGAACGCGTTGCTGACCGGTGCCAGTGGTGGCAGCAGCACTGGCATGGTCCGCTTCGGCATGGTGCGGCAGCGGGCCACGCGCGCGTTCGCGACGGCCGTCATCGAGCAGTTCAAGGTCAAGTGCGGCGGTGAGATCTCGATTGCCAGCAGCTTGTCCGGCGGCAATCTGCAGAAATTCATCGTCGGCCGCGAGACTCGCCTGGCACCGAAAATCATGGTCGTCGCCCAGCCCACCTGGGGCGTTGATGTCGGCGCAGCGCTCTTGATCCGCCAGGCCTTGATCGATCTGCGCGACCAGGGCGTGGCACTGCTGGTGATCTCCGAAGAACTCGATGAGCTGTTCATGATCTGCGACCGCATTGCCGTCATCAATCAGGGCCGGCTGTCGCCGACGATGCCTTCTGCCGAACTGACGATCGAGCAGATCGGCGTGTTGATGGCGGCCACATCGATAGCTGGGCATGCCGACGAAAGCAACAACTTGGAGCATGCCGATGTCGCTGCCTGAACGGCTGCTGCAAAGCCTCTGGCCGTTCCGCCTGGAGAAGCGGCCGGAGCCGTCGACAGTGATGCGGCTGGCCTCGCCGCTGATCGCCGCGACAGCGATGGCGCTGACAGGCCTGCTCGTGTTCCTGATCCTCGGCAAGGATCCGATGACCGCGTTCCAGGTGTTCTTCCTGAAGCCGCTATCGACCACCTACGACCTCGGCGAACTGGCGCTGAAGGCGACGCCGCTGATGCTCTGCGCGCTGGGCCTGGCGCTGGGCTTTCGCGCCAACGTCTGGAACATCGGCGCCGAAGGCCAGCTGACGCTGGGCGCGATTGCTGGCGGCGGCATCGCGCTGTTCTGGGGCGAAGCACTGGGCTCATTCGCGCTGCCGGTGATGATGATCGGCGGTGCCCTGGGCGGCATGGCCTGGGCGGCGATTCCGGCGTTCCTGCGCACCCGCTTCCACACCAATGAAATCCTGGTCAGCCTGATGCTGGTCTACATCGCCCAGCAGTTGCTCGGTTACCTCGTGCACGGGCCCTGGCGCGATCCGGACGGCAACAACTTTCCGCAGTCGAAGGTGTTCGTCGAGAACGCGATCCTGCCGATGCTGATCGAAGGCACCCGCGTGACGGGAGCATTCATCATCGGCCTGCTGCTGGCGGTGGCGTCCTGGGTGTTCTCGACCAGGACCTTCGCCGGCTATCGCATGCTGGTGGCCGGGCTGGCACCGCAGGCCGCGGCCTACGCCGGCTTCAGCGAGAAGCGCAATATCTGGCTGGCGCTGTTGATCGGCGGCGGCATGGCCGGCCTCGCCGGCATCAGCGAAGTGGCCGGGCCGATCGGCCAGCTGCAGCCGGTGGTATCGCCGGGCTATGGCTTCGCAGCGATCATCGTTGCCTTCGTCGGCCGCCTGCATCCTTTCGGCATCGTGCTGGCCTCGCTGCTGATGTCGGTGCTCTATCTCGGCGGCGAAGCGGCGCAGATCGATCTGCAACTGCCGTCGTCGATCACCGGCCTGTTCCAGGGCAGCCAGCTGTTCTATCTGCTGGCCGCCGATCTGTTCATCACGTTCCGGCTGCGGCGCGTACGCCGCGAATCCCGTTCGGTCGCCACGACGAGATTCGTGTCATGAACTTCGAGCATCTGATTCCGATCTTCGTCAGCACCGTGGTCGCGGCCACGCCGCTGATCTATGCCGCGCTCGGCGAGCTGGTCACCGAGCGCGCCGGCGTGCTGAACCTCGGCGTCGAAGGGATGATGCTGGTCGGTGCCGTCGCCGCCTTCGCGGCCGGCATCGCCACCGGCAGCCTGGTGCTGGCCTTCCTCGCCGGCATGCTCGCCGCCACGGCCGTGTCGCTGCTGTTCGCGTTCCTGACCTTGAGCCTGCAGACCAATCAGGTGGCGACCGGGCTGGCGCTGACTTTGTTCGGCGTCGGCCTGTCGGCGTTCATCGGCCGCGGTTACGCCGGCATGCCGATCGAGCGGGTGCCGAAGCTCGACATCCACGGCATCAGCGATCTGCCGGTGATCGGCCCGCTGCTGCTGAACTATGACGCGCTGGTCTATCTGTCGATCGCGCTGTACTTCGCCCTGTCCTGGTTCCTGAATCACAGCCGTGGCGGCCTGCGTCTGCGAGCGGCCGGTGAATCGCCGAGCGTCGCCCACGCCATCGGCGAACCGGTGATCGCGATCCGCTATCTCGCAGTGATGTTCGGCGGCGCGATGGCCGGCATTGCCGGCGCTTATCTGTCGACGGCGCTGACGCCGATGTGGGTCGAAGGCATGAGCGCCGGCCGTGGCTGGATCGCGCTGGCGCTGGTCGTGTTCGCCACCTGGAAGCCGCTGCGGGTGATGCTCGGCGCCTATCTGTTCGGCGGCGTGACGGTGATGCAGTTGTACGCGCAGGGCTTCGGCATCGACGTGCCCAGCGAGTTCCTGAGCATGCTGCCGTATGCAGCAACGATCGTGGTGCTGGTGATCATCTGCCGCGACCCGAAGACCATCCTGCTCAATCAGCCGGCTTCGCTCGGCAAGAGTTTCCATCCCGATGCTTGAGTCCTACCTTTTCGACTGGCTGAGCCTGCTCGGCCGCTGGTTGCATCTGATCACCGGCATCGCCTGGATCGGTGCCTCGTTCTATTTTGTCTGGCTGGACAACCATCTGCTCGCGCCATCGCGCAAGGAACTGAGCGAGGCTGGCGTCAGCGGCGAGCTGTGGGCGGTGCATGGCGGCGGCTTCTACAACCCGCAGAAGTACCGCGTGGCACCGGCGACCTTGCCGCCGCATCTGCACTGGTTCTACTGGGAGGCTTACAGCACCTTCCTGTCCGGCTTCTTCCTGCTCTGCCTGCTGTACTACGCGCAGGCCGAGATCTATCTGATCGACCCGGCAGTGATGGCGCTGAGCAAGCCGGTGGCGATCGCCGTCGGCCTCGGTTTCCTGATCGTCGGCTGGCTGGTCTATGACCTTCTCTGCCGCTCACCGCTGGCGCGCAACGAACGAGCACTGGCGGCCGTGATCGCGCTGCTGCTCTGCGTCGAAGCCTGGGCGCTGTGCCATCTGTTCAGCGGCCGCGGCGCCTACATCGAGTTCGGCGCCACGCTCGGCACGATCATGGTCGCCAACGTCTTCTTCGTGATCATTCCCGGCCAGCGCCAGCTCGTGGAAGCCAAGAAGCAGGGCCGCGAGCCGGACCCGATCCACGGCATCCGCGGCAAGCGGCGTTCGGTGCACAACACCTACTTCACCCTACCGGTGTTGTTCATGATGATCTCGAACCACTACGCGATGACCTACGGCGCACACTACAACTGGCTGGTACTGATCGCGATGAGTGCCGCCGGTGCCGCGATTCGCGCCTGGTTCGTGGCCCGCCACAAGGCTCATGAGCGCGGTGGCAAGACTTCACCCGTGAGCTTGATCATCGGCCTGCTGCTGCTCGCCGCGGTCGCCCTGGCACTGACGCCACGCAGTGCCGCTCCCAGACAGACCAGCCTCACCCCAGCCGCCGAGTTCGCCGCCGTGCAGGCAATCGTCACGCAGCGCTGTGCCGGCTGCCATGCCGCCGCACCGACGCAGCCGGGCTTTACCGTAGCCCCGAAAGGCCTGCTGCTCGACAGCCCCGAACACATCCTCACGCAGACCGTGGCGATGCAGCAGCAGATCAGCAGCAAGGCGATGCCGATCGGCAATCTGACCGGCATGACCGACGCCGAACGCGCCACCGTACTGACCTGGATCGAGCATGGCGCTGCGCACTGACAGTCCTCTGCAGGCAACCGTCGCCCATCGCGGCCGGCTGCTGCGTTTCAGCGGCGATCCGGGCACGCAGGACGAGCCGTCTGCCTACCAGTATCTGGACGACGGCCTGCTGCTGATCGCCGATGGCAAGGTCGCCGCCGTCGGCCCCGCCGGCGAATTGCTGAATGGTGTCGCTGCCGGCGTGCCGCTGATCGAGCACCGCGATGCGCTGCTGCTGCCCGGTTTCATCGACAGCCACATCCACTATCCGCAGACCGACATGATTGCCTCGGGCGGTACCGATCTGCTCGACTGGCTGACCCACTACACCTTCCCCGAGGAACGCCGCTTCGCCGATGCCGGGGCCGCGCGCGAAGTTGCCGAGTTCTTCCTCGACGAGCTGATGCGCAACGGCACCACCACGGCACAGGTGCTCGGCAGCGTCCATCGCGCATCAGCGGAAGCGATCTTCGCGGCGGCCGAAGCACGCGGCTTGAGGTTGATCGCCGGCAAATGCCTGATGGATCGCAACTGCCCGGACGATCTGCGCGATACCGCGATTGATGGCGAGCGCGATACCCGCGCCCTGATCGAACACTGGCATGGCCGCGCGCGGCTGCATTACGCGATCACCGTGCGCTTTGCACCGACTTCGACCAATGCCCAGTTGCAGAGCGCCGGCCGGATGGCGCGCGACTATCCGGACACTTTCATCCACAGCCATCTGGCCGAGAACCTCGGCGAAGTCGCCTGGGTGCGCGAGCTGTTTCCGAAGTCGCGCAGCTATCTCGATGTCTACGAGCATTACGGCCTGCTGCGCGAGCGTGCGATCTACGCGCACTGCATCCATCTCGACACCACCGACCGCGAGCGCATGGCTGCCACCGGTGCGAGTTGCGCGTTCTCGCCGACCTCGAACCTCTACCTCGGCAGCGGCCTGTTCGATCTCGCCGCCTGCGATGCCGTCGGAATGAACTACGCGCTGGCGACCGATGTCGGCGGCGGCAGCAGCTTCAGCATGCTGAAAACCATGAGCGAGGCCTACAAGGTCGCGCAGCTGCAAGGCCAGCGCCTGACGCCGCTGCGGGCTTTCTATCTCGCGACGCTTGCCGGTGCCCGCATCCTCGGCTTGGCTGATCGCATCGGCACGCTGAGCGTCGGCAGCGAAGCGGATTTCATCGTCCTCGATCTGAAGGCGACGCCGCTGCTGGAAAGACGCATCGCGCGCTGCCAGAGTCTGTCCGAGGAGTTGCTGGTGCTGATGACCCTGGCGCCGGACCATGCGATCCGTGAAACCCATGTGCTTGGCCGGCCGATGCTGTCAGCTCATGGCCCATCTCTTGCCACCTGATATTGACGACGATCCAATGTTCTTTTCGTGTACAAAAGCGGTGCTCGCCTGCGATCGAGAATCACGCTGAAACAGTCCCGGAAGCTGCCGAACGACATGCCCAGATCAGTCTCTTCAATCGACGCGCCATCAAGGATCAAAGCGGCACGCAAGGCGACGACCACGACGGCCGCAACTGCCGAACCTGGTGCCGCCGCAGGCTCCGGCATCGAGAAGGCCTACGAGCGCATCTGGGGCGCGATCATGGATCACTCGCTGCCGCCCGGCACGCGGCTGATCGAGGACAAGCTCTGCGAGATCTTCGGCATCGGCCGCACCCGCATCCGCCAGGTGCTGCAGCGGCTGGCGCACGAGCAGGTGGTGACCCTGATGCCGAACCGCGGCGCCATCGTTTCCCAGCCGACGGTCCAGGAAGCGCGGGATATCTTCGAAGCGCGTGGCGTGCTCGAAGCCGGCATCGTCGCCCGCTTCATCCAGCGCGCCACCCGTGCCGACGTCCGCCGTATCCGCGAGCATCTGGCGCGGGAAAAGCTGGCCTGGCGTGACAACGATCGCCGCACGATGCTGAAGCTGTCCGGCGACTTCCATCTGATCATTGCCGAGATCGCCGGCAACGCGACGATGACTCGCCTGCTGCGCGAACTGGTGTCGCGCTCGTCACTGATCATCGCGGTGTATCAGCAGCCCGGCGCCTCGTCCTGCCCGCCGGACGAGCATCAGGCGCTGTGCACGGCACTGGAGCGTGGCGACACGGCAGCAATCGAGCTGATGCAGGCGCATCTGTGCCATGTGCTCGAAGACCTGAACCTGGTCGAGCACCGCGATGACGGCATCGACCTGAAGGCTGTGTTCGCCGATGTCGCCTGAGACCTACGATCGCGACCTGATCGGCTACGGCCGACAGTCGCCGCATCCGCGCTGGCCGGGCGGCGCGAGGGTGGCGCTGCAGTTCGTGCTCAATCACGAGGAAGGTGGCGAGAACAATGTGCTGCACGGCGACGCCGGCTCGGAGACTTTCCTGTCCGAGATCATCGGTGCTGCCTCGTTTCCGATGCGCCACATGAGCATGGAATCGATCTACGAATACGGCTCGCGCGCCGGTCTGTGGCGGGTGCTGCGCGCCTTCGAATCGCGCAGCCTTCCGTTGACCGTGTTCGGCGTCGCGATGGCTTTGCAGCGGCATCCGGAAGCACTTTCGGCTTATCGCGAACTTGGCCACGAGATCGCCTGCCACGGCCTGCGCTGGATCAGCTATCAGGGCATCGATGAAGCCACAGAGCGCGCGCACATGGCCGAGGCCGTGGCGATCCAGCGCGAGCTGACCGGCTCTGCCCCGCTCGGCTGGTACACCGGCCGCGACAGCCCGAACACGCGGCGTCTGGTGGTCGAGCATGGCGGCTTCGTCTACGACGCCGATTCCTATGCCGACGATCTGCCGTACTGGACCGAAGTCGCCGTCGACGGCCGCGCAGCTCGCGTGGCGCATCTGGTGGTGCCCTACACGCTCGATACCAATGACATGCGCTTCGCGGCGATGCAGGGCTTCAACTCAGGCACCCAGTTCTTCGACTATCTGAAGGACGCCTTCGACGTGCTTTATCGCGAAGGCGATCCGGCCGGGCTCGACGCGCCGAAGATGCTGTCGATCGGCCTGCACGCGCGGCTGATTGGCCGGCCGGCGCGCATCGCCGCGCTCGAACGTTTTCTCGACTATGTCCTTCAGCACGACAAGGTCTGGATCACCCGGCGCATCGACATCGCCCGGCACTGGATCGCGACGCATCCGCATGAGGCGCAGCCATGATCACGCTTGCGGAACTAAATGCGGCAAGCACCGACGCGTTCGTCGCTGCCCTCGCCGGCATCTTCGAGCATTCGCCCTGGGTTGCCGAAGCGGTGCTGCCGCTGCGGCCGTTCACCTCGCGACTGCAACTGCATGGCGCGATGTGCGCGGCGGTCGACGCTGCGGGTATCGACGCGCAACTGAAGCTGATCCGCGCCCATCCCGAGCTCGCCGGCCGCGCCGCGGTACGCAAGGAACTGACGGCCGAGTCGACGCGCGAACAGCAGGGCGCCGGGCTCGATGCCTGCACGCCGGGCGAGTTCGCCACCTTGCAGACTTTGAACGACGCCTACAACGCCAAGTTCGGCTTTCCCTTCGTGCTCGCCGTGCGCGGCCACAACCGCAGCTCGGTGATCGCCGCGTTCATGCAGCGCCTCGATCACGACCTCGACACCGAGTGCAGGGCAGCGCTGCAACAGATCGATCGCATCGCCGGCTTCCGGCTTTACGACAGCGTGTCCTCTACGGCCGGCAGCGAAATCCTGGCGATGCTCGATCGCCTCGCCGAATTCAGCGAGCAGGCCGATGGCCTGACCTGTTCCTATCTGAGCCCGGCCCATCGCCAGACCGCCGCGCTGATCCGCGACTGGATGCTGGCGGCCGGGCTGAGTGTGGAGGTCGACGCCGTCGGCAATGTCGTCGGTCGGCTGCACAGCGAGCAGCCCGACGCCAAGACCCTGCTGACCGGCTCGCATTACGACACCGTCGTCGATGGCGGCAAGTACGACGGTCGGCTCGGCATCGTGCTGCCGATCCTGGTCGCGCTGGACCTGCGCCAGCGTGGCCTGAAGCTGCCGTATGCGCTGGAGATCATCGCCTTCAGCGAAGAGGAAGGCGTGCGCTACAAGTCGACCTTCCTCGGCAGCGGCGCGGTGGTTGGTCAGTTCGATCTGCAGCTGCTCGATGCCGTCGACGGTAATGGCATCACCATGCGCGCGGCGATGCTGGAGGCGGGCTTCGATCCCGGGCAGATTCCGGCGATCGCTCGCGATCCGGCGAAGCTGCTCGGCTACGTCGAAGTCCATATCGAACAGGGCCCGGTGCTGCTCGATGAAGACCAGGCGCTCGGCGTGGTCACCTCGATCGCCGGCAGCCATCGCTACACCGGCAGCATCACCGGCCTGGCCGGCCATTCCGGCACCGTGCCGATGCACTTGCGTCGCGATGCTGCGGCAGCCGCGGCGGAGCTGATTCTTTACGTCGAGCGGCGTTGCGGTGGCGTGCCCGGTCTGGTCGGTACCGTCGGCCGTCTCGAAGTGCCGGGCGGCGCGATCAACGTCATTCCCGGCCGCTGCAGCTTCAGCCTCGACATCCGCGCTGCTGATGATCTGCTGCGCGATGCAGCGGTGGTCGACGTGCTCGCCGAGATCGATGCGATCGCCGAACGGCGCAAGGTCGACATCGTGCTGACTCAGGTCATGGCCGCCGGCTGTGCACCCTGTGCGCCGAGCTTGCAGGCACAGTGGGCGGCAAGCATCCGTCGCGTCACCGGCAACCCGGCGCCGCGTCATCTGCCCAGCGGCGCTGGCCACGATGCGATGAAGATTGCCGCGATCACCGACATCGGCATGCTGTTCGTTCGCTGCGGCAACGGCGGCATCAGCCACAACCCGGCGGAAACCATGACTGCCGACGATGCCGACATCGCCGCACGCGTATTCACCGACTTTCTCTCGAGCTATCCCGCGACATGACCGATTCATTCCACGACGCCATTGCCCGCGAAGTCGATGCCGATTTCGCCGCGGCCTGTGCCTTCCTTGCCGAACTGGTCAAGGTGCCGACCGACAATCCGCCCGGCGATTGCGCGGCCCATGGCGCCAGGGCCAAGAGCCTGCTTGAAAGGCTTGGTCTGGAAGTCGAAGCCCATCCTGTGCCGGAAGACGAAGCGCGAGCCGTCGGCATGATCTCGGCGACCAATCTGATCGTCCGTCAGCGCTTCGGCGGCGGCGATGGTCCGACGATCGCATTGAACGCGCATGGCGATGTCGTGCCGCCCGGTCAGGGCTGGACGCAGGATCCTTACGGCGCGGTGGTGATCGACGATCCGGTGCATGGTGCTGAGATGGTCGGCCGCGGTGTGGCGGTCAGCAAATCGGATTTCGCGACCTACACTTTCGCGCTGCTGGCGCTGCGCAAGCTTGCGGCAGCCGGATTGAAGCTCGACGGCAGCATCGAACTGCACTTCACCTACGACGAGGAAGTCGGCGGCGACATCGGCCCACGCTGGCTGCTGGAACAGGGCCTTAGCAAGCCGGACTACGCGCTCAGCGCCGGCTTTTCCTACGCCGTGACCACCGCGCACAACGGCTGCCTGCATCTGGAAGTGACGGTGCGCGGCAAGCAGGGCCATGCGGCGATGCCGGAATCCGGCGTCGATGCGCTCGCCGCCGCGACCACCATCCTCAGCGCGCTGTACGCCTCGCGCGCCGAGCTGGCCAAACGCTCTTCGAGCACTTACGGCATCAACAGCCCGACCCTGAACGTCGGCTTGATCGAAGGCGGCATCAACACCAATGTGGTGCCGGACCGGGTCACGTTTCGCATTGACCGGCGAATGATTCCGGAAGAGATTCCGGCGCAGGCCGAAGCTGAACTGCGAGCGCTGATTGAAAGCACGGCGGCAAGCCTGCCCGGCATCCGCATCGAGATTCGCTGCGTGCTGCTGGCGCTGCCGCTGGTCAAGCTGCCGGGTGCCGAACGGCTGACCGAATCGCTGCAGAAACACGGCGAGCATTACTTCGGCACCGCGATCGCCGAACACGGCGTGCCGCTGTACACCGATGCCCGCCACTACACGGCGGCCGGCATTCCCACCGTGCTCTACGGTGCCGGCCCTCGCACCCTGGGCGAAGCCAATGGCCATGCTGCGGACGAGAAGCTGCGGCTGAACGATCTGCGCCGGGCGACGGCGACGGTGGCCAGCATGCTGGCGGAGCTGCTGGCCGCGTAGACCTCGACTCAGGCTGCGGAGCGCTTCCCGAGTAGTCCGGCCAGGCGAGTTTGAACGTCGGCAATGACTTCGGCGATCACTCGACTGGCATCGACGACGGCCCAGTGCTTCGGGTCATCGGCGGCCTGGGCAAGGAAGCTGGCGCGGACGCGCTCGTGAAAACTCAGATCAAGCCGCTCGAACAGATCTTCGCTGGAGTTCTGCTCGGCCAGCCGTTTCAGGCTGCGCTTCAGGCCGATGGCCGGTGGTACGTCGAGCAGGATGGTCAGGTCGGCGGTGACCTCGGCGGCGGCGATCTTCTGCAGATCGAGAATGACGCTGGACGAAAGCCCGCGGCCGCCGCCCTGATAGGCGATCGTCGAGCCGACGAAGCGGTCGCAGAGCACGATACGGCCGGCTGCCAGCGCCGGGCGGATCAGGCGGCCGACGTGCTGGGCGCGGTCGGCCATCATCAGCAGCAGCTCGGCGGTCGGCTCCCAGTCCGCGCCGCTCTGCACCAGCGCCGAGCGTATGACCTGGCCCTCGGGAGTGCCGCCCGGTGCCCGGGTGCACAGCGGTTCTATGCCCTGGGCCTGCAGCCATTCGGCGATCGCCGACAGCACTGAACCCTTCCCGGCACCCTCGCCGCCTTCGAGCACGATGAGAAGTCCACGGCTCACTGCGCGGCTCCGCGGCCACCCAGCTGATAGCGGCGCACCGCTTCATTGTGTTCGGTCAGGGTCGCCGAGAACTGATGGCTGCCATCGCCCTTGCCGACGAAATACAGCGCGCTGCCAGCGGCCGGGTGCATCGCGGCGTGCACCGAGGCGCGGCCCGGCAGGCAGATCGGCGTCGGTGGCAGACCGTCGCGGGTGTAGGTGTTGTACGGCGTGTCGGCGAGCAGGTCGCGACTGTGGATGTTGCCGTCGTAGGCGCTGCCGATGCCGTAGATCACGGTCGGATCGGTCTGCAGGCGCATGCCGATCTGCAGGCGGCGAACGAAGACCCCGGCAATCTGTTCGCGCTCCGCGGCCACGCCGGTCTCCTTCTCGATGATCGAGGCCATGATCAGCGCCTGTTCGGGACCATCGTACGGCAGGGTTGGATCACGGCCAGCCCATTCTTCGGCCAGCACCTGCTCCTGCGCGGCGACGGCCTTGCGCAGGAACGCGACATCGCTCATGCCCTTGCTGAACCGGTAGGTGTCCGGGAACAGGCGCCCCTCGGCTGACTTGCCGGGCTGGCCGAGCGCGGTCATCAGACCGGCGTCGTCAAGGTCTGGCGCCAGGGTCTG
Organism: Nevskia ramosa DSM 11499; assembly: GCF_000420645.1. Classification (NCBI taxonomy): domain Bacteria; kingdom Pseudomonadati; phylum Pseudomonadota; class Gammaproteobacteria; order Nevskiales; family Nevskiaceae; genus Nevskia; species Nevskia ramosa. The sequence continues at coordinate 1,170,170 of NZ_ATVI01000005.1, read as the reverse complement.
GGTCAGCACCGGCGATTCACGCACTTTCTTCAGCGCATCGGCGAAACGCCAGCCTTCGATCAGCTGCAGTTCGTGCAGCACGGTCTTGCCGGACACCCACAGCGCCAGCAGGCTGCGCGGCGTCATCGTCGGTTCGATCCGGTACTCGCCGGCCTTGACCATAGCGGCACGGCCATCGATTCTCGCCAGCAGGCCGAGATAGATCGCCTGGCGATGCGCCGAGAAAACGCCCTGCTCGTTGGCCTTGGCGAGGATCTTCGGCAGGCTGCTGCCGGCTTCGATATCGAAATTGCGCGGTTCGCTCAAGCCCAGCGGCGCATCGAGCTGCTGGTGGCCGTCGAACAGCAGCACAATACCGGCCAGCACCGAGGTCAGCATCAGGGTGAGCAGGCGCCGGAACATCCGGCCCAGCCAGCTGCGCTTCGGTTTGGCTTTTTTTGGCTTCTTTGGCGTGCTCATCAAACTCCTCGGAATGGATGGGCCAATGGATGGACAAGGGCTGTCTGCAGGCGATGGGTGATCGGTCTTATTGCCGAATAGGGATGATCGTCCAGACGCCGCAAGGGCCAGATGCCGACCAGGCTGTTGCAGACGAAAGCTTCATCGGCCGATTGCAGTGCCGTCCAGGGCTGGCCGGCAATCTGGCAATCGATGCCGAGCTGTCCGGCCAATACCAGCACCTGGCTGCGCGTGACGCCGGCCACGCCGCAGCGGTCGAGCGCTGGCGTGTACAGGCATCCCTTGCTGACCCAGAACAGGTTGCTGCGCGTGCCGCAGACGGGATTGCCGCGCTCGTCGGCCAGCAAGGCTTCATCGACATCGGCGGGCCAATCACGGCTGGCCAGCACCTGTTCGAGCCGGTTCAGATGCTTGATGCCGGCGAGCAACGGCTGAGTCGCCATCGTCACCGGCGAGCGAATGGCGGCGATGCCATCGATCGCATGGTTAGCCGGCCAGCTGGGCGGCGGATAGACGAACAGCAGGCGATCGGCCTGCGTGGTCTGCGGCCGATAGCCGCGCCCCGCGCCAGCGCGCAGCAGCAGCAGCTTGATCGTGGCGTCGCCGAACGAGGCGATCGCCGCGAGTTCGTCACGCAGCAGCTGCTGCGAACTTTCGAGGCCGAGCACGGCGGCATCGGCGGCCAGCTTGTCGACCTGCGCATCGAGCGCGACGATCTTGCCGCCCTGCATCAGCATCGTGCGGAACACGCCGTCGCCGTAATGCAGGCCGCGGCTGCTGGCGGGAATCGTATCGACGGCCTCGCCGTTCCAGCGGATGCAGCGCGCCGCAGTCATGCCGACGTTCCGAGCGCCAGCAGCAGGCCGCGCGCCTTGGCGCGGGTCTCGGCGAGTTCGGCCAGCGGCTTCGAGTCGGCGACGATGCCGGCGCCGGCGCGAAAGCTGACCGTGTCGCCCTCGCAGACCAGGGTGCGGATCAGGATGTTGGTGTCGAGCCGGCCGCAGCGGGACAGATAACCCATCGCGCCGGTATACGGGCCGCGGCCCTCGCCTTCGAGTTCGGCGATCACTTCCATCGCCCGGACTTTCGGCGCGCCGGTGATGGTGCCGCCGGGGAACACCGCGCGCAGCGCTGCACCGGGGCCGACGCCGTCCCGCAGCCGGCCACGGACGTTGGAGACGATGTGATGGACGTGAGCGTAGCTCTCGACCGTCATCAGCTCGCTGACCTCGACGGTGCCGGGCACCGCGATGCGACCGAGATCATTGCGTTCGAGATCGATCAGCATCACGTGCTCGGCGCGTTCCTTGAGGCTGGCGATCAGGCGCTCGCGATCGCGCTCGTCTTCAGCGCGATCGCGGGCATGGGTGCCGGCGATCGGCCGCGTCTGCGCCATGCCGCCGGACAGTTCGATCAGCCGTTCCGGTGATGAGCTGAGCACGGTGCTGCCGCGCCAGGACGCGAGCCCGGCGAACGGCGCTGGATTGGCGCGCCGCAGACGCTCGTACAGCGCTGTCGCATCGACCGGTTCACCGTAACGCGCCGTCCAGCGCCGCGACAGATTGACTTGGAAGACATCGCCGGCATCGAGGTAGTCGAGGATGCGCGAGACGCCGCCGAGGAAGCGCGACTCGTCGTCCTCGATGATCGTCAACGGCGTCTGCTCGACTGGCGCCGCGCTCGAAAACATCGTCGCCGCGCAATCCTGTTCCATCTGCCTGATCGCCGCGATCGAGCTTTCGCTCAAGCCCAGCACGGTGTCGGCAACCCGGTCGACGATGATCGCGCCGGAGCAGCGCACGGCCAGCGCATCCGGCAATCGATACGGCGACAGCGGCAGGCGCAGCCGGGGCTCTACCCAGCGCACCGCTTCGTAACCGGCGAGCAGGAACCAGCCACCGACGAAGGGCAAACCATGATCGTCTGTTCTGCTCAGCGAAGCGGCTGCGTCGTCGAGCGCGGCGAAGAAATCGGCATCACCGGCCCTTGCCTCGATCGCATCTTCAGGAAACGCGAACAGCAGATCGTAGCGGCCGGCCTGGGGATGGCTGGCCACGGACTGCAGCAGAAAGGGATAACGCTCGGGAAACCGGCGATGCAAAGCCAGCAGATCCACTGAAGCGGGCAATGCGCAGTGGAGCATCGGTCTCAATCAAGCCATTGCGGCAAGGCGTTCCGGCCGCAAGCGCGACCGGATGCCGTTCAGATGCGACGGAATACCAGCGAGCCGTTGGTGCCGCCGAAGCCGAAGGAGTTGGATATCGCGATGTCGATCTTCCGCTCGCGTGCCTTGTGCGGCGTGTAATCGAGGTCGCAGCCTTCGTCCGGGTTATCCAGATTGATCGTTGGCGGCGCGATGTTGTCGCGGATCGCCAGCACCGAAAAGATCGCTTCGATGCCACCAGCCGCGCCGAGCAGATGCCCGGTCATCGACTTGGTGCCGCTGATCGCGACCTTGTAGGCGTGCTCGCCCAGTGCCGATTTGATCGCATCGCTTTCGGCGACATCACCCAGCGGGGTCGATGTGGCGTGAGCGTTGACGTGATCGATGTCCGTGGCGTTGATGCCGGCGTCCTTGATCGCGTTGACCATGCAGCGCGCAACTTGTGGCGCACCCGGTACCGGCTGGGTGATGTGGAACGCGTCGCTGGTCAGGCCGAAGCCGATCAGCTCTGCATAAATCTGCGCGCCACGCGCCTTGGCGTGTTCGTACTCTTCGAGCACCATCACGCCGGCACCATCGCCGAGCACGAAACCGTCACGATCGCGATCCCAGGGCCGGCTGGCCGTGGTTGGCGAATCGTTGCGGGTGGACAAGGCTCTGGAGGCGCAGAAGCCAGCGACACCGGCCGGAGCCGAGCCTGCTTCCGCACCGCCGGCGATGACGACATCGGCATCGCCATAAACGATCATCCGATGTGCCATGCCGATTGAATGCGTGCCGGTCGTACAGGCCGAGACGATGCCGAAGCTCGGCCCGTTCAGACCCAGTTCGATCGAGATCGCGCCGGACACCATGTTGATGATGCAACCGGCGACGAAGAACGGCGAAACCTTCTTCACGCCGCCCGGACCATTGAGCAGCGTGCACTGCTCCTCGATGGTGCCGATGCCGCCGATACCGGAGCCGACGATCACCGCGATGCGCTCGCGGTTGGCATCGGTGATTTCCAGTCCGGCGTCGATCACCGCCATCTTCGCCGCGCCGACACCGTAATGAATGAACGGGTCGTTGCGACGAACTTCCTTGGGGCCCACCCACTTCAGCACATCGAACCCCTCGACCAGCCCGGCAAACCGCGTCGGGTAGGTCGAAACGTCATAGGCCGTCATCGGCTTGATGCCGCTGTATCCGGCAAGCAGATTCGACCAGGCAGTGGGGATATCAGAGCCGACCGGCGAGACGATACCGAGGCCGGTGACGACTACGCGACGTCGCGTCATGAGTCGTTAGCAGATTGGGATGAAAGGAAGGTGAGGCTACGCAGGCTGATCAGGAAGCCTGGTTGGTGTGCGACTTGATGTAGCTCAGCACGTCACGGAAGGTGACGATCTTTTCGGCTTCTTCGTCCGGGATGTCGATCTCGAACTCTTCTTCGAGTGCCATCACGAGTTCGACGGTGTCGAGAGAGTCGGCGCCGAGATCTTCAACGAACGAGGCCTCCGGGGTGATCTGGTCTTCAGCCACGGAAAGCTGTTCGGCAATGATCTTTTTGACTTTTTCTTCAAGACTGCTCATCTGGACTCCCTCGGAGTTATGGGGCTAAAAGCGGCGCTAGTGTAAGAGATTCATGCAGCCTGCTGCCAGCCAATCGGGTGCAGGCATTGCAAGTGTTTGGTAATGCTTTTCAGATCATATACATGCCACCGTTCACGTGGAGCGTTTCGCCAGTCACGTAAGCGGCATCAGAGGATGCCAGAAAGGCCACGGCAGCGGCGATATCGTTGACGGCACCGAGACGCTTGATCGCCACCTGCTCGATCAGTGCAGCGCGCTGCTCGTCCTTCAGGCCCTTGGTCATGTCGGTATCGATGAAGCCTGGTGCCACCACGTTGACGGTGATGCCGCGTGAACCGATCTCCCGGGCCAGCGATTTCGAGAAGCCGATCAGGCCAGCCTTGGCCGCAGCGTAGTTGGTCTGGCCGCCGTTGCCCATGGTGCCGACTACCGAGCCGATCGAGATGATGCGGCCGGAGCGCGCCTTCATCATGCCCGGCACCACGGCCTTGGACAGCCGGAAGACGCTGGACAGATCGGTGTCGATGACGTCACTCCAGTCGGCATCCTTCATCCGCAGCAGCAGGCCATCACGGGTGACGCCGGCGTTGTTGACCAGGATGGCCAGCGGCCCGAACTCCTTGATCGTGGCGCTGACCAGCGCATCGATCGCCGCCGGATCTCGGACATCGAGTACGCGGCCTGCCCCGCCCTGCGGCGCCAGATATTCCTCGATCTGGGCGGCACCGGCTTCCGAAGTGGCGGTACCGATGACCTTGACGCCTTCTGCAGTCAGACGCTCGGCAATGCCGCGGCCGATACCGCGCGTTGCGCCGGTGACCAGTGCCACGCTACCAGTGGCGAAACGACTCGAGGGGCTGCTTGATTGGGGGGTGCTCATGAAAACTCCGTTAGGGATTGAACGAGGCTTGCGCCAGCTGCAGACCTTCGGGATCGCCCAAGGCGATCGAAAGGCGGTTGCCGGAAGCGACGTCGACGATGCGCTTGTTGATCGTCGCTAGCACCTTGCCCGGGCCGCATTCGAACAGCGCGTGACAGTCCATCGCTTCGAGGTTGCGGATCGTCGTCACCCAGCGCACCGGCCGGAACAGTTGCTCGATCAGCGCGTTGCGGATGCCATCTGCATCGCTGCGTGGCTGGCCGTCGAGGTTGTGCAGCACCGGAATCGCCGGCGTGGCGATCGCCACCGTCTTCAGACGCTCGGCAAGCTGCTCGGCAGCGCCGCGCATCATCGAGCAATGCGAAGGCACCGACACCGGAATCGGCATCACCTTGCGGATGCCGAAGGTCTTGCTGTTCGCCACCAGCCAATCAACCGCGCCCTTGCTGCCGGCGACCACCACCTGTCCCGGGGCGTTGTAGTTGGCCGGCTCGAGGACGCCGTCGCCGTCGTAGGCTGCGCAGGCTTTCTCGACGATCTCGTCGTCGACGCCGATCACGGCCGCCATCGCGCCCACGCCCTGCGGCACGGCGGACTGCATCAGCTCGCCGCGCAGTTCGACCAGCTTCAGCGCGTCGGCGAACTGCAGGGCATCCGCCACCACCAGCGCCGAGTACTCGCCGAGGCTATGGCCGGCCAGTGCGGTCGGCGGTGGCAGGCAGAGGCTCTGCCAGAGCCGTGCCACGGCAACGCTGGCGGCTAGCAGCGCCGGCTGGGTGCGCTGGGTGCGGTTCAATTCTTCGGCCGGGCCGTTCTTGATCAGCGCGGCCAGGTCGTAACCGAGCGTGTCGGACGCTTCCGCAAAAGTGGCATCGATGATCGGGTGAGCCGCGGCGAGAGTGCCGAGCATCCCGACTTCCTGGGAGCCCTGGCCGGGAAACAGCAACGCGTATTTCATTCTTGTCCTGAGGTATCTGACGCTTCTGGGATCGTTCTGGTCTGCAGCGAATGGTCAGGCCGTTGCCGGACGCGCGGGCCGACGGAAGGCCCCGGTTGCCAGGCCATAGATCACGGCTGCAACCACCCCGTACAGATGCGATTCGGCGACGACCGAGCCGCCGATCAAAGTCTCTTCTGACTTCGGCGCGCCGATCACCATTTCCCACACGATACGCGCCGCAACGAAGCCCAGACAAGCCACTGCGAAACGATCACCTATAACGATCTGCCGGATGAAGCCGAAAACCAGCAATCCGTACGCAAGTCCCGACAGGCCCACGTAATTTTCCAGATTTGGAGTGAACAGATGTAGCCCGAAACAGACGCCAGTGCCGATCACCAGGATGCGCAGCAGCCACTCGCCCGGCCGGTTGCGTTCCGGGCACAAAAAGACCAGCAGCGCGAAGCTCAGCACATTGAAAAACCAGTGCCACCAGCCAAGGTGAACAAGGTTGCCGCTGAACAGCCGCCACCACTCGCCGGCGCCGACGGCGACACGGTCGTAACGGAGCGCTTCGATCACCGGCTCGCCACCGAGCATCAGCAGGCCGGACATCACCGACAGCAGCAGATACGGCAACCAGGCTGCAGGAGCCGGCCAAGCAGTCGTCGGGGAGGCCTCTGTTATCATTCTTGTCATCGTTCCTGCGGCATTATCAATGTCTTCAACCTTCTTGCGGATCATGAAAACACAGACTCAGAAGCGGGGCGCACGCGGTTTCACGCTGATCGAAATCATGGTCGTCGTCGTGATCATCGGCATCCTCGCCGCCATCGTCGCGCCGAATATCTTCGACCAGCCGGACAAGGCGCGTCAGGTCAAGGCCAAGCAGGACATCGCCGCGATCGAGACCGCGCTCAATCTCTACAAGCTCGACAACTTCAACTACCCGAGCACCCAGCAGGGGCTCGAAGCGCTGGTCGCACCTCCGCAGGGCGATCCTCCGGCCCGCAACTGGAAGCCGGGCGGCTATCTGAAATCGGTGCCGCGCGATCCCTGGCAGAACCCCTACCAGTACCTGAGCCCCGGCGTGAAGGGCGAGATCGACGTGTTCAGCCTCGGCAGCGACAACAAGCCCGGTGGCGACGGCTCGTCCAGCGACATCGGCAACTGGGCTCCGGCTCCGTGATCGAAGGCGCTGCGCGGGCGCTGCCCGCCAGCGCTGCCCCGCCGGTGTCGGCTTCATCGCGGCAGCGAGGTTTCACCTTGCTGGAGTTGATGGCGGTGATCGCGATCATCGGCGTCATCGTCACCTTCGTCAGCCTGTCGATCGGCAACCGTGCGATCGATGACCGGCTGGAAGCCGAATCGAAACGCGTCGAACAACTGCTGCGTCTGGCCGAGGACGAAGCCGACCTGAAAGGCATCGCCATCGGCCTGGTCTTCACGCCGGATGGTTATCGTTTCCTGATCGCCTCCTCGGCCTCGAAATGGGACGACTACGCCCAGAGCGGCAGCTTCCGCTCGCGGCCGTTGCTGCAGCCGTTCTATTCCGAGCTGCGCATCGAAGGACGGCTGATCCCGCCGATCCAGCCGAAGGAAGCCAGGAGCGGCAGCGACTCGAAATCCTCGGATGACGACGACAGGAAAGAAGACGAAGCGACCAAGCTCAAGCCCCAAGTGTTGCTGCTGCCCGGTGGCCAGATGACGCCGTTCACGCTTGATCTGAAAGCGCCGAACTACCCGGTATACATGCATATCGAAGGCGATCTGCTCGGCCGCATCACCCGCGAGCGGCGTACCGTCGAAAAAGCGGTGACCCGATGATCTCTCCGCGGCGCCAGCGCGGTTTCACCCTGATGGAAATGCTGGTCGCCGTCGGCGTGCTGGCGATCGCGCTCGGCGCCATCATCGGCAACGGCGCCCGTTTCGCGAGCAGCGCCGCCGGTTTGCGCGACAAGTCGCTGGCCTTGTTCGTCGCCCGCAACCGGATGACCGAAATCGAACTCGGCAAAGCCTGGCCGGCGCTCGGCAAGGCCAACGAGGATGTCGAACTCGGCGACATCAAATGGACCTGGCGAACCGAGGTCAAGGCCACCCAGGACCCGGGCCTGCGCCGCGTCGATATCAGCGTCGAGAAGAAGAGCGACAAGCGCCCCACGCCTTACATAACCTTGACCGGTTTCCTGTCCAACGTCGGCCGCGAGGCCACTCAGTGAGGTCCCAGCGGGGCTTCACCTTGCTGGAGCTGATCGTGGTGATCGGTATCTTCGGCGTGTTCGCGACCATGGCCTACGGCGGCCTGAACACGGTGCTGAGCGCGCGCGCCAAGATTGAAGACAACCTCAGCCGCACCGAGGAATACGACCGCGCCTACATTCGCCTGCGCACCGATTTCCAGAACGCGGCACCGCGTGGCGTGCGCGACAGCAGCGGCCAGGAACTGCCGCCGTTCGGTTTCGACAGCTTCGCGCAGCGCATCGAGTTCACGCGCGGCGGCTGGCAGAACCTACTGTCCTTGCCGCGTTCGACTCTGGAGCGGGTCAGCTACGGGCTGGAAGAGTCCGAGTACGTCGACAAGGCGCGCGGCGCGCGTTTCCAGGACAAGCGTCTGGTGCGACGCAGCTGGAACGTGCTCGATCGCGCGGCGCAGACCAAGCCGATCGAGGTGACGATGCTCGATCGCATCGAGGAAGCCGAATGGCGCTTCTACGATGCCAACGGCCAGAAGTCCGAAGCCTGGCCGTCCGCCAACGGCAATGCCGGGGTGCCGAATGCCCAGCAGCCACCGCCGACCGCCATCGAACTGACCTTGAAGACGCGGGACTGGGGCAAGCTGCGCTTGCTGTTCCGCGTCGGCGCCGAGGGCGCGTCGAAGATTGCCGAGCTGAGCAAGGCGCCGCCACCGCCGCCGCCCGGAAACACGTCGGGAGGCACCACCGCGGGCAAGGGCGGCGGCGTTAACAACAGCACGAGTGGCGGCACTACCGGTGGCACAAACGGTCCCGGCGGTCTCGACGCTACCGAATGAAGCGCCAGCTCTACCCACGCCGAAAACCCCAAGGCATCGCCCTGATCACCGCGATGTTCGTGGTCGCGCTGTCGACGATCGCCGCCGTCGCGATGTTCGAAAGCTCGAACATCGCGGTGCGGCGGGCCAGCAACCTGGTCGAATCGGAAACCGCGCTTTGGTACGCGGACGGCGTCGAGTCCTGGGTCAAGGGCATCCTCAAGCTGGATGCCAAGACCAACGAAATCGATTCGCTCGGCGATATCTGGGCGCGGCCGGTCGATTTCCTGCCGATCGACAACGGCAACTTGCGGGGCCGCGTCGAGGATCTGCAGGGCCGCTTCAACCTGAACAATCTGGCGACCAAAGACGTTGCCCAGCTGAAGGTCTATCTCGCGCAGTTCCAGCTGCTGCTCGATGCGATCGGCGGCGATGCCGCGATCAAGGCCACCGGCCTGGGCAGCGCGATCCGCGACTGGGTCGATGCCGACAACGAGCGCATTGATCTGAATGGTGCCGAGGACAACGAATATCAGGGGCTCGATCCGCCGTACCGCGCCGCCAACCGGCCGATGCTGAGCGCTTCCGAACTGCTGCAGGTGCGTGGCATGACACCAGCCTTGTACGCGGCGCTGAAACCGTTTGTCACGGCATTGCCAACCATTGGCACCAAGATCAACGTCAACACCGCCTCGCCGCAGGTACTGTCGACCTTGTCGAAGACCATTGATCGCGTGGCGATGATGAAATTCGTCGAAACGCGCCTGAAGGTCCCCGCCAAGACCCCGCAGGAAGTATTGAACGGTGGCGTCAACAGTTTCATCGGGCCGGACAACGATCTGAAGCCGGAAAACCAGATCGATGTGCGCACGCGCTACTTCCAACTACAGGCCGAAGTGTTCATTGGCAGCGGTCGAGTCTCGCTATACAGTGTCTATATCCGGCCCGAGGGTGGCGCAGATCCCGTCGTGATCGCCCACTCAACTGACGCCGACTGATCCCCACCCTACGCTCGCTGCCCGCCCGTCCCTTGCGCGACATCCTCTATATCCGCCTGCGCGATACCGCCCCGGACGCGCCGACCGCGCATGCGCTCGTCGCTTCCGATCCGCTCGATACGAGCCTTGCCAGGCCCGGCGTGCTGGTCCGCGAACTGCCGCTTGACGAGGTCATCGCCCTCGGTGTCGGCCGCAAGGTGATCGTCTTCGTGCCGGGTGCCGATGTCCGGCTGACCACGGTGTCGGTGCCGGCCCGGCAACCGGCCAAGGTGCTGCAGGCCGCGCCCTTCGTGCTCGAAGACCAGTTCGCCGAAGACGTCGACACCCTGCATTTCGCGATCGGCAGCCGCCTGCCCGGCGGTGCCTTCCCGATCGCCGTCGTCACCCGCTCGCATGTCGACGACTGGCTGGCTCCCTTCAATGCCGCCGGGGTGCGGATCAGCGCGCTGATTCCGGACACTCTGGCTCTGCCCTGGACCGAAGGTGGGCCGTGGAGCGTGTTGCCGGATGCCGGCCAGATGATCGTCCGCAGCGGCCCTTATGCCGGTTTCAGCTGCGTGGCGGAAGATTTCGAGCTGCTGCTGGAACTGGCCGAGAACGGCACGCCGGCGAGCCTGCGGGTGCTGGTGGCCCGCGACGACGCCACCGATTACACCCAGCTGCAGCGGCCGCTGGATCTGCTGCCGGGCTTCGATCATCCGCTCGAAGCACTGATTCGCCACTGGCGGCCGTCGCAGTCGATCGATCTGCTGCAGGCTGGCTATTCGCAGCGCGATGATCTGAACCGCTACTGGCGCCCCTGGCTGCTGGCCGCGCAGCTGGCGGCGGTTGCGCTGCTGCTCGGCATCGGCCTGAACGTTGCCGAATCGCAGCGCCTGAAGCGCGAAGTTGCCGCTCTGCAGACCGCCAACGAAGAAACCTTTCACCGCCTGTTCCCACGCGAAACCAAGATCATCAACCTGGAAGCCCAGGTCGACCAGCAGCTGCGTCTGCTGAATGGTGCTGGCAGCGGCGGCGGTCTGTTCGAGCTGATCCAGTCGGCATCGAGCGGCCTGGCCGAGAACCCGGGCCTGAGCCTGAAGAACGTGCAGTTCCGCGATGGCGCGTTGTTCCTCGATCTGTCCGGCAGCGATCTGCAGGTGCTCGAACGTCTGCGTGCCTGGTACGGCAGTCATCCGGGCGCCAAGCTCGACGTCGAATCCGCAGACTCCAACGAGAACGGCGTGCAGATTCGCCTGAAACTCAGCCCGGTGGCCGCATGAGCGCCGCGCTCCGTCAGAAGGTTGCCGGCGTCAGAGCCCAGATTGCCGGGCAGACCGCGCCGTATCGCGCACGCTACGAAGCGCTGCAGCCGCGCGAGCAGACACTGGTCAGCATCGCCGCCGCGATGGTCATCGCCGCCCTGCTCTATTCGGCGATCTGGCAGCCGATCGTCCGCCATCGCAAGGCACTGGCCGAAGAACTGCAGTCGGCGCGCTCGATCGCCACCCGGCTGGCTCAGGCCGAGGTCGATCAGCGTTTCGCGGCACCGCAGTCGGGGCCGATCGTCGGCAGTGATGTCTCGCTGCTGACCGCCGTCGATCAGGCCTCGAAGAACGGCACGCTGAAGAAGCCGCCGGCGCGTCTGCAGCCGGATGGTGACAATCAGGCACGCATCTGGTTCGAGGATGTCGAGTTCGATGTGCTGCTGCGCTGGATGAATGAATTGCAGACCCGCTACGGCGTGCGCATCGAGGTCGCCGATATCGAGCGCCAGCCGACACCGGGCCTGGTCAACGCCCGCCTCGCGGTGATCCGCGCGCCATGAAGACTCGCACCTTGCTGTGGGTCGGCATCGGCAGCTTTCTCGCCTTCCTGATCGCGACCGCGCCGATCGCTTCGATCTATCCGCGCGTGGCACCGCCGGACTCGCCGGTGCAGCTGACCGGCCTGACCGGCTCGGTGTTCTCCGGCTCGGCTGGCTCGCTCAGCTATCAGGGCCGCAGCCTTGCCAAGCCGCTGAACTGGACGTTCAGCCCGCTGGCGCTGATCGCCGCCCGGCTGGGCTATCACGTCGATGGCTCGGTCGATGGCCTGCTGTTCGATGGTCACGTGTCGCGCACGCTCGGCGGCAACATCGTGGTCAGTTCCCTGGCGGCCAGCGGCGGACTGAAAGGGCTGCTGGCACTCAGCGGTGACGCCCAGTTGCCGATCGAGGGCGATGTCGGTGTCAAGCTCGACGAGCTGATCCTGGTCGAGAAATTCCCGAAGCAGGCCAGCGCCGACATCGACATCGCCCGTCTGCGCTGGACGCTGGGCCGCAATCCGCTGGTGCTCGGCGATTTCAAGATGGCCGTGACCACTGAAGCCGGCGTGATCGTCGCCAAGGTCTCGCCGACTGCCGGGCCGCTAGATGTCGGCGGCGAACTGCGTCTGAACACTGATCGCAGCTACGAGATCGATCTCAAGGTGAAGGCCAAGCCGGAAGCCGAGCCGGCGGTGCAGAACCTGGTGCGCACGCTCGGTCAGCCCGACACTCAGGGCTATTACCGGATCAAGTCGCGCGCTCAGCTCTAGGCTGCGCCGAGTTCGCATGGCATCCGCTCATCACATCACCGTCGCCTGCGTCGTCGAACGTGACGGCCGTTTCCTGTTCGTCGAAGAACAGGTCAACGATCATCTGGTGCTGAATCAGCCCAGTGGCCATTGGGAGCCCGGAGAGACGCTGATCGAAGGCGCGGTGCGGGAAGCGCTGGAAGAAACGGGCTGGGATGTAAGACCGACGGCGCTGCTCGGCATCTACGAGTACGAGCCGCCGGAACTCGGCTACGGCTTCCTGCGTTTTGCCTTTCTCGCCGAACCACTGCAGCACCATCCGGAGCGGTCGCTCGACGATGGCATTGCCCGCGCGATCTGGCTGACCCCGGACGAACTGCGCGCGGCCGCCGGCCGGCATCGCAGTCCGATGGTCCAGCGCGGGATCGACGATGCCCTCGCCGGCCAGCGTTATCCGCTGGCGATGCTGGCGCATCTGAGCCCGGCGCTGTTGCGCAAACCGTGAGCGGCGAGCACGTCGTCGTCGGCCTTTCCGGCGGCGTCGATTCGGCGGTCACCGCCTGGCTGCTGCGCGAGCACGGCTACCGGGTTTCCGGCCTGTTCATGGTCAACTGGACCGAGGACGAAGCGGGATACTGCACCTCGGCGGAGGACTTCCAGTCGGCCCGCGCGGTCGCCGAGGAACTGGGCATCCCGCTGCATCGGGTCGACTTCTCGCTTGAATATCGGCAGCGGGTGTTCGATCTGTTCCTCGCTGGCTATCAGGCCGGCAAGACGCCGAATCCGGATCTGCTCTGCAACCGTGAAGTGAAGTTCCAGCCGTTCCGCGAGCACGCACTGAGGCTGGGTGCCGACTGGGTGGCGACCGGCCATTACGCGCGAGTCGATCACGGCGCTGAAGGCCCTCGCCTGCTGCGCGCCGTCGATGACAACAAGGATCAGACCTATTTCCTGGCCGCCGTTGCCCGCGAGCACTTCGAGCGTGTGCTGTTTCCGCTTGGCGGACTGACCAAGCCGGAAGTGCGCGCGCTGGCACAACAGGCCGGCCTGCCCAATCACGCCCGCAAGGATTCCACCGGTATCTGCTTCATCGGCGAACGTGAGTTCCGCGAGTTCCTGAGCCAGCATCTCAAACCGCAGCCTGGCGCCATCGAGGACGATGCCGGTGCGGTCATCGGCCAGCATCAGGGGCTGGCTTTCCACACGCTAGGTCAGCGCAAGGGCCTGGCAATCGGCGGCGTGCGCGGCGCGAAGGAAGCGCCGTGGTACGTGATCACGAAAGACGCCACGCGCAACGTGCTCACGGTGTCGCAGGACAGCGAGCATCCGCAGTTGATGACGACGCTGATCGCCACCGACGACTTCCACTGGATCCGCAAACCGGAGCCGATGCCGGCACGCCTGAGCGCACGCATCCGCCATCGTCAGAGCCTGCAGGCTTGCCTCATCGCGAGCCAGGATGGCTCGCGTGTGGTGTTCGCTTTCGAGCAGCCGCAGCGCGCCGCGGTGCCCGGTCAATACCTGGTGCTGTACGACGGCGAGGAATGCCTCGGCAGCGGCGAGATCAGCGGCCGCGCTGCCGAATAAACCTGACTCTCAGGTCGCCGGCAGGGTCAGCTGCGTGATGATCCCGGGACGCAGGTCGTCCCAGATGTCGAGGCCGGTCTCGGTGCCGTTGACGATATCGGCCTGGAGCAGCAACACCGCGCCATAGCCCAGCGCCACGTCGAGCCACGGCATGGTGCCGAACAGACCTGGATCGCTCCATTCAGGACCGTTGCTGCCCGGATGCTTGCGCGGCGCGCTGAGGAAAACACCTAAGCCGTAGCCGGGATAGTCGATCCGCCGACCCAAGGGGAATGGCGTGTAGATGGTCCGCAGCCCGACGGTCTGATCGGTAAGCACCTGCGCGACCATCGCCGACGACAGCACGCGAGTGCCGTTGAAGAGGCCATCGTTGAGCAGCAGGCGCAGGAATTCGCCGTACTCGGAGGCAATCGAAGCACCGCCACCGGCAATCCGCGGATTGATGACCGTGGCTGGATCGCCATAGGTGAAACGGCTCAGGCCCAGCGGACCTGCGAGGCGGGACTGGAAGAAGTCCTGCCAGTTCTGGTTGGCGATCAGGGTGGCGATGTAGCCGGCGACCTGGAAATCGATGCCGCCGTAGTTGAATGCAGCCCCCGGTGCGGACGCCAGATCGACACGAGCGATCCTCTGCGCGCATTCGCGCAGGCTGACGCCGGTTTCATCGGTGATGCAGGCCGGCTGCGCGGCATCGTCGAGGCCGGGCAGACCCGAGGTATGCGCGAGCAGCATGCGCATGGTGATCAGGCCCTTGTCGGTGGGCCAGTCGAACGTGGGATCAAGCGCCAGATACTGGCCAACCGGCGTATCGAGCGCGATCTCGCCGCGATCGACCATGGTCAGGATCGCCAGCACCGACGGCAGCTTGGTTGCCGAGGCGAGCAGCACCAACTGATCGGCAGGAATATCGCCACCAGCCTGGGCGAACAGCGGGCCAGTGCGATCGAACAGCCCGAAGCTGTAACCGCTGACCTGACCGGAGCCGCTACCGATCGCTGCGTTCAAGCTTGCCGCCGTACCGGTCCAGTCATAGGCGCGCAGGTTGGCGGGAACGGTGGTGGTGCCGCTGCTGTTGCTGGCCTGCAACGCGAGGCGTGTGGTTCCGGCCGGAACGACGAAGCTGGTGCTCGTCTGGCCGCTGACATCGATCGAGCCGGGAAGGACCAGCAGTCGGGTGGCGCCGGTGACGGCCCAATTCAATTGCACCGTACGACCGGCATTGGTCGTCGACGGCGTCACGGTGAAGGAGGTGATGCTCGGCGCCGGACCACTGGTCGCACCGTCCCGGCTGGTGCCGCAAGCGTGGAGCAGCAGGAGCGACGGCAGCAACAGCAGGCTGAATAGGGATCGGCGGATCGTCATCTGAATGCTGCTCTCCATCTTGGTTGCTTGGGACACGCAGACAGCTACGCAGTTCCCGGCGCTTTCTGCGGGCGCAGAGAGGTGCCTGGGTCAATGGATTTCGCCAGCCGTCAGGCTTCTTCGGGCGGCACGGATGATGCTTTCCAATGATAGAATAATGACCGCGCTTCGCACTGACCGTGTCGAATCCTGGGGCTGCAACGCTATGGATCGCAACGCTTCGTGCGGCGCCTTTCATCACTGCTTCCCCACCGGACCAACAACGCCATGTTGCAAGCCTATCGCCAACACGCTGCCGAGCGCGCTGCCCTCGGTATCCCGCCGCTGCCGCTGTCTGCCCAGCAGACCGCCGAGCTGATCGAACTGATCAAGAATCCGCCGGCTGGCGAGGAAGCGTTCCTGGTTGACCTGCTGACCCACCGCGTGCCGCCGGGCGTTGATGATGCCGCCAAGGTCAAGGCTTCGTTCCTGACCGTGGTCGCCGATGGCGAACTGTCCTGCGCCCTGATTTCCCGCGCCAAGGCCACCGAATTGCTCGGCACGATGGTTGGCGGCTACAACGTCAAGCCGCTGATCGACCTGCTCGGCGATGCCGAAGTCGGTACTGTCGCTGCCGCAGCGCTGAAGAAGACGCTGCTGATGTTCGATTTCTTCCACGACGTCGCCGAGCTGGCCCGCGCTGGCAACGCCAACGCCAAGGCCGTCATCCAGTCCTGGTCGGAAGCCGAATGGTTCACCAGCCGCCCGGAAGTTGCCAAGAAAATCACCGTCACCGTGTTCAAGGTGCCTGGCGAAACCAATACCGATGATCTGTCGCCGGCGCCTGACGCCTGGAGCCGCCCGGACATCCCTCTGCACTACCTCGCCATGCTGAAGAACACGCGCCCTGACGCGGCCTTCAAGCCCGAGGAAGATGGCAAGCGCGGTCCGATGCAGTTCATCGACGACCTCAAGAAGAAGGGCCATCTGGTCGCCTATGTCGGCGACGTGGTCGGCACTGGTTCGTCGCGCAAGTCGGCGACCAACAGCGTCATCTGGGCCACCGGCGAAGACATTCCGTTCGTGCCGAACAAGCGCTTCGGCGGCGTTACCCTCGGCGGCAAGATCGCACCGATCTTCTTCAATACTCAGGAAGACTCCGGCTCGCTGCCGATCGAAGTCGATGTCTCCAAGTTCGAGATGGGCGATGTCATCGACATCCTCCCGTACGAAGGCAAGATCGAGAAGAACGGCGCCGTCGTCGTCGAATTCGAACTGAAGAGCCAGGTGCTGTTCGATGAAGTGCGCGCCGGCGGCCGCATCAATCTGATCATCGGCCGCTCGCTGACCGGCAAGGCCCGCGAGTTCCTCGGTCTGCCCACCTCGACCCTGTTCCGTCTGCCGACGGTGCCGACTGCAACCAAGGCCGGCTTCACGCTGGCGCAGAAGATGGTCGGCCGCGCGGTCGGCCTGCCGGAAGGCCAGGGCGTGCGCCCGGGCACTTACTGCGAACCGAAGATGACCACCATCGGCTCGCAGGACACCACCGGTCCGATGACCCGCGACGAGCTCAAGGATCTCGCCTGCCTCGGCTTTTCCGCCGATCTGGTGATGCAGTCCTTCTGCCACACCGCGGCCTATCCGAAGCCGGTCGACGTCAAGACCCATCGCGATCTGCCCGCCTTCATCAGCAACCGCGGCGGCGTCGCGCTGCGCCCGGGCGACGGCGTCATCCACTCCTGGCTCAACCGCCTGCTGCTGCCGGACACCGTCGGCACCGGCGGCGATTCGCACACCCGCTTCCCGATCGGCATCTCGTTCCCGGCCGGCTCCGGCCTGGTCGCTTTCGGTGCTGCCACCGGCGTGATGCCGCTCGACATGCCGGAATCGGTGCTGGTCCGCTTCAAGGGCGAGATGCAGCCCGGCGTCACCCTGCGTGACCTCGTCCACGCAATCCCGCTGTACGCGCTCAAGGCCGGTCTGCTGACCGTCGCCAAGGCTGGCAAGAAGAACGTGTTCTCGGGCCGCGTGCTGGAGATCGAAGGTCTGCCGAACCTCAAGGTCGAGCAGGCGTTCGAGCTGTCCGACGCTTCCGCCGAGCGCTCCGCCGCCGGCTGCACGATCAAGCTCAACCAGGCGCCGGTGATCGAGTACATGAACTCGAACATCTTCCTGATGAAGAACATGATCGCCAACGGCTACCAGGACGCGCGCACCCTGGAGCGTCGCATCAAGAAGATGGAAGAGTGGCTGGCCAAGCCGACCCTGCTCGAAGCCGACAAGGATGCCGAGTACGCCGCCGTCATCGACATCGACCTCGCCGACATCAAGGAGCCGATCGTCTGCTGCCCGAACGACCCGGATGACGCGAAATTCCTGTCCGAAGTCGCCGGCGCCAAGATCGACGAAGTCTTCATCGGCTCGTGCATGACCAACATCGGCCACTTCCGCGCCGCCGGCAAACTGCTGGAAGGCAAGAAGGACATCCCGACCCGCCTGTGGGTCGCCCCGCCGACCAAGATGGACGCCGCCAAGCTGACCCAGGAAGGCGTCTACAACACCTTCGGCACCGCCGGTGCACGCACCGAAATGCCGGGCTGCTCGCTGTGCATGGGCAACCAGGCGCAGATCAAGGAAGGCTCGACGGCGATCTCGACCTCGACCCGCAACTTCCCGAACCGCCTCGGCAAGAACACCAACGTGTATCTGGGCTCGGCGGAACTGGCGGCCATCGCTTCGAAGATGGGCAAGCTGCCGACGGTGGCGGAATACCTGGCCGAGATGGGCATCGTCACCAAGCACTCGGAGCAGATCTACCAGTACCTGAACTTCAACCAGATCGACGAGTACGTCGAAACGGCGAAGTCGGCGGTCGAGGCCTGAGCCGGGGCCTGAGCAGCACTGCAATGAACGTCACCGGCACAGCCTTCGGGCGCCGGTGAAGATAGAAGCCCGTCGGCGCGAGCCGGCGGGCTTTTTTTGTGTCCTCGATAAGACGCTCGGCTAAGCCATACTCGGAACCCGGGCTGAACTTCCATCGACTGCAAACCCTCTGAAGTCCGGCACCCTCAAGGAGAACGACTGTGACCGATAGCTACAAAGCCAAGTCCACGCTCACCGTCGGATCGAAAAGCTACGGCTTTTACGATCTGACCCAGCTGGAGCAGCCATTCAAGGTCTCGAGGCTCCCTTACTCGTACAAGATCCTGCTCGAAAACCTGCTCCGTCACGAAGACGGCGTGAGCACCACCGCCGACGACATCAAGGCGCTGGCAACGGCGGACCTGAAAAAGGTGCCGGCCAAGGACATCAACTTCACCCCGGCTCGCGTGATCCTGCAGGACTTCACCGGCGTGCCCTGCGTGGTCGATCTCGCTGCGATGCGCGATGCGATCAAGACGCTCGGCGGTGACGCCACCAAGGTCAACCCACTGTGCCCGGTGGAACTGGTCATCGACCACTCGGTGATGATCGATCACTACGGTTCCAAGGAAGCGCTGGACCTCAATGCCAAGGTCGAATTCCAGCGCAACGAAGAGCGCTACACCTTCCTGCGCTGGGGCCAGGAAGCGCTGAAGAACTTCAAGGCCGTGCCACCGGATACCGGCATCGTCCATCAGGTCAACATCGAATACCTCGCCCGAGTCGTGTTCCAGAACGACGATGGCATGCTGTACCCAGATTCTTGCTTCGGCACCGATTCGCACACCACGATGGTCAACGGCATTGGCGTGCTCGGCTGGGGCGTCGGCGGTATCGAAGCGGAAGCAGCGATGCTCGGCCAGCCGTCGTCGATGCTGATTCCGGAAGTCATCGGCGTCAGAGTCAGCGGCAAGCTTGCCGAAGGCGCGACGGCCACCGATCTGGTGCTGACCGTCACCGAGATGCTGCGCAAGCGCGGCGTGGTCGAAAAGTTCGTCGAATTCTTCGGCCCCGGCCTTGCCAATCTGTCGGCTTCGGATCGCAACACCATCGCCAACATGGGCCCGGAATACGGCGCTACCTGCGGCATCTTCCCGATCGACAACGAAACCCTTAACTATCTGCGCCTGACCGGCCGCAGCGACGAGCAGATCGCCATCGTCGAGGCCTACGCCAAGGCCCAGGGCATGTGGTGGACGCCGGACGCGCCGGAAGCGGAATACACGGACGTGCTGGCGCTCGATCTGTCGACGATCCTGCCGAGCCTCGCCGGCCCGAAGCGTCCGCAGGACCGCGTGCTGCTGACCGACATGAAGACCAACTTCAAGAAGGCTTTCGAAGCCGAGCAGAAGGCGCGTCCGTCGAAGGGTCCGGCTACGGTCACCGACCGTGGCGAGACCTACACGCTTACGGATGGCGCGGTCGTCATCGCCGCGATCACCAGCTGCACCAACACCTCGAACCCGAGTGTCTTGATCGGCGCCGGCCTGCTGGCCCGCAAGGCGCGCGCGCTCGGTCTGAAGAGCCAGCCCTGGGTCAAGACCTCGCTGGCACCCGGCTCGAAGGCGGTCACCGAGTATCTGAAGAAAGCCGGCCTGATCGAAGATCTGGAGTACCTCGGCTTCCACATCGTCGCCTACGGCTGCACCACCTGCATCGGCAACTCCGGCCCGCTCAACGAGCCGATCGGCAAGGCGATCCAGGACAACACGCTGAGCGTGTCGGCCGTGCTGTCAGGCAATCGCAACTTCGAAGGCCGAGTGCATCAGGACGTGCGGATGAACTATCTCGCCTCGCCGCCGCTGGTCGTGGCCTATGCGATTGCCGGTTCGACCGATCTCGATCTCACCAGCGAAGCGCTCGGCACCTCGAGCGAAGGCATGCCGGTGTTCCTGAAGGACATCTGGCCGACCAATCAGGAAATCCAGGAAGCAGTCACCAAGGCGGTGACGGCCGATCTGTTCAAGACCAGCTACGGCGAAGTGCTGAAGGGCGATGCTCGCTGGCAGGCGATCAAGATCGCGAAGTCGGAAACCTATCCCTGGGATTCGAAGAGCACCTACGTGCAGAACCCGCCGTACTTCACCGGCATGACCATGACGCCGCCGGGCATCCTGCCGATCAAGGGCGCCAGAGTGCTCGCGGTGCTCGGCGACTCGATCACCACCGATCACATCAGCCCGGCCGGCGACATCAAGAAGGACGGCCCGGCCGGCAAGTATCTGATGGAGCACGGCGTGCAGCGTGCCGACTTCAACAGCTTCGGCTCACGCCGTGGCAACCACGAAATCATGATGCGCGGCACCTTCGCCAACACCCGCATCAAGAACGCGATGACGCCGGGCGTCGAAGGTGGTGTCAGCCGTTACATCAATGGTGCGGCCGGTCCTGTGGAAGCGATCTACGACGTGGCGATGAAGTACGCCGCCAGCAGCACGCCGCTGGTGGTTCTCGCCGGCAAGGAATACGGCACCGGCTCGTCGCGTGACTGGGCGGCCAAGGGCACCATCCTGCTCGGCGTCAAGGCGGTGATCTCGGAGAGCTTCGAGCGCATTCACCGCGCGAACCTGGTCGGCATGGGCGTGCTGCCGCTGAATTTCGTCGATGGCCAGTCCGCAGTCTCGCTGGGTCTGGACGGCACCGAAGTGTTCGACTTCGACGGCCTCGTCGACGGCGCCACCTCGGTCACCGTCAGCGCCAAGAAGGCCGACGGCAAGGTCGTGAGCTTCACCGCCAAGGTCCGCATCAACACGACGGTGGAATGGTCGTACTACAAGCACGGCGGCGTGCTGCAGTACATGCTTCGCCAAATGGCGGCATAAGCGTTTGTCTGACTTCCAGATGTGATGAACAGGGCGGCGCGAGCCGCCCTGTTTTTTTGTCTGCGGCCCGGACTCAGAATGCGACTGCCGTGCCTTCATCTGACAGGAATTCCCCATGCGTCCGACCCGTTTCTTCACCGTCCCGATCGCTTTGGCCTTGCTGCTCCTGCAAGGCTGCGGCAGCTCCAGCGCGCCGGATCTTTTCCTGTCGTCGGAACCGGCCTTGATCACGCCGCAGGCCACACTCGATCAATCGCTCAACTGCACGCCCTTCGAGCATCCGGACAAGCCGCCGGTGCTGCTGGTGCACGGCACTTTCTTCACCGGCACCGAGCAATTCACGCTGTTCTACACGCCCCAGCTGGTGGCGCTGGGCTATGACGTCTGCATCGTCACCTACCCGGATCGCGGTCTTGGCGATCTGCAGATTTCCGCCGAGTACGTCGTCAACGCCTTGCGCAGCATCCACGCGCAGACGGGTCGCAAGGTGGCGATGATCGGCCACAGCCAGGGCGCGACGATGCCGCGCTGGGCATTGAAGTACTGGCCGTCGGCACGCGAAGCGGTCAGCGATTTCGTGCTGCTCGCCGGGCCCAACCACGGCACCAGCGTCGCCTTCGGTTTCGATACCATGGCTGCGCTGTTCGATGCGCTCGGCCTGGGCGCTTTGCCGGTTGGCCTGTTCCCGGAAGCGCTGTATCAGTTCGCGCTCGATGCCAACTTCATCACCGCGCTCAACGCCGGCGACGAAACGCCGGGCGATGTCGACTACACCGCGGTCTACACGCAGTTCGATGAACTCGTGCAGCCGGTCGCGCCGGTACCGACGGCGGCGCTCGATTTCGGCCAGGCCAATGATCACGTCGCCAACATCCTGTTGCAGGACATCTGTCCCGCTTATCTCGTCGAACACGGCACCATCGGCACCACCGATCCGGTCGCCTTCGCGCTGGCGCTGGACGCCATCAGCCACTCAGGTCCGGCCGATGTAACGCGCGCCGGTGGCGCTTCGCTGTGCCGGCTGTTGCCGGTCGATGTGACCGTGCTGCTGCAGGCTCCGATCGTCAGCGGGCTGCTGCAGATCGTTGACTCGACCTTGCAGACCGGCGTGCCCAATCCGCACCTCGCGGCCGGCGAGCCGCCGCTGATGCCGTACGCGACGACGCCGTAGCTCCGGGCACTGATCGAAGTATCCTTATCGTCACATCCACTTCACCGATGCCACGATCCTGCGCCGTGCATCCTTCCCTTCGCTCATGAACGCTGCGTTGCCTGCCGAATCAAACCCTCAGTCGCCAGCTGAGCCAACGACGAAAAAACTCAGAGCGAGCAAGCACAAACACGCCGCGCGCAACGACCTGCGCCTGTCGACGAGTTACGGGGAATGGGCCGAGCAGGCCCGCGCGCTTGATGAACTCAGTGGCCGCGCCAAGTGGCGGGTTCGCGAGCCTTCGAATCTTTACGATCACGCGATGATCCGCGCCCGGCTCGATCAGCTGGTCGCGCTGCGTGCCGCCGATGACAGCCACGGCCTGGTGTTCGCGATCGAGGAAGGCGTGCACGGCAACCTCGGCGGCATGGGCAAGCCGGTGCTGCATACCAAGGCCTACTTCGGCACCAAGGCACTGATCAGCGATTTCGTCGACACCGTCTGCGACACGCTGCTGCACATCGAAAGCCTGCCCGAACACGAAGTGCCCGAAGCGGTGAAGCTCGATCTGTTCCGCCGCGCCAGCCATTGCTACGGCCGATCGGCGCTGATGATGTCGAGCGGCGGCATGCTGATGTTCTTCCACTTCGGCGTGGCCAAGGCGCTGTTCGACGAAGGCATCCTGCCCTCGGTGATCTCCGGCTCCAGCGCCGGCGCCATCGTCGCCGCCGTGATCGGCACCCGCAGCGACGACGAGCTGCGTGGCTTCCTGACTCCGGAGAACATCTTCTTCGGCGAACCCTGGAGCCCGAATCTGCTCGAGCGCACCACCGGCCTGCGGCGCTTCTTCGGCGCCACCTCGTTCGATGCCACCTTCGATCGCCTGATTCCGGACATGACCTTCCGCGAAGCCTTCGAGCGTTCGGGCCGCAACATCAGTATTTCGGTCAGTCCCTGCGAGCGGCATCAGAGCCCGCGGCTGCTCAATGCGATCACCTCGCCGCATGTGCTGATCCGCTCGGCGGTGCGCGCCTCCTGCGCGGTGCCGGGTCTGTTCGAACCGGTGCAGCTGCTGGCGCGCGATGCCCAGGGCAACACCGTGCCCTACCTGAAAGCGCGCTGGATCGACGGCGTGTTCGCTGCCGATCTTCCAGCCAAGCAGCTGGCCCGCCTGTACGGCACCAATCACTACACGGTCAGCTACATCAACCCGGTGCTGATGCCGATGTTCCGCGACCACAAGCTCAAGCAGAACCATCTGCGGCCGCTGCTCGACATGATGAAAAGCTCGGCCCGCGGCATGCTGAAATCCACCGACGTGGTGCTCGGCAAGTACCTGCCCACGTCGACCGCCGGCTCGGTCAACAAGATCGTTCACGATCTGCTGTCGCAGCAGTACACCGGCGACATCAACATCACGCCCGAACGCCGCCTGGTGTCGCCGCTGAAACTGGTGTCGCCGATGACCCATCGCGAGATCGGCGACATGCTGCTCGAAGGCCAGCGTCAGACCTGGCCGCGCATCGAGATGATCCGCCTGTCGTCGAAGATCAGCCGCACGCTGAGCGAGATTCTTGCCCGCTACGAGCCCAGCCTGCAGGTCGCCGATGTCGCCGAGTAACGTTCACTTCAGGTAGTGCACGTACAGGGTCACGTTGCGCAGGTTCGCTTCCACGCCAAGACCCGCCCCGCGCTGCACGGCGAAGCGCACCCCGGTTTCCTGCTGCAGCCGCTCGGCCAGGTCTTTGGCGGCGGGCAGCGCCGGCGTTGCGTAGTAGAAGACGGTCGACTGCGTCGCGAACCAGCTCGGCCGGCTGTCGTAGCTCGCGGACACATTGCTGATCTGGTAGCCGCGTTCCTCCAGCGCGCTGTTGATGCGCTCGCGGACAGAGGCATCGAAGCCGACGGTCTGGAAGCCGACGATGTAGCGGCTGGCTGGCGGCGGCGGTGCGGCAGCGACCACCTCCACGGGTGCCGCGGCCTTCGGACGATCGGCGTTGGCGACCAGTTGCTCGTTCGACAGCAGGCGCTCGTCGACCTTGGTCTGCACCGTCTGCACGTTCTCCGAAAGGGTTCGATTGCCCTGTTGAAGTTCGACGATCTGGGCCTTCAGCTGGCCATCGCCACCGACGATCTGCTTGCTGGCTTCGCCGAGGGTTTTCGCAAGCTCGTCGTTCTTGCGCTGCAGCTCGGAAATCGTCTCCTGCGCTTTCTGCAACGCGCTGTCGGTTTCGGTCAGCGAGGCTTGCCACTTGAAGCCGGCGACATTGCCTTCCTTGAATCCCGCCGCCACCAGCATCGCGTTGAACTGCATCGGGAACACCAGCAGCAGCACCGCGAGCAGGAACAGCGAGCCGTCGCGCAGCAGCGCCACCAGATCTTTGCCCAGCGAGATGATCGACGCAATGGCAGTGGAGATCGAACGAGGTTTGGCGGGATCGTCAGCCACAGGTGCATGCTCCGATTTCAGGCTGCGACGGCAGCCCATGTCCCGCATGCTCGTCGGTGGTGGACTTCGACGCAACCGCTTGCACCGATCTGCCTTTCACGCCTGCACCTACATCCGCCCTTCCCGCTCCGTACATCATGAATTTCCCCCTTCGCCAAACCGCCTGCGCGCTGCTTGCCGGCTCCTGCATCGTTGTTTCGGCACCGAGCCACGCCGAGGCCAACCGCGACCAGCTCACGCTGTCGAATTGGCTGAAGTTCGTGCCGGCCGCCGGTGCTGCCGCGTATTCCACTTATGAGGGCGACTACCGCGGCCTGCTGCAACTGGGCACTGAAGTGGTGGTGACCGTCGCCGCGACGCAGGGACTCAAGGAAGCGTTCAAGAATGGCGACTGGGGCACGCGGCCCGATGGCGGGACCAAGTCCTTCCCTTCCGGCCACGCCTCGTTCGCCTGTTCCGGCGCGGCCTATCTCGGCGAGCGTTACGGCTGGCAGGAAGCGGCACCGGCATACGCGATCTCCGCCTGGGTGGCGTACATCCGGGTCAACGAAGACAAGCACTACGTCCGCGATGTCGTCGCCGGCTGCGCGCTGGCCTGGGGCATTTCGAAGTTTGTCGTCAAACCCTATGTGCCGGCGCAGGTTTCAGTGACGCCGGCGATCGGGCCAGGGCAGGTCGGTCTGAAAGTCTCGGCGAACTGGTAGGGCTTGGGCTACCGATATTCAATCGAGTGCGCTGCACAGTGATGATTCCTGTCAGGCCGCTCCGACGCAGGCGATCGCTTCATCGCACCAGGCGATCGTGGTGCGCTCGGTGAGGATGCCCATTCGCAGACCGAGGTAACGACCGCGCTTGCGGGCGTTGAGCAAGGTCGGATCCGGGTAGTGCTCGGCCATGATCGATTCGTAGCGGGCCAGGCGTTCGATGTGCAGCGCCCGGCGTCGCTCCAGTTCCTGCACCAGGGTGTCGCGGTTCGCGCCTTCCAGCGCGAACAGCTTGACCAGCAACTCTTCCTTGAAGCTCGGCGGGCTGGTTGGCTCGGTCACCCAGGCATCGAGCGCCTGCCGACCTTCGCCGGTCAGCTCGTAGACGATCCGGTTCGGTCGGTCCGCCTGCTCGACGGTCTGCCCGCGCACCCACCCTGCCCGCGCCAGCTTGTGCAGCTCCTGATAGATCTGCTGATGGCTGACCGGCCAGAAGAAGCCGACGGTCTGATCGAAGCGCTTGGCGAGGTCGTAACCCGAATGCGCACGATCAAGCAGCGATACCAGGATGGCGTGGGATAGCGCCATCAGGCGGCCAGCAGACGCTGACGCGCGGCGTCGTACTCGCGTTCCAGACGGCCGACGAGATCGCCGACGCTGCCGATCGACTTCACCGCGCCGATGCCCTGGCCGCAGCCCCAGATGGTCTTCCAGGCCTTGGCGTCGGTGTTGCCGCCGGAGCCGAAATCCATCTTGCTGGGATCGGATTCCGGCAGCTTGTCCGGGTCCAGGCCGGCGCTGATGATCGACGGCCGCAGGTAGTTGCCGTGCACGCCGGTGAACAGATTGGAATAGACGATGTCGTCGGCACCGCAGTCGACGATGCACTGCTTGTAGCGCTCGTCGGCGTTCGCTTCCTTCGTGGCGATGAATGCAGAGCCGATGTAGGCCAGATCAGCGCCCATCGCAAGTGCTGCGAGCACCGAACTGCCGGTGGCGATCGACCCTGACAGCAGCAACGGGCCGTCGAACCACTCGCGGATTTCCTGGATCAGCGCGAACGGCGACGTGGTGCCGGCGTGGCCACCAGCGCCGGTGGCGACGGCGATCAGGCCATCGGCGCCCTTCTCGATCGCTTTCTTGGCGAACTTGTTGTTGATGATGTCGTGCAGGGTGATGCCGCCGTAGGAATGGATGGCTTCATTCAGATCGGTGCGGGCACCGAGCGAGGTGATGACGATCGGCACCTTGTACTTCACGCATTGCTCGATGTCGTGATCGAGGCGGTTGTTCGACTTGTGCACGATCTGGTTGACCGCGTACGGCGCTGCCGGACGATCAGGATTCGCCTGGTTGTGGCGATCGAGTTCCTCGCTGATCCGCTGCAGCCACTTGCCCAGTTCCTCTGCCGGCCGCGCGTTGAGCGCCGGGAAAGAGCCGACCACGCCGGCCTTGCACTGCGCGATCACCAGATCCGGATTGGAGATGATGAACAGCGGCGACGCCACGACCGGAATCCGGAGGCGGTTGCGAAGCAGGGCCGGCAGTGACATGCGAAAAACCTCGTCAGTGAATGAGAGGCTCAGTCTATATGCGTGATTTTGCTTAAGCAATAATTTGCATATTAATTTGATGGCGCCGTCGCGGACCTTGTAAAACTGACCGGAAGATTGAAAAGAATACATTTGTGCACAGAGATCTGGTCTGAAGCTATGGCCTCGCTGCGCGGGGAGGCAGAACGCATCCGTCTCTCTCCGGCAACGGTGAATGGGAGCGCAGCTTGCTCCGACAGTCAGCCGCCGCCGCATAGTCCTTAGTCGTTACAGGCTCGTTGTCAGTAGCAGACCCTGCTAACGCATTCCTGGGTGCATCGACGCACCCGCCCTCAAGAACTCCTGGACCCAGCATCACTCATGAGCAAGCACCGTCTGTCCTCGCGTCAATTTCCATCACCTCGTCAGACCAGCCTCTTCACCCTGAGCCTGATGACGGTCCTGCTCGCGGCCTGTGGTGCCGACAGCCGGCAGGCGGTATCGGCTGGCTACGGCGCCAATCCCGACTTGCCGGCCCCCGTTTCAACCCTGGTTCCGACAGTCAACATCGCCACCGCCAAAGGCTGGCCGGAAGGCCGCACCCCGCGCGCTGCGCCCAGTTTGAAAGTCAGCGCTTTCGCCAGCGGACTCGATCACCCGCGCTGGCTGCTGGTGCTGCCGAATGGCGATGTGCTGGTCGCCGAAACAAACGCGCCGAAGCGCCCTGACGACTCCACCGGCATCCGCGGGTGGGTGATGGAAAAGGTCATGGGCAAAGCCGGCGCTGGCACCCCGAGTGCGGACCGCATCAGCCTGCTGCGCGATACCGATGGCGACGGCGTTGCGGAGACCAAGAGCGCGCTGCTGACCGGCCTGCACTCACCGTTCGGCATGGCGCTGGTCGGCGACAAGCTGTTCGTCGCCAATACCGATGCGGTGTTGAGCTTCCCGTACAAGGCCGGCGATATGACCATCGATCGTGCGACTGGCAAGGTCGTCACGCCGCTGCCGGCGGGATCGATCAACCATCACTGGACCAAGAACCTGATCGCCAATGCCGAGGGCACCAAGCTCTACGTGACGGTGGGCTCGAACAGCAACGTCGCCGAGAACGGCATCGACGCTGAAAAAGAGCGCGCGGCGATCCTCGAAGTCGACATCGCCAGCGGTGTCTACCGCGTTTTCGCGTCCGGCCTGCGCAATCCGAACGGCCTGGCCTGGCAGCCGGAAAGCGGTGCCCTGTGGACGGCAGTCAACGAGCGTGACGAGATCGGCAACGATCTGGTGCCGGATTACATGACTTCGGTCGTCGATGGCGGTTTCTATGGCTGGCCATACAGCTATTACGGCAATCATGTCGATGAGCGGGTCAAGCCGCAGAAACCGGAACTGGTGGCGAAGGCGCGAGCGCCGGATTACGCGCTCGGCGCGCACACGGCCTCGCTCGGCCTCGCGGCATCGACCGGCAAGAGCGGCGTCGGATCGGCCTTCGGCAGCGGCATGTTCATCGGCCTGCACGGTTCCTGGAACCGCAAGCCGCGCAGCGGCTACCGGGTGCTGTTTGTACCGTTTACCAACGGCAAGCCGTCCGGCACACCGACTGACGTGCTCGATGGCTTCATCGACTCGGACGACAAGGCGCTGGGACGGCCGGTTGGCGTGGCGCTTGATACCCATGGCGCGTTGCTGGTCGCTGACGATGTCGGCAACACCATCTGGCGTGTGACTTCGGCGCCTTGATAGCAGGCTGAAACAGCCTCGGAACAGGCCCTGATCCCGATCAGGGCCTTTCATTTCTTCCCGAGTTTCCCCGAATTTTCCGAAATCGCCGGCGCAGGCACGCGAGGTGCTCATGTGCCGACGGTAGTCCCGTACAGCCAGAGGGCTGGCGAAGCGTAGACATCTAAAAACAGGCCGATTGGTTCTGGCCACCGTTCCACACAGGAGTTGTCGATGAAACAAAAGAAGAAGTCCATTCCCGCTATCGCCGGGTTCGCCACCGTTGCGCTCTGCACCGCCTTCACGGCGCATGCCGGCGAAGGTGGCTACATCGGGATTGAGGGTGGCGCCAACTGGAAGGCGGATCAGAACCTCTATGGTCCGATCGTCGACAGCAACGTTCGCTTCGGCGATCCGCTGAAGAACGGCTGGATCGGCGGCCTCGTGCTCGGTACCACCACCTCGTTCGGCCTGCGTCCGGAGCTCGAGCTGAGCTACCGCCGCAATGATGTCGAGAGCGTTCGTGTCGGCAACCTCGCGCGCGTGCAGGCGGATGGCTTCGAGAACGCCTACTCGACGATGGCCAACCTCTGGTACGACATCCGTACCGATAGCGGCTTCTTCAGCGTCGTCCATCCGTACGTCGGCGGCGGTGTCGGTGCCACTCGCTTCGGTCTGCGCGGCTATTCGGCCTCCAACGACTTCACCGTGCAGTTTGCCTACCAGGGCGGTGGCGGCATCAGCTTCGATCTGACTCCGCACCTCACCATGTCGGCGGACTACCGCTGGATTCAGAGCGCCAAGGGCAACCTGGACCTGGGACCTGGTCCGGACGTCGAATCCCGCTATCGTGCGCAGTCGGCCATGCTCGGTATTCGTTACTCGTTCGGCGCCGATGCACCGCCGCCGCCCCCTCCGCCGCCGCCTGCGGCTGCCCCGCCGCCGCCGCCTCCGCCGCCACCACCGCCGCCTCCGGTGCGTGATACCGACGGTGATGGCGTGCCGGACAACCTCGACAAGTGCCCAGGCACTCCGAAGGGCTTCAAGGTCGATCGCGATGGCTGCATCATCGAGCAGAAGGTCACGCTGCGCTCGATCAACTTCGAGTTCAACAAGGATCGTCTGACCGATCCGTCGAAGCTGTCGCTCAATGAAGTGGCGACTGCCCTGAACGCTCAGTCCGCATTGTCTGTGCAGGTCGGCGGTTACACCGATTCGCTCGGTTCCGATGCCTACAATCAGAAGCTGTCGCAGCGCCGTGCCGATGCGGTCCGCGTCTATCTGATCAGCCAGGGCGTGCCGAGCGGTCAGCTGACTGCGAAGGGCTTCGGCGAAGCCAACCCGGTGGGCGACAACGCCACTGAGGAAGGCCGTACAGAGAACCGTCGCGTGGAGTTCACCGTGCTGAACAAGCCGGCCTCCGTGAAGGTGATCGAGAAGACGCCGACCCCGGCATCGAAGAAGGCCGCTGCTCCCAAGAAGTAAGAAGTAAAGGCTGACATCCCTGCAACTGCGCCTTGGCGCAGTTGCAGGGACTGCAGCAGAAGCATCACCAGATTACTTTCGCCTCCGCGGCGAACTCATTCAGAAACTGTTCGGCCTTTGCGCCGTGCAGCAGCGCCAGGGTCGACAGCACGCCGGCTTCGGTGCAGGAACCCGCAGCAACCGTGACGACACGAGGCCCGCCGGTTACCGGCCAGCCCGTTCGGGGATCCAGCACGTGCGGATAGCGCACGCCATCTTTCATCAGATAGCGATGAACATCGCCACTGCTGGCGATGCCACCCCGATGCAGCGCGATCACCGGTGCATCCACATCCATGCCTTGCACATCAATGCCGACCATCCACGGCTTGCCGTCCGCGCGCGGCGCACTGGAGGCAAGATCGCCGCCGCAATTGACCAGCACCGGCAAGCCGCTCGCCGAGGCCGCGATCGCACAGGCGCGATCGACTGCGTACTCCTTGCCGATACCGCCGAAATCGATCTGCATGCCTGGCAGCAGCTGCAGCATCGGCGACTGCCACTGCACCTTGTCCCAGCCCACCAGTGGCAGCAGCGCCTTCACGGCCTCAGCACTTGGCAGACGGTCCGAGCCATCGAAGTGGAAGGCCCGGCGCAGCACGCCCGAGGTGATGTCGAACAGGCCATCGCTGATGTCCCAGAGCCGGGCGGCATAGTCGAGAAACCGTCCGGTTTCCTCATCGACCTCGACCGGCTGGCCATCCGCGCGGTTGATGCAGTCGACGACATTGCCCGGCAGATAGCGACTCCAGTGGCGTTCGATACGCCAGACCTCTTCGGCAACCTGCTCTGTCAGGCCCCGCAGCATCGAGGCATCGGCACCGTCGACGAGCACCTCGCAGGGCGAGGCCATCGCCTCGAAGTGTCCGGCCAGCGCACCGCTCGCCGTGGCTTCGACTCGGACGCTGCGAGACTGACTAGACAAGCCGTTACCAGTTGAAGCGGTAGCCGATGCTGAGCATCACGGCGGAGAGATTCGGCGACAGATCAAAGGCCGAAAGCGCAGTGGCCGCCTGGCCCGGCACGTGGGTCGTCGTGGCGAATTGCTTGTAGGCCTGCAGGCGCACTGAGAACTCCTGGTTGTTGCCGAGCAGGTGACCATACTTCAGACCACCGGTGACCGCGCTGAAATCACCGAGCCGGGGATCGGCACTGGCGTAATCGATCGTCGTGTCCTCGCCGGAAAACAAGGCTGGCTTGTAGAAATCGGCGGCCGACTGCTTGTAGTAGCGCGCACTCGGTTCAAGGTAGGAACGCGGCGAGATGTTCCAGCGATAGGCCACATCGGCGGTATGCGAGCGAATGCCCCAGCTATCGGTGAAAAAGCGATACGACAGATCGATCGAATCTCGCCCGAACAGCGAGCGCTTGTACTCGGCGTAGAAGGCATGCCGTGTTCGCGAGCCTGGCCGCTTCTCGTAAACGTAGTACAGCGGCTGCGCCGTCTCATCGACCACCGACAGGAACTTGTACGGGTCCGTTTCGTAGCCGTTCGACAGACTCAGCGAGTAATTGAACTGCACGAGACTGGAGGGATCGATGACCTGGGTGATGCCGATCAGCACATCCTTGACGTTCTTCGATTTCGACGGCCCGGACAGCCCTTCGCCGTCGTTGGCATCGCCGATCGGCGCATTGACCCGATGGGTCAGCGGGTCCGGTGCTCCGCCGACCGGATTGAGGTGATCGAACTCGAAACCCAGACCAGCGCTCAAGGTCGTGTTGTGCTCGTTCAGATCGTAGGCGTACAGCGCGTTGGCACCGGCCGACAGGAAGTCGTATTCCTTCGAGCCGTTCAGGCCGACCTGCAGCTTGCTGACATCGGTCAGCGGGAAGCGATAGCCGAGATTGCCGGCAATGCGGGTGTCCTTGAACGTGGGATCCAGCGGCGTATCGCCCGGCGCGATCGTGTAGCTCTTGCCCTTGCCGGACGGTGACGTGAAGGTCTGCGGCTGCGACCACGGGGCAGCGCCGTTCGGCGTGGCGCCGCTCAGGGTATCGAGCACCACGCCGGCCGACAGCAGTCGCTCACCGCCGAGATCGACGCTGCCGTTGACCACCGGCTCGATCGCCTGCACGCGGCCGCCGCCTTCCTTGTAGTAGAGCAGCCCGCTGTCGATGGTCCACTTCAGAGGTTCGGCAGAGGCCGGATTGCCGGATGCCATACCGAGCAGACTCAAGGTGGCAGCGACCAGCTGCTTGCGACGCCGCGAAGCATCGGCCGCCTGCATTTCTTCAGCGCGGCTCACAGGATTCAGTTGCATCCGCAACCTCCTCCACCGAAGCCGCGTCCGCCGCTGGAGGCTTCCTTGCTGAAGTAGATGTGCTCGTCGAGCTTGGTCTGTATCGGGTCGGCATCAAGCTGCATGTCGGCGCGCGCGAGCGTGCCGCGCTGCCAGGGCTTGGCACCGATCTGCGCGCAGGCGCAAAGCGCCAACGTCAACACCAGCAGGGACAGACCGTGAACGGTTTTCAATGGGAACTCCTGACATTGGCCGATGGCTCACCCAGCGCTTGCTGGATCGCCGTTTCGTAGTCCGCAGCGCGTTCGCTGCGGAAACCTTCGTGCTGATGGAGCACGGCACCGGTGCGATCGAGAATCAGTGAATCGGGCATGCCCTTGATCCGGTAAAGCTCGGCCAACTGGCCCTGCGGGTCATAGCGGATCTCGAACCTGGCCGAATGCCGATCCAGGAACTGGCGCGCCGCCGCCGGATCGGTATCGACATTGACGGCAACGATCTTCAGCCGATCGCCGTACTTCGCCTGCATCTCGTTGAGCCACGGAAACGACTGCGCACAGGGCCCGCACCAGGACGCCCAGAAGTCGAGGTAGACCACCTGGCCGGCATAGGCGGCCAGCGGCGCCGGAAGACTGGTTACTGCCGACGCGAGCGCCGGCAGCGAAAGTCCGGCCACCAGCAATGCGCGGCTGAGCCAAGCGCGGTGGAACGGATATCGGCGTGGTGGCAGCACCGCGTGAAGGTGACCGCCAGATCCCGGAAAGCTGCGCATCGTCGTCGTCCGCAAGGAAGTGCGGGAACGATAGAAAGCGCGGCCTTACGAACGGCTTACGGGAGCAACTGCGGATCGCAATACGGGATCGTCCGGCCGATGAAAGGCACAGCTCGGGCAGTGCGAATCCGCGTGTCGCCAGCCGCCAATGGCAGCCGCGCCCTTACGAATGCTCAGACTCCGCGCCGCGGCCGCTGCGGCGTCAACGGCCCCTCGCCCATCTGCTCGGCGTAATCGGCGATCACTTCCGCATAGCATTCGCAGGATGTGGCTTCCAGCCCAGCACGATCGAGCACACGGATTTCGCCGCGGGTGTAGCTGATCAAGCCATGGGCCTGCATCACGCCGGCCGCGGTGGTGACGCCGCTGCGGCGCACGCCGAGCATGTCCGCAAGGAACTGATGGGTGAGATGGAAATGGTCGGCGTGGGCGCGGTCGTGGCTCATCAGCAGCCAGCGCGCCAGGCGCGGCCCCAGTTCGTGGAATCGAGTGCAGACCGCGGTCTGCGAAAGCTGCGCCATCAGCACGTAGAGATAGCGATTCAAGCTGAGCCGCAGGGCCGGACTGGTTTCCAGCAAGGCGCAAAACTGCCGGACCTCGATACGAAGTGCCGTACCGGCACCCTGCACGATGCCGCGCAGGGGGACCGCGGAAACGCCCAGCACCAGGGTGGCACCGAGCAGTCCTTCGTTGCCGATCAGGCCCATTTCCAGCGGCGGGTGATGCAGCACTTCGGCGACCAGCGACAAGAAGCCGGTCAGCGGAAAATGCACGTGCCGGAACGGAGTGTCCGGCTGGCAGAGGATCTGACCAAATTCCAGACCGACCGTCTCACTGATATCCAGCAGCGCCCGGCGTTCCTTGATCGGCAATCGGGCGATCAGACGATTGGCGATCAGCTTTGGCGACACTTCCAAGGTACGACTCTCCGCAGCTTGGGGAGAGCCGTGATCGGCATGGCACAGAAGCTGAGCCTGTGCAGTGGTCGGAGTATGCGTTAACGGGTACGCGCGTCGGTGCGCTGGCCCACCCAAGCATCGCGCAACACTGAAAACAGACGGTCGATTCGACCGTCAAAGGGGATCAGTGGGCGGCTCGGCAATGGGCTTAGAAGCCAGACCCGGGCCCACCGAGTACGGCAGCAGCCGATCGGTTTCCTTGCGGACCACGGCATAGCATTCGCAACTCAGGCTTTCGAGCTTGGGCCGATCGAGCACGGTGATCTTGCCGCGGCTGTATTCGATGACACCGAGCTTCTGCAGCTTGCTGGCCGCTTCGGTGACGCCCTCGCGACGCACGCCGAGCATGTTGGCGATCAGCTCCTGGGTCATCGTCAGCTGATTGCCCGGCAGTCGATCCAGCGATAGCAGCAGCCAGCGACACAGCTGCTGATCGATCGCGTGATGGCGGTTGCAGACCGCTGTCTGCGCCATCTGGGTGATCAGCGATTGGGTGTAGCGCAGCATCAGGAACAGCAGATCACCGTGGCGATTGAATTCCTCCTTGAGGCGCGTACCCGCCAGCTGCCAAGCATGCCCGGCGCTCTGCACGATGGCGCGGCTCGGTGTGCTTTCGCCACCCATGAACAGGGACACGCCGATCAGGCCCTCGTTGCCGACGACCGAAATCTCGGCCGAGGCGCCGTTCTGCATGACGTACAGCAGTGACACGATCGAATCGACCGGGAAGTACACGTGGTTCATCGTGTCTCCGGATTCGTACAGCACTTTTCCCAGCGGCAGCGGAAACAGCTTCAGATGCGGGAACAGCCGTGTCTGCACCTCGGCCGGCAAGGCGCGCAGAAGGTGGTTATGGGTCGGCTGAAAGTTCTGCTGCGTCATCTGCTGCGTCAAGGATCACGACCGGAAGGCAACGGGAAATGGTGTCTCCCTCATCAGAAGGCTAGCCAAACACCGCCTTGCGGTCCGTACGTTACCGAACATACGTCTGTGCGATAGCGAACATTACGCGAGCCGGCGATCGGTTCGTCTGACCGTCATATCGCAGACATCAGGATGGCGCCAACGGCATTCCACTCTGAAACCGGGCGCGGCGCTCCAATCAGCCGCGGATGCGATGTCGCACGAACGCCGCGATGGTGACGATCAGTTCCTTGATCGCCATCGGCTTCGACAGGTGCATCGCGAACCCGGCGTCATGAGGAACCTTGTCGCGAGCGTACAGGCGCTTTACGGCAACAGGTCGATTCGACATTCGATACAGGCTGTATCCCTGCCCGCCTGGCCCAAAAAAAAGGATCCGTCGAATGGTAGGAACATCTCGGGATGACTTGACTGCTCGAAGCGCCGATCGCGGTCTCGGACCCGGGGGCACTGCGACCTCGCCTTCTGGCAAGGCAATTGCTCCCGGTCATCGACTATTGACATGACGTTTCCGGATTTTTGGGCATTGTTCAGACAACTGAGATTGTCGATGATGGTCCCCGCCTTACCCCCGACCCTATGCTCTCGATCCGCCTTGTGATTGCCGGTTTGTTGCTGGCCAACGCCACCTGCTCTTTTGCTTCGGGTATGACTTGGGGCTTGCACACGCCTGCAGGCGTCGCCGCAGCGCCTGCTGCTGTTTCCGCCGAACCTGGACTCCAGCTGCGGATGGCGAGTCAACTTCAGATGCGAAAATCGGTGGAAGCGCTCGCCCTTCAGGGAGCCGAGCAGCTTATCGGCGTGCGATATCACTTTGGGGCTTCGTCCACTTCGGCAACAGATTGCTCCGGCCTGGTGAAGCAAGCCTACGCTCAAGCAGGCGTGCCACTCCCCCGAAGCGCCTCTGCGATGATGAGTGCCGTTGAACCGATCGGGCTTTCGGAAATTCGTCCGGGAGACTTGGTCTTTTTCAAGACAGGACGCCGCCGACTGCACGTGGGTCTGTATCAAGGCGACGGCATGTTCGTTCACGCTTCACCCAAGCAGCGTGAAGTCATCGTGAGTGCGCTGGATCAGCGTTGGCGCAAGCAGTTGATTGGTGCCGGTCGCGTCATAGTGGCCTTGAACTAGAGCAGTCGCGAAGCAGACGGCTCTGGCCTGACCACGAGATTCAGGCCTCGCGCCTGGGGGCCACAGCTCGGATTCGGCGACGCAACTCAGAGCGCCCGCCATCGGCTTCGTGAACGGGGGTGGTTCCTCTTGCGACACGGCGCCTCCATTCCTCGGCACCTAAAGACCAATCGCGACGCAAGGCAAGCGTCCGTGATCATCGCCGGCTGGAAGGTCTGCAACCACTTTCCTTGTTGGGCGCGTGTGAGTGGTTGATCGCCGAACGGGACGGTGAAACGGTAAGCGCATCTCTCCGGGCCCTTGGGAGCGCATGAGGATCCTTCCAAGGGCCATCGGGTTACGTCCGGAGCTTGCAGGGACGTTTGTGCCACGCAACGAAAAGGCCTGCACGAGGCAGGCCTTCAAGTTACTGATTAACTGGTGAGAGAAGAGGAATCGAACCTGCGACCTGCTGATTGACGACAGGCCAGCGTACGGGTCCTCTTTCTTCGACCGTACCGGTCGAGAATCGCTAAACCGCCTTTGCCAAAGTCTCGGCCATGCGTGTCTGCCAGCCCGGCCCCGTCGCCTTCCAGCGGGCGAGCGTATCGGGCGGCAAGCGCAACGAGATGAGCGTGCGCGCCTCGCTCGATTTCGGACGCCCTCGACGCTTGAGCATCGCTTGGCCTTCCTCATTCCCAAACAGCGTTGGCAGGATTTTCGACGCCGGGACGGCCCGCTCGAAAGTCTTCGGCGTCCATTCCGGGTTATCGCGGTCTACGCGTTCAGCGTTCAATTTCTGCTTCATATCGCTTTACCTCGCGTGAGTTCGCCTTGCGCAGGCTGATGACGTGCAACGTCCTGCCACGCGGCGTGAAAACGAGGACGTGCAGCCGTACATCGATATAGCCGATCGCCTGAAAACGCTGCTCGCCGTAGTCTCGGCGGATCCTCGACGAGGAACGCGCTAGCCCACTCAAAGGCCAGCGCACAATCGAAAGAAATACCGCGAGCTTCGACATTGCGAGCATTCTTGTCCGGGTCGAAACTGATTTTCATCAGCGTCGACTTTATATTCGTATATACAATAAATCAACTGGCGGACGAGCAGATCATTGAAGTACGACTTCCAGAAAAGAAGTCGCCTCGAGCTACGGTTGGAGCTTGTCGGTACGTTCTAGCGACGCAACAAAAAGGCCTGCACGAGGCAGGCCTTTTGTTACCGATTTGAATGGTGCCGAGAAGAGGAATCGAACCTCCGACCTACTGATTACGAAGGGGATTCGATTCGCTGATTGGTCGAAAAAATAACGCTTTGCAACGCCCGCCGCTTAGGAAACGTTGTTTGCCCGACGTCGAATCAACCAAGGATGGTTACGAAACGGCTACGCTAGTAGCGGGCTGTTGTTCCGAAACAGTTGCTTAAAGGCGATAGACGAATGAATGACGGCGGACAAACAAGCACGGGCAAACTTTTCACGCAGGTGTACAGGCAAAGAACGGAGAAAATTAAGGAGAGCGATCGATTCAAGAGAAGAATCGCTGGGTACTTGAGTGCCTTGGAAAACTACTCTGCAAGTGATCTTAGAAATTATCTACGCATCGAAACTGGCCACACGGTCCCCATCCGGAATTTGTCACTTGATTGGGATTCGTATTTCAAAGCCATCCCTTTTGAAGAAGTCCTTGATCAGCTAACGCTGATCGGCCGCCAATTTTTGGCGACAGATGTTACCCGCCGCGGAACAACTCAGTCTGGATCGCTTTTCAAGGATTGGCACAATTTCATCAGCAGGGCTATTGAGGAAGAGAATCTTTCATACTCGGTCGATAAAAAATGCGGCTTGCATTACTCAGTAGACGAACATTTTTCAGCTGAGCGACAATCAATCATCCTCGGTCTGTCGGGCTCTAGATACCAGGCAGTTCGTAAGGCAATTGAAGAATCATTTGGACATTTTGAAGGACAGCCTCAAGACTTAAAGTCTGCTTCACGCTCAATCTTCGAGGCTGCCGAGACTTTAACCAAGATCATGTTTCCCGGGGAATCTGGCTTAAATAGCGCCGCGATAAAGAATTCGTTAACGTCCGCAGTTAACCGGCTCTATAGCGACGATCCAATAGCGGTTAGATTTTCGGCGCAGATCGTACGGTCTTTCGACTCCTGGGTTAACGCTGTTCATGTATACCGTCACGGTCAGCAGACACATGAACCCATCTCGGTGCCCATTGAACTGGCGACTGCAGCCCTTAGCGCGGGCGTCAGTTTCATTCGATGGCTCGCCTTTCTTGACGAAGCGTTGATTGCCAAAGGAAAAGAGCGTACATCGAAAGCTGAACCTATAAAGCTCGAAGAAAGTTAAATTTTAATCGTTGAAGACCTCGATGTGCTTGGTACCTAACCTGCAAAGTCACTTCTAGATACTCCAGTGCGATTCGCGGACGCCGCCGAAAAACTTGACTTGAGATTTAAGTTTCGGCGATGCTCGAGTTGCACAAGCAGCATCGAAAAACTCAAGCAGCGCAACCCAAAGCCCCGCAACACTTCGGGCCCGGATACTGAAACGGTAAATCCCTAACGCCAAGGGAGCCAGGTATCCGATAGGCATACACCGAGCGGGTAGGAACGGCCTTATGCGCGGGCCGGTATAAAGCCCTCCCTACCAGCTCGCTTGTGACTTCCATCCATTACCGATGAAGTCACGCCTCTAGGCATGACTCCGTCGATTTTCCGGAGTCACTTATGCAACCCGAAGAACTTCCAAGCTGTAATGGCGCAGGCGGCAGGCCGAGCGAGCGCAGCGACCTGGCCGCCGCCACCGCAGACGAGCATCTATCTCCCCGTCTAGTAACACGGGGAGAAACTGACCAGCCAGATAGACCCATCGCCCTCGTTGATTGGTTAGCCTTCACGGTTAAAGCGCCATCCCCCGACGAACTAGGGTGGATTACGGATCAGCTACACCGTGTGTTCAGCGTAGCGCCCAACCTGCACCGTCGCCGAAGTAGTGGCTGGTTCGGCTATGAACATCGCATAGACCTCGGCGAAGTCGGCCTCCTCGCTCACGGCGGCGAACACCAACGCGGGACGCTGCACGTCGAACTGAATGCGCATGGCTGCCGGAACATCATCGACTGGGATGCAGTTCGGGCTTGGGGTGAGTCCTCAGATGCAGCGGTGACGCGGGTCGATCTGGCCCACGATGACTTTCTAGGCGAAGTCGCCAGCATTGAGAAATCAGTGGGATGGCTGAAGGAAGGCCTGTTCAACGTCGGCGGTCGACAGCCACAGACAAGCGTTGCGGGTGACTGGCTCGCAAAGCAGAAGGGGCGGACGCTGTATGTCGGCAGCCGAGAATCCGGGAAGCTCACACGCATTTACGAGAAGGGCAAGCAACTGGGTGGCGATGCGGAGCAGTTCTTTGCCAACTGGACGCGGATCGAAGTCGAGCTAAGGAACAAAGGCCGAATCGTCCCTTGGGAAACGGTAACGCATCCAGGGAAGTACCTCGCGGGCGCCTACCCTGCCTTCGAATACTTGTCGCTTGAACAATGTCGCCTGAAGACAATTCAGCGCGAAGTCACCGTCACCTACGAGTCCATGGTGCGCCACCTCCGTACACAGGGGGGAAAGGCCATCAACGTGATGACCGAGGTCGAGCTAGGCGATACCGCGGCAGTCATCGCGCAACTGATCAAGCCCGGTCAGGTGCCGAAGCGCCTTGCTGGTTATCCGGAAGAAATCCTCAAGAACCTAGAACGGCCCGTGCCGTGAAGACGCTCGCCCTGCAACAGGCAGCCGAGTTGCTGCACGCACATCCATCGACGATTCGGCGTCTGGCCGCTACAGGCGAGCTTTCGGGCGCGAAAGTCGGCCGCGGCTGGGTCTTTATCGAGGATGACCTGATCGCGTACCTGCGTGCACAATCTAGCCGGCGAGCGTTGCAGGGCGAACAACAGGAGAAATCCCTATGTCGCTCTACAAACGTAAAGACTCACCTAACTGGTGGGTCAAGCTGTCCCACAACGGCCGCACGATACAGCGCAGCGCTGGCACTTCCGACCGCCGCAAAGCCAAGGAGTACCACGACAAGCTCAAGGCGCAGATGTGGGATAGCGAACGGCTAGGCCTCAAGCCGAACCGTTCATGGGAAGAAGCGGTGCTCCGTTGGATTGACGAAAAGGCCCACAAGGCCTCGCTGCACGACGACAAGATGCACTTCCGGTGGCTGCACCCGTTCTTAGCCGGAAAGTATCTGGAAGACGTGAACCGGGACTTGGTGGACCTGCTCACGAAACGACGGAGAGCTGATGGTGTATCGGAGGCCACGGTGAACAGGATGCTGGCGCTGCTTCGGTCAGTCCTGCGCATTGCGGTGGATGAGTGGGAGTGGCTGGATCGAGCGCCCAAGGTTCGGATGTTGAAGGAACCCAAGCTGCGGGTGCGCTACCTGACCGAAGATGAGGCGAACCGGCTGCTGCAGGAGCTGCCGCCCCATCTGGCTGCGATGGCTTGGTTCTCGCTGTTAACCGGGCAGCGTCAACGCAACGTGCGCGAGTTGAAGTGGTCGCAGGTCAATCTCACGGAGCGCTTGGCGTGGATACACCCGGACGAGGCGAAGGCTGGAAAGGCTATTGCGGTGCCGCTAAGTCTTGGTGCGGTGAAGCTGCTCAAAGATCAGCTCGAAAACGGAAGCGCGTACTGCTTCACTTATCGAGGGCAGCCGATCCGGCAGGTCGGGACGAAGGCTTGGTACGGCGCGCTAAAACGGGCCGGCATCGAGAACTTCAGGTGGCATGACCTGCGACATACCTGGGCGTCGTGGCATGTGCAGCGAGGAACACCGCTGTACGCGCTTCAAGAGCTGGGCGGTTGGTCGTCACACGAGATGGTGAAACGGTACGCGCACTTCTCTCCGGGTCACCTGGGAGCGCACGTGGACCGTTTCGCAGATCAGATCGGGCTACGTCCGCAGCTTGCCGGGTACGATTTGGCTACATAACTTAAAGGCCTGCACCGGGCAGGCCTTTAAGTTACTGATTTTAATGGTGCCGAGAAGAGGAATCGAACCTCCGACCTACTGATTACGAATCAGTTGCTCTACCGACTGAGCTATCTCGGCGCGGGCCGCGATTATAGGCAAGTCTTTGCTGCGATGGGAGCTTTTTGTTCCGACCGATCAGGCGAGGTCGTAGCGGAATTCCTTCTTGAAGCGGGCCCGGAACTGTTCCGGGGTGGCGCTGTGATTCTGCGGGCCCGGGCGTTCTATCTTGATCGCGCCGAGCAGCGAGGCGACTCTGCCGGTGGTGTCCCAGTCCAGGCCGTTGAGCAGGCCGTAGAGCAGGCCGCCGCGGTAGGCATCGCCGCAGCCGGTGGGATCGGCCAGCGAGTGCGCGGATGCGGTCGGAATCTCGTGGGTCTTGCTCTTCGTGTAGATGCTCGAACCCTTGCCGCCGCGGGTGACGATCAGTGCTTCGACCCGGTCGGCGATTTCCTTCAGCGACCAGCCAGTGCGGGCCATGATCATTTCCGACTCGTAGTCGTTGACGGCAACGTACGTCGATTTCTCGATGAAGTCCTTGAGGTCATCGCCGCCGAACAGCGGCAGGCCCTGGCCCGGATCGAAGATGAACGGCAGGCCGGCTTCGGCGAA
Organism: Nevskia ramosa DSM 11499; assembly: GCF_000420645.1. NCBI lineage: Bacteria > Pseudomonadati > Pseudomonadota > Gammaproteobacteria > Nevskiales > Nevskiaceae > Nevskia > Nevskia ramosa. Next base: position 1,128,197 of record NZ_ATVI01000005.1, on the reverse strand, counting down.
CTGGGTGGCGTGCAGGATCATCGCGTCGCGGCCGTCCGGCGATACGGTGCCGATGGTGGCGCCGGCCTTGATCGCGGCGTGTACGTCCTGGGTGTGGGCGAAGCTCATCGCACCCGGGTGGAACGCGGTGATCTGGTTGTCGTCGAGATCGGTGGTGATGTAGGCCTGCGCGGTGTAGGCCTCGGGCACGGTCTTGATGTATTCGCGGCTGATGCCGAGCTTGTCCAGCCACTCGTTGTAGCTCGCGAAGTCCTTGCCGACGGTGGCCATCGGCAGCGGTTCGCCGCCGAGCAGCTTCAGGTTGTAGGCGATGTTGCCGGCGGTGCCGCCGAACTCGCGGCGCAGTTCCGGCACGAGGAACGAGACGTTCAGGATGTGGACCTTGTCCGGCAGGATCTCGTTCTTGAACCGGCCGCTGAAAACCATGATGGTGTCAAAAGCGAGCGAGCCGCAAATCAGTGCAGACATGATGTTTTCGTGAGGTTTTCGGTTAGCCGAACAGCACCAGGCCCCAGACGATCGGAACCTGCAGCAGGGAGAGATGGACCGCCGCGGACCCTAGATCCTTGGCGCGCCCGGACAATACATGACGTTCGAGGCCGATGCGATCTACCACCACTTCGACTGCGGTGTTCAGCAGTTCGACGATCAGCACCAGCAGCAGACTCCAGAACAGGATGATCCGCTCGACCGCATTGTCGCCGAGCCAGATCGCGAACGGCAGCATCAGCAGGAACAGGGTCAGCTCGATGCGGAAGGCTTCTTCCTCGCGCACCGCCCAGCCCATGCCGACATAGCTGACCCTGGTCGCGCGGACGATGCGGCGCCAGCCGGTGATTCCGTCGGCCATCAGCGGGCCCCTACGCCAGTACCGGCCACATAGCGGATATCGAGCTGACGCGCGGCGCGCACGTCATCGAGGCGGCGCACCGGCATCTTGTACGGCGCGCCCTTGACGAAGGCGATGTCGCGCTTAGCCTCTTCCCAGATCGCGCACAGGGCGGCGACGAAGGCGTCCAGCGTTTCCTTGTCCTCGGTCTCCGTCGGCTCGATCAGCAGGCATTCCGGCACCAGCAGCGGGAAATAAACCGTCGGCGCGTGGTAGCCGTAGTCGAGCAGGCGCTTGGCGATGTCGGTGGCGGTGAGATCGATCTCCTGCTTCTGCCGCTTCAGGGTGACGATGAACTCGTGCGTCGCCTTGCGCTTCGGGTAGGCCAGATCGAAGCCGAGATCGCGCAGCCGGGCCTGCAGGTAGTTGGCGTTCAGGGTGGCGAACTCGGCGACCCGGTGCATGCCTTCGCGGCCGAGCAGACGTGCGTAGACGTAGGCGCGCAGCAGCACGCCGGCATTGCCCATGAAGGCGCTGAGGCGGCCGATGGTTTGCGGCAGGTCTTTCTCATCGAGCCAGCCATAGCGGCTCTCGCTGCCCTCGCCGGCCTTGCCGACGACCGGAATCGGCATGAACGGTAGCAAGCGCTGCGACACGCCGACCGCACCAGCACCCGGCCCGCCGCCGCCGTGTGGCGTCGAGAAGGTCTTGTGCAGGTTCATGTGGATGACGTCGAAGCCCATGTCGCCCGGGCGCACTTCTCCGAGGATCGCGTTGAGGTTGGCGCCGTCGTAGTACAGCAGGCCGCCGGCTTCGTGGACCAGCTTGGCGATCTTGGCGATGTTGCGTTCGAAGACACCGAGGGTGCTCGGATTGGTCAGCATGATGCCGGCGGTCTGCGGGCCGACGACCGCGGCGAGCTTGACCAGATCGACGTCGCCTTCGGCATCGGTCGGGATTTCACGCACGGTCATGCCGAGCATCGTCGCGGTCGCCGGGTTGGTGCCGTGGGCGGCGTCCGGCACCAGGATTTCGGTGCGGGCCAGATCATTCCGGGCGCGGTGGTAAGCGCGGATCATCGCGACACCGGCGAACTCGCCCTGCGCGCCGGCCATCGGCGTCAGGCTGACGCCGGCCATGCCGGTCACGTCCTTGAGCATTTCCTGCAGCTCGTACATGCAGGCCAGGAAGCCCTGCGAGTGGGTTTCCGGCGCCAGCGGATGGCGGCCGAGAAACTGCGGCAGCATCGCCAGCGTGTTGCAGGCGCGCGGGTTGTATTTCATTGTGCAGCTGCCGAGCGGATAGAAGTGCGTGTCGATGCTGAAATTCAGCTTCGACAGCCGCGTGAAGTGACGCACCGCCTGCAACTCGGACACCTGCGGCAATCCCGGCGCGACCTGCCGTCTGAACTTCTCAGACAGCCGAATCTCCGGCAAGCCGCCCTCCCCTTTTATCGGCCGTTGGGCGCTGGCACCGCGGCCGGCGCGCGACACTTCGAAGATCAGCGGCTCGGCCGGGTTCAGCGGTGACGGCAGCGCGGTGGCGACAGTTGCAGCGTTTGAGGCGTGAGCCATGATCGATCTCTGAGGCGTGTTCGGTTCAGCGTTGTGATTCAGTTGCAGCCGTGCAGCTTCAGACTTCGTCCTTCGGCACGGCGCCGTCATCGTCCAGACGAATCAGCTCGACGCCATCGACCGTCATCCGCCAGACGGCGCCATCGCGGACCGGCGGCTTGTCGACGTGGAAGCTCGACGAGAACAGCCAGAAGCCGGCCGAGAATTTCTTCGTCGAGAACGAACTCAACGGCGCGATGACGCTGTGCGACGAGCCGTCTTCATCGACCTTGCGCCAGGCGATCTGGCCATCGGCGCTCAGGCTCAGATTGACGCCTGGCGCGCTCCAGTCACCGACGAATTCCGGCGCCGGCACCGCTGTGCCGCCGCCGCCACAGCCGGCCAAAATGACGGCCAGCAGCAGCGCCAGCCCGCGATGCCGGAGCGTCATACAGCTGCGCCTCAGGCCAGTGCCTTCAGAGCAGCGTCGTAGTTCGGCTCGTGGGCGATCTCGCTGACCAGTTCGCTGTGCAGCACCTTGTTGTTGGCGTCGAGCACCACCACGGCGCGTGCGGTCAGACCGGCCAGTGGGCCGTTCTCGATGTTCAGGCCGTACTCGGTGGCAAAGCCGCGGCCACGCATCAGCGACAGGTTGACGACATTGCTGATGCCTTCGGCGCCGCAGAAGCGCTTCTGCGCGAACGGCAGATCGGCCGAGATGCACAGCACCACGGTGTCGCTCAAGCCCGCGGCCTTCTCGTTGAACTTGCGCACCGACATTGCGCAGGTCGGCGTGTCCACCGACGGGAAGATGTTCAGCACCTTCTTCTTGCCGGCGAAGTCATGCAGCGTGACGTCCTTAAGATCGCCGCCGACCAGGCGGAAACCGGGCGCATCGCTGCCGGGCTTCGGCAGTTCGCCATTGGTCGAGAACGGGTTGCCCTGCAGGGTGATTGCGGCCATGTGTCTACTCCTCGTTATGTGTGTGCTTGACGATGATTTGAATCAGTGCGCGGCCAGGATTTCACGTAAGGCCGTGGCGTAACGTGCGATGTCTTCGGCAGTCCGGGTTTCGGTCGCGCAGACCAGCAGCGCTGAACCCAGCGCCGGGTAATGCTGCGACAGATCGAAGCCGCCGAAGATGCCGCGTTCGGCGAGCCCGGCCAATACCTGGCCAGCAGCTTGTGGCAGACGGATGACAGCTTCATGGAAGCGCTCGCCATCGAAGGCCGCGCTGACGCCGGGAATCGCGGTCAGCGCGTCGACCAACGACTGTGTGTTGGCCATCGAATGGACAGCGACGCTTTCCAGACCTTCCGGCCCCAGCAGGCTCATGTGGATGGTCGCGGCCGTGACCAGCAGGCCCTGGTTGGTGCAGATATTCGAGGTCGCCTTGCTGCGGCGGATGTGCTGCTCGCGCGCCTGCAGGGTCAGCGTGTAGCCGGGCTTGCCATCGAGATCGACAGTGCGGCCGACGATGCGGCCCGGCATCTGCCGGACGAAGACCTGCCGCGCGGTCAGGAAGCCGAAGTACGGGCCGCCCGAGGACAGCGGCGCGCCGAGCGGCTGACCTTCGCCGCAGACGATGTCCACGCCCTTCGCGCCCCACAAGCCAGGCGGCTGCAGCAAGCCCAGCGACACCGGATTGACCACGGCCACCACCAACGCGCCATTGGCCTGCGCCCAGTCGGTGATCGCATCGACATCCTCGAGCACGCCGAAGAAGTTCGGCTGCTGTATCACCACCGCGGTGATGCCCTGCCCTTCATGGGCACGCAGCTGTTCGAGCGAGGTGGCACCGGTGACCGGGTCGTAGCCGATCGGCTGCGGATTGATGCCCTGTGCGTCGGTGATCGAGGCAACTACTTCTCGGTAATACGGATGCACGGCCTGCGGCATCAGCACCTTGCCACCGCTGTTCGCGCTGTTGGCGCGCACCGCCATCAGCAGCGCTTCGGCGAGTGCGGAAGCGCCGTCGTAAAGGGATGCGTTCGACACCTCCATGCCGGTCAGCGCGCACATCATCGACTGGTATTCGTAGAGCAGCTGCAAGGTGCCCTGGCTCGCTTCGGCCTGGTACGGCGTGTAGGCTGAATAGAACTCGCCGCGCGTCGCGATCTCCCAGACCGCTGCCGGAATGTGGTGCTCGTAGGCACCGGCGCCACAGAAGTTCAGCAGCGTGCCGTCCTGCGCCGCGCGGCCGTGCATCAGCCGCGCGATCTCCATCTCGGAAACCCGTTCCGGTACCTGCGACAGACCCTTGCAGCGCAGCTCGGCAGGAATCTCGCCGAACAGCGAATCGATGCTCGGCGCGCCGATCGCCGCGAGCATTTCGGCGACATCGGTTTCGGTATGCGGGATGAAAGGCATGAAGCAGTTTCCAGGGTCTGGTTAAGGCGAATCAGGCGATCGACGCGACGTAGCCGTCAGCATCGAGCAGGCCATCGACATCGGCGAGATTGTCCGGTTGCAGCTTCCACAGCCAGCCGCCTTCGTACGGCGCATCGTTGACCAACTCGGGATTCTCGCCGAGCTTGGCGTTGGTCTCGATCACGGTGCCGGCGACCGGCGCATAGACATCGCTCGCCGCCTTGACCGATTCGACGACGCAGCAGGCTTCGTTCGCCGCCAGCTTGCGACCGACCTTCGGGGTTTCCACGAACACCAGATCGCCGAGCGCAGCCTGGGCGTGATCAGTGATACCGATCAGCAGCGTGCCGTCCGGCAGCTTCTTCACCCACTCGTGGGACTTGGCGTATTTCAGTTCGGCAGGCGTATTGCTCATGGGAAGTCTCGGCTTCTGTAGGGTGGGCTGGCTTCATCGGCCCACATGGATCGGGTGCTGCGGTGGGCAGGAGAAGCTTGCCCACCCTACATAAACAGGTCAGTTACACGAGCACCTTGCCATTGCGCACGAACGGCGGCTTCACTTCGCGCGTCGGCAACCGTTGGCCGCGGATCTCGACTTCATACGGGCCGACTGCGCCACCCGGCACGCGGGCCATCGCGATCGAACCTTTCATCGTCGGCGCATAACCGCCACTGCTGGTTTCGCCCAGCTCGCCGTTCGCGGCGCGCACCGCCATGTGGGCACGCAGCACGCCGCGGCCTTCGAGCACCAGGCCGACGGACTTGCGCGGCGGCGCGGCGCGCTGGGCTTCGAGGGCTGCGCGGCCGATGAAGGCGCGGGCTTCATCGGCGAACGACACCGTCCAGGACAGACCGCATTCGAGCGGGCTGACGGTTTCGTCCATGTCCTGGCCGTAGAGATTCATGCCGGCTTCGAGTCGCAAGGTGTCGCGCGCGCCAAGACCACAGGGCGCGACACCGGCGGCAAGCAGCTCGGTCCAGATCGCAACCAGATCGGCCTGCGGCAGGATCAGTTCGTAGCCGTCTTCGCCGGTGTAGCCAGTGCGGCCGATGAAGCGGTCGCCGAGCCAGGCGGCGCTGAACGGTGTCAGGCTGGCGCAAGCCTTCGCCAGCTCGGCCGGCAGCAGCGCATCGACCTTCGCCCGAGCTTCCGGCCCCTGCACGGCGAGGATGCCGAGATCACTGCGATGACGAACGTCGACGCCGAACGCCGGTGCTTTCGCGCGCAGCCAGGCGAGATCCTTGTCCGTGGTGCCGGCGTTGACGACCAGGCGAAATGCGTCTTCGGCGATGAGGTAGACGATCAGGTCGTCGATGACGCCGCCGTGCTCGTCGAGCATGCAGCTGTACAGGGCTTTACCGACGCCTACGGCATCGGCGGGCGCCTTGCCCGGGGTCTTCAGCTTGGCGACATCGTTGGCGAGCAGCAGGCGCAGGAACTCACGGGTGCGTGCGCCCTGCAGGTCGACGGCGCTCATATGCGCGACATCGAACATGCCGGCGGACTTGCGCACAGCGTGATGCTCGTCGAGCTGGGATGCGTACTGGATCGGCATGTCCCAGCCGGCAAAGTCGACCAGCTTGGCGCCCAGGCGCAGATGTTCGGCGTGCAGCGCGGTTTGCTTGAGCATGTCGTGCGTAGTTCTGGTGCGAGTGGGCTGCGTCCTAGCGATTGCGACATGGCCTGGCAGAAACCGATCGTGTGATGCACGACCCTTGCCCGGCCTTCGCTTTCGCTCAGGCGTTCGAAGCCAATGCGAGCAGTGCTCGCAAAACCTTGGCTTCTCACCCCCTCTGTCCCTTGAACCTGAGCGTTTGGCGCCTTCGGTGGCCCGCCGACTGCGCGGGCGCTCTCCAGAGTGTCTACAGCAGGCAATCCTTAGACCTGAGCGATTCCGGGGGGGATTGCGCCTTCGGTGCCGGGCGTGCCCGGACTCTCTTGCCTGCGGCGTGAAGTGTAGCCGATGCGCAGGCCGATCAGCCCGAGCCGCGTTGTGCCTGCGTCGCCAGCAGTGCCTTGACCGGCGCGACCTTGTTGATCGCTTCCAGGCCGATGCCGAGCAGTTGCCGCAGGCCCGGCAGGCTGTTGCCGAAGCCGCGATACAGCGCGTCGGTCAACGCCAGCATTTCCAGATTCGCGGCCTTGCGGGCGCGGGTGTAGCTGGCAAGAGTTCGTGACGACGCCCAGTCGCGTCCTGCCGCCCGTGCCGCCGACAAGCTGCTGGCCAGTTGCGCGACATCGGCGAAGCCCAGGTTGGCGCCCTGCCCGGCCAGCGGATGGATCGCATGGGCCGCGTCGCCAACCAGCACCAACCCTGGCCGGTGATAGTCCTCGGCATGCAGCAGGCGCAACGGAAACGCGAGCCGCGGACCGGCTTCGATGACCTCACCGAGCGCGTACTGGCTAGCCTCGGAAAGCGCGCGCGCGAAGCTCGCGTCATCGAGTGCCAGCAGCGCCGCAGCAGCTTCGCTGTCCGCGGACCAGACGATCGAATGCCGACCATCGGCCTGCGGCAGGAAGGCCAGCGGTCCGGTCGGCAGAAAGCGCTGATAGGCCGTCGCCGCCTGCGCCGAGGACATCAACACCTGGGCAACGATCGCCTGCTGCGCGTAGCGCCAGCTGGTGACGGCGATACCGGCACGCTCGCGCAGCGGCGAGTCGGCACCGTCGGCAGCGACGATCAGCCGCGCCTGCAATTCAGTGCCATCGGAGAGCTGCAGGCTGGCGCGGCCCTGACGATCGTCATCAATCGGCAGCTGCAAGGCCAGCGCTTCAACGCCGACATGGCGCGGCAGCGCACCGAGCTGATTCCAGGCGGCCGACAGGATCAAGCCCTGTTCGACGATCCAGCCGAGCGCGCCATTGCCGCTCTCGGCGGCATCGAAGCTCAAGCCGCGCTCAGCGGCGCGCTGCCATACCTGCATCCGCGCGTAAGGGCTGATCCGGGTCGCCGCGATTTCCGGCCAGATGCCGAGCTGATCGAGCAGCCGCCCCGAAGCTGGCGCGATCGCGTAGACGCGGACGTCGTAGCGCGAAACATCGAACGGCTTCGGTGCCGCGCCGCGCTCGACCAGCACGACCTTGAAGCCGGCATCGCGCAGCGCCAGCGCAGCGACCACACCGACCGGCCCGCCACCGACGACGGCGACATCGCAATCGATCCGCTGGCTCATCGCGGTGCTCCGAGGCCATCGGCCGGCAGGCCGAGATGACCGAGGTGCTGGCGCAGCAAGGCGGCGCGCACCGGCGGCAGCAGATCGGCCGCAACCAGGCCCCAATGCCGGGCCTGGGCAAGACCCGGCGTGCGGTTCGAGAACGCGCGGACCAGCAGATCGGTGAAACCGGAGACTCGCTCGCGATCGCTGCGCCGGGTCGCGGCGTAATCGGCGAGCAGCTGCTCGGCGCCGGGATCGGCCGCACCGATGATCCGCTCGGCGAGATTCGCGACATCGCGCAAACCGAGATTGAAGCCTTGTGCGGCGACCGGATGCAGGCTTTGCGCGGCATTGCCGATGAACACGGTACGCGGCCCGACCAGGGTTTCGTTCATCACTCGCGACAGCGGCCAGCTCTTGCGCTGACCGAGCGCGGTGAAGCGGCCGAGGCGTCCACCGAAGGTTGCCTGCGCGGCTTCCAGGTACTCGGCATCGGTCCAGGCCAGCATCGCTTCGACGTTTGCCGACGGCACGGTCCAGACCAGCGATGCGGCATCGTCCGGCTTCGGGATCAAGGCCATCGGGCCATCCGGCGTGAAGCGTTCGTAAGCGACGCCCTGATGCGGCCGCGACAGGCGCACCGCCGAAACGATCGCGTGCTGGCCGTAATCACGGGTCGTCGCGTCCAGGCCCAGCAGCTTGCGGATGCTCGACTGCGCACCATCGGCGGCGACCACCAGCGCGGCCTTGATGGCCCTACTGCTGCCGGCGCTCTCGACAGTCAGGCTGAGGTGATCGGTCGCTTCTTCCAGCGACGTTACCCGTGCCGGCAGCAGCAGCTTGAGATTCGGCGCGGCCGCCATCGCCGATGACAGCACGGCACCGATCGCTCGCAGCGGCGCGTTGTAGCCGAGTGCAGTCAGCCCGACTTCATCAGCGCTGAAGCGAGTGCTGCCGAAGCGGCCCTTCTCGGAGATGTGCGTCCCGCGGATCGGTTCGGCTTCAGCGCTCAGTGCAGGCCAGACACCGAAGCTGGCGAGAATCCGCTGGCTGGCCTCGTTCAGGGCGATGCAGCGTTCGTCCCAGGCGGCGGCGCTGATCGGCGGCGCGGCGGCTTCGATCAGTACCACGCGCAGCGAACTGGCGGCCAGCCCTACCGCGAGACTGGCACCGACCAGACCACCGCCGACGATCGCGACATCAAAAACGTTTCCGGCAAGATTTTCGGCAGCAGTCATCGGTTACAGCAAGGCCAAAGGAAGAAAAGTGAACAGCACCATCACCACCGCCAGCGCCGCGACGTAGACGATCGACAGCAGCAGCGTGAACAGCGAGGTCGATAACCAGCCGCCGCCATGTACGCTGCGCAGTGACAGCAGCAGATAGGCCGGCACGACAAAACCGAGCAGATTGTCGAAGCGGTTGATCAACGGCAGCTGAGCGATCAGCAGCATGAAGAATATGAACGAATGGTAGTTGACCGCGAACAGCAGATGGATCGCGTAATTCGCCCCCCGCCACAAATAGCCGATCTTCAGGAACAGCGCGAACAGCGGCAGCAGCAGGAACATCGCGAATGGCGCGTAGTTCAGGAAGGCGTTGACCACTCTCGCGGTGATTTCCGATTTCGGCAGCGCTTTCAGCCGGTCGAAACGCTCGTTGAGACGAGCATCGAGCTTGGCGTAGCCGGTGTTGAAGTTCGCTGACGACTCGCCCTTGTCGGTCGAACGCGGATGTTTCTCCACTTCGGCCTTGGCCTTCTGTGCCGCGGCCGCTTCCTGCCGCGCTTTTTCGTCGGCCTCTGCCGCTTCCGCCTTGGCTTCCGCTGCTGCTTCTATCGCTGCCGCTGCCGCTTCGACCCGCGCTTCGGCATCGACCGCCGGATCACCCGTTTTCGGTGCGGCCGAGGGTTTGTCGACCGTCTTCGATTTCGCAGGCTTGGCCGCCGCTTTCTTGTCGCTCTGAGCTTCGCTGCCGTCCTTGGTGCTTGGGACCTTGGCGCCGTCATCGACCAGCAGATCGTCCGGCAGGAACGAGCCATCGCCGGCCGTGATGCCGAGCACCGCGAAGAAGCTGATGCTGATCGCCAGATACAGGCGCAGCGGTCGCACATAGCGCTGGCGGCGGCCGGCGATGTAATCGAGCGTCAGCTGGCCCGGCTTGAACAGCAGTGAATACAGGGTGCGCCACAGCTGGCCTTGCAAGGCCAAGGTCTGCTCGGCGAACTCGGCGACGAAATGGCCGACCGTCGGCATCTCGATCCGCGTTTCCTGGCTGCAGACCGGGCAGAAGTTGATATCGGCACGCGCGCCGCAGTCACGACAGAACGGGCCGTCGATCGGCGCCGGTTCGAGCTTCGGGGGTGGTTTGCTGGCCATCAGCGACCTACCGCAAGCAACACGCCAGCGAGTGCCGCGGCCGACAGCAGCAGCGCGTAGCCGATCAGGATCGTCAACACCCGCGCCAGCGTCAGCAGCACGCCGCCGCCATAGACCCGGCGCAGCATCACGAACAGCACGGCCGCCAGCAGTGCATTCAAAGCATTGTTGATCAGATCGTGCATCGGCTGGGGCCAAGGCACGAGGCCGAGGGGCAGCACCAGAAACGCGAAGCTGTGGAAGTGAAATGCGAACAGCAGATGCTCGCCATACAGACGACGCCGGTACAGCGCCGCGAGCAGCCCCGCGAACAGCGGGATTAGCAGCAGCAACGCCTGCGCCGCGTTGCGGATCATGCCGTCGCGCAGCACACGGCTGCGCTCGTCGAGTGGCAGGCTCATGAAGCGCGCCACCTGACCATCGATCGCCGCGAAACCGGTATGGGCGGCGATGCTGGCATCGCGCATCGCCAAGGTGGTGATCTCGATGCCGCTGCGGCCGATCTCGATATCGATGCCCGGCACCCGGCTCAAGCCGATGAAGAACAGGACGCTGGCGGCGAGATACAGGCGCAACGGGCTGAGATAGCGCTGGCGTCGGCCTTCGAGATAGTCGACGGTCATCTGGCCGGGTCTGAAGAACAGCATCCGCAAGGTCAGCGGCAAGCGACCTTCGATGCCGAGGTATTTCTCGGCGAGATCGCTGAGGAACTTGCGCGCCGTCGGCAGCTTGATCCGCGCTTCCTGCCCGCAATGCGGGCAGTAGTGGCCATCGAAATGCGTGCCGCAGTTCGCGCAGACGAAGGCCTTGGGCTCGGCCGGCGCGGATTTGACGCTGTCGGCAGGCTCGAAATCCATCGAGCCAATCAGCGGCCAGCCATCAGCGCTTCTACTTCGGCCACTGCTTTCGGCACACCGGAGGTCAGCACTTCGGGCGCGCCGCCAGTCACCAGCACGTCGTCCTCGATGCGGATGCCGATGCCATGGAAGCGCGGGTCGACGCCTTCGGTTCCCGGGGCGATGTACAGGCCCGGCTCGACGGTCATCACCATGCCCGGCTCGAAGTTGCGAGCGACGCCGTCAAGCTTGTAGCGGCCGACATCATGGACATCCAGCCCCAGCCAGTGGCCGGTGCCGTGCATGTAGAACTGGCGATGCTTGCCTTCCGCGATCAAGGTGTCGACATCGCCTTCCAGCAGACCAAGCGCGACCATGCCTTCGGTCAGCGCCTTGGTCGCCACTTCATGTGGCCGTGACGAGGCATTGCCGGCCGTAAGTGTCGCAATCGCCGCCAGCTGCGCAGCCAGCACCACTTCGTAGACTTCCTTCTGCGCACCGCTGTAGCGGCCGTTGATCGGGAATGTGCGGGTGATGTCCGCCGTGTAGCCGCGATACTCGCCGCCGGCATCGATCAGCAGCAGATCACCGTTGTTGAGCTGCGACTCGTTTTCCTTGTAATGCAGGATGCAGGCGTTCTCGCCGCCGCCGACGATCGAGCCGTAACCGCACTGCATGTCGTGGCGCTCGAACTCGTGATGGATCTCGGCGGCCACCGCCCATTCCCAGCCGCCCGGTTGGGTGGCCTGCATCGCCCGGACGTGGGCACCGGCGGTGACCTGGCAGGCATGGCGGATCAGCTTCAGCTCGGCTTCGGTCTTGATCAGGCGCTGCTCGTGCAGCGTGGTTTCCAATGCCACGAAATCGGTCGGTGCCGCTGCGCCACGGCGCGACACTTCACGAATTTCGCGGACCACGGCAGCGATCTTCGGATCCCATTCCGGATGCTCGCCGAAGGTGTAGAACACCCGGCGGCGACCGGACAGCAAGCCCTGCAGCTGCTTGTCGAGTTCGTCGATCACGAAGGCCTGATCGGCGCCGTACTGGCTGACCGCACCTTCCGGCCCGGCGCGACGGCCGTCCCAGATTTCACGCGCAGCATCGCGGGCGCGGACGAACATCAGGAACTCGCCGTCCTGGTTGCCAGGTGCCAGCACCAGTACCGAATCCGGCTCCTGGAAGCCGCTGAGATAGAGGAAATCCGAGTCCTGACGAAAGCGGTAATGGCTGTCGCGGTTGCGGATCACTTCGCGCGCGGATGGGATGATCGCCAGACCATCCGGACCCATCGCCTTGATCAGCGCGGCGCGGCGGGCGGCGTACTCGGCGAGTTCGGCAGCTGCAGGTGCGGGCATTGTCGTCGGTCGCTCAGTGAATGGTAGGCGATGCGCCCGGCGCGCCGAGGCGCGGATGGAGTTCCATGAACACCAGCTGGGCGCCGACCCGGATGTACTCGATCAGTTCGGCGTAGGCGCTTTCCTCGCCTTCGTCGTCATCACCGGAATCGAGCGAAGTGCGTGTGAATTCGGTGAAGTCCTTGACGATTTCGCGCACTTCCTCGCTGCACTCGCGCAGGTTCAGCTTGATCCGCCCGGCGAGGCCGTAGAGGAAACCTTCGCACCAGGCGCCGAGCGCGCGAGCGCGATCGGCGAGCGGATCGTCATCGCTTGGCAGCAGTGGCATGAACGCCGAGTGCAGATCGGTCAACGCGGCGATGGTGTCGTCGCGCAGACGAACCAGCTGCTCGCGGTCGCGGCCCTCAGGCGTGTATTCGGGAAGGTCGAGCAGCGCGACCGGATCGATCTCGTCCGGCTTCTGCCGGCACAGCGCGCCACACAGGCTGCCGTGGAAGGACGAGGACTCGTCGTCATAGCCGACCTGCTTCATCAAGGCGTCCAGCGCCTCGTAATCGTACGGAGGTGTCATGGCGCGGATTATAGGCTTGAGCCCCGCCAGCAAAGAGAAATTTGGCAGGCTTTCGATACGGACGGGGCATCGCGCGCCCCTATAATCCGCGCCATGAACCCCGATGACTTCGTTGCCGCCCTGCGCGGCGCAGCTCCGTATGTCCACGCGCACAACGATCGCGTGTTCGTGGTCGCGTTCGGCGGCGAAACCGCGCTGCGTCCCGACTTCGAGCGTTTCATCTACGACCTGGCGCTGCTGCACAGCCTCGGCGTCAAGCTGGTGCTGGTTCACGGCGTGCGGCCGCAGATCGAAGCGCAGCTCGCAGCCCACGGCCTGGCGGCCCAGTTCTCCGGCGATCTGCGGATCACCGATGCGGCGACCATGGATTGCGTCAAGGCGGCGGTCGGCATCCTGCGCATGGACATCGAGGCGCGGCTGTCGACGGGCCTGGCTAGCACGCCGATGGGGGGCGCACGGCTGAAAGTGGCGGGCGGCAACTGGATCACGGCGCGGCCGGTTGGCGTCCGTGATGGCGTCGATCACCTGCTGACTGGCGAAGTGCGGCGCGCCGACATCGCCTCGATCCGCAACGCGCTCGACGAAGGCCGCATCGCAGTCTTAAGCCCGATCGGCTATTCGCCGACCGGTGAAATCTTCAACCTGCGCGCCGGCGATGTCGCCCAGGCGGTGGCCATCGGCTTGAAAGCCGACAAGCTGATGTTCCTGCTCAATGCCGACCCCGAGACCTGGCAGCTCGCCAACGACACCGGCGATGCCGGCCAGCTACCGCTGGGTGACGCGGAGCGGCTGGTGGCCAGTGCAGTGATCCAGGCTTCGCTATCGGCCGAAGACCGGGCGCTGCTGCAGTCGGCACTCGCCGCCGGGCGCGGTGGCGTCGAACGCGTGCATCTGATCGGCGCCGAGCCCACCGGCGCGCTGCTGCGCGAGCTGTACACCCGCGATGGCTGCGGCCTGATGTTCTACGCCGACGAAAACTACGAAGCGGTGCGCGAAGCGAGCATCGAGGATGTCGGCGGCATCCTGGCGCTGATCCAGCCACTGGAGGCCAGCGGCGAACTGGTGCCACGCTCGCGCGAGCAGTTGGAGATCGAGATCAGCTTGTTCGACGTCATGGTCCGCGACGGCACGGTGATCGCCTGCAGCGCGCTGATCCCGTTTCCGGCCGAGTCGATGGCCGAGTTCTCCTGCGTCGCCGTGCATCCGGACTACCGCAACGAGGGCCGGGCCGAAGCATTGCTCAAGCGCGCCGAGGAATCGGCGGCGAAGCTCGGCATCCAGCGCCTGTTCGCGCTGACCACCCACACACCGCACTGGTTCATCGAGCACGGCTTCGTCGCCAGCACGCTGGACGATCTGCCGGCCAGCAAGGCGCGGATGTACAACTGGCAGCGCAAGTCGATGGTGCTGGTGAAGACGCTGTAGGCTGCGTTCACGGACCTGTCCGATGAAAAGCGACGGCGGCCCAGGAAGGCCGCCTCGCTTTCAGCTTCGAAAGCCATCGCTCAAGGGAAGGTACAAGACGCTGACGTGACCGCCCGCGTCGCGGCACCACCAGCAGCAGCCCAAGACGCCACGGCATCCTTGAGTGCCACGCCGCCCACCTCGGCCATCGGCGTGGTCCACAGCGTGGTGTCGAATGACAGCGTATGGATTTCAGGATCCAGACAGACCGCGAACACGCCCTGCCCGCTGCTCAAACCCAGCGGTCTCAGGATATTGCCCATGGCTGGCAGATAGGTGGCCCTTACCCAACTGCCCAAGCTTGAATTGTCGATGCTGCCATCGTTTCGCAGGAGCCCGACGTTGATGATTCCGACAGCGTCACGAGCGTTCTGAATGACGAAGAACGGCATGCGCAGCGTCGACTGAGCGTGCTCGAACAGGTAGCAGTTCCCGGGATTGCCGGGATTGGCAGCGGCACAATCGGCATCGACCTGCCCATTCCAGTAGCTGAGACCGATCGGACCGAGATCGCGCACTGAGGTCCATGGCGGAATGCCAGGCATCAGCGGCGCCACGTCTGGATAGATGCCGGCGTCGATCACTGCCAGCACGCTGGCACCGGGCAATGCCGCGCGCACCCGATTGGCATTGATGAAGGCGCCGACCGCGCCAGCCGAACCACCAGCCAGAACTACCGTATCCCCGGCCTTGCCGATGCCGTACTGACGATTCAGCGTCTGCACCACCGCCGCGACGATCTTCGCACCGCGAAAACGGAAGTTGATCGGGCTGCCGGTGGCGCCGATGTCGCCGCTGAAGAAGTCTGAACTGCAGTAAGGCACGCTGACTCGGTTCCAGCTCCGGAAGTTGTCGTTGCTGGAGTCACTAGACAACATACCTTCAGGGGCTGTCTGGCTCGGGTAGCCGATGGACGACTTCAGGTCCGACGGCCGTCCCCCGCAATCGGCATCGCTCAGGCAGAAACCTCCGCCCCGAAGCCCGATCACCGTCTTGTTGGCGTTTGTGGCGGCAGCAGCACCAACCCCGCGCTGGATGTAGAAAATCGCAGGCGAACCATCGTTGCAGACCGCATCCGGATAGGTCGACAGATCAATGGTCTGCTTGGTGAAATCGCCGGGAATTGTGCTCGGGTTTGCGGGAACAGGTGACGATGACGAATCGCCACCACTACCGCCGCAGGCGCTACAGCTTGCTGCAACGACGAGCGTTGCCAGCAGCCGGTGATGCCCATCAAACGCCCTGAAGCGGAAGGGATGATCCATTTTTCTTGGCACTCTTTAGGTCATGTTCCGCCATCGGAACCCGAAGGCAGGCTACCCATTGGTGCCGGTCATCGACTCCTGTTGACGACCAGAGGTTCAAGTTTCCTGATGACGGGGTTGTCTCCCAGATCGGTATCGGCTTTTCATCACGGGCGGATCGCGGATGGATTGGCAGCGAATGCTAAGGTTTCGGGCTGACCGATTCCGTCACTTCAATCCCGATCTAAACTCCATGAGCAACACCGACTGGATGCAGCGCTCTCTCGCGCATGTCTGGCATCCCTGCACGCAGATGAAGGACCACGAAGCCGGTGGCGCGTTGCCGCTGGTGCCGATCGCGTCCGCCGAAGGCGTCTGGCTGACCGATTTCGATGGCAAGCGCTATATCGACGCAGTCAGCTCCTGGTGGACCAATATCTTCGGCCATCGCCATCCGGTGATCGTCGAGCGGCTCAAGGCGCAGCTCGACCGGCTCGATCATGTGCTGCTCGGCGGCTTCACCCATCAGCCGGTCGTCGAACTCAGCGAGCGGCTGGTGAAGATCGCGCCGAAGGGTCTGACGCGCTGCTTCTATGCCGACAACGGCAGCAGCGCCGTGGAAGTGGCGCTGAAGATGAGTGCGCACTACTGGCGGAACTGCGGCAAACCGGCGAAGACCAAGTTCATCGCCCTGAGCAACAGCTATCACGGCGAAACCCTGGGCGCGCTCGCCGTCAGCGGCGAAGGCATGTACCGCGACAGCTACCAGCCACTGCTGATGCAGCCGATCGTGGTGCCATCGCCGGACTGCTTCGATCGCACGCCGGGCGAAGCCTGGGAGGACTACACGCGGCGCCGCTTCCGGCTGATGGAAGAAACGCTGGCCAAACACGCGCATGAGACTGCTGCGGTGATCGTCGAACCGCTGGTGCAGTGCGCCGGCGGCATGCGCATGTATCACCCGATCTACCTGAAGCTGCTGCGCGAGGCCTGCACGCGGCATGGCGTGCACTACATCGCCGACGAGATCGCGGTTGGCTTCGGCCGTACCGGGCGGATGTTTGCGAATCAGTGGAGCAACACGACGCCGGACTTCATGTGTCTGTCGAAAGGCCTGACCAGCGGCACCTTGCCGCTCGCCGTGACGATGACCACGGACACCGTCTACGAAGCCTTCTACGACGATCACAGCGCCCAGCGCGCCTTCCTGCATTCGCACAGCTACACCGGCAATCCGCTGGCCTGTGCCGCCGCACTGGCGACGCTCGACATCTTCGAGTCCGACGACTGGACCGCCCGCAACCGGGCGACCGCTGCCGGGCTCTGGGGCCTGATGAGCGAAGTTGCCAATCACCGCAACGTCATCGACATCCGCCAGCAGGGCATGATCCTGGCTGTCGAACTGGCGAAGAACCCGCGCAAGCGTGAGCCCTACCCGGCGGAAGAAAGACGCGGCCTGCGCGTCTACCGCCATGGTCTCCAACACGGCGTACTGCTGCGGCCGCTCGGCAACATCGTCTACCTGATGCCGCCGTATGTGATCAACGACGACGAACTGGTGCAGACCTGCCGCGTCGCGATCGATGGCATCAACGCGGCGACGCGGGACTGACCAGCCTAAACCAGCGCAAACTCCAGCCGGATGCACAGCCCTTGCCCTTCGTGGCCAGGCTGGGCGCTTACGCTGCCGCGATGCAGTTCGACGATCTCGCGAACGATCGCCAGCCCCAGGCCGGCACCATCGCCACGGCCTTCGTCGCTGCGGGCGAAGCGGGTGAACAGCTGCGTGGCGAAGGCTGGATCGACACCAGGACCATCGTCCTGCACGGTGACCACGGCCTTGCCATCGTCGATCGCCACGCCCAGTTCGATCTGGCCATTGCCCGGGTGATAGCGCACGGCGTTGTCGATCAGGTTCGACAGCGCTTCCTGCAGCAGCAACGCGTGGCCGCGGATCAGCACCGGTTCTGTCGGTAGATCGAGCGTCAGGTCGATGCCGCGATTCATGGCCAGTGGCACGTAGTCGGTGCCGGCAGCGCGCGTCGTGTCGCCGAGATCGACCGGCGTCATCGGAATCGGCAAGCGCGTGCCGGGCTCCAGGCGCGCCAGCGACAGCAGCTGATTGGCCAGCCGGTTCGAGCGTTCCACCGAGCGCCGCAACTGGGCCAGGCTGCGCTGCCGATCTGCAGGATTGTCGGCGTGCTCGACGCCATCCAGATGAAGTTGTGTTGCGGCCATCGGGCTGCGCAACTGATGCGCGGCATTGGCGACGAACTGACGCTGCGCAGCCATCAGCGTGTTGTTGCGTTCGACCACGCCCGAGAACGCCGCGGTCATGCCGCGCAACTCCCTCGGCAAGGCCGAAGGATCGATCGCCAGAGGCTTGCCCTCCGGGTGCGTGGTCAGCCGTACGGTCAGCAGATCGATGCCCCTGAGACTGGAACGGATCACCACGCCGATCAGCACCACGGCGACCAGCAACAGCAGCGCCGCCGGCACTGCGACGGCGTAGAAGATTTCCTCGGCCAGCGCATAGCGAATGCGCCGATCCTGGGCAACGCGGACGACCAGCGCCGGATGCTCGCTGCTGGCCGGCACGTTCAGCGTCATCAGCCGCAGGTCGAGACCGTTGCGCTGCGCGTCGTACAGGTAGGCGTCGTTGGCGAAGTGTTCGACCCTCGCCGGCTCCGGCGGCAGATCGACATCGCCGGCGATGATCCGGCCATCGACGGTAATCGAGTAGTAGTCGCTGTCGCCGGTCTTCCAGGTTTTCAGCTGCTGCTCGATCTCGTCGGTGTGGGCGACCTCGGGACCGTCCTCGCCGACTTCCAGCGACACCGTGTGGGCGATGTCGTACAGCCAGCTGTCATAGATCGCATTGGCGTAATGCAGGGTCAGACCATAGGCCAGCACACTGTTCAGGATCAGCAGCAGCGCCACCGGCACCAGCAGCCGCAACAGCAGTGCGCGGCGCAGGCTCATGGTCGGGCCTCGTCGCTTGCGGCTTCAGGTGAAGTTTCCCGCAACAGATAGCCGAAGCCGCGCACGGTGCGGATCTCGACGCTGCCCGGCTCGACCTTGCGCCGCAGCCGGTGCACGTGGACATCGAGCGCGCTGCTGCTCAGGTCATCGTCCCAGTTGCACAAGGCTTCGCGCAGCGCCGGCTTGCTGACCACCCGGCCTTCTGCCTGCACCAGCACTTCGAGCACGCCGTACTCGCGCGGCGTCAGCGCCAGCGGCCGGCCATCGAGCTCGGCGTGGCGCTGGTCCAGATCGAGCAGCAGGCCGCCGATCCGGCTCTGACCCTTGAGCGCGCGGCCACTACGACGCGCCAGCGCCCGCAGTCGCGCTTCGAGTTCCTCGATCGAGAACGGCTTGGTCAGATAGTCGTCGGCGCCAGCATTGAGCCCGGCCACCCGGCTTTCGATGGCATCGCGCGCAGTCAGCACCAGCACCGGCAGCGAGGCGTGCCGCTTGCGCAGCGCTGTCAGCACTTTCAGGCCATCGATATCGGGCAGGCCGAGATCGAGCAGCAGCAGATCGTGCACCGGCTCGCGCAAGGCATCGAGCACGCCTTCGCCGCGGTTCAGGGCGTCAACTACATGGCCGCGCTGCCGCAGTGCCCGGCTCAGACCATCGACGATCAGCAGATCGTCCTCGACCAGCAGTATCCGCATCGTTCATCCCTGATTGCAGGACCGTCCGGCAGCTTGGAAGCAGGCCCGGAACGATCGAAAGCATTTCGTAAGGAAGCGCCCTGCAGAATCCGCGCGAACCGCCACAACCGCTGGCAAATCAGTCACTTCCGTCCGAGCAGCCTACTATGAAGTCACGCCTTGCGCAGTACCTCGCAGCGCACCTCCGCCACCTGCTGCCGGCACTCGCCGTGCTCGCCGTGCCGCTGCTGTGGTCGACCCCGGCCCAGGCCCTGCCGAGCTACGCCAAGCAGACCGGCCAGGCCTGCGCGTCCTGCCATGAAGGCAGCCTCGGCCCGCAGCTCACCCAGGAAGGACGCAACTTCAAGCTGCTCGGTTATTCGAGCGGCGCCGGCTTCTTTCCGATTTCCGGCCAGAGCATCCTGCAGTTCACCAACACCAACCAGGGCCAGCCCGGCGGCGCCGCCGAACACTTCGGCGAGAATCACAACAGTTCGCTGAACGAGACCAGCATCTTCTACGCCGGCCGCATCGCGCCGAACCTCGGCGCCTTCATCCAGGTGACCTATGACGGCGTGGCCCAGGCCTCCGGGCTCGATCACACCGATATCCGCTATGCCCGCTCGACGGCGGTGCTCGGCAAGGACGTGGTCTACGGCCTGAGCCTGAACAACAACCCGACCGTCCAGGACATCTACAACACCACACCGGTCTGGCGTTATCCCTACACCAGCAGCGGCCTGGCACCGGCGCCGGGTGCTGCCACGCAGCTCGAAGGCGGGCTCGAGCATCAGGTCGTCGGCCTGACCGCGTACACGATGATCGATGACCTGCTGTATCTGGAAGCCGGTGGCTACAACGGCCTCGGCCACCAGATGCGCATCAACATCGGCGTCGACAACGAGGACAAGCTCGCCAGCGTCGCCCCGTACTGGCGCGTGGCGCTGCAGAAGAACATCGGCAAATCGTTCTTCCACGTCGGCAGCTTCGGCATGCATGACGAGCTCTATCCCGGCTATGACCGCAGCAACGGCCGCGACCAGTACACCGATATCGGCTTCGACGGCAGCTGGCAGTACACGCCGAACAAGCGCCATCACCTGAGCGCCTATGTCGCCGACATCTACGAGCGGCAGACGCTGAACGCCAGCTTCGGTGCCGGCGATGCCGGAATCCGCAAGCAGTTCCTGAACTCGTTCAACGCCAGCAGCTCGTATTACTACGCCGGAACCTACGGCGCGACGGTCGGCGCGTTCTCGACCCATGGCACGACCGACGCCGTGCGCTACCCGGCCGGCGATATCGACGGCTCGGCGAACGGCAGCCCGAACTCCAGCGGCTACGTGCTGCAGGCCGACTGGACACCGCTGGGCAAGAAGGACTCCTTCCTCTACCCGTACCTGAACGTCCGCTTCGCCGCGCAGTACACGCACTACTTCCACTTCAACGGTGGCGGTGCCGACTACAACGGCGATGGCCGCAACGCCAACGCCAACGACACCTTCCTGCTGTTCGCTTGGCTGGCCTATTGATGAACAGCCCGATCCGATACGCCGCGCTGATCCTGCTGATGCTGGCCGGCAGTGCATCTGCCGCAGGCGACGCCAAGCGCGGCGCCCAGGTATTCGACGACGAATGCTCGGACTGCCATACCACCACCGCCGGCGGCAAGAACGGCAAGGGGCCAGTGCTGTTCGGGCTGGTCGGCCGCACGGCCGGCACGGTGCCCGGCTATGACTATTCCGACGCCAACAAGGCTTCGCATTTCGTCTGGACGCCAGAACAACTGGAGGCCTATCTGCCGAATCCGAAGGGCGCGATTCCCGGCACCAAGATGCGCTACGCCGGCGTCAAGGATGCCGGCGAGCGGGCCGACGTGATCGCCTTTCTGCAGACGCTGAAGTGAGCACCCTCGATAAAGCTTCCGATTCTCGGACCGAGCTGGCGACGGAAGAATCCGGCGATGCGCTGCACCCGGTGACCCGCGCGATCCACTGGTTCACGGTGCTGGCGATCATCGCCGTGTTCGTCAGCGTGCTGATCGGTGCCGATCTTGAAGATCCGGACCAGAAGAAACTGATCGTCGGCTTCCACCAGAGCCTGGGCCTCAGCGTGCTGCTGCTGAACGGCCTGAGGCTGCTGTGGCGCTGGTGGCATCCGATGCCTTCGCTGATCACCGATCCGGTCAAGCGGAGGATCGGCCACCTGAGCCATGCGGCCGTTTACAGCCTGCTGATGGCGCAGCCGCTGCTCGGCTGGCTGTATGTCTCAGCCCGCGGTCGTACTGCCAGCTTCTGGGGCGTGCCGATGCCGGCACTGATCGACAAGAACCGCGAACTGGCCGACAGCATTCACACCTGGCACGAGAACACCGGCTGGCTGCTGCTGGCGCTGATCGCCCTGCATGCGCTGGCCGCACTGCACCATCACTACGTGCTCAAGGACGGGGTGCTGCGGCGGATGGTTCGCGGCCGGTAGATCCAGGCTAGCGACGCAGCCCGGTTCTGCGAACCGAGCGTCGCTCTCTAGCGCGCCTCCGGTGCAGCGGGCTGCATATCGGCAACCGCCTTGCCATGACAGGTGCAGTTGCCGCGACCGTACAAGCCCACAGCGTGAAGGGCGGCGCGAACACCCGAAGGGACGCCGTCCACGACGAGCTCCTTGGGCGTCAGCCCGAACACGGCGAGGCTCACCGACGGCATCGATGACACCACCGCATGCCAGGTGCGTCGCGGCACGAACAAGGCGTCGCCGGACTCGACGCGGGCGTACAGGCCGCTGGCACGCGCAAACATCGCCGCGCGTTCGGGCTGCTCGTCCAGGCGCGTGATGTCGACGTGGCTCATCTTGCCGCCCCAGTCGTACTTGGAGGATGGCGCCATGTACGCGTTCTGATCCGGCGGAAAGAGCAGGAATTCCTTCGCGCCGCTGACCTGACAGAACAGGTTGTTCGGATAGTCGTAATGAAAGCCGGTCACCGATTTGCCAGGGCCGAGAAAGGTGTATGCCCAGTCCCAGCGCAGGCCCGGCCAGATTTCGGGGATCTTGAAATCTGCCTTGAGCTGCGGGAACTCCTTGAGGATGTGCCACAGCGAGATGTAGGGCTGATCGCGAGGCAGCGTTTTCATGTACGACCAGTCGAGCCGGAAGATATCGGTCGGTGAGAGCCCGGCGTGCTGGCC
Source organism: Nevskia ramosa DSM 11499 (assembly GCF_000420645.1). NCBI lineage: Bacteria > Pseudomonadati > Pseudomonadota > Gammaproteobacteria > Nevskiales > Nevskiaceae > Nevskia > Nevskia ramosa. Next base: position 1,105,603 of record NZ_ATVI01000005.1, on the reverse strand, counting down.
GGCACTCAGCAGGCCGCGCTGATCGTCGCCGGCCGCAAAGGCGTCCTGCTGCGCACGCGCGAGCGACAGCAGATACGGCGCGATCGGCTGGATCACGTCCTGACGCGACTCGCCCTGCTCGGCGATGCCGATCTGGAAACGGGTCAGCACCTCGGAGCCGTCGCGGCGGCGCAACGCGGCGAGCTGCTCGAAGGTCCAGCGCTGCGTCGCCGGCCAATGCCTGATGGCGCCCTTGATGAGCAGCGGCTGGACGCGCTTGCGCAAGCCCCCGCCGCGCCGGCTGAACTCGGCCCAGGACATTTGCTCGACCCGGCGAAAACTCGGGCCGGCATAGGATCCAGCATGGGACCCAGCATGGGATTGGGTGAGGAGAGACGGAGTCGTTTGCATGGGTCTACGCCGCTCTGGTGTCGAGCTGGAGCAGCACGATGCCGATGATGGTCGCCACCAGACCCGCGGCGCGCCGCCAGCTCATGGCCTCGCCGAATACCACGGCGCCGACCACCGCGATCAGCGCGATGGCGACACCGCTCCAGATCGCGTAGACCACGCTGACATCCAGCTTCTTGAGCAGCTGCCCCAGCAGGAGCATGGCGAGTCCGAATCCGGCACCGACCCCGACCCAGGCCCAGGGCCGCTCCCAACCGTTGGCGAGCTTGAGGAAACTGGTGCCGGCGATCTCGCCGGTGATCGCGAGGGCCATCAGGATCCAGGCATTGGTATTCATGTCAGGGCTCTTTGCGGCGCGGGCGCGTGCTGCATGCGATGGCAGGTGCAATTGCCCCAGCGATACAGATGCAGGCGGTGCAGCAACGCCCGGGTTTCCGAGGGCAGACCGCCGGCAAGGATTTCCCAGGGCGTGAGGCCGAACACCGCGAGGCTGATCGAAGGCTCCAGCGAGACCACGGCATGCCAGGTGCGGCTCGGCACGAACAGCGCATCGCCGGCTTCCACTCGCGCGTAGAGACCTTCAGCCCTGGCGAAACTTTCGCGTTCGGCCGGCTGCTCGTCGAGCCGCGAGATGTCGATATCGCTCAGGGTTGCGCCCCAATCGTACTTGCGCGACTTGCACATCTGCGGGCTCTGGTCCGGCGGAAACAGCAGGAATTCCTTGACGCCGCTGACCTGGCAGAACCAGTTGTTCGGGAAGTCGTAATGCAGGCCGGTGACAGTGTTGGCCGGACCGATGAAGGTGTACTCCCAGGTACGGCGCAAGCCGGGCCACAGCTGGCCGATCTCGAAGTGCTGCCGCAGCTCGGGGAACTCGTTGAGGATGTACCACTGGGCGAGATAGACCTCGTCGGCGGTGAAGGTCTTCAGATAATTCCAGTCGAGATGGAAGCGCTCGCCTTCTGCCAGCGACTGGCGCCGGCGATTCGGCAGCAGGCCGATGTCGTCGATACGCCCGGCGCGGATCGTCGCGGCTGCATCCGCTAGCTTGCGCAGATAAGGCGCCACCGGCTGGATCACCGGCTCGCGGGTCACGCCCTGCTCGACCAGCCCGTTCTGGAAGCTGGTGACCACTTCCGAACCATCCGGCCGGCGCAGTTCGGCGAGCTTGTCGAAAGTCCATTGCTGCGACGCCGGCCAGCGTTCGACCGCGCCCTTGACCAGCAATGGCTGCTGGCGCGGACGAAAGCCGCCGCGCGCTTCCAGATCGCGCCAATGCACGGTTTCAATCTGCTGGAATTCAGGGCCGAGATAGTGGTTCATGGCGTTACCTTTTTGTTACCGGGTCTGTTGCTGGGTTCGTTGATGGCACTTGTTGAACTGGCAAGTGCGAGATCCGGCGCGGACCAGCCGCCGCCGAGTGCGGCATGCAGCGCCAGCAGCGCATCGAGTTGCTGGCGATAGCGATCGACCGCCAGCTGTTCGGCTTCGAGCCGGGCTGATTCCAGAGTGATCGCGTCGATCCTGTTGGCGCGGCCGGCTTGCTGCTGCGCCGCGCTGCGCTGTGCGAGCTGCTGTTGCCAGGCCGCGGTCTGCTCCGATTGGCGCTGCCGGCTGTCGGCATCGGCATGCGCCTGCAGCGCCAGCTCGACATCGACGAACGCGGCGAGTGCGGCCTTGCGATATTCGGTCTCGGCGATTTCGGCCGCCTGCTGGCTGGCATCAAGCCTCGCTGCGCGGGCACCGCCATCGAGCAGCGGCAGGCTGATCGACGGGCCGATGCCGAACGGCAGGATCGCGCCGGACAGCACCCGGTGCAGCACATCACTGGCGACCCCCAGTTCGGCAGTCAGCCGGATCTGCGGAAACTGCTCGGCCCAGGCAACGCCGATCTGCGCCTGCGCCGCTTGCAGGCGTGAAGACGCGGCCTGCAGATCCGGGCGTCGCTGCAGCAGCGACGATGGCAGGCCGGATGGCACCGATGGGCGCCGTATCGCCTGCCGCAGCGGACTGGCTGCCAGCGTGAACGCTTCCGGCAATTCGCCGCACAGCAGCGCCAACTGCCAGATGTCCTGCTGGCGGCGCTGCTGCCAATCGGCAAGTTCGTCCTGCAGTTGGTTGCGCGCGCGCTGCGCTTCGAGCACCGGTCCGGCATCGATGCGGCCGGCGGCCTGGCGCGCGGTTTCCAAGGTCCATCGCTCGTCAGCCAAGGCGGCGCGACGCTGCAGCAGTACCCGCACTTCATCGGCTTCCGCGATATCGAAATAGCGATGAGCGAGTTCATCGGCCATCGCGATTCGAGCCGCACCGGCCTCGAAGCGCTGGCCGGCCGCGTCAGCCTTGGCACCGGCGATCTGATTGTCGATGCGGCCCCAGAAATCGAGTTCGTAGCTGGCTTCGAAACCGAGACGGTAGACGGCGGCGCTGCGCCGACCACCATTGACGGCGACCGCCGTGTTGTCGACCGGGCCAGCCTGGAAGTCGAGCGCCGGGCGCTTGCCGGCGGCGGCCAGACGTTCGGCGTCATCCGCGATGCGCAGTCTGCGGACCGCGATCTGCAGATCCGGATTGGCGATGGCCGCGCGTTGCAGCAGCCTGTCCAGCTCAGGGCTGGCGAAGCCGGACCAGAAGCCGGCGTCGCTGCCCTCGCCCGCGTCCGACATCGGCATCTGCCACTGCAGCGGAGTCGGCACCGGTGCTTCAGCGACACGCGGCGCGCTGGCGCAAGCCGCGAGCATTCCCGGCAGCAACAGGGCCAGACAAACAGACTTCATGGCGCGCCACCGAAGCGCACCAGCACGCGCTGGCCGATCAGCAGCGGCGCTGCACCGAGCGACAGCAGGCATTCGACGACATGGTCATCCTTCGCCGCTGCCCGCACCTCGGGCAGCGCTCGGACCGGGCCGACGGCGCGGGCGATCTGCGTGAGCTTGGCCGGATAGCGCGGCCCGCCGCCGGCTTCGGCCTCGATGGTCGCCGTCATGCCGAGCGTCAGGCGGCCGAGCAGATGCTCGTCGACTTCAGCACGGACGATCAGCGGCGCATCCGGCGCGAACCAGACCACTGGCGTGCCGCGGCTGAGGCTTTCACCGAGCTGGGCATCGATCCTCAGCACATGGCCCGCCGAGGGCGCACGCAAACTCAGTTGCCGGTGCTGCAGCGTCAGCCTTTGTTGCTGTAACTGCGAAGCCTGCAAAGCCAGACGTGCCGACGCCAGGTTGTCGGTGATCGCCTGCACGCTGGCCTCGGCCGTACGCAGCACGTCCTCGGCTTCGGCCTGCATGCGCACCAGCGGTTGCAGTCGCGCGATCTCCAGATGGCTGCGCTGAAGCTGTTGCTCCAGCGCGTGAACGGCCTGCTGGCCGCGCTTGATCTCCAGCGCATTGGCCTGCTGATCGAGCAAGGCGGTCTGCTCGTCCAGTTGCACCAGCACCGCGCCGACCTTCACGGCGACACCGTCGCTCGGGGCGAGCGCCGTGACGACGCCGTCTACCGGCATCGCCAAGCGTCGAGTGCCGCCCTGTACATCGACCCAGCCTGGCGCCGCAGCCACGGCCGCCACATTGACGACGGCAGGTGCCGGCAAGACGGCCGGCTGAGCGGCGCGGCTGCGGCCACCGTTGAGCACGGCAATGAACAGCGCCACCGCCGTGATCGTTGCCAGCAGCCGGCGCGGCCAGGCCTTCATGCTGCTTCCTCGATCGCCATCGAGGCGCGGCTGATGCGTTCGTCGCTGGTGATCCTGCCGTTGTCGATCTGCAGCACGCGCTCGGCGTGACGGATCAGTCGGGCATCGTGCGTGACGACGATCACCGTGGTGCCAAGTGCGCGGGCGATGTCCTGCAACAAGGCGATCACTGCGGTGCCGTTGCGGCTGTCGAGGGCGCTGGTCGGCTCGTCGGCGAACAACACCTGGGGCCGCGTGACCAGGGCGCGGGCAATCGCGACCCGCTGCTTCTCGCCACCGGACAATTCCGCCGGTCGCAGATGCAGACGCGCTTCAAGCCCGACCTCCGCCAGCGAGGCTTCGGCGCGCGCCTTGGCCGTGTTCTTGGCGATGCCGCCGAAGCGCAACGGCAGTGCGACTTGGTCCAGCGCGGTCAGCGCCGGGAACAGGTTGAAGCCCTGAAAGATGTAGCCGCAGTGCTGGTAACGAAAACGCTCCAGCGACCGCGCCGTCAGTGACCAAAGCGCGGCGCCGGCAATCCGCACCTCACCGCGATCCGGTCGCAGCAGACCGCCGATCGCGGCCAGCAGGGTCGACTTGCCGGAGCCGGACGCGCCCATCACCAGGCTCACTTCGCCCGGCATGAACTCGGCGGACAAGCCTTGCAGCACCGGGCTGCGTGCGGCTCCGCTGCCGAACGCGTGGACGAGGCCGTTGGCGATCACGGCAGCGCTCATCGCAGCAGCTCCGCCGGCTGCAGGCGATACAGCTCGCGCAGCGCCAGCAGGCCGGAGCCGATCGCGGTCAGCAGGCCGATCGCGAACGCAGCGACAACCCCGCCAGCCTGCAGCGCGAACGGCACCTGGAAATGCGCGGCCAGCATCGAGACGGCGGCGACCACGGCCAGCATCAGCAGGCCACCGGCCGCACCGATCCAGGCCGATTGCTCGACGATCACCGCACCGAGCTTCGAGGGCGGCACACCGATCGCCCGGAACGCGGCGTACTCGCGCAACTGGCCGAGCACGACACTGCGCAGGGTCTGGCTGGTGATGACGACGGCGATCAGCAAGCCGAGCACGGTCGAGAACAGGAAGCCGGCGCCGACACCGGATTCTTCCAGCCACCAGCGCTGTGATTGCCCCGACAGCTCATCGCGAGTCCAGGCTTTGGCGCTGCCGGCTGGCAGCAAGGCAGCGAGTTCAGTGACCACGGTTGTCGCCAGGGAACCAGGACGCAAGCTGGCGAGCACGAAGCTGCTGGTGTCGGCCGCCGTCTCGTCAACCAGCAAACCGCGCAAGCTTTGCCGCGACAGGAACACGTAAGTCGTGCCGATACTGCGCAGGCCGGTCGACAGTCCGACGACATGCAGACGATGGCCGTTGATCTCGACCGTCGTCGGCATCGTGCCGACATCGAGCTTGTCGGCTTCGCTGGCATCGACGACAACGCTGTCTGGCTCGGCAAGTGCTGCGCACAAGCTGGCTCGCAAGGCTTGCGGACAACTGAGTGCCAAGGGATCGGGACTGATGCCGACCAGGGTCACCGGCACCGGCGTGCCGGAACTGCCGCGCCAGCTGGCATCGCGCAAGCTCAGCGTCTCGCTGCTGACCACGGCCGGGTGGCTGTACAGCAACGCCGCCAGGTTGGAGGGGATGTCCGCCGCCTGATCGATGCTGCGAACGGCTGGCGCGGTCAGCCACAGATCGGCCGCCATGGTGTCGGCCAGCACGGTGACGGTGCCGAACATGCCGGCGAGCAGGCCGAGCTGCACCAGCATCAGCACGCCGGCAAAGCTCACCGACAGCAGCGCCGGCAGGAAGCGGCGCCAGTCGTGACGCAGGATGATCAGGGCCAGCGACATCGCCAAGCTCGAAAGATGCTCAGGGATCGAGGTCGGCGCCTATTTGAAGTCGCTCATCATCTGTTCGAGCAGCGGCAGGCCTTCGGTGCTGTTGATGCAGTGCCCGATGTACGACGGAAAACTCGGCGGTTGCGCGAAGCCTTCGGCGATCAGGCGATGGTTGTCGAACTGATAGTTGAGCAGCGAGAAACCGCCGTAGAGCTTTACCGCCTTGGTCACCAGGCGGCGGTTGGCGATGCCGAGCCGGGCCTTGAAGTCCGGCACGATCGACGGGATATCGCACTCGCGGATCTGCCGCCAGGTGTTGACCTGCGAGGGGATGTGCCGGGCCTCGGCCATCGCCGCTTCGATCGCCCGGAAACTGGCGCTGCCGTCGCCGGCGGAGATGTGGTAGAGGTCGCTGGCGATGTGTTCCTTGTAGGTCAGCAGCATCAGCGCCTGCGCGCAGTAATCGACCGGAATGACATCGACGGTCTCGTCGAGGCTGCACATGAAACGGCCCAGATCCTGGGCCATGCGGAACACCCAGAAGATGCTGCTCGACGGCTTGCAGCCCAGGCGGCTGTGACCGACGACGATCGACGGCCGCGCCACCACCAGCGGCAGGCCGGGGATTGCCCGCATCTGGCGCTCGGCTTCGGCCTTCGATGCGGTGTACGGCACCAGATGGCCCGGCGTTTCCGGCAATTGCCAGCTTTCCTGCACCGGCGAGGTCTGACCAGCGCCGCAAGCCATCGCGGTGCCGATATGCACGAAGCGTTTCAGTCTCGGCGCCGCGGCCATGCGCTTGGCAAAAGCGACCGTGCCGACGACGTTGACCGGCCAGATGCCCGGATGATTGCCGAACGAAGCCACCGCGGCGCTGTTCAGCACATGGGTGACGCGATCAAGGCGCGGATCGTCCGAGAACGCGGCGACATCGGCGAGATCACCGACGATGATCTGGTCCGCCGTCAGCAGCGACAGCGGCGCGGTCTTCGATTCGAAGCGGCCCAGCGATTCGAGCAGGCGCTTCAGGCCTTCTTCCTGCGAAACCGCACGAACCAGGAACAGCAGGCTTTGCGTCTTGCCACTTTCCATCGCTTCGATGGCGCAGGCACCGCCGACGAAACCGGTGGCACCGGTGATCAGGGTCAGCGGTGGGAAGGGTCGCAGATGGCCTTCTGGACAGGAGACCATCGCCGGAAGATCGAGCGGCATCGCCTGGCGGCTGGTGGCCCCTGAAGTCGGGGTTCTGGTCTGCGGATGGAACTGTTGCATGGCAATCCTTCGGTCGACATCGCGGGCCTCATGGCCTGCGTGACGTCATTGAAAGGCTTGCCGCTTAAGAGACTATTAGCCAGACAACAAGACACTACCGGCTGTCTGCTCGGAGGCCGCCGCCACCGGAAACTGCCGTGCGCAGAAGGCCCGGATCGCTTCGGCACCGCGCACCGAAGAAGGCGTTTCGCGCAGGTCGAAGCTGTAATCGAACAGCGCGCGCTGAGTGTCGATGTAGTGGCTGTGGCTGGCGAAGGCGGCGTCGATCGCCGCTTCCAGGTGCTCGACGGTGTCGAGCACCGGGCCGGCATTCCAGTGGCGGAAATTGTCGTCGTCACGCCAGGCCACGCCCTGTGTATTGAGAAACACGCAAGGCCGCGGACGATGCAGGAATTCGTAGACCTGGCTGCTGGCGTCGCCCAGATACAGATCGGCCGCTTCGGTATAGCTCATGTCGCAGCTGCGGGCGCTGCCGGTATCGATCAGCATGTGCGGGCAGTCGCGGTAGCGAGCCGGAATCTCGCCCGGCGCATCGAAGCTCCAGCGATCCAGCGATACCTGCACGCGCTTGGCAAACAGCATCACATGCGGCGCGACGATCAGGTTGTAGCGGTCCGAGCGGTAGAAGGCTTCGAGCACCTCAAGCCCATCGCGATACCAGGACGACAGACTCGGCGAGCAATGCGGGTTGTAGAGCACCGTCGGGCGATCGTTGTCGAACAGCTTCGGTCGAACGACGTCAGCGGTGTTGCCCGCCGCGCTTTCGTCGGCATGCAGATCGAACTTCGGATAGCCGATCACCGCATGGCCGCCGTCCTTCAGCAGGCCGGCCTCGATCAGGCGATCGCGGATCTTCTCGCCGGACATCAGCACCAGATCGAATTCGCCGCTGGCCTTGTCGAAACCGACCTCGCGATCACCGGCACCGTGGCGGGTGTGGACGAATTTCAGATGCTTGAGGCCGAAGCGGCTGCGCAGCAGCAGGCTGGTCTTCTCCGGCACCACCAGCAGATCCAGATCGCGAAATGCTGCGCGATTGCACAGCAGCATCATCACTCGCGAAAACGGCATCAGCGGATCAAGCAGCGGCTGCAGCAGACGCAGCAGGAGCGGCAGACGCAGCCGGTAAATCTTGCCGGTCGGCATCGCATATTTTTCCGCCACTCGCAGCAGCGCTTCGTGCTGGGCCTGGCTGGTGACGAACAGCCTGACCTCGGGTCCGTCCTGCCGACGCATCAGCTCGAAGGCGATCGGCGCGCTGTGGGCGAGCTGGTGCAACTGATCGTGGTTGAACAGGAAGCCACAGCGGACTCCACGATGTCCGCTCGAGGCCGGCCGAACCAGCTGCGCCATCAGTTCTTGCTCGATCATCGCACTCACAATCTCATGTCTCCGGATGCGGACCTGCTGAACCTAAGTCCCCATGCTTAAGCGGGCGTTAGGGTCTTTTCCGTCTATTCGTATCTCCCGTGGCAGAGTCCGGACCCGCCAGCGGCAGCAGCACACGGACAGCAAGCCCGATGCCCGAAGCGCCGTCCTCGAGAACGATGCTACCGCCGTGGCGATCGACTTCCTGGCGGACGATGGCCAGGCCCAGGCCGGTGCCGCTGGCATCGGCATCGCCTTCGCGGACGAAGCGCTCGAACACTGCCTGGCGACGGTCGGCGGCGATGCCGCAACCGGTGTCCGAGACCAGCAGGACGGCCTGGTTGGCGTCGACCTGCAGCGATACATCAACCCGACCACCGGCTGGCGTGTGCCGGATCGCGTTGTCGACAAGGTTGGTGATCAGGCTGCGCAGGCCTTCGCCCTCGCTGTCGATCAGACAGGGCTGGCTGGCGACCAGGCCGAGATCGATCTGCTTGTTCGCTGCCAGCGGATACAGCTCGGCAAGCACGGTGGTCAGCAAGCTTTCCAGATTGATTCGGCGCAGCGGCCGTTCCGGGCTGGCGCCGGGCTCGCTGCGCGCCAGCGCCAGCAGCTGGGTGACCATGCGGATCGCGCGGTCGACGCCGGACTTCAGTGCGTTCAGGGCATCGCTGCGTTCCGCCGTGCTGCCAGCCTGCTGCGCCCGCTGCACCTGCAGACCGACCACCGTCAGCGGCGTGCGCAGCTCGTGCGCGGCATCGGCGAGGAAGGCCTGCTGACGACGCGCGGCATCGGCTTGCCGGGCCAGCAGATCATTGAGCGCCCCGATCACCGGGCCGAGTTCGCTGGGCGCATCGTCGACCACCACCCGCACCTGCTTGTGCGGCCCGCCGCGCTGCAGCTGATCCGCCAGGGTGCGCAGCGGCTGCAGCAGCCGGGAGATCGCCAGCCAGGAAAACAGCGCCAGCAGCGGCAGCACGCTGAGCAGCGGCAGCAGCAGACGCAAGGTGGTATTGGCGGCAATCCTGCGGCGTGCCGATTTCTCCTGGGCCACCTGCAGCCAGCCGCCGTCGGGCATGGCCCGGGCGTAGCTGCGCCAGTCCACATCCGGGCTCTTCAAGGTCATCAGCCCGGCAACGGCGGGGATCGGCGCGCGTTCTTCGGTGCTGGATGCGTAGCGCAGGCTGCCATCGCCGGCCCAGAGCTGGATGACGATGTCGTCCTCGGCTTCATCCGGGTTGCGCACTTCGCCGAAGCCGAGGCTTTGCGGCGCCAGATTGTTGCCGATTGCCTGGAGGCGATCGTCGAACAATTCGTTGAGCTCCTCGACCGCCTGCCAGTACAGGCCGAAGATGCCGATCAGGCTGCCGATCATGCCGCCGACCAGCATGGTCAGCACCAGTCGACGGCGCAGCGAGGATTTCACGGCAGTGTCTTGGCCACGAAGTAGCCGACGCCGCGGGCATTGCCGATGAAGTCCGCTGAAAGTTTGCGACGCAGCGCGTGGACGTGGACTTCCAGCGCATTGCTGGCGATCTCTTCGTCCCAGCCGTACAGGCGTTCGACCAGCTGCTCCTTGGTCCACACCTTGCCCGGGTGTTCGAGCATCGCGGTCAGCAGCGCGAACTCGCGACGGGTGAAGGTGATCGTCCGGCCCTGATAACTGCCTTCGCGGGAGGCCAGATCAAGGCTCAGACCGAGATGCTCGATGCCGGGCTGGGCGTTGCCGGCACGGCGCCGGCTCAGCGCCCGGATGCGCGCCAGCAGCTCGTCGAGATCGAAGGGCTTGAGCAGGTAGTCGTCGGCACCGCTGTCCAGGCCCTTGACCCGATCCTGCACGGCATCGCGCGCCGTCAGGATCAGCACCGGCGTTTCCTGACCGGCGCGGCGGCCATCTGCGAGCACCTGCAAGCCATCGCGTCCCGGCAGGCCGAGATCGAGCAATACCAGGTCATAGGCCGTGGCCTGCCAGTGGCTGGCGGCGGCAACGCCATCACGAACCCAGTCCACCGCATGGGCATTGAGCGCCAGGCTGCGAGCCAGCGCCTCGCCGAGCATCGCGTCGTCTTCGACCAGCAGAATTCTCATCGGCAAACGGGCTCGGGCATGAACAGCATCATTCCTGGAACGACAATATTGCCGCCGATCCTTAAGGGCAGATTATCGATTCCGGCGCCCGGCTTCGTCGCCGGGCGTCACTCAGTCGAGCCGGCATCGTCACGAGCCCCGATAACACCGTAAAATCCTCCACCTGTTACCGCCTGCCTCGAGTGCCATGACCTTCGTCGTCGTTGAAAACTGCATCAAGTGCAAATACACGGACTGCGTGGAAGTCTGCCCGGTGGATTGCTTCCATGAAGGGCCGAATTTCCTGGTCATCGATCCGGAAGAATGCATCGACTGCACGCTGTGCGAACCGGAGTGCCCAGCCAATGCCATCCTTGCCGAGGATGATGTGCCCGAAGATCAGAAACATTTCATCGCGCTGAACAAGGAATTGTCAGCCGAATGGCCGGTTCTGACCGAGAAGAATGACGGCCTGCCCGGCGCCAAGGACTGGGACGGCAAGCCGGACAAGTTCAAGCTGCTGGAACGCTGAAGCCCGCGTTCCCCCTGAGCGATTTGCGCCGAACTCAGAAGACCCAGCCCGGCGCGTGAGTCCTTCCCGCACGCCGCTGTTGCTGTTCGCGCCAGGAACCGCGTTCGTCGATCAGGTCGCCCGGCGGCTGATCGACGAGCATCGCCAGCGCTTGCCGGATCTGTCCGGGTTGACCTTGGTGGTCGCCACGCCGCTGCTGGTGCGGCCGCTGCGCGAGGCGCTGGTTCGGGCCGCCGGCGCTGCGCTGCTGATGCCGCAGCTGCTGAGCCTCACGCAGCTGGCGGCCCGGTATCGAGCCGGCGATGCGCCGGCACCGCTTTCGGCATTGGCCTGCCGGCTGCAACTCGCCGAGTGGCTGACCCGACTGCGCAGTGTGTTTCCCGGTCGCGATCCGATGCAGGTCGCCGACGCCTTGTTCCAGCTGTTCGAAGAACTGGCGCTCAATGCCGTGCAGCTGCCCGAGCGGCTCGAGGACTTTGCCGAACAGCTGCGCATTGCCTATGCCGCGCCGGAACTGGACGCGCTGTCGCGCGAAGCGCAGCTGGTTCATCAGTTGTGGCGGGCCTACACCGAGGAGATCGGCGACCGCGCCCCGGCCGTTGCCCATCTGCGGGCACTGCAAGCTGCGTGCGTTGATCTCCGCGACACCTGGCTGATCGGCCATGACCACTTGAGCCGCGCCGAGGCCCGTCTGCTGGCGCCGCTGCTGGCCGAAGGACGGCTGGCGCTGTGGTCCCGGGGCCGCAGCAGCGGCCGTGACGGCGAGGCGCCGAACCGACTGGCCAGCCTGCTCGATCTGCCGGCTGTCGAAGTACCGGCGCAGTCGACGATGCGCGGCCGCCTGCTCGATGCGCTGTTCGCGCTCGGCGACGGCAGCCTGGCCGAACGCGCCCGGGCGCTGGCTGGCAGCGGTCCCTGCGGCATCCGGTTGGTGGCCGCGTCGTCGCCCGAGCATGAAGCGCGGGTCGTCGAACTGGCGGTGCGCGAAGCGCTGCTCGCCGGCCATCGCGATGTGGTCGTGGTCAGTGGCGATCGCCGCCTCGCCCGCCGCCTGCGCGCCCTGCTCGAACGCGCCGGCATCGCGCTCGACGACCGCATCGGCTGGACGCTGTCGACCAGCCGCGCCGCGGCGACCTTGTCGGCCTGGCTGGAATGTCTGGAAACCGGCTTCCACTATCGGCCGCTGCTCGATCTTCTGAAATCGGGCTTCTTTCGCGGCGAACCGGTGGAGCGTCCCGAGCCGCCGCTGGCTGCGCGGCTCGACCAGCTATTGCACTTCCCGCCACGCGATCTGAAAACTGCGCCACGCGCCGGCCTCGCCGCGCTGCAGAAGCTGGTCGACGACCGCTGGCCGGCGCTATTCGAGCGCTTGCAGCGCGCCGGTAGCGAATTGCCGGTCAACGGCCCGCCGCGCTTGGCCGTCGAGTGGGCGCGCGCCACCCTGGCCAGCCTGAATGGGGTCGGCCTGTCGGCCGGGCTTGCCGATGACGATGCCGGTTCGCAGGTGATCGCCGCGTTGCGGCAGCTGGAACAGGCGCTCGACGGCCTGCCGCTGCGGCTGCGCTGGTCGGAGTTCCGCGCCCTGCTCGACCGCCACCTGGAAACCTCGACCTTCCGGCCGGAAGTCGATCCCGGCCTGCCGAGAGTGCCGCTGCTGACCTTGGACCAGACCGCCGGCCTGTCGGCCGACGTCATCGTGCTGGCGTCGGCGACTCGCGCCGCGCTGCCCGGTGCCGCGCCCGGCGAAGTGCTGTTCAACCACGCGGTGCGCGCCGAGCTGGGGCTGGAAGGCTGGCCGGTACGGCAGGCGCTGGGGCTGAGCCGGCTGCGCGGCCTGCTCGAAGCCGCGCCGATGGTGATCGCCAGCTATGCGGCCGCCGAGGACGGCGACACGCCGCAGCCCTCGCCCTGGCTGGAAGCGCTGGCAGCGCAGGCGCAGGCCGCCGGGCATGATCCGCTGCACGACAGCGCACTCGCCGCTCGCGCCGGCCTGGCCGCGACCCGGATCGCGCCGCGCGTCGCCGTCGATCTGCAGCCGCAGGCCATGCCGGCACCGATGGCGTCGGCAGCGCTGCTGCCGTCCCACCTGAGTGCCGGCAGCCACCAGCAGCTGATCGAATGTCCCTACCGCTGGCATGCGGCGAAGAACCTGCGCCTCGACGCCGGCCAGGACCCGGATGCCGAGCCGGATCGCAGCGACTACGGCGATCGCGTGCATCGCATCCTCTGCGCCTTCCACGAGCAGCGCGATCCAGCATTGCCGCCGCCGTATGCCGGCCCGGCTGCAGCCGAGCCGATCGCCCGCTATCTCGAAACGCTGGCCGACGCCGTGTTCGCACCCGATCTCGCGAGTCGGCCGATGGCCGCCGTCTGGCAGCGCGAGTTCGCCAGGGTCCGGCCCTGGCTGGCCGTGCAACTGGCCGAACGCAGCGATGCCCGGGTGCAAGTTGAAGTCGAGCTGCCCCGCGAGCACGCCGGCTGGACGCTCGGCGGCCTGGTCGATCGCATCGAGCACCGTACCGAAGGCGCCACCATCGTCGATTACAAGACCGGCAGCCGGGTGCCCGATGCCAAGGCAATGGTTTCCGGCGAAGCGGTGCAACTGCCGCATTACGCGCTGGCGGTGGAAGATCCGGCGGCGATCGAGTACTGGAAGCTCGGCGGCGATCTGGCCGCGCACAAGCGCATCGTCAGCCTGCCGGACGAGACGCTGACCCCGCTGCTGTCGGCCATCGAAACCCGACTGCAATCGCTGCGCAGCCGCCTCGAGGCTGGCCATGCGCTGCCGGCAAATGGCGCGGCTGCGGTCTGCGAGCATTGCGATCACAGCGGCCTGTGTCGGCGTGGCAGCTGGGTAGCGGCCTCGTGAAGCTCGCGCTCGATCCGGCTCGCTCGGTCAGCGTCGTCGCGTCGGCCGGCAGCGGCAAGACCTGGCAGCTGGTGTCGCGAGTCGTGCGCCTGCTGCTGGCCGGCACCGACCCCGGCGGCATTCTCGCGCTGACCTTCACCCGCAAGGCCGCGGCCGAGATGCGCGAGCGGGTCGAAAGCCGGTTGCGCGAACTGGCTTTCGCCAGCGACGAGGCGCTCGATCGCGAGCTGATCAACATCGACCTGCGGCCAGACGACACGCTGCGAGCGCTGGCGCGCAGCCAGTACGAGCGCCTGCTGCAAGCGCCGTTCGGCTTGCGCGCACTGACCCTGCATGCGTTCTGCCAGGACCTGCTCACCCGCTTCGCGATCGAGGCCGGCATTCCGCCCGGCTACACGCTGCTGGAAGACGAGCGCGAACTGCTGGCCGAAGCCTGGACCACGCTGCTCGACGCGCTGCATCGCCAGCCGGACAGCGCGGAAGCCCGGGCCTTCAGGCAGCTGATCGACGACGGTGCCAGCGAACACCAGCTGCGCGGCTGGCTCGATGGCTTCATCCAGCAGCGCAGCGACTGGCGTGCGCTGGTGCAGGACTGGCCGGCCGACGAGCAGATCGCCAACTACTCGGCGATGCTGGCCGACGAACTCGGCGTCGATCCGGACGACGCAACACCTCCGGAAGCGGCGCTGATGACGCCGGAATTCGTCGAGCAGCTGAGCCGTGCCTATGACCTGCTGACCGATTTCGGCGGGCTCGGCCATCTGAAGGCCGAGGTGCCGGCGGCAGCACTGGCCGCCACCGACGCCCTTGCTCGCTTCGCGGCCGCGCAGAAGTTCCTGACCGATGGCGAACGCCGCAAGCTGAAGATCAAGGCCAAGGTCAGCCAGGCCGAATTCGCCCGCTTCATGGCGGTCTACGACACGATCTGCACCACGCTCGAAGCCATCGCTTGCGCCCGCATCGCCCGCCGCAACTGGCAGCGCGGTGTCGCTGCGGCAACGCTCGGCATCCGCTTGCTGGCCGCGCGTGACGAAGCGCTGCGAGCACGCAATGCGCTCGGCTTCGACGATCTCGAATGGCAGGCTTGGAAACTATTGCGCGGCCCGGATCGCGACTGGGTGCAATACAAGCTCGATCGCCGCATCGACCACCTGCTGCTCGACGAATTCCAGGACACCAGCCCGACCCAGTGGTCGCTGCTGCTGACCATCCTCGACAACATGGCCGAGGACCGGGAACGACCGCGCAGCGCTTTCGTGGTCGGCGATCCGAAGCAGAGCATCTACGGCTTCCGGCGTGCCAATCCGGAACTGCTGGCGCGTGCCGGTGACTACCTGTGCGACCGCCTTGGCGGCGTCAAGCAGCCGCTCAACGATTCACGGCGCAGCGCCCCGGCGGTGATCGCGTTCGTCAACGCGCTGTTCACCGGCGAGGACGCGACGACGATCGGTTTCGAGCCGCACGCCACTCATCGCAGCGACGACTGGGGCGCGGTGGAAGTGCTGCCGCGAGTCGTGCCCGAGGTCGAAGCCCTGGTCGCCGCTGCAGCCGACAAGCTCGACCGCAAGCAACTGGTCGTCGGTACCTTGCGCGATCCGCTGACCGAGGCGCTTGCGGACGAGGAGCAGAGCCTTGCCGCCCGCGAAGGCGCCCAGGTCGCGGCGCGCATCCGTGCGCTGATCGATGCCCGGCTACCGGTCGCCGTCGACGGCCAGCCACCGCGTGCGCTCGGCTATGCCGACGTGATGATCCTGGCCCGCGAACGCACGCATCTGCGCGCCATCGAGCAGGCGCTGGCCGAAGCGAGGATTCCATTCGTGGGATCGGCGCGCGGCGGTCTGCTCGATACCGTGCTGGCGCGCGATCTGATGGCCTTGCTGCGCTTGCTCGACAGCCCGCAGCGCGATCTCGATCTGGCCCAGGTGCTGCGCTCGCCGATGTTCGCGGCCAGCGACGACGATCTGGTGCAACTGGCCCTGGCCCGCGACGACGGCCGCGATTGGTGGAGTCGCTTGCAGTCGCTTGCCAGCCGCGACGCCGGGCACGATGCCTTGGGCGAACCGCTGGCGCGCGCGGCCGCGGCCATCGCGGCATGGCTTAAGGCCGCCAGCCGCCTGCCCGCCCACGACCTGCTCGACCGTATCGACGGCGAGCTGGATCTCGCATCACGCTATGAAGCGGTGATGCCTGCAGACCGGCGCATCAGAGTCAATCTGGGCGCGCTGATGCAGCAGGTGCTGAACATCGACCAGGGCCGCTATCCGACGCTCGGCCGCCTGAATCAGGCGCTTGCCAGGCTCGCCGCCGCCGGCAAGGACGCGCCCGACGAAGCGCCGCCGGCCACCGCCGATGCGGTACGGGTGATGACCGTGCATGCCTCTAAGGGCCTGGAAGCGCCAGCCGTGTTCGTGGTCAACACCGCGCCGACGCCGAGCAGCCGCGATGCCGGCTGGCTGGTCGACTGGCCATCGGACGCCGACCGGCCCCGCGCGTTCGTGCTGATCGGCGCCAAACCGGAGCGCGATGCCCGCAGCGAAGAACTGATCGAAACGCGTCGCAAAAAGCAGGATCGCGAAGTGCTGAACCTGCTGTACGTCGCCACCACCCGCGCTCGCCAGTACCTGTTCGTGTCGGCGTTCGCGCAGAAGCAGGAAGACCGGCTGCGCCGCTGGCACCAGCACGCCGTGGACGCGATGATCCAGCTGGTCGCCGAACATGGCATGCAACCGCTGGCCGATGCACCGGAAGGCACGCTCGGAATCCGCCTCGGCAATTTTCCGGTGATCCCTGCAGCGGCCGTGGCCACCACTGCGGCAGCGCCTGCCGAATCGCCGCGTCTGCGTGAACGCTTGCCCGCGTTGCTGCGCACGGGCGCGACCCCATCCAGCCACGGCACGGCACGCGATCCCGACGCCGTGCTGCGCGGCCGGGCGATTCACTGGCTGATCGAGCAGCTGGTGCGCGGTCTCGCACTGCGTGCAGACGGTCTGGTCGCTCAGCTGGAAGCCCAGTTCGGTGAAATCGTCGATCCGAGCCTCACTGACGGATGGCTCGCCGAAGCCCGAACCGTGCTGACCAGCCCGCAGCTGACCATGCTGTTCGATCCGGCACGGCTCGTGCGGGCCTGGAATGAAGTGCCGGTGCAGTGGCAGGCCGATGACGGCACGCCGCGCAACGGCATCATCGACCGCCTGATCGACGACGGTGCGCAGCTGTGGATCGTCGATTACAAGACTGCGCCGCGCCCGGATGCCGCCAGCCTCGTGCAGCAGCATCGCAGCCAGATGGATGCCTATGTCGATGCGATCGGCAAGGTGTTTCCAGGCCGCGCGATCCGCGCCGGGCTGGTGCTGACAGCGACGGCGAGCTGGCTGCCGATGCCATCAAACCGAACTGAGGACTGAACCGCTGCGGGCTTTACGCTGTCCCTCGTGTTGTCGTCCTGTCACCACTTTCACTGCCTGCTCATGATGCTTCGCGCCCGCTTCGCCCTCGCCGCCGTCGTTCCGCTGTTGCTGCTGAGCGGCTGCGCCTCGTCGTCCCGCTTCATCGAGACCGCGACGGTGGAGCTCGGCCATGCGCCGGGCGCGCGGGTTTCCGAACTTGGCGAGGACGGCTATCTGCAGGTGCAGGTGTCGAGCAACATCGGCGTCGACGCCGAGCGCTTGAAGTTCTATGGCAGCGATGCGCCCAAGCTGATCGTGGTCACCGCCAAGCTGCAGCCGCTCGCCGGCCCCGGCCGAGACACGGTGGCGCCGGAAGTGCCGCTGCTCAGCTATGACGTCGACAAGGCCAGCAGCGAGGATCTGACCGCTCGCACCCTGGCCGGCGGCATCGTCGTCAAGGCTGGTTCGTTGACTGGTGCCGCGACCCTGACCCTGATCGTCCGCGGCGTCACCGAGAGCGGTGCGGCGACGCTCGGCCCGCTGATGGAAACGATCAAGAAGACGCCGGCCGCAATCACCGGCGTCGCCACCGTGCTCGGCGGCGTGCCGATCACCGCGTTCCAGACCTTCGTGGTGCCGATGCTGGAGAAGTCGGCGACCAGCGCCAACCGCAAGTGGGAGCGCAAGAAGGAATACACCTTCCAGGTCGCCGAGACGCTCGACGGTCTCGATGGCCGCGTGGTCGCTTTCGTGCTGCTCAACGAGGACAAGAAGCGGCCGCCGGTCGCCACTGAAGTCGATCTCTGCAGCCTGGAAATCGAGAACCCGAAGCTCTGCGTCCAGAAGGACGGCAAGAGCATGCCGTTCACCACGCCCTATCTGCTGTTCGATCTGAGAGTCAGCGATTACCGGCCGATCGATGATCTGGTTGCCCAGGGCGGACCTTGCGCCACCGATCGCGGCACCCTGGCAAAGACCGCCGATGCCATCGCCACCGGTGCGCTGACCGGCCGCCAGGCCTTCCTCGAAGACCTGCTGCTGAAGCGGCGCATCGTGCTGGCCGACATCCGCGAATCCGGTGGTTCGATCGATCGCCTGTCGCGCGCTGCCTGGCGCTATCAGCGGCTGGCGCTGCCTGGTACCGACAGCCCGCGCTACAGCTACTGGCAGCGCTACATGGTCGCCCGTTCGACGCGGCTCGATGCCTGCCTCGATGAAGCCCTGGCCAGTGCCACGCCGACCACGCGTCGCACCTGGGCCACCCTGCTCGATGGTTTCCGCGCAATCGACGCCGTAGACACCGTGGTCCATCGCTATGCCGATGACGACGATGCCCCGAGCAGCGAAGACGCCGCCCAGACCGAACTGGCGCTGCGCCGCCTGAACACCGCCGAAGCGATTCCGGCGATCGACGCCGAATCGCGCGCCTATCTGGTCGCCGGCGTCAGCAATGCCTTCGGCCTGCTGGAGCGCTGGTATCGCAGCGAAGTGCTGCGCATCACCGGCGCCGCCAGCGGCCCGGACGCCGCCAATCGTGATCTGAAGAAGCTGCTGGCGAAAACGCGCTGCACCAGTTGCGCGAGCATCGTCAATTCGGCGATCTCGTCGCTGCAGTCCGGCGCCAGCGTCAAGAGCACCGAAGCCGCGGTACGTCGCGACAGCCTGGTGGTCGATGCGGTTCGTACCGGGGCGAAGGTCGATGCAGCGCAGAGCCTGTCCGAAACCGGGGCAACGCCGGTCATCGAACAGGCCCCGCAGAAGGTCGAGACGCCGCGTGAAGTCGAGAAGACGACGGCGACGCCGGTCGAGAGCGTACCCGCTCCGTAAGACTCGCTCCCCTCTCCCGGAGAGAGGGGGCTTCACCCCGACGGACCGGCCATCCAGCCGATCTTTACGCGTTCTTTATTTTTTTCCCCCTCCCGACGTCTCGATTCCCAACGGCCACCCGGCGCCCAATGCACGGGCCGGAGCTTGCCGGCGTTGGAGCGATTTCGATGACGATGTTCCTGCTGCTGCTCGGCGTGGCCGGTTTCGCGGTATTGATTTCCTACGTGCTCTTCTGCGACCGCATCTGAGGGCACGATGATGAGCTTTGATCATTGGTTGGGCGCCTTCGCCGTCCTGATCCTGCTGGCCTATCTCGGCTATGCGCTGCTGAAGCCGGAGAAATTCCAGTGACGGCCTCGGCGACCACGGACGGCTGGCTGCTGATCGCGCTGTTCCTGCTGATCCTGACGCTGGCGACGCGGCCGCTCGGCGGCTATCTGAAGCGGGTGTTCGAAGGTGAACGCACCTGGCTGTCGATAGTCCTCGGCCCGGTTGAACGCGGCTTCTACAAGCTGGCCGGCGTTCGCAGCAACGAAGATCAGACCTGGATCCGTTACGCGACCGCGATGCTGGTGTTCAGCCTCGGCGGCTATCTGCTGCTGTTCGCGATCCAGCAGCTGCAGGGCTGGCTGCCGCTGAATCCGCAGGGCTATGGCGCGCTGACTGGCGATCTCAGCCTGAACACCGCGGTGAGCTTCGTCACCAACACCAACTGGCAGAGCTACGGCGGCGAATCAACGATGTCGCACGGCACACAGATGTTCGGCCTGGCGGTGCAGAACTTCCTGTCGGCGGCTACCGGCATCGCGCTGGCGATCGCGCTGATTCGTGGTTTTGCCCGTGAAAAGGGTAAAGGCCTGGGCAATTTCTGGGTCGATATGACCCGCGCCACGCTCTATGTGCTGCTGCCACTGTCGATCCTGCTGTCGCTGTTCCTGGTCTGGCAGGGCACGCCGCAGAACTTCATCGGCGCCACGGAAGCGACCACGCTCGAAGGCGCCAAGCAGCTGATCGCCCAGGGGCCAGTCGCGTCGCAAGTCGCGATCAAGATGCTCGGCACCAATGGCGGCGGCTTCTTCAACGCCAATGCTGCGCATCCGTTCGAGAATCCGACGGCGCTCGCCAACTTCGTTCAGATGCTGGCGATCTTCCTGATCTCCGCCGCGCTGACCAACACCTTCGGCCGCATGGTCAAGAACGAGCTGCAGGGCTGGGCGATCTACAGCGCGATGGCGGTGCTGTTCCTGGCCGGCGCTGGGGCTTCGTTCTGGGCGGAAAGCGCGGGCAACCCGGCATTCGCCTCAATGGGCATCGACCAGACCGCCAGCCTGATCCAGTCCGGCGGCAACATGGAAGGCAAGGAAGCGCGCTTCGGCATCGCCGCCTCGACCCTGTTCGCGACGGTGACCACCGATGCCTCCTGTGGCGCGGTGAATTCGATGCACGACAGCTTCACGCCACTGGGCGGTGCCGTGCCGCTGGTCAACATCATGCTCGGCGAAGTGGTGTTCGGCGGCGTCGGCAGCGGCCTGTACGGCATGCTGCTGTTTGCCATCGTCGCGCTGTTCATCGCCGGCCTGATGGTGGGCCGCACGCCGGAATACCTCGGCAAGAAAATCGAAGCGCGCGAGATCAAGCTCACTGTGCTGTCGATCCTGTGCATGCCGCTGGCGCTGCTCGGCTTCCTGGCGGTGGCCAGTGTCTCGCCGGTCGCTTTGCAGGGTCTGGCCAATGCCGGCCCGCATGGCTTCAGCGAAATGCTCTATGCCTACACCTCGGCGGTCGGCAACAACGGCAGCGCCTTTGCGGGCCTCACCGCTAACACGCCGTTCTGGAACCTGACTCTGGCTGCCGCGATGATGATCGGCCGCTTCGCGGTGATCGTGCCGATGCTGGCCGTCGCCGGCTCGCTGGTCGCCAAGAGCAAGTCACCGCCGACCTCGGGCAGCTTCCCGACCGATGGGCCGCTGTTCATCGGCCTGCTGGTGGCGATCGTGGTGATCGTCGGCGGCCTGACCTACTTCCCGGCGCTGGCGCTGGGGCCGGTGGTCGAGCACCTGGCGATGCTCGCCGGTTCCACGTTCTGAATCTGCCGGGTTCCGGCTGATCCCGGAATCCGGATTCGAGAGAATCCATGAAAACTTCTGCTACCACGATGCTGGACAGCGCACTGCTGGGCCCTGCGCTGCGCGATGCCTTCATCAAGCTGCACCCGAAGAGTCTGGCCAAGAATCCGGTGATCTTCATCACCGGTCTGGTCTCGCTGCTGGCCAGCATCCTGTTTGTCCGTGATGCCGCAATAGGCAATTCGTCGGGCGCGCCGCTGCTGTTCTCGGCCCAGGTGATCGTCTGGCTGTGGTTCACCGTGCTGTTCGCGAATTTCGCCGAAGCGCTGGCCGAAGGCCGCGGCAAGGCGCAGGCCGCGAGCCTGCGGCTGACCCGCACCCAGACCGTTGCGCGCAAGCTCAACGCCAATCGCACCGATGAGATCAAGGTGCCGGCCACGGTGCTCAAGGCCGGTGACTGCGTGGTCGCCGAAACCGGCGATCTGGTGCCGGCCGATGGTGAAGTGATCGAAGGCATCGCGACGATCGACGAATCGGCGATCACCGGCGAATCGGCGCCCGTGATCCGCGAAGCCGGCGGCGATCGCTCGGCGGTGACCGGCGGCACGCGGGTGCTGTCGGATCGCATCATCGTGCGGATCACCGCGGCACCCGGCTCGGGCTTTCTCGACCGGATGATCGCCTTGGTCGAAGGTGCCTCGCGCCAGAAGACGCCGAACGAGCTGGCGCTGAACATCCTGCTCGCCGGCTTGAGCCTGATCTTCGTGCTCGCGGTGGCCTCGATTCCAAGCTTCGCCAAATACGCTGGCGGCGATGTGCCGGTGATCGTGCTGGTCGCGCTGTTCGTGACCCTGATCCCGACCACCATCGGCGCGCTGTTGTCGGCGATCGGCATTGCCGGCATGAATCGCCTGGTGCGTTTCAACGTACTGGCGCTGTCCGGCCGTGCAGTGGAAGCCGCAGGCGATGTCGACACCCTGCTGCTCGACAAGACCGGCACCATCACGCTGGGCAATCGTCAGGCTGCCGAGTTCGTGCCGGTGCCTGGCGTCACCGATCGCGAACTGGCCGAAGCGGCGCAGCTCGCCAGCCTCTCCGATGAAACGCCGGAGGGCCGCAGCGTGGTCGTGCTGGCCAAGGAGAAGTACGGCCTGCGCGGCCGCGACCTCGCCGGCTCGGGTGCCCGATTCATTCCGTTCACCGCGCAGACGCGGATGTCCGGCATCGACATCGACGGTGCAGTGATTCGCAAGGGTGCGGTCGATTCGGTGATCGACTACGTCAGCCGCCTCGGCGGCAGCCGCGCAGTGCCGGCGGAGCTGAAAGCGATTGCCGAGCGCATCTCGAAACTCGGCGGCACGCCGCTGGCGGTGGTTCGCGACGAGCGCGTGCTCGGCGTGATCCACCTGAAGGACATCGTCAAGGGCGGCATCAAGGAGCGCTTCGCCGAACTGCGCCGCATGGGCATTCGCACGGTGATGATCACCGGCGACAACCCGCTGACTGCCGCAGCGATCGCCGCCGAAGCCGGCGTCGATGACTTCCTCGCGCAAGCGACCCCGGAAGACAAGCTGGCACTGATCCGCAAGGAGCAGGCCGGCGGCCGTCTGGTGGCGATGTGCGGCGACGGCACCAATGACGCGCCGGCGCTGGCCCAGGCCGATGTCGGTGTCGCGATGCAGACCGGCACCGTGGCGGCCCGCGAGGCCGGCAACATGGTCGATCTCGATTCCGATCCGACCAAGCTGATCGAGATCGTCGGCATCGGCAAACAACTACTCATGACCCGCGGCGCGCTGACCACGTTCTCGATCGCCAACGACGTGGCCAAGTATTTCGCCATCGTGCCGGCGCTGTTCGCCTCGTTCTATCCGCAGCTCGATGCGCTGAACGTGATGGGCCTGCACAGCCCGCAGAGCGCGATCCTCTCGGCGATCATCTTCAACGCGCTGATCATCATCGTGCTGATTCCGCTGGCGCTGCGCGGCGTGCGCTATCGCCCGGTCGGCGCCGGCCAGTTGCTGGCCCGCAATCTCGCGATCTACGGCGGTGGCGGCCTGATCGCGCCGTTTATCGGCATCAAGCTGATCGATCTCGCCATCACTGCGCTCGGCCTGGCCTGAGCCCGGCTGAACAGCCACAACGAACTGGAGCAACCCCATGCTGCAACAACTACGTCCCGCCATCGTCCTGCTGGCGCTGTTCACCGCGCTGACCGGCATCGCCTACCCGCTGGCGATCACCGGCCTTGCCCAGGCACTGTTCCCGTATCAGGCCAACGGCAGTCTGATCGAGCGTGATGGCAAGGTCATCGGCTCCGAGCTGATCGGCCAGACCTTCGCTGGCGAACAGTACTTCCACGGCCGGCCATCGGCGACCTCGCCGGATCCGTACAACGCGTCGTCTTCTAGCGGCTCGAATCTGGGCCCGACTTCGAAAGCGCTGCTCGATCGGGTCAAGGCCGATGCCGACAAGCTCGCCGCCGAGAATCCGAAAGCCGCGGTGCCGGTCGATCTGGTCACCACCTCCGGCAGCGGGCTCGATCCGCAGATTTCACTGGCCGCAGCCGAATTCCAGCTGCCGCGCATCGCCAAGGCTCGCAAGCTCGATGCGCAGAAGCTGCGTGAGCTGGTGGCTGCCAAGGCCGAGCACGATGCGCTCGGCCTGATCGGCGAGCCGGTGGTCAACGTGCTGGTGCTGAACCTGGCGCTCGACCAGCTGGCGCCGATCACCGCTGCCATACCCTGAACCGGCTACCGAGCTTTCGGTGGCGAACCAGCGACGGCATCGAAGTTACATCGAGCCCATGAAGGTCATGACGGACCTTTTCCCAGCGGACGATATACTGCCCCCGGCCTCCATCCTGGGGCATGCCGCACGGTCTCATGTCTTCTTTCGACAACGCGTTGCTGGTCGCACTGGCATTCGCGCTCGTGGTGCTGAACGGCTTCTTCGTCGCCGCGGAGTTTTCGCTAGTCAAGCTGCGCACCACGCGGGCGCAGGAACTCAGCACGCAGAACGGCTGGCGGGGCCGCATTCTCGGCAAGGTGCATGGTCGGCTCGATACCTATCTGTCGGCCTGCCAGCTCGGCATCACCCTGTCTTCACTCGGCCTCGGCTGGGTCGGCGAACCGGCGTTTGCCAGCCTGCTGGAACCGCTGCTGACCATGGCCGGTATCGACAACGAACGCACCATGCACACGATTGCGTTCATCGTCGCGTTCACGGTGATCTCGTTTCTGCATATCGTCATCGGCGAGCTGGCGCCGAAGTCGATGGCGATCCGTCAGCCGGAAGGCGTGTCGCTGTGGACGGCGACGCCGCTGTACGCGTTCTACTGGCTGATGTATCCGGCGATCGAACTGCTGAACCGCAGCGCCAACATCGCGCTGAAGGCGGCCGGCCTCGAAGGCACCGGCGGCCACGATGCCAACAACAGCTACACGCATGACGAGTTGAAGATGATCCTGCATCTCAGCCATGCCGCCGGCGACAAGCCGGAGTCGAACCTCAACATCATGCTGGCGCACACGCTGGAGCTGCAGGATCTGGTCGCCAGCGATCTGATGCGCACGCGCCGCGAGATGATCGGCCTGGATCACGACAGCAGCCACGCCGAAGTGCGGCGGATCGTCCAGAAGTACGGCTACAGCCGCTATCCGCTGCTCGATGAGGACGAGGCCATCGTCGGCGTCGTCCACGTCAAGGATCTGCTGCTCGAACCACCGGGCGACGATTACCCGCAGCGCCTGCGCCGCCTGGCCCGCGACATCCATCGTTTCCGCGAAGACACGCCGGCACTTGAAGTGCTGCGCCGCTTCCGCCAGGGTGCGCCACATCTGGCGCTGGTCGACGATTTCGAAGGCACCATGGATGGCTTCGTGACTCTGGAAGACGTACTCGAAGCGATGCTCGGCGAGATCGTCGACGAGTACGAGCCGCGCCGCGCCGGCCAGGTCGATCGGCGCATCGTCCATCTCGCCGATGGCAGCCTGCTGCTCCGTGGCGATACGCCGGTCTACCGGCTGGAGCGCGTGCTCGGCGCCGAGATCGATGGCAGCGAGGATGTCGATACCGTGGCCGGCCTGGTGATGCAGAAGCTCGATCGCATCGCGGTGCGTGGTGATCAGATCGTCATCGGCGCACACGAGATCACCGTGCAGAGAGTCACCGGCCCGCGCATCGAGCGGATTAAGGTCATGCGGCGCGTGCGCAGCGAAAGCTGAACCATGAGCGCCGACGAGCGGCAACGTCCGTCACCGGAAGCGCTGCTGGAAGCAGCGAAGGCCGCCACGCGCGGCCAGTTGCGGATCTTTCTCGGCGCCGCACCGGGCGTCGGCAAGACCTGCGCGATGCTGAAAGCGGCGCACCGCAAGCGCAGCGAAGGCGTCGATGTGGTGATCGGCATCGTCGAGACCCATGGTCGGCGTGACACCTTGGCGCTGACCGAGGGCCTGGAAATGCAGCCGCGCCGCGACATCCCCTACCGCGGCCGGATGCTGCAGGAGATGGATCTCGACGGCCTGCTGCGCCGGCGCGCGCAGCTGGTGCTGGTCGACGAGCTGGCGCACAGCAACGCCGAAGGCTCGCGCCACCCGAAGCGCTATCAGGATGTTGCCGAACTGCTGGCTGCCGGCATCGATGTCTGGTCGACCCTGAACATCCAGCACATCGAAAGTCTCAACGATGTGGTGACCCGGATCACGCGCGTGCGAGTGCGCGAGACGGTGCCCGATCAGGTCTTCGATACGGCCGATGAAGTCGAGATCGTCGATCTGACGCCGCAGGAGCTGATCGAGCGCCTGAACGACGGCAAGGTCTACGCCGAAGCGCAGGCGCAGGCGGCGCTGAAGAACTGGTTCAAGCCCGGCAATCTCACCGCACTGCGCGAACTGGCGCTGCGTCGTACGGCCGAACGGGTCGATGACCAGATGCGCGCCTACATGCGCAGCCATGCGATCCGCGGGCCGTGGGTGGCAGGCGAGCGGCTGATGGTCTGCGTCAACGAATCGCCGGCCGCCGCCGAAGTGGTGCGGCGGACCAAGCGCATCGCCGATCGTCTGGACGCGCCCTGGTTCGCGCTGCATGTCGAAACCACGCGCACCCGTTCGCTCGGCGAAAAGGCGCAGATGCGGATCGCCGATACCTTGCGGCTGGCCGAATCGCTGGGGGCGGAAACGCTGAGCCTGCCCGGCTCGCGGCATATCGCGGCCGATTTGCTGGGCTGGGCGCGCAACAACAACATCACTCAGATCGTCGTCGGCAAGACCACTCGGCCCTGGTGGTTTTCCTGGCGGCATGGCTCGGTGGTCACCGAGCTGCTGAGCGATGCCGGCGGCATCGACCTGCACATCCTGGCCGAGGATCCCACAGCCGTCCCCGGTGGCGACGATGGTGACGGCACACCGGTGGCTCGACCACGGCGCCCGGCCAGTCGCGAGATTTCCGCCTATGTCACCACTGGCGTCATGGTCGCCATGGCGACCCTGGTGGGCCGCGTGCTCGATGCGCTGGTATCGGTGCCGAACATCTCGCTGGTCTATCTCGCGGCTGTGCTGTGGAGCGCCACGCGCTACGGCCTGGGTGCGTCGATCTTTGCGTCGGTCTCCAGCACCCTGGCCTACAACTTCTTCTTCACCGAGCCGCATTACACCTTCAACGTCGCCGATCCGAGCCAGGTGCTGGCGCTGATCTTCTTCTGCGCCGCAGCGGTGCTGACCAGCACCCTGACGGCCCGCGAACGGCTGCACGCGGAAACCGCCCACGATCAGGCGCTGACCACGACCGAGCTGCTCGCTTTCAGCCGCAAGCTGGCCGGTATCCGCAAGCTCGACACGCTGATGGCAGTCACCGCCGCGCAGATCGCCAACATGCTGGAAGTCGATGCCCTGCTGCTGCTACCCGATGCCAGCGGCCGGCTGACGACGATGGCCAGCTCGCCGGCCGAAACCGTGCTCGGCGAAGCCGATCTGGCTGCTGCGAGCTGGTGCTGGGATCGCAACCAGCCGACCGGCCGCGGCACCGACACCCTGCCCGGCGGCCGCTGCCTGTTCCTGCCGCTGCGTACCGGCCAGGGCACCCGCGGCGTGGTCGGCATCAGCCGCGCGCAGCCGGATTTCCGTCTGACGCCGGATGATCGCCGCCTGCTCGACGCGCTGGTCGATCTGGCGGCGATCGCCACCGAGCGGATCCGGCTTGCCAAGGATGTCGATCAGGCGCGAATGCTCGCCGAGACCGAGAAGCTGCGCGCCTCGCTGCTGACCTCGGTATCCCACGATCTGCGCACGCCGCTGGCCTCGATCATCGGCACCCTGGCGAGCCTGCGGTCATTCGGTACCCGCTATGACGAGGCGACCCGCGATGAGCTGCTGGGCAGCGCCCAGGACGAAGCCGAGCGACTGAACCGCTACGTCGCCAATCTGCTCGACATGACCCGCATCGATGCCGGTGCGCTGGAAGCACGGCGCGAGCCCTGCGATCTCGCCGATCTGATCGCCGCCGCGGTGCGCCGCTGCCAGCCGGCACTGACCGGACACAAGCTGAAGCTGAGCATTCCGCCCGGCCTGCCGATGCTGCTGCTCGATGAAGCGCTGATGGATCAGGTGCTGGTCAACCTGCTCGACAACGCTGCGAAGTACACGCCGGCCGGCAGCACCATCGAAGTTGCTGTCGCCCGCCATCGCTTCAGCATCGTCATCGCCGTCCGCGACGACGGCCCAGGCCTGCCACCGGCCGATCTCGATCGCATCTTCGACAAGTTCTACCGGGTGCGCGAAGACGCCGACCGCGCGCGCGCCGGCACCGGCCTGGGCCTGGCCATCTGTCGCGGCTTCGTGCTGGCGATGGGGGGCCGCATCCACGCCCGCAATCGCAACGAGGTCAGCGGCGCGCACGGTGCGGAATTCCTGATCGAGTTCTCGCCGGAACTGATCGCCGAAGCACCGGCGGTGTTGCCCGATGCGGTGCCCTCGCCGGCGTCGCCATGAGTCTGCATTCATGAGCCTCGAACAAGGTCGCGTGCTAATCGTCGACGACGAGCTGCCGATCCGGCGGCTGCTGCGCAACACCTTGCAGGTCAACGATTACAAGGTGCTCGAAGCCGGCAGCGTCGCCGAAGCGCTGGCCGTGGCCGCCAGCGAGCGGCCGGACCTGATCCTGCTCGATCTGGGCCTGCCGGATGGCGATGGCCTGAAGGTCATCGAGGTGCTACGCGCTGATTCCGCGGTGCCGATCATCGTGCTGTCCAGCCGTACCGACGACGACGGCAAGGTGCGCGCGCTCGACGCCGGTGCCGATGACTACGTGACCAAACCCTTCAGCGTCGACGAACTGCTGGCCCGCATTCGTGCAGCGCTGCGCCACCGCATGCAGAGCCAGGGCACGCCGCCGCTGTTCGTGCGCGATGGCCTGAGTGTCGATCTGGTGCGCCGGGTGGTGCTGCGTGATGGCGCAGAGGTGCGGTTGTCACCGAAGGAGTACGGGATTCTCCAGCAACTGGTGATCCACGCCGGCAAGGTGCTGACCCATCGCCACCTGCTGCGCGAGGTCTGGCAGCAAGACGATGCCGGCGATGTCGCCTACCTGCGCGTCTACATCCGCCAGCTGCGCGCCAAGCTCGAGGCGAATCCCGAGCAGCCGAGCCTGATCGTCACCGAGCCGGGTGTCGGCTACCGGATGAAGTGAAGCCGCTGCGAACGGCTTGCGGCTCGGATCAGCCCTTCGGCTTGGCGCTCGCTTCCGCCAGCTTCTGCGCCAGCGCCGTCGCCGGGATGTACCCGGGGAACACTTCGCCGTTCGGGAACACCATCATCGGCGTGCCGCGGATGCCGAGATCCTGGGCCAGCTGATATTCCTCGGCGATCGGGTTGTCGCAGAGCTTGCCCTTGACCTTGATCGTCGCGCCGGTCTTGGCTTCGGTCAGTGCCTTCTGCCGGTCGGCCGAGCACCACACCGCCTCGGCGGTACGCCAGGAATCGGTATCCGGGCCCGAGCGCGGGAAGAACGCATAGCGGATCGCGATGCCCTGGGCGTTGTACTGGGCGATCTCCGAATGCAGCTTGCGGCAGTAGCCGCAGTCGACATCGGTGAATACGGTGATCGTGTACTTGGCGATCTGCGGCGGTGCCGGTGCGAACTCGATCAGCTTGTTCTGGGCCAGCTTGCCGATCACTTCGAGACGATCGCTGCGGCGATGCACCTCGGTCAGCTCTTCGCCGGTCTTCAGATCGACGAGATCACCGCGGAGCAGATAGCGGGCATCGGCCGTGACATAGGCGAACTCGCGCTCGTGCTGGATCTCGTAGACGCCGGCGATCGGCGATGGCCGGATGTTCTCCACCTTGAGGCCGAGTTGCTTGGCGATCTTCTCAGCGGCAGCGTCCCCCGCCTGCGCCGGTGCCACAACGGCAATGAACAGCAGAGCAGCGGCAACGAGGGTCGATTTCATGGGTCAGCAGCAGGCGTCGAAGAGGTCGCGAGTATGACAAAAAGGTCTGGCCGCAGTTCCCACGCCTGCGCAACAGCACTGGCCACAGGACGAGCCACGCGCCTGATTGCTGCATACAGCCGCGTGGCGCAAGGCTGATTTCTTCAATTGCTGCGCTCTGTGCACGATCGCCCGGTTTGCTGCCGCGCGATCCGCTAGCATCTCGATGAAGGCGGCCGTCCGGCCCTGCCCGTCACCAGCACCCGCCGTCCCCGATGGAAGTCGCAAGCCACAGCATTCTCGTCGCAGGAACGCTGTTCCTGATCAGCATCCTGGCGACGGCGATCACGCCGCGGCTGGGCGTGCCGCTGTTGCTGGTGTTTCTGATCGTCGGCCTGCTGGCGGGTGAAGACGGCCCCGGCGGCATCAAGTTCGCGGACTACTCGGCGGCCAATCTCGCTGGAACCGCTGCGCTGGCGCTGATCCTGTTCGACGGTGGTCTGCGGACGCCGCTCTCCAATTTCCGCGTCGGCCTGAGGCCGGCGCTGATGCTGGCCACGGTCGGCGTGCTGATTACCACGGCGATCATCGGCGCGGTCGCCGCCTGGTTGTTCCATCTGCCGATCGCCGAAGGTTTGCTGATCGGCGCGATCGTCGGCTCAACCGACGCCGCCGCGGTGTTTTCGCTGCTCTCAACCCGCTCGGTGCGCCTGAACAATCGCATCAGCTCGGCGCTGGAGATCGAGTCCGGCACCAATGATCCGATGGCGGTGATGCTGACCATCGGTCTGGTCCATTACGTGCTGGCGCCCGAGACCTACGGCGTCATGGAAGTCGCCGAATTGCTGGTCACCCAGATCGCGCTCGGCATCGGTCTCGGCTACGCCGGTGGCTATCTGCTGATCCGCACCATCAACGAAGTCGAACTCGGTGATTCGCTGTATCCGCTGCTGACCATGTTCGGCGGTCTGCTGATCTATGGCGTCACTGCCTCGCTCGGCGGCAGCGGCTTCCTCGCCGTCTACCTGGCCGGCCTGATGTTCGGCAACCAGCCGGTGCGCGCCTTCGCCAGCATCAAGCGCTTTCAGGATGGCATCGCCTGGCTGGCGCAGATCGGCATGTTCCTGGTGCTGGGCCTGCTTGCCACTCCGAGCCGGATGGTCGACGAAGCGATTCCTGCCTTGATCACCGCCGCCGTACTGATCTTCATTGCCCGGCCGGTGGCGGTGGCGGTGTCGCTGCTGCCGTTCCACTTCCCTTGGCGTGAACAGGTCTATCTAGGCTGGGTCGGCCTGCGCGGTTCGGTGCCGATGGTGCTGGCAACCTTTCCGCTGCTGGCCGGACTCGAGAACGCGACTTTGTTCTTCGATGTCGCTTTCTTCATCGTGCTGGTCTCGCTGATCGTCCAGGGCTGGACCGTCGCCCCCGCCGCGCGCCTGCTCGGCCTTCAGATGCCGCCGGTGACCACGCGCGTGCGCCGTGCCGACATCGACCTGCCCGGCACCCGCGGCTACGAGATGGTCAGCTATCGGCTGGCGCGGACCAGTGCGCTGGTCGGCAAGAAGCCGAAGCAGCTGCCGATCGAGGACCATTCACGGATCGTCAGCCTGACCCGCGCCGGCAAGCTGGTGCCGTATCGCGACTGGGGCACGCTGAAAGGCGGCGACTACCTGTCGCTGATCGTCTCGAAGACCGAACTGCCGGAACTCGACCAGCTGTTCCAGTCGACCAGCGGCCAGCAGGCCGTAGAGCAGCAGCGCTACTTCGGCGAGTTCGTGATCAGCCCCGAGGCGCGGGTTGCCGATCTGGTCAACGCCTATGGCGTCGAGGTGCCGGAATCGACGACCGAATGGACCCTGTCGGCGTTCATCACCAGCGTGCTGCACAAGCCGGTGGTCGGCGACCGTCTGCGGCTCGGCGACATGGAACTGGTGGTCCGCAAGATGGATGGCATCAAGATCGTCGAACTGGGTCTGCGCTTGCCGCACGGTTGAAGCGCAGTAGCCAGTCGCTTTCGCACCAGCGGTGGACCACGGCCGGGCTCGATCAAAAGCCTGATCAAAAACGATTGCAGCGACCGATGCGCATCCCTACAATGCGCGCCTCGGACAGTTAGCTCAGTGGTAGAGCATCGCCTTCACACGGCGGGGGTCACAGGTTCAAGCCCTGTACTGTCCACCAAATAAATGCGCCCCGATCTGGTCATGCCGGATCGGGGCGTTTTCGTTGCGGACGCAGAGGAATGCGCAGAACGGCGGCAGAACTGATCCGCTCAGCGCTTCCGTGGCTGGAAGTGCAGCGGCGCTTCATCGGCCGCCGGCGATGGGGTTTTCGTGCCGCAGTTGTTGCAGGTGCCGCAACCGCTGTCGCAGCCAGCCGCAGCGCTCGAAGATTCTGCGACCTCGAGACCCAGCACTCGGCGCAGCCCGTTGACCAGCCGCCGATGCACCGAAGGCAGCAATTGGCGCAGGCCGCGCCAGGCGAACACGGCGACGATCACCGCGACCACCGCGGTTTCGACGATGCCGCCGAATCCAGTCGTGGTAGCGGCGGCGCTCATGTCAGTGCGCTCGCGATGCGGAAGGTGATCCAGGACGCGCCGTAGGCCAGTGCGAACAAATAGCCGGTGGCCAGCGCAACGATCTTCCAGGATTGGGTTTCGCGGCGGATCACGGCCAGGGTCGATACGCACTGCGGCGCAAACACATACCAGACGATCAGGCTGAGGGCGGTGGCCAGCGACCATTGCGCGGCGATCAGCGGCAGCAGTTGTCCGGCAGCTTCGTCGCCGGTGGCCGAGACCGCGTAGACCGTCGCCAGCGAGCTGACCGCGACCTCCCGCGCCGCAAGACCTGGAATCAGCGCGATGCAGATCTGCCAGTTGAAGCCGATCGGCGCGAACAGCGCTTCCATCGCCTTGCCGATGCGGCCGGCATAGCTGTAGTCGATCGCGGCACCCACAAAGCCATCAGGGGCGACCGGATAGGTCGACAGGAACCAGAGCAGTACGGTCAGCGTGAGGATGATGCCGCCGACTCGCTTCAGAAAAATGCTGGCGCGCTCCCAGAGGCCGATCAGCACATCAGTGACGTGCGGCAGACGATACGAAGGCAGTTCCAGCAGCAGCGAATGTTCGGCCTTGTCACGGCGGACCAGCTTCATGACGTAGGCGACGGCCAACGCCGAGACAATGCCAGCGACATACAGCGCGAACAGCACCAGGCCCTGAAGATTGAAGACACCGCCCACCGTGCGTTCCGGGATGAAGGCGCCGATCAGCAGCGCATAGACCGGCAGACGCGCCGAGCAGGTCATCAGCGGTGCGACCAGGATCGTCGCCAGACGATCGCGCGGGTCCTGAATCGTCCGCGCCGCCATGATCCCCGGCACCGCGCAGGCAAAGCTCGAAAGCAGTGGAATGAACGAGCGGCCGGTGAGTCCGGCACCGATCATCAGGCGATCGAGCAGGAATGCGGCGCGCGGCAGATAGCCGGATTCCTCCAGCACCAGGATGAACAGGAACAGCAGCAGGATCTGTGGCAGGAAGACGACGACGCTGCCTGCGCCGAGCAGCATGCCGTCGACCAGCAGGCTGCGCAGCGTGTTGTCCGGCATTGCACTCCGCAGCGCAGCGGCAGCGTAGGTGATGCCGGCATCGATGCCGTCCTGCAGCGGCGCAGCCCAGGAGAACACTGCCTGGAAAATGAGGAACATCACGATCGAAAGCATCAACAGACCACCGACCGGATGCAGCGCCCAGCGGTCGAGTCGGTCATCGAGTGCCGCCGTGCGGCGCGGCATGGTCACGGCGGAAGCGATCAAGTGGCGTACTTCGGCGTGCAGATCAGCCGGCGTGACAGCCGATGACAGCGGAGGCAGCGCGCCATCGATCTTGTCGAGCAACTTGCCGACGCCATCCGCTCGTACGGCGATGGTTTCGACCACCGGCACACCAAGCATCGCTTCGAGCTTGGCGCGATCGATGATGATGCCGCGCCGGGCGGCGGCGTCGCACATGTTCAGCGCCAGGATCATCGGCAGGCCGAGCGCACGCACTTCGAGCACGAAGCGCAGATGCAGGCGGAGATTGGTGGCATCGGCCACACAGACCAGAAGATCGGGTTTGGTCTCGCCCGCCATCAGACCAAGGCAGACGTCGCGAGTGATCGCTTCGTCCGGGCTGGTGGCGCCGAGACTGTAGGCCCCGGGCAGATCGAGCAGACGAACGTGTCGACCGGACGGCGTGCGCAGTTCGCCCGCCTTGCGCTCGACCGTCACGCCCGCGTAATTGGCCACTTTCTGGCGGCTGCCGGTCAGGCGGTTGAACAAGGCGGTCTTGCCGCAGTTCGGATTGCCGACCAAGGCAACCTGCAGGCTGGCGGCGCTCATGCGGCAACTCGAATCATGACTCGGGCGGCCTCGGCCCGACGCAACGCGAAGCGCGTGTAGCCGATCTGGACAACCAGCGGATCGCCGCCGATGGGCCCACGGGCCACCACCCGAACCGGCTCGCCGGCGACGAAGCCGAGATCGCGCAAGCGGGCAGCGATCGGATCGGCGGCCTGCACGTCCTCGACGCGGTCGACGATCGCTTCCACACGCAGCTTCAGGTCTTTCAGACTTTGGTCCACTGCCGGCTTGAATGAGAATGGTTCGCAAGCATACGCGATACGGTCAGGTCCCGGAGCGGCGGGTGAATAGCGCACCGCACCGCCGGCGCCGGCTGGCCAATCCGACATAAATGGCCAGCCACCCGGCAGCTCGGCGACCGGGTTATAAGTGCCGCATTCCTTTTGACCTCGAATCCGCCTGAACTATGGCGATCAAGACGCGCGGTACCGGCGGGCGCAGCACTCGCATTCTCGGGGTGGGCCTACGGACGCTCGGACGCTCGGTGCTGAACCGGCTACCCGGTGGCGACCGAGTACAGCGCACGGCGCAGTACTGGGCCGACGTCGGCGAGGACTGGGCGCGCACCCTGGCCGAGTTGCGTGGCGCAGCGATGAAGATGGGCCAACTCGCCTCGCAGTACGCAGACGTGCTGCCGCCTGCCCTCGCCGAACAACTTCGCAAGTTGCAGCGCTCGGTCGAGCCGCTGCCGTTCTCGGACATGCAGCCGCTGCTCGATGCCCAATGGACGCCAGCTCAGAGGAAACGCATCCGCTCGGTTGACCCCGTCGCGATCGCTGCGGCGAGCATCGGCCAGGTCCATCGCGCGGTGCTGTCCAACGGCGCGCCGGTGGTCATCAAGCTGCGCTATCCGGGCGTCGACGAAGCGGTGGATTCCGATGTCGAGCAACTGCGCCGGATCATCGGTCTGTCAAAACTGCTGCCAGTCGACGGCGAGGCGATCGACTTGGTGATGGATGAGGTGCGCGATCGCTTCCGTGAGGAAACCGACTACGGCGCGGAGCTGGCACACCTCAAATACCTGCGCAAGCACGCGAAGCTGCCGGGCATCGTTTATCCGAAACCGGTCGAAGCGCTCTGCGCGGACGGCATCCTGGTGCTCAGCGAGGAGTCCGGGGCAACGCTGGAAGAGGCAAAAACCTGGCCGCAGCCACTGCGTGATGCCCTGGGTCTGGCGCTCTGCCGCTGGGTGACGCACGAGATGTTCGTCGCCCTCGCCGTCCATGCCGATCCGCATCCCGGCAATTTCGCCTTCCGCGAATCCGGTGACGTCGTCATCTACGACTTCGGTTGCGTGAAGCGACTGACCGCTTCGGTGGCCGAGCAGGTCGTCCTGCTGCTCAATGCTGCGCAACAAGCCCGTTGGCAGGACTTGCATGAGCATCTGAGCGCACTCGGCGGCATCAGCGAGGGCGTCACTGCCGAGCAGCTGATGGCCTTCTATGAAGAACTCGCGCGCCTGATCCTGTGGCGGCTGGGCGAAGCCGAGTACTTCGATTTCGGCGACACCCGGTTCATCGAGGACATCCGTGGCGCCATCAAGCGCAATCTCGGCCTGTCCTTCAAGTTCCGACCGGTTTCCGACCTGCTGTTCGTGCTGCGCGCCTTGAGCGGGCTGTATTGGACTCTGCGGGCCCTGGGTGCGCGGGTGCCGGTGACCGCGGTCCTCGCCCAACATGGCGTGAACCTGGCAGGAGGCAATTGCGAGTAAACAGGGGCTTAGCCTCGCCGGAAACTTGATCGCGAACCGTGCGCGAAGTCTCAGCTCGGGCTGGAAACCGAGTCGTAAAGGCGACGACAGGTATCGGTCAAGTATTTGTTTGGGTTAATATTTATTACTAAATACTCTAAAATTTTTCATGACGTGCGCACCAAACTGAAATGGCTCGGTCAAAAATATGACTTGAGAGTTGCGATGAACGCTTCCCTCTGCCGTGAGCTAATTGAACCGCGAATCCGAAACCCGCGTTCCCCAACGTCGAACGCCGGGAAACATCCCTTGTTCAGCTGAGTCCCGGCGATCAAAAATCCCGCCTTGCGTGCTTGGGTTTTGAATCGGTGCAGCACGGCGGCTGGCTTGTTCGGGTGATAATTCATAACTCTCCGTGAGCGCGGTATCCCCGGCCATGGCAAACACTCAGTCATTCAAGGAACAGATAACGAATGGGAACAAAGCGAGAATTCGGACCACAGCGCATCCTCGTTACAGGCGGTGCCGGCTTCATCGGCTCCCACCTATGCGCACGGCTGCTGGCCGAAGGACAGGAAGTCCTCTGTGTCGACAATTTCTACACAGGATCTCGTGAAAACCTGCATCCGCTTCTAAACAATCCTCGTTTCGAGATGCTGCGCCACGACGTCACGATGCCGCTTTTCGTGGAGGTTGATCAGATTTACAACCTCGCGTGCCCCGCGAGTCCGGTGCATTACCAGTTCGATCCAGTCCAGACCACGAAGACCAGCGTTCACGGGGCAATCAACGTACTCGGACTGGCCAAGCGACTCAAATGCCGTGTCCTGCAGGCATCGACCAGCGAGGTTTACGGCGATCCTGAAGTTCATCCGCAGACGGAAGACTACTGGGGTCATGTCAATCCGGTGGGCTACCGGTCCTGCTACGACGAAGGCAAACGCTGCGCGGAAACGCTGTTTTTCGACTACTACCGCCAGCACAAGGTCGAGATTAAAGTCGCTCGGATTTTCAACACTTACGGTCCGAACATGCACCCGAACGACGGGCGCGTTGTCTCGAACTTCATTGTCCAAGCACTGCTCAACCGTCCGATCACCATCTACGGTGAAGGCCAGCAGACACGCTCTTTCTGCTATGTCGACGATCTGGTGGACGGTTTGATTCGCCTGATGGCGTCGCCCGCCGACGTCACCGGTCCAATCAACCTCGGAAACCCCCATGAATTCACGATTCGTGAACTCGCCACCCAGGTGATCGAGTTGACCAATTCGTCCTCGAAGCTTGAGTTCTTCCCGATGCCCCCGGATGACCCGAGACAACGCAAGCCGGATATCACCCGTGCGCAAACCCAGTTGGGTTGGCAACCGCGGGTGCAACTGCGAGAGGGTCTGACCCGGGCGATTGCCTACTTCGAACGCATGGTTCGAGAGCAGCGACGAGAAATGACCGTCTGATCCTTCGTGCGAAAAATATCTTCAAAACCAATGCGGTTACTGGTGTGTGGCGGCGCCGGCTATATCGGTTCGCACATGTGCAAGCTCCTTGCCGAACATGGCCACGAAGTCGCTGTCGTCGACAATTTATCGACGGGTCACGCTGCGGCCGTGCGTTGGGGCGAACTCCACGTCGGCGACATTGGCGACGCAGCGTTTCTCGATCGCGTTTTTGACGACTTCCGACCAGAAGGCGTGTTGCACTTCGCTGCCAAATCGATCGTAGGGGAATCGGTAACAGATCCGGCGATTTACTACCTGAATAATTTTTCGTCTTCGCTGAATCTGTTTGAACGAGTTCGCCGAATCCCGGAATGTCCGCTGATCTTTTCGTCGACTGCGGCGATTTTCGGGGTGCCGCGCAGCGATCTGATCAACGAGGCTCATCCCAAGTATCCGATCAATGCTTATGGTCGCTCGAAGCTTGCCGTCGAGCAGGTCTTGCAGGATTACTGGACGGCCTATGCCATGCCCTCGATGTCGTTCCGCTACTTCAACGCAGCAGGTGCTGATCCGGCAGGCAATATCGGCGAGGCACATCATCCCGAAACTCATCTGATCCCGCGCGTTTTCGACTCGATCCTCGGTCGGAGTTGTGCGATGAAGATTTTCGGCGACGACTACGAAACTCCGGACGGCACCTGTGTCCGCGATTTCGTGCACGTGAATGATCTGTGCAACGCACACCTCCTCGGACTGGAATTCCTGAAAGTTCGTCGCGGAGCGCTGGCGTTCAATCTTGGCAACGGCACAGGATTTTCGGTACGCGACGTCCTGAAAGCTGCCGAAGAGATCACTGGCGTCGCAGTGCCGCACGAATTCACTGACCGGCGCCCCGGAGATCCCTCCAGGCTTGTGGCTGACTCCTCCTTGGCGAGGGAGTCTTTGGGTTGGACTGCCCGTTATTCCGAACTGCCGGACATCATGCAAACCGCCTGGGCCTGGCACAGAGACCGAAAATTTTGAATCCGCGCTTTTACGCACCTCTGAACATGGAACGCCGCTGGTGACCGACGCTCTCAAGACCATTCTGGTGACCGGTGGCGCCGGCTACGTCGGATCCCACGCCTGCAAGGCACTTGCAGAGTCGGGCTATCAGCCTGTCGTCTACGACAACCTCAGCCGCGGACATCGCAAAGCCGTCAAATGGGGTCCGTTGATTGAGGGCGACATCCTCGACCGCGCACGGCTTGAGCAGGTATTGAAGGACGTCAAACCGATTGCCGTGATGCACTTCGCCGCATTTGCCTATGTCGGCGAATCGATGGCTGAACCCGGCTTGTACTTCGAGAACAACTGTACCGGCACTCAGAGGCTACTCGAAGCAATGCGGGCAGCAGCCGTTCGCACGCTGGTGTTTTCTTCAAGCTGTGCCGTGTACGGCGGCATACATCAAGCGCCGATCGATGAACGTACTATCTGTGAGCCGGCATCGTTCTACGGCCGGACCAAACTGAATTGCGAACACCTGATCCAGGCCTACGTCCGCGCACATGGTTTCAGTGCCATCGCCCTGCGTTACTTCAATGCCGCCGGCTCGGATCCAGATGGTGAAATCGGCGAAAACCACGACCCCGAACCGCACATCATCCCTTGCGTGCTCAGAGTCGCCGCTGGAATTGAACAGAAGCTGACGCTGAATGGCTCGGATCACCCGACGATCGATGGCACCTGCGTCCGTGATTTCGTTCATGTTAGCGATCTGGCTCACGCTCACAGCCTAGCGGTGGCCCGCGCTTTGCTTGCAGAGCCTGTATTCGAGATTTTCAACCTCGGAGTTGGACAAGGGTTCTCGTTGAACCAGATTGTTGAAGCGGCACGCCGAGTCACGGGACGCAGTATCCCGGTAACCTATGCAGACCGTAGGGAGGGAGATCCTCCATATGCCGTCGGAAAGGCAGACAAAGCCCGAGCAATCTTGGGCTGGTCGCCCCGGTTCACGGAGATTGAAGCCTCACTGCAACATGCTTGGGCCTGGATGATGAGCCGCTGACCGTTGTGCGGTGCGTCACGAAGTAGTCATTGAATTGCTGGCACTGTTTTAGAAATTTGATGACGAATCTCCCAATTTCAAAGATTTGAGAATCTCCTTAATGTCAAGCACCGCAGAAACGAGGACCGCAGACAAGAACGCACTGGCTCGTTCTTCCCATGCTGCTTCGTCGACCACTGTTCATTCTTCCCGCGTGCATGTCGGCAATCCACCGCGTCGTGACCGCCTGACGAGCCAGTCCAGCGTCGAGCGAGGGTTGTTGCGGGGATTCGCCGAACGGAGCCTCGACATTGCCTTCGCACTCAGCATTGGTCTGGCACTCAGTCCTGTGCTCCTTGTCGCCATACTTGCATTGGGATTTTCCGATGGCCCGGTTCTGTTCAAGCAGGCCAGGCTCGGTCGTGGTGGACGCTTGTTCCATGTCTACAAGTTTCGGACGATGGTTCCGAATGCCTCGGAAGTATTGAACGACCTTCTCGAAAGCAACCCAGAATTGCGCGCTGAATGGGAGCGCGACTTCAAGCTCAAGGATGACCCTCGCATCACTACCCTAGGACGCTTCCTGCGTCGTACCAGCCTTGATGAACTGCCGCAGCTTTGGAACATCATGAGCGGTGACATGAGCGTCGTTGGCCCACGCCCGGTGGTGCCGAGCGAAATCATTCGCTACGGAAGATTTGCCAAGCATTACTACGCCCAACGTCCCGGTCTGACCGGCTTGTGGCAGGTTTCCGGCCGCAACGATGCAAGCTACGAGCGCCGTGTGGTGCTTGACGCGTTCTACTCGAAGAATCGCTGCCTTGCCTTGGATCTGAGCATCATGCTGAAAACGGTACGCGTTGTGATCAAAGGCAGTGGCGCTTACTGAAAACGTCGCTCTTTTTGCGACGAAAATTGCAGCGTCCGGCGACTACATAAAACTGCTGGCCACTTGCAATTAAGGCTTCCCGCAAAGGCTGTTAAAAGCTCAGATGGAAAGCCGGGACTACAATTTAAGCGGTTGATCGCATTGCTGGTCAATGTTGCTCTAAAGCGCGTGTCATACGTTTACAACATGGCAATGGCGTTGATTCTTGCATCACAGCGCCCCTCAAAAATGAGTCTGATCCGCAAATTCGCAAGCCTTGCTGTACTTCACGGTGCAACACTGCTTCTGCCGCTGTTGATGTATCCCTATCTTTCGCGAAAGCTCGGACCGAGCGGGTTCGGGGAATTCGCGGTATCACAGGCGATAATTCAATACTTCATCCTCGTGGTCGACTACGGGTTCAATCTTTCTGCAACCCGCGACGCCGCGCTCTTGGCTGGCAAGAAGAACGAATTGACAAGACTGTTTTGGTCCGTATTCCGGGCTAAAGCGGCACTTGTAGCATTGTCAGCTGCAACGGTAATCGGATTCATTTTTCTGTTTCCGGATAGCCAACTGTCTCATCTCGTGATTCTTCAGTTTCCGCTTGTGATAGGCGCATGGCTATTTCCGCTTTGGCTGATGCAAGGCCTCGAAAAACTTACGGAGGCCTCCACACTTTCGATCATTGCTCGTGCGTCGGCAGTTCCAATCGTCTTCATGCTGGTCGACGACGAAGGTGATCTTGTGTGGGCTGCATTGTCGTTCGGTGCAAGCGGCATCCTTCTGGCCGCGTTTGGTGTATTCATGACTTGGCGTATCGGTCTAGGACCGGCTACGCCGGCTTCGCGAAGCGACCTGAAGGAGCGGCTTTCGCAAGGCTGGCCACTGTTCCTGTCGTCAGCCGGTGGCAGCCTATACTCGGCGACGAACATTGTGCTGCTGAGGCTTGTGGTGCCAGGTGCTGAGGTAGGTTATTTCGCGGCCGCGGAAAAACTACGCACAGCGGCAATAGGCTTGATCCCGATCATGACAAATGTGCTGTTCCCGTCCTCTGCACGCCGAATAGATGAAGACGCCACTTCGTTTCTTCATCAACTAACTACGCATTCACCAATCTTAGTTGTCGGAGCACTGGCATTTATCGGCATGATCGGTGGCGCGCCGATCTTCCTTCCATTGCTGTTCGGTCAGGAAATGCGGCCAGCTGTTCTCGTGCTCCAAATCATGGCGTTTTCCGCACTCGTGATTCCTGTAAGCCACATTATTGGCATTCAGTTCTTCGTCGCGCGCGGCTATAACCGGCATTTCTCTTACAGCCTGATCGGTGCAGGCGTCATCAACCTGATACTTCTTCCTCTGCTTAGTTTCTACTTTAAAGCGAACGGTGCGGCCGTCAGTCTGCTGATCACTGAAATTATAATCGCGCTATCTCTGGTTGCGCTTTTTCGCAAGATGACCCGAGCGGGAGCATTCTCTCACAATGCCCCGAGGATCTCATGAGTCGCATACGATCCGCTTTGCGGCACTTCTTGCCCGGAGCAGTCAATAGCGCGAAGGCGATCATCCGGCGATTCGCCAGATACGGCATAGGAGACATCGGTAACTTCCCTGTGCGCTACCAAATCGGTCATAGCAGGCGGGCAAGAATCAATCTGGTAGTTCCGGTGCTGTCACAGAAGAACGCATTCGGCGGGGTTGCAACGGCGCTTCGCTTCTTTGAAAGACTCCGTGGGCGGTTCCCCATGGCGCGAATCATCGTCACTCAAGAGTACGGCTTCGAGTTCGAGCCCCACCACTGGAAACAATGGCTGGTCAACCAGACCGATAACGGCCGGAGGCACGCATTGGAGATCGTGTTTCTCAACGGCAGGGATAAACCCTTCGATATCGACGACCGCGATTTCTTCGTTGGAACTCACTGGACGACGGCCTTTCAGATCAAGAAGTGGCAGTTTGAATGCGCCGCGCAACTTGGCATAACTAAGAAACCATTCCTGTACTTCATCCAGGACTTCGAACCAGGCTTTTATGCTTGGTCCAGCGAGTACTTGCTCGCCGACTCCACTTATCGCCCGGCAGACGATATCCTCGCAGTGTTCAATACTCGGCTGCTACATGACTACTTCCGCCTGCGCTCGTATCACTTTCTTGACGAGCATCATTTCCAGCCGAAGCTCAACCCGAAGCTTGCGGCAGTTCTGGGCGATCGAAAGGAAGTCGAGAAGAAGAAGCTAATATTGGTCTATGGTCGGCCGACGACTGCACGAAACGCTTTCACCTTGCTGTTAGCTGGGCTTCGGCACTGGGCGATGACGGATCCGCAAGCAGCACAGTGGACCGTTTTATCGCTCGGCGAAACACATCCGCCTTTCGATCTGTCGCCGTCCGTACGCCTCACTTCGGCAGGCAAGCTGAGTCTTGACCAGTATGCCCAGACCCTACTTGATGCAGCCGTCGGTTGCTCATTGATGGTATCGCCTCACCCCAGCTATCCTCCGCTGGAAATGGCTGCATTCGGCGCCACGGTAATTACCAATAACTTCGAGAATAAGGACTTATCGATCTACAGCAGAAATATAGTCAGCCTCGCCGAAGTCTCACCGGAAAGCTTGTCCGTTGCGCTCTCGTTTTGTTGCAAGCAAATGGCCGAAACCATGCACGCAACGATTCCGCAATTGAAAGGCCTGCTGAGTGCGCAGGATCAGGACGAGTTTCCCTTCGTCGACGCTCTGGCGAACCGCTGGCTAGCTGTATCACCGTCATCCGAGGCTGTGAATCAACATGCACACTGATAACTCCACGTTTGCTTGCAGGATCTGCCTGGCAACCGGTGCCTTTTCAACTTGGGACGCTCCCGAAATGATGTTCGGGACTCGAGAGACATTCCTCTATTTTCGTTGCGGTGCCTGCGGCACATTACAGATCAATGACATTCCGGATGACATCGGGCGTCACTATCCACCAGCCTACTATCAAGACTCCGAGCCAACGCCAGCCAAGCAGGGATTCATCGGAACGCTATATCGGATGCGCAACGAGGCGGCCGCCTCCGGTAGTCGTTTCGGTTTGGGAGCGATACTCAACTACTTGACCTCCGACGAGATGCTCCAATCAGTTGGTTTTTCCGGTGTCAAGCGCGACAGCCGGATACTTGATGTTGGCTGTGGCCCTGGCATCTTGCTTAAGCAGTTGCGTGAGCTTGGTTTCAGTAATCTCGAAGGCCTCGATGCCTATCGCCCAGCCGACCTTGACGAAGCCGGCCTCAAGATTCGAAAAGGACACATCGAAACCGTCGACATCCCAAGCCAAGGCTACGACTTGCTCATGTTTCATCACTCGCTGGAACACGTGCCAGAACCCGCAGTAGTGCTGCGCCGGGCGCGGCAGTTCTTATCGCCCGCTGGGAAGCTGTTGATCCGGATACCGGTGTCCGATTCGTTTGCTTGGCGTCATTATGGTGTCGACTGGGCACAGCTCGATCCGCCGAGGCACTACTACCTGATGACAGATCAGGCGATGGCTGTAGTTGCGAAAGCGGCTGGCCTGACTATCGAGAGGAAAATGCGCGACTCCGGTGCCTTTCAGTTCTGGGCTAGCCGCAATTATCGCGACGGCATCCCGCTTCGTCGCAAAAATGAACCGTCGGCAATTGCACCACGTGGTTTCAGCCGTCTGTATCTGCGGCTAGCTTCGCTTGTGCTCAATGCATTTGGTCAAGGCGACCAAGCCGTGTATGTACTTAAGCCGGTGCGCTGATACCAGAGCTTTTCAGCTGAAGGCGTGCTTCATGGCCCCTGGAGCCAATACGTGCGCGACATGCTGAATCGCTTCTTCCACGATAGCGGCAACGATTGCTCAAGCTTTCCCAATCGATACCCCAGCGCCTTTGCGCCCGTCCGTATAAGTGCGGAAACGATCAGCAGCGGCTGCCTTTTGGCGAGATACGCGAGTTCGGAACGAACGTAGCGCAAACCTTCCTTCTCGGCCTTGCCGAAGGTTTGTTGTAGCCAAGGCTCACGGGCGTGGAATACGCCGATATCGAAGCTGCGCCGGAAATCTTCCTTCACGGAGTAATCGTGGGAGTGATGGACACAGGCGTCGGCGCAGTAAGCCACTGACCACCCCCTCATCAACATCTTCGCAGTCGCGTACATATCCTCCCCGAAGATCACATTGCCCGGGAAGCCACCAACGCTGAGAAGCGCGCTGCGCCGATATGCTGCAAAGGAATTCGAGATAAATGCTGTCTTGATGCCGTAACGGTCGCGGTCGCCAAGCGATTTCGTATGGCTCGTCGCCGGATAATTGAACACCCGCGCGTGAGCTCCGATCGGCCCAGCATCCTTGTGCGGCAACTGCCGTCCGTAGGCAGCGCCGACCGATGAATCGTCAAAGCTGCGGACGAGGGCAGCGATTGCACCCGGACCAGCCAGCAACGCGTCCTGCGTGAGGAAGACAAGAATCTCCGCATCGGGAAGCAGTTCAACTCCCCGTTGCCGGGTTCCCCCGTGGTTGAACTCTCCACGAGCGATCACCTGTACACGCAGACCAGCTTCGCGTGCCCGATCGACCGTCGCATCTTTTGACGATGAATCGATGACCAGCGTCGCACCGGCCCAACCCTGCTGCGCCCTCAGGGCTACCAGCCAGTCATTCCACAGGTCTCCGGCATTGAGCGTTGGAACTATCAGGCCTACGTTCATCGCTGACTTGCCCGCTCGAGGATCGACCACGTCTCGGCAACTGTCTTCTCCCAAGTGAATGC
Source organism: Nevskia ramosa DSM 11499 (assembly GCF_000420645.1). Taxonomy (NCBI): domain Bacteria; kingdom Pseudomonadati; phylum Pseudomonadota; class Gammaproteobacteria; order Nevskiales; family Nevskiaceae; genus Nevskia; species Nevskia ramosa. The sequence continues at coordinate 1,060,678 of NZ_ATVI01000005.1, read as the reverse complement.
CTTCGCGCGAACGATTCCGCGAGCACTGAGCAGCACCCTAAGCGACTGGTCCTCGATCAGACGAAGCAGACCATCCGCTATCGCATCGACATCAAAGGGATCGACCATGACGCCCGCGTCGCCAACCACCTCCGGCAACGACGTGCGATCACCTGTCAACGGCGGACTGCCGCAGGCCATGGCTTCCAACGGCGGCAATCCGAAGCCCTCGTAGACGGACAGGTAAGGCGACGCGATTGCTCCAGAATACAAAGCCGGCAGCAACTCATCCGGCACATAACCACTCAGATGCACACGTGGCGGGAGGCTTTCGAAAGAAACATCGCCGAACACGAGCTTCTTGCCATGAGCGCCGGCAAGCACCAGCCAAACGTCATCAGGCACACGGTGCTCGATGCGAGCCCAGGCTTGCAGAAGACGCGACAGGTTCTTCCTGGGCTCCAGCGAGCCGAGCGCGAACACATAGTGCGGCGACGGAATTCCGAGCTTCTGCCGCGCTGTCTCCTTCTCCGAAGCATCGCGTTCATAGAAACGCTGGTCGACACCGATATGAACAACCTCAATCTTCGCCTCAACGTCCGGGAAGTAATGAAGAATACGCTCCCGGGTCGCCAGTGAAACCGTAATGACCGAACGGACTCGCCTTACAAGCTTCGGAGTCAGAAACTGATACCAGGCGGCAAAACGGGGGTTGAGCCATTCCGGATGGTCTATCGGCACAACATCGTGAAGGGTGACGACTTGCCGCTCGACCATCCAAGGGCCCGTGTTGCTTGGGCTCCAAAGCAGCCGACCATCCAACTTTGATGGAAGAACAAATTGTTCCCATAGATGTCCGTTGACACCATGGCGAGGCTTCGTTGGAGCGACGGCATGAACTTGATTACCCAAACGGGCGAGCAACTCCAGTGCATACCTTTGAACTCCCGTCGTATGGCCGCCGAGAATTCGTGTATTGACAAGAACATCAGTCATATAGATATGAAAATCTCCACACTGAATAATATAGAAACTCCAATTATCGCTACCTAAAGGATATTTTTGCAGATGAACGATAGATTAGGAAAAATAAAACAAAAACAGATGGAGCAGAGTAAATACTCAATGTCATGCCATTCGAAATTATTCCAATAATATTATTGTATATAAATAAGCAAAATGCCGAAAACAATATCGAATTTTCAGAGAACTCTTTTTTTATGCTATTAAGAAAAGCACCAACGAAAAATCCTATAAGAGAAGAGCCCAAGCAGACCCCCGTCCATCCGAAATTAAAATAACCCCAAAGTGGGGTCGATAATCTAAATCCTCCAGATGCTATCTCTGAAATATCGTCAGTATCATTGCTTACAGAAAGCGTCCACACAGAGGGATTCCATTGAAAGTTAAACGGAACTAATCCACCCAAAATTGTTCGTCCAAAAGTAAATTTCGGATCGACTTCAAAACTTGTCAATAGCATCAGCTGGTCAGAGATATCTGGCGCACCATTCGAAATAGATTCAGTAATAGATTCAGTTCCATAGATTGCGGAAAAGGCCGAATTATCTATTAATAGTGCAACTATTAGATAAGACAAACTACCTATTATCGTTACAAATACGCATCCAATAGGATAGAGGAAGAAAAACTTATTCTTTGAGGCCCAAACAAGACCAATGACACTTACTAAACCAATAAACGCACTTCCGCGTGTCAGGGCGGCAGTCAGTGTCAAAACTGTACACACCGATATTACCAACGCAATGTGCTTTTTTTTATCCCACCATAACGCAGCAACCATTGTGAATATCAACAATATTATCTGAAAGGAGAATCGATATAGCCAAGCGATTCGCTGATAGGATTCTTGATACTGGCCTTTAAAAAATTTAGCCGAGAACGGTTCGTCGGCGAACATGGGTATGAATCCCATAATTGCGAATGAAACCCAAATTCCCAGCAAGCCAGCTAAGCCGAGAATGATGATTCTTTGTGGAAGGACTTCGTTTAAAAACTTTCGATTGTTTCTCAAATAACTAACGGTCTTCTTTAAACGAACTGCTTTGTAATTTCCTCCTATCAAAAGGCCGGTCGCGTATAAAATTCCGCCAAGAAATTGAATCATCACATACTGACTAACAATATCGTACGAAAACTTGTCAAGCGTCGGTGTTATGGCAAGAGGGATGATATAAGCAACAAAAAGCAAGCCAAGTGATGTGTGCGCTGGAATGTTCCACCGGCTGGGCCATATCAGATAAGTTCCGGCGGTCTGGAGAGTAACCCCCACTATTAATAGAATTGATAACATAATAGAAACTATTTTTCTATTAAAGTTCTGTACGAAACTGAAATAATTCTCTTCGCGCCAGCCCAATCTCTGTAAGATACTCGCTTTATAAATCGACCTAAAGTTCCGATGAATATCGGAAAAAACGGGAACTTGCCATGCTTTTTAAAGAATAACCATGCTGATTTATTAAAATATTCAATCAATAGCGGATTACTTTTCCCAAGGCTCGCCGATTCTTTATGAAATACAATAGACTTTTCAGCAACTAAAATCTTCCATCCAGCTCTTTTCAATCGAAAATTAAGGTCGACATCTTCCCAATACATAAAAAAATTTTCGTCGAATTTTCCCACCTCTTGTAAGGCTTTCTTTCTAAAAAGAAGACTTGCGGCTGTTAGATAGAAATTTGATGGCTGTGGCCTCGCTTCCTTAAAATGTTTTGTTGTTCCTAGCAAAAAATTCACTTTTCCACCGCCCCAAGCCTGAATTTTGCTGGCGTCATGCATGTACTTCAGCACCGATCCGACCGCGCCCAAACTCTCATCATTCTCGATTTCTTCTACTAAATGTCGAAGACATTCAGCGTCGAGCTTTGTATCGTTGTTCAGCAACCATATGTACTCGAAATATGGTAATGCTTTTTCTATTCCTATATTGCAGCCGCCACCAAATCCGAGATTTCTATCGCTTACTAGTACATCAAACAATATTTCTGATCCCTTCAATATGGCAACGGAATTATCAGTCGATCCGTTATCGATCACGAATATTTTTTTATTTTTGTAAGAAATTTTGGTCAAAGACTCGAGGCAAGCTTGCGTATCTTTCCAGCCGTTCCAGTTGACCAAAATAATCGCTACCGATGGCTCTACAGATAAGTTCATGTTATTTTTGCTTATATATTTTTGCGAGACGACATCAACAAAGCCAACATACATCCAATAATTAACCCCAATGCCGCTCCTGCAATCGCAATAGAAGCACGTTTTGGGCTATATCTTTCTTCGGGAACTCTTGCCTTATCGATTACTCGGAAAGCGTATTCCGAACTTCCTGAAGCAAGCATGATTTTCTTTATTTCATCTTCAGTCAGGCTATAAATTGATCGCTGAATTTCTACTATGCTTGTTTTGCTGTTTTGCTCTTTCAAATATTCAATATTTCTTTCTGACTCATCAATAGCGCGCTTTCTGATGTAGTTATTCGCTCTATCAACTAATTCATTGGCCCAAAGTGCAGCTTCTTCAGGGTCGGACCATGTAATCGTTAGCACGATCAAACCGGTTTTTTTATCTTCAGTTATAGATCTTATTTCTTTTCGAAATTTTTGCTCTCCTTTCCAAAGAGTTGGCACATTACCAGTGCTATCGGCATTCCAATTTTTGGTGCGAGAATTCCTTTTTTTCGGGAACAAAACGGGCAGTAAGTTGTTTTCTTGTATGAATGCCTCTGTTAGAGAACTAGATTGTAAAATCGCAGTGGCTTCTGCTTTTTTGCTAGAGCCTCCTCCACCCAGGCCACTGATCCCCGCTAGCCCACCAAATTGAGAGAGCAAAGCGGAAGCGCCGCCCAGTCTCCCAGCGTCTGTTTCGCTGGTCACTGGAGACAGTACGACACTCGCCTGGAATTTCTCCGGCAGCAGAAACGCGGTAGCGATGGCGACCGCGGTGGCAAGCGTCGTGATGACCGCGATGAGCCCGCGGCGCAGCCACAGTTTTCGGGCGAGGTCGCGTAGGGAGATATCTTCGATCTCGTCGTGCATTTTCTTAGTCGAATCAGGAGGGTTGGTGCGGTTTGCCCTGAGGCTGGGTCACGTGCACAAGAACTCTGCGCTGGTTCAAAGTTTATCAGCGCGAGGCATGGCACCATGTGCCCCGCATGCCGTGCAGGCTTCAAGTCCTGAGCGGCCGTTCACATCACCATCGTTCAATCACGCATGAAGGACACTCGCACACTTCTGGTCACCGGCGGCGCCGGCTTCATCGGTTCCGCCGTCATCCGCCAATGGCTGGCGGACCCAGCGCTTCGTATCGTCTGTGTCGACAAGCTCACCTACGCCGGCAATGTCGAATCCCTGAAGCCCGTTTCCGACAGCCCCCGCTTCTCTCTGGAAGTGCTGGATATCTGCGATGCCGCAGCAATGCGTGCATTGTTCGAGAAGGAACAGCCCGATGCTGTCGTCCATCTCGCTGCCGAAAGCCACGTCGACCGCTCGATCACCGGGCCCGGCGAGTTCATCCAGACCAATGTCGTCGGCACCTATGTGCTGCTCGAAGCGACCCGAGCCTACTGGCGGCAGCTGACCGCGGATAAGCAGCAGGCCTTTCGTTTCCACCACGTGTCGACGGACGAGGTCTACGGCACGCTTGGGGACGAGGGCGCTTTCAGCGAAACCACGGCGTATGCGCCGAATTCGCCCTACTCGGCGTCGAAGGCCGGGTCCGACCATCTGGTTCGCGCCTGGCATCACACCTATGGCCTTCCGGTGGTCACCACCAACTGCTCGAACAACTACGGCCCGTATCACTTCCCCGAGAAATTGATCCCGCTGATGATCCTGAATGCGATCGCCGGCAAGCCGCTGCCGGTGTATGGCGATGGCCTGAACGTGCGGGACTGGCTGTTCGTCGAGGATCACGCACGTGCCATCCGCGCCGTTCTTGAGCGCGGTAGGGTTGGTGAAACCTACTGCGTGGGCGGGCGCGCCGAGAAGACCAATCTCGAAGTGGTCCACACCCTTTGCGATCTGCTTGACGAGTTGCATCCATCCAGCGGACTGCACCGTCGGCTCATCACCTACGTCAAGGACAGACCGGGTCATGACCGCCGCTACGCGATCGACTGCGCGAAGCTGGAAGCGGAGCTGGGCTGGCGGCAGCAGGAATCCTTTGAAACCGGGCTGCGCAAGACGGTTCAGTGGTACCTGGACAACGGCGACTGGGTGCGCGGCGTCACCAGCGGCGACTATCGGCGCTGGATCGAATCCAACTATGGCTCGCGGAGCGCTTCATGAAGGGCATCATCCTTGCCGGTGGTTCTGGCACCCGGCTGTATCCGCTGACCCATGTCGTATCGAAGCAGCTGTTGCCGATCTACGACAAACCGATGATCTACTACCCGCTGTCGGCACTGCTGATGGCGAACATTCGCGAGATCCTGATCATCTCGACTCCCGACGAAACCCCGCGTTTCAAGGCTTTGCTGGGAGATGGCAGCCGCCTCGGCTGCAGGATCGAGTATGCGGTGCAGCCTTCGCCGGACGGTCTTGCACAGGCCTTCCTGATCGGTGAGTCATTCATCGACGGGGATGGTTGCGCACTGGTGCTCGGCGACAATCTGTTCTTCGGCCATGACCTGCGCCTGCGATTGACCAACGCCGCCAGTAAGACCGACGGCGCAACGGTATTCGCCTACCCCGTTCAGGATCCGGAGCGTTATGGCGTGGTGGAGTTCGATGCCACCGGCCGGGCGATCAGCATCGAGGAAAAGCCTGCCAAGCCACGCAGTCGCTACGCCGTCACCGGCCTGTATTTCTATGATGCGCAGGTCGTCGAGATCGCCAAGGCAGTCAAACCTTCTGCCCGAGGCGAACTCGAAATCACCGATGTCAATGTCGAGTATCTGCGCCGCGGCCAGCTGACCGTCGAGCGCTTCGGCCGCGGCGATGCCTGGCTCGATACCGGCACCCATGATTCGCTGATCGAAGCCGGGCAGTTCGTGCAGACGCTGGAAAAGCGACAGGGCCTGAAGCTGTGCTGTCCGGAAGAGCTGGCCTGGCGCAACGGCTGGATCAGCGATGCCGAGCTCGAAGTACTGGCGAAGCCTCTGGCAAAAAGCGGCTACGGCCGCTATCTGCTCGATGTACTGGCGCATCCCATCTGAACCAACATTGAACTGATGAATTGCATCCCTACTGATCTGCCCGATGTGCTGATCCTGGAACCGCGTGTGTTCGGCGACCAGCGCGGCTTTTTCCTGGAAAGCTTCAACGCCCGTACTTTCGCTTCCATTACCGGTGTGGACGTCAATTTCGTCCAGGACAATCACTCTCGCTCGGCCCGTGGCGTATTGCGCGGCCTGCATTACCAGATCGAGCAAGCCCAGGGAAAACTGGTTCGCGTGACCGAGGGCGAGGTCTATGACGTTGCTGTGGATCTCCGTCGCGGCAGCCCGACGTTCGGACGCTGGATCGGGGTGACCCTGTCGGCCACCAACAAGCGCCAGCTCTGGGTGCCTGCAGGCTTCGGCCACGGCTTTCTGGTGTTGTCCGAGTTCGCGGAATTTCTGTACAAGACCACGGATTTCTACGCGCCCGCTTTCGAACGCGCGATCGTCTGGAATGACCCGACGCTGGCCATCGACTGGCCGCTACCGGCCGGCTTTTCTGAGCCGCTGCTGGCGGACAAGGATCGGAACGGCCAGCTGTTCGCTGCGGCCGAGGTGTTTCCGGAATCTTTCCTGAATCGCGAACAGCCATGAGCCGCATCGTCATCACCGGCAGCACCGGCCAGGTGGGCTGGGAACTGCGCCGCGCGCTGTCGACATTCGGCGAGGTGCTGGCGCCCGGCCGCAACGAATGCAATCTCGCCGATCCGGCCGCCGCCGCCGCTTACCTGCGCCGGGTGAAACCCGATCTGGTCGTGAACCCGGCTGCTTACACGGCCGTCGACAAGGCCGAAAGCGAGCCGGAGTTGGCTCATACCGTCAATGCGCTGGCGCCGCAGGCACTGGCCGAAACCTGTGCCGATCTGGATGCGTTGCTCGTGCATTATTCGACCGATTACGTGTTCGACGGCAGCAGGGATGGCGTCTATCGCGAGGATGATGCGCCCTCGCCCGTCTCCGTCTATGGCAGCAGCAAACTCGCCGGAGAAGAGGCCATTCGTGCGGTCGGCGGGCGTCACGTCATTCTGCGTACGAGCTGGGTCTATGGTCTCCGGGGCAAGAATTTTCTGGCGACGATGTTGAAGCTTGCCGCCGAGCGCGATCGCTTGCGGGTAGTTGCCGACCAGTTCGGCGCGCCGACCTGGAGCCGCGCCATTGCCGATGCAACCGCACAACTGCTGCGCAGCTTTCCGCTGACAGCAACACCGCCTGCCGCATTGCTGAACCTGACGGCGTCCGGCTCAACGAGCTGGCATGGCTTTGCCAGTGCCATCGTCGAAGAAGGTGCCAAGCGCGGTCTGACTCGCCTCGTGCCGGTCGATGGCATCACCACGGCGGATTATCCGACCCCTGCCAGCCGGCCTGCCAATTCGCGGCTCGACAACACGCGGCTGGCTGAGGCTGCAGGCTTCGTCCTCGCTGACTGGCGGCAGAGTCTGAACCTCTGCCTGGATGACATCGAAGCACAGAAGCGGGCCTGAGCACGGTCGATCACAGCCGCTACCGATGTTGGCCTGCCGATTGCGGACCAGTGATGCCATGCTGATGTTCAACCCATCAAGAACCCGTGGAGAACCGGCCTGATGACCCTTGCACCTCGCTTGGCCTTGAGCTTGTCGGCAATTCTCGGCGCCCTGACTGCGGCCGCACCTGCGATCGCCGCACCCTGGGCCGACGTCGGCGACCGCGCGCTGCGCAGCGATATCGAAATTCTCCACGCGCGCGGCCTGATTGCAGGGCCGATCACAACCTGGCCTATTCCGGTCGGCTATTTCGAGCCCTTGCAGGATGAAGGTCGGTTGACGGGCCAACCGGAGTTCGTGCGTATGGCTGCGCAGCGCGTGCTGGACAAGCTTGGCAGTGGCCGCCATACCGGTGGACTGAAGGCGGCAGGTGAGTTGCGGCTGGCCAGCGAGCCGAACCTGATCCGCGATTTCGGCGACAACGCGCGAGACGAGGTCGATGCGCGTGCCGGGCTGGACTACGACGGCGAACGTTTTTCGGCCAACTTCCGTGTCGGCGCGCTGACGCCGCTCGGCAATGGTGATAGCGGCGCCCGCTTCACGCTGGATGGCACTTATGCAACGACGCTGCTGGGCAACTGGCAGTTGTACGGCGGCTACATCGACAAGTGGTACGGGCCCGGCTATGCATCCAGCCTGATCCTGTCGAACAACGCGCGGCCGTTCCCGAAGATCGGTATCACCCGCAACAACTCGACCGCTTTCGAAACCAAGTGGCTGAGCTGGCTGGGCCGCTACCAGATCGATTTCTTTGTCGGCCTGCTCGAAGAGGATTCGCGAGATGACCGCAATACCGGCGTCGGTTCGATCCGCATCAGCATCGAACCGATCGACGGGCTGGAGCTGACGGTGACGCGGGTGTCCCAGTTCTGCGGTGGCGACAACGCCTGCAAGCCGTTCCGCGCCGCGTTCGGCATCAACAATACCGACAAGGATCGCAACGCCAGCAACGACGAAGGCACTTTCGAAATCAAGTACACCTACGATTTCAACGTGGTCAGCTTCTCGCCGTATCTGCAGATCATGAACGAGGACACCGGCCCGTTCACGCATTCCTATGAGAGCCACATGGGCGGCCTGAGTTGGGCGGGCCCCTGGGACCAGAACGGCGCCAGTTGGCGGCTGGTAGCCGAGTACACCGACAGCCGCGCCACGCTCGATGCCTTCGGCTTTGGAAATCGAGTGACTGGCCTTGCCTACAACAACGATCAATACACCGACGGCTTCCGCTATCGCGGGCGCACGATGGGCTTTTCGCTGGACAGCGACTCGACCTTGTTCACGGTGTCTGGCTTGATGATGATGCCGAACGGCTGGACCTATCGCGCGGCCTTCCACAACGCCCACATCAACACGGCGGAACTGGCGGCAGCGCAGGCATCAGGCAGCTATCTGCGCAACACCGTGAGCGCCCAACCGGTGACCGTCAATCAGTACGAAGCCGGCGTCACCATCCCCTGGCAGAGCTTCACCTTCGACCTAGGCGTGCGTTACCAGGATGAACAGCCATTCCCCGACGTCGGTTCTCAATTCAACGTCGAAGCTGGCGTGCAGTTCAGCTTCTAGGGCATCCGTCATTCCCGCGCAGGCGGGAATCCGGTTGGGGCCGCAGCGCTCCGCATGAGAACTGGATGCCCGCCTGCGTGGGCATGACGACTTAGGGCGTTTTCAACTTGAAACGCTCTCGCGTTAGTTCAGGCTGACCAGACTGTTCGACGCCTGCGCGTTGTCCTCGGCGGCCTTCATCACTTTCGATTGCAGCTCGAACTGCCGTGCGAGGTTGATCATGTTGACCATTGCGCCAGCCAGATTGACGTTCGAGCTTTCCAGCGCGCCGCTGACCAGCACGTCGCCGGCAGCCGGGTTGAGCGTGGTGCCGGTGGTGGCGCGCATCAGGCCATCGCCACCTCGCTCCAGCTGATTCTGCGCACCGCTGACCACCTTGAGGCGGCCGATCACGACTTGTGAAGCCGCGCTCTGTCCCTGCGGCACGGCGGTGATGGTGCCGTCGTTGCCGATCGAGATCGAGGTCGACAGCGGCAGCGAGATCGGCCCGCCATCGCTGAGCACGGCAAGCCCGTTGGCCGTGCGCAACTGGCCGTTCGGATCGAGCCGCAGATCGCCGGCCTTGGTGTAAGCCTCGCTGCCATCCGGTGCCTGCACGGCCAGCCAGTTGTCGCCTTTCAGGGCGATATCGAGCGATTCGCCGGTCTGCATGATCGCGCCCTGCGCCGAGTCCCAGCCGTTATCAGCCAGCTGGGAATTGACCCGCGACTGAAAGCCGGCGCCCTCGACATTGATCGACTGTGCCGCCGCCAGTTCGGCTCGAAAGCCGACAGTGCCAGCGTTCGCCAGGTTATGGCTGTTCGCCGTCTGCGCCCGCAAGGTGGCGATGGCGCCAGACATTCCAACGTAGAGAGCACGATCCATGGCGCTTCAGTCTCCGTAAAGCCTCGGCAATCGATCAACGGATGTTGATGATCGTCTGGGTGATCTGGTCGGTCGTCGAGATCATCTGGGCATTCGCCTGGAAGCTGCGCTGCGAGGTGATCATGTTGACCAGCTGCTTGGTGATGTCGACGTTCGAGCCTTCCAGCGCGCCGCTCTGGATCAAGCCGAAGTTCGAAGAGTTCGCGGTGCCACGAATCACCGGACCGGATGAAAAGGTTTCGCCCCAGCTGGTATCGCCGAGCTGCTGCAGGCCCTGCGGGTTGGCGAAGTTGGCCATCGCGATCTGGCCCAGCGGCGTCGCCTGGCCATTGGTGAAGCGCGCCTGCACGACACCTTCCTGGGTCACTTCGATGCCGCTGAGACGGCCGGTTGCATAGCCGTCCTGGGTCAGGCTGTTGACCGAGAAAGTGTTGCCGTACTGGGTGCTGTTTTTCAGGTCCAGGGTCATCGTCACCGGGTTCGAACCGGTGGTCGTCGTGTACGACGGCAGCGCGATCTGGCCGTTGGCAGGCGTGGCCAGCGAGCCATCGGCGTTGAACGTGACGGTCTGGCCGGTGCCGATCTCGTTGCCATCGATCTGCGTATGCATCGTCCACTCGTTCGGCGTGGCGGACTTGACGAAGAACAGGTTGGCCGGGTGCGCGGTGCCGAGCGAGTCGTAGACGGTGACCGAGGTCGTGTTGTTGTAGCTGGTCGGATCGGTCGACGCGAACGGCGTCGTCACCGGCACTTTGGCTTCGGCCGGCAGATTGACGCCGGTCTTCAGCAAGGTGGTCGGGCTCGGCGGATTGTCCGAGGTCGACAGCTGGATGTCGCTCAGATTCGCCGAATCGAAACTGGCACCGCCAGCGACCGGCGGATAGGCCTGCAGGCGGGCACCGGAGCCGTTGACGACATAGCCATCGCGATCGGTGCCGAACTGGCCGGCACGCGAGTAGCTGATCGCGCCGTTCTTCGACAGGGTGAACATGCCGGTGCCGCTGACCGCAAGGTCGAGCGAATTGTTGGTGACGCTGATCGCGCCCTGAGTGAATTGCTGCGACACCTTGCCGACTCGCACGCCGCCGCCGACTGCCGTGTCCGATACGCCATAGGCGTTGGACAGGAAGAAATCGGCGAACTGCGCGCGCGATTCCTTGAAGCCGGTGGTGTTGGCGTTGGCGATGTTGTTGGCGGTGACGCTCAGGTCCGCAGACGCAGCGTTGAGGCCGGTCAGTGCAATGTTGAAGGACATGTCAGTGGGCTCCGATGCTGCGCGTGGGGGCAATGAGGCTTTCGACGAACTTCGCCAGTTCATCGGGACAACGGCGACAACCCGCCGCCGGGAAATCGAACAGGCCAGGGATCTGGCGCAGTTCGGGACGGATAGCAGCCACCAGACGACGTGGCTTGCGGCGCAAGTTCATGGCGGCTGGATTCAGATGATCTGGCGGATGTCGCTGAAGGCGACGGCGCCAACGCCGGCGAGATTCAGGCTCAGGCCGTTGCTGCCCAGCGCCACGCTCTGCACCAGGCCGGCCGCGAGCGTGGTCGCTGCTTCGGTCTTGCCGTTGCGCGTGACCTGGCCGCGGATGCCGTAGCTGCCGGACGGCAGGGTGTTGCCGGCGGAATCCTTGCCATCCCAGGTGAAGTAGCTGGTGCCGGCGCCCTGGGTGCCGTAATCGAGACGGCGCACCACCTGGCCGCTGCCATCGACGATCTCGACCGCGAGCTGGCCGCCGGAGGTCATGTCGACACCGCCGCTGAGGCCGTTCTCGCCATCGAGATAGCCGGTCTTCGAGGGATACAGCACACCGTGGCCGACCAGACCAGCCGCCTGCAATGACTGGCTGGAGGTCAGCGAGGTTGACAGCGACTTGAACGAATCCTGCAGGCCTTGAATGCCGGAGACGGTCGAGAACTGGGCGATCTGGCCGAGGAATTCGTTGGACTCCAGCGGCTTCAGCGGATCCTGGTTCTGCAGCTGCGTGGTCATCAGCCTGAGAAAGTCGGCCTGGCCGAGCGATTCGGCCTTCTTGTCGGTCTGTTTCAGATTCAGGCCGAGATCGCTGTAAGTGTTGTTGGTGACGGCGGCGGTCATGTCAGTGTCCTGAGAGGGCTCAATGGGGGTCAGTGGGCTCAGCGGCCGAGCGACAAGGTGCGGCTGGCCAATTCCTTGGCGGTGTTCATCACTTCCACGCTCGACTGGTAGGAGCGCGAAGCCGAAATCATGTTGACCATCTCTTCGACGACGTTGACGTTCGGCGCATAGACGTAGCCATCGGCATCGGCGAGCGGATGGCCCGGCTCGTAGCGCTTGTCGGCCGGCGTCTGACTTTCGACGACGCCGAGTACCTGCACGCCCGCCGTGTCCTTGCCGCCCGCTTCCATCGCCGCCTTGAACATCGGCAGACGCGACTTGTACGCGCCTTCGGCCGTGCCGCTGATCGCATTGGCATTGGCGAGGTTCGAGGCCACGGTGTTGAGGCGCAGCGACTGGGCGCTGAGCGCACTGCCTGCGATGTCGAAGATCTTGAAAGAGGACATGAGGCTCTCCTTACTGACCGGTGATCGCCGTCATCAGACCGCGGATGCGGCCATCGGCGAACTGCAGCGAAGCCTGGTAGTGCAAGGCAGCCTCGGCGAACTTCGCCTGCTCGATCTGCACGTCCACCGTGTTGCCATCGACGCTCGGCTGCATCGGCACGCGGTAGGCGAGCCGGCTGCCGTCGCCGGCTGGATTGAGGTTCATGGGGATATGGCGAGCGTCGGTCGTCAAGGTGCGTGGCGCGCCCTGCGAGTCACTCTTGATCACCGATGCAAGCGTCGACGCGAAGTCGACATCGCGCGCCTGGAAACCCGGCGTATCGGCATTGGCGATGTTGGCCGACAGCACTTCCATGCGCTTGCGCTGCACGGACATCGCCTCGGCGTGTATGCCGAAAATCGGATCCAGGTTGGCCATTGCGTCCTCCCGCGTTTGCGTTCGGAAGGGTCATTACAAGGCGTATGCCAGAGGCGATTGGCGACGGAAAAGCGGCGCGGGTGAAGCAGCTTTGAGATTCGATGCGGCACTCAACCCCACTCATCATTCCCGCGCAGGCGGGAATCCAGTTGTCTGTTGCCAGCGATGTGCAAACGTCAGAACTGGATTCCCGCATGCGCGGGAATGACGTGCTTGAAGATTGCACTTCGCATGTCTGATTCCATCCCGCATTTTCTGGCCACTGGCCAATGCTTCAGGCCGTTTCCAGCGCGACCGCCTTCAGCCGATCCAGCACCCCGGTCGCCAGCTCATCGGCACTGAACTTGGCGATGAACTTGTTGGCACCGACCCGCTCGACCATCGCGTTGTTGAACACGCCGGACAGGCTGGTGTGCAGCATCACGTAGAGCGACTTCATCTTCGGATCGCGGCGGATTTCCGTCGTCAGTCGATAGCCGTCCATGTCCGGCATCTCGACATCGGAAATCACCATCAGCAGCGAGTCGTTGATCGGCTCGTCGCGCGCCGCGAGCGCTTGCAGATACTGCAACGCTTCGCGACCGTCGTTGACCAGGGTGCATTCGATGCCGAGCTGATTCAGCGTCTTTTCGATCTGGTTGCGGGCAACGCGGGAGTCATCGACCACCAGCACGCGGCGCCGCGAATGGGCGACGCTCACTGCTTCCTCGCGCAACGCTTCGGACAATGAGGCCTGCACGCCGACGACATCGGACAACACCTGCTCGACATCGATGATCTCGACCAGCTCGTTGTTGTATTGCGTGATCGCGGTCAGATAACCGCCCTCGCCGGCACCGTCCGGCGGCGGCCGCACATGCTCGACATTGACGTGGATGATCCGTTCCACCGCTCGCACCAGAAAGCCCTGGATCGAGCGGTTGTACTCGGTGACGATCACGTGCGCAGCCTGCTCGTCGCTCGGCTGGCCGATCGCACGATTGAGATCGATGACCGGAATCATCCGACCGCGGATGTCGGCCACGCCGCGCACAAGCTCGTGCGACGACGGCAGCCAGGACAGCTGTGGCTTGGGAATCACTTCCTGCACCTTGAACACATTGATGCCAAAAATCTGGCGCTCATCGAGCCGGAACAGCAGCAGGGCAAGGCGGTTGTGCCCTGCAAGCTGGGTGCTGCGGTCGATGCTTTCGAGCAAGCCGGAGGCCATGAAGGATTACCAACATTCGGACGGGTGGTAGCTGGCCCGTGCAACTTCGGTTCCTCGCGGGGTGGTCACGGGAACCGTCACTGGCACAGGGCTTGTAGCGCTGGCTTCGAGTCCGAACGAGCCACTTCGATGATCGCCCTGCCATCGCTACATCTACGCACTATCGCTACCTTGCTGATGCTGGCGACGATGGCGGTGCGCGCCGATGACGGCCGCATCGAATCGCTGGACCGCGTCCGCAGCGCAGCCGTCACCTTCGTCTCGGTGCAATCGCCGCCGACCGCGAAGATCGAAGCCGCAGCGCTCGACAACCGCCTGCGTCTGCCACTGTGCGCGCAGCCGCTGGAAAGCTCGGCCGCCAGCCCGGCGACGCGCGGCGCCTGGAACATCGTCATCACCTGTCGCGAAGCCGGCAATCCGCTCTGGCAGGTGTTCGTGCCGGTCAAGGTGCTCGATCTCCAGGCGGTCGTGGTGATGGTCCGGCCGGTGATGCCCGGCCAGCCGCTGACCGCAGACGCGTTGCGCCTTGAATCACGCGATGTCGCAACCCTCGGCTACGGCTATTTCAGTGACGTGCAGAAGGCTGCCGGCCAGGTGCTGCGCCGCCCGGTTGCCGCCGGTGCAGTGCTGACGCCGGACGCAGTCAGCGCCCAGAAGCTGATCAAGCGCGGCGCGCTGATCACCATGATCGGCCGCAGCGGCTCTCTGGAAGTGCGCGCTCAGGGCAAGGCGCTCGGAGACGGCGGGGATGGCGAACGGATCTCGGTCGAGAACCTGTCGTCGCGCAAGGTCGTGCAGGGTGTGGTCAAGGATGGCGGCACGGTGGAGGTTGGCTTGTAGCGCAGCAGTAGAAGGCTGTCGCCGCGGGGGCCGAAGGCCGCCGTAAAAATGACGCTCTCTGGCGCTAAAGTTTCTGCAAAAACTGTCGTTAGCAGCTCATCGGGCGCATCACGCCGCGCCTTCCGGAGCCTGCCATGACCGTCAAGATCGAAACTTTCCCTGCCAGCGGTGCACGTCCGGTCGCCAGCAGTGGCCCCGCAAAATCGGCCAATGCGATCGCAGGTGAGAGCAGTAGTGGTGCGGTATCAGCGGTGTCGGCCAACGACCGCGTGCAGCTGACCGGCGATGCCGTGAACCTGCAGCAGTTCGAGAAAGCGCTGGCGGCGGTGCCCCGCACCGATGCCGGCAAGGTTGAACGTCTGCGCGCAGCAGTCGACAACGGCAGCTATCAGCCCAACCCGGCTGCGATTGCCGCGAAGCTCGCGCGTTTCGAGTACGCCATGGCCTGAAAGGCTGGCGAAAACCAGGAGTGTCGCGGTGAATGAATCGAATCTGAATCTCGCTGAAGTCATCGACGCACAGATTCACTGCGCCGAGAATCTGATCGCCGTGCTCGATGAGGAGCACGCCGCCCTCGCCGGCCGTTCGATCGAAGCACTGGAAGCGGCCTGCGCGGTGAAATCGGATGCCGCGTCGAAGCTGCAACGCCTCGGTGATCGCCTGCAGATCCTGTCCGGCCCGCGCCGTTCGGGGCCCGAGTTCGAAGCCTGGCTGATCCGCCATCCCGGTGGCGATGCGCTGGTTCGGGCCTGGCGCCGCCTGACGGCCCTGGCCCGTCATCTCGCCGATGCCAATCGGGTCAACGGGGCCTTGCTGGAAGTACGCGAGCAGCAGGTGCGCAGCGCGCTGGTGGCGATGGCGCCTGAACCGCCGTCGGTCTATGGCCGTAGCGGCCTGCGCCCCAGCCTGCCGTCAGGCCGCGTCTATAGCCGCGCCTGAGATCAGCGGCAGCGATCGCCCGGCCTTGCACCGGGCGATCGGCCAAACAACTTCAAAGCCCGCTTCAGAGCGCGCGGCTGCCGAAGTCGACGTGCAGCGGAAACTCCATCGCGCAGGCCTTGGCGCCGCATTTCGCCGGCTTGAACCGGGCGGCCAGCAGGACGCTGCGAATCTCTTCGAGCGAACCCTGCTCCGGCGTCATCAGCCAGGACACGTCCCGGGCATTGCCGGCCGCGTCGACGCTGATCACCGCGAACAGCTCGCCGCGCATGCCGGACTTCACTTGAAGGGCATTCAACTCGCCGACGATGCTCTGCAGGCCGCCCGTTGGATACGGCGGCTCTTCACTGTTGCGCAGCAGCGCGTACTGATTGCGCAGCAGGTCCATCTCGCCGAATGACAGCTCGTCAAACACCTTGTCCAGCGGCAAGACCGATTGTTCCAGCTCCCGTGATTGCAAACTGCTGAACGACACCGGCTGAACCAGGCTGGCGCCCGGCTTCTTGGCGATTGCCGCGTGAGTCGTCAACAACATGGCTGCAGCGGCAAACAGCACCGTCTTGTTGTTCATCTCCGCACCTCCCCTCGATGAGACGCCGGCCGTGGCCCGAATCACCCGATCCGGTTCGCCGACCTCATCGATTTAAACCTGCGGGAGCTGCACGTCAAGAAATTGCAACACAAATGAAACATTGATCTGTTAAGGGCGGCCCACGCAGTCGTAAGTGAAGCCTTCGCCGCGCACCCAGGCCGGGTCGTACATGTTGCGGCCGTCGACGATGATCGGCTGCTTCAGCAACTGCTTCAGCCGCGGCAGGTTCGGGCTCTGGAACACGCGCCATTCGGTGACCACCACCAGCGCATCGGCACCGTTGGCGGCTTCCATCGGCGAATCGACCAGCACCAGATCCGGCCGCTTGCCGTAGATCTTCTCGACCTCGTGCATCGCCACCGGATCGTGGGCGCGCACGGTGCCGCCGTCGGCCCAGATCGCTTCGATCAGCACGCGGCTCGGCGCTTCGCGCATGTCGTCGGTCTTCGGCTTGAACGCCAGACCCCAGATACCGATGGTCTTGCCCTTGAGCGAGCCGAGATGCTTGACCAGCTTGGTGTGCAAGGTGGTCTTCTGACGGTTGTTGACCGCCTCCACCGCCTTCAGGATCTTGGCGTCGAAGTTGGCATCGGCAGCGCTCTTGACCAGCGCCTTCACATCCTTCGGGAAGCAGGAGCCGCCGTAGCCGGCGCCCGGATAGATGAAGTGATAGCCGATGCGCGGATCGGCACCGATGCCGATGCGCACGCGCTCGATATCGGCACCGAGGTTTTCGGCCAGGTTCGCCAGCTCGTTCATGAAGCTGATCTTGGTCGCCAGCATCGCGTTGGCGGCGTACTTGGTCAATTCGCTGGAGCGCACGTCCATGACGATCACGCGGTCGTGATTGCGGTTGAACGGCGCATACAACGCCTGCATCGCCTTGGCGGCACGCGTGTTGTCGGCGCCGACGACGATGCGGTCCGGCTTGTTGAAATCGCCGATCGCATCGCCTTCCTTGAGGAACTCCGGGTTCGAGACCACGTCGTGCTCGATGCTCACGCCGCGTTCGGCAAGCGTGGCTTTCATCTGCGCCCGCACCTTGTCGGCCGTGCCGACCGGCACCGTCGATTTCGAGATGACGATGCGGTACTCGCTCATGTGCGTGGCGATGGTCCTGGCCACTTCGAGCACGTACTTGAGATCGGCCGAGCCGTCTTCGTTCGGAGGCGTGCCGACGGCGATGAACTGGTACTGACCGTGGGTAACACCTTCGGCGGCATCGGTGGTAAAGCGCAGCCGGCCTTCGGCGGCATTCTTCAGGATCAGCTCGGTCAGCCCCGGTTCGTAGATCGGGATGACGCCCTGTTTCAGGCCGTCGATCTTCTTCTGGTCGACATCGACACAGAGCACGTCATTGCCGACATCGGCAAAGCAGGCCGCAGTGACGAGGCCGACATAGCCGGAGCCGAAGATGGTGATATTCAAGGCAGGGTTCCATTCAGTTAGGAAAGCAAAAGCAGCCGGCGCAGGCGCCGCTTCCAGAGGCCAGGGGTCGCACTGGAATGGTGCGGAAAGCCGCTTTCGAGCGGCCGAATGTTACCACCCGTCAACGGCCTACCCGTGCGGGCGGGGACGATCCCTCATGCTTCATCCAGGATCGTCCACCACTTGATCGCCACCATGTTCATGAACGCCCGAGTCAACGAATGCCGCAAGGCGATGCGTCATGCCGAAGACTTCGCCACCTGGCGCGACGGCGCCCTGGCTTTCGATGAAGCCAATGGCTTCGAGGACTGGAAGCACGAGGATGAATCGCCGGAGTACGACTGGCAGCTGATTCGCGAACGTCTAGCGCAGATCCGCCAGTACCGGGACACGCGGCAGGTGGTCAAGCTGATGCGCCACCTGCGCCAGGGCCTGCACTGGAACCTCGGCAACATGGCCAATCCGGCGCTGTACAGCCACACCTACTTCGGCACCAAGCGCCTGATCGAAACCTATCTGGCGGAAGTCGTCGACGCTCTGCGCTTCATCGCCGATGGCAATTTCCCGGGCCTGACAGCAGCGGACAAGCTGCGCTTCTTCAACGAGACCGCCGCCTCGTTCGGTCGCTCGGCCTTGATGCTGTCCGGCGGCGCCACGCTGGGCCTGTTCCATGTCGGCGTGGTCAAGGCGCTGGTTCGCGAGGGCCTGCTGCCGGAGGTGATTTCCGGCTCCAGCGCGGGCTCGATCGTCGCTTCGGTGATCGGCACCCGGGCCCCGGATGAACTCGAAGAACTGCTCGATCCGGACAACAGCTACTACCATTTCTGGAAGCCGTTGAGCGCGCGCGAAATGTGGCAGCGCGGCGCGCTGATGGACCAGAAGCAGATTGCCCTCGGCATTGCCCGCAATACCGAAGACCTGACCTTCGAAGAGAGCTACGAGCGCTCCGGCAGAGTCGTCAACGTCACCGTGTCACCGGCCGGCAGCAACCAGCCGCCGCGCCTGCTCAACTACCTGACCACGCCCTACCTGTACCTGCGCGAAGCGGTGCTGGCCTCGAGTGCGGTGCCGCTGCTGTTCCCGCCGGTGCAGCTGATGACCAAGGACGACGACGGCAGCCGCGTGCCCTACATGCCTGGCCTGCGCTGGACCGACGGCTCGCTGAAATCGGATCTGCCCGGCATCCGCCTGCGTCGCCTGCACAACGTCAATCACTTCATCGTCAGCCAGACGAATCCGCACGTGATCCCGTTCGTGCGCGGCGCCAACGAGCGCACCGGCGTGATCGGCGCGCTGCGCGAAGTGGCCTATGGCGCCATGCGTGGCGGCGCGCAATCAGTGATCGGCGTCGGCAAGTTCGGCGTGCCGCTGTCCGGCGTCCGCCGCCAGCTCGACAACGCCTCGTCGATCCTCGATCAGGACTACCGCGGCAACATCACCATCGTGCCGAAGGTATCGGTCTGGCGGTATGCGCACGTCACCGCCAACCCGAAGCTCGAAGCGGTGACCCGCTTCATCCTCGAAGGCGAACGCGCCACCTGGAAACGCATCGCGATGGTCCGCAACCAGTCGATGATTTCGCAGACGCTGGCCGCCTGCGTGAAGCAGCTGGAAATCGAAGCCCAGCGCCCGCCGCTGCGCAAGCTGAAGGTGGTCGCTAAGCGCTGAGCAAGCGCGGCGGGCACGAAAAAACGACGTTCGTTTTCGTACCATGCGCGGCCCGCTTCAGGGTCTGCCATTGATGTCGCTCATGCGCTCCCCGCTCTGCCTTGCGTTGCTGCTGGTCACTCTGCCGATGCTGGCTGCACGCGCCGAAAGCCCGATCATCCAGCAGACCGGCTGGGCGGCCTGGTTCAACAACGCCGCAATCAACGAGCACTTCGGGATCGTGTCCGACGTCCAGCTGCGCAGCAGGGACGAATGGGCCGGCCCGCGCAATCTGCTGATCCGTCCCGGTCTGTCCTGGTACGTGAAACCCGGCCAGACCCTGAGCGCCGGCTATGCGTACATCGGCACCTTCAATCGCGATGCGGAAGACGCCGTCGAGCATCGCATCTGGCAGCAGTGGGTCAGCAGCTATCGCATCGAGCGCCTGAGCGTAAGCCAGCGCTTCCGGCTCGAACAACGCTTCATTGGCCGGCCCGGTGCGCCGGATATCTACTCGGATCGCTTCCGCTGGTTCGCCCGCGCGCAGCTGCCACTGAGCGCCAGCAACGGAGCGTTCACGAAGGGCGCCTTTCTCGCTTTCCAGAACGAAGCGATGGTCAACCTCAGCGGCCGCGATGCGCTGAACGCGCCGCTGTTCGACCAGAACCGCGCCTACATCGCCTACGGCTGGCGCCTGAACAAGACCGCCGACATCGAGATCGGCTACCTGAACCAGTGGATCAACGGCAAGAACCGCGACACCGTGAATCACGTGCTGCAGGTGGCGCTGTACACCTTCTTCCGCTGAAGCCGCTCGCCAGAAACCGCGCCTCAGGACCGAACCGAACGACCCCGCCGCGTTTTTGATTCAGCGGTGGAACCTGCTGGCAAGCGCTCCGTGGGTTTCGCTGTCGAAATCGGCATGCAGGCGCTGCGCCTGCCACCGTCCTTCGGCTTGAGGAACGCAGGCGGCTCACCTTCCGCACCGGCTTCCAGCCATTCGAGCTTGGCCGCGAAATAGCGCCGCAGCCGCTTGAGCTTCGCCGCCTGCTCATCGACCTCGGCAAGACGTTCACGCATCAGCTCGGCCTTGCGCGCGAGCGTCATGCCGACGCGCTCGTACTCGTCGCTCAGCGTGCCGATCTCGCGCAGCGTGAAACCCAGCGACTGCGCTTCCCGGATCACCAGCGCGCGTTCGACCTGCTGGGCATCGAAACTCTGGTAGCGATTGGTGCCGCTGACGCCGACCTGAGGCGTCAACAGACCCCGCTTGATGTAGAAGCGGACGGTGTCGCGGCCCAAGCCCGTGGCCTTGGCGAATTCAGCGATCAGCATGGTGTCTGCCCTTCGCGCGGAAAGCGCTTGACTGTGTACCAAGGTCCACACCTTAGGATGCCGTCATCGATTCCACAAGAGAGACACAGAGATGAATATCGCAATGAAGAAAGTGGCACTGGTAACCGGCGCATCCTCGGGCATCGGCGAAGCAACGGCGCGCAAGCTGCTCGACGCCGGGTATCGCGTTTACGCCGGCGCGCGTCGAGTGGCGCGGATGCAACCGCTGGCCACCGCCGGGGCGACCCTGCTGGAACTCGATGTCACCGACGATGCTTCGATGCTCGCCGCGATCGAGACGATCAAACGCGAGACCGGCCGGCTCGATGCGCTGGTCAACAACGCCGGCTATGGCTCCTATGGCTCGCTGGAAGATGTGCCACTGGAGGAAGGCCGCCGCCAGTTCGAGGTCAATGTCTTCGGGCTTGCGCGGCTCACCCAGCTGGCGCTGCCGATGATGCGGGCGCAAGGCAGCGGCCGGATCGTCAACGTCACCTCGATCGGCGGCAAGATCGGCGAACCCTTCGGCAGCTGGTACCACGCCACCAAGTTCGCGGTGGAAGGCATGAGCGATTCGCTGCGGATGGAGTTGCATCCGTTCGGCATCGACGTGATCGTCATCGAGCCGGGTGCGATCAAGACCGAGTGGAACGGCATCGCCCGCGAAGGGCTGCTGAAGTACTCCGGCGAAACTGCTTATCGCGCCGGTGCACGGCAGCACGTCAACATGCTGGCCAACGCCGATCAGGGCAGCATGCCGTCCGAGCCGGAAGTGGTGGCGGCCACGATCGTCAAGTCGATCCTCGCCGCGCGGCCGAAGACGCGCTACGCGACCGGCGGCGGCGCAAGAACCGTGCTGTTCCTGCGCCGCCTGCTCAGCGATCGGGGCTTCGATGGCCTGATGCGGATGTTCTCGAAGCAGGCGCAGAAGCTGCCGCGCCCCGCGGAAGAACTCCTCAAAGCGCGCTGATCAGCGCCTCCTGCTCGGTCAGGGTCGCCAGCTCCGCCTTCTGCTGAGCGACTCTCGCCCGTTCCTTGTCGATCACCGCGGCCGGTGCGCCGTTGACGAACTTGTCGCTGGATAGCCGCGCCTCGTTCATCTTCAGATCGTTCTCGAGCTTGGCCTTCAGCTTGGCCAGGCGCGCGAGTTCCGCGGCCTTGTCGATCAGCCCGGCCATCGGCACCAGAATCTTCATGCTGCCGAGCAGTGCGGTGGCCGACTGCGGCGCTTCATCGGCCGCGCTCAGCACACGGATCGATTCCAGACGCGCCAGGAAGCTGACCGAATTCTGGAAACGCGCGATGCGTTCGGCATCGGCCGCGCTGGCGTTCTGGATCAGCACCGGCACCGGCTTGCCCGGCGGGATGTCCATCTCGCCTCGAATCTGACGGACACCGAGCATGAAGCCCTTGAGCCATTCGACATCGGCCTCGGCGGCTTCGTCGATGCGTTCCGGATTGGCGATTGGATACGGCTCCAACATGATGGTTTTGCCGGTCTTGCCCGCGAGCGGCGCAACCTTCTGCCAGATCTCTTCGGTGATGAACGGCATGATCGGATGCAGCAGCCGCAGCCAGACTTCGAGCACCCGCACCAAGGTGCGGCGAGCGCCACGCTTGGCCAGTTCGTCGCTGCCCTGCATCACCGGCTTGGTCAGCTCCAGGTACCAGTCGCAGTACTCGTTCCAGATGAACTGGTAGAGGCTCGCGGCGAGCAGATCGAAGCGATAGGCCTCGAAGTGCGCAGCAGCTTCGGCTTCGAGTTTCTGCAGCCTGGAGATGATCCAGCGGTCGGCGGTGGACAGCGTCACTTCGCCATCGAGCGAGACGGCGGCAGTCGCCTCGCCAGTCTCGGCATCCAGCGCGCCGACATTGATCAGCACGAAGCGCGAAGCGTTCCAGATCTTGTTGCAGAAGTTGCGATATCCCTCGGCGCGCGCGGCGTCGAAGCGCACATCGCGGCCATTGGTCGCGAGCGCGGCGAAGGTGAAGCGCAGCGCATCGACGCCCACGGCTTCGATGCCCTTCGGATAGTCCTTGCGGGTCTTCGATTCGATCTTCGGCGCCGTCGCCGGATTCATCAGGCCGGTGGTGCGCTTGGCGATCAGCGCATCGAGCGTGATGCCATCGACGACGTCGAGCGGATCGAGGACATTGCCCTTCGACTTCGACATCTTGTTGCCTTCCGGATCGCGCACCAGACCGGTGATGAACACGTCCTTGAACGGCACGTCCTGCTGGAAGTACTGGCCCATCATCACCATCCGGGCGACCCAGAAAAAGATGATGTCGAAGCCGGTGACCAGCACGCTGCTCGGGTAGTACCTCTTCAGCGCGTCGGTGTTCTCGGGCCAGCCGAGGGTCGCCATCGGCCAGATGTCGGACGAGAACCAGGTGTCGAACACGTCATCGTCCTGTTTCAGCGGAACGCTCGCCGCTACACCGTGCTTAGCGCGCACTTCGGCTTCATCGCGGCCGACGTAGACCTGGCCTGCGTCGTCATACCAGGCCGGAATGCGATGGCCCCACCACAGCTGGCGCGAGATGCACCAGTCCTGGATGTTGTTCAGCCAATGGAAGTACGTGGTCTTCCAGTTGTCCGGCACGAAGCGGATGCGGCCGGACTCCACCGCATCGATCGCCGGCTTGGTGATCGCCAGCAAGCCGCCGTTGCCGGGCTGGCCGTCATGGCGCGTTTCGCGGGTCAGATCGACGAACCACTGATCGGTGAGATACGGCTCCAGTACCGCGCCGCTGCGATCGCCGCGCGGCACTTTCAGCTTGTGGTCGACGATCTTGTCGACCAGGCCGCGCGGGTAGACCGGCTTGCCTTCTTCGGTGCTGGTGATCGGCGCGGAGGCGGTGTTGTTGGAGAGTGCTTCGAGATCGGCGACGACCTTCTTGCGAGCCACCACACGGTCGAGGCCGCGATACGGCTCGGGCACGTCATCGTTGATCGACGCCGCCTTGGTCAGCACATTGATCAAGGGCAGCTTGTGCCGCTGCCCCAGCGCGTAATCGTTGAAATCATGCGCCGGCGTGATCTTCACGCAGCCGGTGCCGAACGCCGGGTCGACATAGTCATCGGCGACGATCGGAATCTCGCGGTTGCACAGCGGCAGCATCACGGTCTTGCCGACCAGATGCTTGTAGCGCTCGTCTTCCGGATGCACGGCCACGGCGGTATCGCCGAGCATCGTCTCGGGACGCGTGGTCGCGACGACGATGTAGTTCAGCGTTTCACCTTCGGCGTTGACGTAAGTCGCGCCGTTGGCGAGCGGATAGCGGAAGTGCCAGAGCTTGCCGTTCTCTTCTTCCTGCACCACTTCGAGATCGGAGATCGCGGTCTGCAACACCGGGTCCCAGTTGACCAGGCGCTTGCCGCGATAGATCAGGCCGTCGTTATGCAGACGCACGAAGTGCTCGACCACGGCCTTCGAGTACGCCGGGTCCATCGTGAAGGCTTCGCGGCTCCAGTCGACGCTGGAACCCATGCGGCGGATCTGCTGGCTGATGGTGCCGGCGGAGAACTTCTTCCACTCCCAGACCTTGTCGAGAAACTTCTCGCGGCCGAGTTCGGCGCGGGAAGGCTCACCGGCCAATTTCAGATTGCGCTCGACGACCATCTGCGTGGCGATGCCGGCGTGATCGGTGCCCGGCTGCCAGAGCGTGTCGAAGCCAGCCATGCGGTGATAGCGAGTCAGCGCGTCCATCACCGTGTGCTGGAACGCGTGGCCCATATGCAGGGTGCCGGTGACGTTCGGCGGCGGGATCATGATCGAGTACGGCTTGCCGCTGCCGCTCGGCTGATAGCAGCCATCGGCTTCCCAGGTCTGGCACCACTGGGCTTCCACGCGGCTGGGGTCGAACGTCTTGTCCATGTCAGGGTCGTCGGGTCTTCGGTGCCGGCTGCGTGAGCCGCAGCGGCGCTTTGTTATCGGTAAACGGGAGCGGGATTGTACGGCGTGCGGCGCGCCGGTCCGAACCAGCGGCTACTTGAACCGCGTCGCCGGCGGCGGCGATGCCGGTTGGCAAGACGGACCCCGGGTGACTTCGATGCCGGCGACGGTGCCGTCGCGGTCGATCACGGTGACCTGGTCGCGGTTCTCGCAGGCGAAGCTGATCGTGTTCGGGCGCTGTTCGCAGAACAGGAAGCGTTCGCTGCTGTGCTCGGCGCCGCTTTCGTCGGTGTAGTTGCCGGTGCGGCGGCTGCAGGCGAAGCCGAGGCCGGACAGCTTCGACTGGGCTTGGGCGATGTCCATGCCATAGGGCAGCGCATCACGAACCGCCTGGCGCTTGGCCGGCGATGGCGTGGTGCTGAACAGGCTGCAGGCCGGCAGCAGCAGCGCAAGGCTGATCGGCACGGCGCAGCGGGATACCGCCTTCAGGATTCGTGACATGGCGGTCTCAGAGATTGTGGGTAGCCAGTTCGTAGCCGCGATCGCGGTAGAACTTGTAGCGCTCGCGCGACTTGGTGCGCGCGGACGGATCGGCGTCGACGATTTCCAGCACCCGCTCGAAGCGGCTGAAGAAATCGGGCACGTCGAGACCGAGGTTGATCATCACGCCGTCGTAGCTGGCCGGCGGTTCACTGGCGCCGATCAGCACGGCCGGCAGCGGCTCTTCCAAGCTGGAGCCAAGGCGTTCATGAGCGATGAAGCCACCCTGCCGAAAACTCCACAGCGCGGTGTCCAGCGCTTCGGCCGTGGCGGCGTCGGGCACATAGGCGTAGACGCGCTTGCCGCCGGCGGTGGCCTTGTCGCAGAGCTTGCAGGCGGTCAGCACGTGGCTGGTCGCAGCGGCGAAGTCGTCGGACAGGATGTAGAAGTCGATGCGGGTCACGGGGCGAGTCGCGGGCTGGGGTCGGCAGGGGCGCGCAAAGGATACCGGTTCGCCCCGCCCGGTCGGCCCGCCCGGCGATGCGTCGGCCAAAAAAATGGGCGACCCGTTGCCGGATCGCCCAATGCGGAGCCTGAAATACGGCGCAGTGACCGCGCCGGATGGGTCGGGCTTTAGTTGATGATCTTCATCTCGACGCGACGGTTGTCGGCGCGGCCGGTTTCGTCGTCGTTGCTGGCCACCGGGTTGGATTCGCCGTAACCGTGGGCGCTGAGCACGCTGGCCGACACACCGCGGCTGACCAGGTAGGTGCGAACCGACTGGGCACGCGCCTCCGACAGCTTCAGGTTCTGGGCATCGGAACCGACGCTATCGGTGTAGCCGGCGATCTCGATCTGGAACCCCGGCGAGTCGATGATCGTCTTGGCGACGGTATCGAGCACGGTCTTCGAATCGTTGGTCAGCAGCGACTTGGCGAACGCGAAGTGGACGTTCTTCAGGATCAGCGACTGGTTGACCGCACAGCCATTGGCCGTGACCTTCTTGCCAGGCGGCGTGTTCGGGCACTGGTCGATGCCGTCGGCAACACCGTCACCATCGGTATCGGCGATGGCCGGAGCCGGCGGTGCAATGGTGCAGCCCTTGGCGTCGACATCGGTGCCAGGCGGCGTGTTCGGGCACTGGTCGGCGTAATCCGGAACGCGGTCGCCATCGCTGTCGATCGGGCAACCCTTGGCGTCGACCGTGGCGCCGGCCGGCGTGTTCGGGCACACGTCGAGCTTGTCGTTGACGCCATCCTTGTCGGCATCGAGCGCGCAACCCGTGCTGTCGACCGGCGTGCCGGGTGCCGTGTTCGGGCAGACGTCACGCTTGTCCGGCACGCCGTCGCCGTCGAGATCGGACGGCTTCTGCTCGGCCAGTACGTAGCGCACCGACAGCAAGGCCGACTGACCGTTGAAGCCTGAGTTCACCCGTCCGCCACCCGCACCCGGGTTGGCTTCGAAGTAACCCTTTTCGGTGCCGACGTAGCGGTAGTCGACCGAAGCAGTCAAACGCCGCGACAGATCGAAGCCGATACCGGCGCCGCCCTGATAGGCGAACACGGTGTCATGGTCGTTGACCAGTTCCTGGCCGGCGCTGCCGACATTTTCCAGCCACAGCTGCGAAACACCGCCGCCGACGCCGATGTACGGATGCACGGTCTTGAACAGGCCACTGTCGCTCTTCAGGTCGTACCAGAGGTTCGCGAAGGCGCTGCGGGTGTCCTTGCGGCCATCGCCTTCAGCCGATGACGCGGAGTCGAAGATCCGCTTGTAGCGGTCCTGGCGATAGGCCAGTTCCACTTCAGGACGGAAACCGTTGGAGAACGCATAACCGCTGGTCACACCGCCGACCCAGCCGTTGTCGTACTTGGACGCGAACGGTGACTGGCCACCCAGCAGGCCACCGAAGCTCTGGGTGTCGTTGGACTGGCGCTGCCAGTTCGAGCCTCCTTCCAGGCCCAGATACCAGCCGTCTCCGGCAACGGCGCCACCTGCGAACGATGCGAGAACGGCGGCGGTGAACGTGCTGCGCAGAGCACGGTGATTGACTTGCATGACAGCTCCTTGCCCTCTCAGGCACTAGGTATTGGAGTTGAAACAGGGTTAGTGATGCGGGGGTGCTGCTGCGGCCGTTCGGCCTGCAGCCCGGTGACGACACGGCCGGGGGGAACCGTGCCGTCACCGGCTTGGGCTGACCGGGGGGATCAGCCGTGAAGGCTCCGGGGGAAGCCCTCAGTTCGGGGGTGGCAGATCAGTTCGCGTCTTCCAGTTCCTTGATCTGCTGCTCGGCCTTTTCCTTGGTCAAGCCATACTTTTCCTGGAGCTTGCCGACGAGCACGTCGCGCTTGCCGTTGACCAGGGATGCATCGTCATCCGTCAATTCGCCCCACTTGGCCTTGATGTTGCCAGTGAGCTGCTTGAGCTTTCCTTTGATGATGTCTTCGTTCATGTGAATCTCCTTTTCGACTCGGGGTGTTTTTATGTGTGGTGTACGCAGCGCTGATATCAGCGCTTGACTCTCAGCTGCCAGACCGGCGTCCTTACCGGTATCAATGCAGCTCGATCAGGTGACACATGCAACCGGCGCAACTCCGCATGGCAGACCTCGACCTGCGGCACATACCGCTTCAAGGCCTGTCGCAACGTCAGTGACGGCTTGCTGGCCAGCAACTGCTCGCAGCGATGCAGCAAGCGATCTTCGGCGGCTACCAACGCGGCGACATCCGCCGAGTTGGCCATCGAATCCCCGGCAAGCTGCTGCCCGGCATTCATCGCCAGCCAGCGGCGATACAGCCTCGCGGTCCTGCGGGTATCGATGACCACGGTCAGATTGACAGTGGCCGCATTCAGCTCCTGCGCCAGCTGCCCGGCCAGCTCGGCTTTCGCCGTGGCCAGCCGAGCGAATACGGTCGCAACTGCCGGAACCGCCGTGCAGGCCAGCACTTCGCAATGACCGCGCACCGCGAGCAGCTGACGATGCAGCGCTGCCAGCTGGTCGAAGGTGCGGGTCATGACAAGAGAGCCTGTTCGGGCGATCGGGCTATGGCTTTAGCGGCTGGCAACCTTCAGCGCGTCGGCGTCGACCTTCTTCACGCCGCCGGTGCCGCTGGCGATGGCGATGGCGTTCTCACGCTCGCGCTTGCTGGCAACTTCGCCGCTCAGGGTGACCTTGCCGTCCTGGGTGGTGACGTTGATGGCGGTGCCTTTGGTCGAC
This sequence comes from Nevskia ramosa DSM 11499, assembly GCF_000420645.1. Lineage (NCBI taxonomy): Bacteria > Pseudomonadati > Pseudomonadota > Gammaproteobacteria > Nevskiales > Nevskiaceae > Nevskia > Nevskia ramosa. Next base: position 1,032,013 of record NZ_ATVI01000005.1, on the reverse strand, counting down.
TCGTCGGCGATCAGCGCAGCCTTCAGCTTGGTGGTGATCACCGTGTCGCTGATCGCTTCGCCGGCATCGCTGGCAACGCCTTCGGCATTCTTGGCGATCGTATCGAGTGCGGTCGGCGCCGCGATGCGGTTGTCGACGCCCTTCACGTCCGGCGTGGCGCGGGCCAGTTCTTCGGCGGCGTTCTTGGCATCGCTGCCCTTGGCCGTGCCGCTCAGGGTGACAATGCCATTGTTGGTTTCAACCGAAATATCCGACTCGGAAACCCGGGCGTCGCTGCCGAGACGGCCCTTCACCGATGCGGTGATCGCGGTATCGGAGATTGCCTTGCCCAGCGTGGCGCTTTCCTTCGGCGCATCGGCGGCGGCGCTATCGGACACCTGGCCCGGCGGCACCGACTTGCCGCAGGCGGCGAGACCGAAAGTGACGACGACGGCGGCGAGAATCAGCGGGTTCGAGTTGTTGCGGATATTGAAGTTCATGAGTGTTTTCCTTGAAGTGAAATTTTTTTGGAAACGTTTTGAGGGAAGGGTTTGAAGCGTTTGCAGCGTCAAGACATCAAAGCTTTGCGCGACGGCCGAAGATCAACGAGACGATGGCCAGCACGATGAAAACCAGGAACAGCACTTTCGCGATGCCGACCGCAGTACCGGCAATACCGGAGAAACCGAGCAAGGCCGCAATCAGTGCGATGACAAAGAAAACGACGGCGTAATGCAGCATGAGAAAACTCCGGTGCGATCTGTCTGGATCAGGTCCGCCTTCTTGCGGCAGGCCCGGCACACCGCCAACCGGCGTGCTGTGCCTAATACATCTCATGCTTCGTGCCAGAAATTTATCTTTGGTTTTTCAAATACTTGCATTAATGCACCGTGCTATGGTCCGGGCAAGTTGCAAGATGTCGTCGTTCCAACCGTGCAAAATGCAAGAAATACCTTCTTACATTTCCGGCCTCACCACGCACATGGAGAACTGCCGTTTTGGCTGACAAGACCGGGGGCCGCGTGCTCGTCGTCGATGACGAAGCAGCCCTGCTGAAGACCTTCCGCTACTGCCTTGAGGATGACGGTCACACCGTCGCCACGGCGGCCAGCGGCGAACAGGCGATGGCGCTGATCCGCAGCCGTGTCTTCGATGTCTGCTTCCTCGACCTCAACCTCGGTGACAGCAATGCGCTGGAGCTGTTGCCGGCCATCCGGATCGCCGCACCGTGGTTGCGGGTGGTCATCGTCACCGCACACTCCTCGGTCGATACCGCCGTGCAGGCGATGCGCGCCGGCGCCACCGATTACCTGGTCAAGCCCTGCTCGCCCGAGCAGTTGCGGATAGCCGCTGCTACTCACCTGCATGCGCGAAGGCTCGATCTGCGCCTGGAAGAGCTGGAACGTGAGACCGGCCGCCGCAGCGGTGGCGACGCGCAACTCGAAAGCCGCTCGCCGTCGATGGCTGCCCTGCTGGATACCGCACGCCAGGTTGCCGAAAGCGAGGCGAGCATCCTGGTGCTTGGCGAAAGTGGTACCGGCAAGGGTGTGATCGCGAAGGCGATCCACCGCTGGAGCGGCCGCCAGGCGGCACCGTTCGTGACCATCAACAGCCCGGGGCTATCCGCGGAGCTGTTCGAGAGCGAACTGTTCGGCCATCGCAAGGGCGCGTTCACCGGTGCCATTGCCAACTCGCCGGGGCGCGTGTCACAGGCCGACGGCGGCACCTTGTTTCTCGACGAGATCGGCGAAGTGCCGCTGGCCCTGCAGCCGAAGCTGCTGCGCTTCCTGCAGGACAAGCAATACGAAAGCATCGGCGATCCGGTGACCCGCCAGGCCGATGTGCGCCTGGTCGCCGCGACCAATCGCGATCTCAACGCCATGGTCCGCGCCGGGACCTTCCGCGAGGATCTGCTCTACCGGCTCGATGTCATCCGCATTCATCTGCCGCCGCTGCGTGACCGCATCGAAGACCTGCCGCAACTGGCACACGGTTTCCTCGACGAGTTCATCCGCATTCATCGCGGCCGTGCCCGCGGCTTCAGCGAGGCGGCGCTGGCTGCCCTCGCCGCCCATCGCTGGCCCGGCAACATCCGCGAGCTGCGCAACGTCGTCGAACGGGCCAGCATCCTCTGTCGCGGCGAGCAGATCGAACCGCGCGATCTCGCGCTTGGCGATGCCGGCGGCAGCGCGCCGGCAACACGCTCGACACAGGGCCTGAGCCTGCAGGCCCTGGAACGCGAGCACATCCTCAGCGTGCTCGGTTCCGCGGAGACGCTGGAAGTCGCCGCCAAGACCCTCGGCATCGACGCCTCGACCCTGTACCGCAAGCGCAAGCAGTACGGCATCTGATCCGCCGCCTGCCCCAGCAATCGAATCGCCATGAGAATCCTGCATCGCCTGCTGCTCAGCTACGCGGCCCTGGTCATCATCGCTTTCGCCGGCGGCGCCTTGCTGGCGCTGGCCTGGGCAAAATCCGGCACCGGCGCCTGGTACGAGATCGGCGCGCTCGGCATCGGCGGCATCGTCATCAGCGTGCTGGGCATCCGCTTCGGCATCGTCCAGGCGCGGGCCACCAGCGCGCCGCTGCAGAAGATCGCCGCCGCGACCAAGGCCGTGGCCGATGGCCGCTTCGATGTCCGCATCGAACGCTCCAGCCTCGTCGAAGCGAACGCGCTGGCCGACCACTTCAACGAGATGGCCACCGCACTCGAGGCCTACAACTCGACCAGCATCGATCGCCTGCTGGCCGAGCAGCGCCGCAACGATGTGGTGCTCGGCTCGATCGACGATGGTCTGATCATCATCGACGAACGCGCCCAGATCGAACGCCTGAACCCGATCGCCGCGCGCCAACTTGGCACCACGATGGAACTGGCGATCGGCCGCACGCTGGACGAACTGCTCAGCGGCGAACGCTTCGACCAGCGCATTGCCGACGACATCGCCAACCAGACCTTGTCTCAGGACGACGAGCCGGACCTGACCATCGGCGAAGGCCTGATGCAGCGCATCCTGGCGATCGCGCTGACGCCGTTCACCGACGAAACCCGGCCGGGCCTGGTGATGCTGCTGCGCGACGTCACCGAGGAACGCGAGCAGGAAAAGCTGCGCATGGATTTCCTGCTGCGCGCTTCGCACGAACTGCGCACGCCGGTCTCCGGCCTGCGCATGGCGATGGACCTGCTCGCCGAGCGCACCGCGTTCGCGCCGGACACGCGCGAGGCGGATCTGTTCGAGACCGTGCACACCGAGACCAAGCGCCTCGCCGATCTGGTCGGCGATCTGCTCGATGTCTCGCGCCTGAGCCATGCCGATACACCGCTGAAGCTCGAAGCGGTGCAGCTCGCGCAACTGGCCGAAGATGCCGTTGCCCGCTTCGAGCCGATGGCGCTGGAACGCCGCCTGAGCATCGTCGCGAAGGTTGCCGCCGGACTGCCGGAGCTGCAGCTCGATGCCTCGCAGTTCTCGCGGGTGCTCGACAACCTGGTCGGCAACGCGATCCGTCACACGCCGCCCGGTGGCGAAGTCGGCATCAACGTCGTCGCTGGCCCGGACGCGATCCGCATCGAAGTCCGCGACAGCGGCGAAGGCATGACCCGCCGCCAGCTCGCCCGCGTCTTCGAGCCGTTCGTGCAGTTCGGCCGCAACACCGGCGGCGCCGGCCTCGGCCTGACCCTGTCACGCGAGATCGTCGAGCGTCACGGCGGCCGCATCGAGGTCGCCTCGCAGCGCGGCCAGGGTGCCCGGTTCATCGTCAATCTGCCCTGGCCAAGCGCCTGATCGATCAGACCGTCAGCGCCGGCACCAGCGTGTCCGGCGTCAGCTTCGGCTTCTGCCGATACCAGCGCGTCTCGCGTTCGTAAGCCTGGGCGAGTGCCAGGATCTTGCCCTCCGAGAAACGCGGACCGGCGATCATCAGGCCGATCGGCAGACCGTCGCTGCTGAAGCCGCAGGGAATCGAGATCGCCGGCAGGCCGGTGGCGTTGAACACGCTGCAGTTCGACAGCGCCGACGGATCGCCCGGCTTCGGTTCGCGAATGCGCTTGAACATGTCGTTGAGCACCGGCTGCATCTTGCGCATGGTCGGCATCACCACCAGATCGAAGTCGGTGAAGCTGTCGTCGATGGTCCGGCGCAGCAGATCGAGCTTCCACTTGGTGCGGATGTAGTCCGGCGCTTTCGGCTCGTCCTTCGCAGCTCCTTCGAGGCGCCGGCGGCTGGCCAGCTGGTACTTGCCCGGCGAATCCCTGAAGGTTTCCTCGTGCCAGGCCCAGGTCTCGCCTGAGTAGCCGAGGGCGCCGATGCTCAGATCGCCCGTGCTCGGCAGACTCACGTCCTTGATGCCCGCGGTGATGCGGGCCAGCACGGCGATGGCGATCTCGCAGACGCGCAGGATTTCCGGGTGCGTGCCTTCCTTGAAACCGAGCGGCGCGCCGAGGCGGAAGCCCGACACCGGCTGCTTCAGCGCGGCCACATAGTCCTCGCGCTTGTGCTCGACGCTGGTGATGTCGCCACGGTCGTAGCCGACCAGCGCGTTGAGCATGATCGCGTTGTCCTCGACGGTGCGGGTCATCGGCCCGCAGTGATCGAGGCACAGGGTCAGCGGCGCGATGCCGCGGATCGGCACCAGGCCAAAAGTCGGCTTCAAACCGACCAGGCTGCAGTAGGCGGCCGGATGGCGAATCGAACCCGCCGTATCGGTGCCGAGTGCGCCGTAGCAAAGATCGGCAGCGACAGCAGCGCCGGAGCCGGAACTGGAACCACCGGTGTTCAGGTTCAGCGCCCAGGGATTGCGCGCCGCACCCCAGAACGAGGCTTCACCGGCACCCATCGCGAACTCGTGCAGATTGGTCTTGCCGATGATCACCGCACCGGCCTGCTTCAGCCGCGTGGCGACCGGCGCATCGGCAGGCGGCACCCGGTCTTCCCAGAGCGCGCTGGCAGCCGTGGTGCGGGTGCTGGCGGTGTCGATGTTGTCCTTCAGCGCAATCGGCACGCCATGCAGCGGGCCTCTGAGCTTGCCGGCTTTCTGCTCGGCATCGAGCTGATCGGCCTGGGCCAGCGCCTTGTCCTTCATCACGGTGATGAAGGCATCGAGCATCGGGTCGTAGACCGCGATGCGTGCCAGGCAGGCTTCGGTCAGTTGCCGCGAAGTGACTTCGCCGCTGCGCAGCTTGGCGGCGGCTTCGGCGATCGACAGCGCCGCGAGTGCATCCTGTTTGCTCGTGCTCATGCGCCTTTCACCACGGCCGGCACCACCATCTTCGGCGACAGCGCGGGCTTGCGCAGATGCCATTGCGTGGCCTGCTCGTAAGCCTGGGCCAGCGCCAGCACCTTGCCTTCGGAGAACTTCGGCCCGGAGATCATCAGGCCGATCGGCAGGCCGCTCTTGCTGAAGCCGCAGGGCAGCGAGATCGAAGGCAGGCCGAAGATGTTGAACGGCGAGCAGTTCGAAGTGACCAGCGGATTGCTCGGCGTGGTGCTGTAGGCGCGGGTGATCAGATCGTCGAGCTTCGGCGCGACGATCCGCTGGGTTGGGCAGACGACCAGATCGAAGCCGTTGAACGAGTCGTCGATGGTCCGGCGCAGCAGTTCCAGATCCCACTTGGCACGCACGTAGTCGGCGGCTTTCGGCGGTGCGGCCAGCGCGGCTTCGAGGCGACGACGTTCGGGCAGCATGTACTTGGCTGCCGAGCTCTTCACGTACTGCTCGTGATAAGCCATGTACTCACCCAGCGCGCCGAGGCTGGGCCGTGAAGTGATCGACGGCAGATTGGCTTCCTTGCTGCCCTTGGTCAGCTTGTTGAGCACCGCCACGGCTTCGTCGACGGCCTTGGCGACATCCGGTTCCAGGCCATCGAAATAGCTCGGCGGCAGGCCGATGCGGAAGCCCGATACGGGCTGGCTCAAGGCAGCGACGTAGTCTTCGCGGGCATGTTCGGCGCTGGTGATGTCGAACTTGTCGTAGCCGGCCATGCTGTTCAGCATCAGCGCGCAATCGGCCACCGTGCGTGCCATCGGCCCGCAGTGATCGAGCGACAGCACCAGCGGCAGGATGCCGCGGATCGGCACCAGGCCATAGGTGGGCTTCAGGCCGACGATGCCGCAGTACGAGGCCGGCATGCGCACCGAGCCGCCGGTGTCGGTGCCGAGCGCGCCGTAGCTCAAAAACGCCGCCAGCGCGGCACCGGAGCCGGACGAGGAGCCACCGGTGTTGTGGGCCAGATTCCAGGGATTGCGCGCCGGCCCGTAGTACGAGGTCTCGCCGCCGCCCATGGCGAATTCCTGCAGGTTGGTCTTGCCGATGACGATCGCGCCAGCGGCCATCAGGCTGGCAACCACCGGCGCATCGACGCCGGGCACGCGATCCTCGAACAGCGCGCTGCCACCGGTGGTCAGCGTTCCGGCGGTGTCGATGTTGTCCTTGATCGCGATCGGCACGCCATGCAGCGGGCCGCGGAACTTGCCGGCCTTCTGCTCGGCATCGAGCGCGGCGGCCTGGGCCAGCGCCTTGTCCTTCATCACGGTGATGAAGGCATCGAGCTTGGGATCGTAGATGTCGATGCGCGAAAGGCAGGCCTGCACCGCCTGGGTCGCCGTGGCCTTGCCGGCGCGGATCGCGGCGGCGACGCTGGTCAGGCTCAGGCTGGTCAGCTCGCTGGAATCAGCGGCCAGTGCCGAACCGAAGGGACTCAAGGCGGCGGACGCCGCAGCCCCGCCCAGCAGCGTGTTGAACTCGCGTCTTGTCAGCGCCATCCGGCCATCCTCGCAAGGGCTGGCCGCGTCGCAGCCGATGAAACCCGTTGCCTGGATGACGGACTGGCGTGAGGCGCACCCTACGTCGGCTAGCTTCCGGTGTCCTCGGCCTCGGTATCCAGCAGATCCTTGCGCGCCGCCACCCGCGTGACCCGCTGCGGCGAATGCGGGTTGAACACCACCCGCACCACGTCCGGCCGCGAGTAATGGCCGACCGGATCGGCAGCCGCCTTGGCCAGCGCGATCAGGCTCAGGTCGATATCGGCGATCAGCAGGCCTTCCTGATCCGGCGGCAGCGGTTCGCACAGCGGGCTGCCGTCCGGGCCGAAGATCATCGCCGCGCCGCCGCCCACTTTCAGCAGCTGGCGTTTCTGCGGCGTGTCGCAAAGCAGCTCGAACATCTCCGGCGAGACGATGCCGCAGGACGCCAGCACGAAGCACTGACCTTCCGCCGCATAGACCTGGCTCAGCGCCGTGTTCAACGCCGGGCTCAACGCATAGGCCGCACCTTCGTAGACGCTGAAGCTCGGCCAGGCGCCCACGTGAATCTGCTCGTGCTGCGAATACATGATGTATTTGTTCAGCGGGTTCAGATGCTCCCAGCAGCACAGCGCGCCGAGCCGGCCGATCGCTGTGTCATGCACCTTCAGATCACTGCCGTCGCCCTCGCCGAACACCGTGCGTTCGACATGCGTGGCCTTCAGCTTGCGGCGGGCCGCGATCAGCCTGCCTTCGGCATCGATCAGCTGCTGGGCGATGTACAAGGTGCCGGCATCGCGCTCGGTATAGCCGAGCACGACGACGATGCCGTGCTCGCGCGCCGCGCGGCGAATCGTGTCCATTTCCGGCCCGTCGGCACGCGGCGAATTCTGGTGATAGCGCTGCACGAACTGCATGCCCCAGGCCGGCGAATCGAGCCAGACCCACCAGGGATAGCCCGGCAGCCAGCATTCGGGGAAGGCGATGAGCTTGGCACCGCGTTGTGCCGCTTCCTCGATCAGACGCACGGTTTTTGCGACACCGGCTTCGAGATCGAGAAAGGCCGGTGCGGCCTGGACGGTGGCGACGCGGAGTAGGGTCATGGTCGGCTCTGCTGCGGGATCGATGATTGGCGATGGCTGGCAGTTTCGGACAGAACCGGACCGATGACTGGTCTCCAGCAGAACGGCTGCTTGTCTGGGCAGGAACCTGTTGACCACAAAGCTTGCGGCAGGCCATGCCGCGGACGGAGACTGCGAGCAGCCTCTGCAGACTGGAAGGTGCGCCCATGACTCCATCAGCGATCAATGCCCTGCCGGTGCGCATTGCCTGTGATCGTGTCGAGCCGGCACAGCGCGTCGAATACTGGCGCGAGATGATCTCGTCCAGCTTCGTGTCACTGGATTGCGAGGTGCCGCAGTCGGATGATTTTTCCGGCTCGGTATCGAACGGCGAACTGCGGGACGTGCAGGTCTCGCGAGTCGTCGCCGATGCCCAGCGCGTGGCGCGAACGCCAGCGCGCATCCGGCATAGCCCGGAAGAGTTCTTCCTGCTCAGCTTCCAGCTGCACGGCAACGGCCGGGTGGTTCAGGGCGAGCGCGACGCGCTGCTGGCGCCCGGCGACTTCGCGCTCTATGACAGCACCCGGCCGTATCGGCTGATCTTCGACCAGCCTTTCGAACAGATCGTGCTGCGCTTGCCGCGTGCGCTGGTCAGCCGACGCATGGTTCGCCCCGAGCGAGTCACGGCGATTCCGTTTCGCTCCGGCCGCGCTTCGGCCAGGCTGGCCTTCGGCTTTGTGGCCGGGCTGGCGACCGAGCTGCCGTCCCTGGCACCGGCCACCCAGGCGGTGTTCCATCAGGCATTGGTCGACATCCTGGTCGGCACCCTGGCCGAGCCGTTCGAAGTGTCGCCGGGCGGCGACAGCGGCCACGGCCTGAGCAGCCGCCACGCGCTGCGCCAGCGTATCCGCCAGTTCGTCGAGGATCATCTGGCCCAGCCCGATCTTGACTGCCGACGCATCGCGGCGGCCCACGGCATTTCATCGCGCTACCTCAGCAAGCTGTTTGCCGAGGAAGACCTGCATCTGTCCGAATGGCTGTGGACCCGCAGGCTGGACCGCGCCCGTGCCGCGATCGAAGCTTCGGCATCGACCGGGCTGTCGATCACCCGCATCGCCTACGAATGGGGCTTCAAGGATCCGGCCCATTTCAGCCGGGCGTTCAAGGCACGCTTCGGCCAGTCGCCGTCCGAGCTTCGCGGCTAGCCGGAAGAGCGGTTCCTCTCAAGCTGGCACCGGCATCGACTATCGGTGGATCATGGCGGCCCTGCCCTCACCGCCTTGCCGATCTCCAAGATGACCAACGCCATCCGCATCAAGCTGCCGGCCTCACTCGACAGCCTCACTCCTGCCACCGTCGAACCGCGCGCGCCGCGCCGCAACGAAGTGCTGGTGAGAGTCCGCGCCAGCTCGCTGAACTACCACGACTACGCAGTGGTGATCGGCGCGCTGAAGCCGGCGGAAGGCCGCATTCCGATGTCCGATGGCGCCGGCGATGTCGTCGCGGTCGGCGATGAGGTGACGCTGTTCAAGGTCGGCGACAAGGTGCTGAGCACCTTCTATCCCACCTGGCTCGACGGCGAACCGGAACTCAACGGCTTCGCCAGCGTGCCCGGCGACGGCATCGACGGCTATGCCCGCGAATTCGCGACGGTGGCGGAAACCGCACTGACCAAGATGCCGGCGAACTACGGCTACGACGAAGCGGCAACGCTGAGCTGCGCCGGCGTCACCGCCTGGCGGGCACTGGTGGTCAACGGCGGACTGAAGGCCGGCGACACGGTGCTGGTTCAGGGCACCGGTGGCGTGTCGATCTTCGCGTTGCAGCTGGCCAAGCTGGCCGGCGCCACGGTGATCGCAACCTCGTCATCGGACGAGAAGCTGGAGCGTCTGCGCAAGCTCGGCGCCGATCATCTGATCAACTACAAGTCAGTCCCGGAATGGGGCGCGGCGGCGGCGAAGTTCTGTGATCGCGGCGGTGTCGATCATGTCGTCGAGATCGGTGGTGCCGGCACCATGCCGCAGTCGATCCGGGCGATCCGCGCCGGTGGCCACATCGCATTGATCGGCGTGCTCGCCGGCCGCGAAGGCGTGATCCCGACCTCCGAACTGATGCGCAAGCAGGGCCGGATGATCGGCCTCACGGTCGGCAGCCGACGCCATCAGCTGGACCTGATCCGTGCGATCGAGGTCAACGGCCTGCGTCCGGTGATCGACAGCAGCTTCCCGCTGCTCGCGCTGGGCGATGCCTTCCGTCATCAGGCCAGCGGCCAGCACTTCGGCAAGATCTGCGTCGCGGTGTCCGACGCAGCCTGAGCAGCCGCTTCAGGGCCGGCGGTACTTCAGCAATGATGACTGCCGCGCCTTGACAAGTTCAAAGCCGGCGGCCATCAGCTCGCGCCGCAACGGCCGGGACGCGGCGTCGCTGACCACCAGGACGCCACCGGGCTTCAGCGCCTTCAGCAAGGCATTGGCGACCACGCCGAGATTCACCGCGCCGAGGCTGGCGTCATCGAGCGCCGCCGCCCAGATCAGATCGAGGGGCTCCGGCGTGGCGAAGTTCTCGGCCGGCGGGCTGGACGTCCAGTAGCCGTAGACGCCGCCCGGATCCTCGCTGGACGACCACAGATCCGGCGCCGCATGAAGCTGCACTTTCAGCTGGATCGCGAAGACATTGCCGCTGACCGCAGCGGCATCGTCGGCCGTGGTGGAGACCCGGTAGACACGGCCGTCATCGCCGACCCTGCGGGCCAGAAGCCGGGTCACGCAGCCATCATCCGGCGGAAATTCGGCCACCCGATCGCCGGCCCTGATGCCGGCCCCGATGCCAGTGAACTGGGCCTGCATGGCCGAATCGCAATCCGCGTAAGTCAGCGGCCCGGCGGCTGACAGCAGTGGCCAGAACAAGGTGGCCGCTGCTGCCAGCGCGATGCCGCGTCGATGCGGCATCCTCAAGCCGGCCTCAAGGCTCGCCAGCCAGCGGCCCGAACGCAGGCGGTGCCTTGCGATGATGGGTCGCCGCCTCGTAGGCAGAGGCCACCTTGAACAGCATGCTTTCCTCGCCCGGGCCGGCCCAGAAGGCGATATCGAACGGCAGCGGGCTGCTCAGCCTGGTCGGCTTGGTGGCGGCCACGCTTTCGTATTTGCTGCCATCCTTGCTGAGCACGAAGGTCGCTTCGTACAGCGTGTCGAGGAAGCCGGCCGGCACGTGCACTTCGGGGATGCCGAGACGGGCACCATAGCCGAAGCCCAGGCGCAGATCGCGATCCGGTTCGGCAGCAGCGCCGATCTTCGCCGGCGGTGTCGACAGCGGCGGATTGACGAAGACGTCGATCTTGTTCTGCTCCATCACCTTCATCATCACCATGCGCATCGCGTCACGGCGCTTCATCGTGTAGGTGGTGTCGTAGGTGCGGATGTCGATTTCCTTCGCGCCCCAGTTCTTCGCCGCAGTCAGCTTGGCGTCGCTGAAGTACTTGGCGTTGGCGTTGAGCGTGTCCCAGTCATAGATGGTGCTGTCGCCGCGTTCGTTGAGGTACTGCGCCATGTTGAAGCTGAAGGTGTAGCCGGTGACCACGTCGTCGCCGCCCGGCGGGTTGCCGATGATCCGCCGCAGGTTCAGTTTCGCCGGCCACGGTGCCTTGTGGTTCGAGGCGGCAACCAGATACTTGCGGCTGCTGACATCCCAGCCCGGCACTTCGAATTCCGGCTTGCCGTCTTTCTTCCAGGCCAGCACTTCGGGCATGTGGAACGGCAGCACTTCGGCCATCGCTTCCTGGAAGCCGAAGCTCAGGTTCGGGATCGACGGATCATCCGGGTATTGCGGATCGACGGTCTCGACCAGCTCGGCACCGAGATCTTTCAGCACCTGCAGCTCGCGGTTGATGCCATCGACGATCGGGCCATCGCTGGCCGTGTGCTTGACCATCAGCTCGCGGACCACGCCGATGCGCAGGCCGGCCAGCGGCTTGGCCGTGCCGGCCGGGGTCAGCGCGCTCTTGTACGAGGTCTTGGTGGCGATCACCCGCGGCAGCGAGGTGTAGGGATCGCGGGCATCGAAGTAGCTGCCGGTCTTGCTGTCGCGGAAAGCGTCCATCACGGTCGCGGTATCGGCCACCGTCTTGCAATGGATGCCGGGACGATCCTGATAGGGATTGGCACCGATGGCGCCGCCGAACGAGATCATGCCCTTGGTCGGCACGAAGTTGACGACGCCGTTGTGAGTGCCCGGATTGCGGCAGGAACCGCCGGTGGTTTCGCAGATCGAGCAGACCACCAGATTGGCCGCGACCGACGTGCCGGAACCACCGCTGGAGCCACCGGTTTCGCGCTCGGTGTCATACGGATTGCAGGTGGTGCCGCCCCAGGTTTCGCGGGCGCCGCCGGTGCCGATCGACGGCTTCTTGACCTTGTTCGCACCGCCGGGATCGCCGCTGCCGCCGTTGTACTCGGCGTTCAGCGCGTGGGCGAAGATGATCGCGCCGGCGCTGCGCATGCGGGCGATCAGCGTCGAATCCTTGGGTGCCGCGTCCATCGCGTACTTCGCATCGGCGCCGCCGGTTGAGCGCATGTCCTTGGCGTCGTAGATCGCCTTGAACGACATCGGCACGCAGTACATCGGCATTGCCGCCAGGTCCGGATTCCTGCCGTACTGCTTGTCCAGTTCGGCGGCACGCTCGATGGCGTCCGGCTGCTGGCGGAAGCTGTCGCAGGCCTTCGGGCAGCTGGCCGGCAGCGCGCCGGTCGCGGCATCGCATTCGGCCTTGCAGGACACCGAACGCTCGCCGCGGAGATTGATCGTATCCAGGCCGCTGATCTGCTTCGCGTTCGGAATGCCGGCGACCATGCCGTACTGCTGGAACACGGAAGGATCGGACATCGTCGCTTCCATGTGGCCGTAGTCCGGCGCATCGCCCTTGTACTTGCTGAAGTCCGGCACCAGGCTGCTGAAGGCCACGGTCTTGGTCGGGAACTTGATCGCCGCGCCGCCGCGAATGGTGCCTAGCACGCTTTTCGCTTTCGCACCGTCGGCAGTCACCAGCGCCGTGCAGACGCCGTTGTAGGCTTTGGAGCGCGCCACATAGGCTTCGACGATCTGCTTGCAGCTGACTTCGCCGGAGCGGATACCCGCATGAATCTGCTCGATCGAGGTTTCCTGCAGATGAAAAGCTTTATCAGCCGCGAGTGTGGTACCTGCGCTTAGCGCCAGCGCCGACATCACGAGTATCTGTAGTCCCTTACGCAGCATCGCTATCCCCTCCGCAGCAGCCTGGACCGTGGAATGACGATGCCGGCGTCCGGTACGGAATCGTCTGGGCTGAACTTCAACCGATCGAAAAAGGTTTCAGTTCAGTCCTACCGTTACCGACGTGCGCAGGAGCCGATCCCCTACCCGGCCGACGGTAGCGACCGAGGCGACGATCGCCGAACGGCTTGGCCCAACAGCGTGCTCGACGGATAGCAGGTTGATACACGCGCGCAGCGAGCTTCTCTTGCTACCGTCGATTCGAATGCGGATCGCTGGGCAGATGCGCCGACGCTTCGGACCACCTGGCACCGGTGAAGCAACCAGGAGAGATGCAATGGCAGCGGATGATTTCGCAGCGAAGCTCGCAGCCGAATGGCACGAGGTGTTGATCATCGGCGCCGGCTTCGGCGGACTGCGGATGCTGCATGAATGCCGCGAGATCGGGCTCGATGCGCTGGTCCTCGAGGCCGGCAGCGATCTCGGTGGCACCTGGTACTGGAATCGCTATCCAGGCGCGCGCACCGACACCGAAAGCTGGGCCTACTGCTTCTACTTCTCGAAAGCACTCAATGACGGCTTCACGTTCAAGGAGCGCTTCGCCACCCAGCAGCAGTCACTCGACTACCTGAACCACGCGGCCGACGTGCTCGCGCTGCGCCGCGATCTGCGCTTCGGGCAGCGCGTGGCTTCCGCACATTACGACGATGCGCAGAACCTCTGGACCGTCATCACCACGACTGGCGCACGTCACGCCTGCCGCTATCTGGTCAGCGCCAGCGGGCTGCTGTCGGTCACCTACAAGCCGCCGTTCCGCAACGTCGATGCCTTTCAGGGCGAGACGTACATCACCGGCCACTGGCCAAAGACGCCGGTGAACTTCGCCGGCAAGCGGGTCGCCGTGATCGGCACCGGTGCGAGTGCTGTGCAGGCGATCCCGATCATCGCCCACGAAGCTGCACAGCTCACGGTGTTCCAGCGCACGCCGAACTACGTGATGCCGGCGCGCAATTACGTCATCACCGACGCCGAGCAGCGCGAGCTGCGAGCCGGCTTCGACGCGATGGTCGCGCAGTGCCACCGGCAGATCTTCGCCTTCCCGATGGAAGACTCGACGCTCGCCGTCAAGGACGTGTCGCCCGAGGAACAGCAGCGCGTGCTCGAACGCGGCTGGGAAGCCGGCGGCTTCCGCTTCCTGTTCGAAACCTTCTACGACCTGCTAATCGACCGCGAATCGAACGAAGTCGCCGCCGAGTTCGTGCGCCGGAAGATCCGCACCATCGTCCGTGATCCGGTGACCGCCGAAAGGCTGTGCCCGAAGTACCCGCTGCTGGCCAAGCGGCCACCACTGGGACACTTCTACTTCGAGACCTTCAATCGCCCGAACGTGACGCTGGTCGATGTCGGCGACGATCCGATCGAAGAGATCACGGCAACCGGCGTCAAGACCGGCAGCCGCGAATTCGGCGACTTCGACATCATCGTCTACGCGACCGGCTTCGATGCCTCCACGGGAGCCTTGATGCACGTCGACGTGCGCGGCCGCGCCGGCCAGTCGCTGGCCGACACCTGGAACCGCGAGGTCCAGACCCAGCTCGGCATCTGCATGAATGGCTTCCCGAACCTGTTCATGATCTCCGGGCCGCAGGCACCGTTCGCGAACATTCCGATGGTGATCGACCGCGCGGCGAACTGGATCGGCGGTGCGCTGCGCCACCTGAAAGCGACCGGCCAGGACTGCATCGAAGCCCGCCCTGAAGCTTGCCGGGCCTGGACGGACTACGTGCAGATGCTGCTCGACGCCACCCTGCTGAGCGAAGGCTCGAAACTCCATTCCTGGTTTCTCGGCGCCAACATCCCCGGCAAGAAGTCCGCGCCCTTGTTCTATTTCGGCGGCGCGCCGCGTTACTTCGGTGAGATCGACCAGGAAGCACAGGCCGGCTATCCGGGCTTCGAGCTGTCGTCCAGCCGCGTCATCGGCGAGGTGGCCTGAGATGAATGACGAACTCGAACTGGCGATCATCGGTGCCGGCTTCGCAGGCCTGCACATGCTGTACCGGGCCGTCGGCAGCAAGCGAAACGTGCGGCTGTTCGAAGCCGGCAGCAGCGTCGGCGGCACCTGGCACTGGAACCGTTATCCGGGCGCGCGGGTCGACGTCGAAAGCATGGCCTATTGCTACGCGTTCTCGCCGGAACTGCAGCAGGACTGGGACTGGACCGAACGCTACTCGCCGCAGCCGGAACTGCTGCGCTACGCCAATCATGTCGCCGATCGCTTCGGCCTGCGCGAGCACATCCAGCTCGACACCCGCATCGTCACCGCCGTGTTCGACGAAGACCGTCATCGCTGGACGCTGACCACGCAGACCGGCGAACGGATCCTGGCCCGCCACTGCGTCCTCGCCACCGGCCTGCTGCACGCGCCGAAGCGCGTGCAGATTCGGGGACTGGACAGTTATCGCGGCATCCAGGCCTACACCTCGCAATGGCCGCAGGGCATCGATCTCGCCGGCAAGCGCGTGGTCGTGATCGGCACCGGCTCGTCCGGCATCCAGACGATCTCGGAGGTCGCGAAAATCGCCTCGCATCTGACCGTGCTGCAGCGGACGCCGTCGTATGTCATCCCGGCGCGCAACCATGTGCTGGACGAGGACTACCTGTGTCAGATGAAGGCCCGCTACGAGGAACTGCGGCGGCGGCAGTTCGAGTCGATGGGCGGTTTCTTCCCGCTGGCCTTCCTCGATGATCCGCACCCGAAGTTCAATGCGCTGGAAGTGAGCCCGGAACAGCGCAAGGCGATCTACGACGCCAACTGGGCAGCCGGCGGCCTGAGTTTCTACACCGCGTTCAAGGACCTGCTGCTCGATCCAGCCGCCAACGAAACCTGTGCCGATTACGTGCGCAGCAAGATTCGTGAAGCAGTGAACGATCCGGCGACAGCCGACAAGCTGACACCCCGCTATCCGATTCTCGCGCGCCGGCTCTGCGCCGGCACCGGCTACTACGAGGTCTACAACCAGGCCAATGTCGATCTCGTCGACGTCAATGCATCCCCGATCGAGGGCGCAGTGCCGGAAGGCCTGATGGTCGGCGGCAAGCTGCTGGCCTGCGACGTCATCATCTTCGCCACCGGCTTCGACGCGCTGACGGGAGCGATCGAGAAGATCGACGTGCGCGGCCGCGGCGGCCGCACCATCAAGGCGCATTGGGCGGAAGGCGTCAGCACTTACGCCGGGATGATGTGCGCCGGCTTCCCGAACCTGATGATGATGAACGGGCCCAGCAGCCCGAGCGCCTTCTGGGCGCCGATCCAGATCGCCGAGTACCAGGCCGGCTGGATCGAACGCTGCCTGAATCATCTCGCCCGAACAGGACTGGACTGCATCGAAGCGCGGCCCGAGTGCGAGGCGCAGTGGATGCAGACCGTCGAACAGATCGCCGCGCCGACGCTGTTCGCGCAAGTCAAGAGCTGGTACTTCGGCGACAACATCCCGAACAAGAAGCACCGGATGCTCGTCTATCTCGGCGGCTACGCGGCCTACTGCGCCGAGTGCGAACACGGTGCTGCCGACGGCTACCAGAACTTCGAATTGAGTGCGGTTGAATCGCGCGCCGCCGTCGCCGTCTGATCGAACGCCGCCATCGACCCTTGCGGGGCGATCTGTCGGGCCTGCCGCCGCTGCTGATCAGGCCGGACCGACGTAGCGCGCCCGCAGCGCTTTCTTGTCGAGCTTGCCGACGCTGGTCTTTTCCAGCGCATCGACGAACAGCACGCGCTCCGGCACGGCGTACCTCGGAATCGCCCCCTGCTCCGCGAACGCCTGCAGATGCTCGCGGATCGTGTCGCCCGTGCAGGAGGCGCGATCGTCGTCGCGCAGAACGATCAGCGCCATCGGCCGCTCGCCCCAGGTCGCATCGGGCACGCCGATGAAGGCCACTTCGGCCACGGCCGGATGGCGCGACGTCAGGCTTTCCAGATCGAGCGAGGAAATCCATTCGCCGCCGGACTTGATCACGTCCTTGATCCGGTCGGTAAGTTGCAGGCTGCCGTCGGGATGCATCACGCCGAGGTCGCCGGAATGCATCCAGCCGCCGCGCCACAGCGCTTCGGACGTGTCCGGGTTGCCGAAATAGCCCTGGGTGTTCCACGGCGAGCGGAACACGATTTCGCCGACGCGCTTGCCGTCCCGCGGCAGCACATTCACCTCGTCATCGACGATGCGCACGTCGCAGAGGATCGCCGGCCGGCCGCCACGGGTGCGCAGGACGGCCTGGGTGTCGAGATCGGTCGCCGCTTCCTCGCGGCTCAGATGGTTGATGACCTGCATCGGCCCGGTTTCCGACATCCCGTAGCCGGTGAACACGTCGATGCCGCGTTCCAGCGCCTGCCGGGCAAGGCCCACCGGCAACGCGCTGCCGCCGATCAGGAACTTGAAGCCGCGCAGGTCGAGACCGGCCGCCGAAGGCTCGTTCAACACCATCTGCAGCAAGGTCGTCACGCAGTGCGAGAAGCTGGCCTTCTCCTGGCGGATGGTTTCGATCACCTTCTGCGGCGTGTAGCGGCCGAGGTAGACCTGCTTCATGCCGAGCAGCGTCGCGGCGTACGGCCAGCCCCAGGCATGGGCATGGAACATCGGTGTGATCGGCATGTAGACGTCGTCTTCGCTGACCCGCCCCTGCGCGGGCGCGGTGCCGTAGGTCGCCAGCAGGGCCATGGTGTGCAGCACGATCTGCCGGTGGCTGTAGTACACGCCCTTCGGCAGCCCGGTGGTGCCCGAGGTGTAGAAGATCGTTGCCCGAGTGCGCTCGTCGAAGTCCGGAAAATCGTAGTGGTCCGAGGCCGCCGCCATCAGCGTTTCGTAGCTCCCGACGTAGCGCGGATCCGGCGTGTGGAAATCGTCGATGCCGATGATCGTCCGCACCGTTTCCAGGCCGTCCAGGATCGGTGCCAGCAGCGGCAGGAAGTCCGGATGGACGATCAGCACTTCCGCCTGCGCATGGTTCAGCGTGTACAGGATCTGCTCGGCGGACAGGCGGATATTGACCGTCTGCATTACCCGGGCAGTCATCGGAATCGCGAAATAGCCTTCCAGGTATCGGTGACCGTCCCAGTCGAGGATCGCCACCGTCGCTTCCGGCGAGACACCGAGGTCATCGAGCACATTGGCCAGACGCGCGATCCGGCGAACCAGTTCCGGATAGCCGTAGCGCAGGCCGTCCACCGACACGATTTCGCGCGTCGATGCGCGCGCGATCGGCGTGATCAGCAGTTGCTTGATCAGCAGCGGAAATTCGCAGGCCGAAGGGGTGACGTCGATGATCATGGCGGCGCAAGAAGGTGAAGGCCGGGGAAGCCGGCGACAGGCCACGATCCTGCGCGATGCGCCGGCTGTCTTGACCCAATCGGCTGACCATTCGTCAGTCGGCGCCCGGCAACCCTTCTTCGAGCGGCCCGGCCAACATTAAAGTCCGGGGCAATCGATGAGCGCGTGATCCCAATAGACGCTCGAATTCATGCGAGGAGACCGCAGTGATGGCATCGACCCTGGTATTGGCAGCGCCTGTCCGAAACCCGGCCCATTCGGCTGCCGAGCCAGGACTGCTGATCACCCACGATCGACTCGCCTATTACGGGGACTTCGGCCGGCCGAGCCGGCGTTGCCTTGGCTGCTGGGCTTTCTATCTGTCGATAGACGTGCCGTTCACGCTGCACGAAGACGGCCGGGAAGCCCGCAGCGCCCGCTTCGCGCTGGTGCCGCCCTGGACCCCGCACCGCGTGCTGCCCGGCGGGACTGATCTCGCCGTGCTGCTGGTCGAGCCCGAATCGGTCGACGGCACGGCGCTGCAGGCCACGCTGATGGCAACACCGGCTCGTCGGCAACGAACGGCGGCCGCGCTTGCCGAAGGCTTCAGCAACACGCGGAGTGCGGAGGCGGACATCGACATTCAATTCTTCGGCAGCGCCTTGCCGCAGCGCCGGCTCGATCACCGTATCCGCCGGGTGGTCGACCTGATCGTCAGCCCGGAGACAGCGCAGCTGAGTGCCGAGCAGTGCGCCGCCCGGGTGTTCCTGTCGCCTTCCCGATTCATGCACCTGTTCACCGAGCAGACCGACACGACGTTCCGGCGCTTCCGTGCCTGGAAGCGCGCGCGCCGATTCCTCAGCCTGATGGCCGGCAATCCGCGCCTGGTCGACGTGGCGCTCGATGCCGGTTACGCCGATTCGACACACCTGAGCCGCTCGGTCCGCAACTGCTACGGCTATACGCCATCGACGCTGTGCGCGTTCACCCGCGGCCTGACGGTATTCGCCCAAAGCTGAGAGCGGCGCCAGAGGCTCACTGAGCCCCACAGAGTCTTACTGCACGCCAGCGCTCGGCATCGCCACGTCGGTGCTCGCGTGACGACGGCCGCCAACCAGCGCGTTCAGCATCACGTACATCGCCGGGATCACGAACAGGGTCAGCAGACTGCCGATCAAGAGGCCGCCGATCACCGCGATGCCCATCGACATCCGGCTTTCCGAGCCGGCGCCCAGCGCCAGCGCGATCGGCAGGATGCCGAGCAAGGTGGCCAGGGTCGTCATCAGGATCGGCCGCAGACGCGCTGCCGCCGCTTCGCGCACGGCGATTAATGCCGACGCAGCACCTGCCTCGCGGCGCTGATTGGCGAACTCGACGATCAGGATGCCGTTCTTGGTGACCAGGCCGATCAGCATGATCAGGCCGATCTGCGAAAACACGTTCAGGGTCTGATCGAACATCCACAGCGCGCCGAGCGCACCGGCCAGCGCCAGCGGCACGGTGAGCAGGATCACCAGCGGATCGCTGAAGCTTTCGAACTGCGCCGACAGCACCAGATAGATCAGCACCAGCGCCAGCAGGAAGACAACGCCGAGCGATGACGAGCTCTGCACGAAGTCGCGCGCGGCGCCGGTCAGGGTGGTCGTGTAGCGGCTGTCGAGCACCTTCCTGGCGGCGGCATCGAACACGGCGATGCCTTCGCCGATCGTGTGGCCGGGCGCCAGGGTGCCGGAGATGGTCGCCGCCGCCAGCCGGTTGAAGCGGTACAGCTCCGGCGGCGAACTGCTTTCGACCATCGTCACCAGGTTGTCCAGCCGCACCAGCTCGCCGGAAGCGTTGTGTACGGACAAGCCTTCGAGCGCATCCGGCCGCGACCGGAAATCACGAGTCAACTGGCCGATCACGTCGTACTGCTTGCCGTTGAAGATGAAGTAGCCGAAGCGCTGGCCGCTGAGCGCCGCCTGCAGGGTCTGGGCAATGTCCTGCGCCGATACGCCCAGGGTCTGCGCTTTCGCGCGGTCGATGCTGACCTTCACTTCCGGCTTGTTGAACTTGAGATCCGAGTCGACGAAGGTGAACACCGGGCTGGCCTTCACCTCCTCGAGAAACTTCGGCAGCGCTTCGGCCAGCTCGGCGATCTCCAGAGCCTGCACCACGTACTGAACGCCGGCCTGCGCCGCGCGGCGGTCACCGATGCTCGCTTCCTGGGTGATGTTGACTCTGGCGCCGTTGAAGCGCCGGGCCATCGCCTGCAGGTCCGCGGCGATCTCGCCCTGGGTCCGCTGGCGATCCTCGCGCTCTTTCAGGAACACCCGCACGAAGCCATTGTTGACCGGCCCGGAGACGCCATTGGAGCCGCCGAAGCCCGGCACCTGGGTCATCATCAGATGCGCTTCCGGCACTCGGTCGGCAGTGGCCGCGGTGACGTCATCCATGAAGTTCTGCATGTAGTCGTAGCTGGCACCTTCGGCGGCCGTGGCGCGCACCCAGACCCGGCCGCGATCTTCCATCGGCGCCAGCTCGCGCGGCAGCAGGCCCATCAGCACCCAGATCAGCCCGGCCGAGATCGCCAGCACCAGCAGCGCACTCCAGCGGAAGCGCAGGAAGCCGCCGAGGCCGCGTGCGTAGCTGTGCTCCAGCGCATCGAACATCGGCTCGGTGCGGGTGAACAGCCAGCCGTGGCCCTGATGCGCCTTCAGCAGGCGGGCGCTGAGCATCGGCGTCAGGGTCAGCGCCACGATCGCCGAGATCAGCACCGCGCCGGCGATGGTCACGCCGAACTCGCGGAACAGACGGCCGGACAAGCCGCCCATGAACAGCAGCGGCAGGAACACCACGGCCAGCGTGATCGTGGTCGACACCACGGCCATGAAAATCTCTTTCGTGCCGGAGATGCCGGCTTCGACCGGGCTCATGCCGGCCTCGATCTTGGCGTAGATGTTTTCCAGCACCACGATGGCGTCGTCGACCACCAGGCCGATCGCCAGCACGATGCCGAGCAGCGTCAGCGTGTTGATCGAGAAGCCGGCTGCGGACATCACGCCGAACACGCCGATGATCGACACCGGAATCGCCAGCACTGGAATCAAGGTGGTGCGCCATTCGCGCAGGAAGGCGAACACCACCAGCACCACCAGCACGAAGGCGATGAAGATCGTTTCGGTGACTTCGATCAGCGAACGGCGCACGTACTCGGTGTTGTCGTAGGCGATGTCGACGCTGAGATCCTTGGGCAGGTCCTTGCGCACTTCATCCAGCCGCTGACGCAACTGGTTGACGATGTCGATCTGGTTGGCGCCCGGCTGCTGCTTGAAGTACAGGCCGGCGATCGGCTTGTCGCCCATCTTCAATGCGCCGCGTTCGTTCTGGGCGCCGAGTTCGGCATAGCCGATGTCGCGGAAGCGGACGATGGTGGTCTCGCTGCGCTTGACGATCAGGTTGTTGAAATCTTCGGCCGTGTTGAGGCGAGACATCGTCTTCACCGGCAGCTCGATGGCGCTGCCCTCGATGCGGCCGGACGGCAGTTCCAGGTTCTCGCGATTGAGTGCTGCGCGCAGATCGATCGGCGAGATGCCGTAGGCAGCCATGCGGTCCGGGTCCATCCACAGGCGCATCGCGTAGCGCTTCTCGGCCGGCTGTTCGACCTGGGCGATGCCAGGCACCGTCTGCAGGCGTTCTCTGAGTGCATCGGCGTAGGCCGACAGCTCCAGCTGCGAGCGTTGGCGACTGCTGATCGCCAGGCCGAAGATCGGGCTCGAATCGGCATCGGCCTTGTTGAGAATCGGCGGATTGGTATCGGGCGGCAGATTGCGCACCGCACGGGCCAGCTGATCACGGACATCGCTGGCCGCGGTTTCCAGATCGGAATCGAGCGAGAACTCGACGGTGATCTGGCTGGCGCCTTCGCGACTGGTCGAAGTCAGCGCGCTGATGCCGGCCACCGAGTTGATCGCCTCCTCGAGCGGCTCGGTGATCTGCGCCTGCACCACTTCGGCGGCGGCACCCGGATAGCTGGTGGTGATCGAGATCGACGGCGGATCGACCGCCGGGTACTCGCGCACCGGCAGCGATTTCAGGCCCAGCGCGCCGAACAGCATGATCAGCAGCGAGATGACGATGGTCAGCACCGGCCGCCGGATGCTGAGCTCGGCGAGACTCATGAACGAGTCTTCCCGGCCTTGGCCTTGTCGACCTTGGCGGTCGCCGGGCCTTCCTTGGCAGCGCCGTCGTTATCAGCAGCATCGGCCACTGCCAGCCCTTCGCGCATCTGCTGCAGGCCGGAAACGATCAGGCGATCGCCGGCTGCCAGGCCGCTGAGGATCTGCACCTGATTGGCGGTGCGCGTGCCGATCTCGACCGGCCGGCGCGTCGCCTTGCCATCGACCAGCACGAAGACGTTCTTTTCGCTGACGCCGGGGATCACCGCTTCGGCCGGCACCAGGATCGCGTCATCGAGCTTCGCCAGTTCCAGTTCGACATTGGCGAAGGCACCAGGCAGCAGCGCGCCGCCCGGGTTTTCGCAGACGGCGCGGATCACCACGGTGCGGGTGCCGGCATCGATGCGCGGATCGAAGGCGTAGATCGAGCCCTTGAAGCGACGATCGCTGCCGACGATCGAGAAACTGATCGCGCTGCCGACCTTGACCCGGCCGGCGTACTTCTCCGGCACCGAAAAATTGACCTTCAGACGATCGATCTGCTGCAGGGTCGCCACGCGCGTGGTCGCGTTCACGTAGCTGCCCTCGCTGACATAGCGCAGGCCGACCACGCCATCGAACGGCGCACGCACTTCGGTCTTCTCGATCTGGGCATCGATGATCGAGATCTGATCGATGCGCGCCGATACCTCGTACTTCGCGGTGTCGTAGTCCGAGGCAGTGACGATGCCTTCCTTGACCAGCTGGCCGACCCGCTGCTCGCGCAGCACGGCCAGTTCCAGGTTGTGCTTGGCCAGCTCGCGCTGGGCGCGCAGATCGGAGTCGTTGAGCTTCACCAGCAACTCGCCGCGGCTCACCTTCGAGCCTTCGCGGAAGCGGATCGCGGCGATCTTGCCGTTGATCTCGGCCTGCAGTTCCACGCCTTCATCGGCCAGCAGCGAGCCGGTGGCGCTCAGGGTTTCGGTGAATGGTTCCGGCTTGATCAGCAAGGTACTGACCTTCTGCGGGGCACGTCCACCGCCATCGCCCTTGGCCTTGCCCTCGCCGCTCTTCTTCGCCTCTCCCGCAACGGTGACATCGGTCGGCTTCTTGGCGCCATGCAGCAGCGGCATCCAGCGCGGCGCGGTGAGACCGGCGACGGTGGCGATCACCAGCGTGCCGATGATCAGCTTGAATGGGGTTTTCACGAGATGCGCTCCCAGATCAGGATCTGCGAGGTTTCACGGCCTGGCTCGCCGCGTGGCGGTGTGGTCAGTGATAGCCGGCCGGCACTGTCGAAGGCGTAGTAGCGCTTGGCGCGCTGGCCAATGCCATTCGGTAGCAGATTGCCGTCCTGCACGTGAACCACGCAGCCTTCGGCCGGCAGCAATTCCCAGGTGCCGAAATAGGAGCTGAAGCCTTCGACGACGCCTTTCAGTTCCGCTTCGCTGGCCTTGTTCATCATCCCGGACGCCAGCACGGGACGGCCGAGTTTCATGATCTGCACCGATAGTCTTCCGTTGGCGCCATAGAACAACTGCCCGGTCGAGGGGCCGCGTGACGAAGGCTTGATGTTGCCGGCCGCATCGCGCTCGTCGATGCGCACCAGCTGCCAGGTGCCGATGAAGCGGCTGGCGAACGACGAGGCCAGCGGCGGCACCGTCGGCGGCGGCCGGCGGTAGTGCGTGGCCTGCTCGTAGGCGTAGGCGTAGTTGATGATCTTCGCCTCGTCCCAGGCGCGGCCGAGGATCTGCAGACCCACCGGCAAGCCTTCGCCGAGGTAGCCGCTCGGCACCGATAACGCCGGCCACTGCATTGCGCTGCCGACGAAAGTCAGGCTGCTGGCGAGCGCGGTCGGGCCGGCATTCGGCGCAGGCTTCGGTTCATCGACCAGCTGCGTATTGCGATCGCCGTTGATTGCCGGCAACTGCGCCCAGGTCGGGAACACCAGGGCATCGACCTTGGCGGCGTTCATCGCCTTGGTGAAACCGTCGCGATAGCCCTGCTCGCCCTTCGCGCCTTCGATCGTGTCGGCATCTTCGGCGACCGGTTTCGCAATGGCGGCGAGTTCCATGCCGACCTGATGCAGCGGATGAACCAGCTTGGAATCGGCGATCTGCTGCATTGACGGATACGGCACACCCGGATGCTTCGAGATCCAGTAAGTGAGATCGGCCTTGAACTGCGCCGGCGTCTGCGGCGGCCGCGGAATCGTGTCCAGCTCGGGCACGGTGAACGGATCGACGATCGTCGCGCCAGCCGCTTTCAGTTCGGCGATGGTCTGCTCGAAATGGGCGATCACGCGTGGGTCGGCGACCTTGGCGTTGAACACCTGGCGCAGCACGCCCAGGCGCACGCCTTTCAGCGCATCCGGCTTCAGCAGCGCCGCATAGCTCGGCGGGATGTGGCCCTTGCTGCGCGCCGTCGCGGCGTCGGCTGGATCGGCACCGGCAATCACGTCGAGCAGGATCGCCATGTCGGTCACCGAGCGCGCCATCGGCCCGGCGGTGTCGCGGATGCTGTCCAGCGGCACGACGCCGGTGCGCGAGACCAGACCGACCGTCGGCCTCAGTCCGGCGAGTGCGTTGTGAGCCGAGGGCATGCGCACGCTGCCGCCGGTATCGGTGCCGATGCCGACCACGCCGAAGCTGGCAGCGATGCTGGCGCCGGTGCCGCCGGACGAACCACCGGTGGCGAACGCCGTGTTGTAGGGATTGCGGGCGAAGCCCGAGAGCACCGAGTTGATGTTGTCGCCGCCACCGCGCGCGAACTCGGACAGCGAAGCCTTGCCGATGATGATCGCGCCGGCGGCGCGCAGCTTCGTCACCATCGGCGCATTGGTCGGCGGCAGGTAGTGCTTCCAGCCCTGGAAGCCGGAGGTCATCGGCAGGCCGGCAACGTCGATGTTGTCCTTGACCACCACCGGCACGCCATGCAGAGCGCCGAGCGGGCCACCCGCTTTCAGCCTGGCGTCGAGTACCGCCGCTTCCGCCAGGGCATTCGGATTGAGATTGATGAAGCTGTTGAGCAGCGGGCCTTGCTTGTCGTAGGCGGCGACGCGATCCAGCGAAGCCTGAACGACTTCAACCGCCGTCGTGCTGCCGGCCTTGTACGCGGCCTGCAGGCTGGCGATCGAGATCTCCTCGACCGGGAAGCTTGCCGCCGCGCTGCGAGCGGCCTGCGCGCTTGCCGAGCCGGCTGCCAAGCACAGCGACAAGGCCAGACTCAGCATCTCGCCCCGTCGCATCAACTGACCACTCCGCATGCTGCTGAACTCCTGTCGGGATCGAAGCGGCCAGCTGGCCGTCACACGCTGGATGGTCAAGGGCTGCGCTCAGATCGGTGGCTTCTTCCAGCCGCCGGACTTGCTTTCCAGGAAGCTGGCAACGGCCAGGCAGATGTCCTCTCGCCAGGGTGCGGCAACGATCTGGATGCCGATCGGCAGCTTGCCGTCCGCCGAAGTGCCGCAGCGGACCACGACCACCGGCCAGCCGGTCGAGTTGAAGGCGCCGGTGTAGCTCCAGGTGTAGGCGTTCGGACGCGCGGCCGAGGCCGGGCGATCAATCACTTCGGCGGCCTTGCCGGCCACCGGGCAGAGCAGCACGTCGTATTTCTGGATCCAGCCGAGCATCCGCGACTTGGCGTCGTCGGCTGCATCCCACGCGGCGACCGTGTCGGCGGTCGAGATCGGCGTCAGGGTCTTCATCCGCTCGCTGACCGATGGCGAGAAGTTCTGCGTGCCCCACTTCGCGGCCATGCGCTTGTAGAACGCCCAGCCATCGGCATTGGTCAGCTTGGTGCGCGCGTCGTAGAGGTCCTGCAGGATCGCTTTCGGCAGATCTTCAGTGACGCTGGTGGCCACGCCTTCCATCCACTTCGCGGCCTGGATCACGGTGTTCTTGACGTCATCATCGGTTTCGCTGACGCCGTTGCTGGCGAAGAAAGCGACCTTCAGCTTCTTCAGATTCACGGCGGCCGGATCAGCCCAGGGCACCGGCGCGCAGGAGGCATCGCGGTAGTCCGGGCCGGAGATGATCGGCGTGATCAAGCTGAGATCTTCGACGCGACGGGTCATCGGCCCGAGCTGCTGCCACAGATCGAACAGGCCGCCGTAGTCGACGATGTGGCCGGTACGCGGCACGCGGATCGAGGTCGGCTTGATGCCGGCGATGCCGTTGTTGTGCGCCGGGCCGCGGATCGAACCGCCCCAGTCGGAGCCGATGTCGAAAGCCGCACCACCGGCCGCGACAATCGCGCCGGCACCACCGGACGAGCCGGAGGTCGAGCGGGTCATGTCGTAAGGGTTGTGCGAGGAGCCGTAGAGCAGGTTCGACGCGGCATTGATGCCGGCCAGACCGCCGAGTGTGAATTCCGGCGTGTTGGTCTTGCCGAGCAGAATCGCACCTGCCTTGCGGACTCTGGCGACGACCGTCGCATCCTGTTTCGGGATGTATTGCTGGCGGCCGTAAGTCGCACCGGTGGTGATCACACCTTCGGTATCGAGCGAATCCTTGATGGTCATCGGCACGCCGTGCAGCGGGCCCATCCAGTCACCACGCGCACCGGCCTTGTCGGCGGCGGCCGCTTCCTTGCGAGCGCGGGCATAGCTGTTCATGACGACGGCATTCAGCTCGTCGTTCACCGATAGCTGACGCGCGATATAGGCCTCGACCGCTTCGCTGGCCGACACCTTGCCGGCGCGGATCAGGCCGGCGAGCTTGGTCGCCGACATGTAGATCAGTTCGTTGCTGGTGTCGGTCGATGCCGCTTGGGCGACCGACATCGCGGGCGCTGCGACAACCGGCGCAACCGCGGCTGCGCGGACCACGCTGAGCAGGTCGCGGCGCGTGAATTGGCGGGTGGTCGGCTGCTCGGCATGGGCCGGCGCGGCGAGCATTTCTGAAATCTGCTTGGGCATGTTCATGATCGCGTTCTGGCCTTAGATGGGAGGCAGCTGCCAGCCGCCGGTCTGCTTCTCGACATGGGCCATCGCCGCGAGCACGACGTCATCGCGCCAGGGCTGGCCGACGATCTGGATGCCGAGCGGCATGCCCGGTTCGTCCTTGGACGTGCCGGCGCGGACCACGCCGGCCGGCCAGCCGTTGGTGTTGTACTGGCTGGTGTAGCCACCGCCGGCCGCCGCCGCCGAATTCGGCGGCCGCACGAACTCGGCCGGAATCTTCTGCGGCGCCGTGTTGGCGGCCGGGCAGATGATCAGGTCATAGCCTTCGACCCAGGCCAGCTGCTCGCTCTTGATCGCGTCCATCTCTTCGAGCAGGCGGGTGAAATCGGCACTCGGCACTTCCTCGCCATCGAGCCGCAGGCCCGGCGACGCCTGGGTGGTGCCATGCTTCTTGAGCAGCGCGCGGATATGGGCGCGGTCATCGGCGTTCTCGTACTTCTGCCGGATCTCCCAGAGCTGGCGCATCTTCGGCGGCTGGTCCTGCTTGACCGTGCAGCCGAGCGCGGTGAAATAAGCGACGCACTGCTTGACCAGTGCCTGGCTTTCCGACGACGCGTCGATGGTGCCGTTGCTGGTGTACCAGGCGACTCTCAGCGATTTCAGGTTGACCTTGGCCGGATCGCCGAACGGCACCGGCGCCATCGTTGCATCGGAGAAGTCCGGACCGTTGAGCAGGCTCATCAGCAGGGTCAGATCTTCGACCCGACGGGCCAACGGGCCGGTCTCCTGGAAGAAGTCGTAAGCGCCGCCGTAGCCGACGATGTGGCCGGTGCGTGGCACACGGCCCAGGGTCGGCTTGATGCCGGCAATGCCGTTGACGAAGGCCGGACCGCGAATCGAGCCGCCGTAGTCGGAACCGATGTCGAAGTAGGCACCCCCGGCAGCGACGATGGCACCGGCACCGCCGGACGAGCCGGACGGCGTGTAGGCCTGGTTGTAGGGGTTGTAGGTCTGGCCGTGGATCAGGTTGTAGGTGCCACGGGCATTGCCGCCGAGCGTGAACTCCGGCGTGTTGGTCTTGCCGAGCAGGATGCCGCCGGCAGCGCGGACTCGGGCGACGACGGTCGCATCCTTGCCCGGCACGAAATCCTTGCGGCCCAGCGTGCCGCCAGTGGAGACGACACCGGCGGTATCGAAGGAATCCTTGATCGTGAACGGCACGCCGTGCAGCGGGCCCAGCGATTTGCCGCTGGCCAGCAGGGTGTCGGCCGCTGCCGCTTCCACCAGCGCGCGTTCGCGACAGGTGGCAACCACGGCATTCAACTTGGGATTCACGGCGTCGATGCGCGCGTAACAGGCCTTGACCACGTCCACCGACGTGACCTGCTTGGAAGCGATCATCGCGGCGATCTCGGTGACCGATTTCGAGGTCAGCGCATCACCAGCGGCAGCCTGCACACTGCGCATCGGCGCGAAGGCCAGCGCTGCACCGGTTGCTGCCGTGCCGGCGAGGAAACGCCGACGACTCAGGCCCAGGTTTTCAAGTTGATCGTGATCGGTAGCGGGCGGCGGCTGCGGCAATCCCATGGAAATGCTCGTTCGGTGGCGTACAGGGCCGCGCGGCGCGCGGAGTCTGTTCATGGAACGGATCGCAGGGCCTTCCCCCTACCTTTGGCGTTGCGGGCTGGCGCGGACCGTTCTCGAGTCGAACGGACAGAAGATCCCGTCATTCCCGCGAAGGCGGGAATCCAGTTTCGATGCGGTGCGCTACGGCCAGAACTGGATGCCCGCCTGCGCGGGCATGACGGGTGTAGGTGTAAGGAAATCGCTAAATCGGCGGCTGCTTCCATCCCCCGCTCTGCGCCTCGACAAATGAAGCGACCGCCAGGCAGATGTCCTCACGCCAGGGCGCGCAGACGATCTGCACGCCGATCGGCAGCTTGCCGTCCGCCGAGCTGCCGGCGCGGACCACGACCACCGGCCAGCCGGTGGAATTGAACACGCCGGTGTACGGCCAGCCGTTGCCGGCACCGCCACCCATCGGCGCACCGCCGGGCACATCGATCGGCTGCGCGGGCTTGCCGGAGACCGGGCAGACGAACACGTCGTAGTTCTTCATCCAGGCGAGCAGGCGCGACTTGCACTCGTCCTGCTGTTCCCAGGCTTCGACCATCTCCGCGGTGCTCAGCACCTTCGGATCGGCCATCTGGGTCTTCCGTTGCGGCGAGATGTTTTCGGTGTGCCACTTCTCGGCGAGGCGCTTGTAGTAGGCATAGCCGTCACCGCTGGACAGCTTGCTGCGCGCGGCGGACAAGGTCTTCAGCACTTCAGTGGGTGCGGCTTCGGTCACCGAGGTCGTTGCGCCAGTCAGCCAGGCGGCCACCTGACGCACGACCTTCTTCGTGTCCTCATCCGTTGCGCCCTGCCCTGTTGCTCCGTTGTCGACGCAGAACGCCACCTTCAACTTCTTGATATCCACGGTCGCCGGATCGACCCAGGGCACCGGCGCGCAGGAGGCGTCGTGGAAATCCGGGCCGGAGATGATCGGCGTGATCAGCGTCAGGTCTTCGACTCTACGGGTCATCGGCCCCAGCTGCTGCCAGAGATCGAAGATGCCGCCGTAGTCGACGATGTGACCCGTGCGCGGCACCCGCAC
The DNA here is from genome assembly GCF_000420645.1 of Nevskia ramosa DSM 11499. Taxonomy (NCBI): domain Bacteria; kingdom Pseudomonadati; phylum Pseudomonadota; class Gammaproteobacteria; order Nevskiales; family Nevskiaceae; genus Nevskia; species Nevskia ramosa. The sequence goes on along the minus strand of NZ_ATVI01000005.1, from coordinate 1,001,994 downwards.
CGAAGTCGGCTTGATGCCGGCGATGCCGTTGTTGTGGGCCGGGCCGCGGATCGAACCGCCCCAGTCGGAGCCGATGTCGAAAGCCGCACCACCCGCCGCGACGATGGCGCCGGCACCACCGGACGAACCGGCCGTGCTGCGCGTCAGGTCATAGGGATTGTGCGAGGAGCCGTACAGCAGGTTCGAGGCGGCGCTGATGCCGCCGAGCCCGCCCAAGGTGAACTCCGGGGTGTTGGTCTTGCCGAGCAGGATCGCACCGGCCTTGCGGACTCTGGCGACGACGGTCGCATCCTTCTTCGGAATGAATTGCTGACGGCCATAGGTGGCGCCGGTGGTGATCACGCCTTCGGTATCGAGCGAATCCTTGATGGTCATCGGCACACCGTGCAGCGGGCCCATCCAGTTGCCGCGTGCTGCGGCCTTGTCCGCCGCTTTCGCTTCGGCACGAGCACGCGTGTAGCTGTTCATCACCACCGCGTTGAGCATGTCGTTGACGCTCAGCTGGCGGGCTATGTAGGCCTCGACCGCTTCGCTGGCCGATACCTTGCCGGCGCGGATCAGGCCGGCGAGCTTGGTCGCCGACATATAGATCAGTTCGTTGCTGGTGTCGGTCGAAGCCGCAAGCGCGCGCGGTGCGGCGACCGCTGCAACGGTGGCCGCAGCCGCCGCGACGGCGCGGGCCAGGCCGAGGAATTCGCGACGGCTGCGCGGCTCGGGAAAGTTGTGGTGAGCAACAGCAAGAGCGGCAGTTTCGGATTTGGGCATGGCGGGCTCGTCGTGATTCGGGAAGGAGGTTCGTGGGGCGATCACAGCGGGGGAGCTATCCAGCCGCCGGTCTGCGCTTCGATGTGGGCCAGCGCCGCCAGCACCACGTCATCGCGCCAGGGCTGCGCCACCACGTGGATGCCCAACGGCAGGCCCTTGGATTCTTTCGAGGTGCCCACTCGCACCACGCCGGCGGGCCAGCCGGTGGTGTTGTATTCGCTGGTCATGCCGCCGTAGCCCGCACCCCATTCCGGCGACTTGATGAATTCGGTGGGCACCTTCTGCACCGCGCGCCAGGTGACCGGGCAGAGGATCAGGTCGTACTGCTCGAACCAGGCCAACTGTTCGCGCTTGATCTCGTCCATCTTCTCGCACAGGCGCGTGAACTCGGCGCTGGGCACGGCCGTGCCGCTGATGTTCAAACCGGGCGAGGCCTGCACGGTGCCGTGCTTCTTCAGCAGGCGACGCATGAACTCGCGGCCGTCGGCGCCGGAGAACGCGCCGCGCGTATCGGCCAGTTCCTTGAAGCGCGGCGGTCGGTCTTCCTTCACCTTGCAGCCCAGCGCACGGAAGTAACCGATGCACTGCTTGATGATCGCCTGTACTTCGCCGCTGACCTTGACGCTGCCGTTGTCGTCATACCAGGCGACGCGCAGCTGGCTCAGATCAACGTCTTTCGAAGCACCCAGCGGCACCGGCGCCATCGCGGCGTCGGATGAATCCTCACCCATCATGATCGGTAGCAGCAGTTCGATGTCGGCCACCCGGCGCGCCAGCGGGCCGATCTCCTGGAAGTTATCGAACGGCCCGCCGTAACCGACGATGTGGCCGGTGCGCGGCACCCGGCCATAGGTGGGCTTGAGGCCGGCGATGCCGTTGGCGAACGCGGGGCCGCGAATGCTGCCGCCGTAGTCGGAGCCGATGTCGAAGTACGAACCCGCCGCAGCGACGATGGCGCCCGCGCCGCCTGACGAGCCGGAGCACAGATAGCCTTCGCCATACGGGTTGTAGGTCTGCCCGTGGATGAGGTTAAAGGTTTCGCGGGCGCCGCCACCGAGCGTGAACTCCGGCGTGTTGGTCTTGCCGAGCAGGATGGCGCCGGCTTCGCGCACACGGGCGACCACGGTGGCGTCCTTGCCCGGCACGAAATCCTTGCGGCCGAGCGTGCCGGCGGTGCTGACCACGCCGACGGTATCGAAGGAATCCTTCACCGTGAACGGCACACCGTGCAGCGGGCCCTTGATCTGGCCTCGGGCGAGCAAGGCATCGGCTTCCGCGGCTTCGGCCAAGGCGCGTTCGCGACACTGCGCCACCACTGCGTTGATGCGCGGATTGACCACGTCGATGCGCGCGTAGCAGGCCTTCACCACCTCGACGGCGCTGACCTGCTTGTTGCGGATCATCGCCGCGATTTCGACGACGGAGCGCTGCACCAGCTGCTCCGGTGTGTCCGCAGCCGCGAAGGCCGGACCGAGGCGACCCAGCGAGGCGGCAGCCGTCGCAGCCACGGTGGTGCCCAACAACTTGCGGCGTGACAGGGAGTAGTTCATGAGTGTGGCTTTCCGGATACGCGGCCACGGCAATGCAGATTTCGAACGCTGGTGCCGTACTGATTCAGACGCGAGGCGGCATCGCTCCCCTACCTGAGCCGGGACGTAGGGTCAGCGCCGACATTGGCCGTCATCTTCAGAAGACCGTCCTGGCTACTCTGGAGAATCCTCAATGCGTCACCGCCGCCTGTCCCTGCTCGCCGCTTTCGCCGCTGCGCTGATCGCCGCCGCACCCGCCCACGCGCTGCAGATCGAGGAAGCCAGCATTGCCGACATCCAGGCCGCGTATCGATCCGGCGAGCTGAGCACGCGCCAGGTGGTGGAGATGTATCTGGCCCGCATCGAAGCCTATGACAAGCAGGGCCCGTATCTGAACTCGATCATCAATCTCAATCCGAAAGCGCTCGAGGAAGCCGATCGCATCGACGCCGCATTCAAGGCCAGCGGCAAGCTCAAGGGGCCGCTGCATGGCATCCCGGTGCTGGTGAAGGACGTGATCGACGCCGACGACATGCCGAACACTTCCGGCTTCCAGGGCTGGAAGAACTGGATGCCGAAGCGCGACGCGACCCTGGTCGCGAAGATCAAGGCGGCCGGCGGCATCATCCTCGGCAAGGCTTCCACCTCGGAGTTCACCAACGGCGGCGGCGACAACATCAACTCGGTGCTGCCGGGCTTCGCGCGCAACCCGTACAACACCGCGTTCGCCACCGGCGGCTCGTCCGGCGGCACCGGCGCTTCGATCGCCGCGAGCTTCGCGACCGTCGGCATCGGCACCGATACCGGCGGCAGCGTACGCATGCCCGCCGCCCACAACGCCCTCGCCGGCCTGCGGCCGACCGTCGGCCTGGTATCGCGCGACGGCATCCAGCCGAACAACAGCGTTCGTGACACCGCCGGGCCGATGGTGCGCAATGTCACCGACATGGCGCTGCTGCTCGACGCCATCGCCGGCATCGATCCCACCGACGCCGCCACGCTGCGCGCCAAGGGCCATATCGCCAAGACCTATACCGCGGTGCTGAAGAAGGACGCGTTGAAGGGCGCGCGCCTCGGCGTGCTGCGGCAGATCTTCACCGCCAAGAACACCGATCCGCGCATTCTCGCGAACTTCGAGAAGACGCTCGCCGAACTGAAGGCCGCGGGTGCCGTGATCGTCGATCCGTTCGCCGTACCGGAGATCGAAACCCTGCCCCGCGCGCCGCAGACTTCGGCACGCCGCAAGGACGACATGAACCGCTACCTCGCCGCCCATCCGGGCATCCCGTATCCGTCGATGGAAGCCATCGCCGCCTCCAAGCTCGCCCATCCGCTGCATCAGGTGCGACTGGAAGCCGATGCCGCCGCCGGCCCGGTCGCCACCGATCAGGAAACCATCAAGGGACTGGAAGTCGAAGAGGCTTACAGAGTCGCGTTCACCAAGGCGATGGACAGCGGCAAGATAGACGCCGTGGTCTTCCCGACCTGGGCGCAACTGCCCGTCGTCAACGGCGACCGCAACACCCAGTTGATGACCGAAGAAGCCAACCCCAAGGGCGGCGTCACCGGCCTCGGCAGCAGCCTGACCTTCGTCGGCAGCACGCTGCAATGGCCCGCGCTATCGGTACCGAGCGGCTACCTCGGCCAGGGCCTGCCGGTTGGCCTACAGATCCTCGGCCGCGCCTGGGACGACGCGAAGATCGTTGGCTACGCCTATGCCTACGAACAGGCCACTCGCTATCGCCGACCGCCGGCCAGCGTGCCGGCTTTGGGGCCTGTGGTGGCGAGGGATTGAACGCACGTAGGGCGGGAAAGCGGCCGGATTCTTGGCCGCGCATCCCGCCTCGTCTGGCAGTCGGCGCGTTGCAGAAGGTGGGCTGCGCCTGCGGCTTTCCCGCACTACACAGCTGTGATCACAGCGTCCGAACGAACCAAGCCACCGTGACATCCATCGCGCGCTGAGCGAGCGGGGCACCGGGATCGAAGACGCGGAAAATGTGGTCGGCACCGCCGATCAGCAGGGCTTCGGCGGGCTGGCCGGGAGCGATGCGCAGGAACTCCGCATCGTGCTGTGGCAGGTGATCCTGCGAGCCTCGTACGGTGAGGAAGGCGCCGGGGTATTTCGCCAGCGAGCGGTCGATATCGAAGCCGCGGAAGCTTTCGTAGAACGCGCGCTTGGTGGTGATCTTCTTCCAGCCCGGCACGTCCTCCGTGGCCTCGCCGTCGCGCAGCGCTTTCTCGACGACTTCCGGCACGCTCTGCTGCCACATCGCGAACTGGTCGCCAGCCGGGCTGGACCAGACCGCCATCGTCCGGAACCACGCCGGCTTGCTGCCGCCGGTCTCGATCGCGGTGCTGGCGCCGAGGCTGAAGCCCCAGACGCCGATGTGCTTCACGTCGACGCCTTTCTGCTTCAGCAGGAAGGCGTAGGAGGATGCGGTATCGGCCAGCCGTGTCGGGAAGGTCGATTCGATGTGGGTGCGCAGGCGATCGCCTTCGCCGCGAAAGTTGATCCGCAAGCTTGCGATGCCTTCCGCGGCCATCGCCTGGGCGAGGTGCTTGCCGAGGTCGCCGACGCCATCCATGTCATCGGCGAAGCCATGCAGCATGAGCACGGTGCGGCCGTCCCAGCCGCTGTCGGGTGTCAGCCAGGCACCGCTCACGCCTTTCGCGACCTCGACTCGCTGTTCGCCGGCGCGTGCAATGCCTGCGAAGCCTGTGAGGATGCAGAAGATGATTGGGATCAGGGTGCGTGCGTTCATGGGGCTGGTGGCCATGCTGTTCGAGGTTGGGGTTCGATATAGCAAGAAGCGTCGCGGAGAGACAATGGGTCGTTTCGGTCTGGCCTTATCCACATGACTAGTTCGATGACAATTTGTTCGTTCTCGACTTGATCCGCCGTTGCTGTTGTTGGCTGGCGTTGGCGCACTATTCCGCGCTATCGGGCGCGGGAAGCTTTAATCGCTTCCCGCTTTCCTTGACGCCCAAGGAAAGTAACCAAAGGAAGGGCGCCCCCGGCGCTGCGTCGGATCGCGAGTCCTTCTGATACCCCCGGCCCGGCCGAACATCCCGGCCGGGCGTTCAGATTCGCAGCGAGCAGTGCTCGCAAAGCGCGAATCTTCACCCTGTGCTTCTCGGCCATGACGGGGCTTTTCGACGCGCCATCCGTGGCGCGGCGAAAAGGCATCGGCATCCTGCCTCGCCTCCTTCGGAGCCTGTCCGCCATGGCCTGCGATGCTCGGCGCGCTTAAGGGGGTCCAAAGTCAAAAGCCGCAGCAACTGCAGAATCAAAAGCGAAGCCGCCTTGGCTTTTGACGTTGCCGTGCTTTGCTTCTGCCGTTGACGTTCATCCCCCCTGCATGCCGCCGAGCATCGCAGTGCTCGGAGAGGGACGACCGGCATGGATGCCGGTCGAGCGCTGCCAGGCCATGGATGGCCTGTCGGCGCGGTGCCCCGGAGAGCGCGAGAAGCACAGGGAACCGACTCGCGCTTCTTCTTCTCGCGAGTCGGCGGCATGCCGCGGGGCGCACTTCTTTGGTGACTTTCTTCGGGCGTTCGAAGAAAGTTACCCGCGCGAAAGCGCGGAATAGGGCGCCGAAATCAGTCAACGAGAACGAGGGCGGATCAAGTCGAGAACCCGACCAATATCCTTAAATGTGGACCAACCCTACCGCCCCTTCCCCGCCGCCCAGAACGGCGCCAGCTTCGCCTTCGTGAACAGCGATTTCGCGATCATCGAATGAATTCCCTTGGTCTCATCGACCACCTGGGTCACGCGGAAATCGACGGCTGCGCTGGACAGCGCAAAGGCATGCGCGAAGTCCAGGCCGTAGACGTCACCGAGCAGCGAATTGGTCTCGCGGGTCGCCATCTGCATCGCCGTATCGAGATCCGGATCGAGACCGAAGGCCATCAGGTGAGTCGCGCTCTCGGCCCGTGGCGCGCTCAGCTTCTTGCCCTTGTGCAGCACGAATTGCAGCACCGAGGTGTTGGCGGTTTCGATGGCGTTGATGGTGACTTCGCCGTCGCCCTGCGCGGCATGGCTGTCGCCGGTGAAGAACAGCGCGCCCGGATGGAACACCGGCAGGTACAGCGAGGTGCCGTCGATCAGTTCCTTGCAGTCGAGATTGCCGCCGAACACACCGGGTGGGCCGCTGCGCCGGTTGGGGCCTTCGCTTTCTGCCGGCAGCACGCCCATGACGCCCTGGAACGCGTGCAGCGGCACTTCGATGCCGCCGCCGAACGAGCCCATGGTGCGGGCTTCGTCGAAGTTGACGACGACCGTGAACGGCTCTTTCACGTCATCAGGAATCGCACCGCGGCCTGAACGCTGGCCGACCGTGCCGTACGGCAGGCGCGGCACCACCTTGATGATGCGCACTTCGAGGGTATCGCCGGGCATCGCGCCTTCGACGGCGATCGGGCCGATCAGCAGATGCCCGGTCTTGATCTCGCCTTGGCGCGGCGTGTCCTTGATCACGGTGTCGATCTCGCGGATCGCCGCCGTTTCCTCGGCGTTCAGCTTGATGCCGTTGTCCTTGATCCAGGCGAATGGGTCCTGCTCCATCCAGCGGTTGCCGCCACCGCCGTCGATGCGCACGGTGTCGCCGGACTTCACGGTGAGGATCGGTTTCTTCTGCGCCGGGAAGTTGCCGATCACCGAGTTCTCCGGCTTCAGCTTCACCCAATGTTCGTACTTCGGCAGCGTCGGCGCTGCGGCGCTGGCAGCCGTCGCGAAGCCGGCGAGCAATGCAGCCGCCAGCAACGAACTCAGCGAGCGGCGATCAGTACTCATTGAAAATTCTCTGGATATCGGCCACGTCCTTGGTCTTGGTCAGCGCCAGCTGCAACAGGATGCGGGCCTTCTCCGGCACCAGATTGTCGCCAGGGACGATCTTGGCTTCGCGTCGGCGCGGCGTGTCCTGCACGCGGCCGCCGTGAGTGCGGGCGGTGGCGACCACGACCACGCCCTTGGCCTGGGCGCGCTTGATCGCGTCGGTCTGGCTGGTGGTCGGGCTGCCGGCGCCGGTGCCGTCGATGACGATGCCCTTGGCACCGTTGGCGACCATCGCATCGATGATGTAGCCCGGCGCATCGCGATACGCGTAGGCAATCTCGACGGTCGGCAGATCCTTGTAATCGCGGCCGGCGAACTCGGAGGCCATCGTGTGTCGACGCATCGGCTCGCGATAGAACTTGACGATGTCCGGGTCGGCGAAACCAATGGCACCGACATCGATGCCCTTGAAAGTCTGCACGCGATACGCGGAAGTCTTCGAGACATCGCGCGCGGTGTTGATGTACTGGTTCATGCAATGAAGCACGCCCTTGCCGGCAGCCTCTTTCGTACCGGCGACTCGCACCGCGTCATAGAGGTTGCGCGGGCCGTCACCGGACAGCGCCGTCCACGGCCGCTGCGAGCCGACGAAGACGATCGGCTTCGCGGTGTCGATAATCAGATTCATCAGGAACGCCGATTCGGCGAGCGTGTTGGTGCCGTGGGTGACGACCACGCCATCGACCGTCGGGTCCTGCATCAGCACCCGCAGCCGGGCGGCGACTCTAAGGTCATCGCCCTGGGTTTCGCCGCTGGCGCGATCGACCGGCGGGCGGCCGTCTTCGAGACGGATATTGGCGATAGTTGCCAGTTCCGGTTCGTCGTTGAACCAGTCCTGAGGATCGACTCGCGGCACGCCCTTGCCACCGTAGTTGGCGACGTTCAGGCGTGGCGTGCCGCGGCTGGCGATGGTGCCGCCCATCGACATGATGACCACCGTCGGCAGCCTGGTGCCGGGCGGTGGCGCGGCTGGCGGCGGCGCGTAGGTGGGGATTTCGGCAGCGCTCGCAGTCAGCATGGGCGCAGCGGTGAGCAGCGTTGCCGAGATGACGGCAACGATCAGGGAAAGACGGTTCATGGTGACCCCAAAATTGATGATCAGTATTCGTCGAAGATGCGCTGGATCTCGACCGGATCGGTCGTCCTGGTCAGCGCCAGGCGGAGCAGGATGCGAGCCTTCTGCGGTGGCAGGTTGTCGGCGGTGACCTGGCCCTTGGCAGCCACCTTCTCGCTCTTGACCACGCGGCCTGAACCCTTGCGATCGCTCTGCACGACGACCACACCCTTGTCCTTCAGTGCGGCCAGCGGCTCCGAGTAGCCACCGCTGTTGACGATGCCCTTGGCACCCGCCGAAACGAAGGCCTTGACCGCCGCGTCATCGGACTCCTGATACGCGTAGAGCACGTCGACGCGCGGCAGGCTGCTGAGCTTCGAGACATCGAACTCGCTGTGCGAGGTGTGGCGGTAGATCGGCCGACGATAGAAGACGATGCTGTCACTGTCGGCGAAGCCGAGCGGGCCAACATCGCGGGCGATGAAGGTATCGACGCGATAAGTGTTGTTCTTGGTGGTGTCGCGGGCCGCATTGATCTCGTCGTTGAGCATGATCAGCACGCCCATGTCCCGGGCCTGTGGCGTCGTGGCCACACGCACCGCGTTGTAGAGATTCATCGGGCCATCGCGGCTCACCGCGGTGAACGGCCGCATCGCGCCGACCACCACCACCGGCTTGTCCGACTTCACCGTGAGGTTCAGGAAGTACGCGGTTTCCTCAAGCGTCGCCGTGCCGTGGGTGACCACCGCACCCGCCGCTTCCGGCAGCGCCAGCCAGGCATTGACCTGCTGGGCCAGGGTCAGCAGGGTCTTGGTATCGATGTTGCCGGAGCCGACGTTGCTGATCTCCGCATAGCTGAGCTGGGCGACATCACGCAGCTCCGGCAGATCGTCGACCAGCTCGGACGGCGTCACCCGGCCATCGGAATACTCCATCAGCTTCTGGCGATGCGCGCCCTTGCTCTGGATGGTGCCGCCGGTGGTGAACAGGCGGACTTGCGGCAGTGCCCCGGCCTGCACCGGCGCCAACGCCAGCGAAGCAAGGCAAAGCGACCACAACAACGAGCGAATCATCCGCAGCCTCCGGTTTGGTAATTGAACATCGAGGTATTCATTTCGGCCGCTCATGGCGCGACCTGCGCGAGCTGTTGATCGAGCTGCTGCATCTGCCTGGCCCAACCATCGCGCAGGCGCTTTGCTTCACCGAGGCTCATCGCTTCATGACCGGGATGGGCCACGCTGCCGCCGCGGGCCAGGGCGCGATCGATGATCTGCAGCGGCTCGGCGATGCCATCGCGCTGCAAGGCCAGCTGTTCGATATCGTCACGGCCGCCGAGCTGTGGCAGCAGCGCGTACTGCACCCAGCGATGGCTGTAGAGCAACAAGGCCAGCTGGGCATCGCGGGAAGAGGAATCCTCGAGCCGCGCCAGCGCGCGGACACGCGGCAGCTCGCGGTCCATTGCGCTCAGCGCGCGGCGGGCATTGCGCACGGCCTGTTCGCGATCGCCGGCGCGAGCGGCCTGCACCGCTTCCTTCAGGGTTTCGGTATAGGCCGGCTGCGGCACCGACCAGGATGCGGCCGCCACCGTGGTCATCAGGCCCAGCGGCAGGCCGAAGATCAGCAGGGGTCGCAGCCAGTCACGCAGCGCTGGACCACGACGGCCTGCCGGTGTCGGATCAGCTGAACCCGCTGCGCTGCCATCCAGCGTCGCTGCCGTCCCTGGCTTGCGCAGCTTCCAGATGTAGCCGTCGAAGTAGTAGTGCATCAGCGTCGACGTGAAGCCGAGTGCCAGCACCGGGATGGTGATCCAGTCGGTCTGGAAATCGGTGGTCAGCCCTTCGCCGTAGGCGATGCAGACGATCACGTAGAGCGCAGCAGCCCACAGCGTGTTGCGGCTGTGCAGCCAGCGGAACCAGCCGGCGCGCGTGGCATTCGGGCGTGCGGCGAGATTGCGGTTGTAGCGCCAGACGATCGCCAGATACTGGGTCATGTGGACGATGCCGACGGTCGCGAAGCCGACCTTGAACGACCAGCCCGGCGCCCATTCGCGGATCAGCGCGTTCGGTGTGTAGCTCAGCCACATGACGCCGAAAGTCAGCACCAGCAGCGCGACCTTGGCCGGGCTGACGAACCAGCCGCGCCGCCAGCACCAGCACAGATAGCCGGCATAGACGACGCTGGCCAGGATCGCGATCGCTGCCGCGCCGCTGGTCACGGCATCGACCGCACCGGCCGGCAGTGCCAGCAGCAGCGGCAGCGCCAGCCTGGTATCGAGATCCTGCAGCAACTCGGGCAGCCAGGCGCTGGAGGCCAGCAGCAGATAAAGCATCCAGGCCGTGCAGACCATGCGATCCATGCCAGCGGCAAGCTGACGCGGCGCGGCGTTGCCACGGTCGTAGATGCGCATGAAGCCGTAGTGCTGCATCAGGAAGTGCCACGGATCCCAGAGCGTCAGCAGGATGAACAGGTAGAAGAACTGTTCGAGGCCGTAGCCCTGCGCGCGCAGATGGATCAGCACCGCCAGAGAAAGTCCGAACGGCAGCAACGGCGTCAGCAGCCAGCGCCAGCGATCGGCATTGAAGGTATCGAGATCGCCGTACAGGCGGATGTAGGTCGGCAGGTGATGGGCGACGGTCAGCACCACGTGGGTGACCAGCACCAGGGTCGCGGCGCGTTCCGCCGGCAGCCAGGCAAAGGTGGCGATCGCCAGCAGCAGACAGAGCACCGGTGCCGCAATGATCAGCAGGCCATCGAGGCCCGGCGACAGCACCCAGCGCTGCTGCATCGTCCCGTTTGATCGCTGCCCGGTGCTACGGGCAGGCGATTCGGCGGACATCGAAAGGCTGTGGTTCATGGCGTCGGCAGAGCGGCAGCGTGGCGGCCTGTACTGGTGACGCTTGGGAGACAGCTTCCCCTACCTGCCGATGCAGCCGAGCTGCCGATGACGAGCGCTCACGGCTCGGCCAGTTGCACGCCGCCGGTGACGATGCAGCCGTGCGCCGAGAGTTCGAACACCCCTTCCTGCAACAGCGCTTCCGGCACATCGATGAAGGCGTCGGACAGCGCCGCGAAGCTGCACATCGGCACCGTTGCCAGCAGCTGGATGATCCGCGCGCCCAGCCCGTCGGCAGGCAGCGCGCGGCCGTTGATCAGCAAGGCCTCCGGCGTGCGGACCGCAGCCTGGGCCGTCGACAGCCGCAGGAGGGTTTCCGGGCCGATGGTCCGTTCGCCGGCAAAGCGCGCCAACTCGAATTCCGGTACCGGGCGATCGGCCAGCGCGATCTCGCGGCGATAGTCGGCGAGCACCGCCGGGTCGAGCAGCAGATCGCGCAGCGCCTCGACAGCAGCACCGAGATCGCCGGCGACCACGCCGGGATCGTTCGACAAGGTCTGGCGCACGGCCAGGCGCTGCGGCGCGACTCTGGCCAGTGCCCAGCCGAGGAAATCGTGCATGGTCGGCGGATACAGGCCGACCGAGAGATGAAAGCTCGGTTCGTCGAACGGCAGGGTCTGGTGCCACCAGCCACGCGGCACGTAGAGCATGTCGCCGGGCGACAGCACGCAGTCGAGCACTACCTTGTCCGGGCACTGCATGGCCATCGCTTCGCTGGTGTGCTCGGCCAGCGGGTTCATGAAGGTCGGCTGGAACAGCTGCCAGCGCTTGCGGCCGATCAGCTGCACGGCGTAGACGTCATGGGTGTCCCAGTGCTTGTCGAAAGCGCATTGGCCGCCGAAGCTCAGATAGCCGTTGCCGATGCCGGACGCGCCACCGAGGCGTGACACCGCCGCGCACAGCTGGCGTGCTTCCAGCGAATGCAGCTCCATGCGGTTGAAGACCAGCGCCGCGCCACCGCGCAGCAGGCTGTAGAAGCGTTCCTTGATCAGCCGCGGGCGGGACATGCCGAGTTCGCCGGCACGCTCGACATAGCTGGCTGGATCGACTGCGCCATCCTGGAACAGCTGCAGGTTCTGCGGCGTCGGCTCCACGGTGTGCAGCAGCGCATCGATGCGATCCCAGTCGAGCCCATGCTTGAGCACCGCGCCGCGATACAGCCTGGGCACCGGGCTGGGGCTGATGGTCGACATTCTCGGGGGACCTCCTGCTTCTGCGGCCATGCTCGGCTCCGGTCGTGGTTCAGGGCGCGCCGGCCAGGAGGCTGAATCCGATGGCGGCAGGCAACAGCGGCAATGCCCGTTTCGACGGGCTACACATCTAGAGACGCAGCCGCACGCTTTCCCCCCACCTCGACGATTCACTGACAATTGCCTGGGGTCCGCGGTGGGGGAGCCGCCGCCGCAAACGTCTGCATAGGGACGGCATCGTTTTGCCGAACCCTTTTTCCAGGACGCTCCATGCGCTGCCCGATAGTCCCTGCCCTGCTTGCCGGCGTGCTAGCAGCGCCCTGCGCCGCCACCGCGAACGATCTGCTCGACAGCTATCACGAGGCGCTCGATCAGGACCGCACGCTGCTGGCGGCGCAGTACGCGCGCGATGCCGCCGTCGAAGCCAAGCCGCAGGCGGTATCGGCGTTCCTGCCCCGGCTCACCGCCACCGGCAGCCACGAGCGCAGCCACAACGAGATCACCACCAGCGGCAACCGCATCATCACCGACCCGACCAATCCGGCACCCACCGCCAGCAGCAAGGTCGATTTCTACAACACCGCCGACCAGGCCCAGGTGCTGCTGTCGCAAACCCTGTGGAGCTTCGAAGCCTTCCAGCGCCTGAAGCAGGCCGACATCAGCGTGGCGCAGGCCGAGGCGACCTATCGCAATGCCCAGCAGTCGCTGATCCTGCGGCTGGCACAGGCCTATTTCGAAGTGCTGGCCGCCAGCGATGCGCTGCGCACCGGCAGCGCCGAGCGCGCCGCCACCGAACGCCAGTGGCAGCAGGCCGAGCGGCGTCGCGAGGTCGGGCTGGCAACGATCATCGACGTGCAGGAAACCCGCGCCGCCTTCGACGCCAGCATCGCCACGGTGATCGCTGCCGAGCGACGGGTGGCGAATGCCCAGCGCGCCCTGGAGGAGATCACCGGCCGCGAAGCCGATCCTGGCCAGGCGCTGGCCGAGAACATGCCGCTGGCACCACCAACACCGGCGCGCATCGAGCCCTGGCTGGACGCTACCCGCAGCGACAACTACGACCTGCGCATCGCCCGCCTCGGCACCGAGATCGCCGTGCGCAATGTCAGTGCCGTGCGCGCCCGCCACTACCCGACCCTGGCGCTGACCGCGACCTACAACGAGAACCTGAACAGCAGCGAACGCAATGCCGATTCCACCCGTGGCGGCATCGGCGTCAATATCAGCTTGCCGATCTACGCCGGCGGCCAGATCGCGTCGCAGGTGCGACAGGCCGCCGCCCTCGGCAGCCAGTCGAAAGCCAGCGAGGAAGGCACCCAGCGCGCCGTCGAACGCCAGACCCGCGACGCTTTCCAGGGCGTGATCTCGGGCATCGCCAGCGTCCAGGCCACGCAGGCGGCGATGAAGTCCAGCCAGCTGGCGCTGGAATCGAGCCAGCTGGGTTTGAAGGTCGGCACTCGTACCGAAGTCGATGTGCTGACCGCGCTGCGCAACCTGTACGCCGCGCAGCGCAGCTATTCGCAGAGCCGCTATGACTATCTGATCAGCGTGCTGAGCCTGAAGCGTCAGGCCGGCCGACTGGCGGAGACCGATCTTGCCGAGATCGATGCGCTGTTGATCGTCGCCGGACCGGCAACACCGCCGCCGGCGACGCTGCCGCCTCCGGGTTGAAACCGATTAGGAACCTGCGCGCGGCCGCCGGTTCACCAGCAGCCCGAAGCCCAGCGCCGTGACCACCATGGTTAGCCCGTAGATCATTGGCGGAATGCCCATCGTCGGATTGCCGAGCAGCTGCGGCGACAGTGCGATGGTGATCGCCAGCGCCGCGTTGTGGATGCCGACTTCGAGCGCGATCGAGATCGCCTGCGGCTTCTTCAGTTTCACCATCACCGCCACCGCGTAACCCACCGACAGGCTCAGTACGTTGAAGACCAGCACCGCGGAACCGACCGTGGTCAGGTTGGCCATCAACGCCACGCGTGCGGTGACGAATACCAGCGCGAACATCAAGGCCAGCACCACGATCGACAGCAGGCGCACCGGCCGGTCCAGCCGCTGCGCCAGCATCGGCCAGCGCCGCCGCACGCCCATGCCGACCGCGACCGGCACCAGAACGAACAGGAACACCTGGATGATCTTCGCGAACTGCAGCGGCACGTCGCGGCCTTCGCCAATGAAGTACGCCAGCGACAGATTCACCACCAGCGGCAGGGTGAACAGAGAAAGCAGCGAGTTGACAGCCGTCAGCGTGATGTTCAGCGCCACATCACCCTTCGACAGATGGGAAAAGATGTTGGCGATAGGCCCACCGGGCGAAGCCGCGAGCAGCATCAGCCCCACCGCCAGTTCCGGCAGCAGGCCGAAGCCCACGGCGAGACCGAAGCAGACCGCGGGCAGCAGCAACACCTGACACAGCAGCGCCACGACGACACTGCGCGGCTGCTCGAGCACCCGCCGGAAATCGGCACCGGTCAGCGACAGACCGAGGCCAAGCATGATGATCACCAGGGCGATCGGCAGCAGCGAATTGAGCGAGGACATGGGCCGATTGTCCCCGGATCAGCGTCGCGCAGGAAGCTGCCGCGAACGGCAGCTTCCTGCGGTCCTACCGCGCAGCCATCAACGCCCGATCGCTTCACCCGGCAGCGGCGGCGTCAGCGCCGGCAAGCGGCGTGCGTGGCTCAACTGCTCGAAGGCATAGCCGAGCGCGATCAGCTTCGGCTCGCTGAACGCCGGGCCGAAGAACGAGATGCCGACCGGCAGCCCACCGGTGGTGAAGCCGGCCGGCACGATCAGATCCGGATAGCCGCTCAAGTTCGCGAAGTTGGTGGCCGAGCGGCCTTCGGGTCCGCCGGTGACTGGATCGATGTCGGTGCGTGCCGGGCGTTTCGGTGACGTCGGGTAGACGATCGCATCGAGGCCGTTGCTCTTCAGCACGCCATCCAGCTCGGCCCGAACCAGCGGCAGCGCATGGTCGCGGATGGTCAGATATTCGGCGTCTTCGAGCGTGCCGCTCTTGGCTTCCTGCTTGAACAGCATCCAGCGGCCTTCGTTGGGGATCATGCCGTCGGTCGGCGACACCAGCGACTCGACGCCGGCCATCAGTTCGTCGTGCGACTTCGGATAACCCGGCTTCAGGGTCTTCAGGTAGTCGCCGATCTGGGCGCGGAATTCCGGGCGGCGGATGGCGTTGTAGAACTCGCCGCGGCTGTCGAGCAGCCACTTCGGATACTTGACGTCGACGATCGTCGCACCCGCCTTGCGCATCGTGCTCAGCGCGGTTTCGATGACCCAGTCGACCTCGTCGTCCTGGCCCATGAAATCGCGGGCGATACCGATCTTGGCGCCCTTCAGCGCGTCGGCCTTCAGATACTTCGTGTAATCGGTTTCGAACTTGCCGGCGCTCTTCTGCGTCGCGGCATCGGCCGGATCGACACCGGTCATGGTGCCGAGCGAGACGGCGATATCGGCAACGCTCAGCGCCATCGGGCCACCGGTATCGAAGCTCAGCGCCAGCGGCACGATGCCATCGCGGCTGAGCAGACCGTGCGTGGGCTTGAGGCCGACGATGCCGTTCGAGGTCGACGGGCCACGGATCGAACCACCGGTGTCGGTACCGAAGCCGAGTGGCGCGAACACCGCCGCCAGTGCGGCACCGGTGCCACCGCTGGAGCCGGATGGCGTGCGGGTCAGATCATGCGGATTGCGGGTGCGACCGCCGAGCGAACTCTGCGCGCCACCGGAAGCGAACTCCGACAGATTGACCTTGGCCAGCACGATGGCGCCGGCCTCGCGCAGCCGCTTGACCATGTAGGCGTCGTCCGGAGGGATCGAGCCCTTGAGCAGGAACGAGCCGGCGGTGGTCGGCAGATCGTAGGTGTCGTAGTTGTCCTTCAGCACCACCGGAATGCCGTGCAGCGGGCCGCGAAGCTTGCCGGCCTTGCGCTCCTTGTCGAGCGCGCGCGCCGTTTCCAGCGCCTTCGGATTGATCAGGATCACCGAATGAATCGCCGGGCCGCGGTTGTCGTAGGCCTCGATGCGCTTCAGGTACAGGGACACCAGGCGCTCGCTGCTCAAGCTTCCGTCGCTCATCGCCTGCTGCAGTTCGGCGATGCTGGCATCGGTCAGCGGCACCGGCGCGGCCTGTGCGGTCGGTGCCGCCATGAACAATGCGGCGGCAAGCGCCAGCGGGCGCAGGCGGTGGGAAAGCAATGGCGTGTTCATCGAGGCTCCGCGCGTGGGTTGGGTGGTCCTTGCTTCAGACGCCGCTTAGTCGCCGCGCCCTACCCGCGCATCAGCCTTTGCCCGGCCTTTGCAATGGCCGCCGAAACCCGCGAGCCTGTGCGAATTGCCGCGGGGGCGGCTTCTGGAGCATCCATGTCTCGCTGGAAACTCGTGTTGGCCTTGCCGGCCGCCATGGCTGCGAATGCGGCGTGGTCAGGCGACGATTCCTGGTTCGGCGATGTCGAGCAGTACACCCGGCTGCGCGATACCCGCATCGATGTCGCCGGCCCCGAGCCGGCCAGCTTCACCGCGCTGGGCGTGGCGCCGTTTCTCACCGCACAGTCGCTGGCCTCGTCAGACCTCTCGATCGCTGCCGCGCAAGTGTTCGACGACCAGGGTCATCCACGCGGAGCACTCGGCATCGATTTCGCGCCGGTGAGCCTGAGCGAATCGCAGCTCGATCTTGCCGACTACCAGCACAACCGCGAAAAACGCTTCGTGTCGCGCATCCAGCTGTCGATGGCGGTCAGCAAGGGCGAGAGCGACGACGATCGCAGCACTCGCTTCGCGCCGACCGTGCGCATCGTCCTGCACGAGCAGCGCGATCCCCGCGTCCATCGCGGTCCGGGCTCGCTGAAGGACTGCTTCGAGCGGCATATCAGCCCACCGGAGCAAGCGCGCAACCAGCTGGCGGAGCTTGCCGCACGACTGAAGGCTGTCGACCTGCTGCTGCAGGACCCGAACACCGCGCCAGCTCAACGTCAGGAAGCGCAGCAGCAACACGAGGCACTGCAGGCGCAGTGGCAAGCCAGCCAGACCGCGTATCGCGCCGCGCTGCACGAGACCGTGCGTGCAGGCATGCGAGCCTGCCGCGACGATCCTCAGGTGGCTGCCTACACCTGGAACGCCACCGGCCATGCGATCGGCATCTCGCCGACCTTCCGCACGCTCAGCGATGGTCTCGGCGCGCTCGAACCCAGAGGCTTCGTCGCCTTCGGCACCACGGCCTATGGCTTCGATGCGCTCGGCACTCATCCCGACTACGCACCATCGTTTCTCGGCCGCCATGCGCAAATCCTCGGCCAGGTGCTGTATCGCCACAACGAGCCTCTGCAGGACCCTCGGCAGCCTAGGACGTTCGTCGATGCCGATGAAGTGGTGATCTCCGCGCGCCTGCGCGGCGGCACCGCGCCGTGGAACGCAAACCTGGAAGCTGCCGTGCTTCACGACTGGTTCAAGGACCGCGACGACGACAGCTTCTACAAGCTCAGCGCCGGCACCGATCTGCATCTCGGCAAAGGCCTCTGGATGAGCCTGAGCATCGGCCGCACGTTCTGGCGCGGGGCGATCGCCAACCAGACTTCGGGCGGCGTGACCCTGAAGAAATCCTTCCTGAACTAGGGTCTGTTCATCGACGGTGGGGGTCTGCCGGTGGCGTGCGTCTAAGGAATGCGGATGTCCGCTTGCCCTCCGAGTCGACCATGCCTCCAGCTTCCCTCACGCCGCGCCGCACGCGGATCGCCGCTGCCTTCGCCGCCAGCCTGATCACGATCACCGCGGGCACCGCGGCTGCCGCTGACAGCAAGCCGCGCATCGCCGTGTTCTCCGGCCCGACGTCGACGATCCAGAACAACAAGCCGCTGATCACCAGCAACAAGGCGCGCGCCCAGTACGGCCTGCCCTTGCTGACCGATGCCTGGGGCAAGACCCAGACCGACTGGCCGCGCTACCAACGCCTGGCGGCACCGGTCACCGTCTATGTCGAACAGTTCTCGGCCCATCCGCTGGAAGCCGATGTCGCCGAGCTGTATGCGCCACCGGATGGCTACGTGAACACCGCCGGCAAGTTCTCGAAAACCCGTGGCGGCGCCGACGACAAGCCGGTCTATGCCGTCACCTTGAAGCCCGAAGACGGTCTCTACGCCTTGCCCTACATGGGCCGCCAGGCCAATGGCAAAGCCTGGGACGACACCTTCGCGTTTCCCGGCGCGCCGTTTGCGCAGTCAAGGCAGACCTTCGTGCCCGATGGCTCACGGATCTTCGCCGAGATCGAACGTGATGGCGGCGGCATCGAAGCCCGCGCCGATTACGACTTCTATCGCGCCGTGCCTTCCGGCGGCTATACCAAAGGCCTGCCAGCGGCGAAGCGCAGCGATACCGGCGAAGGCGATATCGCCCCGGAAAAGCTCGGCCGTGATTTCTTCAGCTACGGCCCGTACTCGGCCTCGCAGATCCGGCCGATGCTGGCCCGCGAAGCGAACATCGTTCAGCGCGTGCTGGCCAGCGGCAAGTACGCCGGCGCGATCTGGCTGGAAGGCAGCCCCACGGTCGAAGACAGCGCCTACTGGCTGAGTCTGCTGATCGACACCCAACTGCCGATCTCCGCCAATTCCGCGCACCGCAATCGCGGCTTGGTCAGCGCCGATGGCGACGGCAACATTCTCGATTCGATCGACTACATCAACTCCAAGGTCTGGGCCGATGAACAAGGCCGCAACCGGCTCGGCACGGTGATGGTCCAGGACGAGATCATCTACTCCGCGCGTGAAGTGGAGAAAGGCGACGCCCATCCCGGTGCCTATGTCGCCACCGGTGGCTACGGCGGCATCTTCGGCTCGATGACCGCCGGCGCTTATCTCACCAACATCCCGACCCGCAAGCACACCTGGAAATCCGAGCTGCGCATCAGCCAGCTGCCGGCCAATCAGAGCGGCTGGCTGAAGACCAAGGCCGGCAAGGTCGAAGCGGTGACCGTGACGATCAAGAATGCGGCCGGCGAACTGCTGCCGCAGGCGATCCCGAAAGTCGCGATGCTCAAGGGCGACAACTGGTACGACGACAGCGGCGTGCCTGATCCCAGCGCCGAGAAAGGCATCGTCGCGACCATCGACATGCTGCTCGGCGAGTACCCGCTGGCCGGCATCGTCGGCGAAGGCCTGGCACCGTACTCGAGCATGTCCGCCTCACAGGACAAGGCGCTGGAACTCGCGGTGCTGCAAGGCCTGCCGGTGGTCAAGACCGCACGCGGCGACGCCAGCGGCCTGGTCAAGGTCAACCCGCGCAACCTGTTCATCGAAGGCAACAACCTGACCACGACCAAGGCGCGGCTATTGCTGACGGCGGCGCTGATGAAGTTCGGACCGTTGCCGAGGGTGCTGGATGTAGCGCATCCGACGGCGGAGGAGTTGGTCGCGATCCGGGAGAAGCTGGGTTTGTATCAGGAGGTTTTTCAGACGCATTGATTGGCGAGTCCTTCCTCGTCCGCCCGGTTGTGTTTGAGCTTGTTCTCGGCTTGATCGGTCGTTGCGGTTGTTGGCTTGCTTCGGCGCACTATTCCGCGCTTTTCGCGACAGCGCGGAATAGTGCGCTGAAATCAACAAACGACAGCAAAGGCGGATCAAGCCTAGAACAAGCAAAGCCAGTCACACCAACCGCAGCAAGACCAACGCAAAGCCAAGCCCAAGGTGGGGGGACACATCCCCGCACCCGTCTGAGCAGATGTCACGGCCATCCGGCCAGCTCACGCGGGAGCTTCGTCTTGATCAAGTCCAGCACGGCATCACTTCCCGGCGTGAGTCAGCTTCTGACGGCAATGCTGCTGATCGCCAGCACCGCAGCGACAGCCGCCGCGAAGTTCGACATCCAGGAAGCCAGCATCGCCGACACCCAGTCTGCGATCACCTCCGGCAAGACCACCTGCGTCGGCGTCGTGCAGGCCTACATCGATCGCGCTCGTGCCTACAACGGCGTCTGCACGGCGCTGCTCACGGCTGATGGCAAGAAGATTCCGGCTGCGAATGGCTATGTCAGGGCGGGCGCGCCGCTGCACTTCCCGACCCGCACGGTGAAGGCTTCGACGATCTTTCCGGACCTAGGCCAGTACAAGGGCCTGCCGCTCGAATTCGGGCGCATGGAGGCGACGGTTTCGGATCCGACCGTCAGTGCTCAGAACGGCATGAGAGTCGGCATGGCGGACGCCGGCCAGGTCAATGCGCTGGAGACGCTGAACATCCGCGGCGAGCGTTCGGTGACCTGCAGGGGCGACTTCGATCGGCATCCATCGAAGGGCGCATTGCCGGCCGGCGCGCCGGCGGTCTGCGAAGCCTTCCGCAAGCTGCCGGACGCGCTGGAACGCGCGGCGGAACTTGATGCGCTGTACGGCAGCAAACCCGATCTCGCGGCGATGCCGATGTACTGCATCACCACGGCGGTGAAGGACCCGTACGACACCAAGGACATGCGGACGACAGCGAACAACGACGTCAACTTCGCGATGGATGTGCCGCCGCACGACGCGACCATCGTCGCCCAGCTGCGTGCCAAGGGCGCAATCATCTATGCGAAGTCCGTTGCCCATGAATTCAATGGCGGGCCAGGCGATCCGGGCGGCCCGGCAAAGGCGCGCTACAACTTCGTCGCCGGCGGCCAGACCCACGGCTCCTGGGGCGGCCAGTCCTGCAATCCGTATGACACCGAGCGCGTCTCGCGCGGTTCCAGCGGCGGCTCCGGTGTTGCGGTGTCGGCGAACCTTGTCGCGATCGGCATCTGCGAGCAGTCCGGCGCGTCCTGCCAGGGCCCGGCCTCGCGCAATGGTGTGGCGACCCTGCTGACCACCAAGGGCCTGCTGCCGGACAACGGTGGTATCGGCTACCAGTGGTTCAACGATCGCGCCGGCATCCATGCCCGTACTTTGGCCGATGCCGTGAAGGTGCTCGATGCGGTCAAGGATCCGGTCAGCGGCTATTACGATTCGCGCGATCCCTTCACCTCAGTGCCGAAGTCACTGGTGCCTGCTCAGCCCTACGCAAGCTTCATCGCCGGCGATGCACAGCTGAAGAGCGACGCCAAGCCGCTGAAGGGCCTGTGCATCGCGATCGTCCGCGAGCACATGGTCAAGAAGACCGCGAACCACGTGGCGATCTCCGATCAGATCGATGCCGAGATCAAGCGCGTGCTGCGCGATCGGCTCGGTGCCGAGCTGGTCGAGATGCGTGCCGCAGAGTATCCGGACGATCCCGCCGTGCCGGACCTGAAGTACACGTTCTCCGATGCGTTGTCAGAACTGCTGCCCTGGGCGATGCCGGAAATCTTCCAGCGCCGCGACAAGGCCGGCAAGCTGGTTTTCGAGGTGCCGGGCTACGACGTCACCTCGTACGCCTATCTGCTCAAGCTCAGCAAGCGCCAGGCGCCGCTGACCGATGCCGTCAACATCACCAACTTCATGAGCTTCGGCGCCGTGCCCTGCCAGCCGGCGCTGTGCGCGGACCTCGCGTTCGACATCGATCGCTACCTGATCGACCGCGGCGATGCGCGTATCAAGACCTGGGGTGATTGGGTGGCGAATGCCAAGTTCCGCGAGGACAAATCCCTGGCCGGCGCGAAGAACTGGGTGCAGTGGCAGGGCCACGAACAGGCCGGCAAGGCCGATGCCCTGGCCCGCAGCCATATCGCACGGCTGGCGCTGCTGCGGGTGATGTACGAGAACAAGATCGATGTCTTCGTGCACCCGGAGAACACGGTGCCGACGCCGAAGATCCAGGGCCCGAATGTCGGTGCCATCAGTCTCGACAGCATCAGCCCGTTCTTCCAGATTCCGCGAGTCGCGGTGCCGGCCGGCGTGACGACAACGATCGTCGAACCGCAGTACGCGCTGAACGCCGACAAGACCGATTATGTGCCGGTGCTGGCGCCGGGGACCAAGCAAACCACGCTCAAGCATCCGCTGCCGATCTCGATCACTTTCTTCGCGGGACAAGGTGAAGAGCCGGTGCTGATCAAGGTCGGCACGGCTTACGAATCGGCGACCCATCACCGATTCGCACCGCCGGCCTTTGGCCCGCTCCGCTGATCTCCGAGACTCCGCCATGAGCCGCAACCTCGCAGCTACCCGCCGCCGCTTTCTGGCCAGCTTCTCGACCCTGGGCCTGTCGGCAACGCTGCTGCCCGGCGTGCTCTGGGCACAGGTCGAAAAGACCGGTGCCGCAGCGATCAACGCAGCCATGATCAAGGACGCCGCGCGGATCTCCGGCCTCGAGTTCAGCGAGGCCGAATACGAGGGCATGGTCAAGCAGGTCAACCAGAGCTTCGACCGGATGCAGAAAGTCCGCGCCACGGCGATCCCGAACGATGTCGGCCCGCCGTTCTACTTCAGCCCGATCACGGCGGGCATGAAGGTCGATCGCCAGGCCAGGCCGCTACGCTTCAGCAAGCCGGCGATGGTCAAGCGTCCGGCCGATCTTGAGGCCGTGGCGTTCTGGCCGGTCACCGCGCTGTCGCAGCTGATCAAGACCCGGCAGATCAGTTCGGTGGAACTGACGCAGATGGTTCTGGCGCGGCTGAAGAAGCACAACGGCAAGCTCAACTGCGTGGTGACGATGCTCGACGATCTCGCGCTCGAACAGGCGAAGAAGGCCGATGCCGAGCTGGCCGCCGGCCGCGATCTCGGCCCGCTGCACGGCATTCCCTGGGGCGCGAAGGACATCATCTCGGTCAAGAACTACCCCACCACCTGGGGCTCAGGTGCCTACAAGGATCAGGTGTTCGATTACGACGCCAGCATTGTCGAGATGCTCACCGCCGCTGGTGCGGTCTGCGTCGCCAAGCTTGCCACCGGTGAACTGGCCGGCGGGGATCGCTGGTGGGGCGGACGCACCAACAATCCCTGGAAGCTCGATGAGGGCGCCAGCGGTTCGTCGGCCGGGCCCGGTTCGGCAACGGCCGCCGGCTGTGTGCCGTTCGCGATCGGCACCGAAACCGGCGGCTCGATCTTGAGCCCGTCGGCACGCTGCGGCGTCACCGGCCTGCGTCCGACTTTCGGCCGGGTCAGCCGCTATGGTGCAATGGCGCTGAGCTGGACCCAGGACCGCCTCGGGCCAATGTGTCGCTCGGTGGAAGACTGCGCCGCGGTGATGAGCGTGATCGCCAGGCCCGATGGCCGCGATCTGTCGGTCAGCGAAATTCCGTTCAACTGGGATGCGATGCTGGACTGGCGCAAGCTCAAGGTCGGCTACCTGCCGCAAGCCTTTGGCGATGGCGATCGCCTGGCCAGCTGGAAGCAGAACGATCAGGCCACGCTCGATCAGCTGCGTCGGATGGGGGTCGATCTGGTGCCCTTGAAAGTGCCTGAATTCGATATCGAACTGACCATGCTCAGCGTCGAGGCCGCGGTGTTCTTCGACGAGCTGCTGCGGTCCGGCCGCGACAAGCTGATGACCGACAAGAGCCGCGCTGATCGCTTCCGCACCAGCCGCATGATCCCTGCGGTGGAATACCTGCAATCGCAACGCCTGCGCTCGATGATGATGGCGAAACTCGCCGAGGCGACGGCCAGCGTCGACGTCTATCTCGCCCCGTCCACCAACGGCAATCCGCGCCTGCCTGAAGGGGCCACGGCTCCGATCCCGGCTCCACCGCCGAACTACTCGCAGCAGCATTCGCAGATGGCCAACCTCGCCTGCTATCCGGGCCTGGCGCTACCGAATGGATGGGCCGAAACCGGCGCGCCGACCAGTGTGCTGTTCATGGCGCAGCCGTTCGCCGAGGCCAAGCTGCTGGCGCTGGCCAAGGCCTATCAGGATGCGACCGGATTCCAGCTCAGGCAGCCACCGGAGTTCGCGGTGGGCTAGCGCAGTCCAGCTTCCCGCGGCCCATTCAGATCACCTGCCTCAGCAGTTCGATGGCGAAAGCCATGAACGCGAGCCAGGCAACGGTGAAGCTCACCGTCCGTGCCTTGAACAGACCGAATCCGCTGATCTGCAGCACCGCGTGCGCAACGCGCGCGTAGAAGAACACGGCAGCGGCGATTTCCGTCACCGCGGTCGACACGCCGGCCGCCTTCGCAATCAGCACGATCGCCGCGAAGGTCGCGAAATTCTCGACGGCATTGACGTGCGCGCGGTTGGCGCGATTGACCCACTCCGGCAACGGCGAGGTCGGAGCAATCTTGTAGTCGATGGGCCTGAGCAGGCCGCGCGACGTCACATAGCCAATGACTACGGGAATCCAGAGCAGGCCGGTGAGTATCGCGGTCAGCAGAAGACAGAAGAGTTCGGTGGTCATATCGTCCCTCGCTATTCGCTGCTTGGAAAATCAACCCGCTGAGTCACTGCCACGTCGGGTTGCAGTCATGGCTTCTGTCGTCACGAACCCGAGAACCCGGCGAGCGTATCCCAGTTGTGCGGCTTGCCGTCTAGGACCGTTCAAGTCACTCGGCGCAATCCAAAGCATTAGTCCGGCCCTGCACGCAGACAGGAAAAGGACCGCTTTCGCGGCCCTTCTCGAAATCGTGGTCTGTGACTGCAAAAGGGCGGAATCAGGGATTCCAGCAGTTCGCCGGCTGATCGTTGATCGCCACCCAGAAGTGCTGGCTGCTGCGAACGTTGCCATAGGCGCGGAAGCCCCAGCCGCCGGATGGGTTGTCGTGGAACTCCGCCATCCGCCAGCCGCTGCCGAACGAGCTGCTGCAGAGCTTGTCGCCAACGGTGCGCGAGCGCAGTGCGTCACCCAGGATCGGCAGCGTTGTCGTGATCTGGCCACCGAGCCAGCCGTCGTAGAACTCGGAGGGCGACGCCGTGTAAGGAGGCCGCGTCGAACCATCATTCTTCACGCACAGCACCGGCAGGATGTTCTTGCAACTGGTGTCGCCCTGATACGGATTGCAGCCGTCCACCGCGCCGCCATTGCAGCCCACTTGATCGATTCCCAGCATGCTGCTGTGTGCTTGCTTGGTCCAGGTCATTCCCTTGCCATCAGCCGCATGAGCGAGGGGCACCGAGCACAGCATGGCCAGCAGGGTCAGACGAATGGATCGCATGGGAATCTCCTGAGCGTGAGTCTGGGGTTGTTCGTTATGGATACCGCGATCGAACATTGACACCACGTTGACTTTTCCGCCGAGCAATCCACTTTTTTGACCACGGCTCTTGTCGATTTGCTCGGGCCCACAGCTCGGCAGGACGGAAACCCTCAGTACTTGAACCGCTCGCCCGGCAAGGCCGGCGTCAGCGGCGGCGCTCGCCGCGCATGCGTGGCCTGCTCGAAGCTGTAGCCGAGCGACAGCAGGCGCGGCTCGCTCCAGGGCCTTCCGAAAAACATCAGGCCGTAGGGCATGCCATCACTCTTGGTGAAACCGGCCGGCACGATCAGCGCCGGGAAGCCGGTGTAAGCATGCAGCGGATTGTTCGAGTGCGCCTTCGACCAATCGGCACCGAGGCTGGGAATGGTGAAGGTCTTGAACGGGAACACCAGCGCGTCGAGCTTTTCGCGATCGAGCAGTTCGAGGATCGCCTTGCGGACTTTCTCGCGCTGCGCGAGCGCCGCCCCATAAGCCGGGTTGTGATCGAGCGACGGCGCCTTGGCCGCCGCCAGAGTTTCAGGCTTCAACTGACCGCCGACCAGACGGATCAGATCGTTCAGGCTGTGCACCGGCGCCGATGGCGGCAGTGCCGCGAAGTAGACATCGTGAGCAATGCCGCGCTCGAAGTCGGACAGCTTCGCGGCATCGACTTCGCGGCGCAGATCAGCCAGCTGCGTACGGGCAGGATCAACCACCGTCGCACCGCTGGCCGTCAGCTTGCGCAGCGCGACTTCGACGCCCGCCAGGGTTTCCTGATGTTCCGGCCCGCTGGAGAACAGTTCACGCAGCACGCCGATGCGGGCACCCTTCAGGCTCTGCGCATCGAGCGTCGACGCATAGCTCTGGTCCGGCAGATGGCCGACGCTGTTCGCCGTCGCCAAGTCTTCGCCGTCGTAGCCGGCAACGGCGTCGAGCATCACTGCGGCGTCATAGACACTGCGGGTCATCAGGCCCGGACGTTCCTGCGACAGCGAAGTCGCAATCTGCCCGCGCCGGCTGATCAGGCCCTGCGTCGCGGTGAGCCCGACCAGGGCATTGTGCGACGCCGGATGCGGCACGCTGCCGGCGGTATCGCTGCCCAGGCCCAGCGCACCGAACCAGGCCGCCATCGCAGCCCCCGTGCCGCCGCTGGAACCGCCGACGTACTTGGCGAGGTTGTACGGCGACAAGGTCTGGCCGATCGCGGTCGTGGTACCGGGCGGTGTGTCCGAAAACCAGTCCGACAGGTTCACCTTGGCCAGCACGATCGCCCCGGCCCTGGTCAGCCGCGCGATGATGTCGGCATCCCGCGCCGGCACCGATTGCGCCAGCGCCGCCGTGCCGCCGGTGGTCGGCAGACCGGCAACATCGAAGACATCCTTGATGACGATCGGAATGCCATGCAAAGGCGAGCGCAGCCTGCCCGCCTTGCGCTCGATATCGAGCGCCCGCGCCTGAGCCAGCGCCTGCGGGTTCAGGGTGATCACCGCATTCAGCTTCGGCCCGCTCTTGTCGTAGGCGGCGATGCGCGCCAGATAGAGCTTGGTCAGCTGCTCCGAGTTCAGCGCACCGCTGGCGAAGGCAGCATCGATATCGGCCACCGTGGCGGTGGACAGATCGAAGCTCGCGGCGCCGGCTTGCAGACTGATCGATGCCAGCAGCGATGCCGACAGCAGCGCGCAAGCCATGCGGTTCCACAGGCGCTGATGGTGGGTCATGTCGTCAGCCTCGGCAGTGAGCGCCGGGTCGACGCATCACTTCAGACGAGGCTGGTTGCGGTCACCCTATGTCGTGGATGGGACCTGCACACCTAGAGTGATGACGATGATTCGGGCTTCACGTTCCGCTCAAACACCGAGATACCGCCCCGGCCGATGATTCAAGGCCAGGATGGCCCCAATCGCCAGCGCGCCGACCACCGATTGCAGGACTCTGGCCGGCGACACGACGACCAGCGCCGCCAGCACCACGACGACATCCACAGCCATCTGAACCTTGCCGGCGCTCAGGCCTCGGGATTGCTGGAGCCACTGGGCGACGATGTTGACGCCGCCGACGCTCGCGCCATGACGCAACAACGCCAGCAGGCCGAAGCCGATCAGGAAGCCGCCGAGCACCGAGGCCAGCCAGGGGTTGAGGAACTCGAAGCGCACCACCTTCGGCGCCAGTGCGGTGCAGACCGAGACCAGCGCGACGGCGGCGAAGCTCTTGATCGTGAATTCGGGGCCGAGGCGGAACCAGGCGAGGCCGAAGAAAGGAAGATTGAGCAGGAAGAAGAACAAGGCCACGCTCGAGCCGCTGGCATAGCTGGCGAGGAAGGCGATGCCTGCGACGCCACCGGTGAGCAGGCCCGCATACGAGAACATGGTCATCCCCAGCGCCACGAACAGCGAGCCGGCGACCAGCGCATGCGCGTCGTCGAGCCAGCTATGGGTGATCGTTTCGATGGGGTCTGATTTCACAGGTTCGTCTCACGCACAGGGCATGCCGCGAGACGAATTTGTCCGATCTTCACGCCGAACGGGCAAAGGCCGCTGCTTCCGCAACCGTGTCGGCATCAGGCCGCACGCCGGTGTACAGCACGAACTGCTCCAGCGCCTGCAGCACGATGACGTCGGCACCCGAGATTCGCCGCCGGCCAAGGCGTTCAGCGGCCTGCATCAGCGGCGTCTCCGCCGGCAGCGCGACGACGTCGAAGACGATCTCCGATCCGGCGATCAGCGCTTCGGGAAACGCGAGTTGGTCGGCATCGGGCCCCGCCATGCCCAGCGGCGTGGCATTGATCAGCAGCGGCGCGGCCAGGCCATCGGTGCTGGCCGCCCAGGAAAAACCATAGGCCTCGGCCAGCGCACGTCCACTGGTTTCGTTGCGGGCGACGACGATGCCGCTGCGATGACCACGATCGCGCAGCGCTGCCGCCACGGCCTTGGCCATGCCACCCGAGCCTCGCAACAGGAAGGACGTTTGCGGCGTGACCCCGGCCTGCGCCAGCACGTCGATGATCGCGCTGTAGTCGGTGTTGTAGCCGGTGAGTCGGCCTTCGTTGTTGACGATGGTGTTGACGCTGTCGATGGCGACTGCCGAGCCTTCGAGGCGATCAAGCAGCGGGATCACCGCTTCCTTGAACGGCATCGAGATCGCACAGCCACGGATGCCCAGCGCACGAATGCCGCCGACGGCCGCTGCCAGATCGGTGGTGGTGAACGCCTTGTAGACATAGTCCAGACCCAGATGTTCGTAGAGCCGGTTCTGGAAGCGCGAGCCGAAGCTGCCCGGCCGCGCCGCCAGTGACATGCAGAGCCGGGTTGCGGGGCCGATCGGGGGTTTGATGGGCTTTTGTGGCTGAGCCATTCGCAGGATTCCAGGGTGATGGGCAGCAAGTTCAGGCCAATGATCCTGATGCTCGGGGCCGGGTTCAGCTTTTCAGGATTCGCGCTGAAACAATCTTGCGCACCGCTCGAAAAGGCAACGCGGGCCCGACGTCTCCGTTGCATAGAACGACCGTCGTCAACCCCAGGTCGATGAAGGTTTCCAGAAACGCCGAGAAACCATTGATGAAGCCGTAGTGAAGAACGCTGCGATGAGCTTGAGATGAGGGTGAGACCAAGAGCCCCATCCCGTACTCAACCTCACCGTAGCTGGCATCGTCTGGAGAGAATCGGTTTTCTCCGCTGAGACGACCATCGCGCAAGCGGCCAGGCGTGATCATTGCGTCCACGAAACGTCTATCGAAAAGACGATTCGCCAACAGAGCGCGATGCCATCGACCGAGGTCGCTCGCAGTGGAGCGCATGGCACCGGCGCCACCGGCTTCCGATATCTCGATGAAGGCTGGATGAGTGAACGCGCCTGGGCTACCGTCCACAGGTGAATAGCCATCCACCCTTCCGGGAACCACCGCGTCTGACGAATCGAAAGCGGTCTTGTCGAGACCCAGCGGCTTGAAGATCATGGCCGCCGCCGCATCGGCGAGCGACATGGCGGTGAGCGTTTCGATCACTGCTCCCAGCACGATGTAATTTGCGTTGCTGTACAGCCAGGCCGTTCCGGGCTCGAAATCGAACAGCACGGATTGGGCGCTGATTTCCTGCGCCAATGCCATCTGTGACTTCGGCCTCGCAAGGTCGGTCTGACAGGAGACGTTCTGTTCATCACTGTGCAGCCCGGCTGTATGGTTCAGCAGTTCACGAACTGTGAATGATGGGCTGCCCGCGAAGCATGCAAGGTGCTTCGAGACCGCATCATTAAGGTCCAGCTTGCCGTCGGACGCCAACTTGACCACCAAGGCGGCCGTGAACTGTTTGGTGAGCGAGCCGATCCGAAAGACGCTGCCGCCAGCCAGTCCGCTGGCAGTCTCGATGTTGGCCAGACCGTAGTTGCTCGAAAGCAGGCTGCGTCCACGCAGCGAAATATGGACGGCAACACCAGGACATGCGCCTGAACGGATGGCAGATCGTGCGGCATCGCCGATTTCGGAGGCGAGCCCTGAGTCCGAAACCGCCGCCTCCGCAGCGGCAGGCTTGATCGCGAGCCCTGTTCCCATCAAGGCGCTGCTCTTGAGAAGGGTGCGTCTGGTGAGAAGCATGCTGCCCCCGTCGGTTGACCGCCTGATCACAAGCTCTCACGCAGCTGAAAGATATTGCCTTCGGGATCGCAGGCATTGGACACGATGAAGCCCAGGCCCTGCCATTGCTCGGTATAGACCTCGCCGCCAAGGCTTGCTGCAAGCGTCCGCGCTTCCGGCAGGCTGGGCACGGTCAGGAAGAATTTCAGCGCGCTGTCTTCGCGGCGCACCGGTGGCGTCGTGATCGTGATCGTCGCCGCGATCGGCACGGGGATCGCGTGAATGACCAGCTGCATATCCGAGTCCGGCACCTGCAGCACCACCAGTTCAGCCGTCGCATGGACACGGCGCATCGCCAGCAGAGATTGGTAGAAGCCGGCCAGGCGTTCGAGATCCTTGGCGTAGAGGAACAGACCGTTTCTGGCGGGACCGGACATGCCGAACCACTCCTGATGCGTACGAATCAGGCCTGATTATCGCTTGTCCGCGTTACCCGCCGATCGAACCTCAGGCCACACCGTTGCGGCTGAACCAGTCCAACAGGCGCGCCCAGCCATCCTTGGCCTGCGCGGCGCGATAGCTCGGCCGGTAGTCGGCGTTGAAGCCATGCGGTGTATCGGGGTACAGGACGATCTCCGAGGCCTTGGCAGCCGGGCTGGCCGATGCCGCGAGCTTGGCGAGCATCTGCTCGACGGTGTCGGCGGCGATGCCGGTGTCGGCCGCGCCATAGAGGCCGAGCACCGGCGCCTTGAGTTGATCGACCAGATCGATCGGGCTTTGCGGCTGCAGCTCGGTACCCGGGCGGATCAGGCCGCCGTACCAGGCGACGCCAGCCTTCACCACCGGGTTGTGGGCCGCGTACAGCCAGACGATGCGGCCACCCCAGCAGAAGCCGGTGACGGCGAGCTTGGCCGGATCGCCGCCGTTGCTGGCGGCCCAGATCGCGGTGGCGTCGAGGTCGTCCATCACCTGCGTGTCCGGCACTTTCGAGACCAGCTGCGCGACCAGTTCCTTGGTGTCGGTGTACTTGCTGGCATCGCCCTGGCGCGCGAACAACTCGGGGGCGATGGCCAGATAGCCGGCTTGCGCGAAGCGCCGGCAGACATCCTTGATGTGCTCGTGCACGCCGAAGATTTCCTGCACCACCAGCACCGTCGGCAGATTGCGGCCGCCGCGTGGCTGGGCGCGATAGGCCGGCATCTTGCCGTCCTTGACCGGGATGCTGATTTCGCCGGCCAGCAGGCCATCGGCCGGCGTGGTGATCAGGCTTTGCGCGGAAACCGGCTGCACGGCAAGCGCGAAGCCGCTGGCCAGCGCGGTGACGATGAAGCCACGGCGGTTCATTTCCGAGGGTGAGACAAAAGCGATGGCATCGGGATGCATCGGAATCTCCACAACGTGATGGCAGGGTCGAACCTTACAGGGTCGGCATCGGATGCCGGCTCTGTCAGTCGGACCCGAACATTGCGCGAACGTTCGTAGGCAAAGAAAAGCCCGCGGCCCAGCCTATCCTTGGCCGAACCGCGGGCAAAGCCACACATCTCAAGCTGAGAGCGCTCGGGTTGCACCCGGCACCGGCACTGCAGCGGGGGCCAATTCCACGCTGCGGCACCGGTACCGGGGCCCCAAGAACAAGCCCAAGAACGCCCTAGTACTCGAAACGCTCGCCCGGCAGCGGCGGCGTGGTGGATGGCGCCACGCGATGATGGGTCGCCTGCTCGTAGCTGTAGGCATAGGCCAGCAGCTTCGGCTCGCTCCAGGCCGGGCCGAAGAACGAGATGGTCACCGGCATCTTGTCGCGGGTGATGCCAGCGGGAACGATCACGTCCGGAAACTGGGTGACGTTGGCGATGCTGGTCAGTGACGGCGTCGGCGGGCGATCGACGATGTACGGCGTCAGCGGATCGATGAGTTCCGGCTGCCGTGAACGGGTCGGATAGACCAGCACGTCGACGTTCTTTTCTTCCATCAGCCCGAGCACCGCGCCACGCACCGCCGGCATCGCGTACTGCTTCGCGGACGTGTAGCTGATCGAGGTCAGCGCCGGCCGCTCGCCCAGTGCCTTGAAGCGCGTGAAGACACTCGGATGCGGCTGGAACTCGCCCTTCGCAGCAGTCAGCTTGATGCCCTGCTCGGCCAGCTCGGTGACGGTCTTCGGGAAGCCCGGCCGCAAGGTGCCGAGATAGGCCACGTAGTTGTCCTTGACCTCGGAGCGGATCGGCTCCATCGCCACCGAGCGGTTCTGCATGACGATCGCCGGATAGTGCACGTCATCGACCAGTACGGCGCCGAGCTTCACCAGTTCGTTCAGGCTTTCGTTGAACACCCGATCGACTTCCGGATCGGTGCCGGCGAGATCGCGGATCACGCCGACTCTCACACCCTGCAGCGCGCCGGTTTTCAGGAACTGGGTGTAGTCCTTGAATTCGTGGCCGGCGCTGGTCATGGACAGCGGATCCTTGGCATCGGTGCCGGTCATGAAGCCCAGCGCAAGCGCCGCGTCATAGACTGTGCGGGCCATCGGGCCACCGGTATCGAAGGTCAGCACGCAGGGCATGATGCCGGTGCGCGAGATCAGGCCATTGGTCGGCTTGATGCCGACGATGCCGTTCGCCGACGACGGCCCGCGGATCGAACCGCCGGTGTCGGAACCCAAGCCCAGCGGCGCGAACCAGGCCGCAAGCCCGGCACCGGTGCCGCCACTGGAACCGGCCGGATGACGACGAGGATCATGCGGGTTGCGGGTCTGGCCGAGGCGCGAGCTGTAGCCGATGCCGCCGTGCGCGAACTCGTCCATGTTGACCTTGGCGAGGATGATTGCGCCGGCATCGCGCAGCTGCTTGATCGACGGCGCATCGACGTAAGGCACCGACTTGGCAAGCAGGAAGTCGCCGCCGCTGGTCGGCATGTCGGCGGTGTCGTAATTGTCCTTGGCGAGCACCGGAATGCCGTGCAGCGGCGAACGCCGGCCCTTCTTCTTGAACTCGACGTCGAGCGCCCGCGCGGTGTCGAGCGCCTTCTTGTTCAAGGTGATCACCGTGTTCAGCGATGGCCCCTTCTTGTCGTAAGCGGCGATCCGTGCGAGGTACAGGCGAGTCAGTTTTTCGTAGCTCAGCGCACCGGCATCGACGGCCGCCTGGATGTCTTCGATGCCGGCGTTCTGCAGATCGAAGGTCTTGGCCTGTGCGACGCCGGACAAGCCGAAGGTGAGCGCGATGCCGCAAAGCAGCGCGTGTCTGGCAGCAATGGTTTTCATGTCGGGCTCCGGGGTCAGTAGTTCAGAACGTCGCCCGGCATCGCCGGCGTGTGCTTCGGTTCAACCAAGGCATGAGTGGCCTGCTCGAAGTCATAGCCGTAGCCGAGCAGCTTCGGTTCGCTCCAGGCCGGGCCGAAGAACGAGATCGCCACCGGCAGTCCGCCCGGCGTCATGCCAGCTGGCACGATCAGATCCGGGTAGCCGGTCTCGTTGGCGAAGCTGGTGGCGCTGTCAGTGCCGGCGGAAGGCTGCGGCGGTTTGTCCGGCACGATCAGGGTCGCCGGCTTCGGCGAGGTCGGATAGACGATCGCGTCGACCTTGTACTTGACGAAGATCGCGTCGATGCCCGATCTCACCGCGGCGAGCTGCTCGTTCTTCACCGCCAGATAGGCGGGATCATCGAGCGTCTGCGCGATCGAGGCCGTGTACTTCAGCGCGTAGGCCTTGCCTGGTGACTGGTAGTTGGTCTTCGGGTCATTGGACTTGGCGACCACTTCATCGAAAGTCTTCGGGAAGCCCGGCTTGGTGGTCTTCAGGTACTGCGTGACCTGGGCCTTGAACTCGGTCGACACCAGTTGGTTGTAGATCGGCTGCTTGGCAGCGATCAGATAGTCCGGATACTTGACGTCGACCACCGTCGCGCCCAGCGCCTTGAGCTTGGCGACCGCGGCAGTCATCACCGCATCGACGCCATCGTCCTTGCCGGTGAAGTCCTTGGCAAAACCAATCCGCGCGCCTTTCAGCGAGCCGGCCTTCAGGAACCGCGTGTAGTCGGCCTCGATGTGGCCGGCGCTCTTGGCGGTAGCCGAGTCGGCCGAATCGACGCCGGTCATCACGGTCAGCGCAGTGGCGATGTCGTAGACGCTGCGTGCCATCGGGCCACCGGTGTCGAAGGAAAGCGCCAGCGGCACGATGCCGTCGCGGCTCATCAGGCCGTGGGTCGGCTTCAGACCGACGATGCCGTTGGCGGTTGACGGGCCGCGTACCGAACCACCGGTATCGGTGCCGAGACCGAACTGCGCGAACACTGCCGCGATCGCCGCACCGGTGCCGCCGCTGGAGCCGGACGGGCCGCGGGTCAGGTCATGCGGATTGCGCGTCTGGCCGCCCATCGAGCTTGAGCCATTCGGCACTGCGCCAAGCTTCAACACTTCGAGATCGGTGGCGCCGCTGACACTGCCGCCGCTGCCGGCCCATTCGGAAAGATTGACCTTGGCGACGATGATCGCGCCGGCCTCGCGCAGCTTCTTGACCACGTAGGCGTCGTCCGGCGGGATCGAGCCTTTCAGCAATTGCGAGCCGGCCGTGGTCGGCAGATCGAAGGTGTCGAAGTTGTCCTTGAGCACGATCGGCACGCCGTGCAGCGGGCCGCGAACCTTGCCGGCCTTGCGCTCGGCATCGAGCGCCTTGGCCACTTCGAGCGCCTTCGGATTCAGGGTGATCACGCTGTTGATCACCGGGCCCTGCTTGTCGTACGCGGCGATGCGCGCCAGGTAGGCCTTGGTGACCTGTTCGGCGCTGAGCTTGCCGGTCTTGTAGGCGGCCTGGAGGTCGGCGATGGTCGCGGTGGCGAGATTGATCGTCGCGGCCTCGGCGGACGACAGCGTGGCGATCATCAATACAGCGGCGATGGCGGACTTGCGGAGCTGCGTCATGGGAAGCGTTTTCCTGGAAGGACGGAGAAGTGGATGCGGGGAGTTCAGGGCGCGAGCGTTTCGCCGGCCAGAGCCGGAGTCAGCGCAGGCGCCTTGCGGTGATGGGTGGCGGCTTCGTAGCCGCTGGCGAGCTTGATCAGGGTCGGCTCGGTGAAGGGCTTGCCGAGGAACTGCACGGCGAACGGCATGCCGTCAGTCGCGAAGAAGCCGCCGGGCACGACGATCGTCGGCAGGCCGGTGTACGAGGCGATGGCGTTACGGTTCTCGCTGCGCGCGCCGGGCACCGCCGGTGGGTTCGGCGTGCGCTTGAAGTCGTCATCGAGCGCGGTGCGGTACGGCAGGATCAAGCTGTCGAGCTGGTACTTGTCGATCAGCCCGGTCAGCGCATCGCGCATCACCGTCTGGTGCTTCATCGCCGCAATCAGTTCCGGGCTGCGGTCAATCGAACCGTACTGCCAGGACTCGACGATGCGCGGCTTCACCAGCGCCCCGCCCTTGTCGATCATCTCGGCAACGTCGCGGATCGGCGCCGTCGGCGGGAGACCTGCGAGATAGGCATTGATCGCTGACGCCACTTCATAGCGCGGCGCATCGGCCAGCACCTGGCTTTCGACAAGGCCGATGCCGGTATCGACCGGATCGACGATGGTCGCGCCGGCCGCCTTGAAATCGGCAATCGCTTTCTCGAAGAGCGCTGTGCCTTCCTTGTGCATCGGCCCGCTGCGCACCATCTCGCGCAGCACGCCGAGACGCGCGCCCTTGAGGCCGGTCTTCGACACGAAGCTGGTGTAAGGCTGCTCGGGCAACTTGCCGAGGCTGGCCTGGGTGGCGAGATCGGCCGGGTCATAGCCGGCGATGACATCGAGCACGGCGGCGCAGTCGGCCACGCTGCGGCACATCGGCCCGCCGTTTTCCTGCGACGGGCTGCTCCACATCATGCCGGTGCGGCTGACCAGACCATGACTCGCCGAGATGCCGACCAGATTGGCCAGGGTGCTGGGGATGACGATCGAGCCAGTGGTATCGCTGCCCAGGCCCACCGTGCCGAACCAGGCGGCAACCGCCGAGCCGGTGCCGCTGCTCGAGCCACCCGTCGATTTCTTCGGGTTGTACGGGCTGACTACCGGGCCTTTCAGCGAACTGCCACCCGGTGCGGCAACGCCGTACCAGTCGGACTGGTTGAGCTTGGCAAGGATCACCACGCCGGCCTTGCGCAGGCGATCGATGACGAAGGAATCGCGCGACGGCTGCGAGGTCGCCATCGGCTTGAAGCCGCCGCTTGTGGGCATGTCCCTGGTGTCGTAGACATCCTTGGCAAGCACCACGATGCCGTGCAGTGGCGAGCGCGGGCCTTTCTCGTTGCGCTCCTTGTCGAGCGCTCTCGCTTCTTCGAGCGCGCGCTTGTTCAGGGTGATGACGCTGTTCAGCGCCGGCCCCTTGGCGTCATAGGCTTCGATGCGCGCGAGGTACAAGGTCACCAGTTTTTCAGAGGTGAGCGTGCCGGCGGCCATCGCCGCTTCCAGCTCGGCGATGCTCGCCGTCGCGAGGTCCAGCGCAGCCTGGGCCGGAAGGCTGACGGCAAACGTCAGCGCGCAAGCCGCAAGGATCGAATGACGCTGGTTGCGGATCATGAAGTTCATGGCCGGCCTCAACGCCACATCGCCAGACTGTCGGCGGGCAGCGGCGGTGTCGTCTTCGGCAACACGCGGGCCTTGGTGGCCTGCTCGAAGTCGTAGCCGTAGCCGAGCAGCTTCGGTTCGCTCCAGGCCGGGCCGAAGAACGAGATGGTCACCGGCAAGCCGGACGGCGTGACACCGGCCGGCACGATCAGATCCGGGTAGCCGGTTTCGTTGGCGAAGCTGGTGGCGCTGTCGGTGCCGGCACTCGGCATCGGCGGCTTGTCCGGCACGATCAGGGTCGCTGGCCGTGGCGAAGTCGGATAGACGATCGCGTCGAGCTTGTCGGTAGCGAACAGTGC
Organism: Nevskia ramosa DSM 11499; assembly: GCF_000420645.1. Classification (NCBI taxonomy): domain Bacteria; kingdom Pseudomonadati; phylum Pseudomonadota; class Gammaproteobacteria; order Nevskiales; family Nevskiaceae; genus Nevskia; species Nevskia ramosa. The sequence goes on along the minus strand of NZ_ATVI01000005.1, from coordinate 965,216 downwards.
ATCGATGCCGGCCTTGATCGCCGGCAGCGCCTGGGTCTTGGCGGCGAGATAGCGCGGATCATCGAGCGCCAGCGCCACCGAGGCCGTGTACTTCAGCGCATAAGCCTTTTCCGGCGCGCGATAGTTGGTCTTCGGATCGTTCGACAGGGCGACCAGCTGATCGAAAGTCTTCGGATACGAGGGCCCGGTGGTCTTCAGGTAATCGGCGATCTGCGTCTTGAACTCGGACGACATCATCAGGATCAGCAGCGGCTGCTTGGCGGCCAGCAGGTAGTCCGGATACTTGATGTCGATGACCGTCGCGCCTTGCAGCTTGAGCATCGCGATGGCGCGCTCCATCACCTGATCGGTGCCGGCATCCTTGCCCATGAAGTCGCGGGCGATGCCGATGCGCGCGCCCTGCAGCGAGCCGCGCTTCAGATACTTCAGGTAATCCTTCTCGGCATGGCCTGCGCTTTTCGCGGTGGCGGCATCGGCCGGATCGACGCCAGCCATGACGCCCAGCGCCAGCGCCACGTCATAGACGCTGCGCGCCATCGGGCCGCCGGTGTCGAAACTCAGCGCCAGCGGAATGATGCCGTCGCGGCTCATCAGGCCGAGCGTGGGCTTGAGGCCGACGATGCCATTCGCCGATGAAGGCCCGCGCACCGAGCCGCCGGTGTCGGTGCCAAGACCGAACTGCGCGAAGCTTGCCGCGATCGCCGCACCGGTGCCGCCGCTGGAACCGGAGGGGCCGCGTGTGAGGTCATGCGGATTGCGCGTCTGGCCACCCATCGAGCTGCTGCCGTTGGGTACCGCGCCAGCCTTGAGCACGGCCGGATCGCTGGCACCGCCGACACTGCCGCCGCCGCCCGCCCATTCCGACAGATTGACCTTGGCCAGCACGATGACGCCGGCGTCGCGCAGCTTCTTGACCACGAAGGCATCGTCCGGCGGCAAGGAACCTTTCAACAGCTGACTGCCGCCGGTGGTGGGCAGATCCGCGGTATCGAAGTTGTCCTTGAGCACGATCGGAATGCCGTGCAACGGGCCGCGCAGCTTGCCGGCCTTGCGCTCGGCATCGAGCGTGCGCGCCAGCTCCAGCGCCTTGGGATTGAGGGTGATGACCGTGTTCAGGGTCGGGCCTTTCTTGTCGTAGGCCTCGATGCGGGCGAGATAGAGCTCGGTGAGCTTCTCGGCGCTGAGCTTGCCGGCGGCCATCGCCGTCTGCAGATCGGCGATCGTTGCCGACTCCAGTTCCATCGCGCCGGCCGGATGTGCTGCCGCCAGCGAGGTGCAGATCGCAAGCGCCAGTAGCGCGAGTTTCGGTTGGGTCTTCATGTCCATCGCTGCGACTCCTGTCTACTCGGCTGCTGGCCGGCTGTGGCCCGGACACAGCCGGGCCCTGCAGCGCGCCGGAGGGCGCGCCCGGTGATCGAAACGGGTGTTGCGGGCTGGCATTCGCCAGTCACGGTTCGCGTGACCGGCGATGGCGAGGCCTAGTGCTTGCTCATCGCATCTGCCTCAACCGGCTGTCTTGGCGGGTGCCGACGGTGCGGACGAACTGGTTGCCGATGGCACCGGCGGCGGCGCCTGCGTCGACAAGGAACGCAGCCATTCGCTGGCCTGGGCCTTGGTGTCTTCGAAGGCGATCGACTTCTGCAGCGCGGCGATTGCGCCCTTGACGTCGTTGGCGCCGTAGCTGGCCACCGCGATCCGGAACCAGGCTTCGCCCGGCTTCTTCAAGCCACCCTTCTCGAGCGCTCGTTCGAGCATTTCGCGGGAATCCTTCCAGCGCTCCTGATCGCCATACATCGCGCCGAGCCGGAAGTAGTACTCGCCGCGTTCGGCCATCGATGCCAGCTGCTTCAGCGTCGCTTCGGCCTTTTCGTTCTCGCGGGCATTGATCCAGGCGTTGGAGACCGATTCGAGATTCCTTTCGTCGAGCGGCAGCTTCTTGTCGGAGATCGCGGCGTCCATCAGCTGCGCCGCTTTCTGCGGCTCGCCGATGATCATGTAGGTGTTGTACAGATTGCGGATATCTTCCGGCGTAGCGAGCATGCCCTGCCGTTCGGCGAGCGCGAGCACCGCTGCAGCCTGAGTGCTGTCTTCCATCTGCAGCAGCACGCCTGCCAGTTGTTTCCAGTAGTCGGCCTTGCCGGCGTTCAGGGCGATCAGCTGCAGCAGCGTCTCCGCCGACGCCTTGTAATCCTTCTGCTCGTACAGCAGGCCGAGCTTGAACTGGATCCACGATTCCTTCGGCACCTTCGATTTGCCCAGCGCGGTATCGACTTCGGCGAGTGCTTCCGGAAAGCGCTTGCGCTCGGCGAGCGCGCTGGCCAGGAACACATGGGCATCCGGCGACACGACGCCGCAGGCCTTGGCCATGTAGTCCCTCAGCGCGTCGATGCCGAGATCGAACTGGCCGCTGGCGACATACAGCTGACCGAGGTTGAGACGCATCTGCTCGCTGTTCTGCATCGACAGCGAGTCGTAGGACAGCGCCTTGGCGAAGGCGCTGGCCGAACTGGCGAGATCGTTCTTGTCCGAGTAAGCGATACCCAGGTTGTAGTTGACCATCGCCTTGTCATAGTCCTCGCCCTTGTTGACGAGTTTCTTCAGCTTCTCGATCGCCAGGTCGGTCTTCTTCTCGCCGAGCATCACGGAAGCTTCCCGCATGTCGTCGATGACATCGTCGCTGAGATTCGGTGTGGCCTTCTGCTTCGAAGGCAGGCATTCGGTGCGCACACCTGCGGCGATCATCTCGGCTTCCTTTGCGGCCGCGATCTGGGCTGGCGTCTGCCGTGCCGGTGGCCGCTGTTGCGGAACCGGTGCGGTCTGCGCGATTGCCGTGCCGATGCTGGCCAGCCCGAAGGCGGCCAGCACGGCAAGGCGGCTGAATGCCGGCATCAACGAGCGGCGACCCGAAACTTCCATATGGCTAGCGTTCTTCATGGTCATTACTCCGCTGCGGTAAGGTCGAACTTGAAGGGCTGCACGCCGTGGAACTCCACGGGCTTGCCATCAACCACCTTCGGCTTGAAGCGCCACTTCTGCACGGCCGTGACGGCAGCCGCCTCGAACAAGCCCTTCGGCTTAGCTTCGATGACTCGGGCCTTGCGGACGCTGCCATCTGGATTGACGGTGACATCGACCAGTACCGTACCGCTGATGCCTGCCCGGCGAGCTTCGGCCGGATAGGTCGGCGGAATGCGCTGCAGCGGAATCAGATCGCTGTCCATCGAACCGGCCAGGCCGCCACCGCTGCCGGTGCCAGCGCCGGCGGACATGTTGGCCGACAGGCCGAGGTTGGTCGGAATGCCGATACCCGTCGACGGAGCCGCCGTATCGACGTCGATCTTCATCTTCGACGGCGGTGCTGGCTGCTTGGCCGGCGGCGGCGGTGGCGGCTTGCGCCGTTCGTTCTGCTCCGGTGCGCTGTCACGCTTCAGGCGCACGAAATCGATGGTCGGCAGGTTCTCTATCTTGTCGACGCCGTGGCCGCTGACGTGGATCACCGCGTACATCAGCCAGAAGAACAGCAGCGAAGTGATGATCGACATGCACAGCGCGGTCAGCCAACGAGTGCCGAAACTGGCCTTCGGCAGATTGATCTCGAACTCGGAAGAAAGAATCGGGGTGGGACTTGCGGTCTGCATGATGGTTCTCCGTCAGGCCGGCGGTGCAGCAGCAATGGAGACGTCACCGACACCGCCGAGCTTCACCTGATCCATGACCTTGGTCAGCACGCCAGTCTGCGAGTCCTTGTCGGCGATGATCACCACGGTGTCATCTGGCCGCTCGATGTGGAGACGTTCGATGGCATTGCGGATCTCGCCGACGCCGACGCGGCGCTTGTCCATCCAGATGTCTCCATTCGGACGGATCGCGATCAGGATGTTGCCGCTGTCCTTGTGCTCGGCGGTGAGCGCCTGCGGGCGGGTCACCTGAATGCCGGATTCCTTCACGAAGGACGTGGTGATGATGAAAAAGATCAGCAGGTTGAGCACGAAGTCGAGCATCGGTGCGAGATCGATGCCGGTTTCTTCGGACTCTTCGACGTGTCGTCTGGACATCATGGCGCTGAGACTCCGTAGCGGGTGTGGCGTGTACTGATGTGTGGGACTTCTGGTTCTGGGCGGCTTGCGGGCTGGCTGTGGGAGCTAGCTCTTGGTCGGCGCGATCGATACCGCCATCACGCCGCCTTGGCGGACCTGATCGATGACGTCGACCAGGATGCCGGTGGCGGAACCCGGATCGGCAGCAACGACCACCGCGTCATCCGGCTTCTGGGCGTGCAGGCTTTCGATCTTGGCGCGCACCGAACGCTGGTCGACCACCTTGTGATCGATGGTGATTTCGCCGTCGGCCGCAATCAGGATGACGATGCTGCTCGACTCGCTCTTCTCCGCTGCCGAGGAATTCGGCCGGCTGACGTTGATGCCGACTTCCTTCAGGAACACGGCGGTGATGATGAAAAAGATCAGCAGGTTGAGCACGAAATCGAGCATCGGCGCGAGATCGATGCCGGTGCTGTCATCCATTCCGATTTCTTTGCGATGGCGCTGGCGCATGGCTTAGGGCTTTCCGAATCAGAACGTGAACTGATCCGCCAGCCGCTCGGTTTCCCGGGCGACGCGGCGGCGAAAATAGAAGCTCGGATAAAGGCCGGTGATGCTCACTGCGAGGCCGGTCAGCGTGCAGATCATGGCTTCCGACACACCGTTGGCCATCGAACGCGCATCAGCCGAACCCTGGGCTGCCATCACATCGAAGACCGCGAGCATGCCGGTGACCGTACCGAGCAGGCCGAGCAGCGGGCATAGCGGCACCAGCACCCGAAGCAGCAGCAGATTGGTCGACATGCCGGCGTTGAGCCGCGAGATCATCGCCTTGCGAACCTGATGAGCCCGCCAGCTGGAATGCTCGCTGCGAGCATGCCAGGCGGCCAGCAGGCTCTTGGACTGCTTCGGCAGCACGCCGAAGAAGTACCAGGAGCGTTCCAGCACGATCGACCACATGACCACGCAGGCTGTGAAGATCACGGCGACCACTTGACCGCCGAGACTCATCATCGAGGTGAAAGCGGACAGCGGTGCCAGGATCAGTTCAAGCACGGCGGGCTTCCTCCTTCTCGAGGATGCCGGCCAGCAAGCCGGTGCTCTGCTCGTCCAGCACCTGCAGGATGGCCTTGGAGATCGAGGTCAGCCAGGCATTGGCGAACAGCAGCGGGATGGCGATGCCGAGGCCGAGCACCGTTGCGATCATGGCCTGCGAGATACCCGCGGCCATCAGCTTCGGATCACTGGAGCCGGACTCGGTGATGCTCTGGAAGGTGATGATCATGCCGACCACGGTGCCGATCAGGCCGAGCAGCGGACCCGCTGCGATCGCCAGTCGCAGGAAGGCCTGGAAGCGTTCGAGCTTCGGAACTTCCTTGAGCACCGCTTCGGAAATGCGCAGCTCGACGATCTCGGCATCTTCCTCGAGCTTCTTGGCGCTGCCCCCGGTGAACGAGGCGAGCACGCGGCCCAGCGGGTTGTCGAGCTTCGGCACGTTCACCGACTTCAGCTGCTTGAGCACCTTGGCGCGGACCTGCATCAGATAGCCGAACTGGAAGATCGCCAGCGCTGCACCGATAAAACCGACCAGAAGAATCACGTAGCCGATCGACTCGCCCTTCTCGATGCGTTCCATCAGATCAGGCCGCAGCGAGTAGATGGTCAGCAGCACACCGCGGGTCGGATCGAGCACCGTCTTGGCGTAGCCCGACGTGGCGTTCTGCAGGGTCTTGGCCGCGTCCTGGAACTTCTCGTCCGGCTGCCGCGCCATGATCGCCAGCGATTTCTCGGACGGCAGATAAGCGAGGAACTTGCCGTTGGTCATCGCATTGAACGGACCGACGCGAACCACGGTGGCATCAACCGGCGCGCCGCCCGGCGTCACCACCTTGGTGTTGAAGCGCACGACCTTGCCGCTCTCGGTCATTTCCCGCTGCAGCTCGAACCAGAAGCGCTCGAGCGTGGCGATCGACGGGATGGCCTTGGTCGCCGACAGCGTGGTCATGAAGTCTTCGCGCTCCGGATACTGCGCGGAGATCATCGACATGCGAACCACCGAGGAGAAATCGTTCGACACCTGACGAACCACGCCGAACAGTTCGCCGAGGTTGCCGCTGCGCGATTCCAGCTGCGCCTGCAGCTCGCCGATCTTCTTCTCGTTGGCGTCGAAGGCTGCCGCCAGATCGGTGCCGCGCTTGCGCTGTTTGTTCAGCTCGGCCTGGGCTTCGGCCATCAGCGACGACTGCTTGTCGACTTCGGCCTTGAACTTCGCTTCGCGCTCTGCGTTCAGCTGTTCTTCGCGCTGGCGAACGGTCTTGGTCTGCTCGAGCAGTTCATCGAGCGTGGCAGGTGCCGCCTGAGCGCTCGCTGCCAGCAGCACACCCAGGCTCAACGAGGCCGTGACGAAGACGGACGCAATCAAATTCGTGCGGAACATTACTTGGCCTCCATGGGTGCATGCACAGGAACAACGAGGAAATCGGGAGCGGACTGCTTCTTGGCGATCTTCAGACCAGCCTTGGCTTCATGTTCGTAGCTGTTGTCGACCTTCCAGCCCTTCGAGTCGGCATCCCAGAAGCCGGTCTCCTTGCCATCGAGCGTCTGATAGAGCAATGCGACGCGTCCGGCGCGAATGAAGTCGACGGTCTTGTCGTCGACCTTGCCCGAGTAGGCTTCCAGGGTGCGGCCATACTCCATTTCGATCTGGTAGCCCTCGACGATGCGGCGATACTTCTCGGAAACCGAGATGTCGGCGCGGCCCATCATTTCCTTCAAGCCGGCGATGCGCTTGGCGCGCTCGTCCGGGAGAAATGGAGTGTCGAGCTTCACGAAGCTGTCGAGCGTGGCGAGCATGTTCGACATCAGCGGTGTCACTTCACGCGCCGTCTTGTCGATCTCCGCCAGCTGTCCGTTGAGTGCCGCGATCTCTTCGTCCTGAGATGCGGTCTGGACGCCGAGCTGATCGTTGTAGTCCTTCAGGCTGCTGGTTTCGGTCAGCGCCTGACGATAGTTGGCGACGATGCCGACCACGGCGTCGTCCATCTGGTCGATGCGCTTCTGCGAGTTCTTGCCCGATTCCTCGGCTTTCGACTGCTCACCGATCGCGGCCTTGACCGGTGCGTCGGCAGCGATGGCGAAATCGCCGAGATAGAGGGCGCACAGCAATACCGCAGCGGTCGTTCCCGTCAGCTTCTTCATGTTGATGCTCATGGTTTCACCTGCCTTGTTCGTGTCCTGGCGCCGCAGCCGGAAAGCTGCAGCAGTTGATGGTGTGGCGTCGCTTTATCGGTCTTCATCAGTAGTCCAGCTTGGCCTGGAACTGGATTGCAGTTCCCGGCATCACCGAAACGAGATTGACGTTGGTATCGCCGGTGCCGGCGCGGAAGTAGCGCTTGTCGAGCACGTTGAAGCCGCTGAGCTTCAGATGGAGACGGTTATGGTCGTAGGTGAAGCCGGTGTTCATCGTGAAGGACATCGGCAGCTCTACCGTCTTGGTGCGATCCAGATAGAAAGCGGAGAAGCGCTGACCATCGACGTGCACACCGAAACCGGCCGGCAGCTTGTAGTCGATGTTCACGCCGGCCTGATAGCGCGGCTCGCCGACACGATCGAGATAGAGCTGACCAAGGTCGGCTGGCAGCACCAGCTGGACGCGACCGCCGTAGACGAAGGCTTCAGCCGGATAGAGCACCGAGCCATCGGCAGCGAGAATGTCCTGGAAGCCGAGCTGGCGACCGGTCAGCTGCAGCTGCGAGTTGGTGTTGAAAACATACTTCTGATGCTGGCCGACGGCGTAGAAGCCGACGTGGAGCTTGCGGGTCGGATTGGCGTCGATCTGCATTTCGAGGCCACGCGTCTTGGTCGCCGAGGAATCGGCACCGGCGGTCGGGTCGCTGGGATTGGAGACGTCACTGCGCAGCTGCCGGTACATCGCCACCGAGGCGAACAGCTTGCCTCGGAACCAGTTGCCCTTGATGCCGGCTTCGCTCAGCTTCGAGCGGCCGATGTGACCACCCGGCGCCGTGACGATCGTGTTCTGCACGATGTTGTTCGAGGCATCGAGAATCACGGAAGCATCGGCAATGGTGAAATACGGACGAATGCCGAACGGCAGCTGATGGGAAAGACTGATGCTCCAGGTCTTGCCATCGTCCCAGGCCGGGCCGTAGTCGCAGCGGCCGGATTGCAGTTCAGGCACCAGCGTCGTCGACCCTGCGATGTAGGCGGAGGTCAGCGCATTGCCGCCCGACGCTGGCAGCGCACAGGAGTTGGCCAGCGAAGGTGCTTGCTGGTTGTTGTGGGCGTATTCGATGTCGCGCGCCGTCGAGCCATCCCAGCGTCCGCCCAAGGTCAGATTGGTGTTCTTGAAAATGTTGATGTCGAACATGAAACCGGCACCGAACTCGTCGTAGACGCTGCGCCGCTCGGCTTCGGCCGGAGCGCCGGTCAGCCACGATGGATCGTTGAGCTGGTTGGCGAACTTGGTGTTCGGGTAGTGCTGGCCGTCGCCGTACTGCGGATCGCCACGCAGCACGTCCTGGCGGTAATCGAAGTCGCCGCTGGAGCTGCGGATATAGCCACCGGTGCGCCGGTAGCTGATCGAGCTCAAGGTGTTGACGTCGACCCAGCCCGGCAGCCACTTCTCCGGCAGACGCCGGGTGACGGTGAATTTCTCTTCGAAACGATGGATGCCCTGCTTCTCGCCGTAAGGCAGATAGGAATCCTTGTAGGTGTCGAGGTTGTCCGAGAAGGTCTGGATCTTCATCGTGAAGTCCGGATCCGTGTCATAGACCAGATCGAACCAGGCCAGACCGACGTTGGCGTTCTGCAGCCGCTCGTAGGAGCCGTTGCGGCGGTAATCCACTTCCGCGAAGCCGGTCGTGGTCGGATCGAGGAAGAAGCCGAGCGGCAGCGATCCGGATGCTGGCGTCACGCCCTTGCCGAGCGCGGCCGCGGCACGCAGGGCACCGGTCGGATCCTTGTTCGGATTGGCGATCAGGTAGGCGTTCAGCGAATCCGGAATACCAGCCTGCACCGGGAAATGACCTGGCAAGCACCAGCCACCCGGACCGGCGAATTTCGGATCGGCACCCGGCGCTGCACCAGTGCCCGAGCACTTCGGCCAGGTGAAGCGTTGATCGAGTGGACGATTGGCGGCACTGACATTGCCGTTAACCGGCGAATTCGCATGCTGCTCGCGCTGGCCGACGAAGCCATCACCGGCTCCATCCTTGTTGACGCCAGCACCGGCATCGAGATTGACCAGCGGGCTGCCGCGCACATAGGTGCCGTTATCGATCAGGCTCTGGGTGACGCGGTTCATGTAACCGCCAGAGGTCTGCGAGTTCTGGATCTGGACGCCGCTTTCAACGCGGAACATGCCGACGTTGTTGAGGCTCAGCGCCGACTGCAGCAAGCGCTGGCGAACGTTGACCTGGCGCACGTAGGTGCCGGAATTCTCGACCAGGCCGTAGGTGTAGAAGCCACCCTGCTTGCCGGCGATATCGACCGGGCCGCCGACGCCGGTGGTCGCTTCGAGCTTCTCGAAGGAACCGGTGACGCCCTGCACGAAGCCGTTCAGATCGCTGAGATAAGTGCCGTTCTTCGCCTTGCCGCCGGAGCGCGGCGTCTGGTCGACATAACCACCGATGCGGCCGAGGCCGTAGATCGGCGGTGCGGCGCCCTTGACGATTTCCATCGACGACAGCGACGACAGATCGGTGCGGTAATGGCCCTGCGCCGTGATGCGCTTCATGCCGCGCCAGTAAACGTCGGCCGGAATGCCGCGGACGTTGATGCCGCCCTGCAGGCCGTAGCGCGTGGTCGTGTAGGTGCCGGGCACGGCGCGAACGATGTCCTCGATCGCGTTGATGCCGAGCAGGTTCAGCGTGTCTTCGTTGATCAGCGAAACCGCGCGCGGCGTTTCCAGCAAGGGCTTGGCGAAGCCACCACCGCCGACGGCCTCGCTGGCGATCGATGGAATGGCGCTGGCGTTGACGACCATGTCGCTGAGTACCGAGGCCTCGGCAGGCGCAGCACCTTCCGTGGCGGCCGGTGTGCCTTGCGTGGCCGGCGGCGGTGCCGGTGTCTGGGCGTAAGCCATTCCGGTCGGAACCAGGATGGCGAGGGCGGCGGTCAGATCCTTCGTGGCGTCACGAAGTTTCCGGCCGGATTTCCGAAGCTTTCTGCGGCTGCTCATGGCGTTCCCCGTGGATGTCAGTTGGGCGCCGTCCACATCCCTTTGTGGTACGGCGTCCCTGCTCATGTGACGGGAACGCTGCGGGCTACCCTACCCCGCGAGTTGTGGAGATGAATTAGAAATCACGTCTCACGGTGAACTGGAAACGACGCCCCGGAAGTGCCGACACCGGCAGATCGGCCAGCGTGTCGCCATTGCGCGCACGGAAGTAGCGTTGATTGGTGAAATTGAAGACGTCGGCCTTCAGGTGCCACTTGTGCCATTCGCGAAATACACCGGCATTGAACACGCGTGCTTCAGGCAGTTCCGTGAGCTGCAGGCGGCCGGCGGAGACGCTGGATAGATAGTTGCCGCTCAGCGTGAAACCGAAACCGGGGCTCACCAACACTTGCGTGGTGAGGCCGAGTTGAGTGTTCGGATTGCCCTGCTTCTCCCTGTAGTACTCCACACCAGCCGGCAAGGCGACGAAGGCGCGGCCGCCGTACAGGAACGCTTCGGCGGGATACACGACCTGTCCAGTCGCCGGATCGATGACGTCCTTGAAGCCCAGCGCACGGGCGTCGACCTGGATGTTGCCGCCACGGTTCGGCGTGTAATAGGTCTTCTGATTGAGCGCGTACAAGGTCATCAGGAAATTGCGCGTCGGCACCCACTTCAATTCACTTTCCCAGCCGCGTGTACGGGTGCCAGCCACTTCGCTGTTGGCCAGACTGGGATCGCCGATGCTGTCGATGCTGACGCGGCGCTGCTCGTAAGCGGCGCTGGTGAAGAACAGCGAGCGTTCGAGCAGGCTGGCCTTGATGCCGAATTCGATGAACCGCGAAGCACCGATATGACCGAGGCCGATCTGGGTGTTGCTGAGGCGATTGATGTTGTTGTCGAGCGTCAGGCTGGAATGCGCATAGGTGGCATACGGCACGATCCGGCCCGGCAGCCGCTGCGACAGACTCACACTCCACGAAGTGCCATCGTCCCAGCCCTTGGCAGAGACATCGCTGGGCGCGAAGACACCCGGGTTCGCCGAGGTGCCGCGAATGGCATCGAGCGTGCCGCCGTATTCGACATTGCTGGCCTTCGAGCCATCGAAGCGGTAGCCGACCAGCAGGTTGGTGCCGGTCGAGAAATCGATGTCGAACAGTGCTGCGGCGCCCATCTCCGAGAACTTGGTCTTGCCGTGCACGGTGTATGGGAAGCCATCATTGTTGATGTCGGCATTGGCGGTGCAGACGGCGAATGTGGTGTTCGGCGTCATGCCGCCGTTGCTGTCGTTCCAGGTGCTGGCAGTGGCATCGGTGCGGTTGTTGCTGTAATCACCGAAGCACTGCGAGACCGGCGCATAAGTGCTGCGGTAGTTCAGCGAGCCGAGCATGTTGATGCCGATCCACGACGGCAGATTCTTCAGCCGCCGCGTCACCGTCAGCTTGTCTTCCCAGATGCGCGGATTCTGATCGGTACCGAACGGCTGTTCGGATTCCTTGTACTGATCCATCGAATCGAAGAACAGCTGGTTCTTGATCGTGAAGTCCGGATCGTCGTCGTTGATCAGATCGATGTAGCCGGTCGCGAGATCAGCCTCCAGGCGCTTCTCGTACGCGGAAAAACGGCGGATATCGAGCTTGCCGTAGCCGGTGGTGCGCGGATCGAGCGCCATGCCGATCGGCACCGAACCGGACATCGGCTTCGGGCCACCGACACCCTGGGCACGCAGCAGGCCGCCTGGGTCGGCTTCCGGATGGGCGGTCAGGTAATCGAACAAGGTCTGCGGAATGCCGCTGACCTTGGCGAACTGATCGAGCCGCAATGGCTTGCCGGACTCGTCGTACTGCCAGGCAAAGGTCTGCGACAGCGGCTGATTGGCCGAGCTGAGATTGCCGACCACCGGCGAACCGCGCTGCAACTCCAGATAGCCGATCCGGCCATTGTTGTTGGCATCGAGATTGACCAGCGGAACGCCCTGCACGTAGCGGCCGGTATCGGCAACGCTCTGGGTGAATCGGCCGATCAGCGCGCCAGCAGTCATCGCGCGTTGCAGGCTGACACCGGACTCCAGCCGGAAGCGTCCGGCGAAGCGGTTCAGGCTGGTCGATACCTGCAGTAGCTGGGCATCGTTGGGCACGCCGCGCGCATAGGCATTGGCATCCGAAATCGCACCGAACACCGCATAACCGCCCTGGCGATTGCCGATGTTGATCGGACCATTGACGCCGAAGCTGACCTCGCGGTGCTCGTAACTGCCGGCGATCAGCTGCACGAAACCGTGATCGTCGAGGCCGTGTTCGCCCTCACCGATCCGCGAGGTTCGTGGCCGCACGTTGGTATAGCCGCCGACCTTGCCCATGCCGTAGATCGGCGAAGGCGGGCCGCGCACGACCTCGATCGAATCGTTCGCCGACAACACACTGTTAACATGACCCTGCAGGTACAGCCGCTTCATGCCGCGAAAGAAGGTATCGGCTGGCACCGAGCGCACGTCGATGCCGCCCTGAATGCCGAAGCGGGATGGCGTGAACGCGCCGGGCACCACGCGGACCAGATCCTCGACCGAGGACAGGCCGAACAGATCGATGGTTTCCTTGCTGATGAACGACACCGAGCGCGGCGTATCGAGCAACTGCTTGTCGAAACCGAATGCCGAGTTGCTGGTTTCCTTCGGCAAGGTGCGGCGCACGTCGCGGACATTGACCGGGCCCAGTTGGACCGTCTGTATGCGGCGCTCCGCGGCACCACCATCGGCCTCAGGCATGGCAGCGCTGTCCGACGCCTGGTTCGTACCGGAAAGGATCACCACGGTCTGCGCATTGGCGAACAGCACCCGCAGGCCGCTGCCTGCCAGCAGCTGGAGCAGCGCCTCATCGGCGCTGAGGCGTCCGGACAGGGCCTCGGTTCGATGGCCCTCGGTGATGCCGTGCGGATAGACGACCTGCAGGCCGCTCTGCTCGCCGAAGCGATCCAGCGCATCGGAGAGCGATGACGGCGCGATGTCATAGGCGCTGACCGTCGCCCGCGCCGATTCGATCGGTACGGCATCGTCGAACGCCATCGTCGAGGTCGAGAAAACCACCAGCGACGCGGTCAGAGACGCGCGAAAAGCCAAACGCCAGCCCCTCCGTCGACACCGCCACCTGTGCATGAGATTCGCCTGGTACCCGAGCAAGACATCCATCGAATGCGACGAATGCAGCCAAGGACCGCCCTACCTCCCTCCACATACCGGACATTCGGTTTGCGGATCGGCTGCGGCAGGACAATGCCTAAGAGCCTGCCGGACCGCAGGCACCCTACGTGTCGCCGATGAACGGCGGCACGCTAGTTTCAAGTCGGAGAGAAACGAGCGGTCTGTGCGTGATCTGACGCACACTTCATGCCACGGGAATCAGCGTCCAGCAGCCGCCGCGTGGTGCGGCGCCGTGCCGCGATATCAGTTGCTGCGGCTTCGAAGCAGGATTTCCCCACCCCGTTCATCAGCGCTGATCGGCAAGGTCTGCAGCAGCGCTGAAACCACCAGATCGCTGTCGCCGGCGATGAAATTGCCGCTGACCGGCAGCACTGCCAGCGACTGATCATCGAGACGGATCGGCCGATCGACGTAGCGATTGACCTCGGCCAGCGCCTCGGACAACGGCGTGCCGTGAAACACCAGGCGGCCGCGTTCCCAGCCGGTCACTGCCTGAACATCGACCACCTGCTTGCTCCAGGCACGTGGCTCCACTGCGTAACTCAATTGCTCGCCCGGCTGCAGCAACTCGGCCTGACCATCGAGATTGCCGAGACCAGTAACCGAAACAGAACCTTCGGTAAGCGTGACGGCAACCGAATCATTGTGATGATCGACCTGGAAGCGCGTGCCCAGCGCCACCGTGCGGCCGGCGCCGGCAACCACCGAGAACGGCCGCGCCGAATCGTGTGCAACCTGGAAAAGCGCCCGCCCGCGCAACAGCACGACGCGGCGCTCGGCGGCGGTCATCTCCACTTCGATGGCGCTGTTGACATCGAGCTCGATCGTCGAACCGTCATCGAGCGTCAGGCTGCGGCGGCCATCGGCAGCATCGGCACTGGCGTACATCGACACGCCGGCAGATGGTCGCAGCACAGTCACGGCAGTGACGAACATGCCGACGGCGGCGACACTCGCGGCAAGCGCCATCGGCAGCCAGCGACGATAGTCACGACGCGGCGCGGCACTGTCTGCAAACGCAGCATCGGCCATCGCCAGCAGTTCCGCGTTATCGGTGGCGAGCTGGTTGAAGCCCTGGTCGACACGATCAACCATCGTCCAGGCACGCGCATGCGCCGGGCTGCGCGAGCGCCAGGATTCAAATGCTTTTCGCTCCTCCGCCGTGCACTCCGGCGACGCCAGACGAGCAGCCCAATGGGCGCTCTCGTCCAGCAATTGTCTTTCTTGTTGGCTGTTCATCGTCCAATTCTGCCATTGCCCGAGGGCAACGGCGATTCCGGCCGATATTCTGGCCATTTCACCGCGATCCGAGCCGACGACTCCTTTGTCAGGGTCCGGGCCAATAGCTGTCTGCTGGTATCCGCAGATTCTCCGGAAAGCGTGTGACTACCGGAGCGATTCCGTCATCGAACGGTCGCTCCAACGCGTCGTTGCAACCGGGCTACATTCTCTTAGACGGATGGCGATCGTTTTCACCTACCTTCTTCATGCACACGGCCAGCGCGTGGCTGATGTGCTTCTCCACCATCTTGACGCTGATGCCGCAGTGTTTGGCTATCTCCGGATAGGTCATGTGCTTGACCCGGCTCAGCAGAAACACCTGCTGACACTTCGCAGGCAGTTGCCGGATCGCCACCAGCAGCGTCGCCAGATCCTCGCAGCCGGCAATCTGCCGCTCCGCGGAGGGCTCGTGAGACGCCAGTTCGTGATCATCGATGTTGCATTGATCGCTGACCCGTCGCGACTGATCGGCGCGGGCAAAGTCATTGGCGACATTGGTTGCGATGCGAAACAGCAGTGACGACGGCGAATGGATATCGCGTGCGCCCTCGTAATGCATCATGCGGACGTACGCTTCCTGCGCAACGTCATTGGCATCTTCCGGCGTTCTCATCCGGCGCCGCAGGAAATTGACCAGCGCGCCGTGGTTTTCGCGGATCACCGCGTCCACTGAAAGCGCAGGCCGGACATTCTCCTCAACGGCCGATGTGAACGTCGTCGTAGCAGCCGCCAGCGAAAAAATTCCCATAGCTGTTCGCCCTGTTCACCGCCACCGAAATGGCACCCGGAGGTTCCGAAAGAACGCTCCGCCCCTTGTGCCTGACAGGGACTAAGCAAGCGATATGCCATGTTCGCAGCAGCGTGCCGACCGATTGTTCTAGACATGACCGATCGATGGCAAAAAAATGACTGCAGATCAGCAACCTGTCTTGAGAAAAAATTTCGAGTCGATTCAGGTGAAGTTGATTTCAGCGCAGTCGAACAGGGTCCGCGCGGTCATCCGAAGACCCGGCATGGGCAACAACGATCACGGCAATGGTGCAGCGCAACCGTGATCCTGCTCACTTTTGGTGTTCGCAATCGGGCCGCGGCGAAGCGTCATCGCTCGCTGGACGGAGAAATGGCGCCGTTCGTTCGGAGCCCTCCACCCGCGGACAGTCTTTGGCTTCCTAATCGCCCTGCGCTATCCGGCGCTTCGATCTGGAATCCCCTCAATGACCGGGCTGCTGGCTTTCGCCGCTGCGCTTGCCGTGTCTTCCTCAGCCCCGACCCCGAAGCCAACCGCCAGTCCGCTGCCGCGCTGCTTCGTGAAGGTCAATCAACCGGCAGCATCGGTCCGGTTCAATCGGACCAACATCCCCGCCAACATCTGCGTCAGCAGCTGCGATGCGGCGATGGTTGGCGTCCATCGCGAGGAGGGTCAGACGGTCGGGCTGGCAATCTATACCGGCAGGCATTGCGGAGAGCCGGAAAAGCCGCGCGCGAAAGCCAAGAAGCCTTAGGAACGCCTCCAGGTCAGACGAGACCATCAGGGCCGCTCGTTTGATGACGCAGCCCGTCTGAACGTACCCGCGCGCAAATCGAATCGGGCCGATCGCGAAGCACGGAAGTAAATCCAGCGAATTCGCCAGACGCCTGGTGAGTCGAGCGGGTATGAACGCCGCTGGAGACAAGGCGAAGGCTCTTGCCGGCCGGCCAGATCATTCCTACCCGAGCATTTTCAGCATGCGTGCGTGGTCCTTTCGATACTGCTTCGCTCCGCGCTCCTTCTGCTTGTCCGTGAGGATTTTCCCGGACACCTGGAAGAATTTCTTCTCTTCCTCGCGAAGATGGTGATGAACCTTCTCCGAAAGCTTGTGCGCGGTCGCCATCCACCCGCGGCCTGAATGATCGATTACCTGCAGTTCTTCGACCAGCTCGTCGATCTGATGATGCTCATGCAGCGCGTGGCGGGACGATGACAGACCCATGTCGTCCATCAGGATGGGCACGTACAGGTAGCGCTCTTCTGCCGCCGCATGGGCCGCAAGCTCGATCCGCAACTCGGTGAAAATCGCGATGCGCTGCTCGGTATGTGGCTTCGACAGCAGAAGCTTTCTGCACAGGGACCGCTGGCGCACGTGACTTTCACGCAGCGCGTCGTAAATGGTTTCAGTCATGAGTTCGAACTCGATCGGTGACGGTCGGCAATATCATGCTGCTACGGTTGCAGCACGCGGGCATACCCCGGGAAATTCTGCAGCACGCCCAATGCCCGCGAGACGCACTATCTCCAGCACGGTTGCCGACGAGCCGCATCGACCCTGATGTCGGGCATCTCGAGGAATCACGTTGATAGGGCTGGGCTGTGTCCGGCTGGCGGACGAAAAACGCTTGAGCTCGTGGTGCTCAGGGAGGTATCAAGTTGGCGCGCCCGACTGGATTCGAACCAGTGACCCTCGGCTTAGAAGGCCGATGCTCTATCCGACTGAGCTACGGGCGCTTTGATTGGTGTTCTTGGGTTCGATTGCGCTGAAGCGGCTTCGAATCTCCCCATGCTCACTACTTGCCGCTTGGGATTCGTTCCTTCGGGCCTGGCCGCTTCCGCGGCTTCGAATCCCTCTCTCGCTGCCGATCGGCTTTTTCAAAACACCGACGTTTAGTCGGTGTTTTGAAAAAGTGGCGGAGAGAGAGGGATTCGAACCCCCGGAACCTTGCGGTTCAGCGGTTTTCAAGACCGCCGCAATCGACCACTCTGCCATCTCTCCGTGACCGCGCGCGCATTCTAGGCGCAGACGGCGTTCAACGCGATGCCTCCGATACGACTCGGGTCTGCGGATAGCCCTGGGTAGCCAGCCGGGCCTGGGCGCTGCGGGCGGCGGCTTCGGTGGAATAAGGGCCGGCGCGCACTCGATGCAGGGTCTTGCCGTTGGCGCCAGTGATCTTGCTGATCTGGCCGCGATGGCCCTGCTTGCCGATCAGGTTGACGATCGTCGTCGCCGTGCCGGCTTCGGCAAAGCTGCCGATCTGCACGTACCAGCCAGCGGCAGCCGGCTTCTCGGCCACCGCGGGCTTCGGCGGAGGAGCCACTGCTTCGGCCGGCTTGGATTTCGGCACCACGACCGGCGCTGGCGGCTTTGCAGCAGGCTTCGGCGCAACCGGCTTGGCGACTTCGGCCGTCGGCTTCGCAGCGCTTGGCGCCTCGGCTTCATCACTGCTCAGATCGGAAATGACCGCCTCGTCGTCCGGTCGCTCATCCGGATTCGCCGCCGATTCAGGCGAGGTGTAGTCATCCGGCGGCGGCACGGCATCGGCTTCGGTCACCTGCAGGCTCTCGCCGCTGAGGCTGACCGTGGTCGACGGTTCGACTTCGTTGCGCGCCGGCGCGCCGGGCAGCAGCAGCGACAGCAGGAACGCCAGGCTCAGCAAGACGGCGAGGCCAATCAGGCGGCGGCGAAAAACTTCGTTCATCGACTGTTCTCGAGTGCGGCTGCCACGGTCAGGAACGATCCACAGACCACGATGCGATCACCCGGTTCGGCGGCGGCGCGGGCGGCACTTATTGCATCACGGACCGTGCCGGCCGCGTGTGCAACCAGGCCGGACCGTCTGGCGATGGTGGCCAGCTGATCGTCGTCGAGCCCGCGCGGCGGCGGCAAGCGGGCACACCATACCGCGTCGACGACC
Organism: Nevskia ramosa DSM 11499; assembly: GCF_000420645.1. NCBI lineage: Bacteria > Pseudomonadati > Pseudomonadota > Gammaproteobacteria > Nevskiales > Nevskiaceae > Nevskia > Nevskia ramosa. The sequence continues at coordinate 946,855 of NZ_ATVI01000005.1, read as the reverse complement.
GACGCCAGCACCCTGCAGGCCTCCGCGACGGGTTTGTCGGCAAGCATGCCGAGCACCAGCCAGGTGCGACCGGCGCAGGGCTCCGCGCGCAGCTGCGCGGCCAGCACGGTGGCCGATTCGAGGTTGTGGGCGACATCGAGGATCAGCCCGTCATGCCGCTGATAGCGCCCCGGCAGCACCAGGCCACGCAAGCCGGCTTCGATCGCGCTGCGGCCCACCGGCAAGCGCCCCTGCAGCGCCTCGATCAGCGCCAGCACGCCGGCAGCGTTGTCGATCTGGAAGGCACCAGGCAGCGCCGGCAGCGGCAGCTCGCGGTATTCGGCGCCTTCGCCTTTCCAGCTCCAGGCGGCATCGCTCCGGACGACATCGAACTGCCGACCAGCCGCGATCCAGCGTGCGCCGATCCGTCGCGCTTCCGCTTCGACGCTGGCTGGCGGCTCATGCTCGGCGCAGATCGCGGCACGTCCCGCGCGATAGATGCCGGCTTTCTCGCGGCCGATGCTGTCGCGATCCGGGCCGAGCCAGTCGGTGTGATCGAGACCGATATTGGTCACCAGCGCGGCATCGGCATCGACGATATTGACCGCGTCGAGCCGTCCGCCAAGGCCGACCTCCAGCACCTGCACCGTGCAGCCGGCTTCGCGGAACAGCCACAGCGCCGCCAAGGTGCCGAACTCGAAATAGGTCAGCGGAAGATCGCCGCGTGCGCCATCGATCGCGGCAAAAGCGGCACAGATCGCGTCATCGGAGGCTTCGATGCCATCGATGGCGATGCGTTCGTTGTAGCGCAACAGGTGCGGCGACAGGTAGCGGCCGACGCGATAGCCGGCGGCCTGCCAGATGCCGGCCGCGAGCGTCGCCGACGAGCCCTTGCCGTTGGTGCCGGTGATCGTCGCCGTGATGCAGGGCGCGCTCAGCAGGCCCAGGCGCTCGGCCACGAGGCGCGAGCGCGTAAGCCCAAGTTCGATCGAACGGGGATTGAGCTGTTCCTGCCAAGCCAGCCAGTCGGCCAGCCGCCAGTCACTGCGCGCGGTGCTGCCGCCTGAAGCGACCGCCGCGTCGCCGTCAGTGCGCGGCACCGGCCCCCGGCGAGGACACAGCCGGGATGCCCGGCGCGAAGTGGGTCAGCATGGCCAGCAGGCGGTGCAGCTTTTCGCGCAGCTCGCGGCGGTCGACGATCATGTCGATGGCGCCCTTCTCGAGCAGGAATTCAGCGCGCTGGAAGCCTTCCGGCAGCTTCTGGCGCACGGTCTGTTCGATCACGCGCGGGCCGGCAAAACCGATGAGCGCCTTCGGTTCGGCGATGTTGATGTCGCCGAGCATCGCCAGCGATGCCGACACGCCACCCATGGTCGGATGGGTCAGCACCGAGATGAACGGCAGGCCGCGCTCGGCAAGCTTGGCGAGTGCGGCGCTGGTCTTGGCCATCTGCATCAGCGAGAACAGCGATTCCTGCATGCGTGCGCCACCCGAGGCGGCGAAGCAGATCACCGGGCAGCCGTGTTCGAGCGCGGCGTTGACGCCGCGGACGAATTTTTCGCCGACCACGGAGCCCATCGAGCCGCCCATGAAGCCGAACTCGAACACGCAGACCACCACCGGCAGGCCCATCAGCTGGCCGCGGACGACGACCAGCGCATCTTCCTCGTCGGTGTCCTCGCGGGCTTCGGTCAGACGCTCGGTGTACTTGCGCGAGTCCTTGAACTTCAGCGGATCGGTGGACCGAACCCGGGCGCCGATCTCGACTTTCGGTTCGGCATCCAGGAAGTGGCTGATCCGCGCACGGGCGGCGATCGGCCGATGGGCGCTGCACTTCGGGCAGACCTCCAGGGTGCGCTCCAGCTCGGCTCGGTAAAGCACCGACTGGCAGGAATCGCACTTCATCCACAAGCCTTCGGGGACGCTCTTCTTGCGCACGCCGCCGGTCAGCAGTTTCGATCCGGAGATTTTTTCAAGCCAGCTCATCGAGGAGTTTTCCGCTTGCGAAGGTCGGGGCGACCTTGGGAGTTCAACAGGTGAGATTCCAACAGGGTTTGCAACGATCAGGCCAGAACTTCAGTTCAGGGCATCGAGTGCGGCGCGCATCTGGGCGAGTTGCGATTTCAGCAGGTCCGGCAGCACTTCGGGCGTCGACTGGTGCTTTTCAATCTGCGACACCAGCGCACTGCCCACCACCACGCCATCGGCCACCGCACCGACTTTCGCGGCTGATTCAGCATCGCGAATGCCGAAGCCGACTGCAACCGGCAAGGCAGTATGGCGGCGAATCTGCTCGAGCTTGGCGGTGACGCTGCCGATATCCAGCGAGGCAGAACCGGTGACGCCTTTCAGGGACACGTAGTACAGGTAGCCGCTGGCTTCGCGGGCGATCGCTTCGATGCGGGCATCGGAACTGGTCGGCGCCAGCAGGAAGATCAGATCGAGCCCGAACGAGCGAACCTTCGGCGCGAACTCGGGCGCTTCCTCGACTGCGAGATCGACGATCAGCACGCCGTCGACGCCGGATTCCCGGGCCAGCGTGCAGAACGCTTCCAGGCCGCGGGTCTCGATCGGGTTCAGATAGCCCATCAGCACCACTGGCGTGCGGCTGTCGGTCTTGCGGAACTCGGCAACCATCGCGCAGCAGTTCCACAGGCTGGTGTTGTGGATCAGCGCGCGCTCGCAGGCGAGCTGGATGGTCGGGCCATCGGCCATCGGGTCCGAAAACGGCACGCCGAGCTCGATGATGTCCGCCCCGCCCGCCACCAGCGCATGCATCAGGCCGACGGTATGGCTCGGGTGCGGATCACCGGCGGTGATGAACGGGATCAGCGCCTTGGCGTTGCGCGCTTTCAATGCGGACAGCGTGCTTTCGATACGGCTCATGTTCTGTTTTCTTCTTTACAGCAGCGAAATGCCTTCACGCTTGGCGATCGTGAAGATGTCCTTGTCGCCGCGGCCGGACAGGTTGACGACGATGATCTGGTCCTTGGCCATCGTCGGCGCGAGCTTCCTGGCGTAGGCGATCGCGTGCGAAGGCTCGAGCGCCGGGATGATGCCTTCGACACGGGTCAGCTCGTGGAAGGCTTCGAGCGCCTCGTCATCGGTGACCGACACGTAGTTGACCCGGCCGATGTCCTTCAACCAGGCGTGCTCGGGGCCGACGCCGGGATAGTCGAGGCCGGCGGAGATCGAATGGGTGCCGATGATCTGGCCATTGTCGTCCGCCATCACATAGGTGCGATTGCCGTGCAGCACGCCCGGCTTGCCAGCTGACAACGGCGCTGCGTGACGGCCGGTTTCGATGCCGTCACCGCCGGCTTCGACGCCGTACATCTTGACTTCGTCGTACTGGATCAGCGGATGGAACAGGCCGATGGCATTGCTGCCGCCGCCGACGCAGGCGACCAGCGCATCGGGCAGACGGCCGAGCTGATTCTGCGATTGGGTGATGACTTCGCGGCCGACCACCGAATTGAAATCGCGCACCAGCATCGGATACGGATGCGGGCCGGCGACGGTGCCGATGACATAGAAGGTGTCGTCGACATTGGTCACCCAGTCGCGCAGCGCTTCGTTGAGCGCGTCCTTCAAGGTTTTGGTGCCGCTCTGCACCGGGATCACTTCGGCGCCGAGCAGCTTCATGCGATAGACGTTCGGACTCTGCCGCTCGACGTCGTCAGCACCCATGTAGACCACGCATTTCAGGCCCAGACGAGCCGCGATCGTTGCCGACGCCACGCCATGCTGGCCGGCGCCGGTCTCCGCGATGATCCGGGTCTTGCCGAGGTGCTTGGCGAGCAGCGCCTGGCCCACGGTGTTGTTGATCTTGTGAGCGCCGGTGTGGTTCAGGTCTTCGCGTTTCAGGAAAATCTGCGCGCCGCCCCATTTCTTCGTGAGCCGCTCGGCGGGGTACAGCGGGCTTGGACGGCCGACATATAGCGCCAGATCCTTGTCGAGTTCGGCGCGGAACGCCGGATCGACCTTCAGCATGTTGTAGGCCGCTTCCAGCTCGCGCAGCGGCTCCATCAAGGTTTCGGCGACGAAACGGCCACCGTAGGGGCCGAAATGGCCCCGGGCGTCAGGCAGGTTTTCGTAGATCATCTAAGGCGATGGAACTCGATTTCAGGGAAGCTGGTCGGCGCGGTGAACCTCGCGCACGAAGTCGCGCATTTTGCCTGAATCCTTCACGCCCGGCGCCGCTTCGATGCCGCTGGAAACATCGACGGCAAAAGGCCGCGCCGCCGCTATCGCTGCAGCGACGTTATCCGGCCGGATGCCGCCGGCCAGCATGATCGGAAGAGCAACCGATGCGGTCGCCTGCTGCCAGTCGAAAGCCACGCCCTGCCCTCCCAGGCCGCCCGGCGCGTGGCCATCGAGCAGCAGCGCGGCCGCCGTCGCGTATTCGGCCGCGATCCCGGCCAACGGGCGCGTCTGGTTCTGCATCGCGATCGCTTTCAAATACGGATGGCCGAAGCTGGCGCAGAACTCGGCAGATTCCTCGCCGTGAAACTGCAGCAGGCTCGGCCGGATCAGGCGCAATACCTCGTGAACCAGTGCGGCATCCGGATTGCGCAGCAGCACCACACTGCTGACCAGAGGCGGGATCGTCTTTTTCAGCTCCGCCGCCACTTCCAAACTCACGGCGCGCGGGCTTTGCGGAACCAGGATCAGGCCGACAGCATCGATGCCGAACGCGACCGCTACAGCCACATCATCAGCCCGCGTGAAGCCGCAGAACTTGATCCGGGTACGGCGAAAGGCGGCAGCGCTCATGCAGGAAACCAGGGCTCGGACGGCGGCGGCAGGCCGAATTCGGCCGGATAGTCGGGGCCGACAAAATACAGGCCCTGCGCCGCCGCCGTCATGCCTGACAGGCTGCGGTCGCGGCCGGCCAGCAATTCGGCGATCCAGGCCGCCGGCCGACGCTGGCTGCCGACTTCCAGCAGGCTGCCGGTGATGTTGCGAACCATGTGATGCAGGAAGGCATTGGCGCGAACATCGATGACCACGAACTGCCGGCTGCGCCAGACGTGCAGGCTTTCGAGCCTGCGAGTCGCCGTTTTCGCCTGGCATTCGGCGGCGCGGAAAGCCGAGAAATCATGCTCGCCGACCAGCGCCTGCGCCGCTTCATGCATGGCGTCGGCATCCAGCGCATGAGCGATCCAGGTCGCCCGTTCGGCAAGCAGCGCCGAGCGGGCACGATCGTTGTGGATCACGTAGCGATAGCGGCGCGAGGTCGCACTGAATCGGGCGCTGAAACGGGCACTGAAATCACCTGCTACCGGCTGCACCCAGCGCAAGGCGATGTCTGGCGGCAGGCGCGAATTGCTGCCGAGCAGCCAGCCGTAGGGATCGCGCGCGGCGGCGCTGTCGAAATGCACGACCTGGCCGAGCGCGTGGACGCCAGAATCGGTGCGGCCGGCACAGATGGTCGCCACCGGCTGGTTGGCGACCGAACTCAGCGCGGCTTCGACCGCGCCCTGCACGCTCGGCCGCCTCGCCTGGATCTGCCAGCCCGAGTAGCGCGAACCGTGGTATTCGACGCCGGCGACCCAGCGGACCATGCCGGCCTGTGGGACGTCGTTCAGCCTGCGTCCTTCAGGCGCAGCTGGAGCGCCTCGGCTTCGATTTTCTGGTCGTCGCTGCCGGTGGCAATGACTTCGGTGAGCAGATTGCCGGCCGCCTCGATATCGCCCATGTCGGCATAGGCACGCGCCAGATCGAGCTTGGTATCGATCTCGTCGACACTGGCCGATAGCGGATGCTCCGGCTCCGGTTCGGCGCTCGCTTCCAGCTCGTCGAAACCGAACTCGATCAGACGCGGATCGAGCGGCGGTTCCGTCGGCGGCTCTGCGGCGAGATCGAAGCGGCTCAAATCGATATCGGCCAGCGGATCGACAGTGCCGGGTGCCGCCTGAACCGGGGTCGCGTCCGGCACCGGTTCGAGCGCCGGCGGCGCAACGAATGGCGCGGCGGCAACCTCATCCGGGCTGAGCCCGGAATCGATCTCGACCCGGGTTTCAGACTTTGTGTCGGGCTTGACCTCCGGCTTTTCGAGATCGGAGTCGAGATCGAAATCGATGACCGAAAGCTCGGCCGGCGGCGCCTTGGCAGCGGCGGCAGCCGCGTAGACCTCGGCGAGCTTCCGCTGCAGATCGGCGCGCTCGGGCTCTTCGGCGATCGCCTGGCTGAGCATCTGGATTGCTTCGTCATGCAGCCCGTAAGCGAGGTGGAAATCGGCTTCGGTCAGCGGGTCACCGCCATCCAGCTTGAGGACGGAAGCCGCACGTTCGTCTTCGGCAAGCAAGGCTTCGCCATCTTCCGGCAGCGGCGGCAACTCGGATTCGGCGAGCCTGGATTCAGGCTCAGGCTGAGCTTTGGGCGTCGGTTCGGCCGGCGCTTCAGGCTCCGCCGGCTCGCTCGGCACAGGCGCTACGGCCTCGGCATCCGCCACAGCACCCAATGTCGAGCGCCGGGCTTCGGGTACCGCTGCGGCAATCACCGGCATCGACACCCAGAGGGTGTCCGGCGGCGGCATTTTGGCTTTCGGCTTGGGCCTGGAGCGACGCTTCCACACCACCAGCATCAGCAGGAAGATCAGGACCAGGAGACCGCCGATCAGCGGCCACGACAGGCCGTAGTCTTCGAACGAGAACGTCGCGGCCGCCGGCACAGGGGTCGGCGGCGGCTCTGCAATCGGTGCTGGTGCCGACGCCGGCGCCGGTTCGGGGGCGCTGGCCGCTGGCGTTTCGCTGGCAGGTTCCACCGGGCTTTCAGCACTCGGCAATGGTGCCTCGGTCGCATCCGCTTCAGCCGCCGTTGCCGGGGCCGGAAGCGCTTGCGCCTCGGTTGGCGATGGCGCTGGCGTTGGTGCCGGGGCCGGAACTGGCACTACCGGAGCCAGCGGCTCAGGCACCGCAGCCGCCGGAGCCACCGTCCGCACCGGCGCTGCCGCCAAAGCCGAACGGCCCACCGGCTGCGCTCGCAGCGCGTCGACTCGGTTATGGGCGGTCTCGGCATCGACGGCCGTCACCTGTTCGGCATTCGGCAGGTTCAGCAGGCTGCCGCTGAGCAGACGATTGATGCTGCCGCCGCCGAAAGCCTGCGGATTGGCCTGGTAGATCGCCAGCACCATCTGCTCCATCGTCACTTCGGACGACGGCCGCAACTCCCGGGCGACGCTCCACAGCGTCTGGGTTTCCAGCACCGGGCCGTAGACGTCGCCATTCGTCGCAACCGACGAGGCGGGTGCGGCGGTTCTCACGACCCTGGTTGGCGCCGGCGTCGCAGCCGCAATCTCGACTGGAAGCCGGTCCAGACCATTGTTCACTTCGGCGCTGGTGTTGGCACTTGTGTCGACGCCAGCCTCGGCGAAGGACTGGATGCCAGACGGAGCATCCAGCAGAGCATCGGAGCCGCCGTCAGTGTCCGCAGACGCCAGTTCTTCCGGCACCAGCGCAGCAACTGCCGGTTCGGCGACAGGCTCTCCCGGCGGATCGAGCAATACGGTGTATTCGCGCAGGAAGCGGCCGCCGTTCCAGCGGGCCTGGACGATGAAATTGACGAACGGGTCGCGCACCACCTGATCGCTGATGACCTTGATGCCGCCGACGCCGAGCACGAACTTCAGGGTCGACACGAAGCTGGAGCGATCGATGCCGGACCGGGCGAATACTTCGTCCGAAGCCAGCGTGACGCTCAGGCTTTCAAGATCTTCAGGCTCCGCCGACAGCACCGGGATGGTCGCCAGAAAGCGCTGGTTGAGCCGGGAGCGAAGCTCGATGTCACCCAAGCCCAAGGCCTGTGCCGAGATCATCCACAGCGTCGGCGCCAGAACCGTCAGCGCAGCCAGATTTCGCAACATGAGGTTCCCCGTGGTCTCGAGCCGGCAACGCCGGCAGCCGCCGTCGCCGCGACGTTGTCGACCGTCTTTATACCTTATGAATCAAGGGAACCGTCACGCCGGCATGACCGGCGTGAGGTCTTACAGGTACGAACGGATCAGCACTTCGGCGATCTGGATCGAGTTCAGCGCCGCACCCTTGCGGATGTTGTCCGACACCACCCAGAGATTCAGGCCACGCGGATGGGAAATGTCCTCGCGGATGCGGCCGACGAAGGTCGCATCCTGGCCCGAGGCATCGCTGACCGCGGTCGGATAACCGCCGTCTTCATGACGATCGATGACGATCACGCCCGGAGCCTTTTCCAGCAGCGCGCGCGCTTCGGCGGCGGTGATCTTCTTCCTGGTCTCGATGTGGATCGCTTCCGAATGGCCGTAGAACACCGGCACGCGGACGGCGGTCGGATTCACCTGGATCGTCTCGTCGCCCATGATCTTGCGGGTCTCCCAGACCATCTTCATTTCTTCCTTGGTGTAGCCGTTGTCCTGGAAGACGTCGATCTGCGGAATCACGTTGAACGCGATCTGCTTCGGGTAGACCTTCGGCACCGCGTCCTGGAAATTCAGGAGGGCTGCGGTCTGGCGGCCGAGTTCCTCGATCGCGTCCTTGCCGGTGCCGGACACGCTCTGGTAGGTCGCGACGTTGATGCGCTCGATGCCGACCGCGTCATGGATCGGCTTCAGGGCGACCAGCATCTGGATCGTCGAGCAGTTCGGGTTGGCGATGATGCCGTGCTTCTTGTAGCCGGCGATCGCTTCCGGATTCACTTCCGGCACCACCAGCGGAATGTCGTCGACGTAACGGAACTGCGAGGTGTTGTCGATCACGACACAACCAGCCGCCGCGGCCTTCGGCGCGTAGATCGCCGAGACGCTGGCGCCCGGCGAGAACAGGCCGATCTGCACCTTGGAAAAATCAAAGGTCGCGAGGTCTTCGACGACCAGATCGCGATTGCCGAACTTCACCGTCGAACCGGCGCTGCGCTCGGACGCCAGCGCGTACACCTTGCCGACCGGGAACTCGCGCTCCTTGAGGATCGACAGCATCTGCTCGCCCACGGCACCGGTTGCGCCGACCACAGCCACGTCATACGTCTTGCTCATCTAAGGGCACTCTTCGCTTGCGCGTAATCGAAATAGAAAATGGGGAAATCGAACACCGGCGCTTCGCAGCCGAGCTGGCTCAGCGCCGTTGAAACCTGGCCACGGTGATGCGCGCCGTGGGTGAACATGGTGTGCACGGCCACCGAGCGCGGCAGGCGATGCTCGCTGCCGGCGGTACTGCGGTAATCGAAGTCGGCGAACAGCAGCTCGTCCGGCGTGGCATCGACGTAGCGCAGCCATTCGTCCGCCGACGCCAGCATCCGGACTTTCAGCTGCGCGCGATCAGGCTCGACTTCCATCGCCAGATCGGTGATCGGCAGCGGCGCGCCAGCGAGGCGCGACTGCCACATCAGATCGGCGAGCAGCAAATGGTTGATCGAGCCATGCACCGACTTGAAGAACAGGCCGACATCGCGTCGGTAGTCTTCATCGCTCAAGCCGTCGGCGACCGCGAACAGACGCTGGTGGCACCAGCGGTTCCAGCCAGCCATCGCCCTCAGATGTTCGCGGTAAGTCATTAGCTTCAGGCCAATGCCGCAACCACGGCATCGCCCATCGCCACGGTGCCAACCGTCGCCTCGCCCGGCTTGGCGATGTCGCCGGTACGCAGGCCCGAGGCCAGCACCTTGCGCACTGCGGCCTCGATGGCATCGGCGAGATCGCTGCGCTTCAGCGTGTAGCGCAGCATCATTGCCACCGACAGCAGCATGGCCAGCGGATTGGCCACGCCCTTGCCGGCGATATCCGGCGCCGATCCATGGCTCGGCTCATACATGCCCTGGCCGCGCTCGTTGAGGCTGGCCGACGGCAACATACCGATCGAACCGGTCAGCTGGGCGGCGATGTCGGACAGGATGTCGCCGAACATGTTGCTGGTCACCACCACGTCGAACTGCTTCGGCGCGCGCACCAGCTGCATCGCCGCGTTATCGACCAGCATGTGACTCAGGGCCACGTCCGGATAATCCTTCGAGACCTCGATCACCACCTCGCGCCACAGCTGCGAGGACTCCAGCACATTGTTCTTGTCGACCGAGCACAGCTTCTTGCCGCGCAGGCGCGCCGCTTCGAAAGCGGTGCGGGCGATGCGGGCGATCTCGAAGTCCGAATAGGCCTCGGTGTCGCGGGCCACGCGGGCACTCGGAATGACCTGGCTGCCGACCTTGTAGTCGGTCTCGACGCCGGTCTGCCGCTTGCCGAAATAGATGCCACCGGTCAATTCGCGGACGATCAGGATGTCGAGATTGGCCACCAGTTCGGCTTTGAGCGACGAAGCATCGGCCAGCTCTGGATAGAGCAGCGCCGGGCGCAGGTTCGAGAACAGACCGAGCCCGGCGCGGATGCCGAGCAGGCCGCGCTCCGGGCGCAGTTCCCGCGGCAGCTGGTCGTACTGCGGACCACCGACGGCGGCGAGCAGGATTGCATCTGCAGCCTTGGCGGCTTCCAGGGTCGCCGGCGGCAGCGGATGGCCGGCCGCGTCATAGCCGGCGCCGCCGATCGGGGCGCTGGTCCAGCTGACATCGAGGCCGTGGCGATCGCGCAGCACGGTCAACAGCTTTTCAGCTTCAGCGGTGATTTCCGGGCCGATGCCATCGCCGGGGAGCAGCAGGATTTTCTGGGTCATGTCGTGTTCAGTGGTGGTCGGGATTGCCGCTTTCGCAATCGATCAATCGAGTGCGTAAGCACGCAGTTCGTTGTTCAGCATCATTGGCACCAGCAGCCGCTTGTTCGGGCCCAGGCCGATGTCGGCACTGCCCTGTTCCAGCAGCAGCCAGAGGTTCGCTTCGCCGGTTGCGGAAACCTTGTAGACATTGCCGTGCATCCAGTCGCTGAGGATGTAGCCGCCCTTACCGTCACTGACCAGGCCGTCGATGTTGGCGAACGGGATCGGTGCGAAGCGTGGTTCCAGCGCCGCCGTGGTGCGATCGACGCTCTGCAGATAGCCCATCTCCGAGGTCTCGAAGCCGTTGCCGGTCATGACGCCCCAGCTGCCGACGATCAGCTTGCCGCCTTCGACCAGCAGGCCGTTCGGCCCTTCGAGCTTCGGGCTGCTCAGCATCACGGCGAAGCTGGTGCCGGACAGGCGCCAGATGCTGTTGGTCCCGGTGTCCGAAACATAGACACGGCCACCGCTATCGACGGCGACATCGTTCAGAAACTTGGCACCGGCCGCCTTGTAACGCGCCGTAATGCGACTGTTACCGGTATCGACGACGATCAGTTCGTCGATGTCGGCGATGTACAGGAAGCCGTTGTTGTAGGCGAGGCCTTTCGGCGCGTTCAGCCCCTTGAGCCATTCGCGCTTGATCATCTTGCCGTCCGGGCTCACCCGCGAGATGAAACCGTTGCCGTCCTTGGCCGTGCCTTCGCCGTTGATATTGGAGACGTAGAACAGATCCTGCTGCTTGGCATAGACCACCGATTCCGGCTGGGCGAAGCCGGACAGCGTCCAGACCGGCTCCGGGCCGACGGCGAACACCGGCAGTGCCCACAGGCTCAAGACAGCGGAAGACAGCAGCTGGGTCAGACGATTCATCGGACGACTCCTTGTCGGTATTGCTCAGGCAAAAAGCCAGGGCGCATCGATCCTGCGCTTGGCTTCATAGGCATGGATTGCGTCGGCATGCTGCAAGGTCAGGCCGATTTCGTCGAGGCCGCGGATCAGGCAGTCCTTGCGGAACGGGTCGATATCAAAGCTGAACTTCAGGCCGCCCGGCGTCGACACCGTCTGCGCCGGCAAGTCGATGGTCAAGGCAAAATCGCTGCCGCTGGCGCTTTCCGCAAACAGGGCATCGATCTCGGCCTCTTTCAAGGCCAGCGGGAAGAAGCCGTTCTTGAAGCTGTTGTTGAAGAAGATGTCGGCGAAGCTCGGCGCGATCACGGCACGGAAGCCGTAATCGGTCAGCGCCCACACGGCATGCTCGCGCGACGAGCCGCAGCCGAAGTTCTCGCGAGCGAGCAGCACGGTTGAACCTGCGTACTTGGCATCGTTGAGCACGAAGCCCGGGTTCTTGCGCCGCGTGGCCGGGTCAATGTCGAGATCGCCCTTGTCGAGATAGCGCCAGTCATCGAACAGGAACGGGCCGAAGCCGGTCTTCTTGATCGACTTCAAGTACTGCTTAGGAATGATCGCGTCGGTGTCGACGTTGGCCCGGTCGAGCGGCGCAACCTTGCCGGTGACGATAGTGAAAGCTTGCATGTTCAGATGCCCCCCGAAAGCGTACGAATGTCGACGAAGCGACCAGCCACGGCGGCGGCGGCGGCCATCGCCGGAGAAACCAGATGCGTGCGGCCACCGGCGCCCTGGCGGCCTTCGAAGTTGCGATTGCTGGTCGAGGCACACCGCTCGCCCGGCGACAGCTGATCGGCATTCATGCCGAGGCACATCGAGCAGCCGGGTTCGCGCCATTCGAAGCCGGCGTCGATGAAGACCTTGTCCAGTCCCTCGCTTTCAGCCTGACGCTTGACCAGGCCCGAGCCCGGCACCGCCAGCGCGAGCTTGACGTTGCCGGCAATCCGCTTGCCCCTGAGCACGCCGGCCGCAGCACGCAGATCTTCGATGCGCGAGTTGGTGCAGGAACCGATGAACACCTTGTCGATGACGATATCGGTGATTGGCTGATCGGCATGGATGCCCATGTAGGCCAGCGCGCGTTCGATGCTGCCGCGCTTGACCGCATCCGCCTCGTTGGCCGGATTCGGCACCTTGCCATCGACCGGCAAGACCATCTCCGGACTCGTGCCCCAGGTTACCTGCGGCTGGATCGAGGCGGCATCGATCTCGACTTCACGATCGAACTTCGCACCCTCGTCCGAATGCAGCGTGTTCCACCAGGTGATCGCCTTGGCCAGTGACTCGCCCTTCGGCGAGAACGGCCGGTTCTGCACGTAGGCGATCGTCGTCGCGTCCACCGCCACCAGACCGGCGCGCGCGCCTGCTTCGATCGCCATGTTGCAGACGGTCATCCGGCCTTCGATTGACAGATCGGCAATCGCTTCACCGGCGAATTCGATGGTGTGGCCGTTGCCGCCGGCGGTGCCGATCTTGCCGATGATCGCAAGCACGATGTCCTTGGCGGTGATGCCGGCCGCGACCTTGCCGCGCACGGTGACTCGCATGTTCTTCGACTTCTTCAACACCAGAGTCTGCGTGGCGAGCGCGTGCTCGACTTCGCTGGTGCCAATGCCGAACGCCAGCGCGCCGAAGGCGCCATGCGTCGAGGTATGGCTATCGCCGCAGACCACGGTCATGCCGGGCAAGGTCGCGCCCTGCTCCGGGCCGATGACGTGGACGATGCCCTGGCGGGCGTCGTTCATGCGGAATTCGGTGATGCCGTATTCGTCGCAGTTCGAGTCGAGCGCTTCGACCTGGGTGCGCGAAATCGGATCGGCGATGCCCTGGCTGCGGTCGGTGGTCGGCACGTTGTGGTCAGCGACGGCGAGATTCGCGTCGAGCCGCCACGGCATGCGCTTGTTCAGGCGCAGACCGTCGAAGGCCTGCGGGCTGGTCACTTCGTGGAGCAACTGGCGGTCGATGTAGACGATCGCCGAGCCATCGCCCTGATCCTTGACGACGTGGGCGTCCCAGAGCTTGTCGTAAAGCGTTTTTGGCGTGTTCATGGTTATCGGTCGCTCTGTCGCAGCACAGGAATCGGGGTTCGGCGCGCAGTGTAGGGAGACGACATCAATTACTCCAATGAATCGTTTTCATGTTCTGCAGTCGCCATGGGAATATATCGGCCTGCCGAACCGGAGCTGGACGATCGATGGATACCCACAGCCTCAGCGCCTTTCTTGAAGTGGCCGAAGCCAGTTCCTTCTCCAAGGCCGGCGAGCGCCTGCACCTGTCGCAGCCGGCGATTTCCAAGCGCATCGCCGCGCTTGAAGCCGCGCTCGGCACACCGCTGTTCAATCGCGTCGGCCGGCGCATCGACCTGACCGACGCCGGCCGCACCTTGCTGCCGTATGCACGGCGGGTGCTCGCCGAACTCGAAGATGGCCGGCGGGCGCTGTCGCATCTGTCCGGCGCGGTCAGCGGCCGGCTGTCGATCGGCACCAGCCACCACATCGGCCTGCATCGGCTGCCCGAAGTGCTGCGCAGCTACACGCAGGCCTATCCCGATGTCGATCTCGACATCCACTTCATGGACTCCGAGGACGCCTGCGAGGAAGTGGCGCAGGGCCGGCTCGAACTCGGCATCGTCACCCTGCCGCGCGATCCGCCGGACGCGCTGCGCATGCAGATGATCTGGGTCGATCCGTTATCGGTGGTCGTTGCCCCGACCCATCCGTTGCTGCGCGAGCCCGAGCCGAAACGATTGCCGACCTTGAAGGCGCTGGCTGCGTATCCCGCCGTGCTGCCGGACGAGCGCACCTACACCCATCGCATCGTCACCGCTGCCTTGCAGGCGCATGGCGTGGCGCCGCGCATCCGGCTGTCGACCAACTATCTGGAGACGCTGAAGATGCTGGTCGCGATCGGCCTTGGCTGGAGCGTGCTGCCGCGCTCGATGCTCGATGACACCCTGGTGGCGCTGGAACTGCCGGAACTGGTGCTGAGCCGCGAACTCGGCGCCGTCTGGCATCGCGGCCGTACGCGGTCGGGGCCAGCGCGCGCCTTGCTGGATCTGCTCGCGGCGGCTCGCTGAACACCCGGCGGTATACTTTGCAGCCGCTGGAAACGCAGCGATATCCCTATAAAAACAAGGGACCGATCTCCGCATCGGCCCACACGGAGAGCACATGAGCGACCTCGTCCTGCATCACTACCCGGCTTCGCCGTACGCGGAAAAGATTCGCGCCGCGCTGGGCTACAAGCGCCTGAGCTGGAAATCGGTGCAGCAGCCGATGGTGATGCCGAAGCCGGACCAGATCGCGCTGACCGGCGGCTATCGCAAGGCGCCGGTGCTGCAGATCGGCCGTGACATCTATTGCGATACCGCGCTGATCTGCCGGACCCTGGATCGCCTCTATCCTGATCCGCCGCTGGTGCCGCTGGCTGCGAAAGCCAGCTGCGCGGCCTTCGCCAGCCTGGAGCAGACGCTGTTCTTCGCCGCGATTCCCACCGTGTTCCAGCCGGCCGGCCTCAAGGCGCTGATGGCGGTGATGGGGCCAGACGGCCTGGACAAGTTCTCGAAGGACCGCGCCGCGCTATTCGTCGGCGGTAGCGCCTCGCGGCCGGGCCCGGAGTTCGGCAAGACGCATTTCATGCCGCTGATGAACAGCCTCGATCAGCAGCTCGCGGCTTCACCGTTCCTGCTTGGCGAAGCGCCGACCCTGGCTGATTTCTGCGCCTATCACCCAGTCTGGTTCATCCGCAACAACGCCGGCGTTGCCGGCCTGCTCGAACCGTTCAAGTCGCTGCTGGCCTGGGCCGATCGGATCAACGGCCTCGGCCACGGCGAGTCGACCGAGATCAGCGGCGAAGACGCAATCGCCCTCGCCCGCGACGCCAGCGGCCTGCTCCCGCTGGACGGCCCGATGCTGGAACCGGAAGGCGCGCGCATCGGCTCGAAAGTCACCGTCGCCGCCACCGACTACGGCACCGATGCGGTGTCCGGCACCTTGATGCACGCCTCGGTGTTCGAGGTGGCGATCAAGCGTCGCGACGAACGTGCCGGCGATGTCGTGGTCCACTTCCCGCGCGCTGGCTTCAAAGTCACGCCGGCCTAGGCAACAACTTTCGGCACTTTCGGCTTGCGATTGTTGAGCACGATCATCAGCACGCCGGACAGCACCAGCACGATCGCCGCCAGTTCGCTGGCGACGAACAGTTCGCCGGCCAGCGCAGCGCCGAGCAACAGCGCGACCACCGGATTGACATAGGCGTAGCTGGTGGCCAGCGACGGCGACACTGTCTGGTTCAGATAGATGTAGGCACTGAAGGCGATGACGCTGCCAAAGATGGTCAGATAGGCCACTGCCGCCATCGCTTTCGGCGTGGTTACCAAGTGCCAGGATTCTCCGGCCGCAGCGCTCGCGATCAGGAACAGCACGCCGGCCGAAAACATCTGGCAGGCCGTGCTCATCGGCCCGGCCGGCATGTCCAGCCGGCGGCTCCACACCGAGCCGAACGCCCAGCTGACCGCCGCCGAAATCAGCAGCGCGGCAGACAGCGGATTGGCCGCGAAATCGCCACCGAGATTGAGCAGCACGATGCCCGAGAAGCCGATCGCCAGCCCCAGCCACTGCAGCGGCTTCGGCCACAGCCCCCAGATGCCGCCGAACAGGCTTGCCCACAGCGGCATCGTTGCAACAGCGGTGGCGGCCAGTGCCGAACCGACCGATTTCTGCGCGTAGACGACCGCGCCATTGCCGATGTTCAGCAGCAGGAAACCGATGACCATCGAACGGCCGAACTGTCTCCAGGTCGGCAGCGGATAGCCGCGCAGGCGGAGCACGATCAGCAGGACGCTGCCGGCAGCAATGAAGCGGATGCCGGGAAAGAACAGCGGCGGATAGGCTTCCAGCGCGAAGCGGATCGCCAGATAGGTCGAGCCCCAGACGAAATAGACGGCGACGAGGCAGAGCCAGACCAGCGGGCTCAAGCGGCCGGTCGATGCAGCGGAGGTGGTCACGGCGAGATTCCTCGCGAAAGAGGCGCGCATCTTAATCGAGCACGGGACAGCAAGCCGACGATCAAAGCGTCCGCAGCAGCTCACGTGCGCAGTTGCGGCCGGGAGCGCCGGTCACGCCACCGCCGGGATGCGTGCCGGCCCCGCAGAGCCACAGTCCCGGCAATGGCGTGCGGTAGTCCGCCCAGCCCGGCACCGGCCGCATCGAGAACAGCTGATGCAAGGCCATCGAACCGTGAAAGATGTTGCCGCCGGTGAGCGCGAAACGACGCTCCAGATCGAGTGGCGTCAGTACCTGACGATGGAGCACCGACGCGGCGAAGTTCGGCGCATAGGCATTGACGGCGGCGATGCAGCGATCGGCGAACGGCCCGCGCAGCGCCTCCCAATTAAGCCCTTCGGCAAGCTTGTAGGGCGCGTACTGCACGAACATCTGGACAATGTGATGACCCGGCGGCGCCAGCGTCTTGTCGACCGAGGTAGGGATGGTCAGTTCGAGGATCGGCTCCGTCGAAGGCAGACCACGCCGCGCATCGTCGTAAGCCGCTTCGAGGTATTCCATCGTCGGGCTGATATGGATGGTGCCGCGATGCTGCGGCCCGACTTCGGCCTTGCCCGGTAGCGCGGCGAAGTCCGGCAGTTCGGACACCGCGAGATTGATCTTCATCGAAGCGCTGGCGTAGTCGATGCGGGCAACGGCCTCATCAAATAACTTTGGCAACGAACCGGCCGCCAGCAACTTGCGAAACGTCACTTCGGGCGTGGCATTCGAGACCACCGTCTTGGCCCGGATCACCTTGCCATCGGCCAGTCGCACGCCCGTCGCCTGCCCGCCTTCGACAAGGATCTCGGCAACCTCGGCGTTGCAGCGGATCTCGACACCGCGCTCGCGCGCCGCTGCCGCCATCGCCTGCGTCACCGCACCCATGCCGCCTTCGACATAGCCCCAGACACCGCGCGCACCGCTCGCGGTGCCCATCACGTGATGGAGCAGCACATAGCCGGTGCCGGGCGCGGAGATTGGTTGCTGGGCGCCGATCACCGCGTCGGTGGCCAAGGTCGCCTTCAGCACGTCGGACTCGAACCAGCGATCGAGGATCGGCCGCGCAGCACCGGTCAGCAGCGCGATCGCCTGCGGCAGTTCATCGCCCATCGCGCGCAGCGCTTGATACAGCCGGCGGCTGCGGCGCAGCTCGCGCAGCCGCGCGAACAGACTGCGCTTGCGCCATGAAGCCGGCAGCGGCAGCAGATCGGCCGGCGGCTCCGATAGCAGCGGTTCGATGCATTCGGCGATCCGTGTCAGCCAGGCTTCATAGCGCGGATAAGCCGCCGCATCGCGCGCCGAGAACTTAGCGATCTCACGATGGTTCAGAACTTCATCCGGCCCCATCAGCAAGGAACGGCCGTCGGGCAGCGGCGTGAACGACGACGGATTGCGCGCCAGCACCTGATAGCCATGGCGCGCGAGTTCCAGTTCCTGCACCACCTCGGGCAGCAGCAGACTGATCAGGTAGGAGGCCGTCGACGCGCGATAGCCCGGTGCAATTTCCTCGGTGATGCAGGCACCGCCAACGACGGCGCTGCGCTCCAGCACCAGCACCCGCTTGCCGGCTGCAGCAAGCGTCGCCGCGCAGACCAGACCGTTGTGGCCGGCGCCGATCAGGATCACGTCATGCACGGCATCGACCATCAGGCTTGCGCTCCGCCCAGTTCAATTCAGGCCGGCGCCAATGCCGGCTGTCTTTCGCTCAATGCAACGACCACGCCGACGATCAGCACCGCGGTGCCGACGAGCACGGTGGTTGCCGGCCAGGCACCGGTCCAGATCGCGCCATAGGCGATGCCGCCGATGGTCTCGAAGACGATCATCTGGCCGAGCAGCGACGGCGGCAAGCGCGTACTCGACAGGTTCCACAAGGTATTCGCGGCCCAGGACGTCACCAGACCGAGGAACAGGCTGACGGCGATGAACAACAGCCAGTCATTCAAGCCATGCACCACTGCCGGCTTGGTCGCCGCAAACAGCAGCAGCGCGAACGGCAGCGCCGCCGCCCCCTGCAAGGACGACCACTGCATGCCGCTCATGCCGGGACGCGCGCGCAGACGCTCGGCATTGATGACGCCATAGATCGTCCACAGCAAGGTCGAGCCCGCAGCGCACAGCCAGCCGATCAGCTCATCGCTACTCGTCACATGGCTATCGCCAACCGCATCGACCTGCGGCGCCCGCGCCAGCCACAGTCCCGCGGCGATCAGCAGCAGCGCCCAGCCATAGCGCGGCGTGATCGGCAGGCGATGGCGGATGCGCGCCGCCAGCGACACGGTGACCGGCAGCAGACCGATGATCAGCGTCGGCATCACGTAACCAGCCTTCTGCACCGCCACACTGAGCAACGCGTAGTACAGCAGGTTGCCGAACAAGGTCAGCAGCAGCGATTCCCGCCACAGCTTTGCATCGCGCAAGCGCGTGCGGCCACGACGATGCAGCAGCCAGAGCGTCACCACGGAAGCCGCGCCGTAAGCGATGTAACGGCCGGCCGCAACGGCCAGTCCCGGCCAGTCACCAAGGATCAGCGGACCGATGAACGCGAACGCCCAGCCAAAGCAGGCGGCGACTGCATAGAAGAATCCGGCGCGCACCAGTGGACAGCCTAGCGCAGGGTCGCGATTTCAACCGCGACGGTGCGCTCGCCGTCGCCGAGCCAGACCTGACCATCCTGGATCGTGCAGTGCAGCTGCATGGTCCGCTGCGCGAGCTGGGTCAAGGTGGCATCACCACTGCTGCTGATCCGCCGCACCGACAGATTCTTCGCTCGTGCAAGCTTCGCTTCCGCCGTCTGCCACCAGGGCTCGGCAGCGCGGTTGAAACCGTAGACGAACACCTGCCCGGCCCGGCCGCAGGCGCGGATGATGTTCTTCTCGTCCGGCTGGCCCAGCTCGATCCATTCCTCGATCAGCCCGGTCAGATCCTTGCGCCACAGGTCCGGCTCGTCCGGGTCGCTCAAGCCCTTGCCGAGTTCCAGCCGTTCGTGAGCATGCAGCGCGAATACCAGCACGCGAACCATCATGCGTTCGTCGGTCTCCGAGGGGTGCCGGGCGATGGTCAGCGCGTGTTCGGCGTAGTAGTTGCGATCCATGTCGGCGATCTGCAACTGGGCCTTGAAGATGGTGGCTTTGAGGGCCATGGGGAGGCGCTTTGGGTTTGGCGAGTGGGGATGGATGGTAGCGGGCGGGCGGGTTCTTGGTTGGAAGCCCGTAGGTCGGGAAAGCAGCTTCATCGCGCATCCCGACAGATTCGGTGTCGCCTGCATCCCGTGCACGTCTGACTTCACCGAACTATTCCGCGCTGTCGCGCGGGTCACGTTCCTTGAACGCCCAAGGAAAGTAACCAAAGGAATGCGCCCCGCGGCATGCCGCCGGAGGACGAAAAGCCGTCCTCCGGTTCCCTGTGCTTCTCGCGCTCTCCGGGGCACCGCGCCGACAGGCCATCCATGGCCTGGCAGCGCTCGACCGGCATCCTGCCGGTCGTCCCTCTCCGATCGCTGCGATGCTCGGCGGCATGCAGGGGGGATAACGTCCGAAGCACAGCAACGTCAGCACAGCGCCGCGCTCCGCGCGGCGCTGTGCTTTTGATTCTGTTGTTGTCGTTGCTTGGCCGTGGACGTTGGACCCCCTTAAGCGCGCCGAGCATCGCAGGCCATGGCGGACAGGCTCCGAAGGAGGCGAGGCAGGATGCCGAAGCCTTTTCGCCGCGCCACGGATGGCGCGTCGAAAAGCCCCGCCATGGCCGAGAAGCACAGGGCATCGACTTGCCGGCTTCTGCTTCTTCGGCAAGTCGACGCAGCGCCGGGGGCGCCCTTCCTTTGGTTACTTTCCTTGGGCGCCAAGGAAAGTGACCCGCGCGTAAGCGCGGAATGGTTCGGTGCAGCCAAAAGAATCAAGGAAACAGGCGGTACCGACCTCCTCGGGATGCGCGATGAAGCCGCTTTCCCGACCTACGGGCTCTAACCATCCGCCGTTGCTTCTTGCGGCCGTCGGGTTGAACACCGGTTTATTCCCATAACAAGAACCAGGCTATCCCAACCGTGCCTCCTACAAACGGTAGGCTCAGAATACCGAGTTCAATGTAGCGAGCACGAGCGCGTGGGGGATGAACGCGACGAATACTGAGAGTGCCTAAGAGAACAGCTACAGATGAAAGCACCATTGTGGCCATGACAGCTACGCCGAGGGCTGCAAGCAATGGCATGCCACACACAAAGCCCTTCTGTGCGGCAGCCCATTGCGAAAAAGTCCACTGCTGATAGGCAAAGAATCCTGCCGGTAGCACTACAGACACTATGCCGAGCACTAAGGAGCTAATTCGAAGCATCGTGCTTTGTTCCATTCGACCTAACGCGAAATATCCGGCGTCCCCACCACCACATCCCCATTCTGCCCCCGCTGCCTCAGCGCATGATCCATCAACACCAGCGCCACCATCGCCTCCGCAATCGGCGTAGCCCGAATGCCCACACAGGGATCATGTCGCCCCGTCGTCCGCATCTCGGTCGCGTTGCCGTCCGAATCGATGGTCTTGCCCGGCGTGGTGATGCTTGATGTCGGCTTGATCGCGATCGAACAGACGATGTCCTGACCGGTCGAGATACCGCCCGAAACGCCACCCGAGTGATTGGCGAGGAAGCCTTCCGGCGTCATCTCGTCGCGGCCTTCCGTGCCGCGCTGGTTGATCACGCCGAAGCCGTCGCCGATCTCGACGCCTTTCACCGCGTTGATGCTCATCAGCCCGAAGGCCAGTTCGGCGTCGAGGCGATCGAACACCGGTTCGCCGAGACCCGGTGGCACTTTCGTAGCGATGACGTTGACTCTGGCGCCGACCGAATCGCCGTCACGGCGCAGCTGATCGATGTAAGCCTCCAGCGTCGGGATCATCGTGACGTCGCCGCAGAAGAACGGGTTCTGTTCGACCTGCGCCCAGTCCTTGACCGTCATCGCATGCTCGCCGATCTGCGCGCACCAGCCGCGGATCTCGATGCCGAATTTCTGCTGCAGCCATTTCTTGGCGATCGCGGCGGCAGCGACTCTCACGGCGGTTTCGCGGGCTGACGATCGGCCGCCGCCGCGCGGGTCGCGGAAGCCGTATTTCTGGGTGTAGGCGTAGTCCGCGTGGTTGGGGCGGAACACATCCTTGATCTTGTCGTAGTCGTAGCTGCGCTGATCGGTGTTTTCGATCAGCAGCGCGATCGGCGTGCCGGTGGTCTTGCCCTGATAGACGCCGGACAGGATGCGGACCTGGTCGGCTTCCTTGCGCTGGGTGACGTACTTCGAGGTGCCGGGCTTGCGGCGATCGAGATCAGGCTGGATGTCCGCCTCGCTAAGTTCCAGGCCGGGCGGACAGCCGTCGACGACGCAGCCGATCGCCACGCCATGTGATTCGCCGAAACTGGTGACGCAGAACAGCTTGCCGAAGGTATTGCCGGACATCGTTTTGCTCGTTGCTGAAGGGGATTACTTGCGGCGCTTGCGCGCGCGCAGCCATTCGCTGAGTTCTTCGCGGGTGATGACGAAGACGCCATCGCCGCCTTTGTCGAACTCCGGCCAGGCGACCGGAATGCCGGGGAAGCGGGCTTCGAATTCGTCATCGGAACCGCCGATCTCGCAGATCAGCACGCCGTGGTCGGTCAGATAGGTCGGCGCGTCGTTGAGGATGCGCTCGACGATGTCCATGCCGTCGGCACCGGCTTCCAGCGCCCGCTTCGGCTCGTGCTGGAACTCGGGCGCCAGTGCGGCCCATTCGGCAGTTGGCACATACGGCGGATTGCTGACGATCAGGTCGTAACGCTTCTTGCCGACCGGGGCGAACAGATCGCCAACCACCGGGCGAACGCGATCCTTGACGTGATGGCGAATGATGTTGCGGGCCATGACGTCGAGCGCGCCGTCGTCGATCTCGGCGAGGTCGACGGTCGCTTCCGGAAATGCGAACGCGGCGGCGATGCCGATGCAGCCGGAACCCGAGCACAGATCGAGGATGGTTTCCGGATCACGCGGCAGCCAGGGCTGGAACTGCGCTTCGATCATTTCGCCGATCGGCGAACGCGGCACCAGCGCCCGTTCGTCGACCTCGAATTCCAGGCCGCAGAAGTATGAAATGCCGGTGAGGTACGGCGCCGGCTTGCGGGTCTCGACCCTTTGGCGCAGCAGGTTCAGCGCAGTGGCGCGCTCATCCTCGGCCAGATGGGTTTCGAGATAGACCGCCGGCAGGTCGAACGGCAATTTCAGGCTCGACAGCACCAGGTGAAACGCTTCGTCGAGTGCATTGTCGGTGCCGTGGCCGAAGACCAGGCCATGACGGTTGAACTCGGAGGCGCCCCAGCGGATCAGGTCGCGCACGGTGGTCAGCGGAGCCAGGGTGGCGGGGATAGCTGAAGGGATGGCAGCGGTATCGGACATCGAGTCTGGAAAGCCGGGATAATCGACAAAGTATGCGGGCCATGGCTGACCCGCGCCAATCATGACGGGGGTTGCTGCGTGTCGAATGGCTTGTTGCGCTGGAGCGGAATCGTGGCGTTCGCGGTGCTGGGCGGCATCTTCAGCGGGATGTTCCTGCTGCGTCCGCAGGTGGTCGAGATCAGCTCCGGCACCTTGCTGAAAACACCGAGAGTCATCGAACCGTTCGTGTTGACCAGCGCCACCGGCGCGCCGTTCACCAACGCCGATCTCGCCCATCACTGGACCCTGGTGTTCGCCGGCTTCACCTTCTGCCCGGATGTCTGCCCGACCACGCTCGCCGAGCTGAAAGCCGTGCAGGCCAAGCTGGGCGACGACGCTGCGAAAGTCCGCATCCTGTTCCTGTCCGTCGATCCGGGCCGGGACACGCCGGAGAAGATCGCCAGCTATCTCAAGTTCTTCAGCCCGGATTTTCTCGGCGCCACCGGCGACGATGCCGCGCTGGAAACGCTGGGCAAGAACCTTGGCTACGTCTACGCAAAGGTGCCGGGCGCGACCCCGGATAGTTACACCGTCGATCACTCGACCGCGCTGATCCTGATCAACCCGCAGGGCCAGGTGGCCGGCTATCTGACGCCGCCGTTCAAGCCCGATGCGATGGCCGCAGACCTGCGCAAATTGGTCGCCCAATCGAACTGACTTCGAACTGATCTCCGATCCATGACTACGACCACCACCGCACCCGCTTCCGACGCCAGCCTCGGCGACCATCTGTTCGCCGCCGTGCAGCGCTGCCTGCCGACGCGGGCGCTGTCGGCGCTGATGTACAGGATTGCCGAGATCGACAGCCCGGGCTTCAAGAACGGGTTCATCAAGGCCTTCATGCGCGGTTACCCGATCGACCTCAGTGAAGCCGAGCGGGAAACGGTCGAGGAATACCGGCATTTCAATGATTTTTTCACTCGCGCGCTGAAGCGCGGCGCAAGGCCGATGCCCTCGGACCCGAACCTTCTGGCCAGCCCGGTCGATGGCCGGATCAGCCAGCTCGGGGCGATCCGCGATGGCCGGATCTTCCAGGCCAAGGGCCACGACTACACGGCTGCCGAACTGCTGGCCGACGCCGAACTCGCGAAAGCCTTCGACGGCGGCAGCTTCGCGACCATCTATCTGGCGCCGCACAACTATCACCGCGTGCATATTCCCTTCGGCGGCAAGCTGCGCTCGTGGACCTACGTGCCGGGCCGCCTGTTCAGCGTCAATCCGGCGACGGCGCGAGCGATGCCCAGGCTGTTCTCGCGTAACGAGCGGATGGTCGCAATCTTCGATACCGCGTTCGGGCCAATGGCTGTGGTGATGGTCGGCGCGCTGTTCGTCGGCGGGGTCGAAACCGTCTGGGGCGGGCGTCTGACACCCCCGCACAGCCGCGCCGCGACGCCGTTCCACCATCAGCCGGATGCCACCGTGGCGCTGGCTCGTGGCGATGAGATGGGCCGCTTCCACATGGGCTCCACCGTGGTGTTGCTGGCACCGCGGGGCGCGCTGGACTGGCAAGCGAACCTTGCGGCCGGCGACACGTTGCGCCTGGGTCAGCCACTGGCCCAGGTCCTGCAACACGCCGTGGCATGAACCCAGATCTGCAGCCCGTCCTCAGCGCCCTTGCCGGCATCGTCCTCGGCAAGGAGCGTCAGCTCAAGCTTGCCCTCGCCTGCCTGCTCGCCCGCGGCCATCTGCTGATCGAGGACGCGCCGGGCGTCGGCAAGACGACGCTGGCCCTGGCCCTGGCCCGAGTCTTCGGCCTGCATTTCCAGCGCGTGCAGTTCACCAGCGATCTGCTGCCGGCCGACATTCTCGGCATGTCGATCTACGAGCCGGGGGCGAGCAGCTTCCGCTTCCACGCCGGCCCGGTGTTCTCGGAAGTGGTACTGGCCGACGAGATCAACCGCGCCAGCCCGAAGACCCAGAGCGCGCTGCTGGAAGCGATGGAAGAGCGGCAGGTGACCTCGGACGGCATCACCCGCAGCTTGCCTGATCCGTTCTTCGTCGTCGCCACGCAGAATCCCGGCGAACAGATCGGCACCTACGAGCTGCCGGAATCTCAGCTCGATCGCTTCCTGATGCGCCTGTCGCTCGGCTATCCGTCTCGCGATGCCGAGCGCGCGCTGCTCAACGATCCGGAGCGGCGTGACCTGCTCGCTGGCCTGTCGCCGGTGCTCGGTGCCGCGCAGTTGCGCAGCTTCCAGCAGCAGGTGAAAACGGTCCGCACCAGCCCGGCACTGATCGACTACCTGATGGCCCTGCTCCGCGCGACCCGCGAACACCGCGCGCTGAAGCATGGCCTGTCCCCGCGCGCCGGCCTGGCGCTGAAACATGCCGCCCAGGCCTGGGCACTGCTCGAAGGCCGTTCCGGTGTCATTCCGGAGGACCTGCAAGCCGTGTTTGCCTCGGTCGCCAGCCATCGCCTGAGCGCCGTCGAGCGCGGCGACACGCGGCTGATCGCCGACGAGATTCTGGCGGCGGTGGCGATTCCGTGATCCGCCTCGCCGCTCCGCGGATTCCGGAGCCGCGATGAACCCGATGAGCAGACTGCGCCGGCGCTTCCAGAACTGGATCGCCACCCGCACGCCACGCGTGCCGGGGCCGTGGACGATCGGCCGGCGGCGGGTCTACATCGTGCCGACGCGCTATGGCTACGGTTACGGCCTGCTGCTGTTCGTGATGCTGCTCGGGGCGATGAACTACTCGAACAGCATGGCCTTCGCGCTGACCTTCCTGCTCGCCGGCATCGGCCTGCTGGCGATGCATTACACGCACGGCAATCTGGTCAATCTGAGCATTGCCGCGCAGGGCTCGGAACCTGCGTTCGCAGGCGATACGGCGCAGTTCTCGATCCGCCTCGACAACCCCAGCCGCAGCCCGCGTCACGCGCTGACCATCGCCTGGCAGGATCAAGCGCCGCTGGCCTATGCCGATGTGTCGGCCGACAGCAGCGCCACGCTGAGTCTGGCGCTGGCCAGCACGAAACGCGGCTGGCTGCCGGCGCCGCGCTTCGCGGTGGCCACGGAATTTCCGCTCGGCCTGTTTCACGCCTGGACCTGGGTCGAGCTGGACCTGGCCTGCCTGATCTATCCGAAGCCGGCTGCGGAAGGCACCGCACCTCAAACCAGCGGTCACGGCGATGACGGCCGATGGGCCACGCAGCGCCCCGGGCCGGACGAGTTCAGCGGCTTGCGCAGCTATCAGGCCGGCGATGCCTTGCGCAGCATCCACTGGAAAAGCCTGGCCCGGAATCCGCAGCCGCTGGTCAAGCTGTTCAGCGACAACCAGGCCGATGAACTCTGGCTGGACTGGCAGACGCTGCCAGCGTCCTGGGGTCCGGAACAGCGCCTGGCCCAGCTGTGCCGCTGGGTGCTCGATGCCGATGCCGCACAACGTCAATACGGCCTGCGACTGCCTGGTGGCAGCGTGTCGCCCGCGCTAGGGGCTCAACATCGGCACACCTGCCTCGCGGCGCTGGCGCTGCATTGATCACCATGGCGAAGAAGAAGCCATCGACGATCGCCGATCTGCTGCCCCGCGCCGCGCTGCTGCGGCTGCTGGTGGTGCTCAGCTTGCTGCTGGCACCGCATCTGCAACGTCTGCCGATCTGGGCCGCCATGCTGGTGGTCGGCATCGTCGCCTGGCGTACGGCCGCTGCCTATCGCGGCTGGCCGATGCTGCCCGGCTGGATGCGCGTGCTGCTGACCTTCGGCGCCTTCGCCGGCGTTTACGCGAGCTTCGGCCGGGTCAGTGGCCAGACCGCCGGAGTCGCGCTGATCACGGTGATGGCCGCGCTGAAGCTCACGGAGCTACGCGCGCGCCGCGACACGATGGTCATGGTGTTCCTGATGTACTTCATGCTGATCACCCACTTCCTGTTTTCGCAGGAGCTGTGGACAGCGGCTTACCTGCTGGTGATGACCGCGCTGATCACCGGCGTACTGATCGACGCCAACCACCCGGGTAGCGCCTTGCCGCTGCGCGACAGCCTGCGGATGAGCAGCGGCATGGTGCTGCGCGCACTGCCGCTGATGCTGCTGATCTTCGTGCTGTTCCCACGCATTCCCGGGCCGATCTGGGGTTTGCCGTCCGATGCTGGTGCCGCGCGTTCGGGTCTGTCGGACTCGATGGCGCCCGGCGAGATATCCAGCCTGATCAACTCCGAAGCGGTGGCCTTCCGGGTGCGCTTCGAGGGCGCCGTGCCGCCGGCCAGCCAACGCTATTGGCGCGGGCCCAGCTTCGCCCGCTTCGACGGCCGCAAGTGGGACAGCGGCATTCGCCCACCGGAAGCCGAGGACCCGGTCGCCGAACTGTCCGGCCCGGCCTACAGCTACGAAGTGGTGCTGGAGCCGAACCGCACGCCTTGGCTGTTCGCGCTCGATCTGCCGTCACGAGTCGGCCTGCCATCGGACGCTCGCCTGAACGCCGATTACCAACTGGTGCTGACCCAGGGCGAGCTTCGCGATCGGCGGCTTTATCGGCTGAGTTCGCATCCGCAATACCGTCTGCAAACCCGGCTGCCGGACCGGCTGCGAACGCAGATGCTGCAACTGCCGAAGAACTCCAATCCGCGTGCCCAGGCGCTGGCCCGGCAGTGGCGCGATCAGGGGCTCAACGATGCCGCGATCGTCAGCACCGCGCTGCAGCGCTTTCGAACCGGCGACTACAGCTACACCTTGCGGCCGCCGAGCCTGGGCCGGAACAGCGTCGACGAATTCCTGTTCGACACCCGGCGCGGTTTCTGCGAGCACTACGCCTCCAGCTTCGCAGTACTGATGCGCGCTGCCGGCATTCCCGCGCGCATCGTCACCGGCTACCAGGGCGGCGAACCGAACGCAATCGGCGATTACTGGATCATCCGCCAGAGCGATGCCCACGCCTGGACCGAAGTCTGGCTGGCCGGCCGCGGTTGGCAGCGCGTCGATCCCACTGCGGCGGTAGCGCCGGAAAGAGTCGAGCGCGGCATCGGCAGCGCCTTGAGCGACACCGACCTCCCCGCCTTCCTCGACCCGACCCAACGCCAGGGTTTCCGCTTCAATCTGCAGGCCCGCTGGGACTGGGCCAACGCGCAGTGGAATCACTGGGTGCTCGGCTATGGCCCGGAACTGCAAGCCGACTTCCTGCAACGCTTCGGGCTCGGCGACTGGCACGACATGATCCTGGCGCTGACTATCCTGATCACTGTCGCGCTGACCGGTCTTGGCTGGCTGCTGCTGCAGCAGGCGCGGGTTCATCGGCCTGTCGATGCTGCGCAGCGCGCCTGGCATCGCCTGCAGCAGAAGCTTGCGCGCATCGGTCTGATTCAAGGTGATGACGAAGGGCCACGCGATTACGTCTCGAGAGTGATCGCAATGCGTCCGGAACTGGCGCCGACGCTGATGCCGGTATTGGCGTTGTATCTCCAGTTGCGCTATCTCGACGAGGCCGGCAGCGGACGGCAACGCGCGCTGGAGCGAGCTGTAAATGTTTTCACAATCTCTCGACAGACACGAAGGCAAGCTGCGAACAAGCTGGGCAGCGCGCTCAACCGTCGGTAGATCGGTGAGGGATCGCTGATCGGGCCGCCTGCAAGATTGCTGGAGCATCAGAAGGCCGTGTCGCACCCATTCGGGAGAAGCAACATGATCATCGGATTAGCCGCAAGGGCACGTCACTGTGCCGCCAGCGCGCTGCTCGGCGTCGCGCTGCTGCCATTGCCGCCTGCATTGGCTGCCAACCCCGACCTGATCGTCACCAAATTCACCGACGGTCTCGATGGCAGTTGCGACGCCGATTGCTCGCTGCGTGAGGCGGTGCTGCTCGCGAACCAGACTCCCGGCGCCAGCCGGATCGTTCTCGCCGCCGGTACCTACCGATTGAGCATCCTGCCCGATGAAGACCCCGACCCAAGCTCGGAAGGCTTCATTGACGACGACGAAAACCTCAACGGCGATCTCGACATCAAAGGCACGCTTACCATCGTTGGCCGCGGCATGGACATCACCATGATCGATGCCGGTGGCATCGATCGCATCGCCGAGATGTTGCCCGGCGCAGCCGCCACTTTCAGCAAGCTGACCGTCCGCAATGGATACCAAGCGCTTGGCGGTTCGGGCTTCGACGTCAACGTTGGCGGCACGCTTGGTCTGCAATCTTGCGGAGTGACCGGCAACGTTTCGTTCGCCAACATCTCGAACGCGACTGGCGGCGGCATCGCGAACCGCGGAACGTTGAGCATCGATGCCTCACGGATCGACGGCAATCTGGCAGCTGCCGAATCCCGTCACGGCTTTGGCGGCGGCATCTACAACCTCGGCAGCCTGACCGTACGCGATGCACGCTTCATTCGAAACCGCGCGACCGATGAAGGCGAAACCAGCGAAGGCGGCGCCCTCTACAACGAAGGCACCGCCGACATTCGCCGCGCCACGTTCGAGAACAATCAGGTTTCGGGCAGCGGTTCGGGGGCCGCCATCCTCAATGTCCGCACCGGCACGCTGCGAATCGAGAACAGCACGCTCAGCGGCAACACCAACGCCTTCTCGGACCAGCAGACGGCCGGCGCCATCGAGAATGGCCGCAGCCTGGAGGGAGCGACGGCCTTGGCGAGACTGGTGAACGTCACCATCGCCGGCAATCCTGCCACGGGCCTGATCAACCGCGGCCGCATCTCGATTACCAACAGCATCATTGCCGGAAATGGCTTGCGCTTCATGGAACCCGAGTCCAACGGCGATGACCAACGCGATCAGAACTGCCTGAACGAAGGGGCCGGCGCCCAGTTCTCGCAGGCCGGCCTGCTGCGCGGCACCGATACCGGCAACTGCGCAACGACCTTGCTGGTGCTCAACAGCGACAGCTTCGTAACCGTGCTGCATCCGCTGGCACTGAACAACTGGCAGTCGCCAACGTTCGCGCTGCGCAAAGGCAGCGTTGCCATCGACGCCGCTGTTGGTGCTTGTCCGAGCAGCGATCAGCGACGCGTCATCCGCCCACGTGACGGCAATGGCGACGGCATCGCGGCCTGCGATCTCGGTTCCTACGAGCGCACGCAGCCCTGAACTTTTGATGTATCCGCAGCAGGCATTTTCCTACGCTCCCCGCTTCCCATAAACCGCGCTAAAAGCTTGTTCGGCGGCGGCGCAGTCATCAGCCGCTGGCCATCATCAGCAGAGCAGCCGCGACGTCCGGCCTCTGCATCACTCGGGAGGAAACAACATGAACAAGCGTCTTGTCACTGCCATGCGCCACTGCGCAAGCGGCTTGCTGATCGCCTCAGCCACGTTGCCGCTGCAGGCAGCATTGGCCGCCAATCCGGACATCCTGGTCACCAAGTTCACCGATAGTCTCGATGGCAGCTGCAACAGCGACTGCTCGCTGCGCGAAGCGGTTCAACTCGCCAACCAGACTCCGGGCACCAGCCGGATCGTTCTTGCTGCCGGCACCTACTTGCTCAGCATCGCGCCGATCTACAACGACGTAGCGTCGGAAAATCCGCTGGTCGATGACGACGACAATCTCAATGGCGATCTTGACATCAAGGGTCGGCTGACCATCGTCGGCCGCGGTATCGACGTCACCACCATCGATGCCGGAAGGATTGATCGCATCGCCGAAGTGTTGCCGGGCGCCGTCGCGACACTGAGCAAGCTGACCGTGCGCAACGGCCGCGAACCGTTCCGCGGCGGCGGTCTCGATGTCAATGCCGACGGTACGCTCACCTTGAGTTCCTGCGCCGTGTCGAACAGTTTTGCGAGT
This sequence comes from Nevskia ramosa DSM 11499, assembly GCF_000420645.1. NCBI lineage: Bacteria > Pseudomonadati > Pseudomonadota > Gammaproteobacteria > Nevskiales > Nevskiaceae > Nevskia > Nevskia ramosa. The sequence continues at coordinate 916,069 of NZ_ATVI01000005.1, read as the reverse complement.
GCCGCCTTTGTAGCAGGCCACGGCGGCGGCATCTGGAATGGGGGCACGCTGAATGTCGATGGTTCGCGCATCGACGGCAACAGCTCATTGGCGGGTGAAGGCTTCTTCGGTTCTGGAGGCGGAATCTACAACCAGGGCAACCTGACCATGCGCGATTCCCGCGTCATTGACAACCGTTCCTTTGACGACGACGACCGCGGCCTCGGGGGCGGGATTTACAACAGTGGGACAGCCGACATCCGCCGCTCGAGCTTCGAGAACAACCGGGTTTCGGCTATCGGTTCCGGTGCCGCGATCCTCAATACAGGTATTGGCCAGCTGAGACTAGAGAACAGCACCTTCACCGGCAGTACTAAGGACGGTGCCGGCGGAGAGAGTGTGCCCTCGGCGGCAGTAGAGAATGGCTATTCTTTCGATGGACCGACAATGTCGGCGCGGCTGGTGAACGTCACCATTGCTGGCAATGGAATTTACGGACTGACCAACCGTGGCCGGCTCTCGATCGCCAACAGCATCATTACTGGCAACGGCCCTGTCGAGGATCCAGACACTGGCGTCGATGGATTCGATCAGAACTGCCTGAACGTCGGCACCGGCGCCCAGTTCTCGCAGGTCGGCCTGCTGCGCGGCACGGACACCGGCAACTGTGCGGCCACATTGCTGGTGCTCAATGCCGACAGCTTCGTGACCGTGCTGCACACACTGGCGATGAACAACGGACAGTCGCCGACCTTCGCACTGCGTAAAGGCAGCGTTGCCGTCGACGCCGCCATTGGTGCTTGCCCGTTCACCGATCAGCGTCGCGTCATCCGGCTGCGTGATGGCAATGGTGACGGCATCATCGCCTGCGATCTTGGTTCCTACGAGCGCACGAAGCCCTGATCGGGGTTTCTGATCTGGTCGAACCAAGTCAGTGCAACATCCGGATTGTTTCGCGATCCGGATGCTTCAACCAACTATCTGCCGAACCGCCCCTGCATAGCCTCCGGCACTCGGACCAGCAGCGCGATGCCCCGATGATCAACGTGATCAGCGCCAAGATCGGCGGATCTCGATGATGCAGATGCTGTCAGTCAGCCTGCGCTGCGAGCTGCCATAGGTGTTTTCACCGATTCCCGCCATTATGAGAATCGCGTTAAAAGGCTGGTCGGGCAGCAGCACGGCAAGACAAGCCGCTGACCATCACCAGCAGATCAGCCGCAACGTCGGCCTCTGCAATCACTCGGGGGAAAAACATGAACAAGCATCTCGTCACTGCCGTGCGCCACAGCGCCAGCATCCTGCTGGTCGCCACCGCCGCCCTGCCACTGCAGGCCGCATTGGCCGCCGATATCGTGGTGACCAAGTTCACCGACAGCCTGGATGGCAGCTGCAACAGCGACTGCTCGCTGCGTGAAGCGGTACAGCTTGCCAACCAGACACCCGGTGCCAGCCGGATCATTCTCGCCGCCGGCACCTATACGCTCAGCATCGCGCCGCAGCAGAATCCGGAGGTCGAGGATCCGCTCGTCGATGACGACAACAACGTCGACGGCGATCTCGACATCAAGGGCACGCTGACCATCCTCGGCAAAGGCATGGATGTCACTGTCATCGATGCCGGCCGCATTGATCGCGTCGCTGAAGTGCTTCCGGGCGCAGTGGCCACCCTCAGCAAGCTGACCGTGCGCAACGGCCGCGAACCGTTCCGCGGCGGCGGCCTCGACGTCAATGCCGGCGGCACGCTCAACCTGAAATTCTGCGGCGTGTCGAGCAATCTCTCCAGCGCCGCGTTCGCGCCAGGCTCCGGCGGCGGCATCTGGAACGAGGGCACGCTGAACATCGATACCTCACGTATCGATGGCAATCGCTCGGCAGCAGGCGAAGGCAGCTTCGGCGCCGGCGGCGGCATCTACAACAAGGGTAGCCTGACCGTTCGCGATGCCCGCTTTAGCAGCAACAGTGCATCTGATGACGACGATAGCGGTCTCGGCGGCGCGATCTACAACAGCGGCACGGCCGATATTCGTCGCGCAAGCTTCGAAAACAACGCTGTTTCGGTCAACGGTTCCGGCGCCGCGATCCTCAATACCGGCAGCGGCCAGCTGCGCCTCGAGAACAGCACGGTCAGCGGCAACACCAACCACGAACCCTACAGCGGCGTCGCCGCCGTCGAGAACGGCGGACGTTACGACGGCCCCACCGTAGCGGCACGTCTGGTCAACGTGACCATCGCGGGCAACGAAATCTACGGCTTGGTCAATCGTGGCCGCATCGCGATCGCCAACAGCATCATCGCCGGCAACGGCTTGACCGCGGATCCGGACAATGGCGTCGATCAGCTTGATCAGAACTGCCTGAGCACTGGCACCGGCGCCCAGTTCTCGCAGGTCGGCCTGCTGCGTGGCACCGACTCCGGCAACTGCGCAACCACCTTGCTGGTACTCAATACCGACACCTTCGTGACCGAGTTGTATCCGCTGGCGCTGAATGGCTGGCAGTCACCGACCTTTGCCCTGCGCCCAGGCAGCACCGCCATCGATGCCGCGGTAGGCGCTTGCCCGAGCAGCGACCAGCGCCGCGTGGCACGTCCTCAGGACGGCGATGGCAACGGAACGGCAATCTGCGACATTGGCGCCTTTGAAGTCACGGCCCCCTGAGCGGCGAGCTTTGAACGATCGGTAAAACCGGCAACATCCGGATCGTCTTCTGATCCGGATGTTGCGGGTCGAAGCGCATCGATTCCTGGCCGAGCACCGGCGCGAATCAGAACAGCACGTCGCACCCACGCAGGAGAAACCACATGGTCATCAGATTCGCTCCTTCGGCGCGCCACTGTGCCGTCATTGCGCTGCTGCCGGCAACGGCCTGCCCGGTGATTCGGAAGGCTACGAAAGAGTCGAGCATAACTGCCTGAATGTCGGCTCCGGCGCCCAGTTCTCGCTGGTCGGCCTGCTGCGCGGCACCGACGACTCCGGCAACTGCGCAACGACCTTGCTGGTGCTCAATTCCGACAGTTTCGAAACCGTGATGTATCCGCTGGCGCTTAACGGCTGGAAGTCCCCCACGTTCGCGCTACGCCCGGGCAGCATCGCGATCGATGCCGCGGTAGGTGACAGTTGCCGGAGCACCGATCAGCGCCGCGTGGCACGACCTCAGGACGGTGATGGCAACGGAACGGCAATCTGCGACATTGGCGCCTTCGAAGTCATTGCTCCTTGAGCGGCACGCTTTGAATGCTCGGTAGTCCACGCCGTCTCCGGATCATTGTCCGAACCGGAGGCAGCACGTTGAATCGCATTAATCCCTGATCGGCTCCGGCACTCTAGCCAGCAGCACGATGCCGATGATGAAGAACGCGATCAGCGCCAGGATCGATAGCCGCGGATTGCCGGTGGTTGCGGCGACGATGCCGACCACCAAGGGCCCGAGCACCGCCGCGAACTTGCCGAGCATGTTGTAGAAGCCGAAGAACTGGCCGGCCTGCTCCGGTGGAATCAGCCGCGCGAAGTACGAACGGCTCAGGGACTGCACCCCGCCCTGCACCAGACCGATCGCCGCCGCCATCTGGTAGAACTGCGCCTCGGTCTGCATGAAGTAGCCCCAGATCGTCACCGCAATATAGACCGACAAGCCGAGGTAGATCGCGCGCTTGGTGCCGATGCGGTCGGCCAGATAACCGAAGCCGATCGCCGCCGGGAAGCTGACGAACTGCACGATCAGCAGCGCCTTGATCAGGCTATCCGAAGCGAAGCCGAGATTGAGGCCGAAATCGACTGCCATCTGCGCCAGGGTACCGACGGCGTCGATGTACAGAAAGTACGCGAGCAGGAACATCCATACCGGACGGTGCTGGGAGATCTGGCGGACGGTGGCAAAGATCTCCTGCCAGCCGAACGGCTGCTGGTTGGCGTTGCGGGTTTCCGGCACCCGCAGGAACAGCGGAATCGAGAACAGCAGCCACCACAGCGCCACGCTGATGAACGCGGCGCGCGTCGCAGCAACCTTGTCGGCCAGGCCGAAGACTTCCGGTTTCAGCACCATCGCCACGTTGATCAGGAACAGCAGACCACCACCGAGGTAGCCAAGGCCGTAGCCGAACGAGGACACGCGATCGCTTTCCTCGGGCGTGGCGACACTGACCAGCAGCGCGTCATTGAAAGTCAGGCTGCCGAAGAAACCGATCGAGGCCAGCGCGAACACCACGATCGCCAGATGCCACTGGCCGGCGCCGACGAAGGCCAGGGTGAAGGTCGCCAACGCACCGAGCACGGTGAACACGCCGAGGAAACGTTTTGCAGCACCGAGCCGATCGGCCAGTGCGCCGAGCCAGGGCGAGATCAGCATCACGATCAGCGCGGCGGCGGAATTGCCGAGGCCGAGGTACAAGGTGGCATCGGTGGCATCGACTTCCGTCGCCCAGTACTGCTTGAAGAAGATCGGAAAGAAGCCGACCAGCACGGTCGTCGCGAAGGCCGAGTTCGCCCAGTCGTTGAACGCCCAGGCCCATTGCGCACTGCGTCGCGGTTTATTCACTGTCGTTCCCGAGCGGACTTGCGACCTGTTGTTGCACCACCTCGCCGAGATCGGCGAATACCAGTCCGTCGATCCGCACCTGCGGCCGCGCCTTCAGCAGCGCAAGGTAGGCCGGCACGAAATCCTGCATCGCCTGACGATCGCGGTATTCGAGGATCACCGCGTAGTCCCAGCGCTTGCTGTCGTTGATCACCCCCGTAACGACATCGGCTTCGAGCAGGCGATAGCTGCTGATCCGGCCTTGAGCCAGCAGTTGCGCATCCAGCGCCAGCCAGTTCGCACGCAGAAAACGCAGCAATCGTTCGCGCTGACCGGGCCGGGCGCGCACCAGGCTGATCGCCCAGACCACGTCCGCGTTCGTCGCACTTTCAGGATCGGCTTCATGCGCGGCGACCGTGTTGCCGGCAACCGAAGTAATCGAAGCGGGCTTCTGCAAATGATTCAGCAAGGCCATGCCGGCGGCGCCCATCAGCAGGCCAGCCAGCAGAATGGCCAGCGTGCGGCGCGACATCAGGCGCACGCTGCCCGAATCACAGGATGTCGAAGCCGAGCACCAGCGCGTCTTCGCGGCCGCCCGCGGCCGGGTAATAGGCCTTGCGTACGCCGATCCGCGCGAAGCCTATCCCCTCGTAAAGCTTCAGCGCAGCCTTGTTCGACTTGCGTACTTCCAGCAGCACGATCGACGCCTGAGCCGCGCGGGCGATCTTCATCAAATGCTTCAGCAGCTTCAGGCCGAAGCCGCGCCGCTGCTGGAACGGATCGACGCAGAGATTCAGCACGTGCGCTTCGTCGACGGCCATGCTCATCAGTGCGTAGCCAGCGAGGCGGCCGTCATCGCCGGCCAGCACCCAGGCGCTGTAGCCAGACTTCAAGCAGTCCTTGAAGATCGTTTCGGTCCAAGGAAATTCGTAGGCGCGGCGCTCGATCTCGAGCACCAGCGGCAGCAGCGCCACCTGCATCGGCAGGATCGCCCAAATTTCTTTGGCCTCTTTGGCTTCTTTCGGCAAAGCGCTCACGGCAGGACGTTCGGATGAAATAGTGGAGAGCCGATCAACGAACGGCCGCTTCGGACTTGGCCAGCATCTGGTGCACGCGCTTCAGATCGAGCCAGCTCTTGGCCTTCTCGCCCGGCGAGCGCAGCAGATAGGCCGGGTGATAGCTGATCAGCACCGGCGTCTTCGCGGGCCCATAGGCATGCAGCGGGCCGCGCAGTTTCGAAAGCGGCGCATCGGAACCGAGCAGGCGCTGTGCGGCGATGCGACCCAGTGCCAGAACGAGTTGGGGCTGGATCAGTTCGATCTGGCGATCGAGGAACGGCCGGCAGGCGGCCACTTCATCGGATTCCGGATCGCGGTTGCCGGGCGGGCGGCACTTCACGACATTGGCGATATAGGCATTGCTGGCACGCGCGCGGCCGATGCTGTTCAGCATCTCGTCGAGCAGCTTGCCGGCCTTGCCGACGAAGGGCTCGCCGCGCTGGTCTTCATCGGCACCGGGACCCTCGCCGATCACCAGCAGCGAGGCATCCTGCGGACCGACACCGAACACCGTCTTCGTCCGCGTCTTGCACAGCTTGCAGCGCGTGCAGCTGGCGACGGCTGCGGCGAGCCCATCCCAATCGGCCGGGGCTACGTACGGCGGTGCAACCGGTTCCGGTTCGACGAGCAGCAGCGGTGGTGGCTGCGGACGCGGCGCAGCACGGGGCGCACTCGTTCTCGGTGCCGGCGCTGGCGGAACATCGGCTTCCGGCTGGTCGTAGTCGGCCATCGACGGCGCGTCGAGCACCGACGCCGTGTCTGCCGCGGCGACGCGCGGCGCGCCACGGCGCGCCCAGACCTCGAGGTCCAGCGCTTTCAGCAGGCGAGCGCGGCGTTGGCTTTGCATGGCGCTACTTTACCGTGCCGACCCGAGGGCCAGCGGAGATTCGCCGACCCGCGGCGTAGTTGCCGACGACAAAAAAACCCCGGCCGAAGCCGGGGTTCGTGCTGCTGACCGACATCGGTCGATCGGATGACCGAATCAGGGCATCGCCGCGAATTCCGCATGCTGCGGATGGGCGCGGCTGGTCGGGATCTCGAGGCGGTTCACCGCGTTCAGATAGGCCTTCGCCGAAGCGATGACGATATCGGTATCGGCACCCAAGCCATTGACCACGCGGCCATCCTTGCTCAAGCGCACGGTGACTTCGCCCTGGGCATCGGTGCCGGTGGTGATCGCGTTCACCGAATAGAGCAGCAACTTGGCCCCGGTGCCGACCCGCTGCTCGATCGCCGCGAACACGGCATCGACCGGGCCATCGCCCAACGCCTGCACTTCGCGGATTTCGCCATCGACCGCCAAGGCCACCTTGGCCAAGGGCTTGGTGCCGGTCTTCGAAGTGACTTCGAGCCACTGCAAGGTCACGCGCTCCTCGGCACGGGCCTGCTCGGTCTGGGTGACCAGGGCCTGCAAGTCCTCATCGAAGATTTCCTGCTTCTTGTCGGCGAGATCCTTGAAGCGCGCGAAGGCTTCGGCGAGTTCGGCATCGGACTTGAACTGATAGCCGAGTTCGTCAAGCCGGGCACGGAAGGCGCTGCGGCCGGACAACTTGCCGAGGGTCAGCTTGTTCGAAGACCAGCCGACATCTTCGGCACGCATTATCTCGTAAGTCTCGCGATGCTTGAGCACGCCGTCCTGATGGATGCCGGACTCATGCGCGAAGGCATTGGCGCCGACCACCGCCTTGTTCGGCTGCACCGGATAGCCGGTGATGTTCGAGACCAGGCGCGAGCAGGGCACGATCTGCGTGGCATCGACTCGGGTGGTGACCGGGAAGATGTCGTGGCGCGTGCGGATGGCCATGACGATCTCCTCGACTGCGGCATTGCCGGCACGCTCGCCAAGGCCGTTGATCGTGCACTCGACCTGGCGCGCGCCGTTCATCACCGCAGCCAGCGAGTTGGCGACCGCCATGCCGAGATCGTTATGGCAGTGCGTCGACCAGATCACCTTGTCGGCGTTCGGCACCCGCTCGATCAAGGTCTTGAAGCGCTCGCCCCAGAGGCTCGGGATCATGTAGCCGACGGTGTCCGGCACGTTGAGCGTGGTGGCACCGGCCTTGATCACCGCGTCGAAGATGCGGACCAGGAAATCGATGTCGGACCGGCCTGCGTCCTCGGCCGAGAACTCGACGTCATCGGTGAAGGTGCGCGCCAGCTTGACTGCACCGACTGCGTTGTCGACGACCTGATCCGGCGTCAAGCGCAGCTTCTTTTCCATGTGGATCGCGCTGGTGGCGATGAAGGTGTGGATGCGCTTGCGCACCGCAGGCTGCAAGGCTTCGCCGGCGCGGGCGATGTCGGCGGCATTGGCACGGGCCAAGGAACAGACGACCGATTCCTTGACCGCGCGGGCCACCGCCTGCACGGAGGCGAAGTCACCGGGGCTGGCGATCGCGAAGCCGGCTTCGATGACATCGACCTTCAACTTCTGCAGCGCCAGCGCGATACGCACCTTTTCGTCGAGCGTCATGGCAGCACCCGGCGACTGTTCGCCATCGCGCAAGGTGGTATCGAAAATGATGAGCTGGTCTTTCATGGTTTTCTCGCAAATACAGTGTTTTGATTTCCGACGGCGATAGCCGTCGTTCAGCAATCCGATACAGGGATGTGTCGGTCTTGGACTGGATGTCCAGGCTGCATGTTTACTATTTTTCCGGTACTAGCCCCCGGACGGGCGGATTTCGATGGTCTGCCTTACGGCAGCAGTCGAAGGGCAAGCAGCAGCTCGCGGCCGAACAGCGTCGGCGCGAAGAACATCGGGGAGCTGGTGCGGGCTTGCATGATGCGCGAATGATAGAGGAAGACGCCGCAGACGCAAAGTCCGCGTGTCGGCGCTCTTCGCTCAGACCGGCGCGCTCGTCGGCGCGGTCTCAGGCGGATCGAGACCGGCAAGCTGACGCATGATCTTCACGAAAGTGCTGGCCGATTGCCCGCCTTCGACCAGATGGCGTTCGTTGAAGATGATCGCCGGCACGCCGCGGATACCGCGACTCATCCACAGCTTCATGCGCTCGTCGACTTCATCGAGATAGGTTTCGGTCGACAGGATTTCCTTCGCGCGCTCGCCATCCAGCCCGCATTCGACGGCGATCCCGGCAAGCACCTCGTGATTGGAGATCTGCCGGCCTTCACAGAAATTCGCCTTGAACAGGGCAGTCTTCAGCAGCAGCGGGTCGCCGGCCAGTTCGGCCCAGTAGACCAGGCGATGGCTGTCGAAGCTGTTCCAGACCCGGGTGTCGCGATCGAGCTTGAACTCCAGTCCGGCTTCGGCCGCGATGGCGGTCAGGTTGCTGCGTTCGTCATTGATCTGGGCAGCGGTGGCACCGGACTTGGCGGCCAGATGCTCGCCCATGTTCTCGCCTTCCGGCGGCATGTTGCGATTCAGCTCGAACGGCTGGAAATGCAACTCGACTTCCAAAATACCCCGCAGCCGGTCCGCGGCTTCGACGAGCCCGGCAAGGCCGATCGCGCACCAGGGGCAGGCGATGTCGGAAACGTAGTCGATCTTCAGGCGTGGAATCATTGCGGGCTTCTGGCTCATGCTGGCGTCGGCTTGTTGCGAAGGCGGCGGATGACAGTGGCTGCCGGCCCCGACATCGCGTAGCCGAAGAACACCAGGAACAGGATCAGCGGCGGATTGATCGACACCAGCGCCAGCACGCCGATCACCGCGACGAACGGCAGGAAGCGCATGCGCCCCGCCAGATTGATCTTCTTGAAGCTGTTGTAGCGGATCGACGACACCATCAGCAGCGCGCTGCCCAGGGTCAGGATGCTGGCTGGAATCAGCACGTCGAGCCCGCTCAGGTCATAGCTGAACGCAGTCCAGACGAAGAACACCACCACCGCCGCGGCGGCCGGGCTCGGCAGGCCGAAGAAATCCTTGCTGCTGCCCTTGATCGCGGCCAACACGTTGAAGCGAGCCAGACGCAGCGCTGCACAGGTGGCATAGGTCATCGCCAGCACGCCGCCCAGCTTGCCGCCCAGCCACTGGTAGTCGGACAGGAAACGCAGACTGTAGGCGTAGACGACGATTGACGAGGCGATGCCGAAGGCCGCCATGTCGCACAGCGAATCGTATTCCTTGCCGAAATCGGTCGAGGTATTGGTCATCCGTGCGATGCGGCCATCGAGCGCGTCGGCAATCATCGCGAACAGGATGCCGATCGCTGCCTGATCGAAGTTGCCGTTCATCGACGACACGATCGCGTAGAACGCGCCGAACAAGGTGCCGGTCGTGAACAGGTTCGGCAGCAGGTAGATCCCCTTGGTGGGGCCCTTGCGGCGTGGCTTGGCGGATTCGGCGAGTGGAGCGGGTTCGTTCATGAGCTTCGACCTTGGCAGTCGCGCAGTCTACGTGGCCCCCGCAGACAGAGGAACCTCTGATCCGGGACGACCTCAATCGCCGAGTGGCGGTCCGGCCGGCAGCTTCGGTTCCGGCAGCGTGCCCGCCGCCGGATCGGTGACCGATTGGAAGCGGCGGATCAGGTCGGCGATCAGCAAGGCCTGACCGCTGGACGCCGCGCCGGCCTTGGGTCCACGGCTGCGCAACTTCTCCAGTTTCAGCAGTGCGATGCCGCGTACGGCCGGGCTGCCACCCTTGCCGGCCAGCGCGATCAGCTTCTGCACGATGATCAGTTGCTGCGCGTTGCGGATTTCCTGATCGATGCCGGTCTGCTCAGAGCCATAGAAGCTGGCCGCGATCAAGCGATCGGCGATCGTTTCGAAGCCCGGCAGGCTGCCATCCAGCGCTTGCTGCTGCACCAAGCGCGCTGCGCGTTCCGGCTGCAGCAGTGCGCCGATGGTCAAGGTGGACGCGGCAACCGCAGGAGCCGTGACATCGAAGGTCAGGCCGGTGCTGCGGGCGAACAGCTCGCGCGTCGCCGGCCAGCCCGGTGGCCGGGGTGGCAGCAGCGCCAGCAAGGCTGGCGACAGACTCAGGGCCGCCGGTTGCAGAGTCTCGATCAGCGCATCGAGCGCCTGCTGCTGTTCGGCCGCGGGCACCGCCTGCACCGGCGTCTGACCATCGCCGCGCAGCGCATAGACATAGCGCTGGCCACCGAGCGCTTTCGCAGTCGCGTCGATCTGATAGCGGTGATACAGGTACAGCGGCACCAGCGCTTCCTCGATGCTGGCCAGCGGCCTGCCGCGCCGGATCGCGTTCTCGCCGAAGCGCGCCAACGCCGCCTTGCGCACGGCCATCATGCGGCGCAGTTCGGCGGCGTTGTCGCGCCCGTTGTCCCAGAGGCTGACATCGGGATGGGCGGCGCCGGCGGGTCGCGCATCTTCATCGGTGAGAAAGCCGATGCCTTGCGACTGAGCCTTGCGCAGGATGCCGGCGAGCGCTGCGGGTTCATCGCTGCCGGCCGGGAATTCGCGATAGCCGTAGTCGATCGCGACCTTGTCCCAGATGCCGATTTCCGCGGTGTAGGCATCGCTCAGATCGACCGTGCCATCGGCCTTGAGCGTCACCAGCGGCTGCGGATAATCCATCACCGAAGTGCGGCCATCGCGGCTGGCGACGTAGTTGTGCAACAGGCCCAGGGTATGGCCGATTTCATGCGCGGCCAGCTGGCTGAGGCGAGCCATCACAAGCTTCTGCATCGCCGGATCGACCGCGCCTTCTTCTCCATAGGGCGATAGCAGACCTTCGGCGATCAGGTAGTCGTAACGGGCACGCAGCGAACCCAGCGTGACATTGCCCTTGATGATCTCGCCAGTTCGCGGATCATTGACCGCATTGCCGTAGCTCCAGCCGCGCGTCGCACGATGCACCCACTGGATGATGTTGTAGCGGACGTCGAGCGGATCGGCGTCTTCCGGCAGCAGTTCCACCTGGAAGGCATTGCGATAGCCGGCCGCTTCGAACGCCTGATTCCACCAGCGCGCGCCTTCCAGCAGCGCATCGCGGATCGGCGGCGGTGCACCGCGATCCAGGTAATAGATGATCGGCTGCACCGCGTCGCTGATCGCTGCGGCCGGGTCCTTCTTCTGCAGGCGATGACGCAGGATCAGATGCTGGATCAGCGGCGCATCGATCGGCGTGGCGTAGTCGGCGTAGTTCAGTTCGATGTAGCCCGAACCGGGCTGGGCCAGGCGCGGCACATAGCCTGGCTCCGGCAAAGCGATGAACGAGTAGCGCTCGCGCAGGCTGATCGCCTGCGGCGTCGGCGTCACGTCCTTGACGAACGGGCCGCTGCCCTCGCCGGCCAAAGTCACCGTCGCCTCGATTTCGGTATTGCGCGGAAACGCCTTGGTGCCCGGCAGATAGACCGCGCTGCGATCCTTGTCGAACTTGTAGCTGCCCTGCTCGGCACGCGCGATCGAGCTGATCGCATCGTGCCCGTCACGCACCGCGAAATCGCTGGCATCGACCAGCACTCGTTCGCCTTCCACGGCCACCACTGGGAAGCCGAACAGTACCGACTCGGCGAACGACTGCTCGACGGCGCGGCGCTCGTCAACACTCTCGCTGACCGCGCGGAAGCCGAGATTGGGCTGCACCAGCAGCACCTTCGGGCCGATGCGCTCGAAGCGCACCAGTTTCGCGTCGCTGACCTGACCGCGATCAAGGCCGACGTCGTTGGAACCCAGCCCTTGAGTCAGGGTCGTCAGGTACAGCAGGCTCATTTCCGGCTTGGGAATTTCCAGGTACAGCTTGCCTTCGTCACTGTTCCAGTACAGCGGCAGAAAGCCGTCGAAACGCTGCGTTCCCTTGGTTTTCGTGGCGATCGATGGCAAGCCCTGCGCGCTCTTTTCCGATGCCGCAACGGCTGATGGCGCGGCAGCAATGGCGGCCCAGGCGATGACGGCCATGATCAGGTTGCGAGCGGGACGGGACATGGCTAGATCCGGCAGAGGTATTGGATTCGTCGAACGTCAGACATGCGCGCAGCGTGCCAACGGCTCGCGGCCTCAGTTGCCGGTCAGCGGGAGACTGCTGGCCGTCAGCACTTTCTGGAAGCGTGGATCGTCGCGTACGCTTTCCCAGACCGGGCTGTAGCGCAGATCACCGGGGTTCAGGGCGTTGGCCGTCGTGGTCAAGCTTTCGAGCCGCTTCAGCGTCGCCTCGTGCTCGCCGGCCAGAGCTTCGATCTTGGCCATCGCGAATGCGTCGAGACCTTCTTGCCAGCGGTCGCCGCGACTCGATCGCAGACATTTCTCACCTTCTTCGAGCGCCGCGGCACGCTCACCCAGACCGGCTTCGATGATGGCGAGATTGCAGGCGAAGCCGGCGCTTTCCATGCCTCTGGCGCGCAGTTCCAGAGCCTTGTTCTTGCCCGCCGTGAATGCAGCGTTAGCTTCCTCGCGCTGACCGGCAAAGTAATAGCCACCGCCGAGCAAGCTTTGCAGGCCGATGACCTGGTCACCGAGCTCGAGGCCGGGCGTGGCGAGCAGCTTGCCGACCAGCTCGGTCACTGCCAGATACTGGCGCCGATAGAGCATTTGGGTACCGGTGATCGCCACTGCCCGGGCAGCCACTTCGGCTGGCAGCGCATCGATGATTTCCTGCGCTCGATCGAGCTTGCCTTCGGCCTGGTAGAGGCCCGTCTTCTGCACGATCAGTCCTGGATTCTCGGGGCTGATCGCGATGGCCCTGTCGATCGCCGCCTGTGCCGCATCGTAGCGACGCAAGGCCGCCTCGGTTTCGGAGATGCCGGTCCAGTGACTGATGTTGCCCGGATCCTGTTCGGTGGCCCGCTTCAGATTGGCAATCGCCTGGCCCAACCGGTCCTGGCGGCGCAGGACGTAGGCGATGGCGGCGTTGACATCGGCACTGTTCGGCAGGCGGCGCCGGGCTTGCTCGAACGCCGCCAGCGCCGCGTCGAAGTCACCGAGGCCGCGATAGAAGTAATAACCGCGCGCCAGCCAGGCCTCACCCAGATCCGGTTGCAGGCGCATCGCCGTGTCGGCAGCGTCACGCAGTTCGGCCAGCCCCTGGGCGTCGTGACCGAAGCCGTTCAGATACAGATAGCTGACCGTCGTCGCCAGATGCACCCAGGCCAGCGCGAACTGCGGATCGGCCTTCACCGCCTCGCGGTAATGGCGGCGGGCGTCGAGATAGTCCTGGTTGTCGCTGAAGCGCAGCTCGTAGGACAGGCCGCGCAGATAGGCATCGTAAGCGGCGGCATTGCGAGTGGCAGCCTGGTCCAGCGCCTTGGTTTCGGCACCGGTCAGGCGGGCGTTCAGCGCATCGGCAATCGCCTGCGCGACTTCGCCTTCGACGCCGAAGATGCTGTCCAGCTTGCGGTCATAGGTTTCCGCCCACAGGTGCTCGTCGGTATCGGCGCGGATCAGCTGGACATTGATCCGCACCGTGTCGCCATCCTTCTGCACGCTGCCTTCCAGCAGATGGGCGACGCCGAGGCGACGGGCAACGCCCGGCAGATCGCCAGGCTTGCTGTCGAGGCTGGCGGTGGAATTGCGCGAGATCACCCGCAGCGCGCCGACCCGCGACAGCCGGGTCAGGATTTCATCCTGGATGCCCTGCGCGAAGTAGGCGTTGGCCTTGTCATCGGACAGGCTTTCGAACGGCAGCACCGCCAGCGAGCGATCGGGGGGCGCATCCGCCGGACGCAATAAGGTGCGCTCGGCGACGAAAAAGGCCAGCGCGAGCAGCAGCAGGCCAGCCAATGCGAAGCTCAGTTTCCGACCGTTGCCGAGCCGCACCGGCACGACCATGGCGGCCTCTTCGTCCGAGGAATCCGGTGTGCGGACGATGCCCTGCGGCGTCAAGTCATACAGCCAGGCCAGCACCAGCGCGATCGGAAAGCCGAGCACGACGACGATCACCACCAGCCGGACCGCGGCATTCGGCACGTCGAAGAACGGGAACACTTGCGTCGCCATCTGCACCAGCAACCAGCCGCCGACTGCGTACATCGCGCCGACCTTGTAGACGTGGCGGCGCTTCAGCTCAGCGAAGAACGATCGCTTGCTCATGGCGCAGCGACCGCTGGCCTGGTCGCGCTGCCTTCGGCGAGCAAGCTACGGAAACGCGCATCCTGGCGCAGCGGATCCCAGATCGGATCGAGCTTCAGCAGTTCGACGGTCAGCAGCGAACTCGGTCTGTGCAGCAGATGGTCGAGGATCGGCACGGCCTTCGCGGCATTGCCGGTCATCGCGTAGGTCACGGCGAGGTAGTACTGCCAGCCGGGACCTTCAAGCGCATCGTTGGCGTCGGCCAGCGTGGCAATTGCCTGTTGCGCCTGCTCGACCGCCGTATCGCTTTCTCCCAGCCCTGCCAGGGCCATCGCCAGTACGAAACGCCAGGCGGCTTCCGGATTGGCCGATTTGTGCTCCGCAGCCAGCGCAGTGGTAGCGAGCGCCTTCAGCTGTTCGTAGCCGGCTCGCGCCTGCTCCGTCGCGCCGGCCAGCTGTTCGCTCATCGCCAGCCGGAGCTGCCAGTCGATACGCGCGGGGATATAGCTGGAAAAGCTCAGATCCCAGTCCAGATCGGCCTTGCTGGCGACCGCCTTGCGGAACTGTTCGATCGCTTCGGGATAGTCACGCCGATAGAGCGCCTGCAAGCCCCGCAAGGACTGCACGGCAGGCAGACCGGCTGGCATCTGCGCCAGCGTTCGCTCGGCATCGTCAAGCCGGCCGAGTACCCACAGGCACTGCGGCCTGATCCACAGCGCGCTGGGCACGTCGGCATCGAGCCCGAGCCGGGTCTCGGCCAGCAGGGCCAGCGTCGCCTCGTAGTGCCCGATCAAGGCTTGGGTGGCAGCTACGGTGAAGATCACGAAATCATCGTTGGGCGCCAGCAGTCGGGCGCGCTCGAAATCGGCAACCGCCTGCTGCCACAAGCCCAGACGGCGCTCGAGCAGGCCCGACAGCAGCCAGACGTCGAAGTCACCGGGCAAGGCTTTCTTGACCGGCTCCAGGACGGCAAGTGCGCCCGCGTAATCACGGCTTCCGTAGTACAGGAACACGGCGCGGGCCTTGGCAACCTGCGGCAGTTCCGGCGCCAGCGCGGTGGCGCGATCCAGCGCCATCTGGCCTTCGAGCGCCAGTTGTCCGTCGCCGTATCCACCCCAGACGGCCAGGCTCGCGTAACGCGAAAGTTCCGCCCAGGCCAGCGCGAAATCGGGATCCAGTGCCACCGCTTGCCGATAGACGGCAATCTTCTGGTCGATCTCCTGCCGGCTCATCTGCCCGCTCGATGCGCGTGCCTTCATGTACAAGGCATACGCCGCAGGATTGCCGGTCGGTGAGGTCGTCAGGGCCACGCGCTCGGCAGGCGTCAGCTTCGCCTTCAGAGACGCGGCGATCTTCTGCGCAACCTCGCTCTGCACGGCGAACACGTCATCGAGCTCGCGATCGTAGGTCTCGGCCCAAAGGTGATTGTCGGTCGCGGCATCGATCAACTGGACGTTGACGCGGATGCGGTTCGCCGATTTCTGGACGCTGCCTTCGAGGATGTGGGCCACGGCAAGCTCTTTGGCGATCTCGGCAATATTGCCCGGACGGCTCGAGTAGCGCTGCGTCGAAGTCCGCGAGATGACCTTGAGATCACCAATCCGGGCCAGGCCGGTCAGGATCTCGTCCTGGATGCCGTTGGCGAAGAATGCGTTCGCCGGCTCCGCCGACAGATTCTCGAACGGCAGCACGGCAATCGATTTGTCGGCAGGTGCTGCGGCTGGCTTGCTCGGCGTCAGGCGGTCGGTCAGCAGCAACACTACGGCCAGCGCCAGCACCGCGATGATCCAGCGATCCATCGTCTTGCCGGTCTGCCGGGTCACCGATTCGCTGCGATCGATCTCGCTTTCCAGCTTGATGCCCTGCGGCGTCCATTCGTAGAACCACGAGAACAGCATCGCGAACGGGAAGCCGATGACCACCGCGATGACGACGATCCGCACCGTCGAATTCGGGATGTCGAAGAACGGAAACACCTGGGTCGCGATCTGCACCAGCAGCCAGGCCGCGCCGGCGTAGAACAGCGCCGCGCGATGGACATTCCGGCGCTGCAGTTCGGTGAAGAAGGAGGTCATGGCTTCGGATCCGGCAGGCCAAGCCGGGTCAGCAGCGCCGCATAGCGCGGATCGCTGCGCAAGCCTTTCAGCAGGGGATCGCTGGGCAGACTCAAAATGCCGCCGTCGTGGCTGTCGTAAGCCCGCTGCAGCCATTCGAATGCCGCATCCTTGTCGCCGCGCCAGGCGTGCACTTCGGCGATCTGGTACCCAAGGCTCTGCTCACCCGTGGCGGTCAATTGCGCCAGCGCCGCATCGGAAGCGGCACTGTCGCCACGAACGACCTGCGCGAGCGCAACAAAGCAAAGGCGGAAGCCTGCGTTGGGCTCCAGCTGTGCTTCACGCAATGCGGCCTCGCCGTCGCCACGCAGCACGGCAGCGAACACCTGCCAGCGATGGCTGGATGCCGATCCCGGTTGCAGTTCCGCAGCCTTGCGCGCCTGGACATCGGCCTCGTCCAGACGCCCCATGGTGAACAGCACGCGCGCCAGACTGAGGTGGGCAGAGGCCATCAGCGGATCAATCTCGATCGCTCGCCGCGCCGCCGCCTCGGCATCCGTGTAGCGTCCGACGTACAGCAGCACGCGGGCGAGCAGGTTGTGCACGGTGGCATTGCTCGAAGACAACTGCGCCGAGCGTTCCAGTTCGGCGAGACCTTCGTCGAACTGCCAGTCGCCCAGGAACAGTGCCCAGCCCAGCGCGGCATGCGCCTCGGCGAGCTCCGGGGCAAGTTCCACGGCCTTTCGGGCATCGCGCAGGGCGTCGGCGCGAATGCCGGGCTTGCGGCCGATATCCGCGATCAGGTCTGCGAAGCTGATCGCAGTCTCGGCGCGCTCCGCGTAAGCCTGGGCGTAGGCGGGTTCGAGACGGATGGCTTCGTCGTAGTAGTGGATGGCCTTGACCATGTCGTCTTCGCTGCGGCGCTGAAAATAGAAGCGTGCCTGCAGGTAGGCGTTGTGGGCGTCGACGCTGATCTCCGGCGCGGCCGGCTTCGGCGCAGCCGCGAACAGCGCCGATTTCAGTGCGGCCGCGACCGCGCTGGCAATCTCGCTCTGCACGGCAAAGATGTCCTTGAGATCGCGGTCGTAACTACGCGACCACAGCGCACGACCATCGGCCGCGTTGATCAGCTCGGCGACGATGCGCACCCGCTCGCCCTGCTTGCGCACCGTGCCTTCGAGCAAGGTGGCCACCCCGAGCTTCTCGCCGATGACCCGGCTGCCCTCGGCACCGCCCTTGAAGCGGAACGAGGAACTGCGACCGATGACCTTGAGATCGCCGATCTGCGCGAGTGCGGTGATCAGCTCCTCGCTCAGGCCATCGGAGAAATACTCGTTGGCCGGATCGCCGCTCTCGTTGATCAGCGGCAACACGGCGACCGAGCGATCGATGTCGCCGGACGCCCGCTTGCCCCCGACCACCGTGTTGGCCATCAGCAGCACCACGGCCAGCGCCAGCACGGCGATGATCCAGCGATCCATCGTCTTGCCGGTCTGCCGAGTGACCGATTCGCTGCGGTCGATCTCGCTTTCCAGCTTGATGCCCTGCGGCGTCCACTCGTAGAACCACGAGAACAACATCGCGAACGGGAAGCCGATGACCACCGCGATGACGACGATCCGCACCGTCGCATTCGGGATATCGAAGAACGGAAACACCTGCGTCGCGATCTGCACCAGCAGCCAGGCGGCGCCGGCATAGAACAGCGCCGCGCGATGGACGTTGCGACGCTGCAGTTCAGCAAAAAAGGAGTTCGCGGACATGGTCATTTCGGCATTGCACCGGGCCAGGCCATCTTCAACAGCATTGCGGCATAGCGTGGATCGCCGCGCAGACCGCGCATCAGCGGATCGGCGTACAGGTTCAGGGTTCCGGTGTCGTGCTGATCGTAAGACCGTTGCAGCCAGGCGAACGCCGTATCGGCTTCGCCGCGCCAGGCGTAGACCTGGGCGATCTGGTAGGCGCCGATCAGGCTGTCTTTCTCGATCAACGCTGCCAGCGAGGCGTCGGCGGCAGCCGCATCGCCGTGCGCGTGGAAGGCCAGGGCCAGCTCGAAGCGGCGATAGCTCGGGCTGGGCTCCAGCTGCGCTTCGCGCAGCGCCATCTCGCTGTCTCCCTTGACCACGGCGGCAAGCACCTGCCAGCGACGGCTCGAGCCCGCCGTCGGCTGCAACTCCGCCATCTTCTGTCCCTGCGTGATCGCCTCGTCGTTCTTGCCGGCCACGTAGAGCACGCGTGCCAGGTCACGACGGGCGTTGGCCGAAAGCGGGTCGAGTTCCACCGAGAGCCGGGCCAGCGCTTCGGCCTCTTCGAACTGACCCGCGTAGCCCAGCACGCGCGCCAGCGTGTAGTTGGCGCGGACATTGAACGGTGACAGCTGCTTGGCCTTGCGCAGTTCGATCACCGCCTCGTCGATCTTCCAGTCGACGAAGAAACGCAGCCAGCCCAGGGTGGTGCGAGCCTCGGCCAGGTTCGGGTCGAGCGCCACCGCTTTCTCGGCATCGCGGCGCGCGGCAGCGAAGGCGTCCGGATGCGGCTCGGTATCCTGATCGGCGATCCAGCTCCAGGCTTCCGAGCGCTCCGCATACGCCAGCGCGTACTCGGGGTCGAGCCGGATCGCCTGATCGAAGTAGTCGACGGCCCTGCGGAAATCCGCAACGTTGGTGCGCTCGTAATAGAAATGCCCTTGCAGGTAGGCGCTGTGGGCTTCCGCATTGAGCGGCGCCGCGTCTTGACGCGCTTTCGCCGCGTCACCAAGCAGGCTCAGCTTCAGCGAAGCGGCCACGGCCTGCGCGATCTCGGCCTGCACCGCGAAGATGTCCTTCAGCTCGCGGTCGTAGGTCTGCGCCCACAGCCCTCGCCCGTCTTGCGCATTGATCAGCTGCGCGACGATGCGCACGCGATCGCCCTGCCGGCGCACCGTGCCTTCCAGCAACGTGCCCACACCGAGCTTTTCACCGATGGTCTTGCTGTCATCAACGCCGCCCTTGAAACGGAACGAGGAACTGCGGCCGATGACCTTGAGATCGCCGATCTGCAGCAGCGCAGCGATCAGCTCCTCCGACAGACCGTCCGAGAAATATTCGTCTTCGGGGTCGCCGCTCTCGTTGATCAGCGGCAGCACCGCGATCGAGCGGTCGAGCTCGACCGGCGCGGCTTTACGTCCGAGCAGCGCGTTGGCGAGCAGCACCACCACCGCCAGACCCAGCACCGCGATGATCCAGCGATCGAGCGTCTTGCCGGTCTGGCGGGTCACCGACTCGCTGCGATCGATCTCGCTTTCCAGCTTGATGCCCTGCGGCGTCCATTCGTAAAACCAAGAAAACAGCATCGCGAATGGAAAGCCGATCACCACCGCGATGACGACGATCCGGACCGTGCTGTTCGGGATGTCGAAGAACGGGAACACCTGCGTCGCGATCTGCACCAGCAGCCAGGCGGCACCGGCATAGAACAACGCCGCGCGATGGACGTTGCGGCGTTGCAGTTCGCCCAGAAGTGCACTCATGGCACTCATGGCGCCGACTCGCTCAGCAGCCGCTTGAACGCCGGCTCGTCGCGCAGCGGATCCCAGGACGGATCCACGCGCACCATCGCCAGCGAGCTGCCGTTGGGGTTGGGCCGGCTCAGCGCGTCACGCAGCCGCGCGATCGCCTGCGCCTTGTCGCCCGCCTGCATCAGCACGAAGGCCTGCATCTCGGCCGCCATCGGATTGCCGATCGCGTCATTGGCCAGGGCCTTGACGCCCAGCTCGGCATAGCGCGCCGCGGCGGCACGATCGCCGAGCAGCGCAGCGGCACGGGCCAGTGGCGAGTAGTTCCAGGGCGTGTCATCGCCCTTCTCGAACATCGCTGCGAGCTGGTCGCGACATTCGGTCAGTTGCGCCAGCCCCGCGTCGCGCTTGCCGGCGTGCAGTTCCAGCTCGCCAAGCGAGCAGTTGGCGAACGCCAGTTCCCAGGGCCGCAGGGCCGCCCGGTTCTGCAGGGCTTGCCGTACCAACGCGATGCCGTCGGCATAGTCGCGCTTGAGCAGCAAGGTCTGGTAGCGCGTGTAGACCAGGAAGGGGAGGATCGGGCCGGGCGGCTGTTCGCGGAACAGCCGGTCCGCAGCATCGAGCTGGCCGGAAGCGAGGTAGGTCAGCATCTTCTGCGACAGCAGTTCGCCATCGCCGGGGGACGCCGCCAGCCCGCGATCGAGCGCGGCCTGCGCCTCGTCATAGCGGCGCAGGCCGCGCAAGGTGATGCCGATATTGAGCCAGGTATTGGTGCTCAAAGGGTCGAGTTCGGCGGCTCGCGTCTGCAGCGCCAGCGCCTCTTCCCAGCGGCCCTGACGGCGACGGATGTTGCCCTGCGGATAGACCAGCAGGCCGTTGTTCGGCCGTGTTTCCAGAGCCTTGGCGTAGGCCGCGAACGCGCCGTCGTAGTCGCCGAGCACGTAGTAGCGGTACAAGCCCAGCGCCTCCCAGGTTTCGCTGGTCTGCGGCGCCAGGCGCGTGGCCTGATCGAGCGCGTACTTGATCTTGGCGAGCAGCTGCGGCGTGTGCTCTTCGTTGAAGTAGAGCTCGGTATGCGCTTCTGCCAGACGCGCCCACGCCACGGCGAACTGCGGGTCCAGGTCCACTGCGGACTGGTAGGCCGCAGCGCGGGCGCTGATCTCGTTGCCCGACGATGTGAACCGCCCCTCCATCGCCAGGCCACGCAGATAGAACTCGTAGGCCTTCGCATTGGTCGTCGGCTTGGCAGCGACCAGCTGGCGTTCCGCGCCCGTCAGCGTCGCACTGAGCGCATCGGCCACCGCCTGCGCCACTTCGCCCTGCACGGCGAAGACATCATCGAGCTTGCGGTTGTAGCTCTCGGCCCACAGGTGCTCGTCGGTCGCGGCGCGGATCAGCTGCACATTGACGTGCACGGTGTCGCCGGCTTTCTGCACGCTGCCTTCGAGGATCGCCGACACCCCCAACAGACGTGCGAGCTCGGGCAGGTTTTCGGGCTTGCTGGCGATGCGCATCGTCGAGGTGCGGGAAATCACCTTCAACGCGCTGATCTTCGACAGCCGCGTGAGGATCTCGTCCTGGATGCCGGTGGCGAAGTAAGCGTTGTCGGGATCGCTGCTCAGGTTATCGAATGGCAGCACGGCGATGGACTTGTCGAGGCTGTTGCCACTGCGATCAGCGGAAGCGTTCGTCGCGTCGCGCAGCACGAAGGTATTGGCCAGCAGCACGATGACCGCGAGGCCCAGCACGGCGATGATCCACCGATCCAGCGTCTTGCCGGTCTGGCGGGTCACCGACTCGCTGCGATCAATCTCGCTTTCCAGCTTGATGCCCTGTGGCGTCCACTCGTAGAACCAAGAGAACAGCATCGCGAACGGGAAGCCGATCACCACCGCGATGACGACGATGCGTACCGTCGAATTCGGGATGTCGAAGAACGGAAACACCTGCGTTGCGATCTGCACCAGCAACCAGGCCGCAGCGGCATAGAACATCGCCGCCCGATGGACGTTGCGGCGCTGGAGTTCGGCGAAGAAGTTCATGGCCGCGTCGCCTGCGTTTGCTTGGGATACGCGATCACGGACGGCGGTGGCCAATGCAATCCGGATTCCGCGAGTCGCGCCTTGAAGTTCGGGGTGGCATCGAGATCGAACGGCGCACCACAGAGGCAATCGGTACCGAGCACGGCGAGCAGGAACGGACCGGCGGGCTGAGCATCCAGCGCAGCTGCCCGACGATTGGCCTCGGCGCGGTCGCCGAGCACGGCGGCCGCGACGGCGTCGGCGTTGCTCCAGAATTTGTAGATCGACTGGCTGCGATCGATGGTCTGCAGGCGGGCCAGCAGCGCGGGCGCGTTTTCACCGGTGGCGGCACCGAGGATCACCTCGGCCTTGTAGCGGCCCTCGTCCCGCAAGGGGATGGTGCCCAGTTCGGCCCTGGCGTCGTTGAACCGGCCGAGCATGGTCAGCGCCAGCACGTGGGTCGCGTTGCGAACCGGAACGCCACCGCGCGACTGTTCGTAGGCCGCGATGATGTCGAGCGCCTGCTGGCCCTGCCCGGCCGCCAGCGCTGCGCGGACGCGGCTGTTGTAGTTGATGCGGTTCAAGGGATCACAGGCGCTGGTTCGCCGGCCCAGGTCCTCGATCAGCCGGGTGTAGCCGAAGGCGCTGGCGAATACCGGCAGCCAGTCCGGGTTCCTGCAGCCCGTCTGCTTGAGTGCCGCATCGATCTGCTCGGCCAGGCCGTGCCAGTCATCGCTGAGCATCTGCCGTTCGACCAGCGCCAGCAGACGCTGCTGGGCATCGTGGCTGTGCTCGGCCACCAGACCGTATAGGCGCATCGCCTGCCGCTGGGCATCGAGTCTTTCCTCGCGCGGTCGGTCATCCGCCAGCAGGATGTGGTTGTAGCGGTCCGCCGCCATGAAGTAGGCCTGCGCGAATTCCGGCTCCAGCGTCGTCGCCTTGTCGAACTCGACATTGGCCTGACTCAGACCGTCGATGGCGTCGCGGCTGTGTTCCGCGTCATGCGCGTCGTCATAGCGCTTCAGCCCCTTCTGGTAGGCGATGAAGGCATCGACGCTCCTGACGCCGTCCTGCGCCATGCGCGCCCGCTGAGCTTCATCCATGACGATGTTGAGCGCGCCGGCGACCTGTTCGGCGATGTCGAACTGCACTGCGAGCACATCGTTCAGCGTGCGGTCGTAGGTACTGGACCAGAGGTGAATGCCGTCGGCGGCGCGGATCAGCTGGGCGGTGATCCGTACATGATCACCGTCCCGCCGAACGCTGCCCTCCAGCAGATGGGCCACGTCGAGCTTGCGGCCGACTTCGCGCAGATCCTCGTCCTTGCCCTTGAACTGGAACGACGAGGTACGGCCGACGACCCGCATGCCGTCGATGCGCGCCAGCGAGTTGAGGATTTCTTCCGACAAGCCATCGGAGAAGAAGCCATTCTCGACCTCGGAAGAGAAGCTCACGAACGGCAGCACGGCGATCGATTTGTCGGCCGTCCGCGCGGACGGCTTGTTCAGCAGCAGCCGATCAGTCAGCAACAGCACCACGGCCAGCGCGAGCACGGCGATGATCCAGCGATCCAGCGCCTTGCCGGTCTGGCGGGTGACCGATTCGCTGCGATCGATCTCGCTTTCCAGCTTGATGCCCTGCGGCGTCCATTCGTAAAACCAGGAGAACAGCATCGCGAACGGAAAACCGATCACCACGGCGATGACGACGATACGCACCGTCGCATTCGGGATGTCGAAGAACGGAAACACCTGGGTCGCGATCTGCACCAGCAGCCAGGCGGCGCCGGCGTAGAACAGCGCCGCGCGATGGACATTGCGGCGCTGCAGTTCGGCGACGAAGTTGGAAGCGCTCATGGTCAGTCGCAGACGTAGTCGCCCGGCGCCTTGCGCTGGCATTGGTCCGGTGGGCCGTATTGATCCCAGAGTTCGGTCAGGCCGACCTTGCGGACGAACTCCGAGAACTGCGGCAGCTTGCGCCCGACCGTTCCCTGCGGCGACCAGAGCATCTGGAAGAACAAGGCGTCGTTATTGGTCGGCGCGCGCCGCACGACCGACAGCGCCCGCGCCGGCTCGCCGAGCAGGAGCAGACCATACGGCGCCGCACCCGCGACGGTCCCGGACCTGGCAGCGAGATAGGCGTCGATCATCGCGACTGCCTTGGCGCGTTCTGCGGCTTTGCCGAACAGCCCTCGGGCCAGAGTCTCGCTGGCGTCGCCGGGAAATCCACCGAGAAAAATCCGCATGCCCCGCGTCGAATAGGCGATGGCATCCGCATCCCTGCCCTCGGCATGAGCAAGCCAGGACAGCCGCTGCTCGCCGAAGGAAAGGCCGGCATCGGCGGACTGCTGCAACACGCGGCGCGCGTTGTCGCGATCACCGGCATTGAGATATTCGTCACCGCGCCAGCCCAGGGCGTTCGGCAGCAGCGGGTCGATGGCCAAGGTCCGGTCCAGCTGCGCGGTCCCTTGCGTCGTGTAGCCGGTAGCGATCAGCACGGTGCCTAGCCAGAACTGGGCGGTGACATCCGTCGGATCGAGCGCCACCGCATGCTCCAGCGAAGTCCGTGCCGCGAGCATCCGGCGCTGCTGGTTATAGACCTGGCCCAGCGCAGCGTGCGGTTCGGCGAGCGAGGGATCGAGCTCGATCGCAATCTGCGCGTTGCGCTCGGCCGTGGCCCAGGCTTCGTCCACTTCCATTGCGGTGTAATTGATCGCAATGGCGTGCAGCGCGGCGAGCCGCGCGTAGGCACGGGCGTATTTCGGATCGAGACGAACGGCCTCATTCAGGCCGGCGATGGCCTCGGGAAAATGGGCGCCATCCCGGAGATTGAAAACCTTGGTCGCCTTCAGAAACAGCGCGTAGGCCTCGGGATTGCTGGTCGCCACCGGCACCAGCCGCTGCTGCTGTTCGCCCACCAGCACGATCTTCAGCGCATCGGTGATCGCGCGCGCGATGCGCTCCTGAAGCTCGAACACGTCCTTCAGATCGCCGTCGTAGCTTTCCGACCAGAGATGAAAGCCATCTTCGGTCTGGATCAACTGCGCGGTGATGCGCACGCGGTCGCCCTGCTTGCGCACCGAGCCTTCGAGGATGGTGGTCACGCCCAGCGCCTTGCCGATACCTCGCAGATCCTCGTTCTTGCCCTTGAACGAGAACGACGAAGTACGGCCAGCCACTTTCAGATCCTTGACCTTGGCCAGCGCATTGAGCAGTTCCTCGGCCATGCCGTCGGAGAAATACTCCTGGTCCTTGCCCGGGCTCAGATCGGTGAACGGAAGCACGGCGATGGATTTGGACGTTGCAAACGATGCGGGCGCAGCCACCGCCGCCGCAGCAACCGAACTGGCGTCCTTGCGCAGCACGAAGCTGTTCGCCAGCAGCAGCACGACCGCCACGCTCAGCACCGCGATGATCGCCCGATCGAGCTTCTTGCCGGTCTCGCGCGTGATCGACTCGCCATGGACGATCTCGCTCTCACGCTTGATGCCCTGCGGCGTCCACTCGTAGAACCACGAGAACAGCATCGCGAACGGAAAGCCGACGACCACCGCGATGACGACGATACGGACCGTGCTGTTCGGGATATCGAAGAACGGGAAGACCTGAGTCGCGATCTGCACCAGCAGCCAGGCGGCACCGGCATAGAACAGCGCGGCGCGGTGGACGTTGCGGCGCTGGAGTTCGCCCAGAAAAGTCGACTTCAGCGGCATCTCGGCGGCGTCCCGGTACTGACTTTCTGGTAGTGGGGATCGTGGGTCTTCGGCAGTTGGATCACTGCCTGGAAACGCGGTCGCGACGGTAGCGGGGTTCTTCCGGTAGCGTCGCCGGCGAGTTTATCGTGTTGATCGGATCATCGGCGGCCAGTCTCCGGACGCTTTGTGCGCTGCCTCAAGAACCCCAGCGCCAGGTCGCGCCGATGTGGAAACCGCGGTCCGGCGCCGGCTCGAAATAGCGGCCATTGCTGTCGTTGACGATCACCGAACCGGCGTAGCGCTGATCGAACAGGTTGTAGACGCGCAGGAAGGCTTCGACGTCGCCGCGGCTGGTCAGCAGGCGGTAGGCGATGCTGGCGTTGACCACCGTGTAGCTCGGTGCCGAATCACTGGCGATGTCGTTGACCGGCACCTCGTCGGAATAGCGCGCTTCGAGCGTACCGGCCCAGCCCGGCCGGCCGCGGTGCCAGCTCAGTTCGGTATAGACGCTGTTGCTGGCGACACCGGGAATCGGCGTGCCGTCCGCCACCATGACCGTGCTGTTGCCGTTGCTGTAGCTGTACGCCTCGGTGAACTTGGCGTCGAGATGATTCGCTGCGACTTGCAGGCGCAATTCGGCTGGCAGGCTGAAGGTCAGGCCGAGTTCTGCACCACGGCGGCGCGTGGTGCCGGCGTTCTGGAAGCTGGCGCGGCCGTCGATGGTGGCGGCCGGCACGATCTCGTCGTCGGCGTCGATGTTGAACACCGCCACCGTCAGCAGGCCGCGCGAGCCGAGCTGCTGCTTGACGCCCAGTTCGACGCTGCGGCTGCGCGACGCATCGAGATCGAGATTGAGCCCGCCTTCGGCATCGCTGCGGTAGGACAGTTCGTTGAACGTCGGCGTCTCGAAACCGATGCCGGCGCTCAGGTAGAACAAGCGGCCTTCGGCCTGCTCGAAGGCCAGGCTGGCGACCGGCAAGGTCGCCGAGAAATCGGTGGAGCCGCTGTCGTCCGGATTGCCCTCGCGGATGTAGTCATCCTTGGACTTGAAGGAAACCTGGCTGTGCCGCACCGCGCCGCTCAGCCGCCAGCGTTCGGACAGCGCGTACTCGGCGAACAGGTACTGATCGAAGTTGTAGAGGTCGTTGCCTTCATCACGGCGCAAGGCACCGCGCACGCCGAGCGTGTCGCCGACAAAATTCTCGTAGCCGCGGCGGCGTTCGTCGGCGAGCTGATATTGCAGGCCGGCGCTCAAGCTCAGATCACCGAGCCGCCAGTTGCTGCGCGCATCGAAGCCGACGCCGCTGCGGTTCAGATCGACGACCCCGCCAGCCCGCGCCGGTGATGCCTGCGCCGCTTTCGGGATCGACAGGAACTGTTCGATCCGGCGGCCGCTGCCGTAGACGATCATGTCCCAGTCGGCATTCGGCGACCACGGCCCGCTGTAGCCCATTGCGGCGCGCCAGTCGTCGGTGTTCTTGCGGGTGTTGTAGGTCTCGGCGACGGCCGCGACCTGCTTCGGATTCTGCTCGAACTGCTGCCGGGTCAAGCCCAGCGGGTCTTGCGCATCGCCGCCCCAGAGCGCGCCGGCCAGCACGCGCAGTTGCTGGCCGCCGCCGAGGTCGTACCGGGCGTTCAGAGAGCCGACATTGCGCTGCGCCTCGCTGTGATCGCGATAACCGTCGGTGTCGTAGCGCTCGAGATCGAGGCGATAGCCGAGCTTCTGATCCGCAGCGCGCCCGCCGATCGCCAGCGCTTCGCGCCAGCTGCCGTTGTTGCCGCCGCTGAAGGTCACTTCACCGCCGAGCTTGTCCGGCGGGGCGGCGCTGTACGCCGCGATCACGCCGCCGGAACTGTTGCCGTACTGGTAGGCCATCGGCCCGCGCAGCACTTCGATGCGATCGAGCGAGCCGATCAGCAGATTCGATACCGCTCCCTGCCCGTCCGGCGCGGTCAGCGGCACACCGTCGGCGCGGATCTGGATGCCGCGGACGCCGAAGGTCGAACGCGCGCCGTAGCCGCGAATCTGGATCTGCAGATCCTGGGCGCTGTTCTGGCGATCACGGACATCGACGCCCGGCACGCTGTTCAGCGTCTCGGCGAGATTGATCTGCGGTCGGCCGCTCTTGAGCATCAGCGCGTCGACGACGCCCACCGCCGCCGCCGTCCGCGCTTCCGTCCGCGGCGTGGCGGTGCCGGTGACGACGACCGCCGGCAGTTGTTCGACGTGCTCGCCCTGTTCCTGCTGCACTTTCTGTGGCACTTCTTCCGACACGCTCTCCGGCGCTTCTTCGGCAAACGCCGTACCGCTGCCTGCCAGCAGTGCAAGCGCCGTCAGCGCCGCCGCGAGCCGCGCCGAGCGCTCGGCGAATTCCTGTTGCTTGTCCATGTCGCCCCGTTGTCGTTCTGGTTGTTCAGCTGAATGCCGCCACCAGCGCAAGCGACATGCCGCCGCCGGCTGCGCTCTTCACGCCACTGCTCCACCTCGCCGGAATGTCGAGCCGCAGCACGGACTTGCGCCTGCGCAGCTCGACAGCCAGCAACAACTCCCCCACGCAGCATGTGGCTTCCGTCGCGACAGCGCCTGCGACAGCTGTCGCAGCCCGCGTCAGCGACGCCGCGACAAATCCCTGCGAAAGCGACATCTGTCGCTTTCAATGGCGACCGTCTCCTGTCTTTTCCTTCCCAACAAATCCATTGCCGACAAGCACTTGCCGACAGCAGGACAGGCTGTCACGGCCGCTGTAACCGATGGCATATCGGTTGCCCCCTTTATGACGCCGCCAGACGGCACGCCCCCAGGTTCCTGACCTCGGGGCGTCCATAAAAAACGTGAAGGAGGAGCAACACGATGTCCAGAATTCTCAATGGCCGGTACCGGCAGATTTCCACCGCGCTCGGCACGGCCGTGCTGTCGCTGTGCGTTTCGAGTCCCGCTGCGGCGATCACTTTCGATGTCATCGGCCCGGGCGAGTACGACCTGCCGGTGGACTTCAAGCCGTTCAACGTCTTCGTCCAGTACGCCACCGTGCAGGACGACGAAAAGATCCGCGACGCCGCCGGCAAGAAAGTCGATGGCGACGGCAGCCAGCTGATCTCCGGCCTGTCCAAGTACGTGCGCTTCTGGTCGCCGGAGTGGAACCGGAAGATCGGTCTCGCCTACGAAATCATCGTGCCCGAGATCGGCGTCCGCAACGAGGCGGGCGGCTCCTACTCCGGCGGCCTCGGCGATCCGCTGACCGGCTTCGCAGCCTGGTATCGGCCGACCGACAGTTCGACGCTCGGCGTCCAGTCGTTCCTCGTCGTGCCGGTCGGCAATGACTCGGTCAGCGACACCAACTGGAAGAACCTGACCAGCCTGTTGTGGAACTGGAAAGGCGGCAAGTTCCAGGTCACCGGCAACGGCGGTCTGGTCTGGCAGGGCGAGCGTACCAACGGCATCAAACCCGCCGTGACCTGGCACACCAACAACCGCTTCGGCTACCGCATCGCCAAGTACTTCGAGCCGTTCTTCGGTCTCGACTACGAGTACACCGGCGCGAAGAACGGCGCACCGAAGAGCTGGGCCTTCGATGTCGGTGCCGGCGTGGTGCTGCATACCTTCGACAACCAGTCGATCGCGCTGCGCTATTCGACCACCGTCGACGGCGCCAGCCACTCGCAGAACGACAGCCTGAACGTCAAGTACGCCTACGTCTGGTGAGCCGGGCGCCCCACCCGCGCTGCCGATCCAGTTCCCCGAAAACCCGGCCGCCAGGCACGCCCTGAGCCCACGCGGCGAACGGCTGTCCGCCGCGCGCCGCCCAGCACTTCCCAAGGAGAACCCCCAAAAATGTCCAGCGAATATCAGAACTACATCGACGGCCGCTTCGTCGCCCATCGCGGCGACACCATCGAGGTCCACAACCCCGCCACCTTCGAGCTGATCGCCCGAGTGCCGGATGCCGGTGCCGACGTCGTCGACGAAGCCGTGGCCGCCGCCCGGCGTGCGCAACCGGCCTGGGAAAAGCTGCCCGCGATCCAGCGGGCCGGCTATCTGCGCAAGATTTCCGCGAAGCTGCGCGAGAACGTCGAGATGCTGGCGACGATCATTGCCCGCGAGCAAGGCAAGGTGATGCCGCTGGCGCGGGTCGAAGTTAACTTCACCGCCGACTACATCGACTACACCGCCGAATGGGCGCGTCGTCTCGATGGCGAAGTGCTGACCAGCGACAGAGTCGGCGAGCACATCTTCCTGCTACGCAAGCCGCTGGGCGTGGCCGCCGGCATCCTGCCGTGGAACTTCCCGTTTTTCCTGATCGCCCGGAAGATGGCGCCGGCGCTGATCACCGGCAACACCGTGGTGATCAAGCCCAGCGAGGAAACGCCGCTCAACGCCTTCGCGTTTACCCAGCTGCTGGCCGAAACCGATCTGCCGCCCGGCGTGTTCAACCTGGTCTGCGGCAGCGGTGCCAGCGTCGGCGCAGCGCTGACCGCGCACAAGGGCGTCAACCTGATCACCTTCACCGGCAGCGTCGGCACCGGCATCCGCATCATGCAGGCGGCGGCACCGAATCTGACGCGGGTCAATCTCGAACTCGGCGGCAAGGCCCCGGCTATCGTGCTGAACGATGCAGATCTCGATCTGGCAGCGAACGCCCTGGTCGCCTCGCGGGTGATCAACACCGGACAGGTCTGCAACTGCGTCGAACGCGTCTATGTGCAGCGCGGTATCGCCGAAGCGCTGACCGAGAAGCTGGTGCAGCGCATGGCCGCGACGCGTTTTGGTGATCCGCTGGCCGACGAGACCCTGGACATGGGCCCGCTGGTCAATCAGGCCGGATTGGCCAAGGTCGAGCAGCTGGTCGACAGCGCTCGAGCCGCAGGTGCCGAAGTGCTCACCGGCGGCAAGCGGGCTGATCTCGCACGCGGCTACCACTACCTGCCGACCGTGGTCGCCGGCTGCACGTCCGACATGGCGATCATGCGTGACGAGATCTTCGGCCCGGTGCTGCCGCTGCAGATCGTCGACGACCTCGACGAAGCCATCGCCCGCGCCAACGACTCCGACTACGGGCTCACCTCGTCGATCTTCACGCGCGACATCAACGCCGCGATGAAGGCGGTCCGCGAACTGCAGTTCGGCGAGACCTACATCAATCGCGAGCACTTCGAAGCGATGCAGGGCTTCCACGCCGGCCGCAAGAAATCCGGCATCGGCGGTGCCGACGGCCATCACGGCCTGCTCGAGTTCACCGAAACCCACGTCGTCTACCTGCAGACGTCCTGAACAGAGGACTCATCACGATGAGCAAACCGAGCCCACACGATGCCTGCGCCTGCTGCGCGGCCGAGCTGCCGACCAACAGCGGCCGCCGCCAGATGCTGACCGGCGCACTGAGCCTGGCAGCACTCGCCGCCACTAGCCTGCCGGCCATGGCGCAGGACGCAACCGCTGCCCGAAGCCTGAAACCGCAGCCCGGCGACAAGCTGGCTTTCATGCTCGGCCCGAAGGCCGGCCAGGAAATCCTGCCGGCGGATATCCAGTTCGGCGAGCCGCCGACCCTGGCCTATCCCATGGACCCGGCCACCGGCAAGGCGCTGGTGGCCAAGGCCAGCATGTTGACCGTCATCCGTCTCAAACCGGATGACCTCAAGCCTGCCAGCGCTGCGAATTCGGCCGACGGCATCGTCGCCTACTCGTCGCTGTGCACGCACTACGGCTGCCCGATCACCACCTTGCACCCGAGCCAGACGCAGATCGTCTGCAACTGCCACGGCTCGGTGTTCAACGCCGCCGATCGCGGCGTGGTCACCAACGGCCCGGCCCAGCGCCGGCTGGCGATGTTGCCGCTGGCGATCAAGGACGGCGCGGTGATCGTCACCGGCAAGTTCGACGGCCCGCTGGGCCCGCCGACCTGATTCCGCATCCCGACAGACAAGCAAGCACCCATCAAAAGCTTCACCAGGAGGAGAAAATAACGATGAAAGTGTCATTGATCACGGCTGCGTTCACCGCAGTCATCACATCCGCAGCGTTCGCCGCTGCGCCCGTCCCCGCATTGCCCGACTACAAGCTGGTCACCGATGCCCGGCTGACCAATCCGGAAGCCGAGAACTGGCTGCTGACCAAGGGCAATTACGAGGGCTGGAGCTACAGCAAGCTCAATCAGATCACCACCGAAAACGTGAGCAAGCTGAAGCCGGTCTGGTCCTCGGCCACCGGCGTCAACTCCGGTCACGAGGCGCCGGCGATCGTCAACGGCGAATACATGTTCGTGGCCACGCCGCACAACCACGTGTTCGCCTACAACGCCAAGACCGGCAAGCCGCTGTGGCACTTCCAGCGTGAAGTGCCGGAAGGCATCGGCGCCCTGCATCGCACCAACCGCGGCGTATCGCTGTGGAAGGACAAGGTCTATGTCGGCAGCGTCGACTGCATGCTGAGCGCGCTCGACGCCAAGACCGGCAAGCTGCTCTGGGATGCGCAGGTCTGCGACTGGGAAACCGAGAGCGCCTACATCACCTCCGCTCCGCTGATCGTCAAGGGCAAGGTGCTGATCGGCCCGTCCGGCGGCGAGTTCGGCGTGCGCGGCTTCCTCAAGGCGTTCGACGCCGAAACCGGCAAGCTGGCCTGGACCCGTTACGCGGTGCCGGCACCGGGCGAGAAAGGCTCGGAAACCTGGCCGCAGACCGGCGAGTGGAAGGACGCCTGGAAGAAAGGCGGCGGCACCATGTGGATGCCGGGCAATTACGACTCGAAGAACGACGTCATCTACTGGGGCGTCGGCAACGGCGCGCCGTGGCTCGGCGATCAGCGCCCGGGCGACAACCTGTACCTGGCTTCGGTGCTGGCACTCGATCCCGCCACCGGCGACATCAAGAGCCACTTCCAGTACCACTGGAACGACTCCTGGGACTGGGCCGGCATGAACGCGCCAACCCTGGTCGAGTACACCAAGAACGGCAAGAAAGTGACCGGCATGGTCAGCGCCCAGCGCAACGGCCGCATCTACTGGCTGGACCGCGATGCCAAGGGCAAGATCACCTACAACAAGTCCGAGCCCTACGTCACCAACACGGTGTTCACCAGCGTCGATGCCAAGACCGGCCGCCCGACCTACAACGAAGACCACAAGCCGCACACCAATGAAACTCATACCTACTGCCCGAGCCTCTGGGGCGGCAAGGACTGGCCGTTCGAAGCCTACAACCCGGACACCGGGATGCTCTACATCCCGTACAACGACAACCACTGCCTGACCCTCACCGGCATGATCCAGCCGATCATCCCCGGCACCTGGTCAGCGGGTGTCGACATCAACCGGCTCGACCTGTCGGTGAAGAAGGGCTTCGACCATATCGGCGGCATCCAGGCCTGGGACATCAACAGCGGCAAGGAAGTCTGGCGCGAGAAGTACGCACATTCGTGGAACTGGGGCTCGATCCTGACCACCGCCGGTGGCGTGCTGTTCGCCGGTGGCACCAACGACAAGATGTTCCGCGCCTACGACGCCAAGTCCGGCAAGCTGCTGTGGGAGTTCCCCACCCCGTCCGGCATCATCTCGCCGCCCAGCAGCTTCTCGATCGACGGCAAGCAGTACATCGCCGTGGTGTCCGGCTACGGCGTCGATGCCCAGTGGATCCAGGGAAAGATGCATGGCCTGGCCGGCTGGGATGAAAAGGTGCCCGAAGGCGGCAGCGTCTGGGTGTTCGCACTCGGTAATTGATCCCAGGCTCGCTTGAGCCCATTGCTTGAAGGTCGGGCCGCCACCGTCTTCTCTCGGGAAGACCGGGCGGCCCGATTCGTTTCCGGCTCCGCTGCACTAGCCAGCGGACCCATCCGTATCAACGCCCAAGGATTTCTCTGATGACTGCATCCCTGTTCTTCATGCCGGCTGCACGCGGCGCGGCCACGCTCATGCTGCTCGCCGGAATCTGTTTCAGCACTGGCGCCGCCGCCCTGGAAAGAAAGCCCGTCCTCTCGCTGGAAGCCGCCCGCAAGATCGCCGCAGGTTGCATCGCCAAGGCCATCGAGATGGGCTGGAAGATGAACATCGCCATCGTCGATGGCGGCGCGAATCCGGTCCTGTTCGAACGCATGGACGATGCCGCCCTCGGCTCCATCGAACATGCCGAACTCAAGTCCGTGCATTCGGCAAAGATGGGCGGCTCCACCCGCATGTTCGGCGAGCTGACCTGGGGCAAGGACAACAAGGGCGGCGTGCTGCCGGGCCTCGCCACGCTTCCGGGCTTCGTCACCTTCCCGGGTGGCCTGCCGATCAAGGCAGGCGATGCCTTGATCGGTGGCGTCGGGGTCAGCGGCAGCATGCCGGACAACGACGAGATCTGTGCTCAGGCCGGGCTCGATGCGGCGAAGAATCTGCTGAAGTAAATCCGCGTGATGCTCGGGGGCACGGCCTCAGGCCGATATACCCCCGGCATCCCACTTTCAAAGCGGCTTGGTGTAATCGGCCAGCGCCGGAAACACCTGCGCGTCTTCGAAGAACTGGCCCTCCTCGTAGCTGCCGATGGCCGTCCGCTCGCGGATGCACCAACCCTCGGGATGACGCGCGAGCAGGTCGTGGTAGTAGCCGCCCAGAATCCAGTTGGCGCGCGTTCCGTCCTTCAGGATCTGCACGTGCACGGCATGCACGGTGCTGGTGGTGCGCGCAAGCTTGCCATCGCTCTCGAATTCGATCACCGGCGGCGAGACCAGATGCTGCGTCGCATAACAGCGCTCGTGGTACGACATGGCGACATCGATACCCTCCGGCATCGAAAACTCGACGAACTGGCCCAGCAGGTAATAGTGCTGCCGGGCGTTCTGCTCGAATGCCTTGGGAAGCAATTCGCGATGCCGCTTGTGATCGTAGGCACGCGCGACCAACTGGATCGTGCGGGTGATCGCCAGTTCGTCTTCAACGCTGGTGTTCGACATGACAGGATTCTCCGTTCAGAGGAGCAGCGGCTCAGACCAGCGTCTCGGCTTCGGGCGCTTTGCCTTTCACCTCGCTTTTCACCTGCAGTGACGCCAGGAACGCGGCGATCTGCTGGGTGATCTCGGCCGCCCGCGGAACATAGCGGGACATGTAGAACACGGCGTGAACGAGCCCCTCCAGGCGATGAATCCGCACGGGCACGCCAGCCGCCTGCAGCGCACGGCCGTAGTCCTCGCCTTCGTCGCAGGTCGGATCGCACTCCGCAGACAGGATCAACGCGGGCGCAAGACCAGCCAGCGACTTTGCGCGGCCCGGGGAAGCCAGTGGCGACGCGGCCATGGCCATGTCGCCGAGGTAGGCGCCCCACATACCCAGCGCAGCGATGGTCTTCAGCACCGGTCCGTTTGCGTACTCGACTCTCGATCGCGTGTTCGCTTCAGCATCCATCGTTGGATAGAGCAGCACCTGGCCGCTCAGCACAGGACCACCTTCATCGCGCGCCCGCTGGGCCGCGACGGCAGCGAGCGAGCCGCCTGCGCTTTCGCCCATCACGACGAGTCGCTTCGGATCGCCGCCGTGCCTGGCGATGTTGGCGGCCGTCCACTTCAGGGCCGCGAAGCTGTCATCCGTCGCCGCAGGGAACGGCGCTTCCGGCGCCAGCCGGTAACTCGGCGCGACCACGATCGCCTGCAGATCGTCAGCCATGCAACCGCAGACGCCAGCGCACATGTCGATGCTGCCGGCGATGAATCCGCCGCCGTGCAGATAGACGATCACCGGCAGCGGTCCTTTCGCGTTCCTGGGCCGATAGATGTAGACCGGCCGTGAGTCCGCAGGACCGGGATAGGTGGTCTCGATCCGTTCGACGGACGCCGGCACCGGCTTCTGCAGAGCGATGAAGCTCTCGACCACGCTGCGTGCTTCGTCGACCGAGCATTCCTCGAGCGGCTTGGCTTCCTCCATCAGCATGGCGCCCACCACGAGTGCTGCACCGGCGTCGATGCGGACCATCGGCGGCACGCGGTCTGCCGGTGCGCCGTCGATGCTGAAGCCCGCATAGCCGTGGTCCACCACATCCCTGCACATTTCGCGGTACAGCGGCGCCGAGCCGGCGAACATGAACACGCTGCGCGGCTTGCCGGGAATGTTGGCGCCCATGTACCAGGAGTTGGCGCGCGGGAAGAGCGTCATGTTGAGCGTGTCGCTGACCATCTTGAACCAGGCCAGTTCCGCCGCCTCGTCCGCTTCGAAGGTCTTCGCGCCCTTGTCGAGCACATGCCGAATCGCGTCGACCGCGAAGTTGACGTGATCCTCGATCGCCAGCGGGTTGTTGTAGAGGATGACGGCGCTAGTCGGACCGGTGATGGTGAACAGGTTGGGGAACCCGGCGCTCGCGATGCCGAGGTAGGTCCGCGGACCATGCGCCCAGCGATCCTGCAGACGCAGTCCGTCGCGGCCCACGATGTTGAGCGCGAGCAGCGCGCCGGTCACCGCGTCGAAGCCTGTGGCCAGCGCGATCGCATCGAACTCATGCTCCTTGCCGCCGATGCGAATTCCTTTCTCGGTCACTTCCTCGAGCGGCGTGGCGCGCAGGTCGATCAGGCTGACGTTTTCGCGATTGAAGGCTTCGTAGTAGCCCTCTTCGACGGTCGGCCGCTTGGTCGCATACGGATGATCCGTGGGACACAGGATCTCGGCCACCGAAGGGTTATTGACCTTCTCGCGGATCTTCCCGCGCACGTACTCCGCCACGGTGGCGTTGGCGCGCTCGTCCGTCAGCAGGTCGCCGTAGCTCGATACCAGCAGGTTGAAGCCGCCCCTTTCCCACAGCTCGTCGTAGCGCGCGCGCCGCGTTTCCGGGCTGACCTCCAGCGCACTGGGTTCGGGGTTCTGGTAGGGCACCCCGAGGAAACGCAGCCGCGACTTGTCGCGCAACTGCTGTGCGTTCTGTGCATTCCACTGCTGCTGCTCGGGAGTGAGCTTCTTGTTCTGCATCGCCACCGCGTAGTTCGGCGTGCGCTGGAAAACAGTCACCTGCGCGGCCTGTTTCGCAATCTGCGGAATCAGCTGGATGCCGCTAGATCCGGTGCCGATCACGGCGACGCGTTTGCCGGTGAAGTCGACACCTTCGTGCGGCCAGCTGCCGGTGAAGTACACCGGCCCCTTGTAGCGCTCGAAGCCGGGAAATTCGGCCTGCGACTTGGGCACCGTCACGTTGCCGCTGCCGGCGACGACGAAGCGCGCGACGATGGTTTCTCCGGTGTCCGTGCTCAGCGTCCAGCGCGCATCGGCCTCGCTCCAGACCATCGAGGTGACGCGCTGTCCGAACCGGAAGGAGCGGCGCAGATCGAACTTGTCCGCCACGAATTCGAGGTAGCGCAGGATCTCCGGCTGGCCGGCGTAGCGCTCGGACCATTGCCATTCGCGCTGGAGCTCGTCGGAGAACGAGTACGAGTAATGGACCGATTCGATGTCGCAACGCGCACCGGGGTAACGGTTCCAGTACCAGGTGCCACCCACGCCGCCAGCGGCGTCGAGGCCAAGGACATTGAGTCCAAGATCGTCACGCAGTCGGTGGGTGGCGTACAGACCGGCGAAGCCGGCTCCGATGACGACGACGTCGAACTGCTGGTTCATGCTGGTCTCCTCACGCGTATGACCCGCCTCTGATGAGCGAGCTGGCGCTAGGATGTCCGGCGACGCTGCTCAGGACTTGGCAGAATCCGCAAATAATCTGGCAAATTCCGCATTGATCAAGGGTCTGTTGACATTACTTTGGTCGTTGCGGCGGAGGTCGTTTTTGCCCAGTGCAACGAACGAGGAGCGGCCAATGGTTGTTCCATTGGCGCGACGAGAGAGGCAGCAATGGGCAAAAACGATCCCGCCCCAAAGGGTTGCGGCCAAAAAGCCGCCGGGACTTCGTTGCGAACCTTGACCATAGGTTGGCTATGGCCTGCGGTCCGCGCCTCGCCCGGCGGCTTTTTGACCTGCAACGCAGCGATCAAAGTAATGTCAACAGACCCTAGAGCGCCCGAGCATGGCCGGACCGTTGATACGCAGCGTCATCCTGAGCGGTGCCGCCGAGAAGATCCGCCAGTACGGACGCAAACCCGGCGCGATCGCCCGCAAGACGGGCATTCCGATGGACGCCCTGTCGGATCCGGACCTGCTGGTAAGTGGCCGCGCCGTGATGGCGTTCTTCGAACTGGTGGCCACCGCGTGCCGGCGCCGAACCTTCGGCCTGGAGATGTCGGTGGGCGCCCATCTGGGTGCGGTGATCGGGCCGCTGTGGCTGCTATTGCGCAATGCCTTGACGGTCGAGCAGATGTGCATCGACCTGGCGAAGCACTTCGACCTTTACAGCAGCGCCGCGGTGATGACCTATCGGCCGACAAAATCGGGCGGCTTCCTCCACTGGTCAGCCGCCATCGGGGCCGGCGAGAGCGAAGTGCAGATGTCGGAGTTCGCGGTCGCCACGATACTCGGCGAAATCCGCATGCACGGCCCCCCAGGGTGGACGCCGCCAGGCGTGCATTTCCGGCACGACGCGCCTGCGGATCTGCAACTGCACCGGCGGATATTCGGGCCCCATCTGCACTTCAACGGCGAACACAACGCCATCGAACTAGACACCGCGATCCTGCGCCGCCCCCATTCGGCTGCGGAGCCGCATGTGCGATCCCTCGTGCAGAAGGTGCTGCGCGACGACGAAGGATCCTCGGCGGCGCCGATCGAGCTTCAGGTGGAGGGTTTGATCCGCGCGCTGCTGCCTTACGGATCATGCTCCGCAGACGACGTGAGTCAGGCCCTGGGGATTTCGACACGCACCCTGCAATTGCACCTGAACCAGGCGGGACAAAGCTTCCGCTCGATCAAGGACTCCGTCCGCGCCGATCTCGCCCAGAAGTACCTCAAGCATTCCGGTCTGAACGCCACACAGGTGGCAGCGCGACTCGGATACGGCGACCCGACCTCGCTGAGCCGTTCCTTCCGCCGCTGGCATGGCACTTCCGTGCGCAGCCAGCAACGTACTTTGAAAGCGAACGCGAAGATTCTTCCGCAACCTGCCTAGCGATGATCAGAGGCGAAGTGCGATGTCGCGGCCTCGACGCGCGGCCATAGAACCGGCCGCTTTCCCACCCTTGGCTTTTAGCTCTACGCGGGCCTCCGCCCACCGATCAAGAAGACCACTGCTGCAACCGACAACAGTACCGAAATCAGTTGCGCGAGCCTGACCACCCAACCACCGAGACTCGGCGGCGTACCGTACTGCACGAGCCCTCCGATGCCGATGCAAAGCGCCGTGATGGCACCGATTCCTACTGCTGTGCGGACGCGTCCCTCCTTGGCAAGAAGAGCAAGAACAACAGCCACCGGTATCGCGGCCACCAAGGCTCCGCAAACGTCCACGAACGCGACCCACGACAAGGCCGCAATCGACCCGCGCGGCTGCCGCTGCGACCACCAGGCCGGAATGTCGGCATACGGCGCGACGGAATAGATGCCCGACAACAATGCAAGATAAATCGCGCTCCCGACCGCCGCAGGCAGGATCACTCGCACACTCCGGTAGATATCCATGGTCGATCCTTTTGTTCAGCTCCAGGAAGGAGAGAAAGCGTAAACGCATCCCGCCTTCCGCGAACTACTGCGCGGCGGGATGCACGGCCATGAAGCCGGCCGCTTTCCCGCCCGATTCCCTCTTCTTCGAGGTCAGCGCCGGCAACGTCGACCTACACCTTAAGAACCTTTACGAGGACGAGGAATTCCGTCGCGAGGCATCTGCCGAGGAATCCTCGGTAGTTCAAACCGAGATCGGACAGGAGGTCGGCGGCCGGTCACGCTCTAAAACCTCGATGCCATCCTCAACACCAGCAGCGACCAGATCGTTCAACAAAACTGCGTAGGCACCACAATCCCATAGCGCTTCATCCGCCGATAGATCGTCGCCCGGCACAGGTTCAGATCGCGTGCGACTTCGCTGATCACCCAGTGATGGCTGCGCAAGGTGCTGAGTAGATGCTGGTCCTCGCCGCCGTTGGCTTCACATTCGTCTCCATCGGGAACCGCCGTCGCTGTCGCGGCTGCGGGCGATGCATCGACGGTCAACGCGGCGCTGACGGCCTCGTCACGGACTTCGGCGGGAAGATCGCCGATCTCGATGCCGCGTGTCTCGGCCATCGACAGCGCATAGCGCAGCACGTTGCGCAGTTCGCGGATGTTGCCGGGCCAGCGGTAGTGCAGCAGCAGTTCCAGCGCTTGCGGGGCGATCCAATCGGAGGTGCCGAGTGCGCCGGCCTCGTCACGCAGGATGCGGCGGATCAGGTAGGCGCGGTCCTGGCGTTCGCGCAGCGGTGGCAAGTGCAGCGTGGCACCTGAGAGGCGGTAGTAGAGGTCTTCGCGGAACTGGCCGGCGGCGATCTGTTCGCGCAGTTTGCGGTGCGAGGCGGCGATCACGGTGAGGCTGAGCGGGATCGGCTTGTCGGCGCCCAGCGGCAGCACCTCGCCTTCCGACAGCACGCGCAGCAGGCGCGTCTGCAGCGCCAGCGGCATGTCGCCGATTTCGTCGAGGAACAGGGTGCCGCCATCGGCGCGCTGGATCAGGCCGACCATGCCGCGGCTGCGCGCGCCGGTGAAGGTGCCGGGCTGGTAGCCGAACAGTTCGCTCTCGATCAGCGATTCCGGCAGCGCTGCGCAGTTGATCGCGACGAAAGCCCTGGCAGCGCGCGGGCTGGCCTGATGCAGGGCCTTGGCGAGCACTTCCTTGCCGGTGCCGGTTTCGCCCTGGATAAGGACGTTGAACGGCCGGCTGGCGAGACGCTTGGCCTGGCTGATCAGCTGGTTCATCTGCGGATCGTTGTCGGCCAGCGCTTCCAGTTCGGCGACGTTGCCGGGCACGGCCGGAGCGTTGCTGCTGGAGGTGGACGCGGTGCCGCGTCGCGGCCCGCGCACCGTTCCGTAGTAGGCCTGGTCGGTCCAGGTTTCGAGCAGGCCGCAGTCGTCGGCCTCGGTGCCGCGCGCCAGCCGCCAGATGTCGCCAGCGCGGTTGCGGAACACCGCGGCGAGGCTGTGGCCGATAAGGCTGCCGCGCACCACGCCTTCAACCGTCAGCTGCAACTGGCTGCGGGCGCCGCTGTTGGCGCCGACGATCACGCCATCGGCATCGAAGGCGAGCATGGCTTCGGCGTTGACGTCGACCAGCGCCGGATTGCGGCTCATCTTGAGGATCCAGCGATTGCCGAAATGGCGGATGAAGTTGGCGTCCTCGATCATCCGGCCATAGAGCGCGGTGAGGCGGCTGATCAGCTGCTGATTGCCGCGCGACTGCGTGGTGGTGACCGTCGACAGGTCGAGCACGCCCATCAGCTCGCCTTCCGGATCGTAGAGCGGCGTGGCCGCACAGCTGAGATCGAGATTGCCGGCGTAGTAGTGATCGCTGCTGTGGCAGGTCAAGGTGCGGCGCTCGGCGAGACAGGTGCCGATGCCGTTGGTGCCGGCGGTTTGCTCGTGCCAGTTGGCACCGGCGACGAGGCCGGCGCGGAACGGCGAATCGGTAGCCTGGGCACCGAGGAAATCGAGCGCGATGCCGTCGGCATCGGCCAGCATCAGCACGTAGTCGAGATCGGCGACCTGGGCATAGAGCTGCTCCATGCCGGCCCGCGCCGTGCGCAGATAGCGCGCGTGCTGCTCTCGACGCTCGCGCAGCTTGCCGGAGGACTCCACCTGCATGCGATGACGGCTCGAAGGATTCAGGCCGTAGTCGTTGTAGCAGCGGAGCCAGGATCGGTGGATCGGATTGTCATCGGCGAGTGCTGGA
This sequence comes from Nevskia ramosa DSM 11499, assembly GCF_000420645.1. Lineage (NCBI taxonomy): Bacteria > Pseudomonadati > Pseudomonadota > Gammaproteobacteria > Nevskiales > Nevskiaceae > Nevskia > Nevskia ramosa. Next base: position 874,592 of record NZ_ATVI01000005.1, on the reverse strand, counting down.
ACGGCGGCGTGCCGGCCGACGATGTTCATCACCGTGTTGATGTGGCTTTGCGATGTGTTCATTGAACTCCCCTTCTTCAAGACTTCTGATGCTTGAAAGCCCTCTCCCCCCGGGAGAGGGGAGACCGGCAGCGGCAGCGCTACTTCCGTTGCCGTCTTCGCTCCGCCAGCAGATCACGCAAGGATTTCGAGGCCGGCTTCAATGGCGCCCTCGCCTGCGTCCATCCGCCTTGCCAGGGCGGCGTCAGCCAGTTCAGGCGGGCGGCGAACCAGACCAGCAGCCGATAGAGCGCGGGATGGCTGTAGAGCAGGCGCCAGGCTTTCCAGGCCAGCGCTTCGGCCAGTTGTCGCACTTCGCCCTGCCCGCGCAGCGCCTGCTGCGGTGGCGTGGCGGACTGCGCAGCGCTGTGGCGGCCGGCTTCGCGCAGGCGCATCAGCATGTCCGGGATCGGGATGCCCACCGGGCAGACCTCGCCGCAGGCACCGCAAAGGCTGGAGGCAGTCGGCAGATGCCGGGTCTCTTTCAGGTTCTGCAGGTGCGGCGAAATGATGGCGCCGATCGGCCCCGGATAAGTCGTGCCGTAGCTGAGCCCGCCGACCCGCGTGTAGACCGGGCAATGATTCATGCAGGCGCCGCAACGAATGCACTGCAAGGTCGCCCGGAAGCGCTCCTCGCGATAAGCCTGGGTGCGGCCGTTGTCGAGCAGGATCAGGTGCATCTCGCGCGGCCCGTCCTTTTCACCATCGCGACGCGGCCCAGTGATCACATTGAGATAGGTGGTGATCGCCTGGCCGGTGGCGGAGCGGGTCAGCAGCGCGAACAGCGGCGCGACGTGCTCCAGCTTCTCGATGACCTTCTCGATGCCGGTGATGGCAATGTGTACGTCCGGCACCGAGGTGCAGAGCCGACCATTGCCCTCGTTCTCGACCAGCACCAGCGAGCCGGTCTCGGCGACCATGAAGTTGACGCCGGAAACACCGATGCGCGCCGCCGAGAACTTGTCGCGCAGCGCGCGGCGGCCGATGGCGATCAGTTCGTTGACGTCGTCGGTGAGCGGCGCACCCTTGATGTGCTCGTGGAAGATCTCGGCGACATCCTGCTTGGTCTTGTGGATGGCCGGCATGATGATGTGGCTGGGGCGATCGCCATCGAGTTGCAGGATGTACTCGCCCATGTCGGTCTCGACACACTCGATGCCCTGCGCGGCCATCTCGTGGTTCAGCTCGATCTCTTCGCTGACCATCGACTTGCCCTTGACCATCAGGCTGGCGTCATGGCGCCGCGCGAGGTCGAGGAAGATGCGATTGGCATCGGCCGCCGTTTCGGCCCAGTGCACCTGCACGCCGAGCGAAGTGAGCTTGTTTTCAAGCTGTTCCAGCAGCTCCGGCAGCTTCGACAGCGCCTGCTGACGCACCGCTTCTCCGACCTTGCGCAGGCGTTCGAAGGCTTCGAGATCCGGGAACTGCTGGGCTCGGCGATCGATCAGGAAATCCATGGCGCCAGTGAAGCTGTCGCGCAGCTTCGGGTCCTTCAGCGCGGCGCGCGCATTGGCCTGGAAATCGGCCAGCTTGATGGCCGTTGCGCCACTCATGAGCGGACTCCGTCCTGCACCAGCAGGATCACCAGTTCGCGCGGCCCATGAGCGCCGTAGACCAGCATGCGCTGGATGTCGGCGGTCTTCGACGGGCCGGTGATGGTCAGCAGATTGCTCGGCATCGCACTCGCCCAGCCGTAGTGCCGCATCGCCGATAGCAGCGAATCCTGCAGCTGGCTCGTCCGCAGCAGCGCGATGTGCAGTGGCGGCACCAGCGACAGCGTGCGCGGCTCCGCAATGCTCGGCATCACCAGCAGACTGCCGCTGGCAGCAATGCCACCAAGCGTGGTGGTGATGCCGGCGTCCGCTGTGAACAGTTCAGGCTTGAGTGCCGAAATCTCGCGATCGAACCAGCGCAGTTGCTGGGGCGGCACGCAGGCTTGAAGCGTGTCGGCGATCTCGCTGCCCGGACCGGCAAACAACTGGCGCGGCGCACGCGCAAGCAGCAGCGCCTGCAGAGCTTCCGGCCATCCGGCCTGAGTGGTTTCGATGACTTCGGCACGCCAGCTTCGCGCGTGACGGATGAAGCGCTGGGTGCGCGTTTCTCCCGACGGGTCGGCAAGCAGTGGCAACAGCGCAGCAGAGACATCCAGCGGCGCGCTCTGCGGATCGCGCGTGGCGGCGCGCAGGCGTTCGAAGATCGCGCTGCGCGCGCGCAGCGACTCGGCGGACGCGCTCACCGAGCTTCCCCGCCATCGAGGCGTTCGCGGATCAGGCTGGCGATGTGCTGGCCGCGCATCAGATCACGGCGCTTCTTGAGCATCAGGTTGAGGCTCAGCAGGCAGCCGCAGTCGGCGCTGACCATCGCGTCGCAATCGGTGGCGCGGATGGCGTCGAGCTTGTCGGAAGTCATCGCGGCGGAGATTTCCGGATGCTTGACCGAGAAGGTGCCGCCGAAGCCGCAGCACTCGGATTCATGGGCGTGCTCCACCAGTTCCACGCCGGGCAGGCGGCTCAGCAGTTCGCGGCCGCATTCCAACGTACCCATCTCGCGGCGCGCGCTGCAGGCCGTGTGCAAGGCCACCCGCAGCGGCCGGCGGCTGGCGCTGTCCAGTTTCAGATCGGCGACGTTCAGCAGGTAATCGGTGAATTCGATAGTCCGCGCCGAGATCGCTTCGGCTTTCGACAGCTTCACGGGATCATTCGCGAACAACTTCGGCCAGTGATGCTTGAGCATGCCGCCGCAGGAACCGGAGGGCACGACGATCGGCCAGGGCTCCGGAAACAGATCGAGCTGCGCGGCGGCGACCTTGGCCGCTTCCTCGGGGAAGCCGGTGGTGTAGGCCGGCTGGCCGCAGCAGGTCTGCCGGACCGGAAAGTGCACGTCGACGCCACTGCGTTCGAGCACGTCGATGGCATCGAAACCGGCTTCCGGCGCGAACATGTCGATGACGCAGGTGGCGAAGAAATAGACGTTCCGTTTGCCGTCGCGGGCTACGGATTCTCGTGGGGATGCGGGTATTGGGGACATGGCCTCCTCCTGGAGCGCTTTTCGGCTTTCGCCCAGCGCATTCATGTTGTCGTGGAGCCGAGTCTGGTCATCGGTAGGCCGGCTGTGATATTGGTCGGACCAATTCGGAAATCACTGTCATGAGCGAACCCTTGTTGCAGCGTGGCGACGCCGTCGCGGAAGCGATCGAGCGGGCGATCGTGGCGCGCGAATTCGAAGACCGGCTGCCGCCCGAACGGGCACTGGCCGAGCGCTATCGGGTATCGCGCGGCACGGTGCGGGAAGCGATTGGCAAGCTGGTGGCGCGCGGTCTGCTGAGCCGCCGGCAAGGCGCCGGCACTTTCATCAACGACGACACCGATCGGCGCACCGCCGAGATCTGGTCCGACATGGTCGATCGCCATCCGCGGCTGCAGGAAAGCCTGATCGAGTTCCGCACGATGATGGAATGCCGCACCGCCGAACTGGCGGCGACGCGACACACCGCCGCGGATCGCCGGCGCTTGCAGCAGGTGGCGCGCGATGTCGATGCCGCTTACGGTGCCAGTGACCGGCGCGTGCAGATCGAGGCCGACGTGGCCTATCACCGGGCGATCGCCGATGCCGCCCACAACCCGGTGTTCTCCTACCTGATGGGCTCGCTGCTGAACCTGCTGCACGACCACGTCCAGCTCAGCATTGCCGGCATGCAGCCGGACACGGAACCGTCACGGCAACTGCGTGCGCAGCATCAGGCGCTGATCGACGCGATCCTGTCCCGCGACTCCGCAGCAGCCGGCCGTGCTGCCGGCCGGCACATGGATTACGTGCGAGTGCAGCTCAACGATCTACGCAGCGTGGCGTAAGCCGCTGTCGCGGTCGCGTCAGGGCGCAACGGTGGCCTGATTCTGCCGGGCGATCTTTGCCTCGGCCTTCGCGAGCGCCTGCTTGAAGCGTGGATCATCGCGATAGCCATCCCAGATCGGCGACAGCCGCAGGTCGGCCAGATTCTGCGCCGTGGGATCGTCGGCCAGCGCGCCCAGAGCGTCGAGTGCTTCGTCACGCAAGCCCGCCAGTGCCAGGATGCTCGTCTGCGCGTCGCGCGTCGCGAAGCTCGCGATCTGGTCGTTGCCAGCAGACTCGACCGCCAGCCGGGCGTCGCGTCGCGCCGCTTCGGAATCACCGAGGCCGGCTTCGATCATCGCCAGACTGGCCTGCAGAATACTGTCGCCACCCAGGCGCTCGCGCAGGTCGGCAATCCGGGCAAGGCCTTCCTTGAAGGTGGCCGTCGCCGCCTTCTCATCCCCCTGCCAGCGCTGGGACCAGCCGAGCAAGGGGTAGTAATCCAGGGTGCCGCCGTCCAGTTCGAAATCCGGTGCCGCCAGCGCCGCCCGGTAGCCCGCGATGACGGTGGAGAAATCACGGCGAACGGTCGCCAGCGACAGCTTGACGCTCATCATCCAACCGCTTTCGATGTCGAGCGGCTGCGAATCGAGCAGGCGACCTGCCGACTCGATGTCGCCCTCGTCCAGATAGCTACCGGCCTTCTGGGAGATCAGGACAGCATTGCCCGGATTCAGCGCGAGTCCACGGTCGAGCCAGATTCGGGAGGCCGCCGTGCGGCCGAGAATGGACAACGATTGGACGAGCATCGACACGAAGGAGATGTTGCCGGGATCGAGCGCGATTGCCTGCTGCAGCAATTCGATCGACCGCTCGTAGTGGCCGGCGCGACGCTCCACGAGCCCGCGCGCGCCGAACACTTCGGCGCTGTTCGGCAGGCGCTGGCCCGCTTCAGCAAACGCTGTGCGCGCGCCGTCGAAATCGAGCGTGCGATAGAGCAGATAGCCGCGCGCCAGCCAGCTTTCGGCGGCCTCCGGTGCCAGCTCCATCGCCTTGGCAGCCTCACTGCGCGACGCTTCGAGCCGCCCGCTGTCGAGATCCAGCCTGTTGAAGTGGATCAGGCCATCGACGATCGACTTGTAGGCCCAGGCCTGTGCGAAGCCGGGATCCAGGCGCACCGCTTCGGCGAAATTCTCCGAGGCCGCGCGCAGCAGCACCGGCGAGAACGCCGCCTTGTGGCCTTCGAGGCCGCGCAGATAGGCGTCATAGGCAGCAGGATTGAGCGTCGGCTTGCGCGCCAGCTGCTGCCGCTCTTCACCGCTGAGCCGCGCGTCCAGCGTCTGCGCGATGGCCGTGGCCACCTCGCCCTGCACGCCGAGAATGTCATCGGTGCCGCGATCGTAGATCTCGCCCCACAGATGGGTGTCGTCGGCCGCGCGGATCAACTGCACATTGATCCGGACCTTGTTGCCGACCTTCTGGACACTGCCTTCGAGGATGTGGGCGACGCCGAGCCGGGCAGCGATCTCCTTGAGATTGCCCGGATGGCCGCTGTATTCGGCGGTCGAGGTCCGCGAGGTCACGTGCAGCGCGCCGACCTTGGCCAGCCGGGTCAGGATCTCGTCCTGGATGCCGGTGGCGAAGTAGGCGTTTTCGGCATCCGCCGACAGGTTCTCGAACGGCAGCACGGCAATCGATTTGTCGGCAGATGCGGCGGCGGGCTTGCGCAGCGCCAGGCGATCCGTCAGCAGCAACACCACGGCCAGCGCCAGCACCGCGATGATCCAGCGATCCATCGTCTTGCCGGTCTGCCGGGTCACCGATTCGCTGCGATCGATCTCGCTTTCCAGCTTGATGCCCTGCGGCGTCCATTCGTAGAACCACGAGAACAGCATCGCGAACGGAAAGCCGATCACCACGGCGATGACGACGATCCGAACGGTCTCGTTCGGGATATCGAAGAAAGGAAACACCTGCGTGGCGATCTGCACCAGCAGCCAGGCGGCGCCGGCATAGAACAGCGCCGCGCGATGGACGTTGCGGCGCTGCAGTTCGAGGAGCAACGAGGGGCGACTCACAGAACTCCCGGAAACCGTGTCATGGCAGAACGTCGGCCGAAGGATAACCCGCCTTATGTCTTCCGCCGACGGAAACGAATCAGGGCGCCGAAGCGCCCTGATCGTTCACAAACAGACTTCAGTCTTGAATCACACGGCAGAAGGTCAACAAGCCGACTCGTCTTGCCGTCGATCCCATGCCGACAGCACGCGTGGGTCCCTCGCCGGGTGACTCGCGTCTTTAATTTTTCGTCTTGTCGACCAGCTTGTTCTTCGAGATCCACGGCATCATCGCGCGCAGACCGGCGCCGACGGTTTCGATCTGGTGCTCGGCGGCAATGCGACGACGCGCCTGCATCATCGGCTGGCCAGCCTGGTTCTCGAGGACGAAGTCACGAGCGAACTTGCCGGTCTGGATGTCGGCGAGGACGCGCTTCATTTCCTTCTTGGTTTCTTCGGTGATGATGCGCGGGCCGGTCACGTAGTCGCCGTATTCGGCGGTGTTCGAGATCGAGTAGCGCATCGTCGAGATGCCGCCTTCGTACATCAGGTCGACGATCAGCTTGAGTTCGTGCAGGCACTCGAAGTAAGCCATTTCCGGCGCGTAGCCGGCTTCGACCAGCACTTCGAAACCCGCCTGCACCAGCGCCGAGGCGCCGCCGCAGAGCACGGCCTGTTCGCCGAAAAGATCGGTTTCGGTCTCTTCGCGGAAGTTGGTTTCGATGATGCCGGCGCGGCCGCCGCCATTCGCCGAGGCGTAGCTCAGGGCGATCTGCTTGGCGGAACCGGAGGCGTCCTGGTGGATCGCGATCAGGCTCGGCACGCCGCCGCCCTGGGTGTAGGTCGAGCGCACGGTGTGGCCGGGGCCCTTCGGCGCGACCATGATCACGTCGAGATCGGCGCGCGGCTGGATCAGGCCGAAATGGATGTTGAAGCCGTGGGCGAAGGCCAGCACGCCGCCTTCCTTCAGATTGTTGACCACGCTCTGCTCATAGATCAGGCGCTGGTCCTGGTCCGGGGCGAGGATCATGACCACGTCGGCGGTCTTCACCGCGTCGGCGACTTCGAGCACCTTGAGGCCGGCGTTGGCGGCCTTGACCCAGCTCTTCGAGCTCTTGCGCAGGCCGACGGTAACGTCGACACCGGAGTCCTTGAGGTTCAGCGCGTGGGCGTGGCCCTGCGAGCCATAGCCAAGGATCGTGACCTTGCGCGACTGGATGATCGAAAGGTCGGCGTCTTTATCGTAGAAAACTGAAATGCTCACAGCGGTTCCCTCTCGTGGGACGGATGAAGCGCGGATGCGTCTTCGGTGGATCGGATCGTTATTTACAGCTCGTTTCTCGAGGCCGACGTTTCAGACCGGCGCAGCGAGCACGGTGGTACCGCGTGCCAGGGCCGCGGTGCCGCTGCGCGCCAGTTCGAGCACGCGGGCCAGGCCGGAGATTTCGGCGACAAAGTCGTTGACCTCGGCGCCGGTGCCGGTCAGCTGCACGGTGCGGGTGGCTTCGGTCTCGTCGAGAATCTGGCCGTGGTGGCGGACCACGCAGTCGACGACCGGCTGCAGGTTGAGCGCATCGACCCGGACCTTGAGCATCAACAGTTCGGCTTCGATGTGATCGCGGCCGGCGAGATCGATGATCTCGACGATTTCGATCAGCTTGCGCGACTGCTTGATGATCTGTTCGACGACCGATTCGCTGCCGTAGGTCACGAGCGTCAGCCGGGACAGGCTGGGATCGTGAGTCGGCGCGACCGATAGCGACTCGATGTTGTAGCCGCGGGCCGAGAACATGCCGGCGACACGCGCCAGCGCGCCTGCTTCGTTCTGAAGCAGGATGGAAACGATATGTCTTTGATCTTGACGCATAGGGCGCGCACGGTAGCCGCACATTGCGTCTTGCGCAAGACGGGAACGGGCCGGAAACAGTGCGGACATGCTATAAAAGCGCCCCTTTTGGCGCTGCAGAGCGTCAAACGCACCGTTAACGCGCAACTTCTCCCGCGCACTACCCGCGACCCAACGAGCATTCGATCCGATGAACGCACCGCTGCAGCACGACACGCACCCCCTCGCCGGCCAGACGATGAGCGGCGCCGACATCATCGTCCAGGTCCTGGCCGATGAGGGTGTCGATGTCGTCTTCGGCTATTCGGGTGGCGCGATTCTGCCAACCTACGATGCGATCTTCCGTTTCAATGCCGCCAATCCGAGCGCCAAGGGCGAAGACCCGATGCCGCTGATCGTGCCGGCCAACGAGCAGGGCGCCGGCTTCATGGCTGCCGGCTATGCACGGTCCTCGGGCCGGGTCGGCGTGGCGCTGGTGACGTCCGGCCCGGGTGCCACCAACACCGTGACTCCGGTGCGCGATTCGATGGCCGACTCCACACCGATCGTGGTCATCTGCGGCCAGGTGCCGACTTCGGCGATGGGCACCGACGCGTTCCAGGAAGCGCCGATCAGCAACATCATGGCCGCCTGCGCCAAGCACGTGTTCCTGGTCACCGATCCGAGCAAGCTCGAAGCCACCGTGCGCACCGCGTTCGAGATCGCCCGCACCGGTCGTCCCGGCCCGGTGGTCGTCGACGTGCCGAAAGACGTGCAGAACTGGAAGGGCGTGTTCACCGGCCGTCGCGACGTGCTTGGCCGCCTGCCGGTGCCGGGCTATCGCGCCCGCCTGCGCGTGACCGATGAAGCGCGCATCGACGACGCTTCCCTCGCCCGCTTCCACGAGCTGTTCAAGGCGGCCAAGCGGCCGATGATCTATGCCGGCGGCGGCGTCATCCACGCCGAAGCGGCCGAGCAGCTGCGCGCCTTCGCCAACGAGTACCGCATCCCGACGGTGATGACCTTGATGGGTCTCGGCGCCTACGACACCACCGATCCGCTGTCGATGCACATGCTCGGCATGCATGGCACCGCCTACGCGAACTACGCGATCGACGACTGCGATCTGCTGATCGCGATCGGCGCCCGCTTCGACGATCGCGTGGCCGGTGTGCCGTCGAAGTTCGCCCGCAACGCCAAGGCGATCCTGCACTTCGATGTCGACGCCTCCGAGATCAACAAGGTCAAGCGGGTGACCTGGTCGCACGTCGGCAATCTGAAGGTGGCGCTGACCCAGGTGCTGGCGCATGGCCGGGCGCAGAACTTCAAGCCGGACTACCGCGAATGGCATGGCCACGTGGCCGAGCTGAAGCGTGTCCACGCGATGAACTACGACCGCGCCTCGGCGACCATCCAGCCGTACGCGATCATCGAAGCGATCAACCGCATCACCAAAGGTGACGCGATCATCGCCACCGGCGTCGGCCAGCATCAGATGTGGGCCGCGCAGTACTTCGATTTCCGTCAGCCGCGCCTGTGGCTCACCTCCGGTTCGATGGGCACGATGGGCTTCGGCCTGCCGGCGGCGATCGGCGCACAGTTCGCCAATCCGAAGAAGATCGTCGTCGACATCGACGGCGACGCTTCGGTGCGGATGAACATCGGCGAGATGGAAACGATCACCAACTACGGCCTGCCGATCAAGGTGGTGGTGCTGAACAATTCCGGCGACGGCATGGTTCGCCAATGGCAGAAGCTCTTTCACGAAAGCCGCTTCTCGGGCAGCGACAAGACACTGCACAAGAAGGATTTCGTGAAAGCCGCGCAGGCCGATGGCTTCGAGTACGCCGTGCAGCTGTCGAACCCGGCGGACATCGATCGCGTGGTCGGCGAGTTCGTCGCCTTCCCTGGTCCGGCCTTCCTCGAAGTGGTCATCGATCGCGATGCCGGCGTCTATCCGATGGTCGGCCCCGGCATGAGCTACGCGGAGATGATCACCGGCGACTGGATCGCGTCACGTGAACCGCCGAAGGTGCTCGACGTCAGCAAGACTCAGCTGTTCTGAGCGGGCGCCCGAGATGAACGCGGAAACGCTTGCCTGGCGCTGGCGCAATGGCGCGCTGCAGCCGATCGCCTTCCCGGCGACGGTGCAGCTCGACCATCTACTCGGCGTCGATCGCCAGAAAGCGGCGGCGGTGCAGAACACCGAGCAGTTCGTTGCCGGCAAGCCTGCCAACCACATCCTGCTGACCGGCTCGCGCGGCACCGGCAAATCCTCGCTGGTGAAAGCGCTGCTGACCGAGTTCGCGCCGCGCGGCCTGCGGCTGGTCGAGGTTCATCCGCAGGATCTGGTCGATCTGCCGGATGTCGTTGCCCCGCTGCGGGGACGTCCGGAGCGCTTCGTCCTGTACGTCGACGATTTCTCGATCGCCTCCAATGATTCGGCGCTGACTGCGCTGAAGGCCGCGCTCGATGGCGGCATCGAAGAACCGGCCGAAAACGTGCTGATCTACGCGACCAGCAATCGCCGGCATCTGACACCGCAGCTGAAATCCGACAACGCCGAATATCGCTGGGAAAACGATGAGCTGAACCCCGGCGAATCGACCGAGGAAAAGGTCGCGCTGTCCGAGCGCTTCGGCCTGTGGCTGAGCTTCCAGCCGTTCAGCCAGGTTCAGTACATCGACGCCGTGCGCCTGCATCTGTCGCGACTCGGCGTGACGAGCTGGAACGACGAGCTGAAAGTGCTGGCGCAGCGCTGGGCGCTGAATCGCGCTTCGCGCTCGGGGCGGGTTGCGCAGCAGTTTGCTCGGGACTACGCGGGGCGAAACTGACAGGCTTGCCATTCAAGGCAAGCCTGTCAGTTTCGCGCCCGGCCATGGATGGCCGGGCCGGGTCTCCGAAGAAGAGCGGGTTCGCGACAGGGCGCCGGGGAAATGCTTTCCGAACAAGAAGCTTCAGCCCAGCATCGCCTTCACCTTGGCAACGTACTGCGTCATCGCCGCATCCGTCTTGGTGCCCTTGAGCTTGGCCCAGGCGTCGTACTTGGCGCGGTTGACCATGTCGAGCATGCCTGGCCGATCACCGCTGGCGTCGCCCGATGATCCCTGCTTGAACAGCGCGTAGAGCGTCAACAGATCTTCGTTGCTCGGGCGCTTGGTCAGCGTCTTGACGTCGATCTGGGCTTGGGCGAAGGCGGCTTTGAGGTCGGCCATGTCGGTTTCTCGAGGTTATGTGAACAATTGTTCTGAGACGGCTTTATAGCAGCCGCGAGCGTCAGGACTCAATCGTTTTCGAGCGCTGCAAGGTAACGAAGCGGAAGGCATGGACGTGGCGCTCATCGGCCGGATGGGCTTCGCTGGCGATGGTCTGCCACTGGGCAGCGTCGATCGCCGGAAACAGGGTGTCGCCCTCGACCTCGGCCAGCACCTCGGTCAGTTCCAGTCGGGTCGCCAGCGGCAAGGTCTGGCGATACAGCTCGGCGCCGCCGATCACCACCAGCTCCCGCCCCTGCCCGGCATTCAGCACCTGATCGAGGCTGGCAAACACCGTGGCGCCGGCCGGCTTGAACGTGGCGTCGCGGGTCAGCACCCAGTTGTCGCGATCCGGCAGCGGACGGCCGAGCGACACCCAGGTCTTGCGGCCCATCAGCACGGTCTTGCCAACGGTCAGGCGCTTGAAGCGCTTCAGGTCATCCGGCAGCCGCCAAGGCAGATCACCGTCGCGGCCGATCACTCGGTTCTGCGCCAGTGCGGCGATCAGAGTCAGCTCGGTATTCATGGCTGGGCAGTGCGGTCCAGCACATCGATGATTTCCTTGATCACCAGATCCGGCCGATTCCACAGCACGAAATGTCCTTGATCCGGAACGACAACGACCTTGCCGTTCGGCTTCGGCAACACCTTTTCGGCATAGGCTGCCGTGCGTGGATCGACCAGCTCGTCTTTCGCGCCCTGCAGGACGGTGATCGGCATTTTCAGGCTCGCCCAGCGCGGTGTCTGCTTTTCCAGCTCGCCCACCAGCGGCATGATTTCCTGGTTCGACCAGACGAAGTCCTTCGGGGCGATCAGCTTGACCAGCCACAGGGTCATGGCGACGTTGTACCAGCGCGGCTGCTCGGTATTCGGATCGATCGACGGCGCCACCAGAACCGCACCGCGCACCTGTTGGGGATAGCGCATCGCCAGTTCGGCGGCGATCGGCCCGCCCAGCGAATGGCCGACCAGCAGGGTCGGCGCGCCGGGACCGTCGAGCAGCGGCGCCAGTAGGCGCGCCTGATCGGCCATCAGCGGCGCGACCCGGCCGGGATCGGAAGCACCGAAGCCGGGACGGTCGACGGAGATCATCGTCGCCCGCTTCTGCAGTTCCGGATCGGCCATGAAATGCGCCCAGGCTTTCCAGCCGCCCGGCGTGCCATGCAGGAACAGGATGCGCGCCGGGCCGTCGCCGATCTGCCAGTAGTGGATCGTCCGGTCGTCGATCGCGTAGCTGTGCTCGACCGGCTTCGGTGGCTGCGGGAACAGCTCGTCGACCGAGCCCATCGGATACGGCGGATTCTTCGCGGCAACCGCAGCGCTGATCAGCAGCAGACCGCAGGCAACGATCCATCGTCCGAAGCGCATGGATGACCTCTCAGACCGCGACGGGAGCCTTGATATGCGGATGCGGCTCGTAGCCGGACAGGACGAAGTCCTCCAGCTTGAAGCCGAACAGATCGGTGACTGCCGGATTGATCGTCATCGTCGGCAGCGCCTTCGGCTCGCGACTGAGCTGCAAGCGGGCCTGTTCGAGATGATTCGAATACAGGTGGCAGTCGCCGCCGGTCCAGACGAAATCGCCGGGCTTCAGCCCGGCGACCTGGGCGATCATCAAGGTCAGCAGCGCGTAGCTGGCGATGTTGAAGGGCACGCCAAGGAAGATATCGGCGCTGCGCTGGTAAAGCTGGCAGCTCAACTTGCCGTCGGCGACATAGAACTGGAACAGCGCGTGGCAGGGCATCAGTGCCATCTTGTCCAGCTCGCCGACGTTCCAGGCCGACACCAGCAGGCGCCGCGAGTCAGGCGTCTTGCGCAGCTGCTCGAGCAGCTGCTTGATCTGATCGACGTGACGGCCGTCGGCCGTCGGCCAGCTGCGCCACTGGCGGCCGTAGACCGGGCCGAGTTCGCCCTGCTCGTCCGCCCATTCGTCCCAGATCGATACGCCATGCTCTTTCAGGAACGCGGTATTGGTGTCGCCACGAAGAAACCAGAGCAGTTCCACGGCGATCGACTTCAGATGCAGCTTCTTGGTCGTCAGCATCGGGAAGCCCTTGGCCAGATCGAAGCGCATCTGGTGGCCAAAGACGGAGCGGGTGCCGGTGCCGGTGCGGTCGGTCTTCTCGGTGCCGGTGTCGAGCACCAGCTGCATCAGGTCGAGGTATTGGCGCATCGTCTCAAACCTTGTTTCGTTGGTAGGCCACGATCATGAACGTGATGCCGGCCAGCAGCATCGGCACGCAGAGCTGCATGCCCATCGTGAACCAGCTGCTGCCGTACAGATAGCCAAGCTGGCTGTCCGGCACGCGGACGAATTCGACGGCGAAACGGAAGCTGCCGTAGAGGATCAGGAACAGGCCGCTGATCGCCATCCGCGGGCGCGGCTTCGAGCCGAACCACCACAGGATCAGCAGCATCGCCAGGCCTTCGAGGCCCGCTTCGTAGAGCATGCTCGGATGGCGCGGCAGGCCGTCACCAAGCTTCGGGAACACCATGCCCCAGGGCAGCGTAGTCGGCGCACCGTACAGCTCGCCATTGATGAAATTGCCGATACGGCCGGTCAGCAGGCCGAAAGGCACGGTCACGGCAATGAAGTCGGTGACCGTCCAGAAGCTCAACTTGTGCTGGAACGCGTAGACCTGCATCGCCACCAGCACGCCGATCAGGCCACCGTGGAAGGACATGCCGCCCTCCCAGATCCGGAAGATCACCAGCGGATCCTTGAGGAAGATCAGCTCGCCGGCCTTGTCGACGTTGTAGAAGAACGTGTAGCCGATGCGACCGCCGAGGATCACCCCGAGCACGCCGTAGAACAGCACGTCCGACACCCGTTCCGGCGTCCAGAATTTCAGCCAGTCGTAACGACCGCGCCGGCAGCTCAGCCAGTAGAAACCGGCAAAGCCGAGCAGATACATGATCCCGTACCAATGGATCTTGACCGGCCCGAGCGCCAGCGCGATGGGGTTGAAATCAGGGTGCGTCAGCATGCCTGTCAAGGTCTCGAAGGGGCCGCGCGAATTCTAGCTAGGAGAACTGCTCGTTGATCGAGCTGGCCACGTAGCCCTTCAGATAGCGGGTTTCCGGAATCGCCGGGTGCACCGGATGATCCGGCCCCTGCTCCAGGGTTTCCAGGATCTGCAGGCGCTTCGCCGCAGCTCGCGATTCGCGCAGCAGCACGCGCTGCAGTTCGTCCGCGGCCAGATGGTGCGAGCAGGAGCAGGACACCAGCACGCCGCCCGGCGTCAGCAGGTTCAGCGCGGCGCGGTTCAGGCGGCCGTACAGGCCGAGGCCTTCCTCGTGATCGCGCTTGCGCTTGATCAGCGCCGGCGGATCGACGACCACGACATCGTAGCGGCGGCCGTCGACAGCCAGCTGCTTCATGACGTCGAGCGCATCGCCCTTGATGGTCTCGATCTTCTTGCCGTTCAGCGCGGCATTGCGTTCGGCGGCCGCCAGCGCCGGGGCCGAGGAATCGACGCAGGTGGCCGACGCGGCACCATGGCCGAGGCCGCGCAGCGCCCAGCCTCCGACGTAGGAAAAGACGTCGAGCACGGCGGAATCCGGCTTGATGTAGCGGGCCATGCGATCGCGGTTGTCGCGCTGATCGAAGAACCAGCCGGTTTTCTGGCCGCCGCGCATGGCGATCTCGAACTTGACGCCGGATTCGTCGATGACCACGGTTTCCGGCACGTCGCCGACTTCTTCGACGTACAGCGGCAGGTTTTCGGCTTCGCGGGCGGCGCTGTCGTTGCGCAGCACGATGCCGCGCGGCGAGAACGTCGACTGCAGCGCTTCGATCAGGCGCGGTTTCAGGTGCTCCATGCCGGCGGTGCCGATCTGCACGACCAGCACGTCACCGTAGCGATCGACGACCAGGCCCGGCAGACCATCGGCCTCGCCGAACACCAGGCGGTAGAACGGCTGGCTGTAGAGCTTCTCGCGCAGCGAGGCGGCGGCCTGCAGCCGGCGCGACAGCCATTCGGCATCGAACACGGCATCGTACTGGCCGGTCAGCAGGCGGCCGCAGAGCAGGGCTTGAGGATTGATGTAGCCGGCGCCGATCGGCTTGCCGCGACCATCCTCGAAGCGGCACAGGCTGCCAGCGGCGACCGACTTGATCGGCGTGCGGGCCGTGTCGATTTCATTGGAGTAGATCCACAGGTGGCCGGCGCGCAGGCGGCGGTCCTCCTGGGTTTTCAGGCGGATGATCAGATTTGACAAGGGAGGAGGTCGGGTAAAGCCCGTGACAGGGTGTCATCGGGTAGGTGTTCTGCGTATCATACCGATCATCTGAAAAAAGACCCCTCCCGCGGAGTTTTGTCGCTAGTCGACATCGCGATTAGGGCTAGTGCCAACGATCTTGCAAGAGAGCGAGCGGGCGTGGAATTCATAAGCTCATACACCCCCCAAACCTGGGCCTTCGGCCTCTATGTCGGCGCCGTGCTGTTCGTCGTCGCCTTGATGGTCGGCCTTTCGTCCGTGCTCGGCAGCCGCAACAACGGCCGGGCGAAGAACGAGGCGTTCGAGTCCGGTGTGGTCGGCGTCGGTGGCGGCCATCTGCGCTTTTCGGCCAAGTTCTACCTGGTGGCGATGTTCTTCGTGATCTTCGATCTCGAAGCCGTGTTCCTGTATGCCTGGGCCGTGTCGATCCGCGAGAGCGGCTGGGCCGGTTAC
The DNA here is from genome assembly GCF_000420645.1 of Nevskia ramosa DSM 11499. Lineage (NCBI taxonomy): Bacteria > Pseudomonadati > Pseudomonadota > Gammaproteobacteria > Nevskiales > Nevskiaceae > Nevskia > Nevskia ramosa. Next base: position 858,916 of record NZ_ATVI01000005.1, on the reverse strand, counting down.
ATCGAGGCCTGCGTCTTCATTGCCGTGCTGCTGATCGGCCTCGTCTATGTCTGGCGTCTGGGTGGTCTGGACTGGGCGCCGAAAACGCTCGCCGGCCGCCGCAGCCTGCCGCAGCTAAATCCGCCTGCCGATGTGGTTGTACCTCCTCCGCCAGTCAAGAATTGACCAGCCAGCGCCCTCGCCATTGATCATGGAATACGCCTTAAAGCGCATCGACAAGAACGGCCAGACTCACTCCCCGACCCCGCCCGGCGTCAATTCCGGCGAGGGCTACATCGAGGATGAGGTCAGCAAGAACATCGTGTTGACCAAGCTGTCCGATCTGGTCAACTGGAGCCGCAAGAACTCGATCTGGCCTTACAACTTCGGCATTTCCTGCTGCTATGTGGAAATGGCGACGGCGTTCACCGCTGTCCACGATCTGGCCCGCTTCGGTTCCGAAGTCATTCGCGCCTCGCCGCGTCAGGCCGATCTGATCGTCATCGCCGGCACCTGCTTCCAGAAGATGGCCCCGGTCGTGCAGCGCCTGTACGAGCAGATGCTCGAACCGCGCTGGGTGATCTCGATGGGTTCCTGCGCCAATTCCGGCGGCATGTACGACATCTATTCCGTGGTCCAGGGCGTCGACAAGTTCCTGCCGGTGGATGTCTACATCCCCGGTTGCCCGCCGCGCCCGGAAGCCTTCCTGCAGGCGCTGCTGCTGCTGCAGGACTCGATCGCCGAAGAGCAGCGTCCGCTGTCTTGGGTGGTGGGTGATCAGGGCGTCTATCGCAAGCCGATGCCGGCCGAGCGTGATCGCAAGCAGGCGGCCCGCAATGCGGAGACGATTCTGCGCAGCCCCGATTCGGTCTGAGATCGCATACAGATGGCCGACGACGCCCCTCTGAAGAACCCCAATATCCGTCCGCCGGTGGTGCTGCCGCCAGTGGTGCGCGAGCTGTTCGATCGCTTCGGCGAAACCAACCTCGTCTACCAGGCTTCGAAAGACGATTGCCCGACTGTCTGGGTGCCGCTGGAACTGCGTGACCCGGTGCTGGTGTTCCTCAAGCACCACGTCGCCAACCCTTACAAGATGCTGCTGGACTTCCACGCCGTTGACGAGCGCATGCGCCGCAACCGCCAGGGTCTGCCGCCGTCGGACTTCACGCTGTTCTATCACCTGCTGTCGATCGACCGGAATTCCGACGTTCGCATCAAGGTGGCGCTGATCGGCGAGTACCCGGTGGTCAAGTCGATCACCAACATCTGGGCCAACGCCAACTGGTACGAGCGCGAAACCTGGGATCTGTTCGGCATCAAGTTCGAAGGCCATCCGAACCTGCAGCGCATCCTGCTGCCGCGTTACTGGAAGGGTCACCCGCTGCGCAAGGAATATCCGGCGCGCGCGACCGAGTTCGATCCCTACCTGCTGACCGCCGGTCGTCAGGACGAGGAACAGAACGCGCTGATGTTCAACCCCGAGGAATGGGGCATGAAGCGGTCCGAGAAGGACCATGACTACATGTTCCTGAATCTCGGCCCGAACCATCCGTCCGCGCACGGTGCCTTCCGCATCGTGCTGCAGCTCGATGGCGAAGAGATCGTCGACTGCGTGCCGGACATCGGCTACCACCATCGTGGTGCCGAGAAGATGGCCGAGCGCCAGTCCTGGCACACGTTCATTCCGTACACCGACCGCATCGACTACCTCGGCGGCGTGATGAACAACCTGCCGTACGTGCTCGCGGTCGAGCGCCTGGCGGGGATCAAGGTGCCGGCGCGAGTCGAAGCGATCCGCGTGATGATGGTCGAGTTCTTCCGCATCACCTCGCACCTGCTGTTCCTCGGCACGTTCATCCAGGACGTCGGCGCGATGACGCCGATCTTCTTCATGTTCACCGACCGGCAGAAAGCCTACGACGTGATCGAGTCGATCTGCGGCTTCCGCATGCATCCGGCCTGGTTCCGGATCGGCGGCGTCGCTCACGATCTGCCACAGGGCTGGGATCGCAAGGTCAAGGAATTCCTCGACTGGTTCCCGAAGCGGCTCGATGAATACCAGCGCGCCGCGCTCGACAACTCGATCCTGCGCAATCGCACGATCAATGTCGCCCAGTACAACGCCGAAGAAGCCATCGAATGGGGCATCACCGGCCCCGGCCTGCGTGCCACCGGCGTCGATTACGACCTGCGCAAGAAGCGGCCGTATTCGGGCTACGAGAACTTCGAGTTCGAAGTGCCGCTCGGCAGCAAGGGCGATGCTTTCGATCGCGCGATCGTCCGCATCAACGAGATGCGCGAAAGCTGCAAGATCATCCGCCAGTGTCTTAGCCACATGCCGGCCGGCCCGTACAAGGCCGATCACCCGCTGACCTGCCCGCCGCCGAAAGAGCGGACTCTGAAGGACATCGAAACCCTGATCACCCACTTCCTCGGCGTCAGCTGGGGACCGGTGATGCCGGCGAACGAGTCCTGCCAGCTGATCGAAGCGACCAAGGGCATCAACAGCTATTACCTGACGTCCGATGGCTCGACGATGAGCTACCGCACGCGCATCCGCACGCCGAGCTTCCCGCACCTGCAGGCGATCCCCTACATCATCAAGGGAGCCATGATCCCCGATCTGATCATGCTGCTCGCCACCATTGACTTCGTGATGGCCGATGTCGACCGCTAACGTGACCCCCACTGTTATGAAGCTGGCCGACCTCGTGGCCGGCCAGAGCCTGCCGGCGACGCCGCCCTACGTGATGTCCGATGAGGAACGGCACGAGATCGAACACTGCCTGCATCACTACGACGACAACCGCGCCGCGTCGATCGACGCGCTGAAGATCGTCCAGAAGAAGCACGGCTGGGTGCCGGACGCCGCGATCGCCAAGATCGGTGAACTGATCGGCATTCCGGCTGCCGATGTCGAAGGTGTTGCGACCTTCTACAACCTGATCTTCCGTCGGCCGGTCGGCCGCAACGTGATCAAGATCTGCGACAGCATCTCCTGCTACCTGACCGGGTACGACGAAGTTCGCGAAGCGATCAGCGCTCATCTGCGCATCAACCTCGGCCAGACCACCGCGGACAACCGGTTCACCTTGCTGCCGATCTGCTGTCTCGGCGCCTGCGACAAGGGCCCGGTCGCGATGATCAACGACGACACCGTCGTGAACCTGTCGCCCGAGACGATTCCCGCCTTGCTGGAGCAGTACAAGTGACTGCAAACCTCGCCGAAACCAAGCCACTGACCGCCAACATCGTTGCCGGTCGTGCGCCGCTGAACCTGAAGGAATACTCGGCCGCCGGTGGTTACCGCGCGGTACGCAAGGCGCTGAAGGAAATGGCGCCGGGCGATGTCACCAAGACCGTCAAGGAAGCCAACCTGCGCGGCCGTGGCGGCGCTGGCTTCCCGACCGGCGTCAAATGGGGCCTGGTGCCTAGCCTGGAAAAATCACCGGGCAGCCGCTACCTGGTCTGCAATGCCGACGAGATGGAGCCGGGCACCTTCAAGGATCGCCTGCTGATGGAGTCCGATCCGCATTCGCTGGTCGAAGCGATGATCGTCGCCGGCTATGCGATCCAGGCCACTCGCGCTTACATCTTCCTGCGTGGCGAATACATCGAAGCGGCGAAGAACCTGAATGCCGCGATTGCCGAAGCGAACGCCGCCGGCTTTCTCGGCAAGGACATTCTCGGCTCCGGCTGGAGCATGGACCTGCACGTCCACACCGGTGCCGGCCGCTACATCTGCGGCGAAGAAACCGCGCTGATCAATTCGCTGGAAGGCCGCCGCGCCAACCCGCGCGCCAAGCCGCCGTTCCCGGCGATCGCGGGTCTGTGGGGCAAGCCGACGGTGGTCAACAACGTCGAGTCGCTGTGCAACGTCCAGCACATCGTCAACAACGGTTCGGCCTGGTTCCTGGGCCTGAACCAGGGCAAGAGCAAGGACGGCGGAACCAAGCTTTACGGCATCTCCGGCCGCGCCAAGAAGACCGGCCTGTGGGAACTGCCGATCGGCACCACGGCGCGGGAAATCCTCGAAGTGCACGCCGGCGGCATGAAGGACGGCCTGAAGCTCAAGGCCTGGCTGCCGGGCGGCGCGTCGACCGATTTCCTGACCCCGGATCATCTCGATCTGGCGATGGACTTCGACACCATCGCCAAGGCCGGATCGCGCATGGGCACGGGCCTGCTCACGGTCGTCGATGACCGTCAGAACATGGTCAGCGTGGTCCGCAATCTGGAAGATTTCTTCGCTCGCGAATCCTGCGGCTGGTGCACGCCCTGCCGTGACGGCCTGCCGTGGACCTACAAGACGCTGGTTGCGATGGAACGCGGCGAAGGCCGCCCGGGCGACATCGAGATGCTCGAAAAGATGACCCGCTTCCTGGCGCCCGGCCGCCCGTTCTGCGCCCATGCGCCGGGTGCGATGGAGCCGCTGCAATCGGCACTGAAGTTCTTCCGCGGCGAGTTCGAAGCCACGATCAAGAAGATCGACAAGACCACTGCGACTCACGCAGCGGCCTGACCTAAGGAATACGACACCACGTGGCCATCATTCACGTAGACGGCAAGGAATTCACGGTAGACGGAGCAGACAACCTGCTTCAGGCCTGCCTGAGCCTCGGGCTCGACATTCCGTATTTCTGCTGGCATCCGGCGCTCGGCAGCGTCGGCTCCTGTCGCCAGTGCGCGGTCAAGCAGTATCGCGACGTCAACGACACCACCGGCCGCATCGTCATGTCCTGCATGTCGCCGGCCAGCGACGGCACCTACATCACCATCGACGACGCCGAGTCGAAGTCGTTCCGCGAGAGCGTCGTCGAATGGCTGATGTCGAACCATCCGCACGACTGCCCGGTCTGCGAGGAAGGTGGCCATTGCCATCTGCAGGACATGACCGTGATGACCGGCCATGCCGCCCGCACCTATCGCTTCACCAAGCGCACCCATAACAACCAGGACCTCGGCCCGTTCATCGGTCACGAGATGAACCGCTGCATCGCCTGCTATCGCTGCGTCCGTTATTACAAGGATTACGCTGGCGGCAAGGATCTCGGCGTCTACGGCTCGGCGAGCCGCGTCTACTTCGGCCGCGCCGAAGACGGCGTGCTGGAATCGGAATTCTCGGGAAATCTCACCGAGGTCTGCCCGACCGGCGTGTTCACCGACAAGACCCACAGCGAACGCTACAACCGCAAGTGGGACATGCAGTTCGCGCCCAGCATCTGCCAGGGCTGCTCGGTGGGCTGCAACATCTCGCCCGGCGAACGCTACGGCGAACTGCGTCGCATCGAGAACCGCTACAACGGCACCGTCAACCATTACTTCCTGTGCGACCGCGGCCGCTTCGGCTACGGCTACGTCAACAACAAGGATCGTCCGCGCCAGCCGATGCTGAAGCGCGATGGCCAGTTCGCGACGATCAGCGTCGATGACGCGCTGCTCAATGCCGCGAACCTGCTGAAGACGGCGAAGGGCGTGGTCGGTATCGGTTCGCCGCGCGCCAGCCTCGAATCGAATTTCGCGCTGCGCCAGCTGGTCGGCGCCGGCAACTACTTCGATGGCCACGCCGCTGCCCAGGGCGTGCTGGTCAAGCGCATTGCCGAAGTGCTGCGCACCGGCCCGGTACCGACCGGAAGCCTGCGCGGCATCGAATCGGCCGACGCCGCGTTCGTGCTCGGTGAGGACGTGATGAATACCGCCGCTCGCGTGGCGATGGCGCTGCGCCAGGTCGCCCGCGGCAAGGCGACGCAGATGGCCGCCGAGAAGCACATTCCGGAATGGCAGGCGATCGCGATCGCCGACATCGGTCAGCACCACAAGCACCCGATCTTCATCGCCACGCCGGATGCCACGCGCATCGACGAGCTGGCGAAGGAAACCATCCGCGCCGCACCGTCCGATCTCGCCCGCCTCGGCTATGCCGTCGCCAACATCATCGATCCGGCCTCGCCCGCCGTTGCCGGCCTCGATGCCGAGACCACCGAGCGCGCCCAGCGGATTGCCGACACCCTGCTCGCTTCGACCAAGGCGGTGATCGTCTCGGGTACCGGTGCCGGTTCGGAATCGGTGATCAATGCCGCCGCCAACGTTGCCTGGGCGCTGCATGCCCGCGGCAAGATCGCCGAGCTGATGCTGATCGTCCCGGAAGCGAACAGCCTCGGCACCGCGCTGATGGCGGCTCCGAGCATCGACGAAGCCTTCAAGGCAATCGAATCAGGCAAGGCCGACACCCTGGTCGTGCTCGAGAACGATCTCTATCGCCGCGCGCCGAAAGCCCGTGTCGATGCCGTGCTGGCCAAGGCCAGGCTGATCGTCGTCGATCATCAGATGACCGAAACCGCCGAACGTGCCGAGCTGCTGCTGTCGGCCGGCAGCTTCGCCGAAGCCGATGGCACCCTGGTGTCGAACGAAGGCCGCGCCCAGCGCTACTTCCAGGTTTACGACCCGGCCTATTACAAGCCGGAAACCAAGATCCGCGAAAGCTGGAACTGGCTGCATGGCGTGCGCGCCCAGCAGCTCGGCGCGTCGCCGGTCTGGGAACAGCTCGACCACGCGACGGCCGAAATCGCCGCCGTGCTGCCGGTGCTGGCTGGCATCGTTCACGCAGCGCCCGGTGCCAAGTTCCGCATCACGGGTCTGAAGATCGCTCGCGAACCGCATCGTTATTCGGGCCGCACCGCGATGCGCGCCAACCTGTCGGTGCATGAGCCGCGTCAGCCGCAGGACGCCGACACCGCACTCGCCTTCTCGATGGAAGGCCATAACGGCGTGCAGGCCGGCGAGCGTCCTGCTGCGCTGACGCCGTTCGCCTGGGCACCCGGCTGGAACTCGCCGCAGTCCTGGAACAAGTATCAGGACGAAGTCGGTGGTCATTCGCTCGGCGGTGATGCCGGTGTGCGTCTGATCGAACCCGCCGCCAACGCGCCGAAGGTGCCGGCCTACGCCAACCACGTGCCGGAAGCGTTCAAGGCGCAGGCGGGCGAATTCCTGGTCGTCGCTTCTCAACACCTGTTCGGCAGCGAAGAACTGTCTGCCAAGGCGGCGCCGATGCAAAGCCGCATTCCGGCCGCGCACGTGGCGTTGAACTCGGCCGATGCCGAAACGCTCGGCCTGGCCGATGGCTCGATGGTCGACGTGCAGATCGATGGCCTGACGATCCGTCTGCCGCTGCAGCGCCGCGCTGAACTCACCGTCGGTACCGTCGCGATGCCGATCCTGCCGGGCGTGCCGTTCACCGTCACCGGTGGCAACGCCAAGATCAGCGGAGCCGTGCGCGCATGACTGCGATCATCGAGTTCCTGACTGCTCCGGCGATCGTTGCGATCATCGTCGAGGTCCTCAAGGGCCTGGTGATTCTGTTCGGCATGGTCATCTTCGCCGCACTGCTGATCTGGGTCGAACGCCGTCTGCTCGGGCTGTGGCAGGACCGCTACGGCCCGAACCGCGTGGGGCCCTGGGGGCTCGGCCAAGTGGTTGCGGACATGCTCAAGATCTTCTTCAAGGAAGACTGGATTCCGCCATTCGTCGACAGGCCAACCTTCATCATGGCGCCGATGATCGCCATGGGAACGCTGATGCTGGCGTTCATGCTGATCCCGCTCACGCCGACCTGGGGCGTGGCGCCGGACCTGTCGATCGGCGTGCTGTTCTTCTTCGCGATCGCTGGCCTCGAGGTCTATGCGGTGATGCTCGGCGGCTGGTCGTCGAACTCGAAGTACTCGCTGCTTGGCGGGCTGCGCTCGGCGGCTCAGATGGTCAGCTACGAAGTGTTCATGGGCATCGCGCTGATGGGCGTGGTGATGTGGACCGGCTCGTTCAAGCTCAGCGACATCGTCGCCTACCAGGCCCAGCACGGCTGGTTCATCGTGTCGCAGTTCTTCGGCTTCTGTACCTTCTCGCTGGCCTCGATCGCGGTGGTCCATCGCCATCCCTTCGATCTGCCGGAAGCCGAACAGGAACTGGCGGCCGGCTATCACACCGAATACTCGGGCATGAAGTTCGGCATGTTCATGGTTGCCGAGTACGTGGGCGTGGTGCTGGTTTCGGCGTTGCTGGTGACCCTGTTCTTCGGCGGCTGGCACGGCCCCGGCGTCGAAGCGATGCCTTGGCTGGCTTTCCCTTACTTTTTCGTCAAGACCTTCATCTTCGTGATCATCTTCGTCCTGCTGCGCGCGGCTCTGCCCCGCCCGCGTTATGACCAGGTGATGGCCGGCGGCTGGAAGTTCTGTCTGCCGCTGTCGGTGATCAACATGCTGGTCACCGGCGCCTTCGTGCTCTCGAATCCGTAAAGACTCATGAAAGCAATCCTCGGCGGTATCTGGAGCAACCTGCGCAGCATGTGGATGGTGTTCACCCACAGCTGGCGCAAGCGCGACACCTTGATGTACCCGGAAGTACCGATCTACGTGCCGCCGCGCTACCGCGGCCGCATCGTGCTGACCCGCGATCCGGATGGCGAAGAGCGCTGCGTGGCCTGCAACCTGTGCGCGGCCGCCTGCCCGGTCGGCTGCATCAGCCTGCAGAAGGCCGAGCGCGAAGACGGCCGCTGGTACCCGGAATTCTTCCGCATCAATTTCTCGCGCTGTATCTTCTGCGGCTACTGCGAGGAAGCCTGCCCGACCAACGCGATCCAGCTGACCCCCGACTACGAGCTTGGCGAGTACCGCCGTCAGGATCTCGTCTACGAGAAGGAGCACCTGCAGATCGCCGGTCCTGGCAAGTATCACGACTACAACTTCTATCGCGTGGCCGGCATGGCGATCGCAGGCAAGCCGAAGGGCGCCGCCGCGAACGAGACGCCGCCGGTCGACGTGAAATCGCTGCTGCCCTGAGCCCGGACGATCATCGTGGAAATCGCGTTCTATCTCTCTGCAGCCGTCGCCGTCATCGCCACGGTGTTCGCCATCAGCAACACCAACCCGGTGCATGCGCTGCTGTACCTGATCGCCTCGCTGCTGGCAGTGGCGATGGTGTTCTTCTCGATCGGCGCGCCGTTTGCCGGTGCACTGGAAGTGATCGTCTACGCCGGCGCGATCATGGTGCTGTTCGTGTTCGTGGTGATGATGCTCAACCTCGGTCAGGCGGCGGTCGACCAGGAGCGTCGCTGGCTGACGCCGAAAGCCTGGCTCGGTCCCGGCATCCTCTGCGGCGTGCTGATGATCGAGATGATCCGCGTGCTGTCGCCCACCTTGAACGGCGGCATCGGCGGCTCGGTGATCGACGCCAAGATGGTCGGCATCGCGCTGTTCGGGCCTTATCTGCTGGTCGTGGAACTGGCGTCGATGCTGCTGCTCGCAGCGCTGGTCGCCGCTTTCCACATGGGGAGACACGACTGATCCGCCACGTGCGCATCAGCGAGAAAAACTAGAACCATGACCACTACCGAAATCGCGACCACCGCAGCGACGGTTCCTCTGGAACACGCGCTGATCCTGTCCGGCATCCTGTTTTCACTCGGGCTGCTCGGCATTCTTGTCCGCCGCAACATCCTGTTCGTGCTGATGTCGATCGAAGTGATGATGAATGCCGCCGCCGTCGCCTTCGTGGCCTCGGGCAGCCGCTGGGGCCAGGCCGATGGGCAGGTGATGTTCATCCTGATCCTGACCTTGGCCGCCGCCGAAGCCAGCGTGGGCCTCGCCCTCGTTCTTCAGCTGTACCGCCGGTTCCAGACGCTGGACACCGATGCCGCCAGCGAAATGAAGGGATAAGAAGACATGTTCGATCTCCTGTTCCTGGTTTTCCTCGCGCCGATGATCGGCTTCCTGTTGCTGTCCTTCGGACGCGACAAGTGGAGCGAGAACGCCGCCGCCGTGATCGGCGTCGGCTCGGTCGGCATCTCGGCGCTGGTCACCGCACTGTGCGTGTTCCAGTTCATGACCCATCCGCCGGAAGGCGGCGTGTATACCCAGCATCTGTGGACCTGGATGACGGTCGGCACGTTCAAGCCTGAGTTGCAGCTGCGGCTCGATGGCCTGAGCCTGACGATGATCTCGGTGATCTGCGGCGTCGGCTTCCTGATCCACCTGTTCGCTTCCTGGTACATGCGCGAGGACAAGGGCTACGGCCGCTTCTTCTCGTACATGAACCTGTTCGTGATGAGCATGGTGTTCCTGGTGCTCGGCGACAATCTGCTGTTCCTGTACCTGGGCTGGGAAGGCGTCGGTCTCGCCTCCTACCTGCTGATCGGCTTCTGGTACACCGATCCTGCCAACGGCGCCGCGGCCCGCAAGGCTTTCGTCGTGACGCGCGTTGGCGACACCTTCATGGCGATCGGCCTGTTCCTGCTGTTCCGCGATCTGGGCACGCTGGATATCCAGCAGATTCTCGTCGCGGCACCGGCCTACTACGCCGACAAGCCGAGCCTGATCACCGCGATTGCGCTGCTGATGCTCGGTGGTGCGGTCGGCAAGTCCGCGCAGCTGCCGCTGCAGACCTGGCTGCCGGACGCGATGGCCGGCCCGACGCCCGTATCGGCACTGATCCACGCGGCGACCATGGTCACCGCCGGCGTCTACCTGATCGCCCGCACGCATACGCTGTTCGAGCTGTCGCCGTTCGCGCTGCAGATGGTCGGCCTGACCGGTGCCGTGACCCTGCTGATCGCCGGCTTCACGGCGATGGTGCAGACCGACATCAAGCGCGTGCTCGCGTACTCGACGATGAGCCAGATCGGCTACATGTTCCTGGCGCTCGGCGCCGGGGCCTGGTCGGCAGCGATCTTCCATCTGATGACCCACGCCTTCTTCAAGGCGCTGCTGTTCCTCGCCTCCGGCGCGGTGATACTCGGCTGCCACCACGAGCAGAACATCTTCCACATGGGTGGCCTGCGCAAGAAGCTGCCGCTGGCGTTCTGGAGCTTCGTGATCGGCGGCTCGGCACTCGCTGCCCTGCCCTATCTGACCGCCGGCTTCTACTCGAAGGACGAGATCCTGATCGGCGCCTGGGCCGGTGGTCATCAGGGCCTGTTCTTCGCCGCGCTGTTCGGCGCCTTCCTGACCTCGATCTACACCTCGCGGCTGATCTTCATCACCTTCTTCGGCAAGTATCACGGCCATGCCGATGTCCATGCCGGACACGGCCTGGCCTACAACATTCCGCTGATGGTGCTCATCGTGCTGTCGACGCTGGTCGGTGGCTTCATCCATCCGCCGGTCGAGGCGGTGCTGCCGGCCACGCATCACGCCGAGCACAGCGTGCATACCAACATCGCGCTGGTCTCCGGTGCGGTAGCGCTGCTGGGCGTCGCGATCGGCTACGCACTGTTCTTCGGTGAGCGCCGCTTCGTGACCAAGCTCGGCAAGAACCCGACGGCCACGCTGATCGCCAAGTTCTGGTTCAGCGCCTTCGGCTTCGACTGGCTGTACGACCAGCTGTTCGTGAAGCCCTTCAAGTTCCTCGTCCACATCACTCGCAACGATATCTTCGACATTGCCGTCATGAGCGTCACCATTCCGCTGACGGCCCTCAACGGCCTGTTCTCGCGCACCCAGACCGGCCAGATCCGCTGGTACGCCGCCAGCATGGCTGGCGGTGCGGTGCTGATCATTGCCCTGGTGGCGCTGTCATGATCCTCGTCTGGTTGATGGCGATTCCGTTCATCGGCGGCTTCCTGTGCTGGCAGGGCGAGCGCTTCGGCCGCGGCTTCCCACGCTGGGTCGGCCTGATCACGATGTCGACGGTGCTCGGCATCTCGATGTATCTGTGGGTCACGGGCGACTATTCGCAGACCCTGCTCAGCACCAGCAATCCGCATTGGGTCGAGGAGTTCCGGGCCAACTGGATTCCGCGCCTCGGCATCAGCTTCCACCTGGCGCTCGATGGCCTGTCGCTGGTGCTGATCGTGCTCACCGGCCTGATCGGCGTCATCGCCATCGCCTGCTCGTGGAATGAAGTGCAGCGCAATGTCGGCTTCTTCCATCTGAACCTGCTGTGGAACCTGGCCGGCGTCATCGGCGTGTTCCTGGCGATGGATCTTTTCCTGTTCTTCTTCTTCTGGGAAATGATGCTGGTGCCGATGTATTTCCTGATCGCGCTCTGGGGCCATAACGCCCCCGGCGGCAAGGGACGCGTGTTCGCGGCGACCAAGTTCTTCATCTTCACCCAGGCTTCCGGCCTGCTGATGCTGCTGGCGATCCTGGCGCTGGTGTTCGCGCATTACGCCGCCACCGACGTGCTGACCTTCAGCTATCCGGAGTTGCTGACCTGGACCCGCAGCGGCGCGATGTCGGCGCAGCTGGAGTGGTGGCTGATGCTCGGTTTCTTCGTCGCCTTCGCAGTGAAGATGCCGGTGGTGCCGCTGCACTCCTGGCTGCCCGATGCCCACTCCCAGGCACCGACCGCCGGTTCGGTCGATCTCGCCGGCATCCTGCTGAAGACCGCCGCCTACGGCATCCTGCGTTTCGGTGTGCCGTTCTTTCCGAACGCTTCGCACGAGATCGCGCCGTTCGCGATGTGGCTAGGCGTTGCCGGTGTCATCTACGGCGCGGTGTTGTCGCTGTCGCAGCACGATGTGAAGCGCTTCGTCGCCTACACCTCGGTTTCGCACATGGGCTTCGTGCTGATCGGTATCTATTCCGGCACCGAGCAGTCGCTGCAGGGTGTGGTCATGCAGATGCTGGCGCACGGCATTTCCGCCGGCGCCCTGTTCATCTTGTGCGGTGAAGTCTACGAGCGCCTGCACACCCGCGACCTGCGCGAGATGGGCGGTCTTTGGTCACGGCTGCCGTTCCTGCCGCCGATCGCGATGTTCTTCTCGGCTGCTGCCCTCGGCCTGCCCGGCATGGGCAACTTCATCGGCGAGTTCCTGATCCTGGTCGGCAGTTTCCCGGTCGCCCCGGTGATCACCATCATTTCGGCCTCCGGCCTGATCCTGGCGGCGGTGTACTCGCTGATGATGATGCAGCGGGCCTTCTTCGGCCCGCCGAAGAGCGAGGAAAAATTGCGCGATCTCAACGCGCGGGAAATGATCACCATGCTGAGCCTGATGGCGCTGATCCTGTTCATGGGTCTTTATCCGCAACCGATCCTCGATGTGACCAAGGCCACGATGGCCGGCGTCCAGGCGATCTACGCCACCGGCCTGCCGGTGTCGGCTACCGCCATGATCGGGGTGCAGCCATGAACCGCCAACAACTGCTGGCCTTGCTGCCGATCCTGTTCTCCAGTGCCACCGTGGTCTGGGTGATGACGGCGATCGCGATCAAGCGCCACCACTGGTGGAACGCGACGTTCTCGGTGATCGGCCTGAATCTGGCGCTGATCGGCTGCGTGGTCGCCTACTTCGTGTCGCCGCAGATCGTCACGCCGCTGCTGATCGTCGACAGCTACTCCTGCCTGTACATGGCGATGGTGCTGGCGACCGGTCTGGCCACCGCGACCCTGTCGCATGCCTATATGGAAGGCTATGACGGCAACAAGGAAGAGGTTTACCTGCTGCTGAACCTGTCGGTGCTGGGCGGCCTGGTGCTGGTCTGCGCGCGGCACTTCGCCTCGTTCTTCATCGGCCTGGAACTGCTCAGCGTGCCGCTGTACGGCCTGATCGGCTATCTGGTCAAGGAACGCCGTTCGCTCGAAGCGAGCATGAAATATCTGGTGCTGTCGGCCGCCGCTTCGGCCTTCATCCTGTTCGGCATGGCCTTGATCTACTCGCAGACCGGTGCCTTGGCGTTCAGCGACATCGGTGCCAAGGTCGCCGCGATCAGCGGCAGCGGCTACACGGTGATGGTGGTCGGTGGCGCGATGATCCTGGTCGGCATCGGCTTCAAGCTGTCGCTGGCGCCGTTTCATCTGTGGACGCCAGATGTCTACGAAGGCGCGCCGGCGCCGGTCGCCGCCTACCTGGCCACCGCTTCGAAGGTCGCCGTGTTCGCGGTGCTGCTGCGCTTCTTCATCGAAGCCAAGGCCTACAACTACGAACTGCTGCTCGACGTGCTGAGTGCGCTGGCGATCATCTCGATCGTGCTCGGCAATCTGCTGGCGCTGCTGCAGGACAACATCAAGCGGCTGCTCGCCTATTCGTCGATCGCCCACTTCGGCTATCTGCTGGTCGCGTTCATCGCCGCCGGCCAGTTCGCCACCGAAGCGGTCGGCGTCTATCTGCTGACCTATGTCGTCACCACCCTCGCAGCGTTCGGCGTGGTGACGCTGATGTCCAGCCCGTACAAGAACCACGACGCCGACACGCTCTGGGATTACCGCGGCCTGTTCTGGCGTCGGCCGTATCTGACTGCGATCTTGACCACGGCGCTGCTATCGCTTGCGGGCATCCCGATGACGGCCGGCTTCATCGGCAAGTTCTACGCGATCACCGCCGGTGTCGAGAAGCGTCAATGGCTGCTGCTCGGTGCCGTCGTCTTCGGCAGCGCTGTCGGCCTGTACTACTACCTGCGCGCAATGGTGCAGCTGTATCTGCGCGCACCGTGGGTCCGTCGTTACTCGGCGCCGCTGGCCTGGGCCCAGGGTACCGGTGGCGCGATGGTCGTCGCGCTGGCCGTGTTGATGCTGGTACTCGGCCTCTATCCGCAGCCGTTCATTGCCGCGATCCAGGCGGCCGGACTGCACTGATGCTCTGATTGCCGGCGACGGCAGTCAGTACAAAAAAAGCGGCGAACATCTCTTCAGATGTTCGCCGCTTTTTTCATGCCGCTGGATTAACGGAACTTCAGGCCCGCGAGGCCCGGCAGACCCGGCGTCGCAGCAGCACTGCCGTTGCCAATCAGCGCGACGGACACCGTACCGGCACCCTTGACGATGATCGCCGCAATCGGCTGGGTCAGCGCAGCGCCGGGCGCCGCCAGCGGCTTGGCAAACTTGTCGATCGCGATGTAGGTCGGCAGCAGGGCGTCATAGCTTTTGTTGAACGACTTTTCGGCGGTCAGACCCAGCATCTCCAGCGGGGTACCCGAGGTGGCGAGCACGGCGAAACCGCTGAAGCCATTCCGGCCGGCGACGAAGCCTTCCGTGGTGTTGCCGGCAAAGAAGAACGGCGTGGAACCGGCCAGGCCACCCGGATACTGGGCACTGCCGGACAGCAAGGTAGCCACGGCACCAGGGAAGTTGGGCGCCGCCAAAGTCTGCGTCGAATAGCTTCCCGCAACCGCGAACAACGCCAGCGCGAACATGTAACGTTTCATGGCTTTCTCCGTATCTGAAACTTGTTTTTCGTTGTTGCGGCCGCGGCCGCCGGTGATCCGGAACCAGGATGAATGAAATTTTCACGCTGGCGACGGTAGCCGAGGTTATCCCAAGCTCCGTGCCCCCGCACTTTCGTCCGGGGTTCACCCTTCAAAGCGTTCGTGAATCCCCTTCATCCGTTTTTACTGGGCAATAATCACGCGTCTGTTCGGTAGCGCACCCCCGCGCGCTACCGTGATCGCATCAAACGGAAGCTGCATTCAACAAGGAGACACTAATAATGAAACGTACCCTCTTGGCCCTGGCACTGCTTGCAGCGGCTGGTTCCGCCTCGGCGCAGGCGGTTGGCAACCTCAGCAACCTGCGCGTCCCGCAGGCCCTCGACACGCTGCTGACCGGCAGCAACCGCTTCCAGGGCGGCCTGCTCGGTGGCTTGCCGGCCTTGCTTGCCGGCAACACCACCAATGGATTTCTGGCTTTCCGCAACGGCGTCAGCGGCTTCGCCGTGACCCTGACCGAAAACTCCAGGCTGGAGAAGATCGGTACCGGCACCGAAACCCTGTTCGTCAAGGGTTATGACGCGCTGGAACCGCTGTATCAGAAGATCGACAACCTGACCGTTCCCCTGCTGGAGCCGCTGAATCCGAAGATTCAGCCGCTGCTGCTCGAAGTCATCGGCCTCGTCGACGGCACCTACTTCGCCTTGACCGGCCTGCCGACCAGTTCTTCCAACGTTGCGGTGCCGATCACCCGCAGCGGCAATTCGCTGCCGGGTCTGGACGGTCTGCGTATCCGGTAACGACGCTGCAATGAGCACTGCAGGCGGATCGGTTCGCCGATTCGCCTGCAGTGCCATCCAGCTTCACAGGATCTGGCGCAGGAACGTCTTCAGGCGATCATGTTTCGGCGCGTCGAAGAACGCGCTTGGTGGCTCCTCGCAAAGGATCTCGCCGGCATCCATGAAGATCACCCGGTCGGCCACCGCGCGAGCAAAGCCCATCTCGTGGGTGACCACGCACATGGTCATGCCTTCGGTCGCCAGCTGCTTCATCACTTCCAGCACTTCGCCGACCATTTCCGGATCGAGCGCGCTGGTCGGTTCATCGAACAACATCACCGCTGGCTGCATCGCCAGCGCACGGGCGATCGCCACCCGCTGCTGCTGACCGCCAGACAGCTGGGACGGATAGCAGTCGCGCTTGTCGGACAGACCCACCTTCACCAGCAGCGCCCTCGCCCGCTCTTCCGCCGCCGCTGCCGACAGCTTCAGCACCTTGATCGGCGCCAGACTGAGGTTTTCCAGCACGGTCAGATGCGGGAACAGGTTGAACTGCTGGAACACCATGCCGACCCGCTGCCGCAGGCTGCGCAGATCGGCACTGCGCTGATGCAGCACATGGCCATCGACGACGATCTCGCCGCCGGTGATCGATTCCAGGCCGTTGAAGGTTCGAAGCAAAGTCGACTTGCCGGAACCGCTGGGTCCGACGATCACCACCACCTCGCCGGCTTTCACCGACAGCGACGCGCGCTTCAGGCCGAGCACGCCATTCGGATAACGCTTCTCGATGCTGCGGGCTTCGATCAGTACGGTATCGGTCGTCGCGTTCATCCCAGCCATAGGGCTCTTCATCCTTGGGCAGCGAAACGCTTTTCGAGCCGGCGCACGGCGATCGACAGCACGCCGGTCAGCAGCAGATACATCAGGGCGACGACGAACCAGACCTCGAACGGGCTGAAAGTGGAAGAGACCACCTCGCGGCCGGCCTTGGTCAGATCGGTCAACGCCATCACCGAGACCAGCGAGGAATCCTTGATCAGGTTGATTGACTGTCCGGCCAGCGGCGGCAGCACGCGCCGGGTCGCCTGCGGCAGGATCACGTGGCGCATGGTCTGGAAGCCGGACAGGCCCAGGCTCTGCGCCGCTTCTACCTGACCCTTCGGCACCGCTTCGATGCCGGCGCGGACGATCTCGGCAACATAAGCGCCGGTGAACACCGACAGCGCCACCACGCCGGCCGCGAAGGCCGACAACTGCAGCACGGTACCGATGAAGAAATAGACGATGAAGATCTGCACCAGCAGCGGCGTGCCGCGAATCACTTCGACATAGAACGCGGCGAGATCGCGCGCCGCCGGATTCTTCGATACCCGACCAAGGCCGACGATCAGTCCCAGCACCAGCGCGAAGACCAGCGACAGGGCCGAAATCTTCAAGGTCAGCCACAGGCCGATCAGCAGCGGGCCGGGCCCCAGCTGGTCCTTCTTGGCCAGCACATCGCCCTCGAAAACCAGATCGCCATTGCTGACCAGCACCCGGCTGAAGTCTGTGAAGCTCGTCGTTTCGGAGCCGCGCAGCGCCGTCATCGACAGCTGCTTGCCATCTTCGGACACCGCAACGAAGCCATCGAACGGCGCCTTCTGGTCTTCGCCTTCGGTCGAGATCAGATACTGCGGAATGCGCTCCCAGCGCCAGGTGTAGTCGATGCGCTTGCTGGCGATATACAGCGACGCGCCGAACACGGCGAGCAGCGCAACGGCCAGTCCGTGCCACAACCAGCGGGAAGTCGAATTCGGCATTGCGGGAGGAAGGCACATCCCGTGCCGAAGCCGGGATTTGGAGAAGAAGGGATCGTCCGGACGATACCGGTTTTGCGCCGGGCTGTTAAGGAAACCCGGCGCTAATCCGGCAGGCTCAGCATCACCCGCAAGCCGCCGCCTTCGCGATTGCCGAGGGTGATCCGCCCGCCGTGCGCTTCGATGATCTCGCGCGCCAGCGCCAGGCCCAGACCGGTGCCGCTGCGCTTGGTCGAATAGAACGGCAGCAGCGCGTTGGCCAGCACCTGTTCGCTCATGCCCGGGCCGGCGTCGCGAACCTCGATGCGCCAATCGGCACTCACCTTCTGCACCGACACGCTGACCGCCTCGGTCGGGCTGCCGGACTCGTGGGCGTTGCGCAGCAGATTGATCAGCACCTGCTCGAGCTGGGCGCGATCGAAGCGACCCTGGCCATCCGGCACCGGGCCGTCGATCACGAACGGGCCATGCTCCTGCAGGCTGTCGACGAAGTCACGCCAGCCGACCTTCTCCAGGCGCGGCGTCGGCAGCTTGGCGAAAGTCGCGTAGCCGTCGATGAAGCCATGCAGATGCCTGGCGCGTTCGCCGATCGAGCCGAACACGCTGCCGACCCGCGCCAGATCACCGCGCCGCGCCAGCTCGGCACCGGAATGGGCGAGCGAAGAGATCGGCGCCAGCGAATTGTTCAGCTCATGGCTGATCACCCGGATCAGCTTCTTCCAGGTCGCCACTTCCTGGCGTGACAGTTCGCGGGTCATGCGCCGGAACAGCAGCAGTCGATGCGGCTGGCTGGTCAGCCGGAACGCCCGGCCGGAGACGTGATACATCTCCTCGGCACCGTCGATCTCGACGCCGAACAACGCGTCCTCGCCACTGGCGACCGCCGTGCGCAGCGCTTCCGGACAGCTGTCCAGGATCACCGTGAAGTCATGGCCGTTCATGGCACGGCCTTCGTTGAACAGATGACGCGCGGCGAGATTCGCGTAGGCAACGCGATTGCCCTCATCGGTCAACACCAGCGCCACCGGCGTGTTCTGCACCACGGTATCGAGCAGCAACTCGCGCTGCACCAGTCCCTGACGCTGCTCGCGCAAGGTGCTGCCGAGCTGGTTGTGGGCCGCGGTCAGATCGCCGAGTTCATCGCGGCGATCAGTGGCCAGCGAAATGCTGAAATCGCCATCGCGATAGCTGTCGACCAGGCCGGTCAAGCCGCGCAGCAGCAGCGCCACCGGTTCGATCAGCCAGCGCGCCAGGCCGAGCACGAACGGCAGCGCGATCAGCAGCGCAACGGCGCCCGCGGTCCAGACATCATCGAAGCCGCGGCCGAGCAGCACGCCGAGCGCCACACCGGCCGCCACGGCAAGCACGAGCACCGCCGCGAGCTTGCCCTGCAGGGAATGGCGGCGCATTTGCTGCTCCGAGCTCAGGCGCCAGCGTTCTTCAGCAGCAGCTGGACGATACCCCACAGGCTCAGCACCAGGACCAGGGTCAGCACGATGGCCACGGCGATGAACACCATCGGCTTGCCGGCCGAGAAATCACGTACCCGGTTCTTCTCGCTCTGCACGCCGAAGAACGAAGCCAGCACGCTGAAGACCGTGTCGAGCAGACTCGGCGGCTTCACCTGGGACGGCTTGTTCTCGGGCTCGGGCATCGCGATCAGTAGTCCGCCAGCAGCTTGTTCGACAGCACGGCGTCCTCGGCGGACTTGGTCTTGATGTCCTCGGCGATGAACTTTTCCAACTTGCCACCGAGCAGAGGAATGCCGCAGCTGACGTTCCAGTTGAAGGCATTGGTCGCCTTCGGCGTGCCCGACACTTTCATGTCGGCGCTGATCTTGATCGGCACGCCCTTGATCTCGATTTCCAGACGGCCGACGCCGCTGGCCAGATCCCAGGTGTCCTGCTGGATCACCGTGTTGTATTCGGCGAGAAACTTGCGCGCGAAGTCCGGCAGCGCGCTGGTATCGGACTTCTGCTGCGAACGGTGCTTGATCCGGAACTTGTTGCCGGTGGTCTCGCATTCGAGGATCTCGAAATCCTTGACGCCGGAGAGCGTCGCGTACTTCTTGTCGAAGTACTTGCGGTCCGAATACATCTTCAGCACCGATGCGGCCGGCTTGTTCAGGCGATGGCTGTCTTCGAATTTCATGGGCGTCTCGACTCGTGAAAAATGGTTTTTATGAACGGCAGCTGCGGTACTCAGATCGCTTCGTCGTCAATGCCCAGCGCCTTGAACAGCGGCGCCCGGGTTTTCAGCTCGGCATCGAGCGTCGCCAGCATGATGAACACGCCGGCCAGACGACGATGCAGGAAGGCGATCTCGCGAGGCGGCACCCGGAAGTAGCGCGACAGCGCATTGCGCGCCGCGATGTTGGCCACCCGCATCGGCAACCGGCTCTGGCCCCAGCGATAGTCGCCGTTGGCGGTCAGGAGTTCCGGCGGCGTGGTCGGATCGTCCGGCGTATTGAATGGCTCGGTGATCAGTTCGCACATCTCGGCGAAGGCGTTCTGCACCTGGTCGGGAAAATTCGCCTGCATCATGCCGATGTCGACGGCGCCCTTCAGCGTGCGCACGCGGTCGTGCAGCGAAGCACCGGCCACGACATCGGCATAGGCGTCGATGAAGCTGCGCTCGAACTCGCGGGTAGCGCCGAAATCGAGCAGCACGATCTGATCGTCGGCACCGCTCTTGTCGCTGCCGAGCCGGAAGCGGTAGTTGCCGAAGTTCGGATCGCTCTGCACCAGTCCCCAGCCGAAGAATTCCTTCAGGAAGACGTCGAAGAACGCGCCGCCCAGACGATTGCGCCGCGCCTGGGACAGCTTCTTGACGGTTTCGTCGCGCACCGAAACGCCGGCCTCGAAGGTCGTGGTCAGCACCAAATCAGACGAGTAATCGCGCAGCACCTGCGGCACCACGAAGCGCGGATCGTCGGCCAGACGGCGGCCGAATTCCTCGGTGAATGCGGCTTCGGCGCGATAGTCGACTTCGCGCTTGAGCATCTCGCGCACTTCGGAGAAGGTCGGCTCCAGATCGATCTCCTTCGGCGCCAGCCGGCTCATCGCCAGAATGCGAGACAAGGTGCGGATGTCGCTGTCGATCGAATCGGCAACGCCCGGATACTGGATCTTCACCACCAGTTCCAGGCCATCGGACTTGCGCCGCGCGCGATGCGCCTGGCCGAGGCTGGCAGCGGCGATCGGCTCCTCGTTGATGTCGAGTTCCGCCAGGCGCTTGCGGCCCAGGCGCTGCTCCAGGGCCGGGCCCACCACCTTCCAGTCCACCGGCGGCGTGTCGTCCTGCAAGCTGGCCAGCACGTTGGTGGCTTCCTCGGGCAGGAAGTACTGGCCGAACAGCGACATCATCTGGCCGGCCTTCATGACGCTGCCCTTGAGCTTGCCGAGTTCGTCGGCAAGCACCTGCGCCTGCTTGCGATAGAACTCGCGATTGGCGTCGCTCTTCTCGACCTCGCCGCGGAAGATGTTCATCAGCGAATGGGCGACGATCTTCGAACCCGCGCCGAAGCCGAGCTTGGTCAGCGCGATGTTGCGCGCGAACGGACTGGTCTTCAGCGAAGACAGGCTGGCTTTTGGCTTGCTCGGCGGATCAGCATCCATGGATCAGACAGGGAGTTCAGTGCGGACGAGTGTTCATTCTAGCCTTCGGGCATGACGGCCCCGGCGGCGGCGCCTCAACGGCTGTACTTGTTCTTGACCGAAGCCGGCAGGAAGTCTTGATCGTCCATCTTGACGCCGTACTGGATCGCCGGCGATTCCGAGAACAGACGCTCGGCGAAGTAGCTGCCGGCCTTCAGGTCGTAAGTAAGGCTCGGCACCGCAAACGAGGCTTGCACGTCGTACAGCGGCAGCAGATGGCCTTCCTGGAAGCGCCACAGGCGGCCGGCGGGATCGTAGTTCTCGACCAGCACCACGTTCCAGCTGTCCTCGTCGACATAGAACAGGCGGCGGCCGAAGCTGTGATTATTGCCCGGCCGCAACGTCGCCTCGACCACCCAGACCCGGTGCAACTCATAGCGGGCGCCGGCCTGGTTGAAATGGCCCTTGGTCAGCAGCTGTGCGTTCTTGTAGCGGCCATCGCTCAAGCGATAGGCGTTGTAAGGAATCAGCAGCTCGCGCTTGCCGGTGAGCTTCCAGACATAGCGGTCGAACAGGCCGTTGTACATGTCGACCATGTCGATGAACTGGATCGCGTCGGTCTCCGGAAAAGGCTGGTCGTAACCGATCGGCGGCACCCGGAACATCTTGCCGACATTGACCAGCAGCACCCAAATGCCGCGCGCCGTCTTCAGCGAATTCGCCGTTTCATGGAACAGCGCCACGAACTCCGGCGAGCCGCCCGGCTTGGCGACACTCAAGGTGCCGTAGGCGAGCATGTTGTCGCGCGTCACATCACCCGGCTGGCTGATGTTGCCGTAGCGGAACAGCACCCGGAACACCACGTTGCCGAGATTGCGGATGGCGCCATCGGCCGCGACCACGGCCTGCTTGTAGCTGAGCTGCACGGCATCACCGCGATAGCGCACGCGGTGATTCCACAGCACTTCGACGCCGGTCTTCGGCTGCGGGAACGGGAAGCCGAGCTTGGCCCCTTCGAGCGAATCCGCCGCCGGTGCGCTGGCCCGGCCGTTGTTGGCCTTGGTCGCGTCGTAGATCGCCTGCGGGAACGCCACCGTGCGGCGCGTCTCGTAGACCGGCATCGTGTAGTCCGGGTACTTCGCGAACAGCGCGCGATGGCCGTCCGACAACTGGCCGACGTACTGGACGAAGTTCGACGCGGTGATCGTGTACTTCGGCTTGTCGTTCGGGAACGGATCGACGAGCTTGCCGCCCGGCTTGAACGCGGCCGGCCATTGCGAACGCGTCAGCCCACCGGTCCACGGCGGAATGGTGCCGGCAGCATTGCTGCCCTGCTCGGCGCCGACCGGCGTCAAGCCGGCACTGCCTGATGCGGCAACTGGCGAAGCGGCGTCCGGTGTCGCCGGTACACCAACAGGCGCTTCCGCATCGGCGACATTGACCGGTCCATTCAGCAAGCCGGTCGCCAGCTCCGGCGTGCCGTCATCGCGACGCGACTTGCGCGTTGCCAGTGCGGTGATCGCCTGTTCGCGAGCGCGGCCGGAGTCCAGGTACTTGACCCATTGCTCGGCGAGCTTGCGGCTGGCTGGATACTGCGCAGCATCGCGGAACGCCTTCGCGGCCGCATCGACCTCGGCCTGCTGGTACAGCGCGATGCCCAGCGTCATGTAGGCCGGGCCGGACTTGGCGCCGGTCGCGATCGCCTGCTGAAGCGCTGCAATCGCCTTCGGATATTCCTCGCGATCGAGATGCAGCTGGCCAAGCTGCAGATACAACTCCGACGATGGTGCGGCCTTCAGCGCATCGTTCAGTGCGGCGATCGACAAGGCCGATTCGCGCGACGCGATCCACAGCCCGGCCAGCGTGCGCAGATTGGTCGCCGAGCGCGGCAGCTGCTGACCATCGAGCCAGCCCTTCATCAGCGAGCCGGCGGCATACGGCGCGCCGATCTGCGCAGTGAGGCCGATCAGCTGCAGCCGCTGCTCCTCGTTGACGATATAGCCGAGGCGGCTCGCCACTTCCATCGACGCCTGCGCCCGCGCGCTGTTGCCGGCCTTCAGATACAGCGCGCTGAGCCGGAACCAGTCGTCCTTGGCACTTGGCTGATCGCGCAGCACGGTTTCCAGCACCTTGGCCGCTTCGCCTTCTTCGCCGGCACCAACATAAGCCGCATACAGCGCGCGCCGCCAGGAGATATCGGCATTCGGTCTGGCCGCAACGCCCTTGGCCAGCGCGCCGGCCGCATCCTTGTAGCGTTTCTGCTGCAGATAGGCCGCGCCCAGCGCCACCAGCTGCTCCGGCGGCAGTGCCTTGCCGGCCTTGTACAGCGGCTCGATGTTCTTCATCACGCTAGCCGGGTCGCCGCTGCCGACTCTGAGCTTGCCGAGCGTGGCGCGCATCTGGTCCGCCGCCGGGCCGGACAGCGCGCCGGTGGCGATCGCTTCATCGAGATACTTCGCGGCCTGCTCGTAATCCTTGCGGCCGGCGGCCTGCCCGGCCAGCTCGCGCAGCAGCAGCGCTTTCGCGTAGGGATCGTTGGTCGAGTTGAGCTGGGCGTTGAGATCTTTCGACGCGCCCTCGCCTTCCGGCACCCGCGCCTGGCTACGGTACTGATCGGCATCGGCCACGGTACCGGCGAGCAGCAGGCCGGCAATCAGGGTCGAGCGAAGTCGCCTCATTCCGGATCAGCCCCGGTCAGCGAAAACGCGTGGTCAGGCGCAGCACCAGCGGATTGACGGCGATCGAGATCAGCGCACCGGCCACCACCAGACCCTGCGCCTGCTTCGGCACCAGTTCCAGAGTGAGCCCGAGCCCGATCAGGATAAAACTGAACTCGCCGATCTGCGCCAGTGCCGCCGATACGTTCAAGGCCGTGCCGTTCGACCAGCCGAGCACGCGGACGATCGCGTAAGCCACCACCGACTTGCCGATGACGATCACCGCCACCACGGCCAGCAGCGACAAAGGCGCAGTGACCACGATCATCGGATCGAACAGCATGCCGACGGAGACAAAGAACAGCGCCGCGAAGGCATCCTGGAACGGCCGCAGTTCATCCGCGGCGCGATGGCTGTGATCCGATTCGTTGACGACGATGCCGGCGAAGAACGCACCGAGCGCGAAGCTGACGCCGAACAGTTCGGCCGAGATGAACGCCACGCCGAGCGACAGGGTGATCGCCGCCAAGGTGAACAACTCGGCCGAACCGCTTTTCTCGACTCTCGCCAGCAGCCACGGAAACACCCGCTTGCCGACCACCAGCATCAGCACCACGAACAGCGCGATCATCGCCAGGGTCAGGCCCAGCGAGCGCAGCAACGCGTTCAGATCCAGTGCTTCGCCTCTGAGCGGCCCGGCCAGCGCCGGCAGCAGCACCAGCGCCAGGACCATGACCAGATCCTCGACGATCAACCAGCCGATCGCGATCTGGCCATCTTCCGACTGCAGCATGCCGCGCGCTTCCAGCGCCTTCAGCAGCACCACGGTACTGGCCACCGACAGGGCCAGCCCGAGCACGATGCCGCCGCCCAGGGTCCAGCCCCAGAACTCGGCCAGACCAATACCCATCGCGGTGGCCAGCGCGATCTGCGCGATGGCACCCGGCACCGCGATGCGCCGCACCCGCATCAGATCGCGAATCGAGAAATGCATGCCGACGCCGAACATCAGCAGGATCACGCCGATCTCGGCGAGCTGCGGCGCGATCGTCGCATCGACGATCAGGCCCGGCGTGAACGGCCCCACCGAAACACCGGCGACCAGATAGCCAATCAGCGGCGGCAGGCCGAGACGAAACGCGATGAAGCCGCCGACGAAGGCAAAGCCGAGGCCGATCGCCAGGGTTTCGATCAGCGCTTCGTCGTGGGCATCGCCGGCGGCGAACGCGGCCAGCGGCAGCAGCAGTGCGGATGACAACAGTGGCAGGTAGAGACTCGGTTTCATGGGTTGTTGTAGTTGTAGGCGCAGTCAGCCGGGTCCATCTCGACTCTTTGTTTCACTTCAGCCGCCGCCTTGCCACCTTTCGGATAGATCCAGTGGCTGACGCTTTCGATCGCCGCCGCTTCAAAGACACCTCTGGGACTCGCATCGACGATGCGCACGTTCTCGACCTGGCCGCGTGGCGTGACCACGAACACCACCTCGACCCAGCCTTGCAGCTTCTGCTTGCAGGCCCAGGGCGGCATCTGCGGACGCGCGGTGGACAGCGGCACCAGCTCGCGGCCCTTGAAGCCACCATCACCGACTCCGCCACCCCCGCCGCCATTGCCGTTGCCGCCACCGCCGGCGAAGCCGCCGAAAGTGCCGGAATTGCCGAGGCCCATGCCGATTCCGAGATTGACGTCGCCGACGCCGATGTTGGCGATCGCGACATTCGGCGCAACGATCGGAATCGACGGCCCGGCAATCACCGGCAGGTTGGGTCGCGCCAGCGACGGCGGCGCATCGGGCGGTGGCGGTGGCGCCAGTTCCGGCAGCTTGGCGGCCGCATCATCCGGCTCCGGCGGCTTCTGTTCCTCAGCCTTGACGATCTGCGATACCGGCAGCGATTCGTCCCCGGGCGGCCCATCGATATGAGGCGAAAGGATCATCCAGCGCATCATCACCACCATCAACAGCACCAGCAGCGCAGCCAGCGGTGCGAGCAGCAACCAGCGCAGCACATTGCGACGCGCCGGCATCAAGCCACTGCTGTCGGCGACGGCCGCCATCTCAGGGCGTGCTGACCGGTGCCGCGGAAATCGCGACGTCAATGGCACCGGCCAATCTCGCCTGATCCATCGCTTCGACGACCAGCCCGGCCCGCGCATCGCGATCGGCCTGGATCACGACTGGCGATTTCGGCTTCTGCGCACGCAGGCGTTCGATCGTCGCCCGCAGCAGGCGAATATCGACGCGGCCGCGATCGACGAAGATTTCGCCGCTGGCCGAGATGCCGATGAAGATCGCCGAGTTGTCGAGCTTGACCGCCGTCTGCGCACTCGGCCGGTTGATCTTCAGGCCGGATTCGCTGACGAAGGCCGCGCTGATGATGAAAAAGATCAGCAGGTTCAGGAAGAAATCGAGCATCGGCGCAAGGTCGATGTGGGTGT
Organism: Nevskia ramosa DSM 11499; assembly: GCF_000420645.1. NCBI lineage: Bacteria > Pseudomonadati > Pseudomonadota > Gammaproteobacteria > Nevskiales > Nevskiaceae > Nevskia > Nevskia ramosa. The sequence continues at coordinate 832,542 of NZ_ATVI01000005.1, read as the reverse complement.
CTTCACGGGCTTGGGAATGGCGGCGGACTTTCATGAGCCTAGTTGTTCATTCCGTAATGAACCGGTCAGGCAGGCGATCGGTTTCCCAACGCACCCGTGCGGCGAGCCGCACCGAGAAGAACAGGCCGAGCAGGCTGACGATCAAGCCGGCCAAGGTCGCGACCATTGCGTGCGACACGCCGTAGGCCATCGCGCGGACATCGGCCTGACCGGCCGCGGTCATCGCATCGAACACTTCGAGCATTCCGGCGACGGTGCCGAGCAGGCCCAGCAGCGGCGCCAGCGGCACCATGACCTTGATCAGCGGCAGGGTCGCGCTCATGCCGATCTTCAGCTCGGACAGCAACTGCTCGCGAATCCGCTGCGCAGTCCATGAGCGACGTTCGCGGCGGCCGGTCCACTCGGCTTTCTTCTCGGCAAGCCGCGACGGATGGATGCGCTTCAGATACCAGTAGCGCTCGAGGATCAGCAGCCACATCGCCAGCGAGGCGACCAGGATCACTTGCACCACCCAGCCGCCGAGGCGCAGGAAATCCTCCCAGGAATCGCGCGGCAGTTCGTAGACCAGATGCAGCATCTCGTTCATGGCACGGCACCTGAAGCGCCAGGGGCACGCGCTTCGAGACGGCGCGCCAGCAAGCCAGCGGCCTGTTCGTCGAGCACCTGCACCAGCACTCGCGAACGTGCGCCAAGCACGCTGTTGATGAACAGGATCGGGATCGCGATCAACAGACCCAGCACGGTCGCGATCATCGCCTGCGAGATGCCGCCAGCCATCACCTTGGGATCGCCGGCGCCGACTTCGGTGATCACCTGGAACGTGATGATCATGCCGGTGACGGTGCCGACCAGGCCGAGCAGCGGCCCCGCCGCAACGACCATGCTCAGAAAGCTCTGGAAGCGCTCGATGCGCGGCAGTTCTCTGAGCACCGCTTCGGAGACGCGGGTTTCCAGCACTTCCGGATCATGGGCGCGGTCATCGTCCTTCAGGCAGGCGAGGACTCGGCCAAGCGGGTTGTCCGGCTGCGGTGCTTCGAGGTTGCCAAGCTGACGGCTCATGCGGCCACCGACGATCGCCAGATACCAGAGCTGATACAACGCCAGGCCGACGCCAACCAGACCCAGCACGATGATCACGTAGCCCACCGGGCCGCCTTGATGGATGCGCTCGATCACGTCCGGCCGGAGAGCCGCGAGCCGCAGCAGATTGCCGCGCGTCGGATCGATCGCCACCGGCAGCCAGCCGTCCTCGGCCTTGGCTTCCTCCAAGGCATGCGCAAGGCTGCTGGACTGCTCGGAACGCTGCGGCGTCACCAGGGCGCCGCCGGGCTGGGCGACCAGATACTTGCCGTCGTGAATCGCGCCGAAGGCACCGATCCGAGTCACCGTCTGCCGGGTCGTCAGGCCATCGATCGCCGTGACCTCCGCCGGAAAGCGCACGACCTTGCCGTTCTCGCTGATCTCCTGCATCAGCAGAAACCAGAAATCCTCGAGCTGCTGATTGCTCGGCAAGCGGTTCGGATCAGCCAGCTGATCGAGCACTTTCAGCCGCTCCGGGAACTGCGCGGTGACATACGAATCCGCCGCCGCTGCCCGGAACTGCGCCGCCGCTTCGCGCACTGCCGCGTAGACCTGACCGAGATCGCCACTGCTGGCCGTCAGCTGCGCCTTGTAATCAGTGATTGCTTTCTGCGCGCCTTCATAGCGGCTGCGCACCGCCGCAGCCTTGCCTTCGGCGATGCGCAGTTCGGCTTCGGCCTGAGCGAGCTGCGCCTGCTGATCGGCCTTGTTGCGCAGGAAACGCGCTTCGCGCTCCTGATTGATCTTGGCGTTCTGGGCACTCGATTCGCGGATCGACTTCAGCAGATCGTCGATGCCGGCGGGTTGCTGGGCGTGGGCGATACCCAAGCTGCCGAACAGCAGCGCAACGAAAAGCGCGCTCATGCGGCTCATGGCTGCGCTCCGGCAGCAGCCACTCGCGGCGCCGGGACGGGCAGCTTCACAACCAGCGGTGCCGCCGTTTCACGGGCGATGCGCAGCGCTTCGCGGATTTCGCCGCGATGCTGCTCCGGCAGGCCGATCCATTGCTTCTTCGCCGGGTCCCAGTGCAGCGCTTCACGGCCATCCAAGGTCAGGCCGTACAGCGCGGTGCGACCCACACGGAGCACGTCGATCAGCTTCTTGTCGCTGCCTTCGCTGAGCTCCATGCGCTCCGCACCGAACACGCGGCCGTAGTCGCCTTCGATGCGATAGGCCTCGACGACCCGGCGATATTTCTCGGCCTGAGTCACCGCCGGATCGGTCATCAGCTGCTTCAAGGAGGCGATGCGGTCGCGGCGCTCGGCCTGCAGGAACGGCAGATCAAGGGCGATGAACTTGTCCAGGCTGTCGATCATCTTCAGCAGCAGCGGCGTCAGATCGCGGGTATTGGTGGCGAGATCGCGAGCTTGTGCGGCCAGCGCTGCGCGCTCCGCTTCCTGAGTCGCCAGCAGTGGTTCGATCTGCTCGACGTAGACCTTCAGCTGCTGCGCCTGCCAGATCGCCGCGCGATAGCGTTCGAGCATGGTGCGAGTCTGGTCATCGAGCGCATCGATGCGCGCCTGCGCCGCTTTCGCCGCCTGATTTGCCTGCACGGTGGCGTCGACGGCCGGCGAGCCGCCCTGAGCCCCAACCGGACCACTGATCGGGCTGCTGATGAGGCCGAGAAGAACTGCGGCGAATCGAAGTCTGGACATCGTCATCCCGTCAGTAGCCGCTGACCAGTTTGGTCGTGTAGCGATTGAGGAAAGCCGGCAACAACTTGTTGGCCAGCGCCAGCCCTTTCGTCTGCAGGCCGGGATACCAATGGGTATGCGCCAGACGCTTCGACTGCGACACCTGCCAGACCTTGGCGGCAATGTCTTCGGCCGTAAGGTTCACGCCCATCCGGGTGATCGACTTCGGCGGCGCAGCCACGTCATGGACCATCGGCGTCGCGACGAACAGCGGCAGCAGGTCCATCACGCGGATCCCGTACTGCGCCCACTCGATGCTCAAAGCTTCGGTCAGACCCTTCACCGCGAACTTGGTTGCACCGTAGCTCGCGAAGCCCGGCGCGCCGTGGATCGCCGAGGCCGAAGCCATGTTGATCAGGCAGGCGCCCCGCGTCTGCCGCAGATACGGCAAGGCCGCATGTGCGCCGTTGATGACGCCCTTCAGATTCACATCGACGATCAGGTGATGGCGGGCGATCGGAATGTCCGCGAAGTCACCGGTGGTCAGGATGCCGGCGCAGCTGAACATCACATCGAGCCGGCCACTGCGGGCGAAGAAACGTTCCAGCGCGGCGGCCACGGCGGCGGCATCGGTCACGTCCAACGCTTCGGCAATTGCGTGGTCGGCACCCAGTTGCGTATGCAAGGCGGCGACGGCATCACCGGCAAGGTCGTACAGACCGACGAACCAGCCCTTGGCCGCATACAACTCGGCCGTGGCACGACCGATTCCCGCAGCGGCACCGGTAATGAAGATTGCTGGTCGACTCATCGCACGTGCCTGTATTTGATGGTTCTTATTGGGCCCGCAGGCCTCGGCCCGGTAATCTAACCCGCTGCTGCTTCATTGTCTGGGTTCATTGTCTGGAGAAGATCATGGCTGACACGCACCCGCCCGCCTTCCTGGCGCTGGTCGACGACGCAAAAACCCGCATCAAGGAAATCCATGCCCGTGACCTCGCCGCCACGCTAGCCGCGAATCCGGCCGCGAAGCTCATCGACGTCCGCGAAGAAAGCGAATACGCCGCCGGCCACGTCAGCAACGCCGAATGGCTCGGCAAGGGCGTGATCGAACGCGACATCGAAGCCCGCCACCCGGACAAGGCCGAGCCGCTCTATCTGTACTGCGGCGGCGGCTTCCGCTCTGCACTCGCCGCCGACAACCTGCAGAAGATGGGCTACACCCAGGTCTGGTCGATCGACGGCGGCTGGCGAACCCTGAAAGACCTGATGCCGACGACAAGCTGAGCGCCCCGCGGCTGAAAAATGCCGAAAAATCATTGTCGCGGCCCCTCGAACCCCCTACAATCCGCGCCTCGCGTGGCTAGGTAGCTCAGATGGTTAGAGCGCGGCACTCATAATGCTGAGGTCGGCGGTTCGATCCCGCCTCTAGCCACCATCGAACGACGAGCCCCGTGCAGCATGACTGCACGGGGCTTTTTTTGTAGCGGACGCAGGCGGTGCGATCAGCCGCCAAACAGATCGTCGATGGGCATCGCGGCCTTTGCGGCGACCTTCGGCGTTGGACGTGGCGGTGCCGAGGTGTCCAGCCTCAGTGCTCCAGCCGCCAGCAGTTCCGACTCCGCGATCAGCGGGCCGCCGCACACGGCATGGAGGAGCGTCGCCTGCATCGGTTCGATCTGCACGAGCAGGCCTAGCACGTTGATCACGTCGAGCAGCTCGCTCGTGTACTCGGCCAGCCAGCCATCCGGCTGGATCAGGCCCAGCGGCGACGGCGGACGCTTGTCGCCGATCTGGGGCCGACTGCGGTCGCGCTTTCGGTAGCTGAACCACTGGGTCAGTACGGACTTGCCGGACACCTCGTAAGCCCAGACCTCTGGCGCTACCGGCTCGATATAGCCACCGCCGATCTTCAGCCGACGCAACGCCGGGTCGTAATCGATTGTCTCCGGAAGGTCGTTGTCGGGAATCGCCCCGCCCTTCGGAATCAGCGGCCGCTCGCTGGCCGGCAGGCGCGGGGCGCCGGCCGGCCGATCGGCCGCCGGGTCCGCCATCCGCTCGCCAAAGGTGTGCAACCAGATCACGCGACGGCCGAGCGCCACGCCTTCGCGGAAGCGCGCGGCATCGGCGGTGAACGGGATGCGCAGGCCCGGCGTCGAGAGGTCTTCACGGAAGCGCTCGATGTAACCGGGATGCGCAGCAATGGCGGCGATCCAGGCGACGACATCCTCGGCGGAAACCGGCAGGCCGTAGCGCGTCGACAACGCGGCGAGCAAGGACGGCAGGACGTTGGGTTGGGTGGCTGCGACGTCGGTCCAGAGCGGAAAAACTCGGCCGCCGAATGAACCCTTGTAATGATCGTAGTCCGGGATTAGCGCCGTAATCGTAATGGCAGGACCAGAGCTCGGATTGGAGCGACTAAGTGCGGTAACAAAGATTTGTTTGTCGGAGTGCAAATCCCAAAGCGCCGGATTTGGTCTGTTTATGAGCCGGACGTCCGGGATGATCCACTGCCGATCAAAAGACCTGAATGCATATCGAATTGGTTGCAGACAGCCCTCGGTGTCTGACGCAATGGACAATGGACGAATGGGCTGCTTCCCCAGGGATTTGGTAGTTTTCCAGTCGATATGGCGATCGACCGGCAGCCCGTTTATTGAGGTCTGTCGAAAAAAGATTTTCATCGCGTCAGGCTGTGCTGCCTTCAACGCCGCCCATCGGGCAACCAAACTGGAGCTGTCTGAGGCGATAACCCAGGTCCTACCGGGCTGCGATCCAGACCCATTCCAGCTGAAGAGGTCTTCCAATCTCGGAAACTCTGCCCATGCACCACCAGACGTCGGCAGGAAGGGCGCACGTAATTCGTCCGGGCAGTCGCGCCAGCCGTCGTCATCCAGCCGAATCGCATCCAGCGCTTCAAACTTCTGCTTGCGGTGCGCGGCCGGCAGCGCGCGATACTGGACGCGGGCCAAGGGATCAGCCGGGGTCTTCGCCTTGCTGGATCGCGAGGCCAGCACGATGCAGACCGGCTGCTGCACTCCCTGGAAGATGCGCGACGACACGTCCGGCTGATGCCCTTCCGGCGAGCAGTCGACCACCCAGAGCGCATTGCAGCGCTGCCGCAGCCAGGCGCGCATCTGCTGGAAACCGGGGCCGTTCAAGAAGCCGGCCACGGTGATGAAACAGACGATGCCGGTCTTGTCGCCCGGCCCCTGATCCCAGACTTTCCAGCTCGCCCAGCGCCAGAAATAGACGTACAGGTTGCGCAGGTGCTTGGCGTGCGCACCGGCCTTCCATTCCTTCGGAGCTTGCCAGTCGTCGAGCGGCGCGGCCTCATTGAGGCTGGCGTCGCCGTCTTCGACCCAGCCACCGAGACCCTTGGCCTTTTCCTTGTAGGGCGGATTGCCGAGTACCACGGTCACCGGCGTCTCGCGCTTGACCTTGTTGGCCGCCCGCCGCTGATCAGCCAGCGGCTTGAGCGACTGGAAGATGTGCTCGGCGGTGTCGTGCGGGCTGGCCAGCGTGTCGGTGACGAACACCGACAACGGCTGCTTCGGCACCGCACCGGTCAGCTCGACCACTTCGGCCAGCAGCCGGAGTTGGGCCACGGCGTACGGCCCCAACTGCATCTCGAAACCGACCAGTCGTGGCACAGCGGCCTGGATCGCGGCCGGCACGGCGCCCTCGCCCTGCTCGGCGGCCACTTGTCCGGCAATCCTGCGCAGGACACCCAGCAGATAGGTGCCGGTGCCGGTCGCCGGATCGACCAGGGTCACCGTCGGCGCCGACAGCCCCGCCGACAGCGCATACGCAGGGCTGCGCAGCAGTTCGTCAACCCAGCGCACCTGGGCATTCACGACTTCCGGCGGCGTGTAGTAGCTGCCCGTTTCCTTGCGAAGCTCCCGGTCATAGACATCGAGGAAGTCTTCGTAGAAATACAGCCACTTGTCGGCGTTGCCTTTCGACAGCTTCTGCCAGTCGACCACATCGAGCACACGCCGCAAGGTCGCGAGCGCGGTCTTGAGCACAGCTTGATTCGAGGTGTTGTCGGTCAGCAGGTGCAGCGCCGCACCAATCAGCGAGTGCTTGGTGCCGAGCGCATCGGCGACGGGGCCGAAGCCTTCCTTCAGGGAAATGCCCTGAGCTCGCGCCATCAGCAGGCCGAACGTCACCGCCTGGGCGTAGCCGTCGGCAAAGCGTTCGTCGCTGGCATCCGGGAATAGCAGCTTGCGCCAGTCGGCGGCCAAGCCGGTCAGCGCCTCGGACTTGCGTTCGAGCTGCTCGACCACCTCGTCCCGCAGCAGGCGACACAGGCGCGCGGCAACGCCGGCCAGTTCCTTCGCGCTGCGCGGCGGCTGTGGCGACCAGTGCAGGAAGTCCTCGAACAGGGCAAGCAGGCCGGAACCGGGCATGAGCTGATCGCCGGAGATCTCAACATCGCCATCCAGCTTGACGATCGCCCCTTGCAGCTCGCCGTTCCGCCAGAGGCTGAAAGCATTGCCATCGCTATACATCAGGTTCGGCAGGCTGGACAGCTTTTGCCATTGAGCCTTGTCATGCGGATCCTTGAACCGACGTGGGTCGGCACCCTTGCCCGGTGCCTTCAGTTCAACGAAACCGACCAGCGCGCCGTGGACCGTCACCGCGTAGTCCGGCCGGGTCTTCAGATCGGAAATCGAGGATTCGCCGACCGCCGCCAGCTTGTCCGGCGGAATGGCGCAAAGCCTGCCCAGGTCGCGCAGCAGTTGTTCGAACGGCGCACGAAGCTGGTCTTCGGGCTGGCCGTTGGCGACCGGGTTGTTCAGCTTCTGAGCAGCGACACGGCCATATCCGGCAACCGCAAGTTCCAGCGTCAGCTTCTCAGTCGGCATCGCCTCATTCCCTGGCGAGGACGGATCAGCGCAGTTCGCCGCCCTTGCTATTCGCTTTTTTAGGTTTAACGGCAGCGCGTGATCAGATCAACGCGTCCAGCCCCTTTCGGTCCAACACACTCAGGAGCTTAGCAGCCGGACCGCTCGGCTTCTTGTGCCCGATCTCCCACTGCCGAACCGTTGACAAGCTAGCGTTCAGCGCCGCTGCCATTACTGCCTGACTGAGGTTGTGCTTCGATCGGATGGACTTGATGTTGGCCGGCGTATAGGTCGGCACTGGTGGCAGGGAAAGGGCGTCGAACTCGCGCATCCGCCGCGCATAGATCAAACCCGCCGCGTGAAGATCTGAAGCCGTGGCATGGACGGTCTCCAGGATTCGGCTACGTGCTTTCGGCTTGGTCTTGTCTGTCATTGCAAATCTCCATCAAGTGCCCGCTCAAAACGGCTTGGTCGAGCTTTCCGTCGTTTAGTGCCAACAAGTCGCGAGCCGTCATCTTCAAGGTCTCCAGCTTGGCATCCGCGATGTTGCTGCGCTCGCTTTCGACAGCAACTCTAAGATCTAGAAAGCCGTGGGCCAAAACTGGAAACGGCCAGACAACTCCCAACAACGATTTCCTGAAAGCGGCTCGTGACACATATGTGTCATTAGCCGCTGCTAGCTTCGGGCGAGAAACTACTGGGGGACAAGATGAGCACAACGACGATCGGGCCGGTTGGCAGCGGCGCACCGCGCATGGACCAGGGGCTCGGGGTGGCGGGGACGATCGGCTTTGCCGCGTCGGTCATCGTGGCCATTCTCTACGTGGCGTACAGCGTCTATGTCGATGCCAGCGCAGCGGGCATCCAGGCGACAACCTATCTGCCGTTCATCCTGCTGTTCATCGCCCTGCTGATCGCGCTCGGCTTCGAGTTCGTCAACGGTTTTCATGACACGGCCAACGCGGTGGCCACCGTCATCTACACCAACTCGATGCCGGCCAATGTCGCGGTGGTCTGGTCGGGCTTCTTCAATTTTCTCGGCGTGCTGCTGTCAAGCGGTGCGGTCGCCTTCGGGATCATTTCGCTGCTGCCGGTCGAGCTGATCCTGCAGGTCGGATCCGGTGCCGGTTTCGCGATGGTGTTCGCGCTGCTGTTCGCGGCGATCGCCTGGAACCTGGCCACCTGGGCGCTCGGCATTCCTTCTTCCAGTTCGCACACCTTGATCGGTTCGATCATCGGCGTCGGCATTGCCAACGCGCTGATGCACGGCCGCAGCGGCACCGCCGGCGTCGATTGGAGCAAGGCGACCGACATCGGCAAAGCCCTGCTGCTGTCGCCGCTGCTCGGCTTCACCGCGGCGGCGCTGCTGTTCCTGGCCTTGAAGGTGCTGGTTCGCAACAAGGCCCTCTATGAAGCACCGAAGCCGGGCGTGGCGCCGCCGCTGTGGATTCGCGGCCTGCTGATCTTCACCTGCACCGGCGTCAGCTTTGCGCACGGCTCCAACGATGGCCAGAAAGGCATGGGCCTGATCATGCTGATCCTGATCGGCGTCGTGCCGACGGCCTACGCACTGAACCGCGCGGTGCCGGCGCAGTACGTCGCCGAGTTCCACAGCAACACGCTGGCGATGAACCAGACGATGAGCGCGCATGGCAGTGCGGCCGCGTTCGAAGGCGATCCGCGTACCGCGCTGACCCGTTACATCGCCAACAAGACCCTTGAGCCGCAGACGGTGCCGGCGCTGACGGCACTGGCCGCCGACATCGATAGCCAAGTCGGCGAATACGGTTCGCTGGCGCGAGTGCCGGCCGACAAGACCCGCAACATGCGCAACGACATGTACATCGCCGCCGAAGCGGTGAAGCGCATCGGCAAGGAATCAAGCCTGAATTTCGCGGACGATGAAGCGAAGACGCTGGACCGCTACAAGTCCTCGCTGGACAAGGCGACGCGCTTCATTCCCACCTGGGTGAAGGTGGCGGTGGCCTTCGCGCTGGGCCTGGGCACGATGATCGGCTGGAAGCGCATCGTGGTGACCGTTGGCGAGAAGATCGGCAAGAGCCATCTCACCTATGCGCAGGGCGCCTCGGCAGAACTGGTGGCGATGGCCACCATCGGCGCCGCAGATGCCTTCGGCATGCCGGTCTCGACGACGCACGTGCTGTCCTCCGGCGTTGCCGGCACGATGACGGCGAACAAGTCCGGCCTGCAGATGTCGACGGTGCGCAATCTGCTGATGGCCTGGGTGCTGACCCTGCCGGTTTCGATCACGCTGGCAGGCTCGCTGTACTGGGTGTTTTCGAAGATCTTCTGATCTCGAAGCGCTTCTTGAGTCAGGACTTTTTTCCTTCAAATCCCTACATTCAGTCGTCATTCCCGCGCAGGCGGGAATCCAGTTCTGATGCGGTGCGCTACGGTCAAAACTGGATGCCCGCCTGCGCGGGCATGACGGGGTTATATAGGTGCATCTAGGTGCGTTTAACTTGAAAACGCTCCAGCCCACCTCGCCGTGGGCTTTTTCGTTTGGGCTTCACCGCAGGCTGACAATTGCCGACAACCCGCGTGGTACGGTCCATCCCTTCCCCGATGACTCTCTTCGATCATGACGCCGACCCTGATCCAGTCGCTGGCCGCCGCAATCTTCATCATTGCCCTAATCCACACCTTCTCGACCAAGTTCTTCGAAGGTCTGGCCCATCGCTATCCGCGGCATGAGGGCATCTTTCATCTGCTCGGCGAGGTCGAAGTGGTGTTCGGCTTCTGGGCGATGGTGCTGGTGATCCTGCTGTTCGCGCTTGAAGGCCGCGATGCCGCGCTGGCCTATGTCGATTCGCGCAACTTCACCGAGCCGCTGTTCGTGTTCGCGGTGATGATCGTTTCCGGCAGCCGGCCGATCCTCGATCTGGCCAGCCTGCTCGTCAAAGGCTTCTCGAAACTGCTGCCGCTGCCGACGAGCACCGCAACCTATTTCACGATCATGGCGCTGGTGCCGCTGCTCGGTTCATTCGTCACCGAGCCGGCCGCGATGACCCTCGGGGCACTGATGCTGCGCGACCGCTTTCTGAACGCCGATGGTCTGTCGAGCCGGTTCAAGTACGCGACGGTCGGTGTGCTGTTCGTCAACATCTCGATCGGCGGTGTGTTGACGCCGTTTGCCGCGCCGCCGGTGCTGATGGTCGCCAGCAAGTGGAACTGGGACATCGCTTTCATGATGAGCAACTTCGGCTGGAAGGCGGCGATCGCGGTGGCCATCAATGCCGTCGCGGTGACCGCGCTGTTCCGCAAGCAGCTGGCGGGGATCACCAGCAACAGCGAAGGCAAGAATGCCGCCGTGCCGCTGCCGATCATGCTGGTCAACTCGCTGATCCTGCTCGGCGTGGTGATGTTCGCGCATCACCCGGCGCTGTTCCTTGGCCTGCTGCTGTTCTTCATCGGCTTCGCGACGGCGTATGAACGCCATCAGGGCCGGCTGATCGTGCCGGAAGCGCTGCTGGTGGCGTTCTTCCTCGCCGGGCTCGTCGTGCTCGGCGGCATGCAGCAGTGGTGGCTGCAGCCTGTGCTGCTGTCGATGAGCCCGGACGCGGTCTACTTCGGCGCCACCGCGCTGACGGCGCTGACCGACAACGCTGCGCTGACTTATCTCGGCTCGCTGGTAGAAGGCCTGAGCGACGAGTTCAAGTACATGCTGGTGGCCGGCGCGGTGACGGGCGGTGGCCTGACGGTGATCGCCAATGCGCCGAACCCGGCCGGCTTCTCGATCCTGAAAGTCCGCTTCAAGGACGAGACGATCGGCGCGCTCGGCCTGCTGCTGGCGGCGCTGCCGCCGACCTTGGTGGCGATCGTCGCGATGCGGTTTCTATAGCGCATTCCAGTTTCTGTCATGCCCGCGAGGGCGGGAATGACGGAAAAACTCTCAGGTCACTTCACCCGAAAGCTCACCGTCGGCGTCTGCCAGCGGCCATCGGCGGCCTTGGCGCTCGCCGTGTGCTCGCCACGCGACAACGGCCATTGCCAGCGGCCACCCGGCGTTCTCGCGGCTTCGGCCTCATCGACGATCCAGATCACCGCGTTTGCCTCGGGCTTGTCCGGCACGCCGGCCAGCTCGAATTCGAGGGCCTGAAGTTCCGGCGGCACTCTGGGATCGATCGCCATCGCTAAGCCTTCGAAGGGCTGCAGCAGGCGTGGCGGGCCGGCTTCGCTGGCGCTGATCGAGGCGACAACAGCGTCCGGCGAATCCGGTGCAGTGCCCGGCGCGAACCATTCCAGCCGCTCGCCGCCATCCGGGCCGCGCACCGTGTGGGCTTCCAGATTCGGGCTGCGCGCTAGTAGCCGCGTCTGGGGCCGCGATTGCTGGTTGCGATTCAGCAAGCCGAACATCGAGCGCACCAGCAGCGCCGGGCCGATCGAACCAGTGACGCCATCCATCGCCTGCCCGGCCAGCGCGCCCATCCAGGCACCGACCACGTGATGGCCGTCATAGGCCACGCACCAGGCGTCGCGGTAATCGCTCGAGGTGCCGGTCTTGACCGCAGTCTGCACCGGGAAGCGCAGCAGGCCGCCGTCGCCGAATTCGAGCAGGCGCGCGCGCGGGTCGGACAGGATGTCGGTGATGATCGAAGCGCTGTCGCGGCTCAGCGCCGCTACCGACGCCTGCGCTTCGAGGCCGTCCTCGAACAAGGTCAGCGGCCGTGCCCGGCCCTGATTCGCCAGTGCCGCATAAGCGCCGACCAGCTCCGCCAACGTCACTTCGCCGTTGCCGAGCGCGATGCCATCGCCATAGACATCCGGATGCTGGCTCAGGCCGCGCATGCCGAGCGTGCGCAGCAGTGCCAGCAGGCGCTCGCCGCCGACGAACTGCAGCGCCCGCACCGCCGGCACGTTCAGCGAATTGCCGAGTGCTTCGCGGACGGTGACCGTGCCGTAGCTGATCCGCGAATAGTTGCGGTAGGGATGCAGGCCATCGCCGACATGCGCCGCCAGGCCGTCATCGGCGATCGGCGTGGCCGCGGTCCAGCCCGATTCCAGCGCCAGCGCATAGACGAAAGGCTTCAACGCGGAGCCCGGCTGACGCGGCGTCTGCACGGTGTCGATGCCGGTTTCGGAATCCCCCGCATCGAGGTTGCCGACGTTCCAGGCGCGCACCTTGTTGCCATCGAGATCGACGACCAACAAACCACCCTGGCGAACACCGACCTTGGCCAGATCACGCAGCCGCTGATCGAGCAATTGCTGACCCTGGCGCTGCAGCGCGCGATCGAGGCTGGACCGCAGCGGGCCGTCGCCGGTCGGTGGTTGGCGGCGGCGCAGCTCGGCGATGAAGTGCGCGGCCGGCACGCTGTCGTCCTCGGCGCTGAGCGCCGCTGGCGGGATCGCCAGCTGCGCGGCCTGTTCGGCGTCGATCAGGCTGTCATCGAGCATCCGCGCGGCGACACGGCTCATCGGCCCCTTGAGGCGCGAGGTATCACGCAGCGGATCGAGCCGGCTCGGTGCGCGCGGCATCACCGCCAGCGCCAGCATCTCTCCATTGCTGAGCGTCGCCGGCTCGCGGCCGAAATAGTGGCGCGCCGCCTGGCGGATGCCGCGCCGCTGCGCGCCGTAGGGAATCTGATCGAGATAGAACTCCAGGATGTCGCTCTTGCTGAAGCGCGCTTCCAGCCGCATCGCCTCGAAGCCTTCGACCCAGCGCGACCACACGGTGCGCGGCCGCGGGTGCAGCAGGCGCACCACCTGTTCGCTGATCGTGCTGGCGCCGCGTACTGCATGACCGGCAGCGATGCCCTGGCGAATAGCCGAAGCACGAGCCCGCCAGTCGATACCGCCGTGCTGCCAGAAGCGCCGATCCTCGGCGGCGACCATCGCCGTGCGCAGGAACGCCGGCACCTGTTCGAGCGGCAGACGATCCGCCGTGTTCCAGCGTTGCTGGTAGTGCGCGCTCAGCGGCTCGCCGCTGCGATCGAGCACGGGGCGCAGATCGGCAGTGGCGAGCTCCGGCTGCAGATGCTCGGGCAGCGCGCGCTGCGAAGCGACCGTCGCCACGATCAGCAACAGCAGCACGGCGGCGGACAGGCGGAGCAGCAGTCGGCGGCGGGGTCTGAGCAAACGCGGGGTTCCGGTGGGTGACTGATCGTAGCCGGGTTAAGGTGTCGCATCGCCGCGAAGACGGCGACTTCAGTTGGAGTAGACGATGAGCGCAGGCGACGAAACTTCCGCGAGCGGCCTGCTCGACCGTCGCCTGTTCCTGCGTCGCGGCCTGCGCTGGAGCGCGGCCATTGCTGCGGCGCCGTCGATCGCGTTCGCAGCCGATCTACCAAGCGATCCAACCCGCACACCCGGCCAGCCATTCAGCAACTACGGCCAGCCGTCGCCCCAGGAGAAAGCGACGATCCGCTGGATCAGCGCCAATCGCGCCGTGGCCGGCAATGGCGTGTCGTGGACGCCGCTGCACGATCTCGAAGGCATCATCACGCCGAGCGGCCTGCACTTCGAGCGCCATCACAACGGCGTGCCGCAGATCGATGGTGAAGCGCATCGGCTCAGCGTTCACGGCTTGGTCAAGCAGCCACTGAGCTTCACGATCGACGCGTTGAAACGCTATCCGCAGTGCTCGCGCATCGGTTTCGTCGAATGCGGCGGCAACAGCAATTCGAGCTGGAACCTGGAACCGCTGCAAACCCGCGCCGGCTATCTGCACGGCCTGGCCTCGAACAGCGAATGGACCGGTGTACCGCTGGCGATCGTGCTCGATGAAGCCGGCGTCGATCCCGCAGCGCGCTGGCTGGTGCTCGAAGCCAGCGATGCGATCGGCATGAACATCTCGCTGCCGCTGGCCAAGGCGCGCAAGGATTGCCTGCTGGCGCTGTACCAGAACGGCGAGCGTCTGCGGCCCGAGCAGGGCTATCCGCTGAGGCTGATCGTGCCGGGTTGGGAAGGCGTGCTGAACGTCAAATGGCTGAGCCGCATCGAGCTGACCACCGAACCGGTGATGAGCCGCAACGAGACCAGCCGGTACACCGAGCTGCAGCCCGATGGCCGGGCGCGGCAGTTCACCTTCGTGATGGACGTGAAGTCCCTGATCACTTCGCCGTCACCCGGACATCTGCTGAGCGAGAAGGGCTTGTACGAGATTCGCGGGCTGGCCTGGAGCGGGCGCGGCAAGGTCAAGAAGGTCGAAGTTTCCGCCGATGCCGGCAAGACCTGGAAGCCTGCCGCGCTGCAAGGCCCGGTGCTGCCGATGAGCTTCACCCGCTTCCGCATTCCCTGGCGCTGGGACGGCGCTGCCGCAACCTTGCAGAGCCGCGCCGTCGACGAAACTGGCGCCGTGCAACCGACACGCACAGCGCTCGTCGCCCAGCGTGGTCGGGCCGGCTACTTCCACTACAACGCGATCGTGAGCTGGCAGGTCAGCGAGGACGGGGAGCTGAGCCATGTCTACGCCTGAGCGGCTGTTGCTGGCGAGCTTGCTGTTGATCGCGACGGCTGCACAGGCTGCAGGGCCCGGCCTCGGCAAACCGCTGAGCGCCGCCGAAGTCGCCGCCCTGCCCCGCAGCGTGTTTCCCGATGGCCGCGGCTTGCCGATCGGCCGCGGTACCGTCAGCGACGGCAAGGTGATCTACGACGCTCAGTGCACGTCCTGCCACGGCATCGCCGGCCGTGGCGGCAGCGGCGGCCATCTGATCAGCGACGGCAAGCTCACCGGCCCGGACCCTGATCCCGCCGTCAACACCTACTGGCCCTACGCCACCACCTTGTGGGACTTCACACGTCGCTCGATGCCGATGACCGCGCCGGGTTCGCTGAGCAGCGATGAGACCTATGCGGTCACCGCCTATCTGCTGCATCTGTCCGGCCTGATCGCGGCCGATGGCGTGCTCGATGAGCAGAGCCTGCCCAAGGTCCGGATGCCGAATCGCGATGGTTTTGACTGGATCGACGTGCGTCGGCCGGCGCCATCGCCCTGAAAAGCGCCCGCAACGAGCAGGGCGGGCCATGCCCGCCCTGCTGCTGATCTGATCTGATCTGATCTGATCGGGCGGATGCAGCGGGCGCGGCCCGCCCTACCCAAAGACCAGATCCTATTTCGCCGCCGCTTCCTCGACGATCAAGCGCGCCGGCACATCGTTGCCGAAGATATCCGGGTCGTACATCGCTTCGGCATGTGGCGCCTGCACGGCGAACTCGCCGGTTGCGACAGCCTGGCCCACCCAATACAAACGATGGCTGCCGGCCCCGACTTCATCCGCGAACCAGCGCGCTGCTTCGAAGCGCAGTTCGCGGTGATAGAACGGATACGGACTCGCTGAGCCCGGCGGCTCGGCTTCGGCAGCGTCGAGGCCGCTGCTGACCGCGAGATCGGGATTGACTGGCTCCAGGCCGCCCGGCACCGGATCGTCGACGACGACGAAGCTGCGCGCCACCGGCGTGTTCAGCAGCAGTTCGATGCGTACCAGCTCGCCGCGGTGAATGGTCATCGGCGACGTCAGTGCCTGCCATTGACCATCGCGCTTCACCGCGTAATGGCGCTTCAGGCTGATGCCGGCATTTGCCGCACTGGCCTGATCGTCGGCCTGCACATAGCGGACGTTCGCCGCCCAGTAGCCACGGCCCTCGCCCGCATGGCGAATTTCCAGTTCGCGACGCTTGCCGATGTCTTCGGCCTTGATCGGCCTGGCGGCGGCAACGGCGGCATCGCGTGGTGTCGAGAACTTCGCGTTCGCGAAGGCCTGGCCATCAAGCAGCGCTTCCAGGGTGAACGCTGGCGCAGCCGATTCGTAGCGCCGCGCATAGGCTTCCATCGCACTGGCGCAGAACACGTTCTCCTGCGTGTTCTCCCAGTGATCGCGGCCACCTCTGGACTGGCTGATCGAGCGCACCAGCTTGGCCGGCAGTTCGCGCAACGAAGGATCGTCGTCGACCAGCTTGTCGTCGGCACCGACCAGTGCCATCAGCGCCATGCAGTTCGCGCGCAACGGCGAGCCGAGCAGCGGAATCCAGGCGCTGTCCTCGGTTTCACGCAGCACGAAGGTGCCGGCGCTTTGCTGACCGCGGGCCAGAATCTGATCGAGCGCCGTCCGCGCAACGGCAGACCCGCCATCGACCCGCCGCGCCGCATCGAGCAGCATCGCCTGGCCGAACAGACCCATGCGCGGCAGTGCCGGGGCATGACGTTCCAGCTCGGCCGCATCGAGCTTGCCGCGTCGCGCCAGCGCCGCCAGCACCACGGCGCGCACCGTGCTCGAGGCTTCGGCGGACTGGCCGGCGACGTTCTTGCGCAGTAGCGTCTGCAGATAGCCATCGAGCTTGGTCTGCACTGCTTGCGGCGGCTTCAAGCCGGCGGCGCGCAGCCACTCGAAGGCCAGCGCGGTGTAGGCAGACAGATAGGGGCTGACGTGCGACTCGTCGCCGTCCCAGTAGGTCATTCCGCCGTTGCTCGCCTGGAAGCCGGCAGCATCGGCGAACAGCTGCGTGGTGATGCCCGACGCTTCCGGCCAGACGAATGCCGGGTCAAGCCAGGGCTGCAGGCGGCCGTACTGCGCGGCCATCACGCCCTTGGTCAGGCGCTGTTCCCAGCACAGGTACGGGTAGTCGCGCAGATAGCGGAAGGCACCGTCGAGATTGCCGAGCACGGTCGGCGAGAAGCGCACGGCGACTTCGCCGCCGGGCAGACTGCCGGCCGGCACTTCGATCGGTGTCGTGGCGTTGCCGTCATCGAGGAAGCCGAACTCGGAGGCGGTCACCGTCGGCCGGCGCGGCTTCACCGGCAGGCTGAAGCTCAGGCCGTCCTTGTCCTTGGCGTCGCCGGCTGTCGCCTTGAACGCGATGGCGCCCGGTTCATTGCCGGCCACTTCGGCGGCGATGTCGACAAACACTGTCTGGCGCTCGAAGGCCGCGAGCTTCACGGTCTGTTCGGTGTTCGCCGTCGCCGCACCCGAGGCTTCGATGGTCACCGTCAAGGTACGTGGCGCATCGGCACGATTGAGCACCGAGAAGCCGGCGCGGAACGTGTCGCCGCTGCTGATCTGGTTCGGCATCACCGGCCGCAGTTCGGTGTCCTTGGTCGAGATCAGCTTGGCCGAACCGAGGCCGAAACGATCGCCCGGCGATACCGCAAGCACGATCACTTTCCAGGCGGTGAGATTGTCCGGCAGCACGAAGTCGAAGTTGGCGTGGCCAGCAGCATCGGTGACCAGCGACGGATTCCAGTAGGCGACGAATCGGTCGACCGAACGCAGGGACAGATCGGCGCCGCCATCGCCGCCCGGCGTCGCGCCCTTCTTCTCGAACTTCTGGCGACCGACGAGACGGGTCAGCAGGCTGTAGTTGGCGAGGTCCAGACTCTGCAGGCCGTTGAAGCCGCGGTAAGGGTCGAAATAGCTTTCGCCATCGCGAATCAGGTCGTACACCGCTTCGTCGACGACGGCGACGGCCAGCTCCATCTTCGGATCGGCCAGCGCTGCTTTCGGGATCGCGCTGAGCTTGAGCTTCGCGGTCTCGCGCGGCCGGTACCTGGCCTTGTCGGCGGTCACCTCGACATCGATCTGCCGGTAGGGATCATCGACGGTGATCGTCTGATAGCCCATCCGGAAGGTCGGCTTGCCGAGGTCGACATCGCCATCCGGTGGCGGGCTCGCCACACGCGGGGACTGCACGACCACCGACAGATAGAACCCCGGCAGATGCTCCGGCGTGATCTTGACCTCGATCACCGGCGTCGAACCTTCGAGCACCTGGGTGCGGCGATCGATGACGCCGTAGCGCTCGGTGGTGATCAGTGCGGTCGCGCCCGGATACGGGTTCTTGACCAGAATCTTCGCGACGTCGCCGACCTTGTAGCTCTTGCGATCGGCAGCCAGCTCCAGGCCGTAGTCGTCCTTCTCCTGCCAGACGAAGCGATTGCTGCCGATGGCCCACATCCAGCGCGAGGAACGATGCAGGCGGTTCTGGGTATCGCGGACCATCGCGGTAATGCGGTACTGGCCGCCGGCATCCGGCGTGAACGCGCAGGCCTGCGGACCAGCAGTCGAGCGGCCCTTGCAGATCGCGACATCGACCCACTTCTCGCTGTAGCGCGAGACATAGGCGTTGCCGATGTCCTTGACCCGGGCGACCGATAAATCGCGACGCTCGATGCGCACATAGCGAGGCGTGCCGGCCACCGGCTTGCCATCGGCATCGCTGACCAGGGTTTCGATGCTGGTCGCCTTGCCTTGGCTCAGCAGCCAGTCCTTGCTGCGCAGGCCGATGAAGCGATCGCGGCCGGCATAAGGCGCCGACGCGGCCGCGGCAATCGTGCGGCCACGATCATCCTGCACGCTGGCTTCGACCATCACCGTGCCCCAGGCGATGTCACTCTCGGGCGCAGTCAGCTCGGTGCTGAATTCGCCCTGGCCATTGGTCGTCGCCCGCTTGGTCGAGATGCCGCGGCTGCCGCGGGGATCGTCGCCGGCATCGGCCGAATAGCTGAAGTCTTCGGCGGCTGGATCGTTGCTGGTGAACGGCGCCGCTTCGACTCTGGCGCTGATCGTCGCCGGCGCGCCGCCGAAGCCGCCGCCGCTGTGCAGGCTGGCGCGCAACAACGCGGTGAATGGCTGGCCCGGTGCCACGCGCTTGGCGTGGATCTCGGCAGCGAGCTTGAACGGCGCCGGGGTGAAATCGGAGACCAGCACCTGCATCGGATACAGCGTGTCCGGATGCCGCTTGCCGTCGCTGTCCGGCTCGCGATCGGCAGCGGTATAGCTCGCTTCGAGTTCGAAGCGATACCAGCCGACCTTGCCCTGCTTGGGCACCGCGAACTCGCCGTCGACGGCTCCGAAATCGGACAAGGTCAGGCCATCGCGCTCGTGCACCACCTGATCCGCCGGATCGAGCACACGCAGCTTGTACGGCCCGCGCTCGGCGGCCGCCAGCGCCTTGTTGGCTTCGTTGCGAACGTACAGCTTGAACTGCACGGTATCGCCGGCGCGATAGACGCCCTGCGCTGTCGTGCCCCAGCTCTTCAGATGGCCATGGCGCTGCTGGCGCGAGGCATAGACCTCGTAGCCGGAGGCGCGATAGGTATCGACGCTGAAGCCATCGTTGAGCGGCAGCACGGCGACTTCGCCATCGCGCACCACTCTCACGGCCAGCGGCGCTTTCGCATTCCAGCCGCTGTACTTGAGCATCGGGTCGACACTGGCGGCGCCGGGCAATTCTGCGAGGCCATCCGTGTCGGTCTTCACCGTCGTCGAATCACTGGCTGCTTCCGGTTGCCACACCGGCGGCTTGGCAACGAACAGATCGACGGCGGCACCGGCCACCGGCTTGCCGGTCGCGAATTCGGTGACCCAGACCAGGGTGTTGTAGTGGCCGAACTTGGCGTGCACCTGCCAGGGCGTGACCTGCGCGAACAGCGGCTCGCCCGGACGCTGGGGCGGGTATTTGCCGGTTGCAGGTTTCGTCGTCAGCCAGCCTTCGACGACGCCGGAATGGCCATCGAGCAACTTGCGGATATCGAGCGGCATCGCGAAGGCGATGTCGCGCGCCTGAGCCACCGGACGGCTGGCCTTGAGATTGCGTTCGACACCGCTCGCCGTAGTCCGCGTGTAGGCGATCTCGACACTGTCGAGATTGGTGACCACGGCCGGCACTTCGGCATCGATGCCGGCTTCGAGCACGGCCTGCGGATGCGAGAAGCTGAGATTCGGGCTGCGATGCGCCGTGCGGAACGTGAGGCTGATCGGCCCCGGAAGCTTGCGATCGAACAGATCGCGAATGTCTTCGCCGCCGCTGATCCGGTACTCGGCATCGGCTTTCAAGGTGAACGGGAAGCGCAGCAGATAGCGGCTGTTGTCACGGTTGCTCGAGCCGGCGTACCAGCTGGTCGAAGCGTTTGCCCAAGGGTCGTAGTCCTTGCGGCCGCCGGACGGGTCCGGCGTGATCGTCAGTTTGCGGCCATTGCCTTCGGCTTCGACCGGTGCGGTGAACACCAGTGCTGCGTTCGACAGCGGATCGCACAGCGGCGCCTTGTCGCCGGGCCGGGTCAGCAAGGTCTGGCCGCCGGCCGTCACGCATTGCAGGCCGAGCAGGCGCAGGTCGGCAAAGGTATGGAACGGTGCGGCGTTGTCGCTGGCCACGCCGCGCTCGGTACCGAACGCCGATATCAGCCCCGGGCCGACCTGCAGGTCACCATCGCGATCGGCCGGTAGTGGCTTCGCTGGCAGCAAACGCCATTGCCGGCGCGCCTCGCCTGCCGGCAGGCCGTGCAGCGCCGGCACGTAGTACGGCGTTTCATCGTCCTGCGGATCGGCTTCGACGATCACCGGCGCGCCACCGAGACTCGCCGCTGCTTGCAGCGACGCCGCCGTAACCGGCTGATCGAACACCGCGCGGATCACCGGCAAGCTCGGCGAGCGCCATGAGGCCACGCTGCCGTAACGCAATGCTGGGCGCGCCGTGATGAAGCGATGGCTCATGCCTTTCAGCAGCTTGGCGCCGCTGTCGGCGACCAGCTCCGGACGCACTTCGACGGTGTAGGCCGTGGCCGGCGTCAGCGCCGCTTCTTCCGGCAACTGGCAAGCCAGGGTCGTGGTATCGAGCCAGCGCCAGTCGCAGGGCAGCGCCGGCGTGATCGTCACCGGCACTTCTTCCGGCTTGCGCTCCATGCGACCGAGCGGCACCACGGCGCGATCGAAGGCCAGCACGATCTGCTGCTGGCCCGCTTCGACATCCTCACCAGCCGGCGTGATCCGCAGCAGCTTCAGCTCATCGGCCGTGGCAGCGTTTGCGATCAACAGCAGCGCGCCGATCAGCGCACTCGTACCGCGCCGCAAGCTCATGACTTCACCTTGATGCGCAGCATCTGCACGCCGTCGCCATTGCTGACGGCACGCACTTCACGCAGGCCGGAGAGGCCCGTCCAGATCAATTCCTCGGCGGTGGTCTGATCGGGCTTCTTCTCGGTGAGACCAATCCGGGTCAGCGCGCTGGCATTGAATTCGACTTCGCCCGGCGAGCGAACCGTCAGCCAGTCGGCCTTGCCATCGATGAACACCACTTCGGTGCTGCCCGGCGCATAGCGGCAGCGGCGCGAGTACAGCGAGCTTTCGCAATCCCAGGGCGGGCCGAGGACGACGGCGAGTTCGGCTTCCGTGTGGCCGGCGACATCGGCAATGCGGAACAACGGCGCGCCGCTGGCCGGGTCCAGCGATTCGAACGCAGCAGCGTAGTCGTAGTCCTCATCGCCGTGGCGTTCGCGGGTCAGCCAGAAGGCAGCCGCAGCCAGGATGATCAGGACTGCGAGTGCCGCGAGCTTGCCGTAGTTCTTGCGCATCCTTTCCCTGCTCCTGGCTTCGGTCATGCAACGCGGCGGGATGCGCCCCGGCTTTTCCAAGCTATGGCTTGTGACCACCGTGGGCCGCGATCTTCAGCGACAACTCCAGCGCCTGTTCGTAGTTCAGGCGCGGATCGACAGCCGATCGGTAGGCGCGTTCGAGGTCGGTTTCGGTGAGATCGCGGGCACCGCCGAGACATTCGGTGACGTCCTCGCCGGTCAGCTCCAGATGCACACCGCCGAGCCGCGATCCGCAAGCCGCATGCACCGCGAACGACTGTTCGACTTCGCTGAGGATGTCGTCGAAGCGGCGCGTCTTGAGGCCGTTGCCAGCGGTCTGGGTATTGCCGTGCATCGGATCGCAGAGCCACAGCACTTCATGACCCGCGGCGCGCACCGCGTCGATCATCTTCGGCAGCCCGGATTCCACCTTGCCCGCGCCCAGACGATGAATGAAGCTCAGGCGGCCCGGTTCCTTGTCCGGATTCAGCAGGCGGCAAAGCTCCTGCACCCACTCCGCGCTCATCGACACGCCGAGCTTCACGGCAATCGGGTTGCGGATGCCACGCATGTACTCGACGTGCGCGCCATCGACCGCCGCCGTGCGCAGGCCGATCCACGGCAGATGGGTCGACAGGTTGTACCAGCCCGGTTTGCGTGGCACCTGACGGGTCTGTGCGGCTTCCGCAGCCAGCAGCAGCGCTTCATGCGAGGTGTAGAACTCGACGCGATTGAAATCGTGGATCGGCTGGCCGGCCAGCGTTTCCATGAACTTCACCGATTCGGTGATCGCTTCGACCCGCCTGGAGTATTGCTCGGCAAGCGGGGCGTGATGCACCCAATCGAGATCCCAGTATTCAGGGTGATGCAGGTCGGCAAAGCCGCCGTCGATCAGGCCACGGACGAAGTTGATGGTCATCGCCGAACGCTTGTGGCCTTCGAGCAGCAAGGCCGGGTTCGGGATGCGCGAGTCGGAGGTGAATTCCGGCCGATTGACCGTGTCGCCGCGATAGCACGGCAGGGTCAGACCATCCTTGGTTTCGACATCGGCCGAACGCGGCTTGGCGTACTGGCCCGCGATGCGCCCGACCCGCACCACCGGCATCTTCAGCCCGTGGACCATGACCAGACTCATCTGCAGCAGCACCTTCAGCCGGTTGGCGATCAGGCCGGATTCGCAGTCGGCAAAGCTTTCTGCGCAGTCGCCACCCTGCAGCACGAAACGCTTGCCGGCTTGCGCCTCGGCCAGCCGCGATTTCAGCGCATCGACTTCCCAGGACGTGACCAGCGGCGGCAGGCGGCGCAGCTCGCCGAGTGCGGCTTCCAGTGCCCCCGCATCGGGGTAGTTCGGCTGCTGCACGGCGGGCATGGACTGCCAGCTTGAGGGGGTCCAGATCATCTGTTTCGGGGGGTGTTCTTTGGAGGGGCGAATTATAGGCGGCGTGATAGGATGACCATCGAGATGACCAACTGGTAAATCGCTCGTGGACAACAGCATCAACATCAGCGTCGCAGAAGCCAAGAGCCACTTGAGCGAAATACTCGATCGCGTCGAGGCCGGCGAGGAAGTGGTGATCACCCGGCGCGGCAAGGCGGTGGCCCGCCTGACTGCCGAAGGTACGAAGAAACGCAAGCCCCTGCCGTCGCTGGCCGAGTTTCGCGCCCAGATGCCGATGGCCCGGACCCCGGCCGGTGAAGTGATCCGCCAGATGCGTGACGAAGAGCGTTACTGAGCGGGCCGATGCTGTATTTCGATACCAGTTTCCTGCTTTCCTACTTCACGACCGAAGCCTCCTCGACAGCTGTGGAGGCGTTTTTCTCCCGTCACGATTTCGAAAGCTTCACGATCAGTCAATGGACCGCTACCGAGTTTCACAGCGCGATCAGCTTCAAGATCCGTTCCGGTCAACTGGCTGCTGCCATGCAGGACGCCATCCTTGAACGCTTTGCCACCGCCCGTGCCGAAACCTTTCTCGTCGTGCTACCCACTGCCGCCGATTTCGAGCTGGCTAGTGGCTTGCTTCGCGACTGGAAAAGCGGCCTGCGCAGCAGCGATGCCCTGCATCTGGCCATCGCTCGCAATCGTGAAGCGACCCTGGTGACACTCGACAAAACGCTGCTGAAAGCAGCCCGCAGTCTCAAGATCGCCCACAAGACCCTGCCCGGCTCATGAGTAGCGCGAAACCCGGCGAACACACGCCGATGATGCAGCAGTACCTGGCGATCAAGTCGCAGTATCCGGACACGCTGGTGCTGTATCGGATGGGCGATTTCTACGAGCTGTTCTACGAGGATGCGCGCAAGGCCTCGAAGCTGCTGAACATCACGCTGACCAAGCGTGGCGAATCGAATGGCGCGCCGATCGCGATGGCGGGCGTGCCTTATCACCAGCTCGAGAACTATCTCGGCCGGCTGATCCGTCAGGGCGAATCGGCAGCGATTGTCGAGCAGGTAGGCGAAGTCGGACTCGAGAAAGGGCCGGTGCGCCGCGAAGTGGTCCGCGTGGTCACGCCGGGCACCGCGACTGAGGATTCGCTGCTCGATTCGCGTGCCCAGAATCTGCTCGCGGCGGCCTGCATCAGCGGCGGCAAGTTCGGACTGGCCTGGCTGGAGCTGTCGTCCGGACGCTTCTCGGTGCTGGAAACCGAAAGCGCCGGCGACTGGCGCGCCGAGCTGCATCGCCTGCGTGCTTCCGAACTGCTGACGCCGGAAGACTCGGCCTACGAACTTGGCGGCTTGCACGGCCGGGCTCGGCCGGTCTGGCATTTCGATACCTCGTCTGCCCGCCGTCTGCTGACCGAGCAGTTCGGCACTCGCGATCTGCGTGGCTTTGGCGCCGATGAACTCGGCCCGGCCTTGGGTGCTGCCGGCGCGCTGCTGCAGTACGTGCAGGAAACCCAGAAGGCCAAGGTCGCGCATCTGACTGGCTTGCGGGTCGAAACGATCGACGAAGCGCTGATCCTCGATCCGTCGACGCGGCGCAATCTGGAGATCGAGCACTCACTGTCCGGCTCCGCGCCGCACACCCTGGTCGCGGTGCTCGACGCCTGCGTGACCAGCATGGGCAGCCGGCAGATGCGGCGCTGGCTGTCGCGGCCGCTGCGCGATCGCGAAACGGTGGGTGCCCGCCATGACGCAGTGGCGATGCTGATCGACGATGGCAGCTATCGAACCTTGCGCGAAGCGCTGCGACCGATTGCCGATATCGAACGCATCCTGGCGCGCGTGTCCTTGCGCTCGGCAAGGCCGCGCGATCTGGCCGGGCTGGGCGCGTCGCTGGCCGGGCTGCCGGCCTTGGCGCAAACCTTCGCGACCGTCGATGCGCCGCTGCCGAGATCGCTGGCCGAACGGCTCGGCGATCACCCTTCCCTCGCCGCCGAACTGGCGCGCGCGATCGTCGACGAGCCGCCGCTGCTGGCCCGTGACGGCGGCGTGTTCCGCCCGGGCTTCGACGCCTCGCTCGACGAGCTGCGCAATCTGTCGACCAATGCCGACGGCTTCCTGCTCGATCTCGAAAGCCGCGAGCGGGCGCGTTCCGGCATCGATGGCCTGAAGGTCGGCTACAACCGGGTGCAGGGCTATTTCATCGAGGTATCGAAGCTGCACTCGGCGAAGGTGCCAGCCGACTACCTGCGCCGCCAGACCCTGACCAATGCCGAGCGCTACATCACCGAGGAGCTGAAGCGCTTCGAGGATCAGGTGCTCGGCGCCCGCGACAAATCGCTGGCCCGCGAGAAGCAGCTTTACGAGGCGCTCCTCGATCGGGTTGCCGCCGATCTCGTGCCGCTGCAGGCCACGGCCGCCGCGATCGCCGAACTCGACGTGCTGGGTAGTTACGCCGAGCGCGCCGAAGCGATGCGCTGGACACGGCCCGCACTCGTCGAAAGCGCCGGCATCCGGATCAGCGGCGGCCGGCATCCGGTGGTTGAAACCACGCTGGACACGCCATTCGTGCCGAACGACAGCCTGCTCGACGACAGCCGCCGCCTGCTGCTGATCACCGGCCCGAACATGGGCGGCAAGAGCACCTACATGCGCCAGACGGCGCTGATCGTGCTGCTTGCCCACGCCGGCAGTTTCGTGCCGGCGGAGAGCGCGGTGATCGGCCCGGTCGATCGCATCTTCACCCGCATCGGCGCTGCCGACGATCTGGCGCGCGCGCAGTCGACGTTCATGGTCGAGATGTCGGAAACCGCGAATATCCTGCACAACGCCACCGCGCAAAGCCTGGTGCTGATGGACGAAGTCGGCCGCGGCACGTCGACCTATGACGGCCTCGCCCTCGCCCGCGCCTGCGCCGAATACCTGGCGACGACCTCGAAAGCCTGGACCCTGTTCGCAACCCATTATTTCGAACTGACCGCGCTCGCCGACGAGCTGCCGGCGGTGGTCAACGTCCACCTCGACGCCGCCGAATATTCATCGGCGGCCGGCGAACAACTGGTGTTCCTGCACAAGGTGCAGCCGGGGCCGGCGAACCGTTCCTACGGCCTGCAGGTGGCGGCACTGGCCGGCGTGCCGGGACCGGTGATCGCACGCGCAAGGACCATCCTCAACGCGCTGGAAAAGCAGGCCGAAGCCGCACCCGCGAAAGCCCTGCCCGCCGCGCGCAAACCGGAACCGCCTCAGCTCGCGCTGTTCGCGCCGGCCGAATCGAAAGCGCTGAGCCTGCTCGACAAGACCGATCCCGACGCATTGAGCCCGCGTGAGGCGCTGGAGCTGCTCTACAAGCTGAAGAAGCTGCGCTGAGCGCTGGGTCTGTTCACGATCACTTTGCTCGCTGCGGCGGAGGTCATTTCTGCGCAGTGCAACGAACGAGGAGCGGCCAATGGCCGACCATTGGCGCGACGAGAGAGGCAGCAATGCGCAGAAATGGCCCCGCCCCGAAGGGTTGCGGCCAAAAGCGCGCCGGGACTTCGTTGCGAACCTTGACCATAGGTGGCTATGGCCTGCGGTTCGCGCCTCGCCCGGCGCGCTTTTGACCTGCAACGCAGCGATCAAAGCGATCGTGAACAGACCCACTGCTAGCGACCGGCGCCCGCCTCCGCTACCCTCTTGCGCCCCACGCTGACCTGCCTCCATCCGATGTCGATCTGGTTCAAGAATTTGACGGTGTACTCGCTGGCGCCGGGCTGGCGAATGACGGCGGCGCAGGTGGAAGAAGCGCTGGCCAAGCACCCGCTGATCCCGGTCAACAGCGCCAGCATGCAGAGCCAGGGCTGGGTGCCGCCGGCGCCGGGCGCTGGCCTGGTCTACTCGCAGGGCAAGCAGTTGCTGATCGCCCTTGGCATCGAGCAGCGCATGCTGCCAGGCTCGGTGGTCAATCAGGTGCTCAAGGAAAAGGCCGCCGCGCTCGAACAGCAGCAGGGCTTCGCGCCGGGCCGCAAGCAGCTGCGTGACTTGAAGGATCTGGTCATCGACGAGCTGCGGCCGCGCGCCTTCATCCGCAGCCGCACGGTCCGCGCCTGGATCGATTTCGAGCACGGCTGGTTCATCGTCGACAGTTCCTCGCCAAAGCTCGCCGAAGACCTCGGCACCGTACTGCGTGCCGATCTCGGTGACCTACCGGCCGTGCCTCTGGATACGAAGGAAGCACCGTCCGCGGCGATGACCGCCTGGCTGGCGACGGGTTCGTCACCGCCGATGTTCCTGGTCCAGGACGACTGCGAACTGCTGGCCGACAACCCGACCAAGGCCGCGGTGCGCTACGCCCGCCACAGTCTCGATGGCCCGGAGCTGAAAAGCCTGATCAACGGCGGCAAGATCGTCACCCGCGTCGGCCTGGGCTGGCGCGAGCGCCTGACCCTGGTGCTGACCGACAAGCTGGCGATCAAGCGCATCCGCTTCATCGACATCAGCGAAGACGATGCCGCCGCGAAGAAGAACGACGCCGACGCCTTCGATACCGATTTCACCTTGATGACCGGCGAGCTGAGTCTGCTGGTTGGTGATCTGGTGGCCGCGCTGGGCGGGGCGAAGCCGGCCGCCTGAACTTCTGCATCGCTGGCTGCAAGCGACGTAGGGTGGGCAGGTCGTATCTGCCCACCGATTCGAGATCGTTCAACTGCGGAGCATGGTGGGCAGATGCAGCCTGCCCACCCTACGGGCCTGCCCCGATTTTCTACTCCGGCTTGCGCGGCTTGTAGCCGGTCCAGCCTTCCGGCTTGGCCTTGCGATCGATCTTCTTGATCGCGTCGCGACGCGGCACGTCGCCGATCTTTCGCTCTTCGGCACCGGGCCGTGAACGCCGCTCACGCGGCTCTTTCGCCTTCTTCGGCGCTTCGAAGCCGACCGCTGCACGCAGCGCGCTCAGCTCGTCACGATCGAGATCGCGGAAGCCGCTGGACTTGACGCCACGACCAAGCAGGATCGGGCCATAGCGGACGCGGATCAGGCGGCTGACTTTCAAATCCTGCGAATCGAACAGGCGCCGCACTTCGCGGTTGCGGCCTTCCTTCAGGGTGACCTTCCACCAGGTATTCGCCGAGCCGGTCCGGCCTTCGTCGTCACCATCGTCATCGAGTTCGGGGGCGATGCGCTCGCCGGGCTCGATCTTGTCGAAGTGCGCCGGGCCGTCTTCCAGCTCGACGCCCTTGCGTAGCTTGTCGAGCGTTTCCTTGGTGATGGTGCCGAGCACGCGCACGGCGTACTCGCGCTCCATCTCGTAGCTTGGATGGGTCAGGCGACGGGCCAACTCGCCGTCGTTGGTCATCAGCAGCAGGCCGGAGGTGTTCAGATCGAGACGGCCGACGGCGATCCAGCGGCCGTTGTCGAGCTTCGGCAGCTTCTTGAACACCGTCTTGCGGCCTTCGGGATCATCCCGCGTGACCAGCTCTCCGACGCGCTTCTTGTACAGCAGCACGCGGGTCGCTTCCTTCGCGTACGAATGGCGAACCATGCGGCCGTCGATGGTGATGCGATCGCCGGCCACCACCTTCTGGCCCGCCGTCGCCGCTTCGCCGTTCACCTTGATGCGGCCTTCGGCGACCATCGTTTCGATGGCGCGACGCGAGGCGAGGCCGGCATCGGCCAGCACCTTCTGAATCCGTTCGCCGCTCAATGGAGCACCACGTCGGCTGGCGCATCGTCACCATCGGAGCCGCCGTCAGACTCCTCGTCGCTGTCGGCCTCTTCTTCGCCCGGACGCGGCAGCGCCGCGGCACCGGCGCCGGCACCGAGCTTGGCCAGTGCGGCTTCCAGCTGTTCGAGATCCTTGACGTCCGGCAGCGCCGGCAGCTGGTCGAGCGTGCGCAGGTTGAAGTCGTCGAGGAACTGCGACGTGGTTCCGAACAGCGCCGGGCGGCCCGGCACGTCCTTGTGGCCCAGTTCGCGGATCCAGCCGCGCTCCGAGAGCGTGCGCAGGATGTTCGAGGACACGGCGACACCGCGCACGTCCTCGATCTCGCCGCGCGTGATCGGCTGGCGATAGACGATCAGCGCCAGGGTTTCGAGCAGGGCGCGCGAATACTTCGGCGGCTTTTCCTGCCACAGGCGCGCGACCCATTCGGCGTATTCCGGCCGCACCTGCACACGCCAGCCGCTGGCCACTTCCTTCAGCTCGCTGGCGGTGCCGGAGAAGCGGCTGTCGACCAGGGCCAGCGCTTCGCGCAGTTCGCGCTTGCCGAGGTTGAACTCGGAGCCGACGAAGCGCACCAGCTGATCCATCGACAGCGCGCCGTCGGAAGCCAGCAGCAGCGCTTCGATGATCAAGCTGACGGCACCGAGATCGACGGCCGGTGAGGTATCGGCCGAGGTCTCGACCATGCGGTTTTCCTGCTCTTCTTCGTTCACGCTTTCAGTCCTTCGGATACATCGGTGATCGCCCAGCAGTGGCTGCGCGCTTGCCGCCTCACGGCGGGTGGTTCATCAGGGACACGGGTCTGTTCACAATCACTTTGGTCACTGCGGCGGAGGTCGTTTTTGCCCAGTGCAACGAACGAGGAGCGGCCAATGGCCGACCCATTGGCGCGACGAGTAAGGCAGCAATGGGCAAAAACGATCCCGCCCCTTCGGGTTGCGGCCAAAAAACCGCCGGGACTTCGTTGCGAACCTTGACCATAGGTGGCTATGGCCTGCGGTTCGCGCCTCGCCCGGCGGCTTTTTGACTCGCAACGCAGCGATCAAAGTGATTGTGAACAGACCCTAGTATCCCAGCAAATTCTGCCGATTGGCGTCGCGCCACCATTCGAAGAACGGCACCAGCAGCACCAGCAGCACGATGCCGGCGCCCCAGAGATTGCCGTTGGCGAGAAACCAGGCGGCGGCCGTCCAGCCGAATTGCATGGCCAGGACGCTGACGATATCGAGCGGATCGCGCGAGCGGCGCGCCGCCGAAACCTGCACGAACGAGCGCCGCGGCGATGGATACGGCCTTGCCACTTCCACCGCGCAGGCACAGAAGCCAGCGCCGAAACTGCACAGCAGGCAGACGATGCCCATCCACAGGTTCTGCGCCATCGCCCAGAGCGAGGCCAGCAGCATCAGCAGCAACACCGGGGCAAGTGCGGCAATGCACTTGTAGGCGATCAGCTGGCCCCGGGAGCGAGGTGAAGCACCGAGCAGCGCCGGGGCTTCCTCGGCGCTGATCATCAGGTTCGAGATGTACTGGCTGAGCTGGCCGGCGAAGAAGGTAGTGGCGGCGACAGCCGCGGCGAGCTGGTACTGGCCCTTGAACAGATTGCCGTAGAAGAACGCGACGATCAGCATCGGCTGCGCGAGCAGCGCGATCGCCAGCCGTGGGTCGCGAACGATGGTCCGCCATTCCTTGAGCATCACTACTCTCAGCAGACCGGGACGGAAGCGCGGCATGGTCTCGCCGCTTGCCTGCTGACGGCGCTGGCGCGGCGGCGCGTTGTCCGGTGATTGCACGGCCTGCAGGATCGCCGGCGCGGCATAACGGGTCGCGAGTACCAGACTCAGGCCGGCGAGCAGGCTCATGCCCATCAAGGCGGTGAGATCGCCGGTCATCGCCAGCGCCGGCAGCCGCACCAGATGGGCATGCGCCGCGAGACCGCTGTTGGCGATGCCTTGGCCGCCATCGCTGGACTTCGCTTGCGGATCGCGCGACAGCAGGCTGACCGCGACGAAGCCCAGCGGCACCAGTGCCTGCACCACCTGCAGCACTCGCCTCGCCCGGACGACGCCGAACAGCCGCACCGCCAGCCCGATGATGAACAGCGCCAGCGCCAGGGTCACCATCGCCATCATCACGGTGACCGGATAGGCGAGCAGGAACAGCGGCTCGCCGAGCAGCGCGCCCATGTTGGCGACCGGCGTCACCAGCAGGATCGAGATCGCCCAGGTGCCGGCAATCAGCGATACCACCCGCATCCACAGCACCCGCTCGAACGGCAGCGGGCTGGACAGATGCAGGCTCAGCTCGCGGCCGGCGAGGATCAGGCGGAAGCTGCCGATCATCGCGGCCATCAGCATGAAGAACTCCAGCGACAGCAGCATCACGCCGGAGAACTGCAGCGCCCGCTCGGTGCTCAAGCTGGTCGGCGCCGTGAGCATCGCGTACAGCACCAGCCCGGCCACGGCGTGCAGGCCGATCAGGAAGCCGCCGTAGAGCAAATAAGGCCAGAGGCGCCGACGGCCCAGGCTCATGCCGCGAAAGGCGAGGCGCAGATCCTGCCAGACCAGCCACGGCAGACCGCCGGCCGCAAACCTCATATCGCCTCTGGGCCAGTCGCCGACAGGAACAGGTCTTCGAGCGTGTCGTGAACGTTGCCGTACTGCTGGCGCAGTTCGTCCAGCGTGCCTTCGGCAATCAGCTGGCCGGCGCGGATCAGGCCGATGCGCGAGGCCATGCGTTCGGCCACTTCGAGGATGTGGGTGGTGAACAGCACGGTCAGGCCATCGCGCACCAGGCCGGCGAGGAAGTCCTTGACCTTGCGCGCGGCGGCGGCATCGAGGCCGGTCAGCGGCTCGTCGAGAATCAGCAGCTTCGGCTCGTGGATCAGCGCGCCGGCCAGGGTCAGCTTCTGCTGCATGCCGCGCGACAGGTTTTCGCAGTAGTTGGCGCGCGCATCCCAGAGATCGAGCCAGCGCAGCAGGTCTTCGCCCTTGCGCTCGGCGGTCCGGCCATCGACGCCCCAGAGGCCGGCGACGAACTCCAGATACTCCGTGCAGCGCAGCTTGCCGTAGAGCATCGGCTCATCGGGCAGGAAGGCCAGCTGCTGCTTGGCGGCCATCGGCTCGCGGGCCAGATCATGGCCGAACACGCGGATGCTGCCGGCGTCCGGCTGCAGCAGGCCAGCGATCATCCGCAGCGTGGTGGTCTTGCCGGCGCCGTTGGCACCGAGCAGCGCGTAGAACTGTCCCGCTTCGAGCCGCAGGTTCAGGCCGGCAACGGCGGCCTTGCTGCCGAAACCCTTGGCGACGTTTTCGAGTTGCAGTGCTGATGCGGCGCTCATGCGTCCTCGGCCAGCGCCGCTTCACCCGCGCCGGCCGCGGCGATGGTCACCAGCGCGAACGGGCCGGACTGGGTGATCTCCAGCATCGACGACTTCGCCAGTTCCAGGATCGCCAGCAGGCAGACGACCACCCCTGCCCGCCCCTCCGCCGGATCGACCAGATCGACGAAGCGGATCGGGCCGTTGCGCACGCAATCAAGCACATGGCTCATCCGCTCGCGGACGCTCAGCGGCTCGCGAGCGATGGTGTGGCGGGTGAACAGCTCGGCTCGCAGCAGCACTTCGCGGAACGCCAGCATCAGCTCGCGCAGACCCGGCGCCGGTGGCAGCACGACGACGTCGACCTTGTCCGGCCGCGCCTGCACCACGGCGATCTCGCGGCCGACTCTCGGCAGTGCGTCCAGCGCTTCGGCGGCAGTCTTGAAGCGCTCGTATTCCTGCAGGCGGCGCACCAGTTCCATGCGCGGATCGCCACCGGTTTCATCGTCATGCGCGGGCGGCTTGGGCAGCAGGATGCGCGACTTGATCTCGGCCAGCCAGGCGGCCATCACCAGATACTCGGCCGCCAGTTCCAGGCGCAGCTCGCGCATCAGGCGGATGTATTCCATGTACTGCTGGGTGATCTTCAGCACCGGGATATCGAGGATGTCCAGGTTCTGCTTGCGGATCAGGTATAGCAGCAGATCGAGCGGACCTTCGAAGGTTTCGAGAAAGACTTCCAGCGCATCCGGCGGGATGTACAGATCGCTCGGCATCTGCGCCATCCGCTCGCCATTGACCAGCGGGCCGCGCGCCTCGGCGGCCGGAACCGCTGCGTCGACGGCAGGCTCGGTGGCTTCCTCTCCGCTCACGCCGGGATCAGGCCAAGCACATCGTGCACGCGCTTCAGGGTGGCATTGGCGCGGGCGCTGGCGCGTTCGGCGCCGTCCTTCAGTACCGCACGCAGGCCATCACGGTCTTCGCGCAGTTCGGCGTATTTCGCCTGGACCGGCTTCAGGCATTCGACGACCGCATCGGCTACCGCGCCCTTGAACGCACCGTATTGCTTGCCTTCGAATTCCGCTTCAAGCGCGGTCACGGTCTTGCCGGTGGTCGCTGCAAGAATCGACAGCAGATTCGACACGCCAGGCTTCGCGGCGATGTCGAAGCGGACGACGCCATCCATGTCGGTGACCGCACGCTTGATCTTGCGGACGATCACGTCCGGCGAGTCGAGCAGGTACAACGCGTTGGTTTCGGCGTCGTCGGACTTCGACATCTTTCCGGTCGGATCCTGCAGACCCATGATTCGCGCGCCGACCGGCGGGATCATCGGCTCCGGCACGGTGAAGACCGGTTTGTCGATATTGGCGTAGATGTTGTTGAAGCGATTGGCGATGTCGCGCGTCAGTTCCAGGTGCTGCTTCTGATCGTCGCCGACCGGCACTTGCGCCGCGTCATAAAGCAGGATGTCCGCCGCCATCAGCACCGGATAGCCGAACAGGCCGGCGTTGATGTTGTCGGCATGCTTGGCGCTCTTGTCCTTGAACTGGGTCATCCGCCCGAGCTCGCCGAACTGCGTGTAGCAGTTCAGGATCCAGCCGAGCTGCGAATGCGCCGGCACGTGGCTCTGCACGAACAGCACGTTGTCTTTCGGATCGAGCCCGCAGGCGATGTACAGCGCCAGGAACTCGTAGCAGCGCTCGCGGAGGGTGGCCGGATCCTGGCGCACGGTGATCGCGTGCAGATCCACCAGCATGTAGTGGCAGTCGTAGTCCTTCGACAGCGGCAGCCAGTTCTTGATCGCGCCCAGATAGTTGCCGAGCGTGAGGCGGCCGGACGGCTGGATGCCGGACAGAACGGTGGGGCGTGCGTTGGAAGTCATCGGAAACGAGCGAGGTGGTGCGGCGAGTTACAGGCCGACGATCAGCAGGATCAGCGCGATCACCAGCCGGAAGATCGGCGCGATGATCACCCCCAGCACGCCGAGCACGGCCAGCGCCAGGATGATCAGGAAGGTGTACGGCTGAAGCTTCTCCAGCGCGATCGACTGCTTCGGTGGCAGGGTCACCAGCAGCATGCGGCCGACATCGAACGGCGGCAGCGGCAGCAGGTTGAGCACGAAGAAGCTGACGTTGAACATGATGCCGAGATTGGCCATGGTGCCGATGCCGAGCCACACGCCTTCGCTTGAGCCCGGCATGCCGACGGAAATCTTCAACACCACCGCCCAGAGCACGGCCATCACCAGATTCGACAGCAGACCGGCTGCAGCCACCTTGACCGCACCGCTGCGCGGATTGCGGAAATTGCGCTCGGAAATGGGGATGAACTTGGCCCAGCCGATCAGCAGACCGCCGAGGCCGGCGCTGCTCAGCGCGATGAACACACCGGGCAGCAGCAGGGTGCCGATCGGGTCGACATGAGCGAGCGGATTGAGGCTCATGCGGCCTTGTTGCTTCGCGGTGTTGTCGCCAAGCGCCAGAGCCATGCGGCCACGGACGATTTCGCGAACGGTGAGCGCGAGCACTAGCGGCAGCAGCGACACAGCCAGTCGCTGAAAAAGGGTCAGGGATTCCATCGGCCGATTATACCGGTGCCACGCACGCCACCTGCCCGCTCAGCTTTCTGCCAGGCCCAGCGTCGATACATCGCCACGCCCCTGGCGGATCAGCAGCGGCGCTTCGCCGGTGAGATCGATCACCGTGGTCGGGGTGACACCGCAGGTACCGGCATCGAGCACCAGATCCACCGAGCGCTCCAGCCGCGCGCGGTCGTCGTCGAGATCGTCGAGCGGCTGTTCGGCGTCCGGCCATTGCAAGGTGCAGCTCAGGATCGGCTCGCCGAGCAGTTCCAGCAGCGCCTGGGTGACCTTGTGCTCCGGAATGCGGATGCCGATGGTCTTGCGCTTCTCGTGCATCACCCGGCGCGGCAGCTCCTTGGTCGCTTCAAGCACGAAGGTGTACGGGCCCGGCGTCAGCTGCTTCAACAACCGGTACTGCCAGTTGTCGACCTTGGCGTAAGTGGCGATCTCGGACAGATCGCGGCAGACCAGGGTGAACTGATGCTGGCGATCGAATTCGCGCAGGCCGCGGATGCGTTCCGCAGCATCCTTGTCGCCCAGGCGGCAGCCGAACGCGTAGCAGGAGTCGGTTGGATAGGCGATCACCGCGCCCTGACGGACACGATCCGCCGCCCGCTGCAGCCAGCGGCGCTGAGGATCGATCGGATGTAGTTCAAGCCATTCGGAAGCCATGCGGTCATTGTCCCATGCCCGGATGGCGGATCGTTGACTGCAGCAATCAGTCCCCATGATGCGAAGAGCGCCGTGGCTATAATCCGGCCATCCGAGGCCCGGGGATCGACCATCCGCAGGCCGCTACCGATTCGATGCAGGAACCTGCCGCTGACATGAATGCTGTGCTCGACCTGATTCCCGCGATCCTGTTCTTCGTGGCTTACAAGCTCTACGACCTGTTCACGGCCACCGCGGTGCTGATCGTGGCTCTGCTGGTGATGGTGGCAGTGACCTGGCTGCGCACGAAGAAGGTGCCGAAGCTGCAGCTGGCCACGGCGCTGGTCGCCGCGGTGCTCGGCGGCCTGACGCTGTGGTTCCGGGATCCGAAATTCATCCTGTTCAAGCCGACGGCGATCTACGGCGCCTTCGCGCTGGCCCTGCTCGGCAGCCACGTGATCGGCGACAAGGTCCTGATGCAGCGCATCCCGCAGAAGAACCTGGTGCTGCCCGGCGCGCTGTGGCGCAAGCTCAATCTGGCCTGGGCACTGTTCTTTATGTTCTGCGCGGTGCTCAACATCTACGTGGCGATGAACTTCAGCGAAGCGGTCTGGGTGAAGGTCAAGGTGTTCGGCTTCACCGGGCTGATGTTGGTGTTCATGCTCGCCCACATTCCGTTCCTGTCCCGGTACATGGTCGATCCCGATGCCCCTGCGCGTTGAAAACATCCGCAAGACGCTCGATGCCGCGCTGGCGCCCTCGCAGCTGGAGATCGAGGACGACAGCCATCGCCACGCGGGTCATGTCGGCGCCAAGGGCGGCGGACATTACCGGGTGTTCATCGTCTCGGCGAAGTTCTCCGGCCGCTCGCTGATCGGCCGGCACCGGATGGTCTATGAAGCGCTCGCCGACCAGATGAAGGGCGACATCCACGCGCTGTCGATCGTCGCCAAGGCGCCCGAGGAAGTCGGCAGCTAAGTCTCTTGCGCTGGACGGCGCAGCAGCCAGCCCAGACGTAGACATTCGAACAGCAGCCAGGCCAGCACGGCGCCGGTCAGCAGCGCAGCTTGCTCATCGAGCAGGTTCGTCAGCAAGGCTGGCAGATGGCCGCTCCAGAAGGCTTTGATCAATCCCAGCAACGGATGCGGCCGCAGCAGATCGCCACCACGGCGGCCCAGGAATTCGATTCCGGCTTCACCCTTGCGTGCGGCTTTCAGCAGCCAGCGTTCCCCAACAGAATCACCCGCTTCGCTGCTCGCCTTCAGCCAGGCCGTCGATCGTGCTGGATTCAGCCACAGTGCCAGCGTGCCACCCGGACGCTCGGCGAGATTGGCGACGCGATTGAGCATCTGAGGATCGTCGATCGGCCGCAGGATGCGCAGTGCCGCTGCCGGACGCGCCCGCTCGGATAGCCGCGACACATCGCCGGCCACGGCCAGCAGTTCATCGGTCTTGCCAGTCTCGAAAGCACGACGCCCCAGACGCAGCAGGGTTTTCGCGAACGTCTCGCTGAGCGCCCCGGCCCGGCGCGCGAACTTCATCAGGGCCACGCCGGCATCGGCACCGGGCGCGATGGTCGTCGCCAGACCGAGCGCCGACAGCGCCACGATCACCTCGTCGCTGTCCTCCCCGCGCAGCGCCTTCGCGCCCTGGATCAGCAGATCGCGGACATCGCCGATCACCAGCAGATCGGCCACCACCGCACCGGTGAGGGCTTCAGTGCTGTCCCCCTGCCCGGTCAGCGCACCGCGTCCGGCTTCGGTCAGACGGCGCAGCACGGCATCGCGCTCGGCAATGATCTGCGTCTGCGCGGCGAGCAGCGCCGGCCTCTGCTCGGCGTCACTCGTTTCCAGGCCCGCGTCAATGATCATCAGCGCTTCGCTGAAATGCCCGGCAGCCCGTTCGGTTTCCGCGCCGGCGAGCGGATCGTAATCGGCCAGCGCATCGAGTTCGGCATTCGCCGACAAGCTCGGCCAGTGCTCGAGACAGGCCCAGGACAGCAGCGCCGCCATCAACAACCGCAGGGCGCACAAGCCGATACCGAACTTGCGCGATCGGCTCACTAGCCGATCAATCCGCGCAGCGCTGCCAGATCGAGCACCGGCACGCCGAGCTTTTCGGCTTTCGCGAGCTTCGATCCCGCCGCTTCACCAGCCAGCAGGAAGTCGGTTTTCGCCGATACGCTGCCAGTGACCTTGCCGCCATTCGCTTCGATCAGCGCGGCAGCTTCTTCACGGCTCAGGCCCGGCAGGGTACCGGTGATGACCAGGGTCTTGCCGGTCAGTGCACCTTCCGCCGCAGCTTTCGGCGCTGGCCAGTGAATGCCGGCGCCGCCTTCTTCACGCGGCTTCACTAGCGTGTCGATCACCGCGCGGTTGCGTGGCTCGGCAAAGAAATGGGCAATCGATGCGGCGACTGTCGGGCCGACATCGGTCACCGACTGCAACAACGGAAACCTTTCCTTCTTCTTCTCGGCGTGCTCGGTCGCGAGATCCGCTTCCGCCGCTGCCAGCAGCGCGGTCAGGCTGCCATAGTGCTGCGCCAGATCGCGTGCCGTGGTCTCGCCGACCACCGGAATGCCGAGCGCGAACAGGAAGCGGCCGAAGGTGGTGTTGCGGCTGGCGTCGATCGCATCGACCAGGTTCTGCGCCGATTTCTCGCCCATGCGTTCGAGTGCGGCGAGCTTCGCAGCATCGAGCTTCAGATAGATGTCGGCCGGCGTACGCACGTCGAGCGCGTCGATCACCAGCGCCAGCAGCTTTTCGCCAAGGCCGTCAATGTCGATCGCCTTGCGCGACACGAAGTGGATCAGCGCGCCATGCAACTGCGCGCGGCAGGACAAGCCGTTGGTGCAGCGGGCAATCGCCTCGCCTTCCTCGCGAGCGATGGCACCGCCGCAGACCGGGCAACTCGGCGGCAGCAAGACGACGCGGGCGTCGGCAGGCCGCTGCGCAAGGACCACTTCCTTGACCTCGGGAATCACGTCGCCGGCGCGGCGCACGATCACGGTGTCGCCGATGCGGACGTCCTTGCGCTGCACCTCGTCCATGTTGTGTAGCGTCGCGTTCGAGACATTGGCGCCGCCGACGAACACCGGCCGGAGCCGCGCGACCGGCGTCACCGCGCCGGTGCGGCCGATTTGGAACTCGACGTTCTCGAGCACCGTCACCGCTTCCTCGGCCGGGAATTTGTAGGCCACGGCCCAGCGTGGCTCGCGCGACACGCTGCCGAGTTCGCTGCGACCAGCGAGATCGTCGAGCTTGAAGACAACGCCGTCGATGTCGAACGGCAGGCGCGCACGTTTCTCGCCGATTGCTTCGAAGTAAGCGAGGCAGCCTTCGGCGCCGGTCACCGGTTGGATCAGCTCGGAGACCGGAAAGCCCCAGGCCTTGAGCTGGTCGAGCACATCGCGATGACGCACCGGCAGCGTCCAGCCTTCGGAAACGCCAGTGCCGTAGGCGTAGAACGCCAGCGGGCGCTTCGCTGTGATCACCGATTCGAGCTGCCGCAAGCTGCCAGCGGCGGCATTGCGCGGATTGACCGGCGGCTTCTCGCCGCGCGCCTCGGCATCGCGAACCATCTTCTGGAAGCCGGCCAGCGGCAGGAAAACCTCGCCGCGCACTTCGACCAGCGGCGGCACCTCGCCGCGCAGACGCAGCGGCAGGCTGCGGATGGTACGGAGGTTCTGCGTGATGTCCTCGCCGGTCTCGCCATCGCCGCGCGTCGCGCCCTGCACCAGCAGGCCGTGCTCGTAGATCAGCGACACGGCAAGGCCGTCGAGTTTCGGTTCGGCGATGTAGTCGACCGCCGCCTTCGCCAGCACTTCGCGTACGCGGCGATCGAAGTCGATCAGCTCGGCGTGCTGAAGCTCGCGACCTTCGGCCTTCAGATCGATCGCGGCCTTACGCAGGCTCAGCATCGGCTGGCGATGACGAACTGCGGCGAACATCGGCGACGGCGCACCGCCGACTCGCTGGGTCGGCGAGTCCGGCGCCTTCAGTTCGGGGTTCGCAGCTTCCAGCTGCTGCAGCTCGCTGAACAGCTGGTCGTACTCGGCGTCCGAAATTTCGGGCGCATCGAGCACGTAATAGCGATGGTTGGCCTGCTCAAGCTGCTGCCGAAGCTCGGCGGCACGCTTCGCCGCCGAAGTCTTCTCAGACACCGTGACTACGCGCCCAGGCTTCGACTTCCTGCTGCAGCGCCCGCGCCGATGACGGCGAGAACGGCTGCTTCTTGGCGTCGAACACTTCGGCGTTCAGTGCACGCGCCAGTTTCTCGGCGGTGCCGATCATGTCGCGGATCGCGTCCGGCGCCCGCACCGGGCCGGGGAGAACCATGAATAGGGTCAGGCCTGGCGTCGCGAAGGTGCCGGCCGCCGCAGGATCGAGATGTCCCGGCTTCAGCAGGCTGGCAACGCTGAACACGGCATCGGCGCCGAGCAGGCGGTGATAGATCTGACGCGCGCCGTATTCCAGCTTCTGGGCTTCGAGCGCTTCGTGCAGCTCGTGGCCGAGGATCGCCTGCCCCTCGCGCTGGGCAATAAGCAGCGACACGATCTTCTGCGGACCGGGCATCACCGGCTTCGCAGGGGCCACCGCTGGCGCGGGAGCCGGGGTTACCGGAGCCGTCTTCGGGGTGCCGAAGCTCGGGCCGCGCGCCGGCACGATAGGCGCCGCTTCCTCTGCCGCAGATTCGCCGAATCGCGGTTCGACCCGGCGCGCCTTGCCGACGCCGAATTCGTCGAACTGCTGGCCTTCCGCACCGAAGATGTCGAGCTGCCGTTCGCGCACCGGCGCGCCGGGACTGGGAATATCGCTATCGGCGTTCATCGCCCGGCGGTCGCGGCGCGACAGAACGTAGATCGCGATGACGGCGATCACCGCGAAAATCAGCAACGCCCACTGCAATGGACTCATCGTTTCGCCTTTAGACCCCGAAGCATTTCAACGGCCGCTGACCTCGCACCGAGCCTCAAACGGCCGGTGCTTCCGCTGCTTCTTCCGGCGTGCCGGCCAATGCCACGGCCTGCTGCACATCGACGCTGACCAGGCGCGACACGCCCGGTTCCTGCATCGTCACGCCATGAAGGTGCTCGGCCAGCTCCATCGTGATTTTGTTGTGCGTAATGATAATGAATTGAACGCCCTGCGACATTTCCCGCACCACTTCGCAGAAGCGGCCGACATTGGCGTCGTCGAGCGGCGCGTCGACTTCGTCCATCAGACAGAACGGCGCCGGGTTGAGCTGGAACAGTGCCAGCAGCAGCGCCACCGCGGTCATCGCCTTTTCACCGCCTGAGAGCAGCTGAATCGTCGAATTGCGTTTGCCGGGCGGCCGCGCCATGACTTTCACGCCACGGTTCAGCACGGTCGCGGTTTCGCCTTCCGGCGCTTCACCGGTCAGCTCCAGATAAGCCTCGCCGCCGCCGAACAACTGCGGGAAGCGCGCCTTGAAGATCTCGTTGACCTGATCGAACGTGGTCTTGAAGCGATCGGTCGTTTCGCGATCGAGCTGGGCCATCGCATCTTCGAGCGTCGCCAGCGCATCGCTGACATCGGCGTGCTGGGTGCTGATGTAGGCCTCGCGCTCGCGGCCTTCTTCCAGTTCCTGGATCGCGGCGAGATTGATGGCGCCGAGACGATCGATGCGCCGGCCGATCGCACCCAGCTTTTCTTCCCAGAGTTCGAGCGGCAGATTGCCGTTGGCGTCCGGAATCAGGTCTTCGGCCAGCTCTTCGCGGCTGAAGCCGCTTTCTGCGAACTGGCCCTCCGCCACTTCACGACGGGCACGCAGGTTCTCGAATTCCAGCCGCGCGTTCTGCAAGCGTTCCTGCGCCGCTTCCTTGCGCGATTCGGCAGCGCGCAGTGCGCGCAGGTTTTCCGCCTGCAGGGTTTCCGCAGCGGTCAGCGCGTCGCGGGCGATGCGCAGGCGACTGCGCGCTTCGCCGACGGCGGCGCGCGAGGCTTCGACTTCTGCGGTCTTGGCGACGATCGGCGCATCGAGTTCCTCGCCGGCGACACGCCGCGAGCTCAGCCCCTGTTCGAGCGCTTCGCGCTGTTCGGCCAGCGAATGCAGCGATTGATTGACTGCCGCCAGCGCGCTGTTCTGGCTGGCCAGATGGATCTGCGCCTGGCCTCGCTGCACCGATGCCTGCTGCACGGCGGCGCGTGCCTGAGTCAGCGCATCGCGGCTAACGGACAGCACGCGGCTGCGCTCGGCGCGTTCGTTGCGCAACTGCTCGGCGGTGTCTTCGAGCTCGCCGAGGCGGGCGCGCGCTTCGGCCAGTTCTTCGGACTGCTGCTCGCGCTG
This sequence comes from Nevskia ramosa DSM 11499, assembly GCF_000420645.1. Classification (NCBI taxonomy): domain Bacteria; kingdom Pseudomonadati; phylum Pseudomonadota; class Gammaproteobacteria; order Nevskiales; family Nevskiaceae; genus Nevskia; species Nevskia ramosa. Next base: position 790,735 of record NZ_ATVI01000005.1, on the reverse strand, counting down.
GGCGCCGAGCAGTTCCAATTCCTGCGACAACTGCCGAATGCGGCTTTCGGTCTGCTCCAACCTCACCGCCTGTGCCTGCCGATGCGCCAGGCGCTGACCGTGACGGCTGCGCGTCTGATCAAGCCTTGCCGCAACACCGCGGCGCTCGTTGTCGAGCTGCACGCGACGGGTGTTCATCTCGGTGAGCTGCTGCTCGCCGGTACGCACCGTGACGGTCAGTTCTTCGACCGAGGCCTTGAGCTGCTTCAGCAGCAGGCCGCGGGCAATGACGCCGCTGTGCTGCGGATCGAGCTTCGGATAACGAACCCAGGCGCGGCCGCGCCAGACGCCATCGGCGGTGATCACCGATTCGCCGGCGCCCAGATTTGCAGCAATCCGCTCGGCGTCCTCGATCGACGATGCCGCGCGAATGCCGGACAGCCAGTCGATCACCGCGGCCGGGCCGCTGACTCGGGCCGCCAGCGTACCGTCTGTTCCAGGAGTACCAGCCTCGGCATGCAGCAAGGTCGCGCCGGATTTCGGGCCAGCCGGCACGCGTTGCGATTGCCATTCGGGCAGCAGCGGCGCCTGCAGCAGGCCGCTCAGCACGTGCTCGACGGCCGCTTCCCAGCCGGTGTCGACCTGCAATGCCGCATTCAGGCGCGGCAGGTTCGCCCAGCCATTGCTACGCAGCCAGTGGCCCAGATCGGCGTCGTCTTCGCGCAAGGCCGCCTGTTGCAGCGTTTCCAGCGAAGCCTGCCGACCACGCGCGCTTTGCAGCGCCTGCCGCGCTTCGTGCAGGGTGGTTTCGACGGTGGTGCGCTGCTCGCGGCCGGCCTGCAGTTCGGCGTCGGCGGTCTGCAGGCGAGCCTGGGCTTCGCTCAGTTCGTCTTCCAGCTCGGCGAGCTCGATATCGGCTTCGGCCAGCGAATCGCGGATCGGCGTGCCATCGAGCGCGCCGCGCTCGCCGGTCATTCGACGCAGGCGTTCCTCGGTCTGCACCAGCGCCCGTTCCTGGCTCTGCACGCGGACTCGCTCGCCTTCGGCGGCGAGCATCGGCGCCTGCGAACGCTGGGTGAACGATTCCCAGCGGCTCTGCTCTTCCGAGACGCGCGATTCTGCGCCAGCCAGCAATTCCTGCTGCTGGGCTTCACGGGCTTCGGCTTCCTCGGCGCGGGCTTGAGCGGCGGTTGCGGCTTGGGTCAGCGATTGATGACGCAGCTGTTCCTGATCGCGACGGCGGGTCAGCTCGAACAACTGGCCTTCGAGCTGTTCCAGCTCACGAACCCGGAGATTCTTCAGTTCGCGGGCATGGGCCAGATTCTGTTCGTGGCGGGCCAGCGCGCTTTCCGCTTCGTAGACTTGCGCCTGCTCGGCGTTGAGTGCGTTACCTGCTTCGCGCAGGCGCGTGTCGGCGGCGTCACGGGCTTCCTCGGCCGAGACCACGGCCGCGCGGGCGACTTCCAAAGCCTCATCCAGACTGGCAATCGACGCTTCCTGCGCTATCGCCTGGGCTTCGAGTGCGCGCAGCCTCAGCAGCAGCACTTCGGCTTTAAGCCGACGCTCCTCGTCCTTGTATTGCTTGTACTTTTCGGCGTTCGCGGCCTGCTTCGCCAGCACTTCGATGCGGGCGCGAAGTTCGCCTTGCAGATCGTTGAGTCGGCTCAGATTTTCCCGCGTCTGCTTGATTCGCGACTCGGTTTCCCGGCGGCGCTCCTTGTACTTGGATATGCCGGCCGCTTCTTCGAGCAGCTGGCGCAATTCCTCGGGCTTGGCCTCGACCATCCGCGACACCATGCCCTGCTCGATGATCGCGTACTGGTTCTTGCCACCGAGGCCGGTGCCGAGAAACAGGTCGGTGACGTCGCGCTTCAGGCATTTGCTGCCGTTCAGGTAGTACTGGCTGCCGCCATCGCGAGTCAGTTCGCGCTTGACCGCCAGTTCGGCGTAGGCGGCGAAAGGGCCGGTGACCTGGAAGTCGCTGTTGTCGAAGGTCAGTTCGACACTCGCCCGCCCAGCCGGCTTGCGTGAACGCGAGCCGTTGAAGATCACGTCTTCGGAATCCGCGCCGCGCAGATTCTTGATGCTGGCTTCACCCAGCACCCAGCGCACGGCATCGATCAGGTTCGATTTGCCACAGCCGTTCGGGCCGACGACCGAGGTCAGCCGCGAAGGTAGCGGCAGGCTGGTCGGGTCGACAAAGGACTTGAACCCGGCGAGTTTGATTCCGGATAGACGCATGTACGATGGAGTTTGCAGGAGGCTGGACGAGGCAGTCGCCCGTCGCGGGTAGCCGACAGTTTAAGGGATGACAGCCATTTTGCAGTTCGACGACCGTCTACCGAGGGCGTCATTTGCGACAATAGCCCCCTCAGCTTCCTACCCTGACCTTCAACAATGTCGACCAAGCCTTCGAAAGCGCTGGAAAATTTCCCCAACCCGAACCCGGGACGCGACTTCGTGATCCGCATGCGGATGCCGGAGTTCACCTGCCTGTGTCCGAAAACCGGCCAGCCGGATTTCGGGACGCTGTACCTCGAGTACATTCCCGAGGCGCTGTGCGTCGAACTGAAGTCGCTGAAGTTGTATCTATGGAGCTACCGCGATGAAGGCGCATTCCACGAAGCGGTCACCAACAAGATCCTCGACGATCTGGTTGCCGTGACCCAGCCCCGCTTCATGCGCGTGACGGCCGACTGGTACGTGCGGGGCGGCATCTACACCCATGTGGTCGCCGAGCACCGCGCACCGAACTGGGCACCGACCTTCGCCGATACCGTGCAGCTGCCGCCGGCGATGTGGCAGGGCTTTCAAGGGCATTGAGCTTCGCACGCAGGTGAATCGAACCCCAGCCGGAGGTCCGGCTCGAATCCCGGACAACGCCTGAATTCGAGCCAGACTTCTGCTTGGCGCTAGGCCGCTTTGGCGGCTCTTTCCTCTCGCGGCGCGATAATGACCAGCACATCCATCGCGACCTTGTCGAGGATGCGTTCGGCGGTGTCGCCGAGCAGCGAGCCGGCCAGGCTGCGCTTGTCCGATGAGCCGATGACGATCACCGGTCCGTCGAGCGTCTTGGCCACTCCAAGCAACATGTCTTCAGGCGTTCCGGGACCGGCATGGGCTCGTGATCGCTGAATCTCGGCAAAGCGTGCGAGATCCATTGCATCGACGCCGTGCAGCAGGTTCGGGTACGCGTTGACGACATGCAACTCGGCACCCGAGACCTCGCAGATTCCACGCGCGTGCCGGATGACTTCCTGCATGAACTGCAGGTTGTTCGGGCTCTTGTCGAGCAAATCGACCGCAGCGATCAGATTGCGCGGCGTCTTGGGACTGTCTTCCTTGATAAACAGAATCGGGCAGTCGGAGGTTCGCAGCAGCGTCCAGTCGCTGGTTTTTGCCAACCGCCGGCGCAAGGCAGTCTGCTGGTTCATCACTTTGACGATCATCTCTGCGCCCCAACGGCGTGCAGCGGGAGCAATGGCAGTGCTCCAGTCTTCGGCGATCTCCGCTTCAGTGGTGACCTGCACGCCAGCGTCACGGGCCGGCTTGGCGATCCAGTCCAGCCATAGCCTCAGACGCTCGAGTTCCGCCTGGCGCAGTGCCTGGGTATCACTGCTCGACAGCTTCGGCAGCGGCATGCTGGCGTAGAGGAGCAACTGCGCCGACAGATGTTTGGCACCATCGGCCACCCGCCCCAAACCTTTCTGGTGATTTCTCGTCGGATCAACCACATACATGATTTTCTTGAAGGTTTTCATTGATTCTTGTCCCCCCCCCCGATTGAGTGCTGGCAATGTCTCCGTTTTGTTGAACTTGCAACTGATATGTCCCCAAGCGAGGCGCTTCGGAACAGCGTCTGTATCGATGAACCTGCGATTCATACGAGCTTCCAGACATCGCTCCGGATTGCCTCGGAATCACATATAAGCCTCGCAAACGGGAAAGACAATACGATCGCCGCGAGGCTTGAGGCGGGCGCATGAAATTTGCTCAGGCAGTACCGGATCGTGGTTCTGGGGAGTCAGAAAATGCTTGATTCGAGGGGCGAGAGTGAACGGCTGCCTTACCGTGGACGCTTCGCACCGACGCCGTCGGGGCCGCTGCATCTCGGTTCGCTGAGCACCGCACTCGCCAGTTATCTGGATGCGCGGCACGCGGGCGGTCGCTGGCTGATCCGGATCGATGATCTCGATGCGCCACGTTGCCGTCCGGAACACGCCGACACGATCCTGCGGCAGCTCGAAGCGCATGGGCTGCGCTGGGACGAGGAGGTCCGCTATCAATCCCGGCACACAGGCGAATACGAAGCGGCCTTCGACCAGCTGCGCGCCGACGGCCTTTGCTATCTCTGCACCTGCACGCGCGCCCGGCTTGCCGAAACCTCGCATTCGGGGATCGATGGACCGGTCTACGCAGGAATCTGCTCGCGTGCAGGTCATCAAGGCGCCGGAAGCTGGCGCGTACGGATGCCGGACGGCGTGATTTCGCTCGAGGATCGTCTGCACGGAACGATCAGCCGCGACATGCAGCGGGACATTGGCGATTTCATGATCCGACGCGCCGATGGCCTGATCGGCTACCAGCTTGCGTCCGTGATCGACGAACGCGAACAAGGCATCAACACGCTGGTTCGCGGTGCCGATCTGATCGGATCGAGCCTGCGGCAGCAATACTTGCTAAGCCATTTCGGAATTCCGATTCCTGCCTACCTGCACGTGCCAGTATTGCTCGACAGCAGCGGGCTCAAGCTGAGCAAGCAGAACCATGCGCTGCCGATCGCTTCGAAAAACGCCGCGCAGAACCTGATCCGGGCGTTGACCCTGCTCGGCCAGAGCGCCTTCGCGGCGGACTGGCACGGGAGGATCGACGAAATCCTGCGTTTGGCAGTCCGAAACTGGAACCCGGCGCTGATTCCAAGACGCCTCGACCTGCCCGCCTGAACCGGTCATCAGTACCACAGAGACTTAATGGTGCTATGCGGCATAGTCTGGCATTCTTGGCGCACCGCAACATAGTGAACCGCATGAACGATATTCGCGTCATCAAGAAATATCCGAATCGTCGCCTGTACGACACCAATGTCAGTCGCTACATCACGCTCGAGGAAGTGCGGCAACTGGTCCTGAGCAACGTCAAGTTCCGGGTCGAGGACAAACGCACCAAGGACGACATCACGCGCAGCATCCTGCTGCAGGTGATTTCGGAGCAGGAAGAAGGCGGCAATCCGATCTTCAGTTCGGAGCTGCTGACCCACATCATTCGTTTCTATGGCGATCCGATGCAGCCGAGCATCAGCCGCTATCTGGAAATGTCGCTGCAATTGTTCCTGCAGCAGCAGACCAACTTCAGCGAACAACTGAAGGAATTGCTCGGCCAGGCCCAGCAGCCGGTGCAGCGCCTCAAGGATCTGGCCGAACGCCAGGTGCCGATCTGGCGCACCGTTCGCAAGGAGTTTCTGAAGAACCTGACGCGCGCCAAGGCCGTCCGGAAGGGTGGCACGGAACTTGGTGATTGATCAGCAGTTTCGCTGAATCATTCTGGGAATAAAGTCGGAAATTTTTGACACATCCGTCAAAATTATTGACTATCATCGTTAACTGTATGATTTAAATATATTTAACGATCTCGATCTGATTTGACAAGACGCAATCAAGAATTTATAGTGCACTGCAACATCGATCAAGCAACAAGACGGCGCATCCCAAGTCCAAGTACTACCTGCGCTGTGAATGTCTCCTCCAGAAAGGCCTAGCGCCTTTCTCGCACCTTGCCCCCTGCATCAGGGGGTTTTTTTTGCCTGCCGTTTTCGTGCGGAATAATCAGCGGACACAAAAAAGCCGGCGCGTGCAAAGCACGCGCCGGCCTGGATCAGCAACCCGCTTCAGGCGACGTCGACAGCCTTCATCGACAGACGGATGCGGCCCTGCTTGTCGATTTCGAGAACCTTCACGCGCACGGTCTGACCTTCGCTCAGTTCTTCGGAGACGTTCTCGACACGCTTCTCGGAGATCTGCGAGATGTGCACGAGGCCGTCCTTGCCCGGCAGGATGGTCACGAAGGCGCCGAAATCCATCAGCTTGGCAACCTTGCCTTCATAGACTTCGCCAACCTGGACTTCGCGGGTCAGCGCTTCGATGCGAGCAATGGCCGCCTTCGCAGCATCGCCATCGATCGCCGCGATACGAATGGTGCCGTCGTCGTCGATGTCGATCGAGGTGCCGGTTTCTTCGGTGATCGAGCGGATGGTGACGCCGCCCTTGCCGATGATGTCGCGGATCTTGTCCGGGTGGATCTTGATCGTGGTGATGCGCGGCGCGAATTCGGACATCTCCGAACGCGGCTTGGCGATCGTCGCGGTCATCGACTCGAGGATGTGCAGACGACCCGCGCGGGCCTGTTCCAGCGCCTGCTTCATGATCTCGCCGGTGATACCGGTGATCTTGATGTCCATCTGCAGAGCGGTCACACCGGCAGTGGTGCCGATGACCTTGAAGTCCATGTCACCGAGGTGATCTTCGTCGCCGAGGATGTCGGTCAGCACGGCCCAGCGCTCGCCTTCCTTGATCAAACCCATCGCAACACCGGCAACCGGCGCCTTGATCGGCACGCCCGCGTCCATCAGCGCGAGGCTGGCGGCGCAAGCCGAGGCCATCGACGATGAACCGTTCGATTCGGTGACTTCCGCGACAACGCGAACGACGTAGGGGAAATCCTTGACCAGATCCGGCATCACGGCAGCAACGCCGCGCTTGGCAAGACGGCCGTGGCCGATTTCGCGGCGCTTCGGCGCGTTCAGGCGGCCGGTTTCGCCGACGCAGTACGGAGGAAAGTTGTAATGCAGCATGAACTGGTCGCGAGACTCGCCCTGCAGGTTCTCGATCAGCTGAGAATCCTTGCCGGTGCCGAGCGTGACCACGCCGATGACCTGGGTTTCGCCACGGGTGAACACGGCCGAACCATGGGTACGCGGCAGGATGCCGACGCCCATATCGAGGCGGCGCACGGTCTTGTTGTCGCGGCCGTCGATGCGCGGCGCGCCCGACAGGATGCGATCACGCACCACGGCGTATTCCAGATCGCCGAACGCGGTCTTGACCTTGGGGGCTTCGAACTTCGGCGCATCGCCTGAGGCGAGCGCGGCAACAGCCGAATCACGGACCGCGCGAACGGCGTCCTGACGGGCCTTCTTGTCGGTAATCGCGTAGGCGGTGGTGACGTCGGCGGTGTAGGCAGCCAGCGCGCCAGTCAGATCGGCGTTGGCGGCGGCCGGCTTCCAGTCCCACTTCGGCTTGCCGGCTTCGGCGACCAATTCATTGATCGCCTTGATCGCGGCCTGCATCTGCTCGTGGCCGAACAGCACGGCGCCGAGCATCACTTCTTCGGAGAGCTGCTGCGCTTCGGATTCGACCATCAGCACAGCGTCGGCGGTGCCGGCGACAACGAGGTCAAGCTTCGAGTCTTCAAGCTGCTTGTGCGTCGGATTCAGCACGTAGGCGCCGTCGATGTAACCGACTCTAGCGGCGCCGATCGGGCCCTGGAACGGGACGCCGGCCAGCGACATCGCGCAGGACGCGCCAATCAGTGCGGGGATGTCGCCATCGATCTGCGGATTCGACGACATCACCATCGCAACGACCTGAATCTCGTTGTAATAGCCTTCCGGGAACAGCGGACGCATCGGACGATCGATCAGACGCGAAGTCAGCGTTTCCTTCTCGGTCGGGCGACCCTCACGCTTGAAGAAACCACCCGGGATACGGCCACCCGCGTAGGTGCGCTCCATGTAATCGACGGTCAGCGGGAAGAAGTCCTGACCTTCCTTGGCATCCTTCTTCGCCACCACGGTGACCATGACCACGGTCTGGTCGACGGTGACGATGACCGCTGCAGTCGCCTGACGGGCGATGGCACCGGTTTCGAGGGTGACGGAGTGGGCACCGTACTGGAATGATTTCTTGATGGGCGCTACGGGATAGACCATGTTGGACTCTGTCGAACTCGGAGAAGGAACAGCGAGAACCGCAGCGCTATTTAGCGGCGCAGACCGAGTTCGGCGATCAGCTTGGAGTAACGGCCTTCATCTTCGCGCTTCAGATAGTCCAGAAGCGTGCGGCGCTGGTTGACCATCATGGTCAGACCGCGGCGGGAATGGTGATCCTTCTTGTTCGCTTCGAAATGCCCCTGCAGCGACTTCAGCCGCTCGGTGATCAAGGCAACCTGCACTTCAGGCGAACCGGTATCACCCTTGGCGCGGGCAAACTTGGAAACGACGGCGGATTTCTGCTCAACGGAAAGGGACATCATCAACTCCAAAAAATGATTTTACGGTTCTGTAAACCAGCTATTGTAACGGCCGTGACCACGGGTCACAACCGCAACTGTCAGGGGCGGCGTGGTGCGAAGGTCGACGCCAGGATTTCCTCGGACGGCTCCGGGCCAATCCAGCGTTTTGACGAGACTCGTCTGTTCCGATCGACCTTGGCGATACTGCTCGCCAGCCCCTCCGGGCCGTAGACGATCACATCGCCCGGCAACGCCGCCGGGTAAGGCCCGCATTCAAGCCCGCGACGCAGTCTTGCGGCATCAAATGCATCGACATCGAGCCGTGGCCGATCGCCCAATGCTGCAGCCAGCGGCAGCAGTAACGCGGTCAGACGATCCATCTGGAAATTGCAGGCGTGCAGATCAGGCATCGTCACCATGCTGACCTTGCGGAAGGGCCCCGTCTCGAGGCGACGCAAACCGGTCAGATAGGCACGCTGGCCCAGCAAATTCGCCCAATCCTCGGCCAGCGTGCGGATGTAAGTGCCTTTCGAGCAGTACACTTCGAACGAAAAGCCGCCTGGCTCGACATCGAGCAATTTCAGTTCATGAATGGTGACCCGTCGCGGCTCGCGATCGATCTCGACGCCTTCGCGAGCCAGTTCGTAAAGATGGCGGCCACCGCGCTTGATCGCCGAATACATCGGCGGAATCTGTTCGATCTCGCCAAGCAACTGGGGGATTACCGCTTCGATGTCACTACGCGTGACTTCTGATGCATCGGAAGTGGCGATCACCTCGCCTTCCGGATCGCCGGTGGACGTCTGGGTGCCGAGCAGCACCTGCGCCTGATAGCGTTTGTCGGATTCGAGCAGGAAGCCGCCGAGCTTGGTCGCTTGCCCAAAGCAGATCGGCAACAGTCCGGTCGCAAACGGATCGAGACTGCCGGTGTGCCCTGCCTTCTCGGCGTCGTAAAGCCGACGGACCTGCTGAAGCACGTTGTTGGAGCTGACACCAGCCGGCTTGTCGAGCAGCAGAAAGCCGTCGATCAGCGCCCGTTCACGATGCCGGCGGCTCATCGTCAGCCACCTTGAGATCGGCCCTGGAATCGGCCGCTTCACTGCTGGCCTGGTCGTTGGCGATGGCTTCGCGGATCAGGCCACCGACACGATCCGCTTCACGCAAGGCCATGTCGGCAGTGAAGTGCAGCGTCGGCACATGGCGGATGCGCATGCGGTCGACCAGCAAGTGCCGCAAGCGACCAGCAGCCCCATTCAGGGCCTTGACCGCCTGCTTCAGTTCATCGTCGGTGCCCAGCTGGCTGATCGATACCTTGGCATTGCGGACATCCTGGGCGACGACCACATCGGTCACCGTCAGTTTGCCGATACGCGGATCGGTCAACTCGTCGCGGATCAATTCCGACAGCTCGCGCTGGAGCTGGGAATTGATCCGCAACGTGCGGGAATACTCTCTCGGCACTTTAGGGTCTGCTCGCGATGATTCTGATCGCTGCGGCGGAGGACGTTGGTGCCCAGTGCAACGAACGAGGAGCGGCCAATAGTGAACCTATTGGCGCGACGAGTGAGACAGCAATGGGCACCAACGGCCCCGCCCCGAAAGGGCTGCGGTCAAAAGCGCGCCGGGACTTCGTTGCAAACCTTGACCATAGGTGGCTATGGACTGCGGTTCGCGCCTCGCCCGGCACGCTTTTGACCGGCAGCGCAGCGACCAGAATCATCGCGTGCAGACCCTATGCCTCGGCTTTCACGGTGCGCTTGACCTGAACACGGTCGAAGCACTCGATCTGATCGCCCGCCTTCACGTCGTTGTAGTTCTTCACGCCGATGCCGCATTCGGTACCAACCACGACCTTGGCGACATCGTCCTTGTGACGACGCAGGGATTCCAGTTCGCCTTCGTAGATGACGACGTTGTTGCGCAGCACACGAATCGGCAGACCGCGACGGACTTCGCCATCCATGACCAAGCAACCGGCAATGGCGCCGAACTTCGACGAACGGAACACGTCGCGAACCTGCGCGGTACCGACGATCTGCTCGCGCGTCTCGGTACCCAGCAAGCCACCGATGGCATCGGAGACGTCATCCAGCACGTCGTAGATGATCGAGTAGTAGCGAACGTCGAGGCCGGTGTCCTGGATACGACGACGAGCAACGCTGTCAGCACGGACATTGAAACCGATGATGATGGCGCGCGAAGCCAGTGCCAGATCGACATCGGATTCGCTGATGCCACCGATCGAGCTCGATACCACCGTGACCTTGACCTCGGCGCTCGGCAGTTTCTTGAGCGACTCGGACAGCGCTTCGGCGGAACCCTGCACGTCGGCCTTGATCATCAGGTTCAGCGACTTCTGCTCGGCTGAGCCATCGCCCATGCGAGCGAAGACCTGATCCATGCGCACGGCCTGATTCGATGCCAGCTTCGCTTCGCGCTGCTTCGATTCGCGCAGGATCGTCAGTTCGCGGGCCTTGCGTTCATCGGCCACGACAACGATGTCATCGCCAGAATCAGGCGGGCCGGATAGGCCGAGCACCGCAACCGGAATCGACGGACCAACTTCCTTAACCAGCGCGCCGGCCTCGTTGAACATGGCGCGAACGCGGCCGTAATGCGAGCCGGAAATGATCACATCGCCCTGACGCAATGTGCCCGAACGGACCAGCACAGTGGCAACCGGACCACGTCCCTTCTCGATCGATGCTTCGACGATCGTGCCGCGCGCCATGGTGTCGACAGGCGCCTTCAGTTCCAGCACTTCGGCCTGCAACAGGATCGCATCAAGCAGTTCATCGATACCGGCACCGGTAACCGATGACACGCCAACCACCTGAACTTCGCCGCCGAAATCTTCGGCAACCAGTTCTTCCTTCAGCAGGTCGGTCTTGACCCGAGCGATGTCGGCATCCGGCTTGTCGATCTTGGTGATCGCAACGATGACCGGCGCACCAGCCGCCTTCGCATGCTGGATCGCTTCCTTGGTCTGCGGCATCACGCCGTCGTCACCAGCCACGATCAGGATGACAATGTCGGTCAGCTGGGCGCCGCGGGCACGCATGCGGGTGAATGCGGCGTGACCCGGCGTGTCGAGGAAGGTGATGACACCCTTCTTCGTCTGCACGTGGTAGGCGCCGATGTGCTGAGTGATACCGCCGGCTTCGCCAGCGGCAACACGCGTCTTGCGAATGTAGTCGAGCAAGGACGTCTTGCCGTGATCGACGTGGCCCATGATGGTGACCACCGGTGGGCGCGGCAACGCAGTCGATTCCTGCACTTCGCCGGTCGCGGCCGTCATCAGACCATCTTCATGGTCGCTGTCCTTGACGAGACGGATCTTGTGACCCATTTCCTCGACCATCAGCGCCGCAGTGTCCTGATCGATGATCTGGTTGATCGTCGCCATCAGGCCATTCTTCATCATCACCTTGATCAGTTCCGTGGCCTTGATGGCCATGCGGTTGGCCAATTCGGCAACGGTGATTGCTTCCGGCACTTCGACTTCACGCACCACCGGCGCCGTCGGGCGCTCGAAGGTATGCGCGTTATCGACATGAATCTGGCCGCTTGGCTTGCGCTTGGTCTTCTTGTCGCGCTTGCCGCCCTTGCCGGCCGCCAGATGCAGTTCGTTGCGACCGCGATCACCACCAGCGCGATCCTTGTCGCGATCCGGCTTCTTTGCGGCAGCTGCCGCAGGAGGCGGCGGGGCCGGCGTCGGAATGATCTTGACTTCGGTGGCACGACGCAGATTTTCGGCCGCGCGGCGACGCGAGGATTCAGCATCCATGCGTGCGCGATAGATCGGATCCGTGCGCATGCGCTCGGCTTCCGCTGCCTTGACCCGTTCGGCTTCTTCGTTGACAGCCAGCACACGCGCCGCTTCTGCCTCGGCGGCAAGACGCGTCGCTTCATCAGCAGCCGCCTGTGCAAGGGCTGCTTCGTCGGCCGTCGCTTCTTCCACGACCGGCTGCGTTGCCTCGATCACTTCGACTGCAACAGCAGCGGGCGCCGCGGTCGGCGCGGCCGGGACAGGCTGCACAACAACGGCTGCGACTGGTGCAGCAGCAGGTTCGGCTGCCTCGACCTCATCGCTCTTGAGATAGGTGCGACGCTTGCGCACTTCGATGCTGACCGTCTTGGTCGGCGCGCCGCGGCCACCGCCAAGCTTCAGCTCGGTGGTCTCCTTGCGCTTGATCGAAATACGGCTGTCCGCGCCAGGAGACGTGGACGTCCCCAAGGTGGTCGCAGTACGGGAAATCTTGTGCAGATGCTGCAACAACGCCACCTTGTCGGCGGGGCTGATCGGAGAATCTGCACTTGCCACCGCCACACCGGCGTCCCTGAGCTGAGTCAACATTTCAGGAACCGGCTTGCGCAGCTCGGCGGCGAGGTCCAACACGGTAAGGCTGCTCATCGGCGCGCTCCGGAGGGGGTCAGGCCTTCTGTGACTCAAGGCCACGGGCGGTCATGATCAACCGGGCCGCGACGTCTTCGTCCATCGGCACTTTTTCTGTCAGCTCGTCGGTCGCGAGATCGGCAAGGTCGTCCCGCGTCACCACACCGGCAGCCGCCAGGCGATACGCAAGTTCCTCATCAACTCCCGGCACGGCGAGCAAATCTTCTGCGGGCTGCACCGAAGCCGCTTGTTCGGCCTTGGCCAATGCTCGGGTCAGCAGCACGTCCTTGGCGCGATTGCGAAGCTCTTCGACGATCTGTTCGTCGAACTCTTCGATGTCGAGCAATTCTTCGTCCGGCACGTAAGCAATTTCTTCGAGCGAAGCGAAACCTTCCTGCACCAGGATCAAGGCGACTTCGGCATCGACTTCCAGGGCCTCCATGAACAGAGCCTGGACAGTCTGATTTTCCTGTTCCTTCTTCGACTCGGCTTCGGCAGCCGTCATCACGTTCAGGGTCCAGCCGGTCAATTCGGAAGCGAGGCGGACGTTCTGCCCACCACGACCGATCGCCTGCGCAAGCTTGTCTTCCGCCACGGCGATCGACATGGCATGTGAATCTTCATCGACGATGATCGATTCCACTTCTGCCGGCGCCATCGCATTGATGACGAACTGGGCAATGTTGTCGTCCCAAGGCACGATATCGATGCGCTCGCCAGCCAGTTCGTTCGAAACGCTCTGCACGCGCGAACCGCGCATGCCGACGCAGGCGCCGACCGGATCGATACGCTTGTCCTTGGCCTGAACGGCAATCTTGGCGCGCAGGCCCGAATCGCGGGCAGCGCCTTTGATCTCGATCAGCCCCTGGGCGATTTCCGGCACTTCGAGCTTGAACAACTCGATCAGGAACTTCGGTGCAGTACGGCTCAGGAACAGCTGCGGGCCGCGCATCTGCGGACTCACTTCGTAGAGATAGCCACGGATGCGATCGCCCGGACGAACCGGTTCGCGCGGAATCACCTGATCGCGCGGAATGATCGCTTCGGTGGTGCCGCCCAGGTCGACGATGATCGCGCCGCGTTCGATGCGCTTGACGAGACCGGTCATCAACTCGCCTACCCGATCAGCATAGGCATCGACGATTCGCGCCCGCTCGGCATCACGCACACGCTGGAAAATGACCTGCTTGGCCTTCTGCGCGCCGATGCGACCGAACTCGATCGACGGCAGCGGTTCTTCGCGGACGTCGCCAGGGATCGCATCGGGCTGGGTTTCCTGCGCGCGCGCCAGCAGGATCTGCCGCAGCGGCGTCTCGAAATTCGCATCTTCGTCATCGACGATCGTCCAGCGGCGCCAAGTCTCGTAGTCGCCGGTATCGCGGTCGATGGTGACGCGGATATCCCACTCCGAGCCGTAATGTTCTTTACTCGCAGACGCGAGAGCTGCTTCAAGCGCCTGAAAGATGATCTCTTTCTCGACGCCTTTTTCATTGGAGACGACATCCACCATGAGCAATACGTTCTTGTTCATGAACCTGTCTTCTCCTTGTCAAAATTCGGGACCAGCTTGGCCTTGTCGATATCGGCCAGCGGCAATGTGACGACGCCTTCTGCAGTTTCAATCGAAACTTCGTCGTCGGTCGCGCCCAGCAGCACACCTTGGAAGCGGCGGCGTCCGGCGATCGGGGCCAACGTCTGGATTCTTGCAACTTCGCCTTGAAAACGCCTGTAGTGTTCAGGCGTCACCAGCGGACGATCGAGACCGGGTGAGGAGATCTCGAGACGATAGGCTTGGCTGATGACATCTTCGACATCGAGCGTTGCAGCCACTTCGCGGCTCACTTTCTCGCAGTCATCCAGACCGATGCCATTCGGCGAATCGATGAACAGCCGCAACATGCCGGAGCCGTCGCGCGGACTGTATTCCAGCAGCACCAGCTCGTAACCGATGGCATTCACCACCGGCTCCAGCAGTTGGATCAAGCGATCTCGCAGCACCCAGCTTCCTCGTCTGAACCGCCCAATGGACAGTTCTCTCAAATTCAAAAAACCAATAAAAAAGGCCCACACGGGGCCCGAATGCAGCGTAAAACCTGAATTGGTAGCGGGGGCAGGATTCGAACCTACGACCTTCGGGTTATGAGCCCGACGAGCTGCCAGACTGCTCCACCCCGCACCGTCTTCAGTTGACTAGTATAACCAGCAACACATTCTTAAGCAACCACATTCTCAACTTCTGGATAACGATAAACCCGCTTATCCACGCCACTTAATCCATGGTGCCGACGGGGAGACTCGAACTCCCACGACTTTCGCCGCTACCACCTCAAGGTAGTGCGTCTACCAATTCCGCCACGTCGGCCTTCAGGATTTCTGCTTCTGGCGCCGCTGCTGAAAGACCAATCCATCAGCATCAAGCGCGTCGACTATTTTACTGCGGAACCGTTGGCTTTTGCGAGCCCGGAGCAGAATCATTTCCTGCTGGTGCCGCAGGCGCCGTTGGGCTAGGAACCGGAGCTTCCGGGGCAGGCGTTGGCGTTGGCGCAGTAGCATCCTGTGCAGGCACCGCCGGAACAACAGGCTCGGAGACGACGGCGGCCGGAGCCTGATCGACCACGCTGCTGCTCGCACTCTTGCCGTGCACGACATACGCCAGCGCCAGGCTGAGCAGGAAGAACGCGCCAGCCAGCCAGGCAGTGATCCGAGTGAGAAAGTTGGCCGAACCGCGCGAGCCAAACACGGTGCCCGACGCTCCACTGCCGAACGCGGCACCCGCGTCGGCGCCCTTGCCGTGCTGAATCAGCACGAGGCCGATCAGCGCAATGGACACCAGCACGTGTAGCACTACCAGAATTGTGTACATGAAACCCGTCGTTATTGATGTCAGGCGTCGAGCGATGCGGCCAATATCTGGGCCGACGCGCAAATCGCGAGGAATTCCGGGGCTTTCAGCGAAGCACCGCCAATCAGACCACCGTCCACGTCCTCGCAGGAGAACAGAGACGCTGCGTTGTCAGCCTTGACGCTGCCGCCGTAAAGCAGGCGAACCGAATTTGCGATTTTAGCATCGTTAGCAGCGAGGACGCCACGGATAAATGCGTGTGCCGCCTGAGCTTGCTCGACGCTGGCCGTGCGGCCGGTACCGATTGCCCAAACCGGCTCATAGGCGACCACCGCATTGATGAATGCACCGATTCCGGCAGCGGCAATGACCGCATCCAGCTGTCGCTTCAGCACGATCTCGGTCTGATCGGCTTCGCGTTCGGCCAGCGTTTCGCCGATGCACAGCACAGGGATCAGGCCGCCCGCCTGCGCCACGACGAACTTGCGCGCCACGCAGGCATCGTTTTCGCCGTAAAGCGTGCGGCGCTCGGAGTGGCCGACCAGTACATGGCTGCAGCCCACGTCATTCAGCATCGACGCATGAAGCTCGCCCGTGTAGGCACCAGGCTCGCGCTCATCGCTGAGGTTCTGGCCGCCAACCGCGATCGGCGCGGCACCGATATGCCGCCTGACCGCGTCCAGGTACAAGGCTGGCGGGCAGACAAGGACATCGATCGCCGGACATTCGGCGATGCCGCGCAGCAAGCCTTCGACCAATGCGGCATTCGACGCCGATGATCCGTTCATCTTCCAATTGCCCGCTACCAGATATCCGCGCGACATAGGTCCTCCGCTCTTGTTAGTGGATTGAGTCATTCGATTGTGCAATCAAGCAGCCGACGCGGCCGCAGCCTGCCGCACTGCCGTCGCCAGGCGTTCAGCCGCCTTGTTCGCATCATCGGGATCATTGGCTTCCACCATGACCCGCAAAACCGGCTCGGTACCAGACGCCCGCAACAGCAAGCGCCCTCGACCTGCCAGCCATTTTTCGACCTCGGTCGCCTCCGCCAGCACCAGCGCGTGCTCCAGCAGGGGCTTGGCCTTGCCGGTCACCGGCACATTCAGCAGCACCTGCGGCAGCTTGGCCATGCCCTGCACCAGTTCGGCAAGCGAGAGACCCTGAATCTGCATCGCTTCCAATACCTGGAGCGCAGTAATGATGCCGTCACCGGTGCGAGCCCGATCGAGACAGATCGTGTGCCCCGAGGTTTCGCCGCCGATGATGCCGCCCGTGGCACGCAAGCGTTCGAGCACGTAACGGTCACCGACGGCAGCGCGTTCGAAGGCAATGCCATGTCCCGCGAAGGCGCGCTCGAGACCGTAATTGCTCATCACGGTACCGATCACTGGTCCGCGCAAGCTGCCTGACAGCTGACGCTGACGCGCCAGCACATACAGAATCTCGTCGCCATCGACCGACCGGCCATCGGCACGAACCATCAGACAACGATCCCCATCGCCATCGAGCGCAATGCCGATGTCGGCACGATGGTGGGCAACGGCCGCCTTCAAGGCCTCCAGATGTGTGGAGCCGCAGTCTTCATTGATATTGAGACCGTTCGGGCTGACGCCGATCGACACGACCTGCGCCCCGAGTTCGGCAAACACCGCCGGTGCAACCCGATAGGCCGCGCCATGGGCGCAATCGACGACCAGCTTCAGGCCGCGCAGCGAATCGCCGGCGAACGCACCCTTGCAGAACTCGATGTATCGGCCTTGCGCATCATCGATACGCCGCGCCCGCCCCATCGATTCCGGCGGCACGCAGACGATGTCCCGCTCCAGATAGGACTCGATTTCCTCTTCCAGCTGGTCGCTGAGCTTGTCTCCTTCACCGGAGAAAAACTTCACGCCATTGTCGAAATGCAGATTGTGCGAAGCCGAGATCACGACCCCTGCCTGCGCGCGGAGCGCGCGAGTCAGATAGGCGACCGCTGGCGTCGGCAGCGGTCCGAGCAGATAGGTTTCAACGCCGGCGGCCGCCAAACCCGCTTCAAGTGCCGATTCGAACAGATAACCCGAGCGCCGCGTGTCCTTGCCGACCAGCACCCGCGCGCCCGGCGTTTTCGCCAGCACACAGCCTGCGGCCCAACCCAGCTTCAATGCGAACTCAGGGGTCATCGGCGACTGACCAACGCGCCCCCGGATGCCGTCCGTTCCGAAATATTGTCGACTCATCCCGACATTATGACGGGGCGGACACCGCTTGCGCCGCTCGCCGTACGGAGTCGGCCACTTTCACAGCGTCAACTGTTGCCGCGACGTCGTGCGTGCGGACGATGCTCGCACCATTCCAGACCGCGAGCGTTGCAGCCGCCAGGCCTGCTGCCGTTCGATCGACCACCGCTCGCCCAGTGAGCTGGCCGAGCATGCCCTTGCGTGACATCCCGACCAGAATCGGGAGATGCAGTGACTGAAAACTGGGCAAGTGCGCAAGAAGTTCGAGGTTGTGCGCGAGCGTCTTGCCGAAACCGAAGCCCGGATCGATCAGCAGTCTCGACGCCGGAATGCCCTGTGCCAGACAGGCTGCTATCCGCAATCCAAGGAATGCTCCGACCTCATCAACTACGGACGCATAGACAGGCGCCACTTGCATCGTTCGCGGCTCGCCCTGCATGTGCATCAGACAGATCGCGGCGTTCTCGGCAGCAGCTACCTCGATGGCTCCGGGCGCCTGCAATGCATTCACATCATTGATGATTGCCGCGCCGGCCCGACACGCCTCGCGCATGACCTCCGGCTTCATCGTATCGATCGACACGATGCAGTCACGCTCACCGCACAGGCGCTCGATCAGCGGCAGGACACGATCGCATTCCTCAGCAACCGACACCGGATCGGCACCGGGTCGAGTCGATTCGCCGCCGACGTCGATGATCGCGGCGCCTTCATCGAGCATTCGATAAGCAGCGGCCAATGCGGTATCGATTCCGATATGGCGGCCTCCGTCGGAGAATGAATCCGGCGTGACGTTCAGCACGCCCATGACCACGGGCGAGGACAGATCCAGTCGTCGCCCACGCGGCAGTTCTAGAATCACGATCGGTTCCAGCTCGCCCAATGAAAAGGGCCGGTATGAACCGGCCCCGGGAAACTACTGCAGCAGCTTCAGTTCTGGCTGGCAGGCGTCGGCGTGACGGTCGGCGGAACGGCCGAGGGCCCGTTCGGCTTGTTGCCCCCGACCGGCGGCACCCGCGTGCCATCCGTCCACGAACCCGGTGCGCCCGGATCCTTGCCCTGCATGATCCGCGCGATCTGATCGCTGTCGATCGTTTCGTACTTCATCAGCGCATCGGCCATCGCATGCAGCTTGTCGAAGTTGTCGACCAGAATCTGCTTGGCACGCGCGTAATTGGTGTCGATGACTTCGCGGATCTCGCGATCGATCGCGTTGGCCGTGTCGTCGGACATATTCTTGTGCTGCGTGACGCTGCGGCCCAGGAACACTTCGCCCTCGTCCTCGCTGTAAGCCAGCGGACCGAGCTTGTCCGACAGACCCCACTTGGTGACCATGTTGCGGGCCAGATTGGTCGCACGCTCGATGTCGTTCGAGGCGCCGGTGGTGACGCCATCCGGACCCAAGGTCAGCTCTTCGGCAACGCGGCCGCCGAACATCATGCAGATCAGGCTGTTCAGACTCTGCTTCGAGCGCGAATGACGATCCTCTTCCGGCAGGAACATGGTCACACCCAAGGCACGGCCGCGCGGAATGATCGTCACCTTGTAAATCGGATCATGCTCGGGCACGTTCAGACCGACGATCGCGTGACCAGCTTCGTGATAGGCCGTGTTGCGTTTCTCATCCTCGCTCATGACCATCGAACGGCGCTCGGCACCCATGATGATCTTGTCGCGGGCACGATCGAAATCGTCCTGACCGACCAGGCGCTTGTTGCCACGTGCAGCAAACAGCGCAGCTTCGTTGACCAGATTGGCCAAGTCGGCACCCGAGAAACCGGGCGTGGCGCGAGCAATGATTTCCGGCTTGACGTCATCAGCCAGCGGCAGCGCTCGCAGATGGACCTTGACGATCTGCTCGCGGCCACGAACATCCGGCAGCGGCACCACCACCTGACGATCGAAACGGCCTGGGCGCAGCAGCGCAGGATCGAGCACGTCAGGACGATTGGTGGCGGCGATGATGATCACGCCCTCGTTGCCCTCGAAGCCGTCCATCTCGACCAGCAGCTGATTCAGTGTCTGCTCGCGCTCGTCATGCCCGCCGCCGAGACCAGCACCACGATGACGGCCGACCGCGTCGATTTCATCGATGAAGATGATGCACGGCGCGTGCTTCTTGCCTTGCTCGAACATGTCGCGGACGCGGCTGGCGCCGACGCCGACGAACATCTCGACGAAGTCCGAACCCGAGATCGTGAAGAACGGCACGCCCGCCTCACCGGCGATCGCCTTGGCGAGCAGCGTCTTGCCGGTACCCGGCGAGCCCACCATCAGCACGCCGCGGGGAATCTTGCCGCCCAGTTTCTGGAACTTGCCCGGATCCTTGAGGAAGTCGACCAGTTCGGAGACTTCCGCCTTTGCTTCCTCGACACCGGCCACATCGGCGAAAGTGATCTTGACTTGATCGGCATTGAGCATGCGGGCGCGCGATTTGCCGAAGCTCATCGCACCGCGACCGCCGCCACCGCCGGACTGCATCTGGCGCATGAAATAGATCCAGACGCCGATCAGCAGCAGGATCGGGCCGAAGCTGAACAGGATCTGCATCACCAGCGGCGTTTCCGGCTTCACCGCACCGTCGAACTTGACGTTGTGGTCGAGCAGGATGCCGATCATCGCGCGATTGTCCGTTTCCGGGCTGATCGCCGTGAAGGTCTGGCCGCTCTTCAGCTTGCCGCGAATGTTCTGGCTTTCGATCTCGGCACTATCGACCTGGCCGGATTTGACCTGTTCGAGGAAGTCCGAATAAGCCAGCTTCGGCTGCGCGCCATTGCGCGATGAAAAGCTCTGGAACGAAAGCACCAGAACAACCAGGATGACCAACCAGAGCAGCAGATTCTTGGCGAGATCGTTCAACGGATAATCCTCGGGATTCTTGAATCCGTAATTCGTTTTGACACTACACGACGCGATGATTGCGCGCCAGCACGTAAACCTCGGGACTTCTGGCCCGCGATGCCTTGGGTTTTCGAATCTGCACCGTGCGAAATTTCGTTCGCACCAGCTTCAAATACGCTTCGGACCCCGGCCCCTGGAACAGCTTCACCAGAAACGCTCCACCCGGCTTCAAACGCTGGACCGCAAAATCCAGCGCCAGTTCGCACAGATAGATCGACGCAGCTTGATCTGCAACGTCGATGCCAGAGATGTTGGGGGCCATGTCGGACAACACAAGATCGGCCGAACCTGCTGGTACCGCCGCCTCGATCGCCTGCAATACCGAGTCCTCCCGGAAATCGCCAAGGATGAACTCGACATCCTTGAGCTGATTCATCGGCAGGATATCGAGCGCCACCACCCGTCCGTTTTTACCAATCTGCGGACGCGCGAACTGGCTCCAGCCGCCAGGCGCAGCACCCAGGTCGACGACCGTCATGCCGGTCTTCAGAATCTTGTCGCGTTCCTGGATTTCCTTGAGCTTGTACACCGCCCGCGAACGGTAGCCTTCCTTGCGCGCCAGCTGCACATAGGGGTCCGCCTCGTGCTCGGCGAGCCATTGGGTGCTGCTCTTGCTGCGCGGTTTGCTCAATACGGTCTCAGAGGTAACTGACTTTGACGACTTCCAGCTCGCGGATGCCGCGAGGCGTCTGAACCTGGGCGACATCGCCTTCGGTCTTGCCGATCAGGGCTCGGGCGATCGGCGAATTCACCGAGATCAGGCCTTTCTTGATGTCGGCCTCATCTTCGCCAACGATCTGATAGCGCAATTCCTCGCCGGAATCGGCATCGACCAGCTCGACGGTCGTGCTGAACATCACCTTGCCGGTCTTCGGCAGCCCGGCCGGGTCGATGATCTGGGCATTCGACAGCTTCGCTTCCATCTCGCCGATGCGACCCTCGTTGAAGCCATGCTGCTCGCGGGCGGCGTGATATTCGGCGTTTTCCTTCAAGTCGCCGTGGGCACGGGCTTCCTCGACCGACGCGATGATCTTCGGGCGCAATTCGCTCTTGCGGTAACGCAGTTCTTCGCGCAGCGCCTCGGCGCCGCGCAGAGTCATCGGGGTCTTGGTGCTCATGCAGTGATCTGCTTGTGGAGGTCCTGGAGACGATTGACGTCGACGTGATCGAGATGATCCATCGCGATCGCCGCCGCATGGGCGCCGGCGATGGTCGTGAAATAGCACAGCTTCTGGGCGATTGCCGCGGCGCGGATCGAATGCGATTCCTCGACCGACTTCTTGCCCTCGGTCGTGTTGGCGATGAACTGGATCTCGCCGTTCTTGATCATGTCCACGCAATGCGGACGGCCTTCCTTGACCTTGTTGACCCGCAGGCAGGCGATACCGGCTGCGCCTATCGCGTTCGCCGTGCCTTCGGTCGCCACCACCTTGAAGCCCTTGGCAACCAGCAGGCGGGCCAGATCGACAGCCTTCGCCTTGTCCGCCTCGCGTACCGACACGAACGCCGTGCCGCCGGAAGGAAGGGTCATGCCGGCAGCAAGCAAGGCCTTGTTGAAGGCTTCGCCGAAGTGCTTGCCGGCACCCATCACTTCGCCGGTCGAGCGCATTTCCGGGCCGAGCAGCGGATCGACACCCGGGAATTTGGCGAACGGGAACACCGATTCCTTGACCGAAAAATACGGCGGCACGATTTCCTTGAGGATGCCTTGGCTGGGCAGTGACTGCCCTGCCATGCAGCGCGCTGCGATCTTGGCCAGCGGCCGGCCGATCGCTTTCGACACGAAAGGGCTGGTGCGCGAAGCGCGCGGATTCACTTCGAGCAGGTAGACCGTATCGCCCTGCAGCGCGAACTGAGCATTCATCAGGCCGACCACCTTGAGCGCGCGCGCCAGCTTGAACATCTGATCGCGGATGTCGTCCTGCACCTTCTGGCTCAGCGTGTAGGCCGGCAGCGAGCAGGCCGAATCGCCCGAATGCACGCCCGCCTGTTCGATGTGCTCCATGATGCCGCCGATCACGACATTGCCTTCGCTGTCGGCCAGCGCATCGACATCGACCTCGATCGCGTTCTCGAGGAAACGATCGAGCAGCACCGGCGAATCGTTCGAGACCTTGACCGCTTCGGTCATGTAGCGCTGCAGATCGGCGTCGTCATGGACGATTTCCATCGCCCGGCCGCCGAGCACATAGCTCGGACGGACGACCAGCGGATAGCCGACCTTCTGGGCGACGGCCAGTGCCGCCTTCAGCGAAGTCGCAACGCCATTCGGCGGCTGCAGCAGCTTCAGCTCGTCGACCAGTTTCTGGAAACGCTCGCGGTCTTCGGCGAGGTCGATCGAATCCGGGCTGGTGCCGATGATCGGCGCGCCTGCCGCTTCCAGCGCTCGCGCCAGCTTCAGTGGCGTCTGGCCGCCGAACTGCACGATCACGCCGAGTGGCTTTTCGAGTTCGATGATCTCCATCACGTCTTCGAAGGTCAGCGGTTCGAAGTACAGACGATCCGAGGTGTCGTAGTCGGTCGACACGGTCTCCGGATTGCAATTGATCATGATCGTTTCGTAACCGTCTTCGCGCAGCGCCATCGCGGCATGCACGCAGCAGTAATCGAACTCGATGCCCTGACCGATACGGTTCGGGCCACCACCAAGGACGATGATCTTCTTGGCGTCCGTGACCGCAGCCTCGCACTCCTCGTCATAGCTCGAATACAGGTAGGCGGTCGACGACGGGAACTCGGCCGCACAGGTATCGACCCGCTTGTAGACCGGCCGAATGCCGAGCTTGTGGCGGCGCGCACGCACCGAGGCGGCCTTCACGCCGAGCAAGGTCGCGATGCGGCGATCGGCGAAACCGAGGCGCTTGTAGCGGCGCAGATTGTCCTTGCTGATCTTGCTGATCGATTCGGCGGCGATCTCGCTTTCGGTCTGGATCAGCTCTTCGATCTGCTCCAGGAACCAGGGATCGATCTTCGAATAGCGGAACACGTCGGCGATGCTCATGCCGGCGCGGAACGCATCGCCGACGTACCAGATGCGGCCGGCACGCGGCGTCGCCAGTTCTTCGCGGATCTTGGTCAGGTTCGCTTCGCTGAAATCAGCAACCACCGGATCGAAGCCGTCGGAACCGACTTCCAGGCCGCGCAATGCTTTCTGCAGCGATTCCTGGAAGTTGCGGCCGATCGCCATCACTTCGCCGACCGACTTCATCTGCGTGGTCAGGCGCGAGTCGGCAGTCGGGAATTTCTCGAAGGTGAAGCGCGGAATCTTGGTGACGACGTAGTCGATGCTCGGCTCGAACGAAGCCGGCGTGACGCCACCGGTGATCTCGTTGCGCAGTTCGTCCAGGGTGTAGCCAACGGCCAGCTTGGCGGCGATCTTGGCGATCGGGAAACCGGTCGCTTTCGAAGCCAGCGCGCTGGAACGCGACACGCGAGGATTCATCTCGATGACGATCATCCGGCCGTCTTCGGGATTGATCGCGAACTGCACGTTCGAGCCGCCGGTATCGACGCCGATCTTGCGCAGCACCGCGATGCTCGCGTTGCGCATGATCTGGTATTCCTTGTCGGTCAAGGTCTGGGCCGGTGCCACGGTGATCGAGTCACCGGTGTGCACGCCCATCGGATCGAGATTCTCGATCGAGCAGACGATGATGCAATTGTCCAGGCGATCCCGGACCACTTCCATCTCGTACTCCTTCCAACCGAGTAGCGATTCTTCGATCAGCACTTCCGTGGTCGGCGACAGGTCGAGACCGCGCAGCACGATCTCCTCGAACTCCTGCACGTTGTAGGCGATGCCGCCGCCAGAGCCGCCGAGCGTGAAGCTGGGGCGGATCACCACCGGATAGCCAACCTGCTCCTGGATGTACTTCGCTTCCTGCATCGAATGCGCAACACCCGAGCGCGCCGAACCGAGCCCGATCTCGGTCATAGCGTCACGGAATTTCTGGCGGTCTTCGGCGAGGTCGATCGCGTGCGCGTTGGCGCCGATCAGTTCGCAGTTGAATTTTTCCAGGATGCCTTCGCGGGCCAGATCCAGCGCGCAGTTCAGCGCGGTCTGGCCGCCCATCGTCGGCAGCACCGCATCCGGGCGCTCCTTCTCGATGATCGCGGCGACGGTCTGCCAGCGGATCGGCTCGATGTAGGTGGCATCGGCCATTTCCGGGTCGGTCATGATCGTCGCCGGGTTCGAATTGACCAGGACGACGCGATAGCCCTCAGCACGCAGTGCCTTGCAGGCTTGGGCGCCGGAGTAATCGAACTCGCAGGCCTGGCCGATGACGATCGGGCCGGCGCCAATGATCAGGATGGACTTCAGGTCGGTGCGCTTAGCCACGGGCACTCTCCTTCGAAGCATCGATCAGGGTGACGAAGCGATCGAACAGATAGCTGACGTCATGCGGCCCGGGGCTGGCCTCCGGATGTCCCTGGAAGCTGAACGCCGGGGCGTCGGTCAGGCGCAGGCCCTGGTTCGAGCCGTCGAACAGCGAGCGATGCGTGACCACCGCATTGGCAGGCAGCGTGGCTTCGTCGACCGCGAAGCCATGATTCTGGCTGGTGATCAGCACGCGGCTGGTTTCAAGATCCTGCACCGGGTGATTGGCGCCGTGATGGCCGAACTTCATCTTCAGGGTTTTCGCTCCGGCCGCGAGGCCGAGAATCTGGTGGCCGAGGCAGATGCCGAACGTCGGCAGCTTCATCGCAAGGAATTCGCGCGCCGCGGCAATCGCGTACTCACAGGGTTCCGGATCGCCCGGTCCGTTGGACAGCATCACGCCGTCCGGCTTCAGCTTCAGAACGTCGGCAGCCGTCGATTGGGCCGGCACCACGGTGACCTTGCAACCGCGGTCGACCAGCATGCGCAGGATGTTGCGCTTGATGCCGAAGTCGTAGACCACGACATGGCGTGAGCCGCCGCTGATCTCCGGTTCGGCATTGGTCTTCAGCTCCCAGGAGCCGCGTGTCCACGGATAAGAGGCAGCCGTGCTGACCACTTTCGCGAGATCCATGCCCTTCAGACCTGGCCAAGCCTGCGCCTGCTTGATCGCTGCCTTCTCATCGATGTGACCGGCGACGATGCAACCATTCTGCGCACCCTTGTCACGCAGGAGGCGGGTCAGGCGGCGGGTATCGATACCGGCGATCGCGACCACGTTCTGCTCGCGCAGGTAGTCGCTGAAGTTCTGTTTGGAGCGGAAGTTGCTGGCGGGGCGAGGCACTTCACGAATGATCAATCCGGCCAGCTGGGTCTTTTCGGATTCGTTGTCCTCGGGATTGACGCCGACGTTGCCGATGTGGGGATAGGTCAGCGTGACGATCTGTTCGCGGTACGAAGGATCGGTGAGGATTTCCTGGTAACCGGTCATGGCGGTGTTGAAAACCACTTCGCCGACCGTGGAACCCTCGATACCAATGGATACGCCGTGAAAGGTACTGCCGTCGGCGAGCGCGAGAAGGGCCGGAGTCGTTTGGAGCATGTTGGCGGCTGAGGTCCTTGTAATGGCTAAGGTTGTTCTCCTGTCGCGCACACGCGAAGGGGGGCCGGACTTTTGATGGTTGGCCCCCCTCGCAGGATTAAGACGCCATTTTACGGACTGCACCGTATGGCGTCCATCGAATCCGGACAGCATCGGCGTCCAACTTGCTTCGATCAGAACGCAAATGCGCCTTGTCCGCCCTCTTCCGGGACGCGGAAGTGGCTGCAATCGGGCTCGAAACGAGGCCGATCAAGACCGAGCTTGCGGGTCGCCAGCCGGTAGCGCTGGGCGATCAGGTCGGCGAAGGCACCCTCGCCTTTCATCCGCGTGCCGAAGCCGGCGTCGTAATCCTTGCCGCCGCGCATCTGCTGGACCAGGCTCATCACGTGTTCCGCTTTGAGCGGCACGTGGGTGTCGAGCCAATCCCGGAACAGCGCCTTGACCTCGAACGGCAGGCGCAGCAGCACATAACTGGCCGACGTCGCTCCGGCATCGCGGCCGGCTTCGAGTACCTGTTCCAGCTCGGCATCGTTCACGAACGGAATCACCGGCGAGAACATCACCCGCACCGGCACGTCGATGTCGGCCAGCTTGCGTATCACCCGCAACCTTGCGTCCGGCGAAGCAGCCCGCGGTTCTAGCGTTCGTTTCAGCGAAGGATCAAGCGTGGTCAGAGTGACGCCGACGGTCACCAGCCTGTCCTTGGCCAGATCGGCGAGCAGATCGAGATCACGCTCGATCAGGATGCCTTTGGTGATGATGCCGATCGGATGCCGGAAGCGCGCCAGCACTTCAAGGATGCTGCGGGTGATCCGGTGTTCGCGCTCGATCGGCTGGTAGCAGTCGGTATTGGCGCCGAGCATGGTCATGATCGGCTTGTAGGACTTGCGCCGCAGTTCGGCTTCCAGCACTTCCGCCGCATTGGCCTTGTAGAACAGCCGGGTCTCGAAATCGAGCCCGGCGGACAGATTCAGATAACCGTGGCTAGGCCTTGCGTAACAATAGATACAGCCGTGTTCGCAGCCGTGGTACGGGTTAATCGTCTGATCGAAGCCGATATCCGGCGAACTGTTGCGCGTCAGGATCGACTTCGCCTGTACCGGCCGGACGATGGTTTCGAACGCCGGCAGCGGCTCTTCATCAAGCTGCCAGCCGTCATCAACTTTCTCGACCGAGCGCGATTCGAAGCGTCCTTCCTCGTTCGAACCCGCGCCTCGCCCCTTGCGCAGCACGGCCACTGAACGACTCAGGCTTCGACCTTGACGCCCTTCCAGAAAGCAACTCTGCCCTTGATCTCCGCGGCCGCCTCTTTCGGCTCCGGGTAGTACCAGACTGCGTCCTTGTTCGCCGCGCCATCGACATTCAGCGAGTAGTAAGAGGCCGTGCCCTTCCAGCCGCAGACCGTGTGGGTGGCGCTGTCGGCGAGATACTCGCGCTTGATCGAGTCGGCCGGGAAGTAGTGGTTGCCTTCGACGACGACGGTGTCACTGCTTTCGGCGATGACCTGCCCGTTCCAGATGGCTTTCATGATTTGCTCCTAGGTTGGTTCGCAGATTGGGCCATGTAGTCGAGCGTCAGGCCGACCAGCGCGCGAACGCCCAGCGGCAGCCCTGCTTCATCGACCTTGAAGCGCGGCGAATGGTTCGGCGCATATTCGTCCGTCGTCGCGCCCGGCTTGCGGACGCCGACGAACACGAACAGGCCGGGAATCTTCTGCTGGTAGAAGGAAAAATCCTCGGCGACGGTCTGCGGGGTCGATTCGATAATGTTGGTCTTGCCGGCAATGCGCTCCAGCGTCGGCCGCATCTGCTCCGTCAGCGCCGGATCGTTGTAAGTGACCGGATACGAATACTCGTCGCCAATGCCGACGATCGCCGTGGCGCCGGAAGCTTCGGCGATCTTGGTCGCGGTGCGCCGGACGGCATCGTTCATGATTAGGCGCGATGCCGGATCGAGCGAGCGCAGGGTGCCTTTCATCCGCACTTCATCGGGAATGATGTTGTTGCGCACGCCGCCATCAATCTTGCCGATGGTGACGATCGCCGCCCCCTGGGTGATGTCGAGTTGACGGCTGACTACGGTCTGCAGGGCGCTGATGATCTGCGCGCTGACCACGATCGGATCGACGCCGTTCCAGGGCATCGCACCATGGGTCTGCTTGCCGCGCACGACGATGTTCAGGTTCTCGGTGCTGGCCATCAGGCTGCCCGCCCGGAACGCCAGCTGGCCGGTTTCGAACTGGGTCAGCACGTGCAGACCGAAGATCACGTCCGGTTGAGGCGCACTGCTCAACACGCCTTCCTTGACCATCAGTTCAGCACCGCCTTCCTCGCCTGCGGGACGGCCTTCCTCGGCCGGCTGGAAGATCAGCTTGACGGTGCCCGGCAGCCGCGCCTGCAGTTTGGCGAACACCGCCGCCGCGCTGAGCAGCATTGCCATGTGGGTGTCGTGACCACAGGCGTGCATGACGCCGACGTCCTTGCCGTCGTAGGTCGATTTCACTTTCGACGCGAACGGCAGCACCACCTCCTCGGTGACCGGCAAACCGTCCATGTCGGCGCGCAGCGCGACCACCGGGCCTGGTTTGCCGCCCTTGAGCACGGCAACCACGCCGTTCCTGGCGACGCCTGTCTGCACCTGATAGCCGAGCGCCTGCAGCTTCGCTGCCAGATACTGGCCGGTCTCGCTTTCGCGGTTCGACAGCTCCGGGCGCTCATGCAGATAGCGGCGAGTGGCGATCAGCTCGTCACCCGTCGCGGCAGCCAATGCTTCCGCATCCTTGCGCAACGCGGTATCGGCTGCGAACGCTGGGGCAGCACTCGACAAGGCGGCGACGAACATCGTCAAACGTAGCGTGCGAGTCATCGATGCATCCACCGAAAAGGAGGTTGCAGCGAGATTAGCGCTTGTCTGCCGCGAACGTCTGCAAGGCCTCGCCGGTCAGGCGGAAGATGCGCCATTCGCTCATCAACCTGGCGCCAAGGCTTTCGTAGAAGCCGATCGCTGGCGCATTCCAGTCCAGCACCGACCATTCCAGCCGCCCGCAACCGCGCTCGACGGCGAGCTGCGCAAGCCGTTGCAGCAGCGCTTTGCCATAGCCCTTGCCGCGATGCACGGGCTCGACGAACAGGTCTTCGAGATACAGGCCACGACGACCGAGGAAGGTCGAGAAATTGTGGAAGTACAGCGCGAAGCCGGCCGGCTCGCCGTGCTCGCGCGCGATCAGGCATTCAGCGCCAGGCTGCTCGCCGAACAATGCTGCGCGCAGCGAATCTTCGGTGGCGACGACTTCATGCGACAGCTTTTCGTACTCGGCCAGCGCACGGATCAGGTGCAGGATGGTCGGCACGTCATCGGCGGTGGCTGCAGTGATCGTCAGCACGCTCAGATCTCGACGTGGAAGCCAAGCTCGACCACATCCTCCGGCGGCAGGCCGTAGAAGTCGGTCGCGCGAATCGCGTTGTGCGCCATGAACGCGAACAGATGATCGCGCCACAGCGCCATGCCGGGCAGATCGTCGGACGGAATCAGGGTCGCGCGGCCCAGGAAATAGGTGAGGTTTTCAATGTCGATATCGAGCCCGAGCTGCTCGCTGAAGCGCAGCGCCACCGGCACATTCGGCGTCTGCATGAAGCCGTAGCGAATCACCAGGCGATAGATGCCGGGCGCGACGCCCCAGCCGCGCAGCCGTTCGACGGCCGGTACGCGCGGTTCATCGATGGTCTGCACGGTCAGCAGCACGATGCGTTCGTTGAGCACCCGGTTGCGTTCGAGATGGCGCAGCAGGTAAGCCGGCGCGTGGTCGCCGCCGGTGAGGTAGACGCCGGTACCGGGAATCTTGTGTGGCGGATCATCCCGGACTCGCCGCGCCAGTTCCTGGGTTGATTCCTCACTACCCGAAATGCGGCTCTGGAACAGCTTGCGGCCGCGGCTCCAGGTGGTCATCAAGGTGAAGATGCCGATCGCCATCAACACTGGCACCCAGCCGCCATCGCTGATCTTGAACAGATTGGCGCTGAAGAATCCGAGGTCGATGATCAGGAAGACCGCCGCCACCGGATAGGTGACGCTGGCACGCCAGTCGTAACGGCGAGCGACGAAGACGGTGAGGATCGTGGTCACCACCATCGTCGACGACACGGCGATGCCGTAAGCCGCAGCCAGTGCACTCGACGAACGGAAGGCCAGCACCAGGCTGATGCAGGCCAGCATCAGCAGCCAGTTCACGGCCGGAATGTAGATCTGGCCCTGCTCGTCGCTCGAGGTCTGGATGATCTCCATCCGCGGCAACTGGTTGAGCTGGACCAGCTGGCTGGTCAGCGAGAACGCGCCGGTGATCATCGCCTGCGAAGCGATGATGGTGGCGAAGGTGGTCAGGCCCACCAGCGGATAAGTCATCCAATCCGGCGCCAGCTGGTAAAACGGATTGTGGATGTCCGGGGCACCGGTCAGGATCAATGCACCCTGGCCGTAGTAGTTCAGCATCAGCGCCGGCAGCACCAGCACCAGCCAGGCACGACGGATCGGCGAAGGGCCGAAATGGCCCATGTCGGCATACAGAGCTTCGGCGCCGGTCACGCACAGGAACACCGAGCTGAGCACGATGAAGCCGGCAAAGCCGTTGCGCAGGAAGAAAGCGATGCCGTGCACGGGATTCATCGCCGCCAGCACCGTCGGATTGCTGAGCACACCGTGCAAGCCGAGCGCGCCGAGCACCAGGAACCACAAGGTCATGCCCGGCCCGAACAGGGCGCCGATGCCGGCCGTGCCACGGCTCTGCATCAGGAAGATGCCGATGATGATCACCAGGGTGATCGGCACCACGAATGGATGGAACGCCGGCGTGGCGACATTCAGACCCTCGACCGCCGACAGCACCGAGATCGCCGGCGTGATCGCGCCATCGCCATACATCAGCGAAGCGCCGAACAGGCCGAGCAGCATCAGCACGTAGCGCTGAGAACCGCGCCGTGCCCGCCAGGGATTGAGTAACGCCACCAGGGCGATGGTGCCGCCCTCGCCCTTGTTGTCGGCCCTGAGCACGATCGCCAGATACTTGATCGTCACCACCAGGATCAGTGCCCAGGTGATCAGGCTGAGCACACCGAGCACGTTGGCCGCCGTGCTGGCAATGCTGTGCTCGCCGTAGAAGCATTCGCGCAGCGCATAGATCGGGCTGGTGCCGATGTCGCCATAGACGACGCCGAGCGCGGCGATGCTCAGCGGCAGACTCTTGCGATCAGACATCCCGGCGATTCCGTTCGATGGCGTCGATGTCTTCAGTCGTTCAGGGACAGGACGTCGCGCATCGAATAAAGCCCGGCCGGCTTGCCGACCAGCCAGGCCGCCGCGCGCAGTGCGCCATTCGCGAAGTTCGCGCGGGTCGTCGCGCGGTGGGAAATCTCCACTCGTTCACCTTCCCCGAGAAACAACACCGTGTGATCGCCGACCACATCGCCGCCACGCACCGTCGCGAAGCCGATGGTTTCCCGCTTGCGGGCGCCGGTCTGGCCTTCTCGGCCGTAGACGGCATTGCTGAGCAGGTCGCGATCAAGCCCAGCGGCGGCGGCTTCGCCGAACGCCAGCGCGGTGCCGCTCGGCGCATCGACCTTGTGCCGGTGATGAGCTTCGACGATCTCGACGTCGTAATCCGCGCCCAGTGTGCGTGCCGCCAGTTCGACCAGCTTGAGCGCTACGTTGACGCCAATCGCGTAGTTGGCCGCGATGCACAGCGGGATGCGCTTCGCCGCCTCGGCGATCAGCAGCTTCTGGTCCGGCGTGAAGCCGGTGGTGCCGATGACGATCGGCGTGCCGCTCGAGATGCAGGCTTCGAGGGCGGCCAAGGTTGCGCCCGGCGCGGTGAAATCGACGACCACCGAGGATTGCCGAATCGCCGGGGCAAGCGGCTCGCTGACTACAACCCCGACAGCAGCCTGGCCAACCAATACACCGACATCGACACCGATCGACGCATTGCCGGCGCGTTCGACGGCAGCAGCCAGCCTGAGGCGATCGTTGCACAAGGTGGCATCGATCAGGGACCGCCCCATGCGCCCGGAGGCGCCAAGGATGGCCACGGAAAGCGGTTGAGTCATGTTAGGCAGCGGCAGCCGGAAAGGGCGCTAGATTACGCGCGTTCTTGCCGGCTGCGGGCGTTCAACTCGGCTTGATGTGGGTTTCGAAGAACTGCTTGGCCTTCGATAGCCAGCTACTCGCCGCCGGGCTGTGCTTTTCGCCGCCCTTGTCGACCGTATCCCCGAACTCCTTGAGCAGGTCTTTCTGCTTGCGAGTCAGGTGCACCGGCGTTTCGACGACGACGGCGCACAGCAGATCGCCCTGCGGTCCGCCGCGCACCGGCCTGACGCCGAGACCGCGCAGACGGAAGACCTTGCCGCTTTGCGTGCCTTCCGGAACCGTCAGCTTGGCTTTGCCGTTGAGCGTCGGCACATCCATGTCGCCACCGAGGGCAGCAACCACGAAGCCGACCGGCACCTGGCAGTGCAAGTCGTTGTTGTCGCGATCGAAGATCTCGTGCGGCTTGACCTCCACCTGCACGTACAGATCACCGGCCGGCGCATTGCGCTCGCCCGGCTCGCCTTCGCCGCTGAGGCGGATGCGGTCACCGGTATCGACACCGGCCGGCACCTTCACTTCCAGGGTCTTTTCGCTGCGAATCTTGCCGGCACCACGACAGCTCTTGCAGGAATCGGTGACCACCGTGCCACGGCCGCGGCAGGCCGGGCAGCTCTGCTGGAGCACGAAGAAACCCTGCTGCACACGAACCTGACCGGCGCCGCGGCAGGTGCTGCAGGTCGGTGCTGGCTTGCCGTCTGCGGTGCCGTTGCCCTTGCAGGGTTCGCAGTCGCGCACGGTCGGGATGCGGATGGTTTCGGTGGTGCCGAACACCGCCTGCTCCAGACTCAGCTCGATCCGGTAGCGCAGATCGGCACCGCGACGCGGACCTCCGCGCCCGCCACCACCGCCGCCACCGAAGATGTCCGAGAACACGTCGCCGAAGATATCGGCAAAGCCACCGCCGAAATCGCTGCCGCCACCGCGCTGCATGCCTTCATGGCCGTACTTGTCGTAGACCGCGCGCTTGTTGGCGTCGGTCAGCACTTCGTAAGCCTCGTTCGCTTCCTTGAAGGACTCCTCGGCTGCCTTGTCGCCCGGATTGCGGTCCGGGTGACACTTCATCGCAAGCTTGCGATAGGCCTTCTTCATCTCGTCGTCACCGGCGTTCTTGCTGACGCCAAGGACTTCGTAGTAGTCGCGCTTGCTCATGTTCGTCGTGAGGCTTCTGAAAAATGGGTGCCGGGGAAAACGCAAAAGGCGGAAGGCACGAGTCAGGCCGTTTTAAGGGCCACTCGCACCTTCCGCCTGTTGCCAGGACTTACTTCTTGTCCTTCACTTCGGTGAATTCGGCATCGACGACATCGCCGTCCTTGCCGCCAGCCTCAGGCTGCGCGCCGGCTTCGGCACCACCGGCGCCTGCCGCCGCGCCGGCCTTGGCGTAGGCGCGTTCGGCGAGCTTGCCCGAAGCCGCGGCCAGCGCTTCGGTCTTCGCGGTGATCGCGTCCTTGTCGCCGCCCTTCAAGGCTTCGCGCAGTTCGGCAATTGCCGATTCGATCGCCTTCTTCTCGTCTTCCTGCACTTCACTGGCGAGATCCTTCAACGACTTCTCGACGCCGTGGATCATCTGATCACCCTGGTTGCGGGCGGTGATCAGCTCGTTGAACTTGCGATCCTCGTCGGCATGGGCCTCGGCGTCCTTGATCATTTTCTTGATCTCGTCCTCGGACAGACCCGAGTTCGCCTTGACCACGATCGACTGCGACTTGCCGGTGGCCTTGTCCTTGGCCGAGACATTCAAGATGCCGTTGGCGTCGATGTCGAAGGTCACCTCGACCTGCGGCACGCCGCGCGGTGCCGGCGGGATATCGGTCAGATCGAACTTGCCGAGGCTCTTATTGGCCGCGGCGATCTCGCGCTCGCCCTGCAGCACGTGCACGGTCACAGCGCCCTGGTTGTCATCGGCAGTCGTGAAGGTTTCCGACTTGCGGGTCGGGATCGTGGTGTTCTTGTCGATCAGCTTGGTCATCTTGCCGCCCAGCGTCTCGATGCCGAGCGACAGCGGGGTGACGTCGAGCAGCAGCACGTCCTTGACTTCACCGGACAGCACCGCGCCCTGAATGGCGGCACCGACGGCAACCGCTTCATCCGGGTTGACGTCGCGGCGCGGCTCGCGGCCGAACAGCGCCTTGACCGCATCCTGCACCTTAGGCATGCGGGTCTGACCGCCGACCATGATCACTTCCTGAATCTCGGACGCCGACAGGCCGGCATCCTTCAGCGCGGTCTTGCAGGGTTCGAGCGTCTTGGTGATCAGATCATCGACCAGCGATTCCAGCTTGGCGCGGGTCATCTTGATGTTCAGATGCTTCGGACCAGTGGCATCGGCCGTGATGTACGGCAGGTTGATGTCGGTCTGGGTCGTCGACGACAGTTCGATCTTGGCCTTCTCGCCGGCTTCCTTGAGGCGCTGCAGCGCCAGCGGATCATTCTTCAGATTGATGCCGGATTCCTTCTTGAACTCCTCGACGATGTAGTCGATGACGCGCATGTCGAAATCTTCGCCACCGAGGAAGGTGTCGCCATTGGTCGACAGCACTTCGAACTGGTGCTCGCCATCGACTTCGGCGATCTCGATGATCGAGATATCGAAGGTGCCGCCACCGAGGTCATAGACGGCGATCTTGCGGTCGCCCTTGACCTTGTCCATGCCGAAGGCCAACGCAGCAGCAGTCGGCTCGTTGATGATGCGCTTGACGTCGAGACCGGCGATCTTGCCGGCATCCTTGGTCGCCTGGCGCTGGGCGTCGTTGAAGTAGGCCGGCACGGTGATGACCGCTTCGGTGACCTTCTCGCCGAGATAGTCTTCGGCAGTCTTCTTCATCTTGATCAGCACTTCGGCCGAGATCTGCTGGGCAGCCATCGGCTTGCCGCGCGCTTCCACCCAGGCATCGCCATTGGCGGCCTTGACGATCTTGTACGGCACCATCGCGATGTCCTTCTGCACCACGGCGTCGTCGAAACGGCGGCCGATCAGGCGCTTCACGGCATACAAGGTGTTGTGCGGATTGGTGACGGCCTGGCGCTTCGCCGGGCGGCCGACGGTGGTCTGACCGTCTTCCTGATAGGCAACGACCGACGGCGTGGTGCGCTCGCCTTCCGCGTTCTCGATGACCTTGGCGGTACCGCCTTCCATGATCGCGACGCAGGAATTGGTGGTGCCGAGGTCGATGCCGATGATCTTGGCCATGTGTCTGCTACTCCAGAGTTCGTGAGAGTTACGTGTATTGGGGATGAAAACTATTTGTTGCCGGAAGCCGCAGATTCAAGCGCTGGCGCCCGAATCCGGTCGGCAAACGCGTTACGAGGTCGGGGGTGCCTTGGCGACGATGACCATCGCTGGCCGCAGCAGACGCTCGTGCAGGCGGTAGCCCTTCTGCATCACGCTGAGGACGTGGTTTGGCGCGACATCGCTGCTCGGAATCGCCGATACCGCTTCGTGATAGGTCGGGTCGAAGACCTGACCGGCCGGGTCGACAGCGACGACGCCGAATTTCTCGAAGAACATCGCCAACTGTTTCTGGGTCAGCGCCATGCCTTCGCGAATCGACTGCACCGTGGCTTCCGGCGCGCCGGAAGCCTTCAGGCCCAGTTCCAGGCTGTCGCTGATCGCCAGCAGGTCGCCGAGCACCCGCTCGCTTCCGTACTTGCGAGCACTGTCGATCTCGCGCTCGGCGCGCTTGCGCACGTTGTCGAGTTCGGCAAGCGCGCGCAGATGACCATCGCGGGCCGTTGAAGCGGCGGTTTCGGCTTCGGTCAGCTTGGCGTTCAGGGCCTCGTACTCTTCGATCGACACGGGGCCATCGTTGCGGTCGTCGGGCGCGGCCGACGTCATATCGGGTTGATCCGTCATGCTTTTTCTACTCGGGTTCAGATACTGGGGAATGAAGCAGAGCGCCCCCGCGCCCCACCTGATCAGCCAGTTTGGGATGCTTCAGCGGCTTTCAAGCCCTGAGCCCAGCCCTGAACCAAGCCCGGTGCCGAGCAGACGCGCGGCTTCGCTGACCAGCGGAATGATCCGCTGGTAGGCCATCCGGGTCGGGCCGATGACGCCGAGCACGCCGGCCACCTGGCCATCGATGGTGTACGGCGCGGTGACCAGGCTGCAGCCGTCGAGCACTTGATAGCCGGATTCGTCGCCGATGAAGATCTGCACGCCTGAGGCACCCAGGCACTGATCGAACAGCTCCAGCAGCTCGCGCTTCTGGTCGAGCACGTCGAACAAACGGCGCAGGCGGCCGACATCGGCCAACTCCTGGAAGCCGAGCAGATTGGTACCGCCGGCGATCACGTAATCGTCGGCTTCCTGGTTGCGCAGCGCGGCATCGGCCAGCTTCGCCGCTTCGCCGAGCATCTGGTTGACCCGGGTCTGCGCCTCGCTCAATTCTTCGGCGAGGCTGCGGCGCAGGCTCAGCAGATCACGGCCGGCGAAGGTCTCGTTGATGATGTTGGCGTAGCGTTCCAGTTCCTGCGACGTGTAGTCGCGGCCCATGTCGAGCACGCGGTTCTGCACTTCGCGCTGATTGACGACCAGGATCGCCAGCACTCGGCCACCCGACAGGTTCAGGAATTCGATCCGCCGCAGCACGGTGACATTGCGGCGCGGCACGGTGACCACGCCGGCCATCGACGACAGCCGCGACAACAAGCCGGAAACCGTGTGCAGCATGTCGGCGGAGGACTTGTTGCCGGGCAGCAGTTCATTGGCGATGCGCGCCTGCTCGGCTGCCCCCAGCGGCTCTGGCGCCAGCAGCGAATCGACGAAATAGCGATAGCCGGCCTGGGTCGGCACGCGGCCGGCGGAGGTATGCGGCGAGGCGACGAAGCCGAGGTCTTCCAGATCGGCCATCACGTTGCGAATGGTCGCCGGACTGAGCTCCACCTGGAACGCGCGAGCCAGGGTCCGCGAGCCGACCGGCTGCCCGTCGTGCACATGGCGTTCGATCAGCAGCTTCAGCAGCGCGGCGGCGCGTGGGTCGAGTTTGTCGGACATGGCAGCTCAGGATTCGGAGAACGCTAGCAACGGAAAAAAAACCTTGTCAAGAATTGCACGCATTGCCCGCGGCAGGGGGTTATCCGCCTGAACTTCGCAGCGAAATTTGATGCAGCTGTTTCATGATAATTTGCGCCCACTTCGCCCTTTCAAGCGGCCTGCCCGTCCCTCACGCGCCCTTCGTGTCCCAGAGCCTTTTCCAGACTGTCGGCGTGATCGGCAAACGCAGGGACGAGCGCGTTACCGGCACTCTGCGCCAGCTTTGCACCCTGTTGCGCCAGCATGGGCGCGAAGTTCTGGTCGAAACCGAGACCGCGCGGCTGCTGCCGGCCAACAGCGGCATCGAAGCTGTCAGCCGCGAAGCACTCGCGAAGCGCTGCCAGCTGGTCGTCGTGATCGGCGGCGACGGCACCTTGCTCGACGCCGGCCGCAGCCTCGCCAGTTCCGGCGTGCCGATCCTCGGCGTCAACCAGGGCCGCCTCGGCTTTCTAGTCGACGTTCGGCCCGAAGACATGGCGACGACGCTGGAAGCGCTGTTTCGCGGCGAGTACATCCGCGCATCCCGGCTGATTCTCGAAGCCCGCGTGCGCCGCGCCGACGGCGGCCTGAGCCTGCCCTGGCTCGCCGTCAACGATGTCGTGGTGCGCAATCAGGCGGCGATCCGCATGGTCGAGTTCGCGACGTACCTGGCCAGCGATGTCGGCGACGGCAGCGGCTGGGAGTTCATCAGCCAGCACCGGGCCGATGGCTTCATCGTGTCGACCGCGACCGGCTCGACGGCCTATGCACTGTCCGGCGGCGGCCCGGTGGTCCACCCCGCGCTCGCCGCGCTGGCGCTGGTGCCGATCTGCCCGCATACGCTGACCGATCGCCCGATCGTCGTGCCCGCCTCGCGGACCGTGCGCATCGTGCTCGGTGCCAGCGAAACCGGCGCGACGATGACCTGCGATGGCCAGATCGGCACTTCGCTGAATCCCAGCGACGCTGTCGAGATTCGCCGCTCGCCGACCGATCTGTTGCTGATCCATCCGCCCAGCTACAGCTATTTCGCGCTGCTGCGCGACAAGCTCGACTGGGGCCGCACGCCGGTCGGCAACCCCTCAAAGAAGTAACCATAGAAGTAGCCATGCTGCGCAGCCTGCATATCCGCAATCTCGCGATCATCGACGAGCTGAGTCTCGACTGGTCGTCCGGCTTCACCGTGCTGACCGGCGAGACCGGCGCTGGCAAGTCGATCCTGATCGACGCGCTGGGGCTGGTTATCGGCCTGCGTGCCGATGCCACCCTGGTCCGCGCCGGTAGCGAGCGGGCCGAAGTGTCGGCCGAGTTCTCGGTCAACGACTGCGCCGATGCAGCCGCCTGGCTCGCCGAACGGGAACTGCTCGAAGCCGGTAGCGACGACTGCACGATCCGCCGCATCGTCCACGTCGAAGGCCGCACGCGGGCGTTCGTCAACGGCAGCCCGGTCAGCGCGACCGAGTTGCGCGAGCTTGGCGAACGCCTGGTCGAGATCTTCGGTCAGGGCGACAGCCGCAGCCTGCTGCACGGCGATGCGCAACGTCAGGCGCTCGACGACGCCGGCCGCCATGCCGAGCTGCTCGCCGCAGTCGCCGCAGCCGCACAAGCCCTGCAGCGCATCGAACGCGACATCGAACAACTGCGCAGCGCCCAGAGCCGAGACCCCGCACAAGTCGAGTACCTGCGCTTCCAGCTTCAGGAACTCGACGCACTGAGCTTGACTGCCGACGAGTTGCCGGAACTCGACGCCGAACATCGCCGCCTGGCAAACGCTGGACGGCTGCTCGACGAAGGCAATGGCGCGCAGCTACTGCTTTATGGCGACGAGGTCAGCGTCTATGACCAGCTGTCGCGCGCGCTGTCTTCGCTGCACAGCCTGGTGCCGCTGCACGAAGGCTTCGCCGAAGCGGAAACGCTGACCGCCGGCGCGCAGGCGCAAGTTCGCGAAGCAGCGGATTCCTTGCGTCGATTGATCGAACGCCTCGATCTCGATCCGGAACGTCTCGCCATCGTCGAAAGCCGCCTGACCGCGATCCACGATCTTGCCCGCAAGCATCGCGTGCGGGCGGATGAGCTGTTCGCCCGGCATGAGGAACTGCAGTCGGAACTGGCCGTGCTGGAAGATGCCGGCGCCGCGCTGGGTCGTCTGGAAGCACAGCGCAAGACGGCACTGGTGTCCTATATGACTGCGGCGGCAACTCTGACCGCGGCACGCCGGAAGGCCGCCATCATGCTTGCAAAAGCGGTGACCGCCAGAGTTCGCGAACTCGGCATGCCGAACGCCGAATTCGTGGTCGCCGTCGAACCGCTGAGCCGCGACAAGCCGACCTCGCACGGCGTCGATCTGGTGCGCTTCGATTTTTCGGCCAACCCGGGGCAGCCGCCGCGGCCCTTGTCCAAGGTGGCGTCCGGCGGCGAGTTGTCCAGAATCAGTCTGGCGCTGCAGGTCAGCCTGCTGTCCGAGGCCGGTGCGGCCACGCAGATCTTCGATGAAGTGGATGCCGGCATCGGTGGCGTCACGGCCGACGTCGTCGGCCGGCAGCTACGCGCGCTGGGTGCGCGACGCCAAGTGCTGTGCGTGACCCATCTGGCCCAGGTCGCTGCCCGCGGGCTCGATCATTTCGGGATTGCCAAGTCCGTGCGGGACGGCAATACCTACACCCGGGTGCAAAGGCTCGATGCACCGGCGCGGGTCAGCGAGTTGTCACGGATGCTCGGCGGCGATGGCAGCAGCGGCAGCACCGTGACCCTGGCGAAGGAACTGCTCGGCCAGGCGGCAACTGACGCCTGACCGAGTGGGCTCTGACCGATCAGAGCCGGCGGTTCGAGTTCTGCTTCAGATGGACGCAGTCCTTCTTCTGGCACTCGCCGTACATGATCAGGTTGTGCTCGACGAGCTTGAAGCCCAGCGATTCGGCTATTTCGCGCTGACGCCGCTCGATCATCTCGTCCTCGAACTCGTCGACCCGTCCGCAATGGATGCAGACGATGTGATCATGATGATGGCCGCGCTCCAGTTCGAACACGGCATGGCCGCCTTCGAAATGGTGGCGGGTAACCAGACCGGCTGCTTCGAACTGGGTCAGCACCCGGTAGACCGTGGCCAGACCGATGTCTTCACCGCCATCCATCAGGCGCCGATAGATTTCTTCAGCCGACAGATGACGCGTCGGGCTGTGCTCGAGCATCTCGATGATCTTCAGACGCGGTAGCGTCACCTTCAATCCCGCATTGCGGAGATCCTGCGATTCCATGAGTTTTCCTTCAGGCGGGAGTGACGAAACGGAGCTTGCGCTATTATCGCACCTCGTTTTCGAGTCACAACCTCAATACCCTGCCCATGCGTCTGATCCTGCTTTCCGTCCTGGCCTTCAGCCTCTCCGGCTGTGCGATCGTCTACAAGCTGCCGACACGTCAGGGCAACGTCATCGAGCAGAAGCAGTTCGATCTGCTCAAGGTCGGCCAGACCCGCGAACAGGTGAAGTTCCTGCTCGGCACGCCGATCGCTTCCTCGCCGTTCCGTTCGGACCGCTGGGATTACTTTGGCTACTACAAGGATCCGCGCGGCAAG
This sequence comes from Nevskia ramosa DSM 11499, assembly GCF_000420645.1. Lineage (NCBI taxonomy): Bacteria > Pseudomonadati > Pseudomonadota > Gammaproteobacteria > Nevskiales > Nevskiaceae > Nevskia > Nevskia ramosa. The sequence goes on along the minus strand of NZ_ATVI01000005.1, from coordinate 749,918 downwards.
GTCTCCAGCCGCACGATCAGCCTGTTCTTCGAGTCCGAGAAGCTGACGCGCATGGAAGGCGTGCAGATCGCCAACGCCGGCACGGCGGCTGGCAACGACGGCGTTTCCCGCGAGCAGAAGGAAGAAATCATCGACACGGCGCCGCTGGATCCGAAATCTGCGGACCCTTCCGACGAGGCGCAAAAGGATAAGGACAAGGACAAGTAAGCGTCCGTCTCAATCACGCTTGCGGACGTCGTATCCGGGCTCGCTGGCGCCGCACCTGTTTCGGATCAGCCAGCAAGACTCTGTAGACCTCGACTCTGGCACCTTCGCTGATCGCTTCTTCGGCGCTGCACAGCCGACCGAACATCCCCACTCTCGCCTCGCAGTCGCGGCCCAGGCCAGCGGCGGACAACGCGCTGCCGACGGTTGCCGGTTCGGGCAGTTCAAGCGTCAGTCGCCGGATTCCGCCGGCTTCGTGACTCAGCACTTCGATCTTCACCTGTCCTCCACCGATGGGCTGCTCCCGCAGGCTTCTATAATCCGACGATGAATCAGCCCAAGCGTAACGGCAAGCAGAAGGAAGCACCGGCGGACCGCGAGATCGCCGAGAATCGGCGTGCCCGCTTCGAGTATTTCATCGAGGATCGTTTCGAAGCCGGCATCGTGCTGCTGGGCTGGGAAGTCAAAAGCCTGAGAGTCGGCAAGGCCCAGATCACGGAAGCCTACGTGATCATGAAGAACGGTGAAGCCTGGCTGCTCGGCGCCCATTTCAATCCGCTGTTGTCGGCCTCCACGCATGTCGTGCCGGACGCCACGCGCACCCGAAAGCTGCTGCTGTCGCGGCGCCAGATCGATCTGCTGCGCGGCAAGGTCGAGCGCTCCGGCTACACCATCGTGCCGCTGGACCTGCACTGGACCCATGGCCGCGCGAAACTGAACATCGGCCTCGCCAAAGGCAAGAAACTGCACGACAAGCGCAACACCGAGAAGGATCGGGACTGGCAGCGCGAGAAAGGCCGCACCATGCGGCACGACAGCTGATCAGCCTCGGCTCGAGGCCCCGCACAATGTTCGTGCAGCCTCGTTCACTGCCTGTGCAGATGCACGGCAACGGGGCAATTGGTTTGAGAAAAATTGCCGCTTTTGCCTGTTCATTCGAAGAACGCCACTTGGCGCATCAACTTAAAATTCACATTGCACTGAATATTGAGTTGGGAAAGGTTTCGGAGCATCAGTAACTGTTTAATCCGACGCGGATAATTTCCTGAAAATCCTTTTCTGGTATGGACTTGCCGATACCAATTGCCTTACTTTTGCCATTTTCCCGATTTTTATCAGTAACATCGCTGTTAGCCAACCGATTTCACTTGGCGATCACGGAAGGCTCAAGACTTCATAACTGTGATACTGTTACCGCCGCTGGGGGTGACATGGTTTCGACAGCGGTTGGAAATTCGACGTGCATGCCGAGGTGCTTTCTTCCTCGTAAAACTTGAAAGCAACCAAGCTAGTTGCGAACGACGCTAACTACGCCCTCGCCGCTTAATCCCGGCGAGCGGTTGCCCCGGTGGTGTTGATGCCCCGGAAGCAGCCGTCGACTCTCATCAACTCGCGATAAAGGCAGGTCACTTGCCGATACGCTAAAACCCAAAGTGAATAAGTGAGCGCGTTCCGTGCCTGTCCGGGAGCGACCAACGAAAAATAAAGACTGGCTAAGCATGTAGATCGAAGAACGGAAGATTGTTGGACGCGGGTTCGATTCCCGCCACCTCCACCATTTTTAAAGGCCGCCAGCGAGCGGCCTTCTTGTTGATGGGACTGACGGCCAGATTTCATGACGCCACAGTCAGTCACGGCCCCGCTGCAATGGCCCTTGAGCGGTGCGATCTGGATAACTTCCGCTTCTGGTGCACTTATTGCTAAACGGCTTAAGCTAAGCATCAGTTCAACTTTTCCCGATCACGCGTCATCCATGAAATTCACCTGGGTCGTGTGCCAACATTCGGCAATCGTTACAAGCGGTCGCGGTTTCATGTGGCAGCTCAAATCTCGACATTGTTTTGAAACATTTTCTCAATTCCGAAACAACAGGATTTAGCTCTTGTCTGAATATACGTAACCAGTGACATAACTGTAAAAAACTGCCGGTAAACTTCCCCTCTACTGAATCATTCAGCTAAAGTACAGCGATGACTGCCAACAACCTCGTTTTCATTGTCATGGACAGCTGCCGTTATGACAGCTATCTCGCCGCCAAACGTCCGAATATGGACAGGATCGGGGTCGGTTCGAAGCGCTATTCGTTTGCGTCCTGGACGAGCCCTTCGCACTACACCTACCTGATGGGCATGATTCCGCACACGAGCCCGCAGGGCGTGTTCGCGTCCGAGGTCTACAAGAAGGATTTCTCGCTGTGGGTTGATCGGCTCGCGGTCAAGGACCTTTCGTTCAAGAGTTTCATCCCGCAGCTTTCGTTGCCGCATGTGCTCCAGCAGAACGGTTACCGCACTTCGGCCAAGGTTTCGCTGCCGGTGCTGAATCCGTTCTCGCATCTGAACAAGCATTTCGACGACTACAAGTTGATGGCGAATCACAACGACTTCGCCGGCATGGTCAAGCAGATCGAGTTCGACAAGTCCGAGCCGCAGTTCTACTTCCTGAATCTCGGCGAAACGCATTACCCGTTCATGCTCGACCCGAAGAACATGCCGCACATCTCCGGCGTGCACGGTGTGTTCAAGCGCATGGATGACAACCTCGGCGCGGAGACTGAAGACAAGTTCTTCGACGAGGAGCAGATGTGCGATCTGCACAAGCAGCAGATCAAGTGCGTCGAATACGTCGATGAAGTGCTTGACGATCTGATCGCGAAAGCGCCGCTGAATACGCATTTCGTCATCACGGCCGATCATGGTGAGTGCTTTGGCGAAGGTGGCTATTTCGGCCACGGCCCGATCGTTCACGAGAAAGTGCTGGAAGTTCCGTTTCTGGAAGGCAAGAAGCGTTAGTCAGCCGCTCATCGCAGTATGAGGACCAAGCGACGGCAGGTTTGAACCGTCGCGCTGACAGGGAAGTATTGAACACGGGCACCTTGCGACAACGACCGGGGTGCTGCGGCCGCTGGCGTGCATCTGCCGACTCGGGATAGTCAGCAAGAGCGTGTCAGAACGGTACCGCCGTCTTCGGACGGGGTATCGGCACGCGCCGCGAGAAGTTGAGGGTCGGGCGGGATTCAAGGTCATGTGGCCGCGTCAATGAACAGGGAGAGCGGCAGTGCTTCACGACAGTTTCGATGTATTCGCCATAGCCCCGGCTGACTCAGCCCACCCCGGAATCGCAGCCGCGACGGCGCGAGCCGGCGGCACCGGTGTCCTCGATCTTGAATTCAGCCGGGATGATCTCCGCGCTGCCAGTGCCTTTTCCCGTCTGCTGTCGGCAACCGATGGCCGTATCGGCCTGCGCACGGACATCGCGCATCTGCCGCTTGCCGGCCGATTGATCGAAGAAGCCGGCGATCGCGGCCTAAGTCTGATCCTGACCGGCACGCCGGCGCAGCAGGCCCAGATCGCCGCCGCACTCGCACCGGGCGGCCAGCATCGAGTGCTCGTCGAAGTCATCGATGTGGCCCACATCGGCCTGTTCCCGTTCGCGCATCACGGCGTGATTGCCAAGGGTCACGAAGCGGGCGGCTGGGTCGGCGCCGATACCAGCTACATCCTTGCCCAGAAGCTGCTCGGCAAGACTGCCGAAACCAATACTCTTCCGATCTACATTCAGGGCGGCATCGGCGTGCACAGCGCCGCAGCCTTGCGGGCGATGGGCGCAGCCGGCGTGATCTTCGAAGATCAGCTGCTGCTGCTCGCCGAATCGCCGTTGCCGGAAACATTGCAGAACGAGCTTGTGCGCCTGAACGGCGCCGAGACCCGGCTATTCGGCGAATTGGTTGATCTGCCCTGCCGCGTCTACAGCCGACCAGGCACTCCAGCGCTGAAGGCGGCAGAAGACGACAACAATCGCGTCGAATCGGGCGACCTGTCGCTCGCCGACTGGCGCGTGAAGTTGAGCCAGAACCTGGGCTGGAACGGAGGCGAGCAGTTCATGCCGATCGGCCAGGGCATCGGCCTCGCAGCGACCTATCGCAGCCAGTATCGGAACGTCGGCCGCTTCATTCAGGCCGTGCGCAAGGCCAGCCTCAAGCACGTCGAATCCGCTGTCACGACCGGTTTCATGGCACCGGGCGGCGCCCTGGCCAAGTCGCACGGCACAGCGTTCCCGATCGCCCAGGGGCCGATGACCCGCGTTTCGGATTCGCCCGAATTCGCCTACCAGGTGTCGAAGAACGGCGCCTTGCCGTTCTTGGCCTTGGCGCTTTATCGCGGCCCTCAGATTCTGGAGATGCTCCAGCAGACCAAGGCGCGCATGACCCAGGCCGATGGCAGCGAGCTGCCCTGGGGCGTGGGCCTGCTCGGCTTCGTGCCGCACAGCTTGCGTGAAGAGCAGATCGCCGCGGTCTGGCAGTGCAAGCCGACCTACGCGCTGATTGCCGGTGGCCGTCCTGACCAGGCCGCGCACTTCGAGAAAGAAGGCATCCCGACTTACATCCACGCACCAGCGCCTGCGCTGCTGCGGATGTACATCGAGCAGGGCGCCAAGCGCTTCGTGTTCGAAGGCCGCGAATGTGGTGGCCACATCGGCCCGCTGGCCAGCTTCCCGCTCTGGGAGCAGATGATCGAAGTGCTGCTTGCCGACGTGAAACCGGGCAGCGAGTCTGGTTATCACATCCTATTTGCCGGCGGCATCCACAACGCGGCCTCGGGCGCGATGCTCGCCGCCCTCGCCGCACCGCTCGCGGCGCGCGGCATGAATGTCGGCTGCATCATGGGCACCGCTTACCTGTTCACCCAGGAAATCGTCGACAGCGGTGCCGTGGTCAAGGGCTTCCGCGACGCAGCGATCAGCTGCGACAAGACCGTCAATTTCGAGACCGGCCCCGGCCATTCGACGCGCTGCGTCGATACGCCGTTCTTCCGTGAATTCCGCGATGCGCGCAAGGAACTGCTGCGCGAAGGCGTCGGCGCCGATGAACTGCGCGACCGCCTCGAAGACATGAACATGGGCCGCATGCGCGTGGCCTCGAAAGGCCTGAATCGCGATGCCAGCGGCCAGATCGTCGAGGTGAGCGAAGCCGACCAGTACAAGGACGGCATGTTCATGATCGGCCAGGTCGCCACGCTTCGCGACAGCGTCGTCACCCTTGATGCACTGCACCGCGAAGTCACCGAAGGCGGCATGGCGATGCTGCGGGCCGTGGTTGCTGGCAAGGCGACGCGCAAGCAGGAAGCCAAGCCTTCCGACATCGCCATCGTCGGCGTCGGCACCTTGCTGCCGAAGGCGACCAACGCCGAGAAATACTGGGAAAACATTGTCGACCAGGTCTGCGTGATCGGCGAAGTGCCGAAGGATCGCTGGGACTGGAAGATGTACTTCGACGCCGACCGCAAGGCCCGCGACAAGGTCTATTCGCGCTGGGGCGGCTTCCTCGACGAAGTGGCCTTCGATCCGATTTCCTACGGCATTCCGCCGAAGTCGATGAAGTCGATCGACCCGATGCAGCTGCTGACGCTCGAAGTCACCCGTCGTGCCCTCGCCGATGCCGGCATGAGCGATGGTGATTTCGATCGCGAGAACACCAGCGTCATCCTCGGTGCCGGTGGTGGTCTCGGCGATCTCGGCACCCAGTACGCGGTGCGTGCCGAACTGCCCCGCTTCGTCGACATCGACGACAAGACGGTCTGGGAACGCCTGCCGGAATGGACCGAAGAATCGTTCGCCGGCACCCTGCTGAACGTGGCCGCGGGCCGGGTCACCAACCGCATGGATTTCGGTGGCCTGAACTTCACCATCGACGCCGCCTGCGCGTCCTCGCTGGCCGCGATCTCGATCGCCGTCAACGAGCTTGAAGCCGGCCGCACCAGCGTCGCCATCGCCGGCGGCATCGACACCGTGCAGAGCCCGTTCGGCTTCCTGTGCTTTTCGAAGACCCAGGCGCTGTCGCCGAACGGCAAGCCGAAAACCTTCGATACCAACGCCGATGGCATCGCGATCAGCGAAGGCCTGGCGGTGATCGTGCTCAAGCGCCTCGCCGATGCCGAGGCCGCGGGCGACCGCATCTATGCGGTGATCAAGTCGGTCGCCGGTTCCAGTGATGGCCGTGCCCTCGGCCTCACCGCACCGCGTCCGGAAGGCCAGAAGCTGGCGCTGAAACGCGCCTATGCCCGCGCCGGTTTTTCGCCGGCGACGCTCGGCATGGCCGAAGCGCATGGCACTGGCACGCCGGTTGGCGATCGCGCCGAAGCGCGCACGATCACCGAATCGCTGGCGGCCGAAGGTGCTGCGCCGAAAACGGTCGCGATCAGCTCGGTCAAGACCCTGCTCGGCCACACCAAGGCCAGCGCCGGCGTTTCCGGCTTGATCAAGGTGGCGATGTCGCTGTATCACCGCACCCTGCCGGCGCATTACGGCGTCGACAAACCGATCGACATCATTGCCGATCCGAACGCCCCGGTTTATCTGCTGAAGGACGCGCGGCCGTGGATCGCCCATCCGGATCATCCGCGCCGTGGCGGCGTGTCGGCCTTTGGTTTCGGCGGCACCAATTTCCATGCAGTGCTCGAGGAGTACGCAGGAAATTTCATCTCCGCATCGCCGGCCGGAGCTACGCGCTGGCCACAGGAACTGTTCGTGTTCCGCGCCAGGGACGAGGCTCAGCTGGCCGGCGATCTCGGCCGCTTTGTCGCGGCACTCCGCGTTGGCAGCAACGTCAAGTTCCGCGACCTCGCCTACTCGCTGGCCAAGCAGGCTGAAGCGCGTGCCGGCTCGCCGCTGTGTCTGGCGCTGGTCGCCAAGGACTTCACCAGCCTGCTCGCCGATCTCGAAGCCAGCATCGCCAGCCTCGCCGGCAACGGCAAGCCGCTGCCGCAATCGGTGCGCTTCAGCAAGAGCGTGCCGACGACGGCGCCGCAGCTAGGCTTCCTGTTTCCGGGCCAGGGCTCGCAGTCCGTCAACATGGGCCGCGAGACGGCGCTGTATGTCGAGGAACTGCGCGCTGCGCTGGAGTTCGCCGATGCGACTCTGCGCGCCGAATTCCCCGCACTGCTGTCGCGGACGATCATGCCGCCAGCGGCGTTCGATGCCGATGCCGAAGTGGCTCAGAGCAAGGCGCTGACCAATACCCGCGTCGTGCAACCTGCGATCGGCACGCTGTCGCTGGGCTACACCCGTCTGGCCGAGCGCCTGGGCCTGACGGCCGTCGCCGCAGCCGGTCACAGCTATGGCGAGTACGCCGCGCTACATGCCGCGGGTGCGATGTCGGCAACCGATTTCCTGAAGCTGTCGGCAGTGCGCGGTCGCTGCATGGCCGATGCCTCCGAAACCAGCGAAAAGGGCGCTATGGCGGCCGTTCAGGCCAGGCGCGAAACCGTTGCTGCTGCAATTGCCGGCATCAAGGGCGTCAAGATCGCCAACCACAACGCGCCGGAACAGGCGGTGATTTCCGGCCCGGCAGCCGGTGTCGAGCTGGCCGCGAAGGCGCTTGAAGCCGGCGGCGCGCGGGTCACTCGCCTCGCCGTGTCGGGCGCCTTCCATACCGAGCTCGTGGCCGCGGCGCAGACCGGCTTGTCGGCCGCGATCGCCGCCAGTGCGATCAGCGTTCCGCGTATCACCGTCTACTCGAACACCACTGCCAAGCCTTATCCGTCCGATGTCGCGAGTATCAAGAAAACGCTCGACGGCCATCTGCTGAACAGCGTCGAATTCGTCGCCGAAATCGAGGCGATGTACGCAGCGGGCGTGCGCGCATTCGCCGAGCTTGGTCCGAAAGGCACTTGCGCGAACATGGCCAAGGCCACGCTTGCTGGCAAGGACGCCGTCTGTGTCTCGCTCGACGGCAACGGCGGCGGCATCCGCGGTCTGCTGCTGGGCCTGGCCGAACTGGTCGTCGCCGGCGTGCCGGTGGCACTGAGCCGCTTGTTCGACAACCGCGATCCGCAACTGCTGGATATCGCCAAGCTTGCGGATCTGATCAAGCCGGAAGCGATCCCGAAGCACGCCTGGATGATCAGCGGCGGTTGCGCCCGCGAGCAGTCCGACACCTCGTTCCGCACCGGCAAGCTGCCGGCTTACGACGCCGCTTCGCTCGCGGCAATGCAGGCCAAGCTGAAGATCGAGCGTACCGTCACGATCCAGGCGCCCGCCTCTGCCGCCGCACCGACTGCCGCGATGATCCCGGCTGCCACTGCGTCTTCCGTCAGCCCAGCGCTGGGCGCCGAAGCGCTCGCGGCCTATCAGCAGACGATGCGTCAGTTCCTGCAGTTGCAGGAGCGCGTCGTGTCGCAGTTCCTCAGCGGCGGCAGCGCTGCTGCGCCTTCAAGCTTGCCGACGCTGCCGGTCATGCCGATCGCGGCACCGGTTGCGGCCGTTGTCGCGCCAGCGCCAAGACCCGCGCCAGTCGTTGCAGCTGCCAAGGCAGAAGCGCCGAAAGCCGTCGTTGTGGCGGCACCGGCAGCCATCGCAGTCAGCTTCGACCCGACCGCGGCGCTGCTCGAAATCGTTGCCGATCGCACCGGTTATCCGCAGGACATGCTCGGCCTCGATCAGGATCTGGAAGCCGAACTCGGTATCGATTCGATCAAGCGGGTCGAGATTCTCGGCGCCTTCCAGAAAAAGCTGCCGGCCGCCGCCGGTGACGCGATGCAGGCCGGCATGGAGCGCTACACCCGCGCCCGCACGCTGACCGCGATTCTCGATACCGCCAAGGCCGATCTGGCCAGGCTCGGCGTTTCGGCCAATGTCGTTGCGCCCGCCACCGCCAGCGTTGCAGTTCCGTTGGTAGCCAACACCGCGCCGGCGATCGATCAGGCGCAGGTCGAAAAGATCCTGCTCGACATCGTTGCCGATCGCACCGGTTATCCGACTGACATGCTCGGCCTCGATCAGGATCTGGAAGCCGAACTTGGCATTGATTCGATCAAGCGCGTGGAAATCCTCGGCGCATTGCAGAAAGCCTTGCCGGCCGCTGCCGGCGACGCGATGCAGGCCGGCATGGAGCGCTTCACCCGCGCCCGCTCGCTGAACGCGATTCTGGGCGCCGCGATGGCGATCATCCCGGCTTCGGCTGCGGTGGCTGCTGTCAGCGCACCGGCGGTCTTGCCAGCAGCCGTTCCGACAGCGCCAGTCGCAGCGTCCTTCGACCGTGCCGCCGCCCAGAAGCTGCTGCTCGACATCGTTGCCGATCGCACCGGTTATCCCACCGACATGCTCGGCCTCGATCAGGATCTGGAAGCCGAACTCGGCATCGATTCGATCAAGCGCGTGGAGATTCTCGGTGCGCTGCAGAAAGCACTGCCGGCAGCGATCGGCGATGCGATGCAGGCCGGTATGGAGCGCTTCACTCGCGCCCGTAGCTTGAGCGCCATTCTCGATGCGGCAGCCTCTCTGGCACCGGCTGCGACTGCCGCTCCAGTGGCCGCAGCCGTCGCGGTTGCACCACCCGTAGCGGTTGCCGTCGCAGGTCTTGATCGCGCCGCAATGCAAGCGCAGTTGCTGGACATCGTTGCCGACCGCACCGGTTATCCCACCGACATGCTCGGCCTCGATCAGGACCTGGAAGCCGAACTCGGCATCGATTCGATCAAGCGCGTGGAAATCCTCGGTGCGCTGCAGAAGGCTTTGCCGCCGGTGCAGGCAGAGGCGATGCAGAGCGGCATGGAGCGCTTCACCCGCGCCCGTACGCTGAACACGATCCTCGATGCGGCGGCCAGCCTGTCGCCAGCCGCGCCAGCTGTTGCGGCTCAGGCCGTTGCAGCACCTGTAGCGAGCGCAGCAGCGCCTGTCGCCACGATCGACCGCGGCAGCCTCACTGCGCTGCTGCTCGACATCGTTGCCGACCGCACCGGCTACCCCACCGACATGCTCGGCCTCGATCAGGATCTGGAAGCCGAACTCGGCATCGATTCGATCAAGCGCGTGGAAATTCTCGGCGCGATGCAGAAGGCCTTGCCGGCGGCTCAGGCCGATGCCATGCAGGCCGGCATGGAGCGCTTCACCCGCGCCCGTTCGCTGAACGCGATCCTCGATGCCGTCGGCACGCTGGCGCCGGCCGTGGCTGCTGCAGCGCCTGCAGTTGCTGCAGTCAGCGCTGTGGTGCAGTTCACCGCGGTCAGCGAAACGATTCCACGCTATGTGCCACGTGCCCGGCGCGTGCCGCTGTCGAGGCAGCGCCATGCCATTGCCGGCCTGTATCTGTTGACGGCAGACGGCGAAGGCATCGCTGCCAAGCTTGCCAAGCGCATCGACAAGGCGGGCGGCAAGGCCGCCGTGATCGCGGCCAGCGATGCGATCGAGCCGGCCGCGCTTGCGAAGACGCTGGACGGTCTGCGCAAGCAGCACGGCAAGGTCACCGGCTTCGTGCATCTGGCTACGCTGAACGCGGTTGCTGCAGACGATCTCGCAAGCTGGAAGCAGCAGAGCGCGCTGCAGGCGAAGGCGCTGTTCTGGCTGCTGCAGCAGACCATGAGCGATCTCGCTTCGGGGCCATCGGTCGCACTGGCCGCCAGCCGTTTCGGCGGCAGTCTCGGCCGTGAATCCGAAGGCAGCAGCTTGCCGCAGGCGGGTGCTGCCGTCGGCCTGTTCAACTGCGCGACGCAGGAGATTCCGACACTGCGCGCCCGCCTCGTCGACTTCGAAACCGAAGCGACGGCGGATGCCATCGTCGATGCCTTGATCGATGAGTTGGCGGTCGATGAAGTGCGCACCGAAATCGGTTACGCCGAAGGCCAGCGCTACGGCTACACGCATGCGCCGGAAGCGGTATCCGATCATCCGTTCGCACCGCATCTGGCGCCGGCGGGCGACTGGGTGGTGATGATCACCGGCGGCGCTCGCGGCATTACCGCCGAAATCGCCGAGGAACTGGTCCGGCCCGGGATGCATCTGGTGCTGCTCGGCCGCACGGCGCTGCCGGGCATCGAAAGCCCGGCCACGGCCGGCATCGCCAAGGAAGCGGAACTCAAGAAGACGCTGCTGGCTCAGGTGCTCGCCGCCGGCCGCAAGCCGACGCCGGTGGAGCTGGAACGCGAACTGCGCGCCGTGCTTGCCGATCGCGAAATCCGCAGCAACATCGCCAGGCTGACGGCGAAGGGTGCCGTCGTCGACTACCGCACTTGCGATGTCCGCAACCCGGCGGTGTTCGGCACGCTGATCGACGCGATCTACACCCAGTACGGCCGCATCGACGCCGTGCTGCATGGCGCCGGCGTGATCGAGGACAAGCGCATTCCGGACAAGACGCCAGAGTCCTTCGATCGCGTCTACGACACCAAGGTCGACAGCGCCTGGACGCTGGCGACCAAGCTGCGGCCTGAAGGCCTGCAGTTGCTGGCACTGTTCACCAGCGTCTCCGGCCGCTTCGGCAATACCGGCCAGTCCGACTACGCCGCCGCCAACGAAACCCTGAACCGCCTCGCCTGGCAGCTGCACCGGCGCTGGAACGGCGTGCGGGTGATCTCGGTGAACTGGGGTCCCTGGGACGCCGGCATGGCCAGCCAGCAGGTTCGCGATGCCTTCCGCGCTCGCAACATCGTGCCGATCCCGGTGCCGGCCGGCCGTCGCTGGTTCATGGACGAGCTAGCCTACGGCCCGCGCAAGGATGTCGAACTGGTCGCCGGTGAAGGTCCCTGGGATCGCGACCTGGGCGGCGAAGTGCTTGAAGCCGCAACGGCAGACGCCGGCGCCTTGCCGCTGATCCGTCAGCCGCTGCGCATGGGTGCCGGTGGCGCCGTGGTCTTCGAGCAGACGATCAGCCTGCACAGCGATCCCTATCTCGGCGATCACCGCCTCGATGCCAAGCCGGTGATGCCGGCGGCAACCGCGCTGGAGTACATGGCGCAGTTCGCAGCAGCGGGCTGGCCGGAGTGGAAGGTCGTCGAGATTCGTGACCTGCGCGCGTTCTCCGGCATCGTGCTGGACGGCGACAGCAGTGAGAAGACACTGTTGCTGCGCGCGCGCTCGTCCACCCATTCCGATGCCGGCTCGCAAGCGGTCACCGTCGAACTGTTCGATCCGCCGCGCAAGACCCCGAGCTACCGCTGCAGCGTGATCCTGCTGCCGCAAGTGCCGGAAGCGCCGCTCGCCGAACCGGCGGCCGTGCTGAACAGCGGCGCGCCGATGGACACGGCGATGATGTACGCCGATCACCTGTTCCACGGCCCGCAGTTCCAGCTGGTCACCGAAGTCGCCTGCATGTCGATGGAAGGCATCGATGCCACGGTCATCGCCACCTCGCCATCGGCGATGCTTGGCGCGCCCGGCGATGGCGCTCGCTGGCTGTTCGATTTCGGCCTGGTCGACACTGGCCCGCAGCTGGCGCTGGTCTGGGGCCGGGTGATGCATGGCAAGACGGCGCTGCCGTCGAGCTTCGGCAAGGTCGCCCGCTACGGCAACGATCCGGTCACCGGCAAGCTGCGCATCGCCATCCGCATGAAGCCGGCGGCCCACGATGCCGGCGTGCGCTACGACATGCAGTTCATCGATGCCGGCGGCCGTGTGCGCCTGGCGTTCAGCGATGCCGAAAGCACGATGAGCGCGGCGCTGAATCGTCTGGCCGGCAATAGCTGAGCCTTGCCGAACGCCTGCCGATCATGAGTAAAGCCCTCGACATCGCCATCATCGGGATGGCCGGCGCCTATGCCGGCGCCAAGGACGCGGCCACGTTCTGGCAGAACATCCTCAACGGCGTCGATGCCGTGGCCGAGGCCGGGCCGGAATGGGCCGGGCCGTACGTCGATGCCGATGCCAAGAGCAACGACCGCATCTACACCACGCGCGGAGGCTTCCTTCGCGATCTCGCCGAAGTCGATCTGAGCGAGCTCGGCGTGATGCCGAACACGCTCGACGGCGGCGAGCCGGATCACATGCTGGCGCTGCGCTTCGCTCGCGATGCGCTGGTCGATTCCGGCTATCTCAACAAGCATTTCGATCGCGAGCGCTGCGGTATCGTGCTCGGCCGCGGCACCTACGTGAACCGCGGCATCATGACCATGGTGCAGCACGGCCTGATCATGGATCAGACGATGGAGCTGATCCGCGGCCTGCGCCCGGATCTGACCCCCGAAGAACTGACCAAGCTCAAAGCCCAGTTCAAGAAGCAGCTGCCGCCGTACAACGCGGAGATGGTCGGCCTGCTGACGCCGAACGTGATCGCCGGCCTGATCGCCAACCGGCTCGATCTGATGGGGCCGAACTTCATCATCGACGCCGCCTGTGCATCGAGCCTGATCGCCATCGAACTGGCGACCCGCGAGATCAACTCCGGCCGCTGCGACATGATGATCACCGGCGGCGTGCAGGCGCAGTGTCCGCCGCAGCTGTACATGCAGTTCTGCCAGATCGGCGCGCTCTCGCACGGCCAGTTGCGGCCGTTTCAGAAGGGTGCTGACGGTACGCTGCTTGGCGAAGGCGTCGGCGTCATCGTGCTCAAGAAGCTGTCGCTCGCCGAAGCGGATGGCGATCGCATCTACGCCGTGATCAAGGGCATCGGCTCCGCATCCGATGGCAAGGCCAAGGGCCTGCTGACGCCGCGTCTGGAAGGCGAAGTGCTGGCGCTGAAGCGCGCCTATGAATCGAGCGGCATCGACCCTTCGACGATCGGCCTGATCGAAGCCCACGGCACCGGGACGAGAGTCGGCGACAAGACCGAGATCCAGTCGCTGGGCACGCTGTTCGGCCCGCGGGTCGGCGATCTGCCAAGCATCGCCCTTGGCTCGGTGAAGTCGATGATCTCGCACTGCCTGCCGGCCTCCGGCAGCGCCTCGATCATCAAGACCGCGTTGGCACTGCATCACAAGATTCTGCCGCCGATGCTTTGCGACGAGGTCGATCCGGATCTCGGCATCGAGCGCACGCCGTTCTACATCAACACTCAGGCGCGGCCGTGGATTCACGGCGGACCGCATCCGCGCCGCGCCGGTGTCAACGCCTTCGGCTTCGGTGGCATCAACGCTCACATCATTCTCGAAGAGTACCGGCCGGCCGACGGACACAAGCTCAACGCCGGGCTGCTGCACGTGCCGGGACATAGCGAGCTGTTGACCCTCGCTGCGGATAGCCTTGCCGGGCTCGTAGATCTCGTGCGCCAGTTGCTGGCGCATGCCAGGGCCGAAGCCAAATCGAGTCTCGCGACGCTGGCGAAAGCGAGCACCGCCCACAGCCGTGGCGAGCACCGTCTCGCCGTGGTCGCCAATGACCCGGCCGATCTCGCCACCAAGCTCGACCAGGCGCTGACCAAGCTGAGTCACACGGAAGTCGCGCCGTTCAAGCTGCGCGGCGGCGTGCACTACGGTCATGGCGCTGCACCCGGCAAGGTCTGCTTCGTGTTTCCGGGCGAAGGCGCGCAATACCCGAACATGCTGGCCGACCTCTGCCTGAACTTCCCGCAGATCCGCGAGTGGTTCGATTTCATCGATGAAACCGCCGTGCGCCGCTGCAGCCCGCTGCGCGCCCCGGTGGTGTTCCCGGCGCCGACCTGCGTGCCGGCCGGCGTTCGCGAGCGCCTCGACGGCGAATTGTTCGAAACCGATATCGCCGCCGAATCAGTGTTCGCTGCAAGCATCGGCCTGTTCACCCTGCTCGACGATCTGGGCTTCAAGCCGGACGCGATGCTCGGCCATTCCACCGGCGAGAACACCGCGATCACCGCCAGCGGCGTGCGCCGTTACGAGCACCGCGAAGAGATCGCCGACACGGTGCGCGATCTCAACCTTATCTACGGCGATCTCGACCGCGAAGGCCAGATCGTCGAAGGCAGCCTGCTGACCATCGGTGCCCTGAAACCAGCAGCGCGCGCGCAGCTGCTGGCCGAGCACGGCCGCGGCCAGCCTGCCCCCGCGAAGATTCTCGTCGCGATGGACAACTGCCCGAACCAGCTGGTGCTGTTCGGCTCGCGTTTCGACATCGCCGAGCTGAAGGAAAAGCTTTCTGCCGAAGGCGCGATCTGCGCCGAGCTGCCGTTCGGCCGCGCCTATCACACCGCGCTGTTCCATCCGGTGGCCGAGGCCTATCGCGAGTACTACCAATCGCTGGAGTTCGGCCCGGGCCGCGCGGTGCTGTACAGCGCCTGCAGCGTCGGCCCGTTTCCGGATGATGCCGACGAGATTCGCGAGCTGGCCTGCCTGCAGTGGGAAGCGCCGGTGCGCTTCACCGAGACCATCGAACAGCTCTACGCCGATGGGGTGCGCGTGTTCGTCGAGATCGGCCCGAGCGGCAACCTGACCTCGTTCATCGATGACACCCTGCGCAGCCGCAACGATGTCATCGCGCTGAGCACCAACAGCCGCCGCAAGCCCGGCGTGACCCATCTGCAGCAAACCCTGGCGCAGCTGTTCGCGCTCGGCGTCAGCTTTGATCCGGCGAAACTCTTCGAGCAGCGCGAGATTGCGCCGCTGTCGCTGGGCGCTGTGCCGTTGGGTGCTGCGCGCCAAAAGCCGCGCATCAAGCTGCAGATGCCCTTGGTGCATCTGCCGGCCGACGTCCCTCCGATGCCGCGGGTTCAGCCGAGCGCAACCACGCCCCCCTCTCCGGTCGTCGCCTTGTCGGCAAAGACGGCGCTGCCGATCGAACCGGCGCAGACGTCGCCGCCCGCGGCGCCGGTCGATGTGCGTCTGGAAGCGCTGAAGAATCACTTTGCGCTGATGCAGGATTTCCTCGACAGCCAGGCGCGAGTGCTCGATGGTTTCGCCGGCAATGCGCCGGCGATCGAAGCGGCCGATCCCTCGCGTGCCGATCCGCATCGCTATCCGCTGCTTGGCCGGATCACCGAACAGAACGCAACACGGCTGAGCTGCGAGCGCCGCTACGACCTCGCCTCGGATCTGTTCCTGCGCGATCACGCGCTCGGTTCGGCGCCGAGTGCGCAGCAGGCCGATCTGCTGGCACTGAGCGTCATCCCGTTCACCTTCAGCATGGAAATCGTCGCCGAAGCGGCCTGTCTGCTGACCGGCGATTCCCTGCGCCTGATCGGTCTGGATTCATCACGCGGCCATCGCTGGCTCGGCCTCGATGGCGGCACGCTCGATCTGCGTATCGTGGCCGAAAGAATCTCTGCCGATGTGGCGCAGCCGGGCGTCGAA
Organism: Nevskia ramosa DSM 11499; assembly: GCF_000420645.1. Lineage (NCBI taxonomy): Bacteria > Pseudomonadati > Pseudomonadota > Gammaproteobacteria > Nevskiales > Nevskiaceae > Nevskia > Nevskia ramosa. Next base: position 733,752 of record NZ_ATVI01000005.1, on the reverse strand, counting down.
AGAGTATCGGTGCGCCTGTTCCAGAACGGCGTCGGCGGCCCCGCCGGTGGCGTGCTGGTGTTCGAAGCGATCGCCCTGCTCGGAGCCGCTTTCCCGACAGCTCCGGCGGCACGGTCGTGGTCGGCCGCGGACAGCAAGCCTTCCCGCAGCAACCCGGATGGCGAGTTGTACAGCCGCGGCATGTTCCATGGCCCGCGCCTGCAGGGCGTGACGTCGATCCGCCGCTGGGCCGATGAAGCGATCGAAGCCGACATGGTGACGATCGCCACGCACGACTATTTCCGCTTCACCACGCAGCCGCAGTTCCGCACCGATCCGGCACTGCTCGATGCCGCCGGCCAGGTGGTCGGCTACTGGCTGACCGAGCGCTTCGCCTGGGGCTTCAACTGCTTCCCGTACCACGTCGGGACTTTCCGCCAGTACGCGCCGATGCCTCCGGCCGGCACCCGGGTGATCTGCCGCTGCGACGTCAAGATGACCGATCCGCTGCGCATCGAAGCGCATCTCGATGTGCTCGACGCGGACGGCCGTCTGCTGATGCGAGCAGCGAACTGGGAAGACCGCAAGTTCACCGTGCCAGAGGCTTACTACAGCTTCCGCATGGCGCCGCAGACCGCTTTCCTCAGCGAACCCTTCCAGGCCGAAACCCTGGCTGCTGCCGGTGTCATCGCCCGCCGTGTGCCGGCATTCGACGATGGTTTTCTCGATCAGGGCTTCAGCATCTGGAAGCGCGTGCTCGCCAATCTGGTACTGGACGACGACGAGCGCCGCGACTGGTACGCGCTGCCGGTCACCGGCCCGCAGCGCGAGGCGTGGCTGCTCGGCCGCGTCGCCGCCAAGGACGCGGTGCGGGTCTGGCTCAAGCAGACTCACGGTGCGCTCGTCGCGCCCTCGGATATCGCCATCGCCAGTACTGCCGACGGCAGCCTGCGGCTGCTGCGCATCGATGGTGTCGCGCTGACTGCGCTGCCGTCGATCTCGATCAGCGAGCATGGTGGTCATGCGCTTGCGGCTTGCGCGGCGCCTGGTCTGGGCATCGGCATCGATTACCAGCGGCTCGATCGTCCACCCGTCGAAGGTGCACAAGCTTCTGCCGTCGGCGATGCCGAACGTCAGCGCTTCCTCGCTGGACTGACGAGTGCCGAGCAGGATCGCGCCGTCACCGCACTCGCCAGTGCCAAACGAGCTGCTGCACGCGCCGCCGGACTTGAGGACGACTCGGCAAGTGCAGACTGGCAAGTCGTCGATGGTGCCGTGCCGCGCGCTGCGGCACCGGTCGGTGCGGTGCTGGTTCGCCATGCGGGCGCCGATCACGCCGTGGCGCTGCATCTCGGACCGGACGAAGTGTTCGCGCTGTCTCTGCTTTCGCTGTCAGCCAGCAGCGGCCCTCGCGCCGCTGTGGCCTAGATTCTGCTGCGTACTGCTACACACCCCCTGCTGTCACACCTATAACGATTCAAGGCGGACCTCTGATGACCACCAAGACTCTCTTCATCGGCATGGACGGCTGCACGTTCACCGTGCTGAACGAAATGACCCGCGACCTTCCTGGCGAAGGCATCACCATGCCGTTCCTTTCCAACCTGATGGCCAAGGGTTCGCGCGCCAATCTGCGTTCGACACCGAACCCGCTGACACCCCCGGCCTGGACCTCGATCATGACCGGCCGCGGCCCCGGCCAGCACGGCGTGTTCGATTTCATCCGCGCCGAGGACAAGGGCGGCGAGGTCTACTGGACCCTGTACGACTCCCGCGATGTCGATTCGGAAATGATCTGGTCGATCGCCAGCCGTCAGGGCAAGTCGATCGCCGCGCTGAATTTCCCGTTGACCGCGCCGCCACCGAAGCACGTCAATGGTTCGATCGTGCCGGGCTTCATTCCGGCCAAGCATCTGCGTCGCAATTCGACGCCGGGCCTGTTCGAGCGCCTGAAGGACGCGATTCCGGGCTTCGATGCCAAGGAATTGGCCTGGGACTTCGACAACGAGAAGCAGGCGCTCGAAGTGCTCAACGACAACGACATGGAACAGTGGGTGCGCTATCACCTGCCGCGTGAAGAGCAGTGGTTCAACATTGCCGAGTACATCCTGCAGAACGATGCACCGGATCTGATGGCGGTGATGTTCGATGGCACCGACAAGATCCAGCATCAGGCCTGGCAGTTCGTCGATCCGGCGCTGGTGCCGGCCGAACGCACCGAGTTCTACGACCGCATGCGCGCCGTCTGCCGCGAGTACTTCGCCAACGTCGATCGCTACATCGAAAAGCTGGTGACCATGGCGGGCCCGGAATGCCAGGTGTTCTTCGCCTCCGATCACGGCTTCACCGCCACCGTCGAGACGCTGCGCATCAATGCCTTCCTCGAAGATCTGGGCTATCTGAAGTGGGCGGTGAACGACGGCAGCGAGCAGGCGATCCGTCGCGAAGCCAGCGATTTCGCCAATCTCGACTGGGCCAATACCACGGCCTATTGCCGCACGCCGTCCTCGAACGGCATCCACATCCGCGTCTCGACCAAGCCGGGCGAGCCGGGCATCCAGCAGGCCGACTACATCCCGTTCCGCGACAAGCTGATCGAGGATCTGAAGACGCTGCGCAACGATGATGGCGAGCCGGTGATCGTCGACGTGCTGAAGCGCGAGGAATGGTTCCCGGGCCAGCACATGGAGCGCGCCTGCGATCTCACCCTGGTGCTGCGCGACAACGGTTTCGTGTCGATCCGCAATCTGAAGCCGGTGGTGGTCAAGCGTCCGAGCCCGGCCGGCACCCATCACCCGGATGGCATCTTCATGGCCTACGGCAAGGGCATTGCTGCCAATGGCCAGGTCGAACGTCTCGATATCCGCGACGTCTGCCCAACCCTGCTCTACAGCCTGGGCCTGCCAGTGCCGAGCGATTTCGAAGGCAAGGCCGCAGAACCGTTCTTCACCGCCAACTGGCTGACCGAGCACCCGGTCAAGATCGGCAAGCCGACCGTCGGTGCCGGCGAAAAGGCCAAGGCCGAAGACATGGACGAAGAAGAAAAGCGCCAGATCATCGAGCAGTTGCAGATGCTCGGTTACATGGAATGACACGGACGTAACCAGCTTGTCTCAGAGAACCATGGAACGGAAACAGGGACTGACCGCGGCACAGCTGTTCGAACAAGGTGTCTGCATCGACGACGGCAACAACAAGGTTTTCGATTTTTGCTTCGAACGGCCAGCGATGATCCATGGACACCGACTGAAAAGTTGCACTATGGGGGCCTACGGGTTCTACAACGCGGCGGGATTGGCGAGCGCGTACCGCACGCATTTCGGCCGTTACTCGCAGGTCGGGGAGTCGACGATCGTCGGCCCGCCGGAGCACCCGATGACCATGTTCAGCACCCATCCGTTCGCGTTCTCGCGGCCATCGCATATGCCGAAGATGTATCAGATGCCCGACTTCGCCCGGATCTCGCCGGGCGAAGACGCGGGCCCGTCCTGGGCAGACAGCGAAACCTCGACCGATACCTACATCGGCCATGAGGCTTACGTGGGCGCCGGCAGCTTCGTGCGGCGCGGAGTGAAGGTTGGTGTTGGCGCGGTGATCGGCGCCCGCAGCGTGGTGACCCGCGACGTGCCGCCGTACGCGATCGTTGCAGGCTCTCCGGCGCGCGTGCTGCGCTATCGCTACCCGGATCATCTGATCGAACGCTTCCTCAAACTCGCGTGGTGGGATTACGATCTCGGATTGGTAACGCATGATGTGAACTGGGCCGATACCCAGCGCACGCTGGAATTTCTCGAACAAAAAGTCGCCGACAATGCGCTTGCCAAGCTCGTTCCGGAAACCTACCGCGTGAGCAGCGTTGGCAAGAACTACAGCCTCGAAAAACTGGCTGCTCCGCTTTACTAAAACTCTCCTTGGCATGACCGCATCCGGCCTTTCGTCTCACGATCTGCTTTCCTATGGCCTGATGCTCGATCCAGGTCGCTCAAGAATCGCATTGCATCTTCGCTTCGAGCGTCCGACCTATCTCTACGGGCATCGCTTGAAGGGCTGCTCGATCGGCGCTTTCGCGTACTTCAACGCTGCCGGTACCACCAGCGCCTATCGCTGCAACATCGGCCGCTACGCGCAGATCGGCGAATCCTCGATCCTCGGGCCACCCGAGCATCCGATGAACTGGTTCAGCTCGCATCCATTCGCGTTCACGCGGCCGAAGTACATGCCGAACATGTATCAGTTCGAAGATTTCGCGCGTCTGGCGCCGGACGCTCAGGATGGTCCCTCATACGCCGATTCGATGCCGATCGAAACCACGATCGGGCACGAGGCCTATGTCGGCGTCGGCAGCTTCATCAAGCGCGGCGTGCGTATCGGCCACGGTGCGGTGGTCGGTGCAAAGAGTATCGTCACCAAGGACGTGCCTGACTATGCAATCGTCACCGGCTCGCCGGCGAAGCTCATCCGCATGCGCTTCGCCGAACCGCTGGTCGAGCGCTTCCTCAAATTGCAATGGTGGCTATATGACCTCGCTCCGCACAAGAAGCGGGTCGATTTCTCGAAGACCGAAGCGACACTCGACTACTTCGAGGAACAACTCGCAGACGGCAAACTCGAATTACTGAAGCCGCCGACCTATTCGATCCGCCCGACTGCGACCGGCTACGATCTGGAAACGCTGCCTGTACCGCTGTACTGACGCTTTCCCACTCATTCAGAACTCGCCCATCATGTCCGCAGCGCACGAAAATTACGTCAAGCAGCTCATTGTTCTCCTCGAGGATTTCACCCAGGACTGGGATCACGAGTTCGAAGGCCGCATGGATGCCAATACCCGGCTGCTCGGCGATCTCGGCTTCGAGTCGATCGACATCATCCAGCTGGTGGTCGCGATCGAGGAAGACATCTCGAAGAAGAAAGTGCCGTTCGAGAAGCTGCTGATGAAAGACGGCCGCTATGTCGACGATCTGAGCATCGGCCAGATCGCCGATTTCCTCGTCGGTTTCGTCTGAGTCAGACGCTGGTCGAAGCCTTCGCTTCGGCCAGCGTTCGACGCACAAAAAAGAAGCCCGGGCACTTGCGTGTCCGGGCTTCTTCCGTCCGACGCCTGAGCGTCAGGCGATACCGGCTGCTTACTTCGCCCGGCTGGTGGCATCCGCGACGCCGCAAGCGGTGAGCGACACGCGCTGCTGGCGATCGATCAAGCCTGCCGCTTCGTAGTCACGTGCCAGTTTGGCCACGCACACGCCGTAGCTGCGCGGGGTGCCCGTCGCCAGGCAGTCTTCAACCGCCGGCAGCACCAGCGCGCCATTGGCCAAGGCACCCGGCACCGTCGACACGCACTGGCCAAGGGCCACAGGTTCGGCCTTCCAGCCGATGTCGAACATCAGCGCTGGCGTCAGGTCGAGATTGCGGCTGGCCATCAGCGTCGGCGTGATCGCCGGTTCCATCAGCAGGTTCGGCGTTGCCACCGTGTCGAAGTGCGAGATCGACGAACCCGGCTGCACCACACCCGGCGCATACAGGCGGACGAAGCCTTCCGATGCACCGGCGCGGCGCGTCTTGTCCGAGAAGAACTGCGCGCTGACACCCGGCAGTGCAGCCCGGATATCGGCACCATCCTCGAACGAGATGCCCAGCGTCGTGATGGTCAGCGTGGGATCCGCGCCGCCCAGACCGATCGCACCAGCACCCGGTGCGTTGTTGGCAATCAGCAGGGCAACAGCACCTGCAGCCTGAGCATTCGCTGCCTTGACGGCAAAGCCGCAACTGCCGCGGTCAGCGAGCACCACCTTGCCGCGCACGTTGTTGATCAGCGGTCCGCAAGCATCACTGGGATTCGGCGTGCCGTCGTTGTCGATGGCGGCAACGATCGAACCCACTTTCATGCTCGGCGATGGCGGCGCACCAAACGACGCCGTGCCGAAGTCCAGTTCACGCGACAGCTTGCCGCTGACTCGCAGACCTTCATACGGACCCAGCACGCCTGCCGATCCCGCCGTCACTTTCGGGCCATCCCAGACCACTCGGCCCGTGTTGACACCGGAGAACAGCAGTTCGTCCGTGTTCATCACGTCCCACTTCTTGCCGATATCGAGATCCCGCGTGTACGCCGTGTAGACATCGGGCACGTCGGCCAGGAAGGTACCGTCCAGTTCGCTGACGAAGTTCTGGAAACCGAGGCCATGCGCAACTTCGTGCATGAAGGTGTTCAGGAAGTCGACCGCACCCGGCGGCGGCAGGTTATCCAGGCCGTAATAGAAGCCCGGCCCGGGAATGCAATCCGCCTGTCCGACGGCACCATTGAAGTTGGCAACGATGTCGGCGTAGCCCGGATCGAGATCCTCGCCGGCAATGGCATCGGCAACCGCACCGCCGTACCAGTGACCCGCCAGAGGCGCGTTCGCGAAGTCCGAAAACACCGAGATGGCACCAGCCTGAGCAAGCGTGCCACCAGCGGCCGTACAGGTCAGGCGCGCAAACGAGCCCTGGACGATGACAGGAACGTTGCTCTTCAGCACGCTGCCCCACAAGGTCAGTGCCCGGTCATAAGCGATCAGGCGCTGCTCGCCGAGCGTGGTGCCGGTATTGCCGCCGACCGGCGTCGCCGGCGTCGGATCATTGAAGCCCACACCGGGATCATCGACATTGAACAGCACCAGCTGAGCAGCGCTGACCGGCAGCGCGAACAGCGCAGTACCCACGGATGCCGCAAGAATCAGTTTCTTGATCACGTGGCTTACTCCGTCGGCAGCGCGGCGCTGGCGCCGTGCTCCATGTCGTGCTGCTGGTGGTGGCTGGTGATGTTGCCGTTGGCATCCCGCGTGGCTTCGATGCTGATCAGATACTCAGCTGGAAGACGAACCGACTTCGTGCCATTGGGAGCCACCTGAACCTGCACCGGCTTCGGGGCACCCTTCTTCACCGAGCTGGCTTCCATCGCCTTGATCTCGGCTGCCGTCGGCATCCGCAGTGCGCCGGTCTGTGCATCACGCATCACTCGCAGCGACTCGGTCGCTCCCCCCACATCGGTTTTCTGGATTGCTGCCTCGCCAGCCATTGCGGCTGGCGCTGCCGCCAGGCCGCAGACCCACGCCATCGTTACCAGAGACGTTTTCATCGAACTCCCTCCGATTCAATTGATACAAGCTAGATTTGATATTGGTTCAGGTGCTTCGCTCGCGATTGCCGACGAGCGTCACTGCCTTGTTGTCTTGCGATCCTTTCAGTTGGCCTTCGCACCGCATGATCCAAGCCATAAACGAGGAACACGGCACGAAAAACGCACAAATACTGCTACCCGCCAGTAATACACTGCACAGGCGGACGGCAACAAGAGCGCACGAAGCCCTAGCGAAGGTTTTCGACGCGATTCGCAGCGTTTGCCGGCCGCCACTTCCATTCATCGTCGCCGCAAGCCAGCTTGGGTCGCGGCGCCCAGACTTCGATCGACATGCCTGACGTAAAGCTGAACGACGTGACCATCGCCTACCAGCAGATGGGCGAAGGTCCTGAGCTGGTGTTCGTCCACGGACTCGCCGCCAGCCGAGCGTTCTGGTTCCTGCAATATGCACTGCCGCTGTCCAAGCACTTCAGGATCACGCTGTTCGATCTCAGAGGCCACGGCTACAGCAGCATGCCAGCCAGCGGTTACGAAGCCGTCCTGGTCGCCGAAGACTTGGCAGGACTGCTCGATCATCTCGGCATTGCCGCCTGCACCCTGATCGGTCACAGCTACGGCGGCGGCGTGGCGCTGGAGTTTGCCGGCCGTTATCCGCAGCGGGTCGACAAGCTGGTGGTGCTCGATACCAAGATCAATGCGCTGCAGCCAACGCAGCGGCTCAGCGATTCGCCGCATCTGTCGCCGTTCGAGATCGAGGTGTCACGCACCTCCGGTCATGACTGGGAACAGGAACCGCAGGTCGGCCTGCTGTTCCTCGAAGTGCTGGCACGCTGGAAGACCAGCGGCGGCGGTTCGGAAGCCAAGGACGTGTTCACGCCATTCGGCGAAGGCCGCGGCGCGCAACGCACCGCCAAGCAATTCGTCGAATTGCTCGACCAGACCACGGCGATGCAGGAAGTGGTACTCCCCGGCATCGATGGTCCGGCGATTGCGGCGTTGCCGATGCCCTGCCTGTGGATCTACGGCGACTGGTCGCGCAGCATGCCGAGTTGCCGTGCGTTGCAGGCGCTGCGGCCAGCGGCCGAGTTCCGCATCGTCCCCGAAGGCGGCCACTTCTTCCCGATCAGCAACGCCGCTCGCGTCATGGACTGGCTGCGGCCGTTTTTCCAGATCGAGGCCGAAAGCCCGCCCCGCGTCGGCGGCTGATCACGGCAGCAAACATGGAATCAGGTCCATTTTTTGCTGATACACCGCGCAAATGAGCGAATAATCACAATGAATCTCATTTCGTCATCGAAATTTTTAGAGGAATAATCTCCTGCTTCCATTGTCAGGAGGCATTCCATGTTCGATACGAAGCAGGTCTCCCGTCGTCGCTTTCTGTCGCTTGCTGTCGCGGCCGCTGCTGCACCCGCTGGGCTCTTGATCAGCCAGCAATCTTTCGCCGCTGATCTGCCGGCGCTGTCGCCGGATGACCCAACGGCCAAGTCGCTCGGCTATGTCGCCGACTCGTCCAAGCTGGATGCAAAAACCCAACCGGCATTCAAGCCAGGCAGTGCCTGTGCGAAATGCGCGCTGTTCAGTGGGGCTGCGGGCGCGGCCAGCGGACCTTGCGGCATCTTCGCCGGCAAGGCCGTTTCGGCCAAGGGTTGGTGTCAGGCCTTTGCGGCCAAGCCAGCCTGAACGACGAATCCCGGGCCGCGCAACGCGGCTCGGGATTTGTGACGGTTCAACGGTAGCGGTAGCGCTCCGCGAGACTCACTACTTCCGGCGCAAAACCCGGGACCTCGGGCCGCCACTCCAACGCGCCCTGCAAGCTGTCCGTTGATCGCAATCGGCGTACGAACCCGGGATCAGCAAGAAAGCTTTCGTCCGCGCCATACAAGGCGCTGCTCGGCCCAAGGCCGGCAAAGGCGCCGAATTCCGGCCGCTGCATCGCGTTGATTTCAGCTTCGGCAGCAGACCAGCCCAGCCATTGGCAAAGCTCGGCCAGCGTCGCGTCCGGGCGAGCCAGCAGCGCCTCCACATTCAGCAGACGGTACTGCGCGTCCGGCAGCCATTGGCCGGCGTCGGCGATGTTGCTGTGTACACGCAGCCAGGCCAGTTGCGGGTCGATGGCTGGCGGCGAAACCGCGTAATCCTTGTAGTCCGGTGCCACGAACAAGCGATCCTCGAGCGCAGCCGCTGTCTCTCGGCACCAGCGCCGGGGATGCTCGATCAAGTGCAGCAGGCGAACGTCCGGCAGTTCGTCGAGCAGGCGATCAAGAAAATCCGGACGCCAGCCCAGCGCGGTATCGGCGCTGACCAGGGTCTTCGGCGCCAGACGCTGCACGAACTCGCTGAGCACCATCGAGCCCTGCCAGTCGCTGCGCCGAGCCAGCCAGCGTTCGGCGTCGGCGATCGCCGCATCCTGCTGCGAACCGAAGTGGACGGCAGCGATCGCCCGTCGCAATCCATGCGTGGTCGTGCCGTCGGACAGCGCGCTGATCTCGCCCAGCCCGCCGACCGTCTTGGCCATGAACAAGCTCAGTTCCGGCAGATCCTGGGCGTGGCTGTGCTGGCCCAGCATAGCCGCCAGCCGCGAGGCATGCGCGCCGGGCGGCGCAACGATCAACAGCGGGCTTTCGATCATTTCAGCGAGCCGACGATTCGGTTGTCGGCTTCACCGCAGGCACGCCGAGAAACACCTCGCAGCCGCCGCGATTGTTGTCGACGTATTTCCACTCGCCGCCTTCCTGCACGGCCACTCGCGGCCCGAACGGATTGGCGGTGCCGACGAACAAGCCGTGCTCGGTCGAGGCGAAGTTGCGCACGCCCCAGTTGAACTTGTTGCCGAATCCGCTGCGCGTCACGCATTCCCAGCGCACGCCATCGTGGGTGCGCCACAGGCCGAAGCCGCCGTAGTTGCGGGTCAGATGTTCCATGCCCCAAGTGTTCATCATCTTGACGACGTCGACCGGCCATTTCTGCGATGGCATGAACGGCAGCGAGTTCGCCCACGAGAAAGTGCCGGCGTACAGGTACTCGCCGTGCGTGCACATGCGCCAGATGTAGCCGTTGAACAGATTGTCGAAGCCGGCCGTGTAACCGGACAGCGAAACCTTGGCGCCTTCCGGCGTCACCCGCGACTGACCGACAAGGATTTCCCAGCTGTCATCCGGCCAGACCCGAAGAATTTCCGCAGCGCCGGGCCCGATCTTGAACGCCCGGTGATAGCCGCCGTTGACGATGCCGGTGCCAACGATCAACGCGCCCTTGAACTCGCACAGGCTGACCACGAGCTCGTTGTAAGGGCCACGCCAGGCGCCGTGCTGCAGCACTTTCGTCCACTTGTACGGTGGCCCGCCGTCGCCGTTGGTCTTCCACAACTCGAAACCGGTGTAAGGGTTGACGGTGCCGGCGTACAGATGGCCGTTGAACACGCCCATCTCGAACACCGTGAGGTTCTGCGGATTGCCGAAGCTTTCGGGATTCGAGGCCTGCCAGATGCCGGTTGGCAGATCGTCGCTGCAGTAGATGATCGCTTCAGAGCCGACGCATTCCTGCGCCTTGCCGCCGACGTTGGAACCGGTCGGCGTGGTGTGCACGCGGCCCTTGAACACTTGCAGCGTGCGGAACGAGCGCACCGAGGTATCCCAGGGCGGACGCTTGACGATGGTGAAGTTGACGCCGTCCTCGCTGCGCAGGATGTCCGGCGGCTCTGCCTGCACCGGCGCCCAGGTCGACACGTACAGACAGGGCTTGGCATCGCTCGGGCCCTGGAACACGGTCATGCCGCGCATGCCGACATAACGCGGCACCAGACGCTTGATCGTGCGGCCCGGTACTTCCGGCGCGCGGAACATCATTTCCCAGTGATCGATCTCCGGCGTGTAGCGCCAGATCTGCACACGCCGGTCGATGTCGTAGACATTGTCCGGCGACTCCACCGGCCAGGGGCTGATGTCCGGCGGCGGATGCAGCAGCTTCATGCCCGGCATCGTCGCCCGGGTGGTGCCGACATACAGACGGCCTTCGAACCAGGCCATGCTGTGGGCGTAGGAATTCCAGCCGTCGCCGAAGCCGCTTTCGCAGGTCAGGCGAAAGTCGGCTTCGTCGAGCCGGCCGTTTTCCGGCGCCATGGGGCGGCGTCGGGTCGGATTCAAACCCGGATCCAGGTCATCGGCCGGCAGATTCATTACGGCAGCCAGGACCAGAATTCGACCAGGAAGAAGCGCAGCACCGGTCGCGTGAACGCGACGATCAGCGGCACCCGTTCGGTCTCCACCTTGGCGTAGCCGGTCATCTCCGGCAGCAGCTTGCCGTCCGGGTGATCGATGGCCATGACCACGCGCACCACCTTGCCGTAATCGTTCTTCTCGGCACTCGGGGCGATCTCGCGGATCACGCCCGGATAACCATCATCCGGAAACGCCCAGGCCTTGGCCCAAGCCTTGGCGCCGATGTTGATGGTGCCGACTTCGGTTTCCGGCAGACGAATCTCGACCAGCAGCTGGGACGAATCCTCGACCGTCGCCAGCAGCTCGCCGCGCTGAAGGAAATCACCGACCGCGAAGCGCAGCTGATGAGACACCACACGGCCGGCGATCGGCGCCTTGATCAGCGCGTTCTCGACCGCTTTCTGGTGCAGTTCGAGCAGGGCCTGCTCGCGGGCGATTTCGGCATCGATCGCCTGTGACTGCTCGGGGCGAGTCGGGCTGGAAACCACCGCCAGATGCTTGCGGGCTTCGAGCAGACGCTGCTTGTCGAGCTCGGCGATCGAACGCGCACGCTGGTAGTCCTGATCGGAAACCGCACGCTTGGCAAAGGCTTTCTTCAGTCGCTCGCTTTCGGCACCGCTGAACTCGATGCGCTTCTCGGCGGTCGTCACTTCCTGGCGCGCCTGATCCACTTCTTCGGTCTTCGCGCCCTTCTTGGCGATCGACAGATTCGCGCGCAAGCGGGCCAGCGAGGCTTCGCTGGATGCGACCGCCGTGCGTTCCTCGTCATCGGTGATCCGGGCGATGACCTGACCGGCCTTGACCTTGTCTCCTTCCTTGACGAACACCTCGCGGATGTCGCCGGCGGTCAGCGCGCGAATGTCGGCGCGAGCGCTGGGCAGCACGGTGAACTGGCCGCTCGGCTCGTAGGTGTACGGGAACAGGGCAAACACCACGAGGGCGGCGATGATCACCAGATCCAGCTTCTTCGGCGCTGCCAGATTCAGCTTGCCGGCGCCGATCGAACCACGGGTGGTCTTGGTCCGACGCGCGCTGGTGAACACCGACCAGGCCATCAGCAGCACGACGATGACCACGCCGACGCTGCCGAACGCGCCGGACAGCCAGCGGCCCGGGAACAGCACCACCCAGACCATCATCCAGAACGTGAACGCTGCGCAGGCGAAGTAGTACCAGCGCATCACCGACGGCGACAGCCGCTTGGCCTCGTTCCACGGCCGCTCGTAATTCATCACCGCGTACATCGCCTGCTCGCGCAGATCCGAGGCCTGGAACCACTGCACCAGCCAGTTGTAGCCATCGCGCTTGACCAGCGGATTGAGCTGCAGCAGGAAGAACGCGCTGGTCAGCAAGCTCATCGCGACCAGCAGCGACGGCAGGATCGAATGGTTGTGATGGAACACCAGCCACAGGCCGACGAACGTCACGAACAGCATCAGCTGTGCGACCAGCGGACTGCCGACGATGCGCAGGCGCTGCTCGCGCGGCGCGCTTTCCGCCGCACCGCTGGTATCGGTATGAAAGCGCGGGATCAGCGCGGTACCGAGCACGATGCCGAACGCCGGCGTCGAACGGGTCTGGCCCCGGATCGCCGCGGCGCGGGCGATTTCCGACAGCAGGTTCAGCAGCAGCACGCCGCCGATGATGGTCAGCAGCAACGGCCAGGGTTCAATCAGACGCGCGAGATCCACACTCATCTCGAAGCGCTTGTTCCACATCACCGCGATGGCGCCGGCCACCAGCGCGAGCAGCGCCAGCAGCCCGAAGACGCCAGCAAGCATCGGCAGATTCAGCAGGCTACCGATCGGCAGCAGCGGCCCGGCTGGCAGCCGGACGCGCGGTGGTGCAACAACACCGCGGAACGCGCCCCAGAGGCCGGTCAGAGAACCGGGCAGGCCGGGACCGGTCAGGGAACCGGGTACCGTCGACGGCGCAGCCGTTTCCGAGCCCACACCGGTCGGCTTCGGCCCGCTCGACCAGCCGGCGATCACCGCCTCGCCATCGGTCAGCGCCGGCACCGGGAGCGGCTCCTGGCCGCCGGCGGCGAGCAGATCGCCGATCGCCAGCTCGTTGCAGAAGCGTTCCAGCTCGTCAGCACTGAGCTCGGCGCCCAGCGTTTCAGCTGCCGCCTTGCGCACCGTGGCGGCATCGCGCGCGCCATCCATCAGCCGCGCAAGTTCGAACTCCGCCGGCTCGAGCCGGATAGGCCGGCCATGACGGGCGCCAGTCAGCGCGTAGTAAAGGCCATCGGCGGACTTGGCGGCCGAGCCGAAGATGAATTTGCGAAACGGATGACGAGGGCTTTCCATCAGGAACTCTGAGCAAGCGGAACGGAATACGGACGGATCGGAATGGCGTTACTGCAGCGTGCTGTTGACGTTCAGCAGATCGGCATGACTCAGGCTGCCGGCCGCGGCGCGCAGGCGCAGCGTGTTGGTGATGGCGTCGTAACGGGCGGCAGCGAAATCACGCTCGGCCTTGTAGCGGCTGCGCAGCGCCAGCAGCAGTTCGCCATTGGTCTTGGTGCCGACTTCGTAACCCACCCGCGTTGCTTCTTCCGAAGCCCGGGTCGATTCGATGGCCCGCTTCAGCGCCTGCACGCGGGCGATGCCGGCGCTGCAGTTCAGGAAGGCGATCTGCACCTTGCGCGAAGCATCGTTGCGCTTGGCGGCTTCATCGGCCTGGGCGCGAGTCAACCCCGCCTGCGCAGCGCGAATCCCGGAGTTGACCGCGCCGCCGGTGTAGATCGGCACGCGCAACTGGATGCCGACACGCTCGTCGGTCGCCCGGTTGCCTTCGGCACCGATGCCGTTGGAAATGCCGCCCTGCGCGTAATCGTAGGTGTAGGCCGCCAGCGCATTGAGCTTCGGCCAGCGCAGGCCATAAGCCTTGTCGATGTTCTTCTTCGCCAGTTGCACTGCGAGCTGCCCGGCCTTGACCTGCAGATTCTGGGTGGTGGCGCGCTCGATCCAGACACCGATCTGATTCGGCTCCGGCGGGCCCGGCACGTAGGTCTCAGCCAGCGTCTTGAGCACGCCGACTTCGCCGCCGCCGGTCAGCAGCGACAACTGCGCGCGAGACACGGATACGGCGTTGCGCGCGGCGATCAGGCCGGCGTCGGCAAGATCCAGTTGCGCCTGCGCCGTCTTCAGTTCGGTATCCGCCACCAGGCCGATGGCGGCCTTGTCGCGGGTCTGCGCCAGCACCGCTTCGATCGCTGATTTTTCCGAGGTGGCGAAGCGCACTTCGTCGTCGGCGGCCAGTGCCGCGAAGTAGGCATCGACGACGCCGACGCGGAGTTGATCCTGCGCGTCGTACGTCAGCAGGCCGGCGCGGCTCATCTCGAGCTCGGCGGTATCCAGCGACAGGTAAAGGCCGCGGTCGAACAGCACCTGGGTCAGGCCGACCTGATAACCGACGCTGTTGAATGAGTCTTCGCGATTGATGTCGGTCCCGTTCGGAAGCTGCGGGCTGGAGCCGACGAAGAAGCGGCCGCTGAGCGATTGGTTGACCACCGAGGCATCGCCGTTGATGCCGATCTGCGGCAACAGCTTGGCCCAGGCCTGCGGCTTTGCTTCAAGCGCCTGCTGATAGCCGGCGACGGCGGACTGGTATTCCGGATTGCCGTCGAGCGCCTTGGTATAGACCAGCATCAGGTCATCAGCTTGCGCTGACGCCATCACCGCGCACAGCCACAGCGATCCGCCCAACAGCGGACGCAACAGATTCTTCATGAGCTCCCATTCCTCGACCCCGTTGAACGGGGCTTCATTAATCTTTGGATTATCACCTACGGATGCTGCCCCATGCGTAGTGAAGCTGCGATGTTTTTCAAACCCCTTCCATCCAAAGCTGAGGCCTGTAAGCAGGAATCGCGCCGGATGGCAGCAAAATTCAAAAATCAACCAGACGATCGTGCAGGTTTCTCGACTCAGCAGGCCGGCTGCGGCTGCGTGGCCCGATAGCGAATTTCGGTAACCCGACCGTCCCCGTCCAGCTTCAGCTCGATGCCGCGCTCAGGGTAGACACGCGTTGCCACCCTGCCCTGATCCGGCCCCGGCGCACGCGCCTCGCGGCAGGCGGTCCGATCGGACAGAAGAGCGGATTCGCTTTCCTGTCGCGCAGCCCCGGACAAAGCTTCTGCCTGCTCGACGTCCCGCAGCGGCAAGGCTGACGTCAGGTGAAGAATCACGGTGTCGACCCGTTGCCGCTGCGGGTCAAGCTCGGCACGCAGGCTGCCGCGCGGATCAACGCCCGAACCGTACTCGAGCTGCGACTCCGCCTCCGGCTTCGCGCCAGTCATCGCATCAGCAGCCAGTCTGGCATCGCCCGATGGAGCGGACGTGACAGCCGGATGGCCGATCCGGCGCTGCCATTCCGCCACCGTCACCGCGCCGAGCTGCAGACCGCGATAGCGAGCGGGCTGCCAGGCGGCATCGTCAGCCTTCATCACCTCTGACTCAGCCACCAGCGGAGCCGCCGCCTTTGCCGCGCTGCGTGCACGGAGGGCTGGCTCGTAGGCTTCAGGCTTGGCTGCTTCAAGCGGTGCGGGCGGCGGTGCGGCAATGGCGGCGTCGGGAATTACACGAGGAGGCTGCAGCAGCGGCGCCGATTTCTTCCTTGCCTCAGCCCGCTCGGGCATTGGCGCAGCAGCCGCCCGCGGCGGCGCCTTCTCGACCGTCGCAGGAGCCGACGGTGAGGGTGCTTCCACTGCCATTGCCATCACCTCGCTGGCCACCGGCAAGGCAGGCTCTCGCGGCACTTCGCGCAGCACCGCGATGCCGATCACCATCGATGCCGCGAGGCTCAGCGGCAGACGCCAGCGACGCAGCCGGGCCTGCTTCGCTTTCGCACTCGGCAGCGACGATTGAGCAGCCGCCAGCACCGCCGCATCGAGCGCATCCGGCGCCTTGATCTCGGAAGCGTCCTGGCGATACAGCCGCGACAGTTCGCTGCGTCCGGCCAGGAAATCTTCCAGTTCGCGATCATCGTCCGGCATCACGGGCGGCTTCGGTTCAGACATCGGCGAGCGCCTCTCGCAGTTTGGCCAGCGCGTAGCGCAGCCGGCTCTTGATCGTTTCGCGGCCGACGCCGCTGGCTTCGGCAATCTCGTCCAGGCTCATGCCGCTTTCCTCATGCAGCAGGAAGGCATCGCGCTGTTCCCGCGGCAAGGTGGCCAGCGCCTTGCGCAGACGCACACCGCGCTCGCTGGCCAGCTGCTGTTCTTCGGGCCGCTCCTGCAACGGCGCCCACAGCGCTGGCGGAATACTCGTGCCTCCGTCCTCGTCGCTCTCATCGGGCAAAGACTCGTGGCCCTGCGGTGTGCTGCGCCAGGTGTCGATCAGGCGATTGTGGGCGATGCGGTACAGCCAGGTCGCGAAGCGGGCGCGTGGCTGCCAGTCAGTCCGCGCCCGCACCACGCCGATCCACACCTCTTGAAACAGCTCGCCCGCCAGTTCGGACCGCGAACAGCCGCGCAGCAGATAGCGGTAGACGCCATCGCGATGACGCCGATACAGCGGCTCGAACGCGCTGGCATCGCCGTCGCGGTAGCGCTGCATCAGCTGTTCATCGCTAGGGCCTGTGGACATTCAGTCAGTCGTCTCCCCGTTCGGACGATTCGCGGCGGTGGTTGATTTCAGGCTCGCCGCGAGCTTCACCAGCTCGACGAATTCTGCGCTGCGGCCGCTGGCCTGATCGGCCTGTCCCGCCATCGCCGATCTTGCCAACGCTGCAGCGTCGCGCAACTCGTAACGATCGACGTACTCGCCGCCGCGCAGGATCTGGCCGTAAGCGGCAACTGCTGCCGCGAGCTTGAACGAAGCCGAAGTCTTCAGCGCCGTCACCGCATCTTCCGGACGGATCACCCGTTCGATCAGCCGGGAACTGGCATTGATACCGTCATCCGGCAGCTTGTAGCGCAGACGCAGGAAGGCCAACTCGCCAGTCTTGGTGGTTGCAGGCTTGCGCTGCTCGGCGCCATAGCGAAGTCCATCGATCTTCTCGCCGCCGCTGCCGACGCGGGCAATCTCGTACAGCGCGGTCACCCGATGACCAGCGCCGATGTCGCCGGCATCGATCGCATCGTTGTTGAAATCCTCGCGCTTGAGCAGGCGATTTTCGTAGCCGATCAAGCGGTATTCGGCGACCAGCGCCGGGTTGAACTCGATCTGGATCTTGACGTCGCGAGCGATCGTTTCCAGCGCCGACGCGCGCTCGTCGACGAACACCCGGCGCGCTTCGGTCAGGCTGTCGATGTACTGGTAGTGGCCGTTGCCGACGTCGGCGATCTGCTCCATCAGCTGGTCGTTGTAGTTGCCGGTGCCGAAGCCGAGCGTCGATAGCGCCACGCCCGATTTCCGCTGTTCCTCGACCATCTGCTTCAGCTGACGGACATCGCTGATGCCGACATTGAAATCGCCATCGGTGGCCAGCAGCACGCGGTTGTTGCCTTCTGGCATGTAGGCCTGTTTCGCCATCTGGTAGGCGAGCTGGATGCCGCTGGCGCCATTGGTCGAGCCACCGGCTTCAAGGCGATCGAGCGCGGCGATGATCTTCGCGGTCTGGTCGCCCGGCGTCGGTTCCAGCACCACTTCGGTACGGCCGGCGTAGACGACGAGGCTGATGCGATCGCGCGCAGTCAGCTCATTGGCCAGCAGCTTCAGGCTGGACTTGACCAGCGGCAGCTTGTCCTTGTCGTGCATCGAGCCGGACACATCGACGAGGAACACCAGGTTCGACGGCCGCGTCTCGCTGGCCGCCGGCTTCCAGCCCTGGATGCCGATCGCCAGCAGTTCTGTGTTCGAGTTCCAGGGCGTCGGGCCCAGCTCGGTATGCAGCGCGAACGGCGTCGAACGATCCTTCGGGCCGGCATAGGCATAATCGAAGTAGTTGATCAACTCCTCGACGCGCACGGCATCGGCCGGCGGCAGGCGGCCCTCATTGAGCAGGCGGCGCACGTTCGAGTACGAACCGGTATCGACATCGACGCTGAACGTCGACACCGGAGTTTCACCTGCGCGGAACACCGGATTGGCGGTCAGCGCGGCGTACTGCTCGCGATCCTCGGCCGGCTGTGGCTGATACAGCGGCGCACCGGGCGCGATCAGTGTCTGCATCGGCGCCGGCATCGATTTGCTCAGTCGATGTTCCTGCATCGTCGCCGCTCGGGCCGCCTTGGCGCTAACCACGGCCTGATCGGCTTCAGTCTGCGTCGATGGCTGCGGCGCTGCCGCGGGCAAGACTTCCTGATGCGCCGATTCAGCGGGCTGAGTCGTCGAACAGGCGGACAGCGCGATCGCCGCACCGAACAGACTGGCGGCGGCGAAGATAGGCAAATGACGGTGCATGGCGAGAACCTCCGTGGGGACTTGATGACTCAAACGGAGTCGATGGCCCAACGGGGTTAAACGCGCGGAAAAAATCTCGCCGAGCATTGGGCGGAAGCCAGGTCGATCGACCTGACTTCCGCCCACTGCAATGCCGATCAGCCCTGTGCTTCAGCCAGGGTCGCGTTGAGCGTCTTGCTGGGCCGCATCGCGGCTTCCATCTTGGCCACATCGGGCTTGTAGTAGCCGCCGATATCGATCGGCTTGCCCTGAACGGAGGCGAGTTCCTCGATGATGGTCTGCTCGTTCGCAGCGAGTTTCTCGGCGAGGGCTGCGAAGTGCTTCTGCAACTCCGCGTCTTCGGTCTGTTTGGCGAGCTCCTGCGCCCAGTACAAGGCCAGGTAGAACTGGCTGCCGCGGTTGTCCAGCTGGCCAGTTTTCGGCGACGGGTTTTTATTGTTGTCGAGCAGCTTGCCGGTGGCAGCATCGAGCGTCTTGGCGAGAATCTTCGCCTGCGGGTTGCCGGTCTTGAGCCCCAGATCCTCGAGGCTCACGGCCAGCGCCAGGAACTCGCCGAGCGAATCCCAGCGCAGATGGTTCTCTTCGACCAGCTGCTGCACGTGCTTCGGCGCGGAGCCGCCGGCGCCGGTTTCGTACATGCCGCCGCCGGCCATCAGCGGCACGATCGACAGCATCTTGGCGCTGGTGCCCAGTTCCATGATCGGGAACAGATCGGTCAGGTAGTCGCGCAGGATGTTGCCGGTGACCGAGATCGTGTCCTGACCGCGGATCACTCTTTCCAGCGTGTACCGCATGGCCCGCACCTGGGACATGATCTCCAGCTTGAGTCCCTTGATGTCGTACTCCTGCACGTACTTCACCACCTTCTGGATCAGCTCGTGCTCGTGCGGGCGATAGGGATCGAGCCAGAAGACCGCCGGGGTGCCGGAGTTGCGCGCACGCGTGACGGCCAGCTTGACCCAATCGCGGATCGCTGCGTCCTTCACCTGGCACATGCGCCAGATGTCACCGGTCTCCACGGTCTGCGAGAGCAGCACTTCGCCCGTGGCGAGGTCGGTGATGTTGGCGACACCGTCTTCCGGAATCTCGAAGGTCTTGTCGTGCGAGCCGTATTCCTCGGCCTGCTGCGCCATCAGGCCGACGTTCGGCACGGTGCCCATGGTCTTGGGATCGAAAGCGCCGTGCGTTTTGCAGAAGTTGATCATCTCCTGGTAGATGCGCGCGAAGGTCGATTCCGGCATCACGGCCTTGACGTCCTTGAGGCGTCCGTCGGCGCCGTACATCTTGCCGCCGTTGCGGATCATCGCCGGCATCGACGCGTCGACGATGATGTCGTTCGGCGAGTGGAAGTTGGTGATGCCCTTGGCCGAATCGACCATCGCCAGTTCTGGGCGGTACTCGTGGCAGGCATGCAGATCGCGCTTGATCTCGTCCTGCTCGGTTTGCGGCAGCGTCTTGATCTTGTCGTACAGGTTGGCCATGCCGTTGTTGACGTTGACGCCCAGCTCGTCGAACAGCTTGCCGTGCTTCTCGAAGGCGGCCTTGTAGAAGATCTTCACGCAGTGGCCGAAGACGATCGGGTGCGAGACCTTCATCATCGTCGCCTTGACGTGCAGCGAGAACATCACCCCGGCCTTGTGCGCGTCTTCGATCTCGTTCTCGTAGAACTCGCACAGCGCTTTCTTGCTCATGAACATGCTGTCGATCACTTCGCCAGCCTGCAGCGCGACCTTGGGCTTCAGCACGAGTGCCTTGCCGGAGGTGGTGATCAGTTCCATCTTCACGTCGCGCGCCTTGTCCAGGGTCATCGACTTTTCGCCATGGTAGAAGTCCCCGCGGTGCATGTGCGAAACATGGCTGCGCGAGGCCTGGCTCCAGGGCGCCATGCTGTGCGGATGCTTGCGGGCGTAATCCTTGACCGCCTTCGGCGCGCGGCGATCGGAGTTGCCTTCGCGCAGCACCGGATTGACGGCGCTGCCCAGGCACTTGTTGTAGCGGAGGCGGATCGCCTTGTCCTCGTCGCTCTGCGGATTCTCTGGGAAATCCGGCAGCGCGTAGCCCTTGCCTTGCAGTTCCCGGATCGCGGCCACCAGCTGGTTCTGCGAGGCGCTGATATTCGGCAGCTTGATGATGTTGGCGTCCGGCTCCAGCGTCTTCTTGCCGAGTTCGGCCAGGGTGTTGGGTACTTTCTGCTCGTCGGTCAGGAAATCCGGAAACTCGCCGAGGATGCGCGCCGCGACCGAGATATCGGTCGTGGTGACCGCGATGCCCGCCGCCTCGGTGAAGGTACGAATGATCGGCAGGAAAGCGCAGGTGGCGAGCAGGGGAGCTTCATCGGTCAGGGTGTAGATGATCGTCGGCTGCGGAGTGCTCATGGTCTGATCTTTTTTTGATTGCGGTGGCCCCAGCTGGCGAAGTGAACATCAGGCTTCGCCGGATCTGGCCAGCGAAGCGCGCTCACTGCTGCTGGAGTCTTTAGGTATGTCTTCGCAAGACTCTCGCGGACTTTCGACGGCGGCGGTCGGCGCTATCGACGACACGGCGCGGTGATGAAGGTCCATCGGTATGGTACCCGGCCTCGGGATCGAAGCAATGCCGAGATCGATCAATCACGCCGGCCTGCGGAATCGGGCCACGAAGTCAGCACGGCCCGGACCCTGTGACAGGCCAATGTGGCCGATGCCCGCACAGCATCGAAACGATGAAATCGATGCAGATGATGTTGCTTTGCCGGCAACTTCCGTTAGAATGCGCGCCTGCCGAATTCCCTGATAGCTCAGTCGGTAGAGCAAGTGACTGTTAATCACTGGGTCGTAGGTTCGAGTCCTACTCAGGGAGCCACGCAGAAAACCAGCCCGCCTCGTGCGGGCTTTTTTGTGGCCGCTGGCCTGCCTTTGCCGGCACCGGAAAGCCCCCAAAAAAAGGCCCGCATCTGCGGGCCTTCGGTCACCATCGCAGCGCGTCAGCCGCGCGCGTATTCGTCGATGCGCTTCAGGCTTTCGACCAGCACCTTGTCGCTGGTCGCGAACGACAGGCGCATGTGGCCCGGCGTGCCGAATGCCGAACCTGGCACCAGCGCGACGAGCTTCTCTTTCAGCAGCGCGTCCGACAGCTGCAGATCGTCTTCGAAGCCCTTGGCCTTCATCAGGCCGGAGACGTCCGGGAACGCGTAGAAGGTGCCGTCGCCCGGCAGGCACTTGATGCCCGGAATCTTGTTCAGGCCGTCGACCAGCAGGTCGTGGCGGCGCTTGAAGGCGACGGTCATCTCGGCGACGCAGGCCTGGTCGCCGTTGAGCGCGGTTTCGGCGGCCACCTGGGCGATCGAGGTCGGGTTCGAGGTGCTCTGGCTCTGGATGTCGGCCATCGCCGTGATCAGCCACTTCGGGCCACAGGACCAGCCCAGACGCCAGCCGGTCATCGCGTAGGTCTTCGACACCGCGTGGATCAGGATGGTGCGCTCGTACAGCTCCGGGCAGGCGTTGACGATGTTCGCGAACGGCTCCGGCGCCCAGAGGATCTTTTCGTACATGTCATCGCTGGCGATGATGATCCGCGGGTACTTGAGCAGCACTTCGCCGAGCGCCGCCAGCTCGGCCTTGGTGTAGGCCATGCCCGACGGGTTCGACGGCGAGTTCAGGAAGATCAGCCGCGTCTTCGCGGTGATCGCCGCCGCCAGCTGCGCCGCGGTGATCTTGTAGCGCGTCGAGGCATCGGTCGGCAGGATCACCGGCTTGCCGTCGGCGAGCAGCACCATGTCCGGATAGCTGACCCAGAACGGCGCCGGGATGATCACCTCGTCGCCATCGTTGAGCAGCGCCTGGCAGAGGTTGTAGCAAGCCTGCTTGCCGCCGACGGAAGCCAGCACCTGGTTCGGCGCGTATTCCAGACCGTTATCGCGCTGATGCTTGGCGATGATCGCCCGCTTCAGGCTCGGCGTGCCGCCCACCGGTGTGTACTTGGTGAAGCCATCGGCAATCGCCTTCACGGCGGCGGCCTTGACGTGTGCCGGCGTGTCGAAGTCCGGCTCACCGGCGCCGAGGCTCAGCACATCGAGACCCTGCGCTTTCAGTTCACCGGCCTTGGCGGTGACGGCGAGAGTCGGAGAGGGCTTGATACGGCCCACGCGGGCGGCGAGCGTCTGGTCCACGATATGTCCTGTCAGTTCCTGTTGCGAAAGCGGCGATAAGGGCAGCAAAAAAGCGCGCGAAGGATACTGGAACTTGGCGGCTACGCCCAAGGCGGGCGAGCCATTTTCCGATAACAAATGCTGCGCTCCGCGTAGAGTTCAGAGCCCCTCAGGTCAAGCCCTTGGCGGCTTCCATGACCGTCAGCGCCACCATGTTGACGATGCGACGCACGGTCGCCGACGGGGTCAGGATGTGAACCGGCTTTGCGCAGCCGAGCAGTACCGGCCCGATCGCGACATTGTTGCCGGCGGCGGTCTTCAGCAGGTTGTAGGCGATGTTCGCGGCATCGAGGTTCGGGCAGACCAGCAGATTGGCCTGGCCGGTCAAGGTCGATTCCGGCAGCACCGAGCGACGCAGCGCTTCGTCCAGCGCGCAATCGGCATGCATTTCGCCGTCGACGATCAGCTCCGGCGCCTGTTCGCGCAGCAGCGCCAAGGTTTCGCGCATCTTCAGGGCGCTCGGTGAATCGCTGGAACCGAAGTTCGAATGCGACAGCAGCGCCGCTTTCGGCTCGATACCGAAGCGACGGATCGCCTCAGCGGCCATCACGGTGATCTCGGCAAGCTGGGCGGCGGTCGGATCGACATTGACGTGGGTGTCGACGATGAACAGCTGGCGCGTTGGCAGCACCACGCCGTTCATCAACGCATAGCAGTTGGCGCCTTCCTTGAGGCCGATCACCCGGTCGATGTACTGCAGATGGCGCCAGGTAGTGGTGAAAGTGCCGCAGATCATGCCGTCGCCCTCGCCCTTCCTGAGCAACATCGAGGCGATGAGGCTGGTGCGGCGGCGCATCTCGATGCGCGCGTACTGCGCAGTCACGCCGCGGCGCGCCATGATCGTCTGGTACTCGCTCCAGTAGTCGTGATAGCGCTCGTCGTATTCCGGATTGACGACATCGAAATGCTCGCCAGCCTTGATCCGCAAGCCGTGCTTGGCGATCGCCAGCGCGATGACTTTCGGCCGGCCGACCAGGATCGGCCGCGCCAGCTTTTCGTCGACGACGATCTGCACGGCGCGAAGGACGCGCTCGTCCTCGCCTTCGGCAAAGATGATCCGGCTCTTGTCCGCCGGCACCCGGCGCGCGGCCGCGAACACCGGCTTCATCAGGGTGCCGCTGTGGTACACGAACTGCTGCAGCTTCTGTCGGTAAGCGTCGAAATCCTCGATCGGCCGGGTCGCCACGCCGGAGTCCATCGCCGCCTGCGCCACAGCCGGTGCGATCTGCACGATCAGGCGCGGATCGAAGGGTTTCGGAATCAGGTATTCGGGGCCGAACGACAGATCCTCGATGCCATAGGCATTGGCCACGACATCGCTCTGCTCCAGCCGTGCCAGTTCGGCAATCGCCCGCACGGCGGCGATTTCCATCTCCCGAGTGATCGTCGTGGCACCCGCATCGAGCGCGCCTCGAAAGATGAACGGGAAGCACAGGACGTTGTTGACCTGGTTCGGGTAATCGGTGCGGCCGGTGGCGATGATCGCGTCGTCGCGGACGCTGCGCACTTCGCTCGGCAGGATTTCCGGCGTCGGGTTGGCCAGCGCCAGGATCAGCGGCCGGGTCGCCATGGTCTTGACCATCTCCGGCTTCAGCACACCGCCGGCGGACAGGCCGAGAAAGATGTCGGCTCCGGGATCACCTCGGCCAGCGTGCGGGCGTCGGTGGCCTGCGCGTAGCGTGCCTTGTCCTCGTCCATCAGCTCGGTGCGGCCCTGGTAGACGACACCGGCGAGATCGGTGAGCCAGACATGCTCGATGCGGATGCCGAGCTCGACCAGCAACTCGACGCAGGCCAGCGCCGCCGCACCCGCACCGCTGACCACCAGCTTGACCGCGCCGATGTCCTTGCCGACCACTGCCAGGCCATTGGTGACCGCCGCGCCGACGATGATCGCGGTGCCGTGCTGGTCATCGTGGAAAACCGGAATCTTCATCCGCTCGCGCAGCTTGCGCTCGATGTAGAAGCATTCCGGCGCCTTGATGTCTTCGAGGTTGATGCCGCCGAAGGTCGGTTCGAGCGCGGCAATCAGCTCGATCAGCTTGTCCGGATCGCGCTGCTCGACTTCCAGATCGAAGACGTCGATGCCGGCGAATTTCTTGAACAGCACCGCCTTGCCTTCCATCACCGGCTTGGCTGCCAGCGGGCCGATTGCACCAAGACCGAGCACGGCCGTGCCATTGGTGATCACTGCCACCAGATTGCCGCGCGCGGTGTAGCGGAAGGCGTTGGCCGGGTCTTTGACGATCTCCTCGCAGGCTGCCGCGACACCGGGCGAATAGGCCAGCGCCAGATCGTTCTGGTTGACCATCTGCTTGGTCGGCATGACCGCGAGTTTTCCGGGGGTCGGAAACTCGTGATATTCGAGCGCGGCCTTGCGCTGGGCGTCGATCGGATTCATGCGCGAAGGTCTCGGCGGTTCTGGAGCTGTTCTACGGGACGCGCATTCTAGGGAATCTTCGAGGGTTGACCCTCATTACCGATGCATTTCGATCGGCCAATGTGTGCATGCCACGAGTGGCCGACGCTCAGCGCGGTGGGATCTCGTCCTCAGACGGCTTCAAGCCATAGGCCTCGACCAGCTTCCAGACGTGCGCTGGCACCATCGATTTCAACCGGCGAGGCATTTCGCGACGCAGATGGATGACCGTTTCCACCGCTTTCATCTCGACCCGCGCACGCGCGAATTCCAGGCCGCGCGGGCCGACTCTGGGCATCAGCCAGCCTACGATCGGCTTCAGCCAGTCCGGCATCCGCCGCAGCGGCAAGCCACCAGCGGCGCGCTCGGTGTTGGCGAGAAATCCCTTGACCGGCCCGGCACGCTTGCCGGCACTGCCCGGCGCCGACAGACGCACTTCATCGCCGAGCAGCGCCAGCAGTTCCGCACCGCGCGCATTGCGCACGATCAGCCATTGCTCGCCCTCGCCGCCCATGTAGCCGACGGTGATGTCGGCGAGCGTGTTGGTGTAGTCGACACAGGTGCGGCAGGTCAGCGGAAAGAAGTCGCGCGGCAGTTTCGAGATCGGCAACTGCAGGAACGGGATGGTCTTGTGGCGGCCATCGTCGAAGCGCAGTTCGACGTGGTAATCAGCGCGGAATTCCAGATAGCTGATCGTGTCGGGCTGATCCGACAGCAGGTCGAGAAAGGTATGGAAGTTCTCGGTCGTGGTGTTGTCCGAGCAGGGCGTGCCGATCACGTAGAGACGGTCGAAACCCAGTTCCGCTTCAAGTGCTCGCAGGGCATAGATCTGACAGGGAATGCCGATCACCGCGAGGCGCTTGTGGCCGGCAGCGCGCGCCGGCTCCAGCAGCGCCAGCAGCGGTGCGTAGCCCATGCGCATGCCCCGACAGGCGGCAAGGTCTTCTGCCCGGGTGACCAGCACCGGCACCGGGCGCCAGCGATCGGTGGGATCGGCGGTCATCGTCAGCACCGCGTCGACGGCGCTGGTTTCGAGCAGACGTTCGGCGATTCTGGTGGTGATGCCGGTCCATTGCGCGCCGGGCTTCGGCTTTGCGAGTGCCGCGCGGTGCATCTGCTGATGCGGGCCGAAGAAGGTTTCGTCCGGCCGCAAGGCATTCCGCGTCCGGCCATGGACGCGGGTTTCCAGCGCCGGGTAATCCGGTTTGATGAACTGGCAGGCGCGGCCGCAGCGGCCGGGGTCGCTCGAGCGCGAGATACCGCAATCGGTACACAGCTCGCGAGCTGCCGCCGGCCGCAATACGGAGTCAGCGGCCGGCGTTGCGCTCATGGTTGACGCAGGTCTTCGATGCGAATGTCACCGCGCGCCAGCAGCCGCTCGCGGAACCAGCGGGTGGCCGCTTCGGCGTCGGCCTTCGGGCCTTTGATGCCGAATTCGATGTGCCGCTCGCGCTCGGGCGTACCGCGAAACGGCAGGCTGGCGAGCTTGATCGGCGGATAGGCGCTCAAGGTGGCTTCCATCAGGTCGATCAGATCGCCCTCGCCGCCCGAGCCATAGGCGCGGAAGGTGAATTCGACTGGCGGCTCGGCGTTGTGCAGAGCCTGCAGACGCTCGTCGAGCACCCATTCGAGCATCGGCCAGGCCATTTCCGGGAAGCCGGGCACGAAGTAGCAGTTGCCGATGTGGAAGCCGGCGATGTTGTTGACTGGATTCGGGATCAGCCCCGCACCGAGCGGGAAATCGGCCATCAGCACGCGATTCGGCCAGGCCTTGTCACCGTACTGGCGCTCGATGATCGCCAGCGCTTCGGGATGACGGGCAATCGGCACGTCGAAGGCGCGTGCCGCGGCTTGCCGCGTGCGGTCATCCGGAGTGCCGCCGATGCCGCCACAGGACAGCAGCACGTCGCCGCGGGTCCGTGCAGCGCGGATCAGCTCGGCGATCTGCAGCTCGTCATCACCGGCGAAATGCGCCCATTCCAGGCTGATGCCGCGCGCGCCGAGCAGCTCGATCACTTTCGGCAAATGCTTGTCCGGCCGCTTGCCGGACAGCAGTTCGTCACCGACGATCAGAAGACCTACCGCCATCTCGATCCCTCCTAGTGTCCGCAGCCTGCGGGCCGCCAAGTTATTACGGCGCGGATTTATGCGCCAGATTTCCCATGGCGGTGATACCGGTTCGCGGTTTGCAAAGCCAGGGCAGGATGCCCGCAGGGGAAGGCCGTCGTAGGCGGCTCAACAAAAAACGCCCGCGCAAGGCGGGCGTTTTCGGTACAGCCGAGCAGCGATCAGGCAGCGACAGTCGCTTCCTTCAGCATCTTCTGCAGTTCGCCGGACTGGAACAGGTCGAGCGTGATGTCACAGCCGCCGACCAGTTCGCCCTTCACGTACAGCTGCGGGAAGGTCGGCCAGTTGGCGAACTTCGGCAGCGCGCGATAAACCTCTTCGTCTTCGTAGATGTTGACGTAGGCGTACTCCGCCCCGCAGCTATTGAGGGCCTTGATGACGCGCGACGAAAATCCGCATTGCGGAAAATCCGGCGTGCCCTTCATGTAGACAATGATCGGGTTCTGGGTAACCTGCTGCTTGATTCTTTCGAGTGCGTCCATGGTCCTGTCCGTGATGGCTGAGGCGGGGAATGACCGGATTTTAACACCCGGAAGGATCAGCTACATTGAAGCCGCCCTTCGGGCACATCGGCAATGCTAAAATCGCGCCATCGATGGGATCGCAGTCGACGCCAGTCCGGCGACATCTCATCGGACGTTTGAACCCCTCGGAACCGTCAACCCGCCTTCACGAGTAATTTCCATGACCTTTGCCCTGCCGGAACTGCCGTACCCCCGCGAAGCACTCGAGCCGCACATGTCGCGCGAGACCTTCGAGTACCACTACGGCAAGCATCACAAGGCCTATGTCGACATGGCCAACAAGCTGATCGTCGGTACCGAATTCGAGAACGCGTCGATCGAAGACGTGATCAAGAAGTCGTCCGGCAAGCTGTTCAACAACGTCGCCCAGATCTGGAATCACACCTTCTTCTGGCATTGCCTTACGCCAAGCCAGGCTGCCCCCGGCAAGAAGCTGACCGACGCGCTGGTCAAGACCTTCGGCGGCATCGAAGACTTCAAGAAGCAGTTCACCGAAGCCGCCATCGGCACCTTCGGCTCGGGCTGGGCCTGGCTGGTCAAGAAGTCAGACGGCACGCTGGCGATCGTTTCGACCACCGGCGCCGGCAACCCGATGACCAATGGCGACACGCCGCTGCTGACCTGCGACGTCTGGGAACACGCTTACTACATCGACTACCGTAATGCCCGTCCGACCTACCTGGAACACTACTGGTCGCTGGTGAACTGGGAATTCGTCGAGAAGAACCTGAGCTGATCGCAGCAGATCGGGCACGTCCGTCCCGCGTGGACGGACGACGCCCGGTTCATTTATGGTTGAAAGGGTCGCCGGTTGCGACCCTTTTTGTTTTTGGCCTTTCACCCCCTCCTTCAGACCCTTGCATGACCCGCTGCCCGCCGTGACCCGGGCCGCGCTCCACCGGATTTCGAGATGACTCGTCACCTGCTCAAGCTCAGCGACTTCACTTCCGACGAACTGCGCGCCATCGTGCTGCGCGCCATCGAGATGAAGAAGTCCGGCCCGACGCGAAACGGCGTGCTGACGGGCAAGACGCTGGCGATGATCTTCACCAAGAACTCGACGCGCACCCGTGTCAGCTTTGAAGCCGGCATGGCCAAGTTCGGCGGCCACGCGCTGTTCCTGCATTCGAACGCCACCCAGCTCGGCCGCGACGAACCGATCGAGGACACGGCGAAAGTGCTGTCGCGGATGTGCGACGCGATCATGATCCGCAACGATTCCCAGGCCGATCAGGAAGCGCTGGCTTCGGCCTCCCGCGTGCCGGTGATCAACGGCCTGTCGGACCTGCATCACCCCTGCCAGTTACTGGCCGACATGCAGACCTGGTTCGAGCATCGCGGTGATCCGAAGGGCAAGGTCGCGGCCTGGATCGGCGACGGCAACAACGTCTGCCATTCCTGGATCGAAGCGGCAGCGCTATTCGATTTCAGCTTCCGCATCGCCTGCCCCAAGGGTTTCGAGCCGGCGGCGGACATCGTCGCGGCTGCAGGCAGCCATGTCGAACTGCTGCGCGGCGCCAGCTTTGCCGCCAATGGCGCGGACGTTCTGGTCACCGATACCTGGACCAGCATGGGCCAGGAAGCCGAGCAGCAGCGCCGGGTCACCGCATTCGCCGACTACCAGATCGACGCAGCGCTGATGACCCGCGCCAAGCGCGACGCGATCTTCATGCACTGCCTGCCGGCGCATCGCGGCCAGGAAGTGTCGGCCGAAGTCATCGACGGACCGCAGAGCGTGGTCTGGGACGAAGCCGAAAACCGCATGTGGGCGCAGATGGCGCTGCTCGAACATCTGCTCTCGAAGTGAGCCTGCAGATGACGCTGCCGGCTTACGTCAATGATCTGGACGCCGTCGTCGCCCAAGCCATTGCCGAAGATCTGGGCAGCGGCGATCACACGGCGCGTCTGGTGCCAGCCGACCAGCAGGCCAGCGCGCGAGTGATCTCCCGGGAAACTGCGGTGATCTGCGGCCGGGCCTGGGTCGATGCGGTGTTCGCGCAGCTCGATGACTCCGTTCAGCTCGAATGGCTGGTCGACGATGGCCAGTTAGTGGCCGCTGATCAAGTGCTCTATCGCCTGCAAGGCTCGGCGCGCAGCCTGCTGACCGGTGAGCGCACGGCGCTGAACTTCCTGCAGTCACTGTCCGGCACCGCGACTGCGGTGCGCGAGTACGTCGACGCTGTGGCGGGCACCGGTGCGGCGATCGTCGATACCCGCAAGACCTTGCCCGGCCTGCGCAATGCCCAGAAGTACGCCGTGCTCTGCGGCGGCGGCGTCAACCATCGCATCGGCCTGTACGACGGCATCCTGATCAAGGAAAACCACATCGCTGCAGCCGGAGGTATCGCCGAAGCGATTGCCGCCGCGCGCGCGCTGGATTCCGGTGTGCCGCTGATGACCGAAGCGGAAACGCTGGACGAAGCCCGCATCGCCCTGGATCAGGATGTCGATCTATTGCTGGTCGATGATTTCGCCGACTCCGAACTGATTGCCGCCGTGCGTCTGACCCAGGCCCATCGCGCTGCTGGCGGCCGCACGCTGATCGAATACTCCGGCGGCGCTACGCTCGCGAACATCCGCGCGATTGCCGAAACCGGCGTCGACCGCATCTCGATCGGCGCCATCACCAAGCATGTCCGCGCCGTCGATCTGTCGATGCGTTTCACCTGACAGCGCCCGGCGGCCGAAGCGCACAATGCTTGCAGAGCGACCATCCGAGTCGTAGCCAAGGCCATGTCGGGGAATGTTCCGGTGACTGCTTATCTGCAACTGCTGAAGCGCGTGCCGCTGTTCCAGGATTTTTCCGACAGCGATCTCGGCGAACTGGAACAGCTGCTGCTGCCGCGCAAGGTTGTGCCTGGCACCTTGCTGTTCTCGAAGGGCGAGCACGGCGGCTCGATGTTCATCGTCGTCAGCGGCAAGGTGCGCGTGCTGCTGCCGGCCACGCAACAAGGTGCCGCGCCGGTGATGCTGCAGGAACTGGGCGAAGGTGAATTCTTCGGCGAGATGGCGCTGATCGACAACGAGCCGCGCAGCGCCAGTGTCGACGTGCCGCACGGTGCGGAGCTGGTCGAACTGACCCGCGACAGCTTCATCGCCCAGCTCGATCGTTCGCCGCGCATCGGCATCTCGATGCTGGCGGTGATGTCACGGCGACTGCGCACCGCTGCCGAGCTGCTTGGCACGCCGGCATCCCGCGACATCAATCGGGAATCCGATGAACAACAGACCTGGTCGCAGAAGCTGGCCGATCGGGTGGCGCAGTGGAACGGCAGCTGGTCCTTCCTGATCCTGCTGATTGTTTCGACGGCGCTCTGGACCGGTGTCAACGCCGTGCCCGGTTTGCAGTTCGATCCCTATCCGTACCAGTTCTTCAACTTCTTCCTGGCGTTTCTGGTCGCCGTGCAAGGGCCGCTGCTGATGATGAGTCAGAACCGGCAGGTGCTGAAGGAACGCCTGCACGCGGAAGCCGATTACCGGGTCAACCTGAAGAACGAGACCGGCATCGGCCAGGTACTGCTCGAACTGGCCGAACTGCGCCGCGAGCTGGCAGAGGTTCGCCAGGCAACTGTTACCAAGGTCGGCGGCGCCAAGTAGCGCCGCCGACTCCAGAAGTCTCTGATCTCGCTCAGCGCCCGCCGAGCACCGGCGTGCAGAAGCAGTAGGCGTAGACGCGCTGCGGGTCGTCGAGACGACGCACGGCATCCCCGATCGCCCGGGCCGGTGCCGCCAAGGCGCCACCCGGAAGCTGGCCCAGCAGCGCGCCATAGAGATTGCCCTGGCCGCTCATGCCCTGTCCCTTGCCGAACAGCTCGCCGAGCAGTTGCTTGAACAGATCGCGATCCGGCTGCATCTCGTTGAGCTGATAGCGGCCGGGGGTGAGCTTGGCCAGCTGCGCCAATGCCGTTTCGGCATCCTGGAAGCTGCCGAGCGAATCGACCAGCCCGAGTTCCTTCGCCGCCTTGCCGCTCCAGACCCTTCCGCGAGCGATCGAATCGACCTGCTCGACCGGAATCTCGCGACCCTTGGCCACGCCTTCGATGAAGTTGCGATAACCCTTCTCGATCTGCAGCTGGAACAGCGTCTTGACGCTGTCGGCCAGCGGCCGGTCGATGCGGAACGCGCCGGCCAGCGGCGTGGTGCCGACGCCATCGGTGTGGATGCCGATCTTGTTCAGCGGCTCGTTGATGGTCGGGATCATGCCGAAGATGCCGATCGAGCCGGTGATCGTCGTCGGTTCTGCCCAGATCTGGTCAGCGTCCATCGAAATCCAGTAGCCGCCGCTCGCCGCCAGGGTCGACATCGACGCGACGACCGGCTTGCCGGCTGCCTGCAGCGCCAGCACGCCACGACGAATCTTCTCCGAGGCGAACACGCTGCCGCCCGGCGAATTCACCCGCAACAACACCGCCTTTACCTTGTCGTCGCGGCGGGCGCGGTCGAGCAGATCGGCGATGGTGTCGCCGCCAGCGTTGTTGTCCTCGCCATCACCGTCGACGATTTCGCCCTGAACGATCACCACGGCCATCTTGTCGGCGCCACGTGCGGATTTTTCGGCGTGGACGGCGGCCAGATAGCTGCCAGCGTCGATCTGACGGAACGAGCCGTGATCGTCGTCTTCGCCTACCCGTTCGATCATCCGTTTGCGGAAATCCGCCTGGGTTTCGATCTGGGTCACCAGGCCGGCTTCGAGCGCATAGGCAGCGAGATCGCCCTTGTGCTTCTCCAGCCCCGCCGACAAGCCGGCGATATAGCGATTGGCGGCGTCCGGCGTCAGCTTGCGCGCGTCGCCGATGGTGGTGCCGTACAGGCTCCAGAGATCGCCGAGCCAGGCCTGGTTCGCGGTGCGGGCCTCGGGCGACATGTCGTTACGCTCGTAAGGCTCGACGGCGGATTTGAACTCGCCGACGCGAAACACGTTGATCTGCACGCCCAGCTTGTCCAGCGCGTCCTTGAAGTAGTTGGTGTAGACCGAAAAACCTTCGAGCAGCACCGAACCGAGCGGATCGATCGAGATTTCATCGGACTGCGCGGCGATGTAGTACTGCTTCTGATCGTAGGAATCGCCGTAGGCGTACACCGGCTTGCCGGCCGCGCGGAACTTGCGCAGGGCGACGGCGATTTCTTCCAGCTGCGGCAGACCGGCGCCGGCCATGTCATCGAGCTTGACGACGATCGACGGAATGCGCGTATCGGTGGCAGCGGCGTCGATGGCATCGACCACTTCGCGCAACGAGGTCTGGGTCGGCTTGTTGTCGCTGAACCGCTGCAGGAACGCGCGGCTGCGGTCGTTCGGGATCTGGTCGCTGAGATCGCCGAACGGGATCACGGTCAGCGCGACGTTGTCCTCGATCACCGGCGTCTGGTCACGACTGCCGGCCCAAATGCCGACGCCGAGGACGACCAGCGAAAGAATGACCAGGGCGCGGAAGCAGAACACGATCAGCGTCCAGATCCAGCTGAACAGACGCACGATCAGGGGGCGCGGCTCACTCATGAGGGGGAAATCCGGGGCAATGGGGACGGAAAAGTATCGCACGGGGCTTGCCAGTACGCGGCTCGAGAGAGGTTCCGCGACCGGGGCTTTGAAGCGGCGAATGCATCCCCATCATCCGCTCATTGCCACCGATGGTGCACTGCCGCACCGCTGCACACCGCGGGGCTTTATGCTTCGCGCCTGCCGTCCGGTCTTTCTCGAATTCGTTACTGAAAAATCATGAGCAACCATCATCCGCTGATCATTCTCGGCTCCGGCCCCGCCGGCTACACGGCTGCGGTCTATGCAGCTCGCGCCAATCTGAAACCGGTGCTGATCACCGGCGTCGAACAGGGCGGCCAGCTGATGACCACCACCGAGGTCGACAACTGGCCGGGCGATGTCGAGCACCTGCAGGGTCCGGATCTGATGGACCGCATGCGCCGCCACGCCGAGCGCTTCGATACCCAGTTCATCTATGACCACATCGACAAGGTCGATCTGAAGAACCGGCCGTTCACCTTGCACGGCGGCAGCGGCAGCTACACCTGCGACGCGCTGATCATCGCCACCGGCGCCAGCGCCAAGTACCTGGGCATTCCGTCCGAAGAATCGTTCAAGGGCAAGGGCGTGTCGGCCTGCGCGACCTGCGACGGCTTCTTCTACAAGGGCCAGGAAGTCGCCGTGATCGGCGGCGGCAATACGGCGGTCGAAGAAGCGCTGTACCTCGCCAATATCGCCAGCAAGGTCACCATCGTCCACCGCCGCGACAAGTTCAAGGGCGAGAAGATCCTGCACGACAAGCTGTTCAAGCGGCAGGCGGAAGGCAAGGTCGAGATCATCTGGAACTCGTCGCTCGATGAAGTGCTCGGCGATGCGACCGGCGTCACCGGCATGCGGGTCAAGAACGTGCAGGACGGCAGCACCCGCGAGGCCAAGCTGGCCGGCGTGTTCATCGCCATCGGCCATTCGCCGAATACCGGCATCTTCGAAGGTCAGCTGGACATGGCGGGCGGCTACCTGAAGGTGAAAAGCGGCAGCGAAGGCAATGCCACCGCGACCAGCGTCGAAGGCGTGTTCGCGGCCGGTGACGTGATGGATCACGTCTATCGCCAGGCGATCACTTCGGCCGGCACCGGCTGCCAGGCCGCGCTCGATGCCGAACGCTATCTGGACAAGCTGCACGGCGGCTGAAGCGCCGTCAGCAGTAACAGCAGAACCCTCGCACGAGCAATGTCGACGCGAGGGTTTTTTATTGGCCGCGCGACTGGCACAGTGCCGGCCATGTCGCTGCCCCGCTCCGTTGTTCTAATTGCTTTGACGCTGATCGGCCTTCTGCTTGGCGGCTGTGCGAGCCGCCCGACGCCGGATCATCTCGCACTGCGCCAGCATATCGTCGAGACCGCCCTCGGCCAGCTGGGCCGGCCCTACCACTACGGCGGCCACGATCCGGATGGCTTCGATTGCAGCGGTCTGGTGCAGTTCGCGTACAGCGAAGCCGGCGTGATCGTGCCGCGCGATACCCGTTCGCAGCGCGATGCGGGCAAGACCTTGTCATTGAGCGAGGCACAGCCCGGCGATCTGCTGTTCTACCGTTTCGAGAACGGCGGTGGCCTGCATGTCGGCCTGTATCTGGGCGATGGCCGGATGATTCATGCGCCGGCCTCGGGGCGGCAGGTCAGCCTGGTCGAAGTTGCTTCGCCGATCTGGAAGAAGCGCTACCTGGAAACGATCCGGCTGCTGCCGTGAATCGGCAGGCGTGCTTTGTAATCAGCGACAGGATTCCGCCTTGGTCAGCACTTCCATCGGCACCTTCTGCCCGCCGTGCAGGCCGCCGTGCAGCACCACATGGCGGCAGGCGCCGCTGACGGTGCAGATGTCGCCGCAGGCTCCGTAACGGCGCTCGCTTTCAGGCGCCGCAGTTTCAGGAATCGAACGCATCAGTGAATCCAGCGTCTGCGCGATGCGGTTGTGAGGACTGATCAGGCCGCCCTGCAGCAGCAGCGCCATCATCGAGGCGGTCAGCACCACCACCAGCGGCGTCAGTACCGAGGCACCGGCCATCGCTGCGGCAAATCGCCGGCGACCAGACAGGCGGGGTCGCGAGCTGCGCCCATCCACAGATGGCGGACCACTCTCTCGTGGCTGCGATCCCTGCACGTCAATCCCTCGCCGTTCCCGGCCAGGTCTTTACAAGTTCTGTTCCCGCGGCTTCTGGACGAATCGCGTCAAAAAAACGGCACGACGAAAAACAGTCGTGCCGTTCGATCCGTCAGTACCGAGGCAACCTGAACCTCAGTCGATGACGATCCGGCCTGCTTCGGGCTTGGCATTCGACAGGATCAGCGTGTTGAGCCGGCGCACGAAGGCGGCCGGATCTTCGAGCTGGCCACCTTCGGCGAGCACGCTCTGGTCATACAGGATCGCCGCCAGATCATCGAATTCGCCATCGCCGGCGGCTTTCAGACGCTCGACCAGCGGGTGCTCGGCATTGATTTCCAACACCGGCGGCATGGCCGGCGCGGCTTGCCCTGCCTGCTTGAGAATCTTCTCCAGGCGACGGCTGTAGCCGAAGTCCGGCGCCACCAGACAGGCCGGCGATTCGACCAGACGCGACGACAATCTGGCGCTTTCGATCTTCGCGCCCAGCGATTTGCCGAGCCGCTCAAGCAGCGGCGCGAATTCGGTCTCGGTCTTTTCCTTCTCCTCAGGCGTGCTGGCGTCCGCAGCCAGATCGGCGCCGCCGACGGCGCAGGATTCCAGCTGCTTGCCGTCGAACTCGTTGAGGTGCATGACCACCCATTCGTCGATGCGATCGGACAGCAGCAGCACTTCCCAGCCCTTCTTGCGGAAGCCTTCGACATGCGGCACGGCGCGCGCAGCGGCAGGCGAGTCGCCGGTCACATAATAGATCTTGGTCTGGCCCTCCGGCATCCGGGCCACGTAATCGGCCAGCGACACCTTGGCGCCATCGGTCCCGGTGGTGGAATCGAAGCGGCACAGCTTGGCGATGCGCTCGCGATTCACCGCGTCCTCGACCAGACCTTCCTTCAGCACGGCGCCGAAGATGTCCCAGAACTTCGCGTAGTCGTCTGGCTTGTTCTTGGCCAGATCGTCGAGCATGTCGAGCACTCGCTTGGTCAGTGCGGACTTCAGCTTCTCGACATTGCGATTGCCCTGCAGCAGTTCGCGCGACACGTTCAGCGGCAGATCATCGGAATCGACCAGACCGCGGACGAAGCGCAGATAGGCCGGCAGCAACTCGGCACCGTGATCCATGATGAACACGCGCTTCACGTACAGCTGCAGGCCGCGGGTCTTGTCGCGATCCCAGAGATCGAACGGTGCGGCGCCAGGAATGTAGAGCAGCGAGATGTAGCTGAGATTGCCTTCGACCCGCTGATGCGCCCAGCTCAGCGGCTTGCCTGGATCGAAGGACAGCGCGGTGTAGAAGCTGTGATAGTCCTCGTCGCTCAGCTCCGACTTCGGACGCGTCCAGAGTGCTGCGGCCTTGTTCAGCGTCTCGACCTCGCCGTCATCGACCTTCAGCCGCACCGGCAGGCCGATGTGGTCGGAGTACTTGCGCACCAGATGGCCGATGCGGCCGGCTTCAAGGAACTCCTTCTCGTCGTCGCGCAGATGCAGCGTGATATCGGTGCCACGTTCGTTCTTGATGACCGGCTCCAGCGAATAGCTGCCCTCGCCGGTCGATTCCCAGACATGTGCTGCGGTCTCGCCGGCCCGGCGTGACGTGACCGTGACCTTGTCGGCAACGATGAACGCCGAGTAGAAGCCGACGCCGAACTGGCCGATCAGCTGCGCGTCCTTCTTGCCGTCCGCAGACAGCTGCTCCATGAACGCCTTGGTGCCGGAACGGGCGATGGTGCCGAGGTTGTCGACCAGATCCTCGCGGCTCATGCCGACGCCGTTGTCGCGCACGGTCAGCGTGCCAGCGGCGCTGTCGACGATCAGATCGACGGCCAGCACGGTGTCTTCGCCGAACAGCGCCGGATCCTGGATCGCCAGGAAGCGCAGCTTGTCGGCGGCGTCCGAAGCATTCGAGATCAGCTCGCGCAGGAAGATTTCCTTGTTCGAGTACAGCGAGTGGATCATCAGCTTCAGCAGCTGGCGGGTCTCGGTCTGGAATTCGAATTGCTGCGGGGCGGCGGAATCGGTGGTCATGGAATGCTCTCGGTGATGTTGGCCAACCCCGCCTTGTTGGGTTCATCCAGCAAGGCTTTCAAGGGGTTGAGCACGAACTCCGGCAGTACGACGGACACAAAAAAGCCGGCATCGTTTCCGATGCCGGCTTTTTTAGGACCGCGGCGCGCCGTGATGGCGCGCGACGAGTCTTAGCCCAGCTTTTCCTTGATGCGAGCCGCCTTGCCCTGACGGCCGCGCAGGTAGTACAGCTTCGCGCGGGCGACGCTGCCGCGGCGCTTGATGGTGATTTCAGCGACCTGCGGGCTGTAGCTCTGGAAGACGCGCTCCACACCTTCGCCATGCGACATCTTGCGCACGGTGAACGCGGAGTTGACGCCACGCGAACGCTTGGCGATGACCACGCCTTCATAGGCCTGGAGACGCTCGCGGTCGCCTTCCTTGACCTTCACCTTCACTTCAACCGTGTCTCCCGGGCGAAAATCCGGGATGACCTTGCCGGCCATCGTCTCTGCATCCAACGCCTGAATGATCTTGCTCATGTCAAAACACCTCGTTTCAATGGTGACGTCGTTCGACGTCTAGTTTTTCTCGCCGGAGTGCTCGGATAGAAACTCCCGCAGCAACTCGGCATCGGTACGGCTGATTTGCAGCTTTTCCAGCAAATCAGGTCGCTTCAGGAAAGTGGCCCCTAACGCCTGTTTTCTACGCCAACGCGCGATTTTCGCATGATCGCCGGACAACAGCACGTCCGGTACCGGTGCATCGCGCCACAACGGCGGCCGCGTGTAGTGCGGATGATCGAGCAGGCCAGTACTGAATGAATCGGCTTCGGCCGATCCTTCATGCCCCAGCACGCCCGGCAGCAAGCGCGCCATCGCGTCCACCAGCACCATCGCGGCGAGTTCCCCGCCCGACAGCACGAAATCGCCCAGCGACACTTCGAAATCGATCAGCGGCGTGACCCGCTCATCAAGCCCTTCGTAGCGTCCGCAGATCAGCACGAGTGCCGGTTCTGCCGCCAGTTGCTCCACCAGCGCCTGGGTCATCGGCAAGCCTTGCGGGCTCAACGCAATGACCTTGGCTTCGACACCAATCGCCGTTTTCGCGGCAGCGATCGCATCCGCCAATGGCCCTGGCTCCATCACCATGCCGGGACCGCCCCCGTAGGAACGATCGTCGACACGGCGGTCGGCCCCATCGCTGTAATTGCGGAGATCGCGGGCATGGAACTGCAATGCACCACTTTCGACCGCTTTCCGCGGGATACCGACCTTGACCACCTGTTCCACGAACGCAGGAAACAGGCTCACCACATCCAGCTTCACCTCAGTAGTCCGGCGCCCAGTCGGCGACGATGCGCCGAGCTTCGGTATCCACCGACAGGATGATCGGCCCCTGCACGAACGGAATCAGTCTTTCGACCTCCCCATCGCTCAGCACCAGCACATCCTGAACTCCGTTTTCCATCATTCCGGTGACCATGCCGAGCGGCTCGTCCTTGTTGGAGACGACGCTCATGCCGATCAGGTCCGCCCAGTAGTAGCTGCCGGCGGGAGCCGGCGGCAGTTCCGTGCGATCAACCGAAATGTCCTTGCCGACCAGCCGAGCCGCGATATCGCGATCGGTGATCGGCTGGCCATCGCGTCCGGACAGCTGGGCGATGATGCCGTTGACCTGAGCTTTCGCATCGACCAGAACCGACGCGTAGCCATCGTCAGCACCCAGCCACCACAAGGGATACTTCAGGAGGTTTTCAGCCGGGCGGGTGTTGGAAACGATCTTGACCCAGCCCTTGACACCGAAGACGCCAGCGACGCGACCCAGCGTCACCCGGCGTGCGCTATCCGACACTTCAGGCGGCAGCGGCGACCGGCACGCTCTTGACGAGGTAGGCAACGCGCTCCGACACCTGGGCGCCGTTCTGCTGCCAATAGGCAATGCGGGCGGTATCGACAACCAGCTTCTGCTCGGCGCCGCGGGCGTTCGGGTTGTAGAAGCCCAGGCGCTCGACGAACTTGCCATCGCGCGACGAACGGCTATCGGTCGCAACGACGTGGTAGAACGGGCGCTTCTTGGCTCCGGCGCGGGCCAGACGAATCTTCATCATGATCTTTTGAACTCTTAAGGAAATGCTGACGCAAGGTACGCGAAAGCGCGGAATGATAATGCCCGCCCCCTTAAATTGAAAGATCGGCCCGTAAATTGCTCGCGGAGCGCGCTTGCTTCGACGATCAACTGAGTGTTACCGATCGTTAACACTGTCGGTCCTCCCTCCTTTATCATGGCGGCAACTATCGTTCCCGAGCCTCCCATGACCGATCTGACCATCAACGGCGTCAAGCACACCCACAATGGCGACGCGGCGATGCCGCTGCTGTGGTTCATCCGCGACGAAGTCGGCATGACCGGCACCAAGTTCGGCTGCGGTGTTGCCCAATGCGGCGCCTGCACGGTGCACCTCGATGGTCAGCCGATCCGCTCCTGCGTCACGCCGGTTTCGGTCGCTGCCGGCAAGAACATCACCACGATCGAAGGCGTGGCTTCCGACAAGGTCGGCGCGGCGGTACAGGCTTCGTGGCGCAAATTGGATGTTGTCCAGTGCGGCTACTGCCAGTCCGGCCAGATCATGTCGGCCGTGGCACTACTGGCCAAGAACAAGGCACCAAGCGATAGCGACATCGACAGCGCGATGGGCGGCAACGTCTGCCGCTGCGCGACCTATGTCCGCATTCGAGCGGCGATCCACGACGCCGCCACGGCGCTGGCCTGAACCCACCGGAGATCATCAGCATGGGCATCATGAAACGCATCACCGGTAACGACGCCAAAGCCAACAGCGCCAGCACGCCGCTGATCAATGTCAGCCGTCGCAGCTTCCTGCAGGGTACCGGCGGACTGGCCATCGGCGTCTGTCTGGGGCCGATCGCCTGTTCGTCGAAGGACGCCGGCACGGCCGCAACAGTCGCCAGCAACATCCCAGCTTTCGAGCCGAACGCTTTCATCCGCATCGGCGCCGACAACTCGGTGACGGTGATCGCCAAGCATCTGGAGATGGGCCAGGGCACCTTCACCGGCCTTGCCACGCTTGCCGCCGAAGAACTCGACGCCGACTGGTCGCAGGTCTCGGTCGAAGCCGCGCCGGCCGATGTCACCAAGTACAAGAACAACCTGCTCGGCGGCCAGGGCACCGGCGGTTCGACCGCGATGGCCGATTCTCACGAGCCGATGCGCAAGGCCGGCGCCACCGCGCGGGCCATGCTGGTCAGCGCTGCCGCTGCCGAATGG
Organism: Nevskia ramosa DSM 11499; assembly: GCF_000420645.1. Classification (NCBI taxonomy): domain Bacteria; kingdom Pseudomonadati; phylum Pseudomonadota; class Gammaproteobacteria; order Nevskiales; family Nevskiaceae; genus Nevskia; species Nevskia ramosa. Next base: position 692,907 of record NZ_ATVI01000005.1, on the reverse strand, counting down.
CAGGTGCCGGTTGCCGAGATCACCGTCAGCAAGGGCACGATCCGTCACGTCGCTTCGAAGAAGGAAGCCAGCTTCGGCCAGATGGCCGACAAGGCCGCCAAACAGCCGGTGCCGGCCGAAGTGGTGCTGAAGGATCCGAAGGACTTCACGCTGATCGGCAGCCAGACGGCCACGCGCAAGGACTCCGCCGCCAAGACCAATGGCACGGCCAAGTTCACGCAGGACGTGAAACTCGACGGCATGCTGGTCGCCGTGCTCGCGCATGCGCCGCACTTCGGCAGCACCATCAAGAGCTTCGACGACAGCAAGGCCCGCGCCGTGGCCGGTGTCGTCGACGTGATCCGCGTCGATGCCGTGCCGGGCGTCAATCGCGCCGCCGTCGCCGTGCTCGCCAGAAACACCTGGGTCGCCAAGCAAGGCCGCGATGCGCTGGTCGTCGAATGGGAAGAAGCCGAAGCCTTCAAGCTCAGCTCGGCCGACATGTTCAAGCAGTTTCATGAGCTCTCAGCCAAGTCAGGCCTGGTCGCCGGCACTCGCGGCGATGCGGCTGGCGCGCTGAAGAAGCCGGCCAAGCTGATCGAAGCGAGCTATGAATTTCCCTACCTCGCCCACGCGGCGATGGAACCGCTGAACTGCGTCATCCATTACACCGGCGACGCCTGCCAGATCTGGAACGGCGAGCAGTTCCAGACCTTCGATCAAGCTGCTGCTGCTGCCACGCTCGGGCTGAAGCCGGAGCAGGTCGGCATCACCCAGCTCTATGCCGGCGGCAGTTTCGGCCGCCGTGCCAGCTCGAAGTCGGACTTCATCGTCGAAGCCGCCACCCTGGCCAAGGCTGCGTACGCGAAAGGCGTGAAGGCGCCGCTGAAGATGGTCTGGACCCGCGAGGACGACATGCGCGGCGGCTACTACCGCCCGGCGTTCGTGCACGCGATCAAGGCCGGTCTCGACAAGGACGGCAAGCTGATCGGCTGGCAGCAGCGCATCGTCGGTCAGTCGATCGCCAAGGGCACGGCGCTGGAGCCGTACATGGTCCATGAAGGCGTCGATCACACCTCGGTCGAAGGCACTTCGGACACCCGCTACGACATCACCAACCTGCAGGTCGAACTGCATTCGGTCGACTACAAACTGCCGGTGCTGTGGTGGCGTTCGGTCGGTCATACGCATACCGCGTACGCCGTCGAAACGATGATGGACGAGCTGGCGCATGCGGCCGGCAAGGATCCGGTCGAATTCCGTCGCGCGCTGCTCGAAAAGCAGCCGCGTCACCTCGCCGTGCTGGAACTGGCGGCGGCGAAATCCGACTGGGGCAAGCCGCTGGCGCCGATCGCAGGCATGAAGCGCGGCCGCGGCATCGCCGTGCACGAGTCGTTCAACACCTTCGTCGCCGAAGTGGCGGAAGTGAGCATCGATGCCGACGGCATGCTGAAAGTCGATCGCGTCGTCTGCGCCGTCGACTGCGGTCTGGCGATCAACCCGGACGTGATCAAGGCGCAGATGGAAGGCGGCATCGGCTTCGGCCTCGCGGCGATCCTGCATTCCGAGATCACCTTCGATCAGGGCAAGGTCGTCCAGGGCAATTTCGGCGAATACCCGATGCTGCGCATCAACGAGATGCCGGTGATCGAAGTGCATCTCGTCGCCTCGGCCGAAAAGCCGACTGGCGTCGGTGAACCGGGCGTGCCGCCGATCGGTCCGGCGGTTGCCAATGCGGTGTTCGCGGCGACCGCCAAGCGCATCCGCAAGCTGCCGTTCGGCGACCAGCTGAGCGCTTGATCGCAAGCTTCAACCGGGCCGCTCCCCGCCAGCCGGGGTCGCGGCCCTTTTCATTTCGGACGAGGCCATGAACACCCCCCAGGAATTCGGCAGCTTGCTCGCCGGTCTGCGCAGGCTCAGCGACAGCGGCTTCGCGCATGGCGGCGGCGCGCTGGCGACCCTGACCCAGACCAGCGGCTCGACTTTCCGCCGTGCCGGTGCGCGGATGCTGGTCTGCGGCGATGGCACTGTGGTGCGCGGCCTGTCCGGTGGCTGTCCGGAGGCCGACATCATCAGCCGCGCCCGTGAAGTGATTGCCGACGGTACAGCCCGCATCGTCCGCTACGACCGCGAGTCCGGCCTCGATGCGCTGCTGGAACTGGGCTGCGGCGGCGAGCTGGAAGTGCTGATCGAGCCGCTGACCAAGGCCCGCGACCTCGATTTCATTGACGCCGCTGCCGACTGTCTCGCCGCCCGCCGCAGCGGCGTGCTGGCCACCGTCTACCGTCGCGACGGCGCGGTGATGAATCCGAAGCCGCGGCGCATGGTCATCGACGAAGGCCGCATCGTCGTCAACGAATTCGGCGCCGGGCTGATCAGCGGCGTGCTCGCCGATCTGGCGCTGGACCGCCTGCCGATCGCGCCAAGCGTCGAGCGCTTCACGCACGGCGGCAATGCCTACGAAGTACTGCTCGAAGCGCTGATTCCGCCGTATGCGCTGTTCATCGTCGGCATCAACGCCGGCGCCGTGGCGCTGGCGCGGATCGCCGCCGTGCTCGGCTGGCAGGTGACTTTGGTCGACGACCGCGACGATCGCGGCGAACGTACCTGGTCGGGCGGCCTGCTGCCGGACAACGTCCGCCGGGTCACGGCAACGCCGCAGCAGATCGCCGGGCAGCTGGAGTTCGACGCTCGCAGTTTCGCCGTGGTGATGACCCACAACCTCGGCCGCGACATCGACTACCTGCGCGCGCTCGGCGATGCGCCGCTCGCTTATCTCGGCTCGCTAGGCTCCCGCCAGCGGGCGGCGCGCTTGTACGCAGGCTCGGGGCTTTCCGCCGAACAACTGCGCGCGCCTGCCGGGCTCGATCTCGGTTCGGAGACGCCGGAAGAAATCGCGCTGGCGATCAGTGCGGAAATCCTTGCGGTGACCAGTGGTCGCGCGGCAGAGTCGCTCAGTCAAACGACTGGACCGATCCACGCATGAACGCTTCGAATGCTTCGCCTGTCGTCATGGTCATGGCTGCGGGTGCTTCGACCCGCTATGGCAGCGCGAAGCAACTGGCTCGACTGCCGAATGGCTGCACTCTGGTTCGCCATGCCGCCGTGACCGCCATCGAAACCGGCCTGCCGGTGCAGATCGTGATCGGCGCGCACGGCGAACTGGTACGTGCGGAACTGATCGGGCTGGAGCTGGCCATCGTCGATGCCACGGAATGGTGGCGCGGCGTCGGCCGCTCGATCGCCCAGGGCGTTGATGCCTTGGTCGCCCGCGTCGGCAAGCCGACCAGCGTGCTGCTGACGCTCGCCGATCTGCCGCAAGTCACGTCGAAAGACCTGCTGCGCCTGGCCGAGATGCATCGCCAATCACCGGACCGTCTGCTGGTCTCCGGCTTCGGCGATAACCGCGGCCCGCCCTGCCTGTTCCCGGCTGATTGCCTGCCGGCGCTGCAGAAGCTGGACAGCGACGACGGCGCCCGCGGTGTCGTCAAGGCGAATGCGGAGCGAGTCGTTGCGGTGCCGCTGGCAGCGGCCGGCTTCGATATCGACCGACCGTCAGACCTGCTGAAGATGCCGCCCACATAAGACGACCATCGGCCGCCCTTGCCGGCGCTGCAATCAGCGCCCCGGCGGCCCGAAGCCCGGCGGCATGCGGCCAGCCAGTGCCCGCATCATCTTGGCCATGCCGCCGCCCTGGAGCTTCTTCATCATCTCCTTGGTCTGGTCGAACTGGCGCATCAGCTTGTTCACTTCCTGCACTTCAAGGCCGGCGCCCTGGGCGATGCGCTTCTTGCGCGAGGCCTTGATCAGATCCGGGAAGCGGCGCTCCTGCTTGGTCATCGAATTGATGATCGCGACTGCGCGCTTGATCTCCTTCTCCGGCTTCACGTTCTTCATCTGCGCCTGCAGCTTGGCGCCGCCGGGCAGCTTCTCGAGCATCGAGGCCATATCGCCCATCTGTTCCATCTGCGCCATCTGCTGACGGAAGTCTTCGAGGTCGAAGCTCTTCTTGCTCTTCAACTTCGCCGCCAGCTTGCCAGCGGCTTCAGTGTCGACCTTGCGGGTCGCTTCCTCGATCAGGCCAAGCATGTCGCCCTGGCCAAGGATGCGGGCGGCAATGCGATCCGGATGGAACACTTCGAGCGCGCCGGACTTCTCGCCAACGCCGATGAACTTGACCGGCTTGCCGGTGACGTGGCGCACCGACAATGCGGCACCGCCACGCGAATCGCCGTCGGTCTTGGTCAGGATCACGCCGGTCAGCGGCAGGCGATCGGCGAAGGCCTTGGCGGTATTGGCAGCGTCCTGGCCGGTCATCGAGTCGACGACGAACAGGGTTTCGACCGGGTTCAGCGCGGCGTGCAGGGCCGCGACTTCCAGCATCATTTCCTCGTCGATGCCGAGGCGGCCGGCGGTGTCGACGATCAGCACATCGGCGAACTGCAGCTTGGCGTGGGCCAGCGCCGCCTTGGCGATCTCGACCGGCGATTCGCCGACCTTCGACGGGAACCATTCGACCTCGACCTGGCCGGCAACGACGCGCAACTGCTCGATGGCCGCCGGGCGATAGACGTCGCAGGAGACGACGATGACTTTCTTCTTGTCGACCTCGCGCAGCCGCAGCGCAAGCTTGCCGGTGGTGGTGGTCTTGCCCGAGCCCTGCAGGCCGGCCATCAGGATCACGGCGGGTGGCTGGGTGCGGAGGTTCAGCGGTTCGGCAGTGCCGCCGAGCGTTGCCGTCAGTTCCTGCTGCACGACTCGCAGCATCGACTGGCCCGGCGTCAGGCTTTCGGCGACTTCGGTGCCGACCGCGCGTGCCTTGACCTTCTCGATGAACTCGCGGACCACAGGCAGCGCCACGTCCGCCTCGAGCAGCGCCATGCGCAATTCGCGGGCAGCGGTGTTGACCTGGTCTTCGGTCAGGCGACCCTGGCCGCGCAGCGCGTCGAGCGTGCGGGTCAGGCGGGAACTCAGATTCTCGAACATGGGCAGACAGGATCTTGGCGTTTTGGAACGCGGCGATTATGCCGGACGGCCAGATGCTCTAGACAACGATCTCGTCGCCGATCCGAAGGTGCCGGTACTGCCAGCCAGCCAGCGCCACGGTGCATTGCTCGGCGATCAGCGTTTCGGAGCCCGGCTTGGCGTGGGTCAGATGCAGCATCGGCCGATGCCTGAGCTTGCCCAGCTCGCTGCCGAGACGGCCCGGCGTGAAATGCCGTGCCCGCTGGGCCAGCGCGTCCTCGTGATTCGGGAACGCCACTTCGATCATCAGATGATCGAGACGCGGAAGAGCATTGAGGAAGTCCCAGATCCGGTCATGGGCGTAGGTATCGCCGCTGAACGCGAACACGCCGTTTCCGTCATCGACGATATAACCCACCGCCGGCACCGTATGCGACACCCGGAACGGCGTGATCGACAAGGCGCCGAGCGTCAGCGAAGTGGCCGGCGTCAGCGGTTCCAGCACGATCAGCGGATGTTCGGCGTCCGGCAGCGCGGTGAAATCCGGCCAGACCTTCCAGTTGAAGATGTGTTCGCGCAGCACTGCCAGCGCTTCCGGAATCGCGTGCACCTTGAGCGGGTGATCGATCTCGCCGAACAGGTTGTCGGCCATGAACGCCAGGCCGCAGATGTGATCGAGATGGGCGTGGGTCAGCAGCACGGTCCTGATCGCTGCGAGTTCGGCCGGCTGGAGATCGCCGACGCCGGTGCCGGCGTCGATCAGCAGCGCGCCGTCGATCAGCAGGGTCGTCGTCCGCAGACCCGGCCCGATACCGCCGCTACATCCGAGAATCCTGATCTGCATTGCGCCCAGCAGTGAGTTCGGACGGCAAATCTAGCACGCGCGTTTTCGTTGCCGGCCGCGCAGATGCCGGTCGTTGTTCCGAGGCTGCCTGCGGCACGTTACTATCCGGTCAGCCGACAACGAGCGCCCATGTCCCTCACCTTCAGCCTGATCGCCGCCATCCTGTACGCCATCGCCGGCTGGCGTGCGCTGCGTATCAAGATCGAGGGCGAACATCTGGTGCTGACCGTGGCGCTGCTCGCCCACGCAGCGGCGCTGAGCCAGCAGGTGATCGCCGGATCGAATCTGGTGATCGGCATTGCCGAATCGCTGTCGATGCTCGGCTTCCTCTCCTCGCTGATGCTCTGGGTGTTCTGCTTCCGCGAGCCGTTGCACGCGCTCGGCGTGGTGCACTACCCGGTTACCGCAATCTGGGCGCTGGTGCCGGCGTTTTTCACCGATCACGGCCATCCGATTCCGCTGGCGGACTGGAAGATCGGCCTGCACATCATCTTTTCGCTGCTCAGCGCCGGCCTGCTGACCCTGGCCTCTATCCAGGCGATCGCCACGCTGAGCCTCGATCGCATGCTGCGCAAGCCGGCGAACATCACGCTGCTGCGCCGGCTGCCGCCGCTGCAGACCATGGAGCGGCTGCTGTTCCAGCTGATCTTCTTCGGCTTCTTCCTGCTGTCGCTGACCCTGCTCAGCGGCATGCTGTTCGTCAACAACCTGTTCGCCCAGCACCTGGTCCACAAGACCGTGCTGAGCTTCTGCGCCTGGCTGACCTTCGGCATGCTGCTCTGGGGCCGGATGCGTCATGGCTGGCGTGGCCGCACCGCGGTGCGCTGGGCGCTGTCTGGTTACGCCGCGCTGGTGCTGGCCTATTTCGGCTCGAAAGTGATCCTCGAACAAGTGCTCGGACGCAGCTGGTATTGAGCCACGCGGCCCGCAGCAATCGGACGCAGGCTTGACACGCCACCCCGCCTGTCCGGTTTAATGAGGTCCGGGGGGTCAAGGGTTTCCAGTTGGACGACAAGACATTAGTAGCGCTGCTGATCCTGCTGGTCTTCCTGCTTCTGCTGTCGGCGTTCTTCGCCGGATCGGAAACGGCGTTGATGGCACTCAACCGCTATCGCCTGCGCCACCTGGCGAAATCCGGTCACCGCGGCGCCAAACTCGCTGAAAAGCTGCTGGAGCGGCCCGATCGCCTGATCGGCATGATCCTGCTCGGCAATATCGCCGTGCATTCGGCGTCCACCGCGATCGCCACCATCATCACCCTGGAGCTGTACGGCAGCGCCTGGATCGCCGCGACCACCGGCGTGCTGACGGTGTTCATCCTGATCTTCGGCGAGATCGCCCCGAAGACGCTCAGCGCACTGCATCCGGAAAAGGTCGCGATCCCGTCCGCGTACATCTACACGACGCTGCAGTGGATCGTGTACCCGGTGGTCTACGTGGTGAACGTGCTGTCGAACGGCGTGCTGCGGATGTTCGGCGTCAGCCCGGAGGATGCTGCCGCACACAGTCTGTCGAGCGAGGAACTGCGCTCGGTGGTGGCGGAGGCCGGCGCCATGATTCCCGAGCGCCATCAACGCATGCTGCTGTCGATCCTCGATCTGGAAAAGGCGACCGTCGAGGACATCATGATTCCGCGCAACGAGATCGTCGGCATCGACATCTCCGAGCCCTGGGAAAAGATCCGCGAAGTGATCATCGCTTCCAGCCACACGCGGCTGCCGGTGTTCGATGGCTCGATCGACGATCTCAAGGGCATCGTTCATCTGCGCAAGGTGCTGCGCCTGACCGTGCAGGACAACCTCACGCTCGAAACCCTGCTGACCCTGGTCCGCGACCCCTACTACATCCCCGAAGGCACGCCGCTGAACCAGCAGCTGCTGAACTTCCAGGACCAGAAGCGGCGCATCGGTTTCGTGGTCGACGAGTACGGCGACATCCAGGGCCTGGTGACCTTGGAAGACATCCTCGAAGAAGTGGTCGGCGAGTTCACGTCGGACCCGGCAACGCGGGTCAAGAACGTCTATCTCGATGCTGATGGCAGCGTACTGGTGCACGGCTCGGTGACCATCCGCAGTCTCAACCGCTCGCTGAACTGGAAGCTGCCGACCGGAGGGCCGAAGACGCTCAACGGCCTGGTCATGGAGCAGATGCAGGAACTGCCGCGCCCGGGCGCGCGGCTGGTGATCGGCGGCTATCAGGTCGAGATCACCGATATCCGCGCCAACGCGGTGAAGAGCGCGCGGATACGGCCGATAGCGGTGACTGCGTCCTGAAGCTGTCGGGCGCCAAGCCCTCCGGTAGACTTCCGCCGGGGCTCACGCAGACGCCCTCGGTACCGACGATTCTCGTCCAAGCTCTGCTCCAGCCTGGGCTCGAGCCCGACGGAGCCTTGTGACTACCCTTCCTGAAAATCCGGCCCTGATCGCCGAAACGCTGCCGCGCCCTGCCCCAGTGCCATTCGGGGTAGCGCTGCGCTTCTGGCTATGGCTCGGCTTCGTGTCGTTCGGCGGCCCGGCCGGACAGATCGCGGTGATGCACCAGGAACTGGTCGATCGCCGACGCTGGATCTCCGAACGCCGTTTCCTGCACGCGCTGAACTACTGCATGGTGCTGCCCGGCCCGGAGGCGCAACAGCTCGCCACCTACATCGGCTGGCTACTGCATGGCACTCGCGGCGGCATCGCGGCCGGGGCGCTGTTCGTCCTGCCGTCGCTGGCGATGCTGATCGGCCTGACCTGGGCCTATCTGGCGTTCGGCCAGGTGCCGGTGATCGCCGGCATCCTTTACGGCATCAAGCCGGCGGTGACTGCGATCGTCGTCCAGGCAGCCTGGCGGATCGGCAAGCGGGCGCTGCACAACGCAGCGCTGTGGGCGATCGCCGCCGCAGCCTTCGTCGCGATCTTCGCACTGCATCTGCCGTTTCCGCTGATCGTGCTCGGCGCAGCGGCACTCGGTTTCATCGGCGGGCGCATCGCCCCGGAGCGCTTCAAGGCCGGCGGCGGCCATAGCGGCCTCAAGGGCAGTGGCGCGCCTTACCTGATCGACGACGACGCCGTGATCCCGCACGCCGAGTACCGGACGGCAGGCTTGATCACGGTGCTGATCATCGGCATCGCGCTTTGGGCCTCGGTCCGGCTGGCGCTGGTCGCCACACTCGGCAGCGACAACCCGATCACCCGGATGGCCACGTTCTTTTCGGGCGCGGCACTGCTGACCTTCGGCGGCGCCTACGCGGTGCTGCCCTATGTCTTCGAATCCGCCGTCAACCAGTTCCGCTGGCTGTCGGCCGGCCAGATGATCGATGGCCTGGCGCTCGGCGAAACCACGCCGGGCCCGCTGATCATGATCGTCGCCTTCGTCGGCTTTGTCGGTGGCTGGCAGACCGATGCGCTGGCCTCGGCACTCGGCGCCGGCCATCTGCTCGCTTCGGCGACCCTGGCCGCCTGCGTGGCGACCTGGTTCACCTTCCTGCCGTCGTTCGTGTTCATCCTGGCCGGCGGCCCGCTGGTCGAAGCGACGCGCAACGATCTGCGCCTGACCGCACCGCTGACCGGCATCACCGCCGCCGTCGTCGGCGTGATCCTCAATCTGGCGCTGTTCTTCGCCTTCCACGTGCTCTGGCCGCAAGGCTACCCTCAGCCGTTCGAGTGGCCGGCCGCGCTGATCGGCGTTGCTGCCCTGATTGCTTTGCTGCGCTACGGCCTCAGCGTGCCGAAGCTGATCGGCCTCTGCGCGCTGGCAGGATTGGCGATCGAGTTCGGGTTGCGCTGAAACTCCGCCAGCAGCGGAAGCGGAGTTTCAGATCGCGTCCAGCGCCTGCGTCAGCCGCTGCACGGCAATCACTTCCAGATCGAGCTTGACGTTCTTCCGCGGCTTGTTCGCCTCCGGCACGATCGCCCGCTTGAAGCCGTGCTTGGCGGCTTCCTGCAGGCGCTCTTCGCCGGCCTGTACCGGGCGGATTTCGCCGGCCAAGCCGACTTCGCCGAAGACCACGGTGTCATTCGGCACCGGCTTGCCGCGAAAGCTCGACAAGGCCGCGAGCAGCAGTGGCAGATCGGCCGCCGTTTCCTGGATGCGCATGCCGCCGACGACATTGGCGAACACGTCCTGATCGCCGAGCGCGATGCCGGCGTGGCGATGCAGCACCGCCAGCAGCATCGCCAGACGATTGCCTTCCAGGCCCAGCGCCACCCGGCGCGGATTGCTGCCCTGGGTCGCATCGACCAGCGCCTGCACCTCGACCAGCAACGGCCGCGAGCCCTGCCGGGTGACGGTGATGACGCTGCCCGGTACTGGCTGTTCGTGACGCGACAGGAACAGTGCCGACGGATTCGACACTTCCTTCAGGCCGACATCGGTCATCGCGAACACGCCCATCTCGTTGACCGCGCCGAAGCGGTTCTTGACCGCACGAACGATTCGATAGCGGCTGCCGACGTCCTGCTCGAAATACAGCACGGTGTCGACCATATGTTCGAGCACTCGCGGGCCGGCAATGGCACCCTCCTTGGTGACATGGCCGACCAGCACGATCGTGCAGCCCTTGCCCTTTGCATAACGCACCAGCTGGGCCGCGCATTCGCGCAACTGCGATACCGAACCGGGCGCGGCGTCCAGCGCATCGGTATACAGCGTCTGGATCGAATCAAGCACCACGAAGCCGGGCCTGGTGCGGGTCAAGGTATCGAGGATGGTTTCCAGACCGGTTTCGGCGAGCACCGGCAGGTCCAGCCTCGGCAAGCCCAGCCGCCTCGCACGCAATGAAACCTGGGTCAGCGATTCCTCGCCGGTCACATACAAGGTGTTGACCCGGCCTTCGAGCGCCGCCAGCGCCTGCAGCAGCAGGGTCGACTTGCCGATGCCGGGATCGCCACCGATCAGGATCACCGCGCCCGGCACGATGCCGCCGCCGAGCACGCGATCGAGTTCGGAAAGACCGGTCGGCACCCGCTCGGTGTCTTCGCCGGTGATCTCGTCGAGCCGGCGCACCGCACTGCGTTCAACCGAGAAACTGCCGGCCCGGGCTTTCGGCTTCGAGGTCGTGGTCTCGACCAGGGTGTTCCACTCGCCGCAGTCCGCGCACTGGCCCTGCCACTTCGGTGCGTCGGCGCCGCAGGCGTTGCAGACGTAACGCAGCTTGGCGGCGCCCGGGTTCAGAGACTTGGCCATCGTCAGGCGTGATTCGGCGTCAGTGGCTGGCGGACTTGATTGGCGCGCGCAGCAGCACGATGACCACGGTGATCAAGGTCACCGCGCCGACCACCGCCGGCAGGAACGCGGCAGCACCAGCCCAGTTGCCTTCACCGAGGCGGTTGGTGCCCATGGTCAGGCCGTGGTTGTAGCCGAACATGCTGAACACGTAGAAGCAGAAATTGCCCCACAGGGCGATCAGCACGCCCCAGCGCACGGTGCTGGCCTGGCCGTCGCGGAGCACGAACAGCCGCACGACCATGCCGAGCACGATCGCCATGATGCCGTTCAGCAGCATGCCGAGATGCACGGCGCGCCAGCCGGCGACGGTGCCCGGCAAGTCGTATTCGATGAAGATCGGAATCGGCGAGAACGACAGGCCGCCGATCATCTTGAAGGTCAGCATGAAACCGCCGATCAGCGCGACCAGCATGCCGGCCAGGCCGTTCTTGATCAGGACAGCGGATGTACGTTCGACCATGGTGCTTCTCCCCTATTTAGTAATTGTGTTTGGTTTGTTCGCCAGTTTGCCCTACGCTCCGACGCGAGGAGACATAAAAATAATGAGAGGTGCGTCATGGCAGAGCTTGCGAAACATCCGATGGATGATTTTCCGGTCAGGCCGCTGCGATTCCCGCTGGGCCCTGACCAGAATGTAGACGTGGTCTGGAGCCGGACCAAGCCGGAGTTCTCGGTATTCCTGAATGCGCTGGCGATGCACGTGCCGCATTTCGAGCGCTATCTGGTCGCCACCATGCGGGCCGCTCGAGAGCAGATCACGGACGAAAGTCTGCGTCTGCACGTGACCCGGATCATCGGCCAGGAAGCCAACCACTCGCGAAATCTGCTGGCTTTCAACGATGCGCTGCGCAATCGCTATCCGGACATCGTCGCGATCGACGATGCCTCGATCGCCTGGTTCAAGCAACACACGGATCAAGACACGATGAAGAAAAGAGTCGGCTTCACCGCCGGCTACGAAACCTTCACCTTCCTCGCCGGCATGATCATCCTGCATCATCACGATCGCTGGTTCGCCGATGCCGATCCGACGATGAAAGCGGTCTGGGTCTGGCATCAGGTCGAGGAGATCGAGCATGGCGCCGTCGCCTTCGAAGTCTGGAAGTACCTCTACGGCCGTCACGAGTGGTATCGCAAGGCGATGGTGCTGAAAGCCGCGCTGCATATCGCCCAGGAAACCCTGAGCCTGTATCCGCGCATGGCCCGCCACGAAGGCTGGCTGCGGTCACCGTGGAAAGCCCTGAAGACGATGGCCTTCTGCGGCGAAATGCTCGGCCGTCTGTTCATCGCAGCCCTGCCGGTGTTCAGCGCCAGCTACCACCCGCGCCGTCATCCGATCGCGACGACCCGGCAGGACCCGATCCAGATCGCCTGGCGGCGCTTCGAGGCCGACGGCGGCGATGTGCTCTCGATCGATCACGCCAAGATGGCGGCGATGATGCGAGTTCCCGAACAAGCCTGATTCCGCCGCGGCCGCCATCCGGCTTCCCGCCGGACGGCGGCGTTCACCGACAAGGCTGACAGACCGCCCCCACGCGGCCATAATCCGCCGCCTTGAGTACCCCGCCGTCCCTGCCGATCCTGCTGTCCCCGCCGTTGCCTGCGGAGGCTGGCGCACGTCTGCACTGGGCGGGCCTGCCCGGCGCCTCGGCAGCACTGGCGATCGCGGAAGCCGCTGCCCGTCACGATGGCCTGGTGATCGCGGTCACCGCCGGCGAGCAGCACGCCTACAAGCTCGAAGAGGAACTGCGCTTCTTCGCCAATGCGGCCTTGCCGGTGATGCACTTCCCGGACGCCGAGACGCTGCCCTACGACCCGTTCTCGCCGCACCAGGAAATCCTCTCGGATCGCCTGGCGGCGCTGTATCGCCTGCCCTCGCAGACGCGCGGCGTGCTGATCATCACCTCCGGCACCTTGCTGGAAAGACTGCCGCCGCGCAGCTGGCTCGATGGCCGCGCGCTGCTACTCAAGGCCGGCGACAAGCTGCCGCCGCACGCCTTCCGCGAACGCTTGATCGCCGCTGGCTACCAGAGCGTGTCCGAGGTGCAGACACAGGGCGAATTCGCGGTGCGCGGCGCCTTGATCGACGTGTTCCCGATGGGCGCGTCTGACGCTTATCGCCTCGACCTGTTCGACGACGAAGTCGAGTCGATCCGCGTCTTCGATCCGGACACCCAGCGCTCGACCGAGAAAGTCGGCGAAATCCGCTTGCTGCCGGCCCGCGAATTTCCGACCGACAAGGCCGGCATCGAAACCTTCCGGCGTCGCTACCGCGAGTATTTCCCGGGCGATCCGGCGCGTTCGCGCATCTATTCAGAAGTCAGCAAGAATCTGATGCCGGGCGGCGTCGAAGCCTATCTGCCGCTGTTCTTCTCGCCCCAAACAGCGAATTCGGCGGCCGCCGCGACCATCTACGACTACCTGCCGGTACACGCGCTGATCATCGCCACCGATGATCTGGACGCGGCACTCGCCAGCGAATGGAAGCAGATCGAGGAGCGTTTCGAGCGCTATTCGGGGAATCTGGAACGGCCGCTGATGCGGCCGGGGGATCTGTTCGTCACGCCTGCAACGGCGCGAGAAGAGCTAGGTTATTACCCGCAAGTCGGCATGGGCGAATCGGCAGCGCAGGCCGAGGGCCTCGCCGACTTCGCCTGCGCGCCGATCGCCGGTACCGCCGATGAACTCAAGGCTTTCCTCAAGACAACGGCCAGCCGCGTGCTGTTCATCGCCGAATCCGCCGGCCGACGCGAAGCGCTGCTGGGCTGGCTGAAGCCGCTCGGCATCCTGCCGCGCCAGTACGATCGCTGGGCCACGTTTGCCGGTGATGGCAACCGCTACGGCATCCTGCTCGGGCCATTGCAGGACGGCCTGAATCTGCCGACAGCGAACGTCGCGATCATCGCCGAGGCGCAGGTGTTCGGCTCGCGCGCGCCGGTGTCCTTGCGCAAGCGCGGCAAGGTCCGCGATCCGGAAACCATCCTTCGCGATCTCAACGATCTGAAGCTCGGTGCACCGGTGGTGCATGTCGAACACGGTGTCGGTCGCTATCGCGGCCTGCTGCGGCTCGATGCCGGCGGCATCGAGGCCGAGTATCTGGTGCTCGAGTACGCCGACGCCGACAAGCTCTATGTGCCGGTCGCCAGCCTCAACCAGATCCACCGCTATACCGGCGCCGAGGAGCAGGCGGCACCGCTGCACAATCTCGGTTCGGATCGCTGGTCGAAAGCCCGCGCCAAGGCCAAGGAACGGGCGGCCGATGTCGCTGCCGAACTACTGCAGATACAGGCCCGGCGCGCGGCACGCGAAGGGATGGCGCTGCCGATCGACGAAACAGCCTTCGCCGTGTTCAACGAGGGTTTCCGCTTCGTCACCACCCCGGACCAGCAGAAGGCGATCGACGCCGTGCTCGCCGACATGGCGATGATCAAGCCGATGGATCGCGTGGTCTGCGGCGATGTCGGCTTCGGCAAGACCGAGGTCGCGCTGCGCGCCGCGTTCGCGGCAGCGATCAACGGCAAGCAGGTCTGCGTGCTGGCGCCGACCACCTTGCTCGTGCAGCAGCATGAAAAGAACTTCCGCGATCGCTTTGCTCAGTACTGCGAAGCGATCGGCGAACCGGCTGGCACCCCGTCGATCCGCATCGCCGGCCTGAGCCGCCTGCGCACCGCGAAGGAACAGAAAGCGCTGCTCGACGATCTCGCCAAGGGCCAGGTCGATATCGTCATCGGCACTCATCGCCTGATCCAGGACGATGTGCGCTTCGCCGATCTCGGGCTGGTGATCGTCGACGAGGAACACCGCTTCGGTGTCCGCCACAAGGAGCGCTTGAAGAACCTGCGCGCCGAAGTGCACCTGCTGACGCTGACCGCCACGCCGATCCCGCGCACCCTGAACATGAGCATGGCCGGGCTGCGCGATCTGTCGATCATCGCCACGCCGCCGACTTCGCGTCTGGCGATCCGTACCTTCGTCGCCGAATGGGATTCGGCACTCGTCTACGAAGCCTGCCTCAGAGAGTTGCGCCGCGGCGGCCAGGTGTATTTCCTGCACAACGAGGTCAAGGACATCGAGCGCTTCGCCGCCGAGATCCAGACCCTGGTGCCGGAAGGCAAGGTCAGAGTCGCGCACGGCCAGATGCGGGCCAGCGAACTCGAGCAGGTGATGCTCGATTTCTATCACGGCCGCTTCAACATCCTGGTCTGCACGACGATCATCGAATCCGGCATCGACGTGCCGACCGCGAACACCATCCTGATCGACCGCGCCGATCATCTCGGCCTCGCCCAGCTGCATCAGCTGCGTGGCCGTGTCGGCCGCAGTCATCACCGCGCCTACGCCTATCTGCTGGTGCCATCGCGGCGGTCCTTGAGCGATGACGCCAACAAGCGTCTGCAAGCGATCGAGGAACTCGGCGAACTCGGTTCCGGCTTCGCGCTGGCGACGCAGGATCTGGAAATCCGTGGCGCCGGCGAGCTGCTCGGCGAAAACCAGAGCGGCCAGATCGAGGAGATCGGCTTCACGATGTACGCGGAGCTGCTCGCCAATGCGGTGCGTGCGCTGCGCCACGGCAAGATCGCCGACGCGCCGTTCGGCCAGGCGCCTTGCGAGGTCGATCTCGGTTCTTCGGCGCTGATTCCGGACGATTACGTGCCCGATGTCCACACCCGTCTGGTGCTGTACAAGCGCATCGCCGAGACCAGGGACGAGGATTCGCTGGAAGAGCTGAAGGTAGAACTGATCGACCGCTTCGGCCTGCTGCCGCCGCAGGTCGAGCGCCTCTGCGACTCCGCGCGCCTGCGTCAGCTCGGCGAAGCGGCCGGCTTCGTGAAGATTCGCGCCGGTGCCAAGACCGCGATGCTCGATTTCGGCCTGCAACCGGCGATCGAGCCGATCAAGCTGATCAAGCTGATCCAGAGCCAGCCGAAGGTCTACAAGCTCGAAGGCCAGAAGCGGCTGAACATCACCGCGAAGGAACTCGAAGACCCGGCGCAGCGGGCGCCGTTGCTGCAGGCGCTGCTGGCGCGGCTGGTGGCGGAGCCGCCTAAACAAACCTCCTGACGCCGTCATCTCATTTTCTGAACGGCGTTACTCTCGGCGGGCGTGGGCGAGCGGTCACAAGACCCACTACCAAAACCATGGAGAGGAGATCCCGATGAAAAGAACTGCGCTGTCCGCGGCTGCGTTGCTGCTGTGCCTGGCTACACCGACTCAGGTGATGGCCCAGGCGGGTCCGCTTTATGTCGGCACCCTGCCTTCCAATCTGGTCGGAAACCTGGGCAATTTCTTTGGCGTCAAGTTCGCTCCCAAGTTCGCCGCAGGCGACGTGAATGCCGGAAGCCGCATCTTCACCGGCTACTTCGAGCGTTTCACCGGAAAGAGCATCGGCTTCAATCCGCCGCTGCTGGCCCTCGGTACCGGTCAGCTGCCGGGCCTCGCCAGCTTGCCGAGCCTCGACGGACCGGCGTTCATGATCAGCAATGCGCTCAATGCTGCCGTGGCGCCTTACGCGAACAATCCGACGTTTCAGAAGTTCATCGGAATGACCAGCAGCGGTCCGCTTGCCATTCCGGATATCAACGGCCAGTTTGCTGCTGCTCGTGCCCGCTTGCCGGCCATTCCGTTCTTGCCGGCCCCGGCCAGCACGCCGTACTGATTCAGGATCGAAGGTAACCGCAGTCGGGGATGGCGAGATCGTCATCCCCGGCCGTTTGCCTAGACCGGCAGGCGCCCGCTGATTGCCCGCGCCAGGGTGCCGCCGTCGACGTACTCCAGTTCGCCACCCATCGGCACACCGTGCGCGATGCGGGTGACGGCCACGTTCTGGCTGCGCGCCAGTTCGGCCAGATACCAGGCGGTCGCCTCGCCTTCCACACTTGGATTGATCGCGATGATCAGCTCGCGCACCGAACCATCGGCCAGCAGCCTGGCCAGCGTTTCCAGGCCCAGTTCGGCCGGGCCAATGCCGTCGAGCGGCGACAGCTTGCCCATCAACACGAAGTAGCGGCCGCGATAACCGGCGGCATTCTCGATCGCCAGCAGATCGGCCGGTGCCTCGACGACGCAGAGCTGGCCGGTGGCCACCCGCGTATCGCCGCAATACCGGCACTGCTGGTCTTCGCGGAACATCCGGCAGCTCGGGCAACGCTCGATGCCGGTCAGCGCTTCGGCCAGGGTCGTGGTCAGGAAGGCGGCACCGTCACGATCGCGATCGAGCAGGTGAAACGCCATCCGCTGTGCCGACTTCGGCCCGACGCCGGGCAAGCGGCGCAAGGCTTCGATCAGGCGGCTCAGGCGCGGTGAATAGGTGGCCATCGGCGTTCAGTGCAGGCGGATGACAGCCTCAGAAACCCATGCCCGGCGGCAGATTCATGCCAGCGGTGACCTTGGACATCTTCTCCGAGGAATGACGCTCGAGCTTCTGCGAAGCGTCATTGATCGCGGCGGCGATCAGGTCTTCGAGGAATTCCTTGTCTTCCTTCAGCGCCTCGGCATCGATGACGACGCGCTTGGCTTCGTGCTTGCCGTTCAGCGTGATCTTGACCAGGCCGGCACCGGACTCACCGGTGATCTCGGCGGCGGCGATCTCGGCCTGAACCTTCTTCATCGTTTCCTGCGCCTTCTGCGCTTGTTGCATCAGCTGCGCGAGCGGACCTTTCATCTCATCTCTCCTGCGGGGTTCTTGCGGGCTCGACCAGCGACGGTGGGGCCACACAGCGGGACTTCAATCGGCAATCGAACGCTAGCCGATGGCCAATCAATCAATGGGCTGGATCGAGCCGGCACGCACCGTGGCACCGAACAGCGTGCGAAAGCTGGCGACCACCGGGTCCTGCTCGATAGCTTTCTCGGCATCGCGCTGGCGATCGATCAGTCGCTGCTCGTCGGCGGCGGCCGGATGCAGCACGTCGGGACTGGCGGCGACGCCGATATCCAGATTCAGCGGGCCCAGCTTGCCGATCAGTGCGGCCTGCACGGCGAGGCGGCGCTCCTCGGTAAGCAGATGGCGGGCACGCGGATCAAGCGCGAAGCGCAGGGTTTCGCCTTCGCGACTCAGCCAGGCGCAATGCCGGGCGAGCTGGCGAACCATGCCGTCGAGGCCCAGCTCATCGACCAGGCGATGCCAGACCGTGCCCGGCGTGGCGGTAGCCGCCGGAGTTGCGACAGGCGCGACAAAGGCTTCCGTCGGCGCCGAACGGGTCGCGCTCGGCATCAGGATGTGGGCGCTGCGCGGTGGGCTGGGCGTTGCCTGCGGAATGTTGGCGACAGGCGCAGCGGCAGGCGTCGCCGCGACCGGTGCCGCGGACTTGGCGGATGCGGCCGGGGTTGGCGCAGCAGCGCGCCCGCCACCACCGCCAGCCGGCGCCGCCGAACCGCCGCCATCATCGAGCTTCAGCGCGAACATGCGCAGCACGCTCATCTCGAAGCCGAGGCGCGGATCCGGCGCGTAAGGCAGATCGCGGCGACCGAGCACGGCGATCTGATACCAGAGCTGCACGTCCTCGACGGCCACCGTCTGCGCCAGCGGCGCAAGGCGCGGATCGTCGTCTTCATCGCCAGCGTTCGGCAGCAACTGCAACATCGCAAGACGCTGCAGCAGCATCGCCAGATCGTTGAGCAGCGCGTGGAAATCCGGCGCCGATTCGTCGAGCCGGCGAAGGGCGGCGAGCAGGGCTTCACCCTCGTGCGCCGCCAGCGCTTCGATCACCGCGAACAGATTGCGGCGACCACCGGTGCCGAGCATGTCTTCGACCGCCAGCGCTTCGAGCTTGGCACCGCCGGCGAAGGCCAGCGCCTGATCGAGCAGCGACAGGCCATCGCGCATCGAGCCATCGGCGGCGCGCGCCAGTTCGGCAACGGCACCGATCTCGAAATCGACTGCTTCATCCTTGAGGATGTCGGCAAGATTGTCGCGGATCAGCGCGACGCTCAGACGCTTCAGGTTGAACTGCAGGCAACGGCTGAGCACGGTGATCGGCAGCTTCTGCGGATCGGTCGTCGCCAGGATGAACTTCACGTGCGGCGGCGGTTCTTCCAGGGTCTTCAGCAGCGCGTTGAACGCGCCCTTCGACAGCATGTGGACTTCGTCGATCAGGTAGACCTTGTAGCGGCCACGCGCCGGCGAGTACTGGGCGTTGTCGATCAGCTCGCGGATGTTGTCGACGCCGGTGTTCGACGCGGCGTCGATTTCCAGCAGATCGACGAAGCGGCCGTCGTTGACTTCCTTGCAGGCCGAACAGACGCCACAGGGATTGGCGCTGACGCCGGTCTGGCAGTTCAGGCCCTTGGCGATGATGCGGGCAAGCGTGGTCTTGCCGACGCCGCGGGTGCCGGTCAGCAGGATCGCCGGATGCAGGCGATCGCCATCGAGTGCATGGGTCAGCGCCTTGACCACATGGCCCTGGCCACGCACGTCTTCGAAGCGGCGCGGACGCCATTTGCGCGCAAGCGCGAGATAGCTCATGGGAGAGACAGGATGGCCAGACGGAGTAAAGGCATTGTCGCGGATGAAGCGGGGGTACGCCACCCGCAGGCGGACCGCGGCCGCTTGCGAAACGCACACGGAACCGCCATCGCGACCGCGTAAACTCCGTACTTCCCAGGCGTTCCCCCGCAGGAGTGATCCCTTGAGCCACCCGCTTCCCGCCCCGCTCGCGCCGGGTCATGCCCTGGTCACCGGCGGCGCTGGCTTCATCGGCAGCCATCTGGTCGACGGCCTGCTCGGCGACGGCTGGCAGGTGACGGTGATCGACAACTTCGATCCCTACTACCCGGCGAGCATCAAGCGCCGGCACATCGCCGCGCATCTCGATCACCCGGCCTACCGGCTGGTCGAGGCCGATATCCGTGATGGCGCCAAGCTGAACTCGCTGCTCAATGGGACGTACACATCGATCGTTCATCTCGCCGCCAAGGCCGGCGTCCGGAATTCCCTGACCGACCCGCTCGGCTACCAGATGACCAACGTCATCGGCACCCAGAACCTGCTGAGCCTGGCCCATCAGCGCGGCATCAAGGCCTTCGTGTTCGGCTCCTCGTCGAGCGTCTACGGCGACTGCCCGCGCCTGCCGTGGGCGGAGTCCGATCTCGGCCTGCTGCCGATCAACCCTTACGCGTCGAGCAAGCTCGCCGACGAGCAGTTGGGCTACGTCTACGCCCAGACCTTCGGCCTGCGTTTCGTCGCCCTCCGCTTCTTCACCGTGTTCGGCGAACGCCAGCGGCCGGACCTGGCGATCCACAAGTTCGCGCGGTTGATGCTCGACGGCAAGACCATCCCGGTCTATGGCGATGGTTCGTCCGAGCGTGACTTCACCTACTGGGGCGACATCGTCGCCGGCGTTCGTGCGGCGATGGCCTTCGCCGCCGATCCGGCCTGCGCCAACTACGAAGTGTTCAATCTCGGCAACAACCGCACGATCGGGCTGCTGGAGATGATCCACAAGCTTGAAGCGGTGTTGAATGTCAAAGCGAACATCGACTGGCAGGACTGGCAGCCGGGCGAGATGCGCCGCACCTGGGCCGATATCCGCAAGTCGCAGGCGCTGCTCGGCTACGAGCCGGCCACCGATTTCGATACCGGCCTCGCCCGCTTCGCGAGCTGGCTCGCCGTCCAGCCTTGAGCCGGACATGAATCGCGGCCTCGCGCTGGGGCTGAATGTCGCCGTCCTCGGCTTGTTCGCGGCGGCGGTCGAGCATTTCTGGGGCTGGTCCCGGCTGCTGGCACCGTGGTCGCAGATCGCGCCGCTGACCCTGGTGCTGGCAATCGCCGGCATGCTCGCCAGCTATGCGTTGCGCGGCACCCGCATCTATCTCGCCGAACAGCAGATTCCGCGTGGCGCCTGGTTCGCCTGCCTGCGGCTGATCCTGATCAACAACGCGCTGAATCTGATTCTGCCGGCGCGCGCCGGCGAGGTCAGTTTTCCGGTGCTGATGCGGCGCTGGTTCGGCATCGATGCGACGCAAGCCGCCGGCACCTTGGTCTGGCTGCGGCTGCTCGATCTGCATGTGCTGGCGACCGTCGCCGCCGCTTGTGCGGCCAGCGGCTGGCTGCTGAAAGTGCAGGGTTTGTCGACCCTGGCCTGGCTCGGCGCGGCCCTCGCGGCGGTCGCACCACTCGCGGTCTACGCGCTGCGTGAACCCTTGCAAGCCAGGCTCGCGCGGCGTAGCGGCAAGCTCGCCGGCTTTGCGGCGAAAGCACTGTCCGGCTTGCCGAAGCAGACTTCGGGGCTGGCGCTCGATCTGGTGCTGACCTGGGCCGCGTGGAGCGTGAAGCTGCTGGCGCTCGGCATCGTGCTCGGTCTGCTGGCGCAGCTGTCGCCGGTGCTCGGCACCTTGGGCGCGATCGGTGGCGATCTGTCGACCGTGCTGCCACTGCACGCGCCCGGCGGCTTCGGTACTTACGAGGCCGGCGTGATGGCGCTGCTGGCGCCCGCCTCCGGCGCCACCGAACTGGGTGCTTTGCTGGCGGCGGCCGTCAACCTGCACCTGCTGGTGCTGACCACGGCGCTGATCGCTGGCGCGCTGGCCTGGCTGGTGGGTGCTCCGCCGTCGATGCCAGCCTCTCAACCGGAATGACGGAAGCCCGATGCTAGACTTTGGGCCTTGTCTTCCATGAGTTCCGACGTGACGGAAAGCCTGCCGCCCAGCCCCAGCCTGTCGATCGTGATCCCGATGTACCGGGAGCAGGACAACGTCGCGCCGATGCTCGCCCGCGTCCACGAAGGCCTCGCTGCCTATGCCGGCCCCTGGGAGCTGATCTGCGTCGACGACGGCAGTCTCGACGAGACCGGCAAGCGCCTGATCAGCGAAGGCGCGAAGTACGGCCCGCATGTCCGCGTCATCCGCTTTGCCCGCAACAACGGCCAGACCACGGCGATGCAGGCCGGCATCGATGCCGCGCGTGGCGAGGTCATCGCCACCCTCGACGGCGATCTGCAGAACGATCCGGCCGATATCCCGCGCATGGTCGCCGAGATGTATGCGCGAGATCTCGACCTGCTGACCGGCTACCGCGCCAATCGCCAGGACGCCTGGATGAGCCGCAAGCTGCCGTCGAAGCTGGCCAACAAGCTGATCGCCCGGGTCACCGGCGTGAAGATCCGCGACTACGGCTGCTCGCTGAAGGTCTATCGCGCGACGGTGATCAAGCAGGTGCGCCTGTACGGCGAGATGCATCGCTTCATCCCGGTCTGGGCGGCGATGGTCACCAGCCCGACCCGGATCGGCGAAACGCCGGTCGGCCACGCCGCCCGCCAGTTCGGCGAGAGCAAGTACGGCATTTCGCGGACCTTCCGCGTCGTGCTCGATCTGCTGACGGTGTTCTTCTTCCTGCGCTTCCGTGCCCGCCCCGGCCACTTCTTCGGCTCGATCGGCCTGGCGCTTGGATTCGTCGGCAGCGCAGCGATGACCTGGCTCGGCGTGGTCAAGTTCGTGCTCGGCGAATCGATCGGCGGCCGTCCGCTGTTCCTGGTCGCCGTGCTGCTGCTGGTGTTCTCGATCCAGTTCCTGACCACCGGGCTGATCGCAGAAATGCTGTCCCGGGTGTTCTATCAGCGCACCGAAGGCCCGCTGACCGTCGCCAGCGGCGCGGTGCTGGACACCGGCAACGGCTGGGCGCAACTGGCCGAACCGGGTGCGGCGCGGCTTGGCATCGACGAGGCAGATCGCAATCGTGCTTGAGACGGAACGGCTGTCTGCAGCGCATCTGGGGTTCCTGTTCGCAGCGGTGCTGCTCGGCTTCTGGTCGAACCTGTGGGCGGTGCCGCTGTTCGATCTCGACGAAGGCGCCTTCAGCCAGGCGACGCGCGAGATGCTTGCCACCGGCCAGTGGCTGATCACCACCTTGAATGGTGAGCCGCGTTACGACAAACCGATCCTGATCTATTGGGCACAAGCGGCTTCGGTGAGCCTGTTCGGCGCCAATGAGCTGGGCTTCCGGTTTCCGTCCGCGCTCTGTGCCTCGGCTTGGATGTTCGTGGTGTTCCGCGCCACTTTCATGCTGACCGCAAGCCGCAATGCCGCGCTGCTGGCCGCTGGTGCAGTCGCTCTAAGCCTGATGTCCAGCGTCATCGGCCACGCAGCGATTGCCGATGCGATGCTGAACCTGTGGATCGCGCTGGCGATGCTTGGCATCTACCAGCACTGGTTGACGCCGACGCGCGGCAAGCTCCTGCGCATCTATCTGTGGATGGGCCTGGGCTTTCTGACCAAGGGGCCGATCGCGGTCGCGCTGCCGGTGATCGTCTCGCTGGTCTTCTACCTCAGCCAGCGTCAGCCATTGCGCTGGCTCGCTGCGGTGTTCGATCCCTACGGCTGGCTGGTGTTCCTGGCGGTAGTCGCGCTGTGGATGGCGCCGCTGGCGATGACCGGCCAGACCGATTTCTTCTTCCACTTCCTGTTCGAGCACAACCTGACCCGCTACGGCTCGACGATGCAGGGTCACGGCGGCAAGCTCTGGTACTACGTCGCCGCGCTGCCGCTGATCGTGCTGCCGTTTACTGCTCTGCTGCCCGGCACGTTCGCGCGCCTGCGCAAGCCTGATCCGCTCGATGTGTTCCTGCTGCTGTGGTTCGCCTTCGTGTTCCTGTTCTTCTCGTTCTCGGGCACCCAGCTGCCGCATTACCTGCTGTACGGCTGCACGCCGCTGTTCGTGCTGTTCGGCCGCGCCTGGAACCGCCTGCCGGCCAAATTCTGGACCTTGCTGCCGGCGCTGCTGTTCGCCTTGCTGCTGGCCAGCCTGCCCTGGGTGCTGCCGATGGTTCCGATCGACAGCGATCGTCCCTACGAAGCCGGCATCGTCTCCCTGGCGGCGCGTTCATTCGGGCTCGATTACATGATCCTCAGCGGCGCAGTGCTGATCATCATCCTGGTGCTGCTGTTCCGCCGCAGGACCGCCGCCTGGCAGGCCCTGCTCGGAGCCGCAATGGCGCTGTCGATGCTGGTCTGGTTCGGCTTCATTCCGGTGCTCGCCGCCGCCCAGCAGTTGCCGGTGCGGGAAGCGGCGCTGCGGGCCAAGGAACTGGGCACGTCGACGGTCAGCTATCGCACCTACCTGCCGACGTTCAGCGTCTACCGCGGCGCGATCACCCCGAACCGCCTGCCCGAACCGGGCGAGCTGGTATTCGTGAAGCTGGACCGGATTCCGGACCTGCAGCGCGAACTGGGCGCCAGCGTGACCTTGATTCCGGAGTTCAAGAAGGGTGGCGTGGCGCTGCTGCTGAGGCAGGGCGAAGCCCGCCGCTGACGGAAACGAAAACGGCTCGCACCAAGCGAGCCGTATCGATGAAACCTGAAAATAGTGGCCCGCGCTAGCGACACCCCGGCGCCCGGCTGCACCGCTACCGTTGCTCCCTTCCGGGCCTGGCGGGGTTCACGGCTTGCCGTCGCGGGGGCACCAGCGCGGACCGGCGCGGATTGTCCCCTCTGTGGCCGCGAAGCTCAAGCATAATTTCTGCATGTGATTTCGCCACAAGTGGGCATGGAGCCTGCTTTGTTTACATCGCCCGGACCCCGACCTGTTGCATGCTCTCCGCCGCGACACCGAAACCCCAACCCAAAGACCCGAACTCATGACCCTGCGCCTGCCCTGCTTCAAGGCTTACGACATCCGTGGCCGCGTTCCCGATGAACTGAATGTCGACGTTGCCTACCGCCTCGGCCTTGCCTACGCCGCAGCGTTCAGCCCGAAGCGCGTCGCGCTGGGCCGCGACGTGCGCCTGTCCAGCGCCGAACTGCTGAATGCGCTGGCGCACGGTCTGGTCGAAGGCGGCGTCGAAGTGGTCGACATCGGCCTCGGTGGCACCGAAGAGGTCTATTTCGCGTCGTTCCAGCCGGGCATCGACGGCGGCATCATGGTCACCGCCAGCCACAATCCGATGGACTACAACGGCATGAAGCTGGTCAAGGGCGGCGCGATCCCGATCTCCGGCGACACCGGCCTGCGCGCGCTCGAGGAAGCCACCGCCGCGTCGACCGCGACGGCACCGACCGGCGAAGCCAAGCGCACGCTGCACGACTACCGGCCGGACTACGTCAAGCATCTGCTCGGCTATGTCGATCCGAAGCTGCTGAAGCCGCTGAAGATCGTCGTCGACGCCGGCAACGGCTCGGCCGGCCTGGTCATCGATGCACTGGAACCGCATCTGCCGTTCGAGTTCGTCAAGATCCATCACGAACCGGATGGCACGTTCCCGAACGGCATCCCCAACCCGCTGCTGCCGGAGATGCGTTCGGCGACGTCAGCCGCCGTGATCGAGCACAAGGCCGACTTCGGCGTGGCCTGGGACGGCGATTTCGATCGCTGCTTCCTGTTCGACGAAAAGGGCGGCTTCATCGAGGGCTATTACATCGTGGGTCTCCTGGCAGAAGCGATGCTCAAGCTCGAAGCCGGCGCCAAGATCATCCATGACCCGCGCCTGACCTGGAACACGGTCGACATGGTCAAGACCGCCGGCGGCTTAGCCGTCCAGTCGAAGACCGGCCATGCCTTCATCAAGGAGCGCATGCGCCTTGAGAACGCGATCTACGGCGGCGAGATGAGTGCCCATCACTACTTCCGCGATTTCGCCTACTGCGACAACGGCAATATTCCGTGGCTGCTGGTGGCGGGCCTGATCTCGGCTTCGGGCATGACCTTGTCGCAGCTGGTGGAAGACCGCCAGGCGAAGTTCCCTGCGAGCGGCGAGATCAACCGCAAGGTGTCGGACGTGAAGGGCACGATCGCCAAGGTCGAGGCGAAGTACGCAACCGGCGATGCCAAGGTCGAGAAGGTCGATGGCCTGTCGGTGGAGTTCGCCGAGTGGCGCTTCAACCTGCGCGGCTCGAATACCGAGCCCGTGCTGCGTCTGAATGTAGAATCGCGCGCCAACCCGGGGCTGATGGAAGCGAAGACTGCCGAGCTTCTGGCCCTGATCGACGCGACCTGACCGACACTGCTCTCCATCCTTGACCAAGACCGCCCGCGCCCCATCCCCTAGCCGTCCTCGCGACGCGAGCAACGGCGGTCTTCGTTGAGCCCCCTGTGAGTACTGTGAAGGCTCGTGCGACTGCGGTCGCACGAGTTCTGCTGCTGTTGCTGCGCTGCCTGGTGATCGTCGCGGCACTATTCGTGTCGGTGCAGGACTCTGCAGACGCCTGGTGCCTGCTGATCAACGCCAGCCTGTTCCTGCTACCGCTGGCGCTGTTGCTGAGCCTGACCGGCCGCTGGGTCTGGAGCCTGTCGATCGCGGCGGCGTTCGCGCTGTTCGTCTACGGCATGGGCGAGCTGAAGTTCGTCTATTTCTACACCCGGCTGATCGTCGCCGACTGGTCGTTCGTGACCGAGCCGGCGAACTGGACCATCGTTCGCCAGTACCCGCGCATCTACACGACGCTGGCCGGTTTCAGCACCGTGCTGCTGCTGCTGATCGTCGACGCTACGCTGGCGACGCCGCGTAGCGCTCGCCTGCCACGCAGCTTGCGTATCGGCGCCGCTGTGCTGGCGCTCTCGCTGGTCGGTGCACTGACGGCGCTGCGTCATCACCACACCTGGGAAGTCTGGCTCGACGATGCCAACTGCAACGCCTCGAACAAATGCGGCGTGGTCAGCCGGCTGCTGTTCTCGCTGCAGATCTACGAGTTCGAGGTGCCGCTGCACGAAGGCAATCCGACGCCGTTCCTGACCGCCGAAGTCGCCCTCGGCGAACAGGCCAAGCCGGCCTTGCCGACAAATCCGGACGTGGTGCTGTGGCTGCACGAATCGACCTTCAACCCACGCCAGTTCCAGCTGCCGGGTGCGGCACTGCCGCCACTACCGATGTTCGAGCGCAGCCCCGAAACCCGGGCGATGGGCTTGCTGCGCACTCACACTTTCGGCGGCAAGACCTGGCTGTCCGAGTTCTCGGCACTGAGCGGTCTGGTGCCGGACGATTTCGGCGCTCATCGCGCTCGCGTGTTCACCACCATCGGCACCCGCACCCAGACCAATCTGTTCCGGGTGCTGAAGGCGCAGGGCTATCACACCATCGTGCTGATGCCGACCTTCAAGCGCTTCTACGGCGCCGGCCGCACCTACGACCTGATGGGCGCTGATCAGATCCTGACCCTGCGCGACTTTCCCGAGTACGACAAATACCCCGGCGATGAATGGGACATCGCCGAGACGCCGCGCATGGCCGAAGCGGCGATCAAGCTGATCCGCGAGCACCGCGCCGGCCCGAACGGTGCCCAGCCACTGTTCCTGTATTTCCTGTCGGTGAAGGAGCACGCGCCTTACGACAAGCACACACCGATCAACTACAAGCTCGACAAGGTCGCGATTCCGAAAAGCCTGGCGGCCAAGCTGACCGACTACGTCAACCGCCTGGTGACGCTCGATGGCGCAGTGCAGACGGTCAACGATTATCTGTTCGCCAAGGATGCGCGGCCGGCCGTGTTCGCCTACTTCGGCGACCATCAGGCCTATTACGAGGAAGACTCGCCGCCGTATCGTTACAAGCTGCCCGAGCCGAAGAACGTCACCCAGTTCCAGGTGCGCAGCAACTATCCGGTGCCCCGGGAAACGCCGGTGCCGATCATGGATATCGCGTTTCTGCCGGGGCTGCTGGTCGATACCAGCGGCGTCGAACGCGACAACTACTTCGAGTCGCTGTCGGCGATGCGCCGGCTGTGCAAGGGCATGCTCGATGACTGCCCGGACAAGACCCTCGTCGACAGCTACAAGACGCGCATCTTCGGCCGCGAGGTCGGGCTGTTTCCGGTTGTCGAGTAGCAAGCTGCAGCGATAAAAAAAGCCCGGGAAACCCGGGCTTTTTTTGTACCGATCAGCCCCGTCGCCGCGTCTGGGACAGCCGCCGCACGGTCGCGGCGAGCAAGTCGATCTCTTCGAAGGTGTTGTAGAAGGCCAGACTCGGCCGCACCGTGAATTCCAGCCCGAAGCGACGCAGGATCGGCTGCGCGCAGTGATGACCCGTGCGCACGGCAATACCTTCCTCGCTGAGCGCCTGCCCCACTTCCGCCGTGGTGAAACCTTCAAGCACGAAGCTCATCACGCTGGTCTTGTGCTTGGCGGTGCCGATCATGCACAGCCCCGGAATGCGACAGAGCGCTTCGGTGCCGTACTCGAGCAGATCATGTTCCTGGCGGGCGATGTTCTCGATGCCGATGCGCTCGACGTAATCGATTGCAGCACCCAGGCCCACGGCATCGGCGATGTTGCCGGTGCCGGCTTCGAAACGCGCTGGCGGACCCTGGTAGACGGTCTTGTCGAAGGTCACGTCCTCGATCATGTTGCCGCCACCCTGATGCGGCGGCATGTGCTCGAGCAGGTCGCGCTTGCCGTAGACAACGCCGATGCCAGTCGGCCCGAACAGCTTGTGGCCGGAGAACACGAAGAAATCGGCATCCAGCGCCTGCACATCAACCCGCATGTGCGACACCGACTGCGCGCCGTCGATCAGCACCTTGGCGCCGTAGCGATGGCCGAGGTCGATGATCTCCTTGACCGGCACTACGGTGCCGAGCGCATTCGAGACCTGGGTAACCGCGACAATCTTGGTACGACTGCTCAGCAGCTTCTGGTACTCGTCGAGCCGCACCTGCCCGGTGTTGTCGACCGGGATCACCCGCAGCACCGCGCCCTTCTCGGCCGCCAGCATCTGCCAGGGCACGATGTTGGCGTGATGCTCGAGATGCGAGACGACGATCTCGTCGCCTTCACCAATGTTCTGCTTGCCCCAGCTTTGGGCAACCAAATTGATGCCTTCGGTGGTGCCGCGTACGAAGATGATTTCCTCGGGGCTCGAAGCGCCGATGAAGTTCGTCACCTTCTTGCGCGCGGCCTCGTAGGCATCGGTCGCCCGCGCGGCCAGTTCATGCGCGGCGCGATGGATGTTGGAGTTTTCGTTGGCGTAGAAGTACGAGATGCGGTCGATGACCGACTGCGGCTTCTGCGTCGTCGCTGCATTGTCGAGCCAGACCAGCGGCTTGCCACCGCTGACTCGCGTCGACAGGATCGGGAAATCGCGACGTACGGCCTGCACATCGAAGGCGCCGCGACCCGGCGACACTTTCGGCAACGGCTTGGCCGCACCCGGACTGGCACCAAGATCCGCAAAGTAGAAACTGGGTGCCGACACGTTGGACTGGGGGCTGGAGGGCGCACCCGACGTCGAGCCCGATGAACGTGGCGGTTCGCCACCGATCCGCGTCGGCGCCGACAGCCCGAACGGATCAGACAGGCTGGCCAGATTCAGCTGCGGCGATTCAGGCACACCACTCGCCGATGAAGCATCGCCGAGAAAGTAATACGGGCTGCTCGGCGGCTGCGCCGATGACGGCACCGCTGCGTCGGACAAATTCGGCGTTGGTGCAGCACCCGGCAACAGCGCTGCAAAACCTTCCGGCACGCCGGCGAAGCCATTGCCGCCTTTCGGCAGGGCTGGCAGCACCGTGCTCTGCAGGCCATGAAGGTCCGGCGTCTGCGCCTGCGTCGGCACCACTCTCGGTGTGATGAACGACGGCGGCGCGGCCAGTTCGGCAGCACCGGGCTGCGTGGCCCTCACGGGCGGCGTCATCGGCAGGCTGGTCGCCACCGGCAAGGGATTGTTCTGCCCGGCCACCGGAATGCCGCCCGGCGGCAGCGGCGAACCGAGATTGATGGGGCCGCTCGGCGCGGCTGGCGCCTGACCGAATGCCGGTTCAGCGCCGGGCGGCGCGCTGAACATCGCATTGGCCATCGCCTGCAGCGCGGACGCGTCGAGACCGCTGCCCGAGACACTCATGGGAGCCTCGCGACCTTACTTGTAGGTATCGGGATAGTCGTGGAACTTGTTGATTTCCACGTCTTCCAGCACCGCCAGCGCGTCGTCGGTAAGCACCGCCAGCGAGCAGTACAGCGAGATCAGATAAGAGGCGATCGCATGGTCGTCGATGCCCATCAGGCGGACCGACAGGCCCGGGCTCTGCTCACCCGGCAAGCCCGGCTGGAACAGGCCGACAACGCCCTGACGCTTCTCGCCAACGCGCATCAGGATGATCTTCGACTTGCCATCGGCGATCGGCAGCTTGTCGCTCGGGATCAGCGGCACGCCGCGCCAGGTGATGAACTGCGAGCCGAACAGGCTGACCGTCGGCGGCGGCACGCCACGGCGCGTGCATTCGCGGCCGAACGCAGCGATCGCCAGCGGATGGGCGAGGAAGAATGCCGGCTCCTTCCAGACCTTGGTCAGCAGCTCGTCCATGTCGTCCGGCGTCGGCGCGCCGGTCAGCGGATAGACACGCTGCGATTCGGCGACGTTGGCCAGCAGGCCGTAGTCCGGGTTGTTGATCAGCTCGCTTTCCTGGCGTTCCTTGATCGTTTCGATGATCAGGCGCAGCTGTTCCTTGATCTGGTCGTACGGGCTGGAATGCAGATCCGATACCCGAGTGGCGATATTCAGCTTGGTGGCAACCTGCTTGAGCCAGTATTCGCGCGGATTCTCGTCGTAATCGACGAAGGAATTCGGCAGCTGGCCGCTTTCGGTCACCGAGCAAGCGGTGCGGATGTCGGCCGGATTCTTGACCTTGTTGACGCGGAACACACCGGCTTCGACAGGCTGCCATTGCAGCAGATGAGTCAGCCAGCGCGGCGTGATGTTCGAATACTGCGCAACCGTCTTGGTGGTATTTGCCAGTTTGTGGGCAGCGACATCACCCAAGGTCGGCAGTGGTGCGGAATCAGACATGAGAGGTTCTCTTCAGATCGGTTGTGAATAAACTTAAGTCTGATCGGTTGGCATGACAGCGGCTATGGGCTTCAAGCCCCGACGAGCAACTTTTTAGGCTGCCCGCTGGCGCTGCTCATGCAGATCAGTTCTGAGGTGCGGCGTCTGGCAGTTCAGTCCTGCACCCATGGCAGACCGTGAAAGCGCCAGCCGTTCGACAAGCCACGATGACCAAGGGCATCGATATCGCCCTCGAAGCCTTCGGCGACATTGGCGATCTGGGTGAAGCCGGCCTTGATCGCCGCTTCGACGGCGAGCGCCGACCGCTTGCCGCTGCGGCACAGCAGCAGCACCGGGCGATCCTTGCCGACCTTCGCTTCCAGCTCGCGCACGAAGCGCGGGTTGCGAGTCATTGCCGTACCAGTGGCCCAGGGCACATGCAGACTGTTCGGCACCTGGCCGACAAACTTCAGTTCTTCGGTGGTCCGCACATCGACCAGGGTGGCGCCGCCACCTTGAATCAGGTCCCAGGCTTCTGCCGGCGACAGGCTGCCGCCATTCGGCAACGGCGAGGAATGACCGGCTGCAGCCCCGTCGGCAACGAAGGGACCGGCAGCGGCGGCACTGATCGGCGCGATGGTGTCGTACGGCATGAAAGCTCCTTGAGGGTGCGGTGCCCGGCCCTCTCAGGACCGCTGCGGATGCCGAGCAATCTAGGCGCGATCGTTATACGAATAAAGTAATCAGAAAAGCTTTTAAAAGACTTAAATAGAATTTAAAACGATCGCGCGAATTACTTTGGCAGCATCCGCTTCAGCGTGTCATCGCGCAGGAAGTAATGGTGGTAAAGACCCGCCAGCGCATGCAGACCAATCAGGAAATAGCCGATCGTGCCGCCGGTTTCGTGCAGGTCTTCGAACAGATCGGCGTAGTCCTTGTTCTCGGGAATCGGCAATTGGACTTCGAATAGCCCGAACCACGGCAGCGCCTGACCTTCAAAGCTCAGGATCAGCGCGCCACCGATCGGCATGCCGATCATCAGTCCGTACAGCGCGAAGTGCGCCAGCTTGGCCGCTTTCTGCTGCAAGGCCGGTGGCGTCGGGGTGATCGC
Organism: Nevskia ramosa DSM 11499; assembly: GCF_000420645.1. NCBI lineage: Bacteria > Pseudomonadati > Pseudomonadota > Gammaproteobacteria > Nevskiales > Nevskiaceae > Nevskia > Nevskia ramosa. The sequence continues at coordinate 661,118 of NZ_ATVI01000005.1, read as the reverse complement.
CGGGGCAGGGCCGTTCGCCAGACGCGCCGCGATGCGCACCCAGACCAGGGCGAAGATGCTCAGGCCGATCGAGAAATGCAGCATCTTGACCAGCGCCCTCGCCTCGCTGCCCTTCGGGAATTCGCTGCGGCTCAGGATAAGGCTGTAGGCGGCGACGATCAGCAGCACCATCAGCCAGTGCAGGGCGATGCTGATACCGCTGTAGCGATCGATTCGGGACATGCGCGGAAAGCGAAGGCTCAGGCCGCCGGCTTGGAATTCCGTGGCCGCGCTGCAATCGCGAAGCCATGGCCGTGATCGAGCAGGTATTCGAGCCACTTGGCGAGCATGTGGTTGCGGCCCCACTGATCGTGCAGGTAATCGTGGGCCTGGATGTCACCGAACATCTGCGCCAGCCAGGTCGGCCGCTGACCGCAGTCCAGCGCTTCGGCGACCCGCGCATCGCGATAGACCTTGATCCATAGATCCGGCTCGAGACGACGCTCGCCGTTCTCGTCCTTGAACTCGTAGGTCAGCCGCAGTTCGGCGGTGTACGGTGCGCGCTCGACGACGGTCAGCACCAGCGGCAGATCGGTGGCCGACTTCGAAACCGCGCGATCGAACGGCAGGTTCAGTTCCGGCACCAGGCGTTCGAGCAAGCGATAGCTGCGCTCGTACAGATCGACCAGATGCGCGATGCGGCGCGGCTGGCCGCAGCAGGGGCAGCGGTCGGAGGTGGTGATGTCGGCTTGCATGAGCCCGACTATAAGATAGGAACGCAGGCCGGCACAGGCTTGCGCTATCAATGTTTTTTCTGATCGAGAACAAATCCTGATGCCTGTCTGCGAACAGTTGACCCAGCCCTATACCGACCAGAAGCCAGGTACCGCTGGCCTGCGCAAGAAAGTGGCTGTTTTTCTGCAGCCGCATTACCTCGAAAATTTCCTGCAGGCGATCTTCGATGTCGAGACCAGCCTGAAGGGCAGCACCCTGGTGATCGGCGGTGACGGCCGCTATCACAACCGTGTGGCGATCCAGACCGCGATCGCAATGGCGGCCGGCAATGGCATCAGCAAAGTCGTGGTCGGCCAGGGCGGCATCCTGTCGACACCGGCTGCTTCCAACCTGATCCGCGTCCTCGACGCGGCCGGTGGCCTGCTGTTCACCGCCAGCCATAACCCGGCCGGACCGGATGGCGACTTTGGCATCAAGTTCAACATCGCTGGCGGCGGTCAGGCACCGGAAGCGTTGACCGGCAAGATCTACGAGGCAAGCCGAACGATCAGCCGCTATCGACTGTTCGATGGCGGCTCCGTCGATCTCGATCGCTGCGGCAAACAGCAGCTCGGCGACACGCTGATCGAGATCGTCGACAGCGTTGACGACTACGCCCATCTGCAGCAGAGCCTGTTCGACTTCGATCTGATCCGCGCCTGGTTCAAGCGCGGCGGTCGCATCTGCTTCGATGCCATGCATGCGGTCACCGGGCCGTACGCGCAACGCATCCTGATCGAGCAGCTCGGTGCGCCAGCCGGCAGCGTCATCAATGCGACACCGCTGGAAGACTTTGGCGGCGGCCATCCGGACCCGAACCTGATCTACGCCAAGCATCTGCTCGATCTGGCGATGAGTGCGGACGCACCGGACCTGATCGCCGCGAGCGACGGTGATGGCGATCGCAACATGATCCTCGGCCGCGGTCTGTTCATCTCGCCCGGCGATTCGCTGGCGATGCTCGCAGCGCATCTCGACAAGCTGCCGGGCTACAAGAACGGCCCCAAAGGTGGAATCCGGGGCCTGGCCCGCTCGATGCCGACCTGCCGCGCGGTCGACGTCGTCGCTAAGGCGCTGAAGGTCGAGTGCTTCGAAACGCCGACCGGCTGGAAGTTCTTCTGCAATCTGCTCGATGCTGGCCGCCTGACCCTGTGCGGCGAGGAAAGCTTCGGCACTTCTTCCAGCCACACGCGCGAGAAGGACGGCCTCTGGGCGGTGCTCGCCTGGCTGAACGTGCTGGCCACCACCGGCAACAGCGTGCAGCAGCTCGCCGATGCGCACTGGGCGGGTCATGGCCGCCACTACTACGTGCGCCATGACTATGACGAACTGCCGGTCGCCGCCGCGAACACCGTCGTCGACAGCTTGCGCAAAGCCCTGCCATCGCTGATCGGCAGCACCCATGGCGACTGGACGATCAGCCAGGCCGACGAGTTCTCGTACACCGATCCGGTCGACGGCAGCATTGCCACCGGCCAAGGCCTGCGCATCGTCTTCGGCGACGCGGCGCGGATCATCCTGCGCCTGTCCGGCACCGGCACCGAAGGCGCGACCTTGCGCCTTTATCTGGAACGCTACGAGACCGCGGCCGACAAGCTCGCCTGGCCAACCAGCGATGCGTTGGCACCGCTGGCGCAGATCGCCGATCGCATCGTTCGCCTCAATGAACTGACTGGCCGCAAGGGCCCGAGTGTCATCACCTGAGGGCTTGCCCTCAGGCAGTTGCGGCAGGCATAGCGGCTACACTTTCCGCGTTCGCTATTCGGGCTCAGAGACTCGAAAGCAGGCGACGAAAAACAACCCCGGTGTGCGTGCAGGAGTGTGGTGATGTCGACGACGCAGGAAGGCCAACTGCTGTGGAGCCCTCGCGGCGAGTTCGCCGATGCGTCGAACATCGCTGCGTTCATGCGCTGGCTCGATGACACCCGCAAGCTGAAGTTTGCCGACTACGAAGCGTTGCGGCAGTGGTCGGTCACCGAGATCGAAGCGTTCTGGGCAGCGGTCTGGGATTTCTTCGAAGTCCGCGCCGAAACGCCCTATCGGCAGGTGGTCAACAGCCGCGAGATGCTCGGCGTGCGCTGGTTCGAAGGCAGCCGGCTGAACTACGCCGAACATCTGCTGCGTCATGAGACCAAGGCCGCGCCCGGCCAGACCGCCTTCCATCACTGCTCGGAAAATCGCCCGCTGGCGACCCTGAGCTGGCAGGAACTCGGCCGCCAGGTCCGCATCGTCGCGACCCGCTTGCGTGCGCTCGGCGTGGTGCCTGGTGATCGCGTGGTGTCCTACATGCCGAACGTGCCGGAAACGGCAGTGGCGATGATGGCGACGGTCGCGATCGGCGCCGTCTGGTCGTCGGCGGCGCCGGAATTCGGCACCCGCACGGTCACCGAACGCTTCGCGCAGATCGAACCGAAGCTGTTATTCGCTGCTGACGGCTACCGCTTCGGCGGACGCGATTTCAAGCGCGAAAGCGAAGTGCGCAGCATCGCCGCCGCGCTGCCGACGCTCGAACACATCGTCTGGCTGCCGTATCTGGACGCGGCCGCTGCGCTGCCCGAGCTGCCCGGCATGCTGGCCTGGCGTTCGCTGCTCGATCATCCCGATGTGCCGCGCGAGACATTCCGCTACGAACAGGTCTCCTACGATCATCCGCTGTGGGTGGTGTTCTCGTCGGGCACCACCGGGCTGCCGAAGGCGATCGTCCACAGCCATGTCGGCGTGCTGCTCGAACATCTGAAGGTGATGCATTTCCATCTCGGCCTGAAGCCGACCTCGGTGATGTTCTTCTATTCGACCACCGGCTGGATGATGTGGAACCTGCTGGTCGCCGCGCTGCTGACCGGCGCTGCCGCAGTGCTCTATGACGGTAACCCGGCCCATCCTTCGATCGACTTCCTGTGGAAGCTCGCCGCCGATACCGGCACCACGTCGTTCGGCGCCAGCCCGACCTACGTGCAGATCATGGAAAAGGCCGGACTCGAGCCAGGCAAGCTCTACGATCTGTCGCGGCTGGAATCGGTGATCGTCGCCGGCGCGCCGTCGACGCCGGAAACCTTCGCCTGGTTCTACCGCTGCGTGAAGCGGGACTTGTGGGTGACCTCGCAGTCCGGCGGCACCGAGATCTGCTCCGGCTTCGTTGGCGCCGTGCCGCTGCTGCCGGTCCACGCCGGCGAAATCCAGGCACGCATGCTCGGCATGGACGTGCATGCCTGGCGCGATGACGGCACGCTAGCCGGCCCCGATGAAGTCGGCGAACTGGTGGTGACCAGTCCGTTCCCGTCGATGCCGATCAAGTTCTGGAACGATGAAGGCGGCAAGCGCTACCGCGAGTCCTACTTCGAAGTCTTCCCCGGCGTCTGGCGCCACGGCGATTTCATCAAGGTCAACGCGCGCGGCGGCTGCTACATCTACGGCCGCTCGGACTCGACCTTGAACCGCTACGGCGTGCGCATCGGCACCGCTGAGATCTATCGCGCCGTCGAGCAGCTGCCGGAGATCGCCGACAGCCTGATCGTCTGTTGCGAGCTACCCGGCGGCCAGTTCTTCATGCCGCTGTTCATCAAGCTGAAGCCCGACTTTGCGCTCGACGACAGTCTGGTGCAGCGCATCGCCAGAAAGCTGCGCGAGGACTGTTCGCCGCGCCATGTGCCGGACAAGGTCTACGCGCTCGACACCCTGCCCTACACGCTCACCGGCAAGAAGATGGAAGTGCCGGTGCGCAAGCTGCTGATGGGCTGGCCGCTGGAGAAAGCCGCCAGCCGCGACGCGATGATGAATCCGGCGGCGATCGACTGGTTCGTCGATTTCGCCAACACCACATCTGACTACCAGTGGCGCAGCTGAAGCGCCAGGCAAGCAACCCCTGAGGCTTGCGGCCGTGCGGCCGCAGTGTCCCAACAACCCCGAGGAGAATCCCGCATGAGCAGTTCCGCCCCCGCCAAGAAGCCCGTCGTGATCTACGGCGTCACCGGCTACACCGGCCGCCTGGTTGCCGAATACCTGCGCGAATATCGCGTGCCGTTCATCGCCGCCGGCCGTGACGCCAAGCGCATCAAGGAAGTGCTCGACAAGGTGCCGGGCATCGAGACCGCCGACTACGAGATCGCCGAAGTCGAGCACACCGTCGAAGCGCTGACCAAGCTGTTCAGCGGCGCCAAGGTGGTCTGCAACATGGTCGGCCCGTTCATGAAGTTCGGCCCTGAAGCGGTCGAAGCCTCGCTGGCTGCCGGCTGCCATTACACCGATACAAACGGCGAGCAGAACTGGATGATGCACGCCGAGGAAACCTGGGGCGCCAAGTTCGCCGCCAAGAATCTGCTGCTGTCGCCCGGTGTTGCCCAGATGTACACCACTGGCGAAATCGCCGCGAACATCTGCCTGGAACAGCCGGGCCTCGACACGCTCGACATCCTGGTGCTGTGGAAGGGCTTCCCGACCTACGCCTCGACGCAGACGATCTTCAGCATCCTCACTGCCAACTTCTACTACCTGGAACAGAACAAGTACGTGCAGTGGTCGCCAACGGCGAAGGCCGAAGTGATCGTGCCCGGCCAGCATGAGACGGCGATGGCGCTGCCCTGGGGCGGCACCGCGCATCCGGTCTGGTTCAAGAACGATCCGCGCGTTGCCAACTGCAAGGCGCAGGGCGGCGTGTTTGCCCGCCCGGTGATGGAAGGTGTGGTGCAGATCACCGGCGTCGTTGAAGACCAGATCAAGAAGATGCCGAAGGCGGAGCAGGAAAAGGCGCTGTCGGACATGGCGGCGAGCCTGCAGGCCGGCATGCCTCCGCGCGAGAATCCGCGCGAGAACACTTCGGTCGACTCGGTCCACGCCAGCGGTCCGCTCGGCCGCGCCCATTGCGTGATCCACGGCACCTGCAACTACAAGCAGACCGGCCTGCTCCAGGCCTATCTCGCCTATTACCTGCTGCAGGCGCCGCCGAAGCGCGTCGGCTTCGCATCGGGCTGCCAGGCTTTCGGCCATCGTGAACTGCTTGGCCAGTTGCAGGCCTTCGGTCTGGTCAGCGCACCGCAGCTGACCCGCAACGGAGTGACTGTCGCCGCCTGATGCGTTGAGCTGATCGTGTCATCGAGCCGCTCCGCTGCCGAACGCAGCGAGGCGGCTTTTTGTTGGCTGATGTTCAGCGCCGCCAGACCTCATCCAGCCGCGCCGGGCCCAGCCGACGATCGAGCGCCACGACCAGCAGCAGGCAGCCGAGCGCAGAGAACACGAGAGCCGCCGCGAACGTCGGCACATAGCCGTAGGCATCGCCGATCGCCGCTGCCGTGAACGCCGCCAGCCCCTGCGCGACCAGCACTGCGCAGGCCAGCAATGTGTAATCGGTGCCCGCGTGCTCGGGGTCCGAGGCGTCCATCATCAAGGTGAACAGGGCCACCGTCGCCATGCCGCCGAACAGATGCTCGGTGATGCAGGCGGTCCAGACCAGCGCGCGATCATCCGGCGCACCGGCGGCGAACACGTATAGCAGCAGACTCAGCGCCTGGGCGATGCCGCAGCCAAGCAAAGCCCGCCGCCGGCCGACACGGAACGCCAGCCAGCCGCCGGCCGCAGCTCCGATCAGACTCATGATCGAACCGAGCGTGCCCTTGACGATGGCAATCTCCTCGGTCGACCAGTGCGCATCCTTGAGCATCGGCCCGACCAGCGACGAGGTCATCGCATCGCCGAACTTGTAGGCACAGACCAGGGCCAGCAGCGCCAGCATGCCGGGCACCCGCAAGCGCGGCAGCCAACCCGCCGCAAGCGCCGGCAGCGACGGCCTGGCCTTGCGTGCCGCGCCATCCGAGGCCTCTCGATAGAGCAGCACCGGCATACAGGTCAGCGCCAGCAAGGCCGACATGCCGAGACACATGGCCACCCAGCCGAACTTCGCGTAGACCCACAGCAGCAGGCCACCGCCGAGCACCATGCCGATGCGGTAGGCGCCAACCTGGATGCCGTTGCCGAGTCCCCTCGCCTGCGCATCGAGCAGACGCACCGCCATGCCATCGGTCGCCACGTCCTGCACGGCGGCGAGCACGTTGAACGCGAACACTGCCGCGAACACCGCGAGGAAGCCGCGGGCGGGATCGATCAAGGCCAGCAGCGCCGCCCCGATCGCGGCGATGAACTGGATCGGCAGGATCCAGCTGCGCCGCGTGCCGACGTGATCGACCAAGGGCGCCCACAGAAACTTCAGCGCCCAGGGGATGAACAGCAGGGCGGTGGCACTGATCGCCTTCAGCGAAGCGCCGTTTTCGCGCATCAGCACCGGCAGCGCCTGGGTGAAGAAGCCGTACGGCAGGCCCTGGGCGAGGTACAGGCTGGTCAACAGCAGCAAGGGCGCTGTACGCGCGGCGGCAGGTGTCTCGGAAAGCATCGGAGTCTCGGGCGACATACTCACAGCCTACGCAGGCCGCCCGCTTTGCAACAGCCTGCGTGATCGCCGCACTGCAATGAATTCTTCGCTAAGGTCAGCCCACGAACGCCGCAGGAAATCTCACGATGAACGAAGCCGATTTCGAGTACGCAGGATTCTGGATCCGGGTCTGGGCCAGCGTCATCGACAGCGTGCTGCTGTTGCTCGTCATCATGCCGCTGGTGATCAGCGTCTACGGCTGGGACTACTACTTCGACCCCGAAGCCGCATTCATCCGCGGCCCGGCCGACTTCGTCATTTCCTGGCTGCTGCCAGCGGTATCGGTCGTGCTGTTCTGGCTGCTGCGCCGAGCCACGCCGGGCAAGATGGCGATCGCCGCGACCATCGTCGACGCCGGCACCGGTGGCGCGATCACGCCGCAGCAGGCGCTGATGCGCTATGTCGGCTACTTCGTGTCGACGATCCCGCTCGGCCTCGGCCTGATCTGGGTCGCTTTCGATGCGCGCAAGCAGGGCTGGCACGACAAGCTGGCCGGCACCGTGGTGATTCGCCGTCGGCGCGGACCGCAGCCGGTGCGCTTCGATCAGCCCCGCTGACGGAACCCGGAGCGAGTTCAGGGCTTCAGCGTGACCGAGTAAGGCACGCGATTGCGGTCGTCGACCACTTCCACCTTCAGCGCATCGGCGGTCAGCGCAAAGGCCATGAAGCCGGCGGTGGCCGCGGCAAACAGGCGACCATCGTCCTTGTCCGGCGCACCGAGCGGGCGCACTTCCGAACCGGCGCCGGACACGATATGGGTCACAGTACCGCCAGGGCGACGGATCACCTGCAGATCGTGCTCGTGCCCGGCCATGTAGGCCTGCACGTGATACTTCTCGAGCAATGGCACCAGCGTGGCTTCCAATTCCTTCTGGATGCCGCCGCCGGCTTCCTTCTTGCGCTTGCCGACCGTGTACACCGGGTGGTGACCGACGACGATCTTCCAGCGCGCCGTCGATTTCTTCAGCTCGCTTTCGAGCCAGCGCAGTTGCCGCGCCACGTCCTGATCGTCGACCGCGTACTTGTCCGGCTGTCTCTGGTAGTCCTCGATGAACGGCGAGGTATCGATGAAGAAGAATTGAGCATTGACGCCTGAGCCCTCGCCGGCCTCGAAGGTCTTGGTGAAGTAGCGCGACGGCATGTGCCAGCGCCGGCTGCGCTTGCTGTAATCGATCTGCGCCTGCGGATTGCCGCGATAGTCGTGATTGCCGAGTACCACGTACCAGTCGGTGTGCAGCGCGTGGTCGGTGTAGATGTCTTCGAACGATGCCTTCCAGGCCGGATCGTCGACGCTGGCAACGCCGTTCGGATAGAAGTTGTCGCCGACCGAAATCACGAACGCCGGATCAACCTTGCGCGCCGCTGCCGCCAGCCGGCCGGCGGTATCGCTCTGGCCGTCTTCGCCATGGCGGCCCCAGTCGCCGATGACCAGGAAATGCAGCGCGTCCTTGACCGGCGTCACCGGTGACGTGGGTGGCGTGATCGGCCCGGCAAAGACGGACGCGGACAGGACGATGGCCAGCGCAAGCGCGGCAGAGCGAAAACGGTTCATGGTCAATGCGGAAGGTGGATGTTTCAGAAGTTCAGCTTGATGCCCAGCTCGCCGGTGAAGCCGTACTCCTCGTACTGCGAGTTGTAACGCTTCGAGCCGAGGTAAGCATAAAACGGTTCGTCATTGAGATTGATCAGATTGACGTAGACGCGCGCGTAGTCGGTGAGCTGATAGCTGCCGGTGAAATCGAACTGCAGATTGCTGGCGGCACTGCGATCGAAGCGTGGATCGTCGAGTTCCTCGAAGGAATCCAGATAGGCACTGCGATAGGTCGCCGAGATGCGGGCGCTGAAGCCGTATTTCTCGTAGCCGAGCGCGAGGTTGCCGACCTGATCCGACTGCCGTGGCAGCGATACCTTCTCGTCGCGGAACGGCAGCCGCGCCTGGCTGTCGACGAAGGTCGCGTTGGCCGACACCAGCAGGCCATCGAACGGTGACGGCAGGAAACGCAGCGACTGCGTGTAGCCGAGTTCGAGGCCATAGACCTCGGCGGTGTTGCCGTTTACCGCCTGGAACACTTCGTCGAAAGCCTCGAAGCCGGGACTGCCGGCGACATCGGCGATGACGATGAAATTCTTGATCCGCTTGTAGAACGCGCCGGCCGACACCACGCCGACACCGCCCGGGTAGTACTCGAAAGCCAGATCGACGTTCTGGGCGCGGAGCGGCTTCAGATCCGGATTGCCGGCTTCGGCCACTCTTTCGATTTCGCCATCGTTATCGGTGATTTCGACCGACAGCCGCGGCGCCGCATCCTCGTAGCCCGGCCGTGCCAGCGCCTGCGTGTAGGCCAGACGGCCGAGCAGGCGCTTCGAGAAGCGATAGCGGAAATGCAGGCTCGGCAGCAGGTTAGTGTACTGGCGCTCGCCGGTGAACGGCGCAAAGCTCGGGTCGCCATCACCGTCGACTTCGTCGATCGTCACCTGGGTGCCGATTGCCTGGTAGTCGGTGTGCTCGACACGAACGCCACCGAGCACGCGCAAGGCGTTGATATCGACCGCCGCCAGTGCATAGCCGGCATAGATGTCTTCGTCAATGCGGTAATCGCCGCCGCGCGAACCGATCGCCGACTCGGCACCGTCGACTTCGAAACCATCACGACCGGCGTTGAAGAACGAGCGCAGGCGCCCGGTATCAACACCAGGCCCGAAGTTGCCGAGCGGATAACGGATGCCGGTGTTCGCATACGCGGACAGCGGCACGTCGTCGTCACCGAAGCCGTCGTACAGGCTCAGCTCGCCCTCGTTGGTCTTCTTGCGGATGCGCGCCTTGCCGCCGACCTGCACATGGCCCGGATAGCTGCCGAAGCTCAGATCGCGCTTCAGGTTCAACGCGAAGCTGGTTTCGCGCTCTTCGGTCTTGGTCGACTCGAATTCGATTTCGTCGAGCGCGTAGTTGTCGGCATTCAGCACGCTGTCGTCGAGTCCGAACAGCAGCGGCTTGCGACGGCTGTTCAGCGAATAGCCAAGATCGAGACCTTCGCCGACGAACAGGTTGGTGATGCTGTTCGGGTTCTTTTCGTTCGACACGCTCTGGGCAGCGACGTAGTCGAGATGCCAGGGACCGAAGTGGTGCTTGGCACCGAGCGCGGCCGTGAAGATGCGCTGCGTTTCGATGCGCGCACTCGCCTCCTTCTGCACTTCGGCGCCGAGGAACTCGCCGCCGTTGTCGTCGAGCGCCGAGACCTCGCCCTGATCGAAGGCGTACAGCGTGGTCTGCTGGACTTCGTCGTCCTCGAAACTCGAGTACAGGGTGCGCAGGTAGAACTGATGGTCGGTGCTCGGCCGCCAGTCGAAGTTCAGGGTCGTCGACAGGCGTTCACGGGTGATCGTGTAATCGCGTTGCTCGCCTTCTTCGAGGCCCGGCACTTCGCTGCCGTCCGGCGCTTCGAGGAACGGGAAGCCGGCGGTCTCGACATTGTCGGAACCGAAACGGCGGCGGAAGTAACTGACGCCGCCAGAGACGCCGAAATCGTTCTTCCCGGCCAGCGACAGCAGCCGCGTCGCGGTCGCCGCGAGGCGCGGGCTGACGATCTCGCGCTGATCGTTGTAGCTGCCTTCGCTGCGAAGGCTGAAGCTGTTGCCGCGATCAAAGGCGGTGGCGGTCTTGATCTCGATGTTGCCGCCGATGCCGTCGCCATCGAGGTCCGGCGTCAGAGTCTTGGTGACTTCCAGCCCTTCTAGCAGATCGGTGGCGATGACATCGAGATTCACCGCGCGCGTGTCGTTCTGCGGCGCGCCGACTCTGACACCGTTGACGGTCGCCGCATTCAGCGCTGGATCGAGCCCGCGGATGACCACGAAGCGGCCTTCACCCTGATCGCGCGCCACCGACAAACCCGGCAGGCGCTGCAGGGACTCGGCGACGTTCTGGTCCGGGTACTGATTGATGGCGTCGAAATCGACGACGGTCTTGATGTTGTCCGCCGCGCGCTGGCGATTCAGCGCGCCGGCCTGGCCAGCCAGCTGGCCAACCACCAGCACCTGCTTGAGCTTGACCGAGGCATCGCCAAGCACGAAGTCTTTTGCGGTTTCGGCGTTGTCGACAACGCTGATCGATTCGACCACTTCGTTGGCGCCGAGATACTGCGCGCTGAGCTTGTAGCGGCCGGCCGGCACGCCGCTGAACTGATAGCGGCCATCGCGATCGGCCGCAGCTTCGCGGCCCAGCTCCTGGATGCGGATGATGGTGCCTTGCAGCGAGGTTCCAGCGCCGCCCGCCACGCTGACCCGGCCGCTGATGGTGCCTTCGGCTTCCGCGGCGCCGCTGAGCAGAAATGCCGCAACCAATCCCCGTCGCGCCACCGATGGCGCGTAGCCCTTGCCCGTCATGAACATCCCCTTGAATGAAAGCTGCGCTCGGGTCATCGCCGGCTGATTGCCGGTCGATGCCCGTTGTCGAGCGCACCCTAGGGAGCAGGGATGACGGATTCGTTAAACGGCTGAATGACGCCGATTTTTGACTGAGGCCATCCGATAAATTGACGTTTATTCGACGTTATCCGGCCCCTCGCGCGCAAACTCGGCGACGGGCGCTACGCCTCTAGGGAGCAAACGCGGGTGGATTGGCCTTCGGCGCGCTCTGCGTGCCGCGCCGCAGATGGTTCTCGCCGCGGTTGGTCTGCAGGGCTGTCGCGAAGCTCTGGCCGCGCGAACGCTTGTCGATGGTGTCGACGTACCACCATTCGTTGCTGACTCTTTGCGGCGTGATGTCGAGCAGCATGTAGCCGCGCTGGTTCAGGTTGATGTACTTGAAGTGCGGGTTGTTGGTGCGCAACACCGGCACCAGCGCCTGCAGGCTGTCGAGCCCTGGCGAGGTGATCGAGGTGCAGACGAACTCCACGGCCAGCGAGCCGAGGCCAGTCAGCGCGTTGTAGCCGCCGAAACGGCCGCCGAGCAGCTTGTTCGGATCCGGCGTCAGATCAGCCGCCCAGGAGCAATGGATGTCGCCTGTCAGCACCACGACGTTGTCGACCGGATCGTTATTGCGATCACCCGCCAGGGTTTCGAAGATGCGGTCGCGACGCGGGCTGTAGCCGTCCCACTGATCCACGTTCAGGTACTGACTGAGCTTGCTGGCGTTCGGCAGGCCCAGCACCTTCAGCTGCGCGAACATCACGCCCTGGCCGATCAGCTTCCACTTGTTCTGCGGCGCGCGGCGCAGGCTGGTGATCAGCCAGTCTTCCTGCGCCAGGCCGAGAAGTTGGCGATTGGGATCGGTGAACGGGCCGGTCTGCAGGAACACGCCGAGGCCCGCTTCCGGCAATAGTCCAACCTGTGGCGTCAGCTGCTCGGCGCGAGCGCTGACCCGCTCTTCGAGCATGTGCAGATCGGCCAGATTGCCGATCGAGAATGAGCGATTGTTGTGGCGCAGATCGTTGGCGTCCGGCACCCGGGTCGGCATCCACTCGTAGTAGGCCTGCAACGCGCTGGCGACGCGCGTGGCCCAGTCGCCCTCGGTATCGGGCTGATGGTTCTCGGCGCCGCCGGCCCAGGCATTGTTGGCAAACTCGTGGTCGTCCCAGATCGCGATGATCGGATGCTGGCGATGCAGGGCCTGCAACTCCGGCTCGCGCTTGTACTGGCCGTGGCGGCTACGGTAATCGGCCAGGCTCAGGATCTCGTGCGCCGGTTCGTAGCTGCGCGCGTTGCCGTAATCGCCATTGCCGTACTCGTAGATGTAGTCGCCGAGATGGATGACGAAATCGAGATCGGCGCGCTCGGCAATCCGCGCGTAGGCGTTGAAGTAGCCGTGCGCCAGGCTGGAGCAGGACGCGACGGCGATCCGCAGGCGGTCGACATTGCCAACTGGCAAGGTCCGGGTCCGGCCGATCGGCGACAGCACCGCGCCGACGTTGAAGCGGTAGTAGTAAGTGCGCCCGGCTTCCAGGCCGGCGGCGTCGATCTTCACCGTGTAGTCGCGGCTGGCATCGGTGATCACGGCACCGGTCTGCACGATGACGCTCAAGCCCGGATCGGTGGCGACGAGGTAGCTTACCGTGACCGGGCCTGCATTTGGCGTGGTCACCCGCGTCCACAGGATCACCCGGTCCTTCAGCGGATCGCCGCTGGCGACGCCATGCACGAACGACAGGGTGGTTGCCGCGACGGCGACGTTGCCGCGCTCCGACAGCAGCGGCAGCGTGCTGGCCGCCAGCCCGGCGGCGGCAGATTTCAGGAAGTTGCGACGATCCAGTCCTGCGCGCTTCGGCTTGCGACGACGTTGCTGACCCATGGCTGCCTGCTCTCAATCTGGTGGCTGTAGCCCCTGATTGTTCGGCCCGGCAGTGACAACGGGATGACGCAGCCTGGTCTGTCTAGCGGCGCAGCCCCTTTTCCTGCATCACCATCGCCGCGATCTCCTCGATCGACATGTTTGCCGAGTTCAGATGCGGGATGTTGTTGCGGCGATAGAGTTGCTCGGCTTGCCGCAGTTCGTAGGCGCACTGGGCCAGCGAGGCGTACTTCGAACCGGGCCGGCGCTCGCTGCGCACCTGCTGCAGGCGTTCGGGGTCGGAGCTCAGGCCGAACAGCTTGGCCTGAAAGCCACGCAGCGCCTTCGGCAGTTTCTGGCTTTCGAGATCGTCCTCGGTCAGCGGGAAGTTGGTCGCGAACACGGCGTGCTGCAGCGCCAGGTACAGGGTGGTCGGCGTCTTGCCGCAGCGCGAGGGCGCGATCAGGATCACGTCGGCGCGAGCCAGATCACGGACGCTCTGGCCGTCGTCGTGCTCCATCGAGAAATTCATCGCCTCGATGCGCGCGTTGTAGCGGCCATGATCGCTCATGCCGTGAGCGCGGCCCTGGGCGTGACTGGACTTGATGCCCAGTTCCGCCTCGACCGGCGCGATATAGGTATCGAACAGATCGAGGAACAGCGCGCTGGCGGTGCGGATGATCGCGCGCACCTCGTCATTGACCGTGGTACTGAACACGATCGGCCGACGGGTTTCCGTGGTCGACACGTGATTGATATAGTCCACGGTCACGCGAGCCTTCTCGGTCGAATTGATGAACGGCAGCGTGATTTTCTTGAACTCGACGCCTTCGAACTGCGTCAGCAGCGTCCCGCCGAGCGTTTCGGCAGTAATGCCGGTGCCGTCCGACACGAAGAACACGATGCGTTGCGCACTATCGGTCACGCGTAAACGCCCCCTCTACCCGAATCCCCATTCCTTGCCATGTCCTGGTTTTATCTCGTTTTTGCCGGCCTGCTGGAAATCGGTTTCACGACCGCCCTGAAAATGTCGAACGGTTTCTCGCTCGAGCGGCCGAAATATATCCTCGTTTTCACCGCTTTCGCGCTGGCCAGCTTTTTCCTGCTGAATCTGGCGATGCGCACCATCTCGCTCGGCACGGCTTATGCAGTGTGGACCGGCATCGGCGCGGCCGGTACGGCCGTGGTGGGCGTCTGGTTCTTTCACGACACCCTGACCGGCCTGCAGATATTCTTTCTATGCCTGCTGATCGCCTCGATCATTGGGCTCAAGTTGGTATCCTGAGCCCAACAGCAGTCATCCTTCCCTCATTCAGCAGGAATTCCGGTAAATGGCGACCCCGACGGTACTCTGGTTCAAGCAGCTGGGCATGCACGATGTCGAGCTAGTCGGCGGCAAGAATTCCTCGCTGGGCGAGATGATCCAGCACCTCACCAAACTTGGTGTGTCGGTGCCGGATGGCTTCGCGACGACGGCCGAGGCCTATCGGGAATTCCTTGCCTATGAAGGCCTGGCCGATCGCATCAATGCCCAGCTCGATACGCTGGACGTCGACGACGTGGTCAAGCTCGCCAAGGTCGGCAAGGCGATCCGTGAGGCGGTAATGAAGGCACCGTTCCCGGCGGCGCTGGAAGCCGAGATCCGCACCGCCTATGACCGGCTGCTGGCCGAAGCCGGCGTCGAGATTTCGGTCGCCGTGCGGTCGTCGGCCACCGCCGAAGATCTGCCCGACGCCTCGTTCGCCGGCCAGCAGGAAACCTTCCTGAACGTACGCGGTATTGATGACGTGCTGGCGAAGATGAAGGAAGTGTTCGCCTCGCTGTTCAACGACCGCGCCATCGCCTACCGTGTGCACAAGAACTTCGATCATTCGAAGGTCGCCTTGTCCGCCGGCGTGCAGCGCATGGTCCGCTCGGATGTCGGCTCGTCCGGCGTGATGTTCACGATGGACACCGAATCCGGCTTCCGCGATGCCGTGTTCATCACCTCCAGCTATGGCCTCGGCGAAGCCGTGGTCCAGGGCGCGGTGAACCCGGACGAGTTCTATGTCTACAAGCCTTCGCTGGCTGCCAAGCGCCCGGCGATCCTGAAGCGCGGCCTTGGCGAAAAGGCCAAGAAGATGGTCTATGCCGACCCGGCGGGCGGCAAGGCGGTCGAGTTCACCAGCGTCGCTGATGCCGATCGCCGCAAGTTCTCGCTGACCGACGCGCAGATCACCGATCTCGCCGCCCAGGCGATGATCATCGAGAAGCACTACCAGCGGCCGATGGACATCGAATGGGGCCTCGATGGTACCGACGGCAAGCTGTACATCCTGCAGGCGCGCCCGGAAACCGTGCAGTCGCGCGCTGGCGGCAGTCGTCTGCGCCGCTACAAGCTGAAGTCGAAAGGCAAGGTGCTGATCGAGGGCCGCGCGATCGGCCAGAAGATCGGTGCCGGCCGGGTCCGCTTCCTGAACTCGATCGACCAGATGGAGCGCGTGCAGCCCGGCGATGTGCTGGTCACCGACATGACCGATCCCGATTGGGAGCCGGTGATGAAGCGCGCCAGCGCCATCGTCACCAACCGCGGCGGCCGCACCTGTCACGCGGCGATCATCGCCCGCGAACTCGGCATTCCGGCCGTCGTCGGCACCGGCAACGCCACCTCGGTGCTGAAGGACGGCACCGAAGTGACGGTCAGCTGCGCCGAAGGTGATACCGGTTTCGTCTACGCCGGCCATGTCGACTACGCGATCGACGAGATCGAGCTCGACAAGATGCCGGAGATTCCGGTCAAGATCATGATGAATGTCGGCACGCCGGAGCAGGCGTTCGACTTCGCGTCGCTGCCGCACAAGGGCGTCGGCCTTGCCCGTCTGGAATTCATCGTCAATCGCCAGATCGGCATCCATCCGCAGGCGCTGCTGGAGCTCGACAAGCAGCCGGCCGACGTGCGCCGGATCATCGATCAGATGATTTCCGCGTACCCGTCGGCGGTCGATTATTTCTGGATGCGCATGGCCGAAGGCATCGCGATGATCGCCGCGGCGTTCGCACCGGAGCCGGTGATCGTGCGCCTGTCCGACTTCAAGTCGAACGAGTACGCCAACCTCGTTGCCGGCAGCCGTTACGAGCCGCACGAAGAGAATCCGATGCTCGGCTTCCGCGGCGCTTCGCGCTACATCTCGAAGGACTTCCGCCCCTGCTTCGATCTCGAATGCAAGGCGCTGAAGTACGTGCGCGACGAGATGGGCCTGACCAATGTCCAGGTCATGGTGCCGTTCGTGCGCACGCTGGCCGAAGCCAAGGGCGTGTCCGACATCCTTGCCGCCAACGGCATGGCCCGTGGCGACAACGGCCTGAAACTGATCATGATGTGCGAGCTGCCGTCGAACGCCGTGATGGCCGACGAATTCCTCGAATACTTCGACGGCTTCTCGATCGGCTCCAACGACATGACCCAGCTCACCCTGGGTCTGGATCGCGATTCCGGTCTGGTGGCGGCTGGCTTCGATGAACGCGATCCGGCAGTCAAGAAGATGCTGAGCATGGCGATCAGCGCCTGCAAGCGCGCCAACAAGTACGTCGGCATCTGCGGTCAAGGCCCGAGTGATCATCCGGATCTCGCCATGTGGCTGCTTGAGCAGGGCATCGAATCGATGAGCCTGAACCCCGATACGGTGGTCGAGACTTGGCTGTTCCTGGCAGGTCAGAAAGCTTAGGCGCGGACTGTCCAATCGCCGCGCGGCAGTAGTTAGCGATGACGCGCGGAGGGTGTTTGCGTGGCCTGTTGCTGGCGGCTGTGATGCTGTTGGCAACCGTCACGGTCACGCGGGCCGACAGCACCCCAGGTCGCTTCGATTACTACCTGCTGAGTCTGTCGTGGTCGCCGGAGTACTGCGCGAAAGTTCACCGCGACGACGAAATGCAGTGTGCCCGTCCCTATGCCTTCGTCGTTCATGGCCTGTGGCCGCAAGACGAGCATGGCTGGCCCTCGGATTGCCCCTCCAGAGAACGGGTACCCGATGCAACGATCGAACGCATGCTGCCGCTGATGCCGAATCGCGGCCTGATCATTCACGAATGGCGCCGACACGGCACCTGCAGCGGCTTCAGGGCAGATGCCTATTTTTCGCTGGTCGAGCAGGTTTATCACACGATCAACATCCCGACCCGCTATCAGCGGATGACCACCGCCTTGAACGTTGCCACCGCTGAACTGCGCCGCGATTTTCTGACGGCGAACCCGGCCATGCCGAAGAAAGCGCTGATCCTGCAGTGCTCGGGCAGCTATCTGCAGGAAGTACGCATCTGTCTCGATCGAGAACTGAAGCCGCGCGCCTGCAGTTCGGAACAACGCAATCGTTGTGGCTCGAGCGTGCTGCTGAGGCCGATACGGGCCAGCGCCCACTAATCTCTCAGGCCGGCACTACCTCATCCAGTTCGGCAGGTAGCGGCCGCTGTTCGGCAATGGTCACCGGCAGGCGCAGATGGAATTGCGTGCCGCTGTCGTCCGAGGTCGCGGTGATATCGCCGCCGTGATACGCCGCGATCTTGCGGCAGATCGCGAGGCCGATGCCGGTGCCTTCGTAGGTCTCCGCACCGTGCAGGCGACGGAAGATCGCGAATACGTTGTCGAGCTGATCGGCCGGAATGCCGATACCGTTGTCGGCGACGGTCAGCAGCCAGTGATCGCCGTCGCGCTCGATCGAGATGCGGATGCTTGGTCGCGTGTCAGGTTTCTGGAACTTGATCGCGTTGCCGATCAGGTTCTGCAGCAACTGCACCAGCAGGCCGTGATTGGCCTCGATCTCGGGCAAGGTGCCGAAGGCGATATCGGCGCTGCTGCGGTCGATCTCGGCCTTCAGGCTTTTAAGGGCTTCGGTGATGGTGTCGGCCAGCGGCCGGCGGGTGATTGAGGCGGCATCGGCACGGCCGACACGGGACAGCGACAGCAGATCCTTGATCAACAGCTGCATCTGCCGCGCGCCCTTGTCGATGTAGTCGAGAAACTCGACCGCATCGCCCTGCAGCTGGTCGCGATGACGCAGGCTGAGCAACTGCGAGAAGCCGGATATGGTCCGCAGCGGTGCCTGCAGATCGTGCGAGGTGATGTAGGCGAACTGCTCGAGTTCCTTGACCGCGCGATTCAGGTCGGTAAGCGAACGGCGCAGTTCCTCCTCGGCCAGTTCGCGCGAGGCAATTTCCTCGAGCAGCCGCTGATTCGCTTCGGCCAGTTCTTCCGGCGAACGCATTGCCAGCAGCCTGGGCACCAGCGGAATGATCGCGATGGCGGTGGCCAGCGATACCGCGGCGGTCAACCCCTTCTCGATACCCTGCAGGTAATAGATCGGCTGCCAGATGGTGACGATGTCGAGGATGTGGCTGATGCCGCACAGCACGATGAATGCGGCGAACAGGGCAATCGCCCAGCCAAACGACAGCGGTGCCGGACGGCGCGTGATGAACCACAACAGCGCCGCCGGAATCATCAGATAGGCAATCGCGGTGACCGTATCCGACGCCACGTGCAGCCAGATCAGATCCGGCCGTAGCTGGAAGCAGACGCCGTGCGGCAACAGGCCGCTCGACAGGCCGGCAAGGCTCACTTGTCGTCGCCCGGCAAGCGGCGCGGCGGCAGCACCACCAGCCGCAGCCAGAAGTCGCGCAGCGCTTCGGCCAGACGAAAGAAATCACCGAGATCGACCGGCTTCGACAGATAGCAGTTGGCGTGAGCGTCGTAGCTGGCGGCGATATCGCTTTCGGCCGTCGAGGTCGACAGCACCAGCACCGGCGTGCGGCGCAGGGCTGGATCGCCCTTGATCGTGCGCAGCACTTCGCGGCCATCCATGCCCGGCAGATTGAGATCGAGCAGCACCAAATCCGGCGGCTTGCTACCGGCATATTCGCCTTCGCCGCGGATCGCCCGGAGCGCCCGTTCGCCATCGCCGGCGATCACCAGCTCATGCGGCAGGCCGGTTTCGCGCAGCACTTCCTGCATCAAGCGCACGTCGGCGACGCTGTCCTCGACCAGCAGGATCACAGGTGCCCGCACGCTGCCGGCATTCGGCGAGCCGGTGCTGCCGGCGTTCTGGATCAGCACGCGCATCCCCGAGACGGGCAGCGGCTGACCTGGATCACGCGGAATGCGGCAAGACTGGAAGCGTAATTCGACATGGTCGGGTCAGCGGGCGGGAGCCCGGGTTGGAACGAGCCACCAATCTACGGGCCGCAACCACATCGCGGAAAATTTTCATACCGATGGCGCCAGCCTGCGGACAGACGGCAGGCCTCGCATTCACGAACCAGAGGCGGAGTCGCTAGACTGCCGCGCTTCGTTTTCTCTTCCCTTTCCATGGCTGATGATCTGCGCCGAGGTGCTGTGTTCGCGGTCGCCGCGGCGGCGGCGATGGCGGTGGGTGCGACCTGTGTGAAAGGCGCCTCGGCCACCGTGCCGAGCACGATGATCGTGTTCTTCCGGGCCCTGTTCGGGCTGATGCTGATGCTGCCCTGGCTGATTCGCGGCGGCCGCCAGGCCTGGCGTACCCAATGCATCGACGGCCATATCTGGCGCTCGGCATTCGGCATCGTCTCGATGTACGGCTACTTCCACGCGCTCAGCCATCTGCCGCTCGCGGAAGCGGTACTGCTGACCTACACGATGCCGCTTTTCGCACCCTTCATCGGCTGGCTCTGGCTCGGCGAGCGTCCGCCGAACTCCGCCCTGCCTGCTGCCCTGATCGGCCTCGCCGGCATTGCGCTGATCGTCAAACCGGGCACGACGGAATTGACCAGCTCGGCGGCGCTGATCGGTGCGCTGTCCGGCGTCAGTGCTGCCGCGGCGATGATCGGCATCCGCCGGATCAGCAATACCGAGCCGGCGTCGCGGATCGTCTTCTATTTCCTGTTGATGTCGACCGTCATCACCGCCACGCCGCTGCACTGGACCTGGCAGACGCCGACCGCGCCAGCCTGGTTATGGCTGCTCGGCGTCGGTGCCTTCGCAACCGGCGGCCAGCTGTTGCTGACCCGTGCCTATGGCTCGGCACCGGCGGCGTTCATCGGGCCGTTCACCTACACCGCGGTGATCTTCGCCGGCGCACTCGGCTGGGCACTGTGGGGTGAAACGCCGGATCTGTGGTCGCTGGCCGGCATCGCGCTGGTGATCGGCTCCTGTCTGCTGACCTTGCTGCCTGGCCGCAGCCGGCGCCGCGTCGACGCGCCGACGGAAGTCTGAGATAGCCCCGACAGTCGCGGACGAGTACTCTGGGCGGTCCCCTTTCACGGTGTCCGCACCATGTCCAACAACAAGTCCGAACTGATCGTCGAGCACGTCTCCGACAAGCTGGTCCGGCTCAAGCGTCGCATCGATGGCGGCTTCAAGCTGAAGGCCGATTGGGCGCCGAGCGGCGATCAGCCGCAGGCGATCGAGAAACTGGTCGAGAACCTGGAGGACGGTCTGGCCCATCAGACGCTGCTCGGCGTCACCGGCTCGGGCAAGACCTTCACAATCGCCAACGTCATCCAGCGCACCCAGCGGCCAACGATGATCCTGGCGCCGAACAAGACCCTGGCCGGCCAGTTGTACGGCGAGTTCAAGGAGTTCTTTCCCGACAACGCGGTCGAGTATTTCGTCAGCTATTACGACTACTACCAGCCGGAGGCCTATGTGCCGTCGTCCGACACCTTCATCGAAAAGGATTCGGCGATCAACGAGCACATCGAGCAGATGCGGCTGTCGGCGACCAAGGCGCTGATGGAGCGCAAGGACGCGATCATCGTCGCGTCGGTGTCGGCGATCTACGGCCTCGGCAATCCCGAGGCCTACTTCAACATGGTTCTGCACCTGGTCAAGGGCGACAAGCTCGGCCAGCGGGAGATCATCCGCCGCCTCACGGAAATGCAGTACACGCGCAATGACGTGGCGCTGGCGCGCGGCACCTATCGCGTGCGCGGCGAGATCATCGACATCCATCCGGCGGAATCGGACGAGGAAGCGGTGCGAGTCGAATTGTTCGACGACGAAGTCGACGGCATCAGCTATTTCGATCCGCTGACCGGCGAAATCCGCCGACGCGTGCCGCGAGCCACGATCTACGCGAAGAGCCATTACGTGACGCCGAAAGAACGGACGATGGCGATGAGCGGTGCGATCAAGGACGAGTTGCAGGAACGGATCAAGTACTTCGCCGACAACGGCAAGCTGCTCGAAGCGCAGCGCATCGAACAGCGCACCAGCTTCGATCTGGAGATGATCCAGGAGATCGGCTACTGCAACGGCATCGAGAACTACTCGCGCTATCTGACCGGCCGTGAACCCGGCGAGCCACCGCCCTGCCTGCTCGACTATCTGCCGCCGGACGCCCTGGTCGTCATCGACGAAAGCCATGTCACCGTTCCGCAGATCGGCGGCATGTACAAGGGTGACCGCGCCCGCAAGGAAACCCTGGTCGCCTACGGTTTCAGACTGCCGAGTGCGCTCGACAACCGGCCGCTTAAGTTCGAGGAATTCGAGCGTCTGGTGCCGCAGACCATTTATGTGTCAGCGACACCCGGACCTTACGAGATGAAGTTCTCGGGCGACGCGATCATCGACCAGGTGGTGCGCCCGACCGGCCTGATCGATCCGGAGGTCGAGGTTCGCCCCGCCGCGTCGCAGGTCGATGACGTGCTCGGCGAGATCCGTATCCGCGTGGCCCAAGGCGATCGCGTGCTGATCACCACCCTGACCAAGCGGATGTCGGAAGACCTGACCGACTACCTCAACGAGCACGGCGTGAAGGTGCGCTATCTGCATTCGGATATCGAAACCGTCGAGCGAGCCGAAATCCTCCGCGACCTGCGCATCGGCGTATTCGATGTGCTGGTCGGCATCAATCTGTTGCGCGAAGGCCTCGATCTTCCCGAGGTGTCCCTGGTCGCGATTCTCGATGCCGACAAGGAAGGCTTCCTGCGCTCCTCGCGTTCGCTGATCCAGACCATCGGCCGCGCAGCCCGCAACCTGAACGGCAAGGCGATCCTGTACGCCGACGTGATCACCAACTCGATGCGGGTGGCACTCGACGAAACCGACCGCCGTCGCGACAAGCAGATCGCCCACAATCTGGCCAACGGCATCACGCCGACCAGCATCGCCAAGCGCATCAACGACGTGATGAAGATGGGCTACGAGGCGAACGACACGACGCCGTCGCGCCGCGTTGCAGAGAAAGGAACCGATTACGCCCGGATGGCGCCGGAGAAACTCGCGAAGGTCATCGCCAAGCTGGAAAAGGAAATGCGCGAAGCGGCGCAGAACCTGGAATTTGAACTGGCCGCCAAGAAACGCGACGAACTCCGGCGGCTTCGCGAGACCGCGCTCGGCGCCCGTTCGGGCTGAACCCGGCCCGTCTCAACTTGGTCGCGAATCTGCTTGCAACGTCTGCCTACGTGCTCCTATAATTGCGGACTACGCAGGCGCGTAGCTCAGCTGGTTAGAGCACCACCTTGACATGGTGGGGGTCGATGGTTCGAGTCCATTCGCGCCTACCAAAAGATGTTTCGAAAAAGCCTCGGGAAACCGGGGCTTTTTTGTTGGGCATCGGAACGGGTGCGCGGGCTTTCGAGAGTCCCTGCCGCCTCAATATGAAAGCGCACTTGTTTAGCGACACCCTCGTTCCCTATAATGCCGCTCTTTTCCGCGGGCGACCCTCGGTCGTGCCGCATTGTTTGTTGATTTTTTGGGAGATACGCGTATCAGCGCGGAACGTCAGGATCGCCGGAACGATGAAATCAACGTACCTCGTGTACGTGTCATCGCCGAGGATGGCGCACAGGTTGGAATCATGCTCACGCGTGACGCCATTGCCAAGGCCGAAGAGGCCGGGCTTGACTTGGTAGAGGTATCGCCGAATGCAGATCCACCGGTCTGCAAGATCATGGATTACGGCAAGTACATCTATCAGAAGGACAAGCAGCAGCAGGCCGCCAAGAAGAAGCAGAAGCAGATCCAGGTCAAGGAAGTGAAGTTCCGTCCGACGACCGAGGAAGGCGACTTCCAGACCAAGCTGAAGCACTGCAAGGAATTCCTCGAGGAAGGCGACAAGGTAAAGATCGTGATCCGCTACAAGGGTCGTGAACTGGCGCATCAGGATCTGGGTTTCAAACTGATCGATCGCCTGAAAGCTGAACTGGATGAACTGGCGCTGGTCGAGCAGCACCCGAAACTCGAAGGCAAGCAGGCCATCATGGTGATGGGCCCGCGCAAACACTGAAGTCAACCTGCCAAGGGTTGATGGAATCACTAACACATTGGAGCCGTAAGAAATGCCGAAGCTGAAGACCAACAAGGGCGCTGCCAAGCGCTTCTCCCGTACTGCCAAGGGTGGCTTCAAGCGCTCCAGCGCGTTCAAGCGGCACATCCTGACCAAGAAATCGCCCAAGCGCATCCGCGACCTGCGTGGGCCGACGATGGTGCATGCCTCGGACAATAAAGAAGTCCGTCAGCTGCTCCCGTACGCCTGAGTCTCACGACTCAAGGCGTCACCCAAGCTGTAGAAGTGTCGCTTACATAGAAGATTCGCCCAGCGAACAAGACAATCGAAAGGTAATTTGAGATGGCAAGAGTCAAACGCGGCGTAACTGCCCGCGCGCGTCACAAGAAGCTGCTGAAGAAGGCCAAGGGCTATTACGGCGCCCGCGGTCGTGTATTCCGCGCTGCCAAGCAGCAGGTCATCAAGTCGGGCCAGTACGCCTACCGCGATCGCCGGGTCAAGAAGCGCGAGTTCCGTGCGCTCTGGATTCAGCGCATCAACGCGGCATCGAACGAGCTGGGCCTGTCGTACTCGAAGTTCATCCATGGCTTGTCCCTGGCTGAAATTCAGGTCGACCGCAAGATGCTTTCGGACATCGCGATTCACGACAAGCCGGCGTTCGCCAAGCTTGTCGAGCAGGCAAAGTTGAAGCTCGCCGCCTAAGCTGTCCGGCTGCAAAACGGGGGAGCGGCGTCTTTCGCCTCTCCCCTTTTTTGTGCCCCCTCCCGAACTCAAGCATCCATAGAGTGATCGGTGCCATGAACGCGATTTCCACACCCAATCTCGACGAACTGCTGCTGCAAGCGCAGAGCGATATCGCTGCCGCTGCAGAGCCTCGCGCAATCGAAGCGCTGAGAGTCGATCTGCTCGGCAAGAAGGGCCGGGTCACCGATCTTCTGAAAAGCCTCGGCGGCATGCCGCACGAGCAGCGCAAGGCTTTCGGCGAGCAGGTCAACAAGGTCAAGGAACAGCTGTCGGCTCAGCTCGAGACGCGCGCCCGCGCGATCGCGGACGCCGAACTGGAACGCCGCCTGGCCTCGGAAACCATCGACGTCACCCTGCCCGGTCGTGGCGAACCCGCAGGCGCGCTGCATCCGATGTCGCGAACCATTCGCCGCATCGAGCAGATCTTCAACGCGATGGGTTTCGAATCGGTACAGGGCCCGGAGATCGAGGACGACTGGCACAACTTCCAGGCGCTGAACATTCCGGAATCGCACCCCGCACGCGCGATGCAGGACACTTTCTACGCCTTGAACGGCGCCCGCCTGCTGCGCACCCACACCAGCCCGGTGCAGGTGCGGACCATGCTCGATCGCAAGCCGCCGATCCGCATCATCTGCCCGGGCCGCGTCTACCGAGTCGATTTCGATCGCACTCACAGCCCGATGTTTCATCAGGTGGAAGGCTTGTATGTCGCCGAGAACGTCGGCCTTGCCGATCTGAAGCACGATCTGCAGAAATTCCTGTCGCTGTTCTTCGAACGCGAAGTCGAAGCCCTGTTCCGACCTTCCTACTTCCCGTTCGTCGAACCGGGCGCCGATGTCCACATCCGCTGGGGCGATCCCGAAAAAGGCACGCGCTGGCTTGAAGTGCTGGGCTGCGGCGTGGTTCATCCGAACGTGCTGGCCGCGGTCGGCATCGATCCCGAGCGCTACACCGGCTATGCCTTCGGCATGGGCGTGGAGCGGTTGGCCATGCTGCGTTACGGCGTCGACGACCTCCGTCTGTTCTTCAACAACGATCTTCGTTTCCTGGAGCAGTTCAAGTGAAGCTCTCAGAAAACTGGCTGCGCGAGTGGGTCAACCCACCCGCCACCGCGACCGAACTCGCCTACAAGCTGAACATGGCCGGCCTCGAATGCGAGGCCGAGCCGATGCTCGACGTTCTGCCGAAAGGCATCGTCGTCGGCAAGATTCTCAGCACCACGCCGCATCCGCAGGCTGATCGTCTGAGAATCTGCGAAGTCGACGCCGGCACCGGCGAAGTGCTGCAGATCGTCTGCGGCGCGGCCAATGCACGTCCCGGCATCCTGGTGCCGGCAGCGCTGCCCGGCGCTGTGCTGCCGAACGGCACCGAGATCGGCAAGGCGGCGCTGCGCGGTGTCGAGTCCAGCGGCATGCTGTGCTCGGCGTCTGAACTGGGCCTGGCCGAGAAATCGGAAGGCTTGCTGGAACTCGATCCGAAAGCCGTGCCCGGCACGCCGATCGAGAAGCATCTCGGCCTCGCCGACCAATTGCTGGTCCTGGAACTGACGCCGAATCGCGGCGATTGCCTGAGCATCGCAGGGCTCGCTCGCGAAACTGCGGCGCTGTACGGCCTGCAGATGACGCCGCCACGCATCCGTCCGGCGGTGGTCGAGCCGGAAACCCGCGTCAACGTGATCGTCGACGATCATGGCGGCTGCCCGCATTACGTCGGCCGCGTGGTCATCGGCCTGAACTCGAAAGCGCGCACGCCGGACTGGATGAGCGAACGCCTGCGCCGCTGTGGCATCCGCACGATTCATCCGGTGGTCGACATCACCAATTACGTGATGCTCGAACTCGGGCAGCCAATGCACGGCTTCGACGCCGAACAACTCAAGGGCGCGATCCGCGTCCGCCGCGCCAAGGCCGGCGAACAGCTGAAGCTGCTCAACGAACAGGCGATCACGCTCGACCCGCGCGACCTGCTGATCACCGACGACACCGGCCCGCTGGTGCTCGCCGGCGTCATGGGCGGCACCGCGTCCGGCTGCTCCGCGCTGACCACCTCGGTGTTCCTGGAAGCGGCCTGCTTCGAACCCGTGTCGATCGCCACCTCGGGCCGACGCCACAAGCTGCTGTCCGATTCACGCTACCGCTTCGAGCGCGGCGTCGATCCTGCCCTGCAGCGGCAGGCGCTGGAACGCGCCACGGCACTCGTGCAGCAGATCTGCGGCGGCCGTGCCGGCCCGATCGTCGAAGTCGGCATCGCACCTGCGCACGTCGCTGAAATCACGCTGCGCCACTCGCAGATCACCCGTCTGCTCGGCTGCGAGATTCCGGTCAATCGCGTCGTGCCGCTGCTGCACAGCCTGGGGCTGGCGGTGAACCCGACCGGCGCCAACAGCTGGAAAGCGAAAGTGCCGCCGCATCGCTACGACCTGCGCATCGAAGCCGATCTGGTCGAAGAAATCGGCCGTCTCCATGGTTACGACAACATCGCGCCGCGCGCCTATGCCGCCGAACTGGCGCCGTTCTCGCCGAAGGAAACCCAGCGCCCGCTCGATCGGATCAAGGATGCGCTGGTCGCCCGCGGCTATCAGGAAGTGGTCACCTACAGCTTTGTCGATCCGAAGCTGCAGGCGCAGCTCGATCCGGAAACGCCGGGCGTACTGCTCGACAATCCGATCGCCGAAACGATGGCGGTGATGCGCACCACGATCTGGAGCGGCCTGATCCCGACCTGGCAGTACAACCGCCAGCGCCAGCAGAAGCGCGCACGCCTGTTCGAAGCCGGCGCGGTCTATGCGCTCGAAGGCAACGGTAATCGCGAGCAGGCGAAGCTCGCCGGCCTGATTGCCGGCCCGCAGCTTCCCGAGCAATGGGGCGTGGCCAGTCGTCCAGTCGATTTCTTCGACGCCAGGGTCGATCTCGAAGCCTTGTTCGGCACGGCTCTCGGCTATGAGTCCGCGCAGCACCCGGCGCTGCACCCGGGACGCACCGCGCGCATCGTTCGTGATGGCGTGGCGGTCGGCTGGCTCGGCGCGCTGCATCCGAGGCTTGCCGAGGCCTTCGACATCAGCGAAGCGCTGTACCTGTTCGAGCTCGACTGGACCGCCGTGCGAGGCCTCGCCCTGCCCGCTCCGGGCGGCGTTTCCGAGTTCCCGTCGTCGCGCCGCGATCTCGCTTTCGTGGTTGATGAAGCAGTTGCTGCGCAAGCGCTGGCCGAGGTCATTCGCGAAGCCGCGGCACCGTTGCTCAAGACCCTGCAAACCTTCGACGTCTACCGTGGAACCGGCTTGCCGGCAGGCCGCAAAAGCATCGCCTTCGGCTTGATTTTTCAGGATTATTCACGCACCCTGAATGTTGAAGAAGTTGACGCCGTAGCCGCGCGAGTGGCCGCCAGCGTTCAGGCCCGATTGGGTGGATCGGTACGAGAATAGCAACTGTGGCGCTGACCAAAGCCGAGCTCGCCGAGGCTCTTTTCGAGGAACTCGGGCTCAACAAGCGTGAAGCCAAGGAGTTCGTCGATCATTTCTTCGAAGAGGTGCGCGAGCGCCTGGAGCACGGCGAAGAAGTGAAGCTGTCCGGCTTCGGCAATTTCGAACTGCGCGACAAGAGCCAGCGCCCCGGACGCAACCCCAAAACCGGCGAGGAGATTCCGATCTCCGCGCGTCGCGTCGTGACCTTCCGCCCCGGCCAGAAGCTGCGGCTCCGAGTGAGTGTTGATGAAGCAGACGCATAAGCTCGAACCACTGCCGGAGATTCCGAGCAAACGCTATTTCGCTATCGGCGAAGTCAGCGAGTTGTGCGGCGTGAAGGCGCACGTGCTGCGTTACTGGGAACAGGAATTCCCGCAGCTCAAGCCGGCCAAACGGCGCGGCAATCGCCGCTACTACCAGCACGACGATGTCGAGATGATCCGCCGCATCCGCAGCCTGCTCTACGAACAGGGCTACACCATCGGCGCTGCACGCCTGCGAATGAAGGAACAGCCGAGAGCCGAGATCGGCACTCAGATCATTCGTCCGGCGACGCCAGACTCGGCCATGAATCCGCCGACCGCTGAAGCCGGTCGCAGCCTGCGCCAGCAGCACCTCAAGGACATCCGCAACGAGCTGCAGTCCCTGCTCGATCGCTGGCCGGTCTGAGCGTAAACAAGCTCAAATATTCGAAGCCCGCTGCGAGCTTTGCGGGTTACAATTCAAGCATCGGGGCGTAGCGCAGTCTGGTAGCGCACTTGCCTGGGGGGCAAGTGGTCGCAGGTTCAAATCCTGTCGCCCCGACCAAATAAAATCAGCAATTCATACATCTTTCCAAAGCCACCTTCACCGGTGGCTTTTGCTTTGTCGCATGAATTTCCCGCGAGAAAACGTGTGAGGCTCAACACAATCGTCGGCAAGTCCGCGGCCAACAAAATCCCTTCATCCAGAAAGTGGAAATCGGTACAGGTTCTGAACCTGTCTTCCAATCGGGGCGATTTACAGCCTCAGCGCACCACGTCCGCCCAGTCGCCAACGATCCTCTCTGGGTTGCCGGCATCAGTCGCGCCGTAGAGGTCGATGCCATCGCGCACCTTCTGGCCGCCGTCACGAGTCAGCGGACGGAACAGGAAGCTGCCGTAGCCGCGGGTCGAGCGCTGGAAGAACAGATCGAGCGGCATGCTGACGAAGAAGCCCTTATCGAACGAGCCCTCTCCAAACTCGCTCGCTCGCACGTTGGTGAAGGTCGCGAACACGCCGAGCGTGGCGCCGCTCTTGAACTCGCGGGCCAGCTCGACCGTGGTGCCGTAGTCCTTGGCCAGATAGCGGCCGTAGCTGATCTTGGTGCGCAGCCGGTACCACGGGAACGCGTAATAGAAGTTCAGATGGCCGGTGGCGACGCGGTAATCGCGGAAGTTGAAGCGCACCGCGTAATCGCGCTGCTGCACGACGTTGGCGTTGACGCCTAGCGCCCAGCGCTGGAAATGCGGCCGCCACAGCAGTTCACCGGCAACGCCACCGTACATGTCCTCGAACAAGCCGGCCGAGGCGCGCGCATAGACACCCGAATAGATAGAGGTGATGTAGTTCGCTTCAAGCTTGGTGACCGCCTGCTGGCCTTGCTGCAGGTATTCGACGATGTCACTGCGCACCCGCGGCAACTGGCTGTTCGATTCGAGGCGGATGTTCTCGAAGTTGTTCAGCAGGTTCAGCGATACGGTTCCGCTCAAGGAGAGCTTCTCGGTGACTCGCACATCACCGAACACTCGCCACAGGATCTGGCCGAAGTAGAAGCCGTCCGGCCCGCCGATCTGCTGGCGCACGCCGGGGCCCATGTCCCAGCTGAACGCTGGCAGCTTGATCAGATCCTGGGCATCGGCCTCGGGGTGATCGGGCTGCACGGGATCGAGATCGGCGCTGTAGCGCACTTCTTCGGGGCTGCCGCGATACTCGGCGATCTTTTCGAACTCGCTGCGCTGCACTGCCAGCCGCCAGCTTTCGACGCCGGCATCGACACCGATCACGGTGATCCGGTCGACCCAGGCCGGCAGCACGGCGCTGGTTGCGCGCACGGTTCGGCCGGTGGTGGTCAGCGCACTGCGATAGCGACCTTGCTCGACCCAGATGTAGACCTGCCGCCGGTCCGCTTCGACATCGAAGGCCGACAGGGTGAAATCCTGTTCCTTCAGCGCTTTCTTGACCTCGGCGAGCAGCGCATCGAACTCGGGTTTCGGTAGCGGCACCGGCGCATCGATGCCGAGCGTTGCCGGATCGCGCACGGCGATCTTCGGCAACGGCGGATCAAGCACCTTCGGCGGACCACCGCCAGTCTCGAAATTGGTGCGCATCGAGACCCGGAAGGTCAGCACTTCGCCACGCTCGTAGCCGATGCCGGCGCGGAAGTTGTCGGTGATCGCGTAATCAGCGCCGAAATTGACCGGCAGACTCTGCCGAATCGACGAGCCGGTGCCGCGTTCGTTGCTGTAATCGTTGCCGTCGTATTCGGCTTTCAGGCTCAAGCCATCAAGCGGCGTCTGCCATTGCACGCCACCGAAGACGCCGACGGTTCGACCGGTGAACAGACGCCCGAAGCCGCTGCCGCCCGGCGTGCTGGTCGACGTACCGGTGCCGGTGCGGTCGCGATCGAAGCGGCTCGACAACTGGCTCAGCGGATTGCGCAGATCGCCGCCTTCGCCCAGACGCCCCCAGCCGAGGCCGAGGCTGAAATCGAAGTCGTACCAGCGCCGGCTGGCGACGATGTACTCGCCACCGAAGACACCGGTACCGCCGAAATCCTGGATGCCGATCGCCAGTGCCGGGTTGTTCGGCCCCTCTTCGAGCAGCCGCAGCTTGAACGCGAAGCTGCGGTCCTTGTAAGACTGGGCGCCGCTGAACGATTCAGGACCGTACGGACGATCGGTCACATCTGTATACCGGAATGTCGCTTCCAGGAACGGTAACGGCTGTGCGAACAATTGAATCTGGTTGTACGGCTTCACCGCCGCGATGCCACCGCCGAAGCTGCCTTGCTCCATGAAGCGGGCACTCGGCGTCTGCAGCAGGCCGACACCGCCGAGATCGTTGAGGTCGACGAAATCGGCCGCTCGTGCCTGGTTCAGACTGACTACAGCCGTCGTCAGCACCAGCGCCACGCCGCCCATCCGGCGCGGACCCGCGATCAGGGCAGTCATGTCAGACGAACAGCGAGGGCCGGATGGCGAACGGTGCTTCAGATGAGCAGTCGATCAATTGCGGCTGATGGTGGCCAGCGCAGCGGCCGAGATCGCGAGATTGGACAGCAGGCCGAACAGCCGCTCCGAGAACGCCACCAGATTGAACGGTGCAGCATCGCGCGGCACGACGATGACGCTGCCGGGCGGAATGTCCTGAGTCTGGTAGTTCCAGAAGCTGTTCCTGAATTTCTTGGCGGTGCCGTTCGGCAGGATCACGAACACTCGGCCATCGTCGGAAGCCTGCGAGTAGCCGCCAGCGCGCTCGATGTAGTCCTTCAGCTTCGCGCCCGGCGCAAACGCCAGGCTGCCCGGATTCAGCACCTGGCCGATCACGGTTACCGAAATCGGCCGCTTGGGGACCACCAGCAGATCGCCCGGCTCAATCAGCGGATCGATCTCCGGACGCGCTTCGAGAATCGCCGGATCGGCCTCGATGACCACCCGGCCCACCGCGTCGGCATTCTGCAAGCGCGCGATCACGGTACCCAGGAACTGCGCGGAGTTCGACGCATCCTTGCCCAGTGCACCGCTGGTGACGGCGGTGACCATCGCTTCCTGCAGATCGCTGGCTGCGCGCCGATAGGACTCGCGTTCGGCATCACGGGCAGCCACACGGGTGAACACCGCGCCATAGGGATAGGCGTTCTGCGTCACGCCGCCAGCGCGCTTCATCAATTGGCTCAGGCGCTCGCCACGCAGGATGCCGTAGGAGCCGGGGAATCGGAACTCGCCCATCACCCGCGCCGTACCGACCTCTTGGCCGAGATACAGCGGCTTGAAGTTGAACAGGTCGCCAGGGTTCACAGAGAGCGCCAGAGTGGCCGCATCGCCGACGTTCAGTGTCTGGTAGCTTGATTTGCCGTTCTTCAGCGCCGCGTCATAAGACACGAACTCGACATTGGCGGCATCCGATTCGTTGCTCAAGCCACCGACAGCGTCGATCAAGGTATTCAGCGGCGTGCCGCGAGCGATTGGGTAAATACCCGGACGGCGCACTTCGCCATAGACCGCTGTCGATTCTTCGAGCAGATATTGCAAGGCCCGGGGTGCGGCGCGGAACAGATCCGGGCAGCGTTCGTGATCGACATCAACGCGCGTCATCAGCTTGTTCTCGCGCGTGTTCTCGGCGGTGTAGGCCTTCAGAAACCGCGCCGCGCGTTCTGAGTTGGCAACATCGGCAATCAGCTTCAGCGCTTCACAGTCGCTGGCCGTCCTGGTGTTGCCGCTGGCCACCGCACGGACTTCCTTAGAGTCGAGGAAGGCAATGTCCTCGCGGGTCAGGATGACGATGCGGTCATCGCGCTCCAGCGGAATCGCAGCGCTGGCGGGGTCGACCGCGGTGCTGACATTGAAGCTGATCCAGCCGCGCACACCGGTCGCCGGATTGGTGCGCTCGATCAAGCCGAGCGGCAGATAGGCCTCGGAGCGCGCATCGCTGGACTTGATCTGGGCAGTGCCGAGCAAGCTGCGCAGATCGTAGCCGCGGCTCCACTGGTACGGACCCGGGTACTTCACATAGCCGATGACTCGCACCTTGTCGTCGATCGCCGTCGCCACCGGGCCGACTCGCAGGAAATCGCCATCGCGAACCGGCAGGCTGAGGTCGGCAGCCTTCGACAGCTCGATCTGACGGATCGACCGGCGGTTGCCTTCGTAGCGCTCGATCTGAGCGGTGCTGGTGTTGACCGTGGCCAGCAGGCCGCCGGCCAGTTGCACGATGGCGCCAAGCGTCTGTTCGCCGTCAAGCTCGTAGATCGCTGGCCGCTTGACGGCGCCACCCACCGACACTCGCGCGCCGACCGGCGGCACGAACACCACATCGCCGGGCTGCAGGCGCAAGTCACCCGTGGAATCGCCGCGCAGCAACAGGGAATAGAGGTCCAGCGTCTGCAGCAGGCGACCGTTGCGCTTCAGCTGCACCTTGCGCAGCGAACCGACTTCGGTGATGCCGCCACCGACGAACAGCAGATTGGTGATCGTCGCCAGCGAACTGACCGTGTAAGAACCAGGCTGGCGCACGTCACCAAGCAGGAACACGCGCACCGAGCGCAACTCGCCGAGCGAAATGCTCGACTGCACGCCGATCAGTTCGCGACTCACCCGTTCCGACAGCAACTGGCGGACGTTCTCGAAACGCTGTCCTGCAACTGCGATCGGCCCCAGCTTCGGGAAATTGATCTGACCATCGCGGCCGACCAGCAGGCTGTAATTGCCATTCTCGCTGCCGAACAGCTGCACGCGCACCGAATCGCCCGGGCCGACGACGTAATCGGCGGGTACCGGAATATCCGTCGCTGGCGCAAAGGTGGTGGCACCGGCGATGAACAGATCCTGCCCAAACGGCCGCAGCGGCAGGTCTTCGCTGTCACCGTACTCGACAGGCAATTTGGGGCTCTTCTGGCCGTTGCGGTAAGCGGTGCCCGGCGGGCAATCCGGCAGGCGGCTGCCGTTGGCCGAAAATTCCGATTCCGTCTCCGAAGTCAACGGATAGCCGTCGCCATCGATCAAGTCGCTTCTATCGGCTCCGTCACTTCTATCGGCACGCCGACCGTTCGAGGTCTGGGACCTGTTCAGGGGACGGCAATCCTGCAGGCGCTGCCGACTTGAACTGTTGCCATACGCATTGCGGCTGGAATTATTGTTGCCGCCGGAAGTGGCGTTACGGACATCTGGGTTGTCGCCAGTCCCGGTCTGCGTCGACAGCTTCTTGTCGCGGAAACTGCCATCAGGCGAAGCCACGGCTCCGCCGCCGCTGCTGCCGGAACCCAGCGTTTCGAGTGCACGCTGGCGCTGCTCCGGCGTCAACTGATCGATCGCTGACGGATCGAACGGCAACTGAGCCTGAACGGCGGTCCACGGCAGGCAGGCGATCAGCAGGCCGGCCACGAAGGCGGAGGCAGTCGGGAAGATCCGCGTTCTCACAATGGGCATGAATCCGTTCAGAAGTTTGAAATTCGCCGACAACGCCGGCGGATCGTAAGGATAACGGCTCGGCTGCGCCACTGTGGAATATTCGGCTACGGCCTGTCGTTGCTACCGCAGGGCATTCAGTGCTGGACGTTGTCGAAGCTGACGGCTATCCTGACGGCAGTCTCGATGCACCTCCAGCTGGGGCGTCCCGAGTCGCCCGAACCTCTCAGGAGCTTACAAATATGAAGCATGTAGTCACCGGATTGACCCTCGCCCTGCTCGCCGCCACCTCGACCCTGGCGTCCGCTGCCGACCCGAAGCCTGCTGGTGCCGCGGGCAGCGTTGAGAAGGCCTCTACGTTTGCCAATGGCAACGTTGCCACGATCATCGCGATCGGCGCTGGCGCCGCTACCGGTATCGCCGTGTACGTGCTGGGTGCCAGCGATGGCGCCAACTCGACTTCGACCTCAACGTCGACCTCGACTTCGACGGCGACTGCAACGACCCGCTAAGGGTATTGCAGCAACACGAAAGCCGCTCTTCGGAGCGGCTTTTTTGTTGGGCTTGGCATGGTGATTGCCGCCCGTCAGCAAGGCCTCAAACCGCGTCGGGCGGTGGCTCGATGGCTGGTCTCAGTACTTCCATCGTGATCGCCGCCACTTCCGGGCAGTACTGCTGGCGGGATTTCAGTATCAAGCCGCTGTCGACATCGAACCAGTAGCGGTTCTCCGCCTTCCAGCGCCACTTCTCGACCTTGATGTGCTCGCTCAGCATCACCGTGCGCCGCTTGCGGCCGACCAGGGTCAGGGTCTCCTCGCCTAGCCATTCGCAACGCGACTCCACCGGCACGCTGAAGTCATCTTTCGGACGCAGATCAATGATGCGACCGACTCGCGAATCCTCGGTGCCGGGAACCCGACGCAGCACCGGCAGCAGCGAATCGGCACCGGTCCAGCGAGTGCTGAGCAGATCGCGCGGCATGCCGATGGTCTTGACCAGCCGGCCACGCTCGGTGATCAAAACCACCCGATCGGCCGAAGCCCAATGCAGCTTGGCACCATTGATGTTGGCCAGGATCATGATCACCGGCGCACTGCCGCCGATGCGCACACCCATGCTCGCGTAGGGAATGTCGTCGATCTGCTCATTGGTGAGCGCATAACCATCATGACCGAGCAGACTGCCAGGCTTCTTGAATGGCGCCGCGATCAGCTCCAGCGATGGACTGGCACAGCCGGTTGCCAGCAACCCGCCGACCGTACCCAGCCCTGCGAGCAGTACTCGGCGGCGGTTGAAGAGCGGGTCAGCAGCGGATTCAGATGACTGTTTGATATGGGGCAGCGGATGGTCGATGACGATCACCGGTAAAATGAGGGGCGGGCAGTGTAACCGCTGCCAGTATCGTGCCAGACGGTGGCACTGCGATGAATCCTGCGGCCCCGTCCGCTGCCCCCTGCCGGACGCCTGCCCCCTGCCGTGACTGACGAAAGCCCGACCCTCTCTCCTGCCTCCGCGCCGCTGCCCGGCCCGCTGTTCGTCACCTGTGCGCGCGGCCTCGAGCCGCTGCTGGTCGATGAGCTGAAAGCCATGGGTTTGAGCGAAGTCGCCGAGCGTGGCGGCGGTGTCACTGCGGCCGGTACTTGGGCCGACGCCTATCGCGCCTGCCTGTGGTCGAGACTCGCCAGCCGCGTGCTGCTGCCGCTCGATTTCTTCGAGATCGCGGATGCCGATGCGCTGTATGAAGGTGCCAAGCGCATCGACTGGACCGCCTGGTTCGATGTCGATTCCAGCTTCGCGATCGATGTTGCCGGCCGCTCGAATACCGTCACCCACACTCATTTCGCCGCGCTGCGAGTCAAGGACGCGCTCGCCGATCGCTTCCGCGACGTTCACGGCCGCCGACCGAACGTCGACGCCGAAGACCCCGACGTGCAGATCCACGTCCACCTGCACGGCGCGCAGGCCACCATCAGCCTCGATCTGTCCGGCGAAAGCCTGCACCGGCGCGGCTATCGTCTGGCGACTGGCGGCGCGCCGCTGAAGGAAAATCTCGCCGCTGCGATCCTGATCCGCAGCGGCTGGCCCGCAGTATTTGCGCGCGGCGGCAGTCTGTTCGATCCGATGTGCGGCTCCGGCACCCTGCTGCTCGAAGCAGCATTGATGGCTGGCGATGTCGCGCCGGGCCTGATGCGCACACGACACGGTTTCCTGGCGCTGACGACCTGCGAGATCGATAACTGGCGCGCGTTGATGGATGAAGCGAAAGCACGTCGGGAAACCGGCGCCGAGCGCGTCCCGACGATGTACGGCGCTGATCTCGATCCGGCCGCGCTGAAAGCCGCGCGCGGCAACATCGAGCGTGCCGGTCTGGCCTGGAAGATCAAGCTGACCGAGGCCGATGTCTCCCTGATGCGGCCGCCGACGCAAACACCGGGCCTGGTCGTCACCAATCCGCCGTACGGCGAGCGCATGGGCAGCGAGGCGGAGATGGTCAAGCTGTACAGCCTGCTCGGGGCGCTGCTGAAACAGCACTTCCACGGCTGGCGCGCGGGTGTGTTCACAGGTCGTCCGGATCTCGGCCCGCGCCTCGGCCTGCGTGCCGAACGGATGTACGCGTTCTACAACGGAGACCTGCCCTGCAAGCTGCTGACCTTCGACATCGCCGCGCGCGATCCGGAAGCCGCGCTGCCGGCGCAGATCGTCGACGGCGATTTTGCCAATCGCCTGCGCAAGAATCTCAAGCATCTCGGCAAATGGGCGAAGCGCACCGGCGTCAGCAACTACCGCCTGTACGACGCCGACCTGCCCGACTACGCACTCGCCGTCGATCTCTATCAGACCGATCAGCTGCACGTGCACGTGCAGGAATACGCGCCGCCGAAGACCATCGATCCGGTCCACGCCGAGCGCCGCCTGCGTGAAGGCTTGAACGCGATCCAGCAGGTGCTGGAAGTGCCGATCTCGAACATTCACCTGAAGGTACGGCGTCAGCAGAAGGGCGATTCGCAGTACGGTCGTCAGGGTGAAAGCGGCGCCTTGCACGTGGTCGACGAACACGGCTGCCGCCTGCAGGTGAACTTCACCGATTACCTCGACACCGGCCTGTTCCTCGATCATCGGCCGATGCGGATGCGCATCCGCGCCGAAGCGCAGGGCGCGCGTTTCCTGAACCTGTTCTGCTACACCGGCTCGGCCACCGCGCAAGCGGCGGTGGGTGGCGCGATCGAAAGCGTGTCGGTCGATCTGTCGAACACCTATCTGGACTGGGCCCGCGAAAACCTGCGCCTGAACGGCATCCGCATGGTCGATGTCGAGCGTCGCAGCGCCAAGGAAAATCCGCATCGCTTCTATCGCGCCGATTGCCTCGCCTGGCTCAAGGAGCAGGCCGACAAGTCCCGCCCGCCGCAGTTCGATCTGATCTTCTGCGATCCGCCGACT
This sequence comes from Nevskia ramosa DSM 11499, assembly GCF_000420645.1. Taxonomy (NCBI): domain Bacteria; kingdom Pseudomonadati; phylum Pseudomonadota; class Gammaproteobacteria; order Nevskiales; family Nevskiaceae; genus Nevskia; species Nevskia ramosa. The sequence continues at coordinate 623,659 of NZ_ATVI01000005.1, read as the reverse complement.
TTCTCGAACTCGAAGAAGATGGACGGCACGCTGGACATCCAGCGCGACCACGTCGAGATCATCACCCTGTCCGCGCAATTGCTGGCGCCGGGCGGCGTGCTGTATTTCTCATGCAATCGCAAGCGCTTCAAGCTCGACGATCTGAAGCCGCACGGGCTCGATGTAGAGGACATCACGCCGAAGACGCTGGACGAGGACTTCAAACGTCCGCCGGCCGCGCATCGCGCCTGGGCGATCAGGAAAGTCGGTGCCGTCTGGCGCCTGGCCGGTCAGGCCGCGGAAACCAAAATTCAAGGCAAAGCAAAGTCTTAGGATTTTCCTTCAAGAATCTCCGGAATCGCTGTCGATTTTGCCGACAGCCGTTCGACGTAGAGACAAGAGCAGAAATTCGAGCGGGCGATGATCGCCGGCCGATTCGGCTCTCTCACTCGAACGAACCGGAGAAGCCTCATGCTCAAACTGATTGTCGCCCTCATCGCCGTGCCCCTGGCCGGCATCCTGATCGCCGCCGCGCTCAAGCCTGACAGCTTCCGCGTCCAGCGCTCGACCCGTATCGACGCCGCGCCGGAAACGGTCTTTGCGCTGATCAACGACCTGCACCAGTTCAACCGCTGGAATCCCTACGAGCGCAAGGACCCGGCGATCAAGGGCCGTTACAGCGGACCGGCCAGCGGCGTCGGCGCGACGCACGCCTGGGAAAGCGCCAAGGTCGGTACTGGCAGCATGGAAATCTCGTCCAGTTCGCCGTCGTCGAAGGTCGAGATGAAGCTGGAATTCATCAAGCCGTTCAAGGCCAGCAATCAGGTCGAATTCGCGATGACGCCGACGGCCACGGCGACCGAAGTCAGCTGGACGATGTCCGGAGCGATGCCGTTCATCTCGAAAGTCATGAGCGTCTTTGTCAGCATGGACAAGATGATCGGCAAGGATTTCGAGGATGGCCTGGCCAACCTGAAAACCATTGCCGAGCAACCGGCAGGCGCGACCGAATCCAGCCGCACCGAATCCCCGCAGAACACCCCCAAGCACAATGAGGAGCAGTCATGAACTACGTCGACGGCTTTGTCCTGCCAGTTCCGAAAGCCAAGCTGGACGCCTATCGCGAGCTGGCCGAGAAAGCGGCCGCGATCCTGCGCGAGCTGGGTGCGCTGGAAATCCGCGAATGTGTCGCCGATGACGTGAAGGCCGGCGTGCTCACCTCGTTTCCGCAGAGCGTGCTGCTGAAGGACGACGAGGTCGTGGTGTTCTCGTGGATCGTCTTCGAATCACGCGAGGCGCGCGACAAGATCAACGCCGCCTTCATGGCTGACCCGCGCATGGCCGGCATGATGGATCCCAGCACCCATCCGTTCGACAGCAAGCGGATGTTCTTCGGCGGCTTCAAAGTGCTGGTTGCGGCTTGAGCCGCCTGTCGCCGGCTAGCGTAGCCCCGATGCTTTCGCATCGGGGCCCTCGCTGACTCAAGTCTTCGGCAAGGTCACTCCCGTCTGCCCCTGGTACTTGCCGCCCCGATCGCCATAGCTGGTCTCGCAGATCTCATCACTCTCGAAGAACAGCATCTGTGCCACGCCTTCGTTGGCGTAGATCTTCGCCGGCAGGGTAGTGGTGTTCGAGAATTCCAGGGTCACGTGGCCTTCCCATTCGGGTTCGAGGGGAGTGACGTTGACGATGATTCCGCAGCGCGCATAAGTGCTCTTGCCTAGGCAGATGACCAGGGTCGAGCGCGGGATGCGGAAGTATTCGACGGTGCGCGCCAGCGCGAACGAGTTCGGCGGGATGATGCAGACGTCGGACTTCAGGTCGATGAAGCTGCGTTCGTCGAAGTTCTTCGGATCAACGATCGTCGAATTGATGTTGGTGAAGATCTTGAACTCGTCGGCGCAGCGCACGTCGTAGCCGTAGCTCGAGGTGCCATAGCTGACGATCTTGTTGCCGTTGGCGGTGCGAATCTGGCCGGGCTCGAACGGCTCGATCATCCGGTCGCTGGCGGCCATGCGCTTGATCCACTTGTCTGACTTGATGCTCATCGGCGGCGGGTTCGGTCTGGCTGCGGGGTTTCGGAACGTGATTATCGCTGAAGCACTTCGAGGTCTTCGACCCAGATGACTTCGCAAGCGCCGGCGCCGGTATCGTCGCGGCGCAAGGAGCTGCGAATCTGCATGCCGTTCGGCGCCACGGCTTCGACGAGCCGCCCGCGCAGGCTGATCAGCTGACCACGCCTGAGCGCTGAAATCCGCCGCGCAATCACCGGCGTCGCCGGGATCAGGTGCATGTTCGCGGCACTATTGATGATCTGCTGCTCGGGAATCGGAAACTGCGCGACGTGCCAGTACATGAAACGCCCGCTCTGGCTGAGCTCGATTCGTGCCAGCACGGCGCTATCGGACATCGCGCCCCAGCCAAGACCGACGTCGACGGGCACCAGCCCAGCCAGCCGGTCGAAGCGATAGCTTTCGGTCGTCAGCACGCGCGCTTCGAGCGCGAAACCCGCCAGCGGCGTCAGTCGATAACCGCGATGCTCGAATGGCGCGGCCTCATCGCCAGAGAGCACCGTCTGGGCAGGGGCTTCAGCGACCAGCACGCCCGGCGGCTGCGCGACTTCGCGATGCGTCCAGGCATTCCAGCCACCCCACGCAGCCAGCGCCAGCGCGATCCAGACCCAGCTGACGGACCGGTTCAGCATCGCGGGGCGGACAAGGATCAGTCGTCGCTGATCGACAGGTTCGGGAAGGCCAGTTCGCCAGCCACGCCGTAGGCCAGACGCGCGGCGGCCAGGCGGGCGATGTCGCGGTAGCGCAGGCTCAGTTCGGAGCACGGATCGGCGGCGACGGTCGGATTGCCGCTGTCGGCCTGCAGACGAATGCGCATGTCGAGCGGCATCTGGCCGAGCAGTTCGGTACCGGCTTCCCGCGCCAGCTTGTCGCCGCCGCCGATACCGAAGATCGCTTCCTCGTGGCCGCAGTTGGTGCAGACATGAGTCGCCATGTTCTCGACCACGCCGAGCACCGGAATGCCGACCTTGCGGAACATCTCCAGACCCTTGCGGGCGTCGAGCAGCGCGATGTCCTGCGGCGTGGTGACGATGACGCTGCCGGCCACCGGGACTTTCTGGGAAAGACTGAGCTGGATATCGCCAGTACCCGGCGGCATGTCGACGATCAGGTAATCAAGATCGTCCCAGACGGTGTCGGTCAGCATCTGGGTCAGTGCCTGCGTCGCCATCGGCCCGCGCCAGACAGCCGGCTGGGCATCGTCCTTGAGCAGGAAGCCGATCGACATCGCCTGCAGGCCGTGCGCGATGATCGGGTTGATGCGCTTGCCGTCCGGCGAGCTCGGTCGCTCGCGCGAACCGAGCATCAGCGGCTGTGACGGCCCGTAGACATCGGCGTCGACGATGCCGACCCGCGCACCTTCCGCCTGCAGCGCCAGCGCCAGATTGACAGCCACCGTCGACTTGCCGACGCCGCCCTTGCCCGACGCCACCGCGAGAATATTGGCGACACCCGGCAGCGGGTTCAGGCCTTTCTGCACTGCCTGGGGCAGCACCCGGCAGCCAATACGCACCTGGACCTCGACACCACAGGCGGCCAGCAGCAGCGCTTTCACGTCATCGACGATACCGGCCGCGATGCCGGCCGCCGGGAAACCGAGTTCGATGGCGACCTGCGGGCTGTCGCCCGGCGTCAGTTCGGCAATGCATTCGGCACTGACCAGGCCGCGGCCGATCAGCGGATGAATGTAGCTATCGAGCGCAGCAAGCAAGGATTCGCGGGTAGCGGGCACGGGCGGTTCACGAACGGTGGAAAGGCTGCGCTATTGTCTCGCATTCCGCCGCCCTCGCCCGTCCGCCCAGCACTCACTTACTCCCTCATGAGCTTCAGCTTCGTCTGGCACGACTACGAAACCTTCGGCACCGACCCGGCCCGCGATCGCCCCTCGCAGTTCGCCGCTCGGCGTACCGATGAAAACCTGGAGTCGATCGGCGAGCCGCTGGTGATCTTCTGCGCGCCTGCGATCGACGTGCTGCCGCATCCGGAAGCCTGCCTGATCACCGGCATCACCCCGCAGCAGGCCCGCGATGAAGGCCTGCCCGAGTACGAGTTCGCGCGCCAGATCGACGAGCTGTTCAGCGTGCCCGGCAGCTGCGCAGCCGGCTACAACTCGATCCGCTTCGATGACGAAGTCACCCGCTATCTGCTCTATCGCAACTTCCACGAGGTCTATCTGCGCGAATGGCGCGGCGGCAACTCGCGCTGGGATCTGATCGATGTCGTTCGCCTCTGGCATGCGCTGCGGCCGCAGGGGCTGGAATGGCCGGTCGGCGACAATGGCGCCACCACCTTCAAGCTGGAACGTCTCAGCAAGGCCAATGGCCTGGTCCACGAGAAAGCCCACGACGCGCTCAGCGATGTCGATGCCACGATCGCCGTCGCCAAGCGCCTGAAGACCGCGCAGCCGCGGCTGTTCGAGCACGCACTGAAACTGCGTGACAAGAAATTCGCAGCGACCCTGCTCAACGTCCACGAGATGGCGCCGGTCGTCCACGTGTCCTCGAAGATTCCGGCCATGCGCGGCTGCATGGCGGTGATCGCGCCGATCGCGATGCACCCGACCAACAGCAACTGCGTGCTGACTTTCGATCTGAGCTGCGACATCGACGAACTGCTGGAACTCGATGCCGACGATCTTCGCGATCGCGTCTTCGCCTCGAACGACGATCTGCCCGATGGCCTCACCCGCCTGCCGCTGAAAGGCGTGCACCTGAACAAGTCGCCGATGCTGTCGCCGCTCGCCACGCTGCGTGGCGCGGATGCCGAGCGCTGGGGCATCGATATTGCCGCCTGTCTCGCCAATCAGGCCCGGCTGCTCGCTGCCGGTGATGCGCTGCGAGACAAGGTTCGCGAAGTGTTCACCCAGGAGCCGCGTGACTGGGCCGATCCGGAGCTGTCGCTGTACGGCGGCTTCCTGCCCGATGCCGACAAGCCGCGCCTGGCGAGAGTGCGCAACGCCGGTCCGGACACCATCGCCCGCCTGCACGGCAGCTTTGCCGACTCACGCTACGACGAGTTGTTGTTCCGCTACCGCGCCCGCCACTACCCGGACACGCTCGACGAAGACGAACGCGCGCGCTGGCAGGACTTCGTCGCCGGCAAGCTGCGCTACGACACCGGCGTCGCCAGCCTGACCCTGAACGCCTACCGCGAACAGGTCGCGATGCTGGCGGAACGCGAAGGCAATCCAGAGCGGCTACGGGTGCTGGCGCAGCTGGCGGTGTGGCCGGAAGAATCGGGTTTGGAGGCTTTGCTGCGCAGTTAAAGTTTGGCCACCAGCTGCCCCATGCGCTCGGTCAGCTTCACGTTCTCGCGGTAGTCCACCGGCACCGCGATCAGCGCCGGGCCGGGCTGGCGGAACGCTTCTTCCAGCGCGCCTGGCAGTTGCCCGGTCGTCGTCAGGGTGCGGCCCCAGCAGCCAAATGATTGCGCCAGCAGTTCGAAGTCCGGATTGCTGAATTCAAGCGGAAAGTGCTTGCCGAACTCGTTCTGCTGCTTCCATTCGATCAAGCCGTAGCTGCCGTCGACCCAGATCATCACGACGATGTTGAGCTGGTAGCGGACGGCAGTTTCCAGGTCCTGCAGGTTCATCAGGAAGCCGGCGTCGCCGCAGATCGCCAGAACGCGCTTTTCAGGCGCGGCGAACTTGGCGCCGATGGCGCCGGGCAGCGCGAAGCCCATCGAGCAGAAGCCGTTGGAGATCATCACGCTGTTTGGCGTTTCCGCCGGGTAATAGCGGCCGATCCACAGCTTGTGGGCGCCGACATCGGATAGCAGGATGTCGTCCGCCTTCAGAAACTCGCGCACGTCCCAGAGCACTTTCTGCGGCTTGATCGGAAACCCGGTGTCATTGCGTTCGCAGCCGTGATCGGCAGCGATCTGCTCGCGCAGCGGCTGCCACTTGCCGATGTCGTGCAGCGGCAACCGCGCGCTGTAATCGCGATCGAGCAGCGCGCTGATCTGCGCCAGGGTGCCGGCGATGTCGCCGACCACATCGGCCGACACGGCGTAATCCTGATCGACCTCGGCGGGCAGAAAATCGACGTGGATGATCTGTTTGTCGCGCTTGGCATTCCAGAACTGCGGGCTGTATTCGACCAGGTCATAGCCGATCACCAGCACCGCGTCGGCGGACGCCATCGCCTGATTGCCGTAGTCGTGCGCCTGCAGGCCGATGGTGAACAGGTTGTGCGGGTCCGAACGCGTCAGCGCGCCCTTGCCCATGAAGGTGTTGAACACCGGCAGGCCGGTCTTGTGGGCCAGGGCGCTCAGCTGTACGGCAGCACGGTCCCGCAGCGCGCCGTTGCCGGCGAGGATCACCGGGTTCTTGGCGTTGGCCAGGATCGCCACCGCCTGTTCGACGGCTCGGGCATCCGCTGTCGGCCTGCGCGTCCTGTAGACCGGCATCGGCGTGCCGACGATCTGATGCTTGGCCACATCCTCCGGCAGTTCGATGACGCAGACGCCAGGCTTCTCGGCCTCCGCGAGCTTGAACGCCTTGCGCAGGATTTCCGGGATCGAATCGGCGGCGATGATCGACTGCGCCCACTTGGAGATCGGCCGCATCATCGCGATCGCGTCCATGTTCTGGTGGCTTTCCTTGTGCAGCCGGCGCGTCGAACCCTGGCCGATGATCGCGACCACCGGCGAGCGGTCGAGATTGGCGTCGGCCAACCCGGTGACCAGATTGGTCGCGCCCGGCCCGAGCGTGGCCAGACAGACGCCGGCGCGCCCGGTCAGACGGCCGTAGACATCGGCCATGAACGCCGCTGCCTGCTCGTGGCGCACCAGGATGAAGCGGATCTTCGAATCCAGCAGCGCGATCATCAGATCGGCGTTTTCCTCACCGGGCAGGCCGAAGATGATTTCGACGCCTTCGGCTTCAAGGCAGCGTACGAACAGCTCGGCGGCCTTGATGGTCTTGCCATCCGTTGCCGAGTCAACGGCCTTTGCATCGTTCATGGAGTTGGGTCTACCTGTCTGAGCATGGCGGCGGTCCGGGCATGCGTGGCTTGGACTGGATCGCCTCGCCGCAGTTCAGCCGGCCGGCGAACCCAACCAGAAAGACCGAGCCTGCGTGCGATAATCGCGCCTCGTTTCAAGCCGCCCTCGCACCATGTCCGCCCGAAAGATTCTCGTCACCAACGCGCTGCCCTACGCCAACGGCCCGCTGCACCTCGGCCACATGGTCGGCTACATCCAGGCCGACATCTGGGTGCGCTTCCAGCGCATGTGCGGCAATGAGGTGACTTACGTCTGCGCCGACGACGCCCACGGCACGCCGATCATGCTGGCCGCCGAGAAGGCCGGCGTTGCCCCGGAAGCGTTCATCGCCGGCATGCAGGAATCCCACGCGGCCGATTTCGCGGCCTTCGGCGTGGCCTTCGATCACTACCATTCGACGCATTCGGACGAGAACCGGAAGCTGTCGGAATCCATCTACACGAAGCTGAAAGCGAAGGGCTACATCGCCAGCCGCTTCATCGAGCAGGCCTACGACCCGGTCAAGGAAATGTTCCTGCCGGATCGTTACATCAAAGGCGAATGCCCGAAGTGCGGCACCGCCGACCAGTACGGCGACAACTGCGAAAACTGCGGCGCGACCTACGGGCCGACCGACCTCAAGAACCCGAAGTCCGTGGTTTCTGGCGCGACTCCAGTGCTGAAGGAATCCGAGCACTACTTCTTCACGCTGTCTAAACCTGAAGTGCAAACCGAAGTTCAGCAGTGGCTGGAACACGCCCAAGTGCATTCCAGCGTCAAGGCCAAGCTCCGTGAATGGCTCGATGGCGGCCTGCGCGACTGGGATATCTCGCGCGATGCGCCGTACTTCGGCTTCGAGATTCCGGATGCGCCGGGGAAGTATTTCTACGTCTGGCTCGATGCGCCGATCGGCTACTTCGCCAGCCTGAGCGCCCTGCTCGGCAACGACGAAGCCAGGCTCGCCGAGTTCATCGGCCCGGATTCCACCGCCGAGATGTGGCACTTCATCGGCAAGGACATCATCAACTTCCACGGCCTGTTCTGGCCGGCGATGCTGAAAGGCGCCGGTCATCGCCAGCCGACCGGCCTATCGGTCAACGGCTATCTGACCGTCAACGGCGCGAAGATGAGCAAGTCGCGCGGGACGTTCATCAAGGCGCGCACCTACCTGGATGCTGGTCTGAACCCGGAATATCTGCGCTACTACTTCGCGGCGAAGCTGTCGGATGGCGTTGACGATCTCGATCTCAATCTCGATGACTTCGTGGCGCGCGTGAACAGCGACATCGTGGGCAAGTACGTGAATATTGCCAGTCGTTGTGCACCGTTCCTGAACAAGTATTTCTCAGGGCAGTTGTCGTCAACGCTTTCGGCAGAGATCACGGAAACGCTGGCGAATTACTTCGGCGCCAAGCCCGACGCCGTGTTCGAAGCCTATGCCCGCCGTGATTATGCTGAAGCCCTGCGCCAGACCATGGCACTGGCCGACACCGCCAATCAATGGATTCAGGATGTCGAACCCTGGTCGCTGGCCAAGCTGATCGAACAGAACAGCCTCGGGCCTTTCCGCACCAAAACCGGCCGCGAGATATCGTTCACTTCGGCGGATGAAGTCCGCACTGCGCTTCATGAATCGACGACGGCGTTCGTCGAGATCTTCCGGGTTCTGACCGTACTGCTGGCGCCTGTGCTGCCGACCCTCACGACCAAGGCGCTGCACTTCCTGGGCGATGCAGCCGGTCGCGGAATCAAGGCGGCTCAACTCGGCTACGCGGTGCGGACCTTCGAACCGCTGGCAACGCGTATCGACCCGGCTGCAATCAAGGCAATGATCGCTGCATCCACCGAAAGCCTTGCGCCAACCGCAACAGGAGCGCCTAAAGCCAAGCCTGCGAAACCAGCTCCGGCCGCGGTGGCTGCTCCGACAGCAAGCCAAGCCGGCGACGCCACCCACGCCAGCATCGAAGACTTCGCCAGGATCGATCTGCGCATCGCCCGCATCGAAAACGCCGAAAGCGTCGAAGGTGCGGACAAGCTGCTGCGGCTGACACTCGATCTCGGCGCGCTCGGCAAGCGGCAGGTGTTTGCCGGCATCAAGAGCGCTTATCCGCCGGAAAAACTCGTCGGCCGGCTGACCGTGATGGTCGCCAATCTGGCGCCGCGCAAGATGCGCTTCGGCATGTCCGAAGGCATGGTGCTGGCGGCCAGCGGTGACGAAGGTGGCCCGTTCCTGCTCGCGCCGGATGACGGCGCGCAGCCGGGCATGAAGGTGAAGTGAATCTGGACCTCACGTTCGCGGCGAAGCTTTACTGCACTGCGACCGGTGCCGTGCTGATCGCCCTCGGCCTGAGCGCCTGGGGCACTGACCGCGCGAACCCGATCATCGGCGCGATGCTGGCCGGCGCCGGTTTGTTCCTGATCGCCGGCAGCTTCGGCCGCCCGACCCGGCTGACCGCGATGCTGGCGCTGTGTGCGCTGTGTTTCGGCGGCGCGTTCCTGGCCGGGCTGGGCTACGCGCTGCTGGCCTTGGCGCTGCCGTCCTGGCCGGTGCTGCGACTACTGCTGATCGAACTCGCAGCGGCCGTGGTCGCGGCGACGCTGGCCCGTCGGATGTACCTTGAATCGCTGAAATGATCGGCGATCTGGTCACTCGCCTCGATGCACTGCTGCCGCAGACACAGTGCCGCCGCTGCGGCTTCGATGGCTGTCGGCCTTACGCGGAGGCGCTAGCCAACAACAGCACGACGCTGAATCGCTGCCCGCCCGGCGGACTGGCGACGATCACCGCACTGGCCACCGCGCTTGAACTGGCGCCACTGTCGCCGGACCCTGCGGTATGGCCGGAAGATGCACCGCTGACCGTCGACCAGGCATTGATCCAGACCATCGCGGTGATCGACGAGACGCGCTGCATCGGCTGCTACAAGTGCGTGCTGGTCTGCCCGGTCGATGCGATTTTCGGCGCGCCGAAATTCCTTCACGTGGTGATCGACGAGGACTGCTCGGGCTGCGATCTGTGCCTGCCACCCTGCCCGGTCGACTGCATCTCGCTCGAAGTTCGGCCCGCCACGCTGACGCCGGCCGCGGCGATGGCCGAGCGCTGGCGCAAGCTGCACGAGCGACGCAAGGTTCGTCTGGCCCGTGAGCGCGAGCAGCGCGATGAAGCCCGCCGGCTGCGCCGTGGCGAAGTGCTGGCGGCGCAGGCGAAGGAGATCGACATCGGCGCCGCAATCGCCCGCGCGCGGCTGCGCAGACAGCAGACCCAGCCCTGAATTCCTCATGAAACTGGAAAACCGCATCGAGCTTTACCGTCGCCTCGCCGCCGCCAATCCGGACCCGCGCAGTGAACTGGTCTATCGCAACAGTTTCGAACTGCTGGTGGCCGTGGTGCTCTCGGCGCAAGCCACCGATGTCAGCGTCAACAAGGCCACCGAGAAGCTGTGGCCGATCGCCAGCACGCCGGAAGCGATCCTGGCGCTCGGCGAGGCCAAGCTGCGCGACTACATCAAGACCATCGGCCTCTATCAGACCAAGGCGAAGAACGTCATCAAGCTTTGCGAGCTGCTGCTGGCGCGGCACGGCGGCGTGGTGCCGAACGATCGCGCCGCACTCGAGGCGCTACCCGGCGTCGGCTCGAAGACCGCGAGCGTGGTGCTGAACGTCGCTTTTGGCGTACCGACGATCGCCGTCGACACGCATATCTTCCGGATCGCCAACCGCACCGGCCTGGCACCGGAAAAGACCGCCGACAAGGTCGCCGCGAAGCTGGAGAAAGTGACGCCCAAGGAGTTCCTGCTCAACGCTCATCACTGGTTGATCCTGCACGGCCGCTACGTCTGCAAGGCGCGGCAGCCGGAATGCTGGCGCTGCTCGATCGTCGATCTCTGCGGCTACACGGCGAAGACCCCGGCAGCAGGCGACACGGCAACGGCACTGAAGGGCAAGCCGGTGGTCAGAAGGAAACCTACAGCCCGCAAAACTGCAGCGCGTTGACCCAACCCGGACACACACGCATGGATGACGGCCTTTCCCCGACGCTGAACCGCCCGCGCTGGCAGGCCCTGCTTGCCGATGCGATCACGCGGCCGGCGGATCTGCTGGCGGCGCTGGGAATCGACGCCGCGCATCCCGCGCTCGCCGCCGAGCATCTCCACGACTTTCCGATCCGGGTGCCGCGCAGCTTCGTGGCACGCATGCGGCCTGGCGACCCGAACGACCCGCTGTTCCTGCAGATCTGGCCACGGCCGGCCGAAGCGGACGAGGTGCCTGGCTACGGCGTCGACGCGGTCGGCGACATGGCCAAGCTGAAAGGTGGCGGGCTGATCCACAAGTACCGCGGCCGGGCGCTGGTGATCGCCACCGGTGCCTGCGCGGTGAACTGCCGCTACTGCTTCCGGCGTCACTTCCCGTATGGCGATGCCATGGCCGCACGTGGCCAATGGCGCGAGACGCTGGCCGAACTCGACGCCGATCACTCGATCGAGGAAGTGATCCTGTCCGGCGGCGATCCGCTGGCGCTCTCCGACGACAAGCTCGCCGTGTTCGCCGACGCGCTGGACACCCGACCGTGGATCCGCCGCCTGCGCCTGCACACGCGAGTGCCGGTGGTGTTGCCGGAACGGGTCGACGGCGCGCTGCTCCGCTGGCTCACGGCGAGCCGTCTGCAGAAGATCATCGTGCTGCATGCCAACCACGGCAACGAGATCGACGACTCGGTGATCGCCGCCTGTGTCGCGCTGCGCAGCACCGGCGCGCAATTGCTGAACCAGGCCGTGCTGTTGCGGGGCGTCAACGACACGACGGACGCACAGGCCGAGCTGTCCGAGCGGCTGCTGGCCGCCGGCGTGTTGCCCTACTATCTTCACGTCCTCGACCGGGTGGCAGGCGCCGCACATTTCGACGTGAGTGAACTGACAGCACAGACGATCATGCGGGAGCTGGCGGCGCGCTTGCCGGGCTATCTGGTGCCGCGTCTGGTCCGCGAAATCGCCGGCGAGCCGGCCAAGACCCAGCTGCCGTGGTAGCGGCGCTGCCCATCACGCCACGGTCATGAATCTGCCGCGCGAGCCCGCCCCGTCCCGGGCCGCATTCCGCGCGGCGCTCGCCGCATCCTCGCCTGCACCGGGTAGCGTGCGCGCCGCGCTGCTACTGCATATCGACGGCTGGGCCGGCATCGAAGAGCGCATCGGCTTCGTCGAGGCCGAAGCGCTGGCCGGGCTGGTCTCGGCGGCGATCAACACACGACTGACGCCGGACGATGCGCGCTATGCCTTGTCGATCGACGAAACCGGTTTGATCCTGCAGCGCGCCGATCTCGCCGGCATCGAGCGGCTGGCCGAAACCCTGCGCCGCGAGCTGCACGAGGAAATCTTCACGATCCGCGATCAGGAGGTACAACTCTCGGTCACGCTCGCCTGGTTCCAGACCGGCACCGCCGACACGCTCGACGCGATGCTCCACAAGCTGGTCGGCGAAGCGCGTGCGGCTTCGCTGAAGGGCGGCAACACGGTGATCGGCGTCGGCGTGATCGCACCCGCGGTGCAGAACGATCGCGAGGACGCGCGCATCGCCGGCCTGACCCGCCGCGCGCTCGCCGAGGACCGAATGCGGCTGGCCTTCCAGTCGATCGCCAGCCTCGAAGGTGGCCGCCATACCCACTTCGATCTGCAGGTGCGCATGGTCGACGAAGACGGCCGCGAGTGGCGCGCCACGGAGTTCCTGCCGGCTGCCCAGAAATTCAATCTGATGCGCTCGGTCGATCGCTGGGTGATCGCCACGGCGCTCGATATCGTCCAGCGTCGTCGCGGCACCCGCGATGCGGCCACGCTGTTCATCAAGCTGTCCGAAGACACCGTGCGCGATGCCGAAGCCTTCATCCTCTGGCTGCGCGGCCTGCTCGACGGTCAGCGGCTCAAGGCAAGCGAAGTGGTCTTCCAGGCCCAGGAACTGGTGCTGCAGAATCACATCCGCAAAGCCCGCGCGCTGACCCGGGAACTGGTCGAACTCGGCGCCGGTGTCGCCATCGAACACTTCGGCGTCGGCAGCAACTCCCGGCAGATGCTCGACTACATCCCGGCCCAGTTCCTGAAATTCCACGCCTCGTACACGCAGTCATTCGCCGATCGCGAAGTCCAGAAACGGCTCGGCGATCTGATCGAAGCCGCGAAGCAGCATCGGATGAAAACCATCGTCAGCCACGTCGAGCGCGCCGACATGATGGCCAAGCTCTGGCAGATGGGCATCCACTTCATCCAGGGCTACCACGTGCAGGAGCCCGAGGTGGTGATGCTCGGCGAGGATCTAGGGGTGAAGCGCTGAGCGGCGCGCAGCAAAAAGGCGACCCGAGGGTCGCCTTTTTTGTCGCAAAAGTTCCCAAGGCGGGTGCTCACGATCGCCACCGACCGAGGGCCCCCGAACGCTTTACTCGGGGATCGGTCGCAAGGCGATCGGGAGCAGCATCCCCCCATCAGGCTGACGCCTGAAGTCGAGCGATGCGCTCTTCAAGCGGGGGATGCGTCATGAACAAGCTCTTCACCTCGCTGGCAATACCAAACGCCTGCATGCCCTGCGGCAAGGTCGATGGCTCGTGCTGGGCTTTCAGCTTCTGCAACGCGGCGATCATCTTGCGCTTGCCGGCGTAGTGCGCGCCGCCGGCATCGGCAGCGAATTCGCGGCGGCGCGAGAACCAGGCGACGACGATCGAGGCCGCGAAGCCGAGCACGATCTGCATGACGAACGAGGTGACGTAGTAGCCGATGCCCGGGCCGCCGCGATCGTCGCTGCGCTTCAGCGCCGAATCCACCGCGTAGCCGATGACTCTCGACAGGAAGATCACGAAGGTATTGAGCACACCCTGGATCAGGGTCAGCGTGACCATGTCGCCGTTGGCGACGTGGGCGATCTCGTGGCCGAGCACGGCTTCGGTCTCGTCCTGGTTCAGCGAGCGCAGCAGGCCGGTCGATACCGCGACCAGCGCATTGTTCTTCGACATGCCGGTAGCGAAAGCGTTGATTTCCGGCGCGTCGTAGACCGCGACTTCCGGCATGCCGATGCCGGCCGCGCGGGCCTGGCGTTCGACGGTCGCCAGCAGCCAGGCTTCGGCGGCGCTCTTCGGCTGCTCGATGACCACGGCACCGGTGGAGCGCTTGGCCATCCACTTCGACATTGCCAGCGAGATGAACGAGCCGCCCATGCCGAACACCGCCGAGAAGATCAGCAGGCTGCCGAGGTTCAGACCGTTCTGGGTCAGGAAGCGGTCGCCGCCGAGCAGGCTGACGACCACCGACAGTACCAGCATGATTGCGATGTTGGTGAGCAGGAAAAGACCGATGCGTTTCATGGCTGCATTCCGTGATGCGTGTTCAGGTTCGGGAATATTGGCGGCTGACTATCGATTCTCAAGAGGCTCAGGCAGCAGACTCACCGGTACGGCCACTGGCCACCGCGCTCATCGCGTCAACTCTCTGATAGCCACGCGGCAGGGGATTGCCGCGGGACGCGCGAGCGCCGTGATAGCCGGATTCCAGATCGCTGGCCTTGATCGTCAGGCGGCGCTTCAGGCTGGTGACTTCCAGCCCCGAACCGGCTGGCAGCACGCAGGCAGCGACGATGCGGTCCTCACCCTTGAGCCCGATCAGCTTGTTGCCTTTGCCCTTGGCCAGTTCCGGCAGTTCGCTGGCCGGGAATACCAGCAGGCGGCCTTCGGCAGTGGCAACGGCGATCCGCTCCTCGGCCGGCTTCTTCAACTGCATTGGCGGCAGCGGCGTGCCTTCCAGGGTCAGGCAGGCCTTGCCGGCCTTGTTGCGGCCCTGCAGATCGTCGAGCTTGGCGTAGAAGCCATAGCCATCGCTGCCGGCCAGCATGTAGCGCTCGCTCGCGTCGCCGGCGATCAGCGCGATGATGTTGGCGCCGTCCTGCAGATCGAGCTTGGTGGTCACCGGCTCGCCCTGCGAACGTGCGCTCGGCAGTTCGCGTGGGTTCAGCGTGTAGGCACGGCCTTTCGAGTCGAGCAGGATCAGCAGGTGATTGGTACGCCCGGCCACCGAAGTCAGGTATTCATCGCCGGTCTTGTAGCTCAGGCCGGTGACGTCGACTTCGTGGCCCTTGGCGGCGCGGATCCAGCCGGCTTTCGACAGCACCACGGTGATCGGCTCGCTGGGCAGGATTTCCGTCGCTTCCAGCGCCACGGCCGGCGCGCGGGCGACCAGCGGGCAGCGGCGATCGTCGCCGTACTTCTTGGCGTCCTCGTCGATTTCCCTGCCGACCAGATTGCGCAGCTTGGTTTCCGAGGCCAGCAGGTCTTCGAGCTTGGCGCGTTCGGCAGCCAGTTCGGCCTGCTCGCCGCGAATCTGCATCTCCTCGATCTTCTGCAGGTGACGCAGACGCAGATCGAGAATCGCGTTGGCCTGGATGTCGCTGAGGCCGAAGCGCGCCATCAACTCGGCGTGCGGGTCTTCCTCGTAGCGGATGATCCGGATCACCTCGTCGATGTTCAGGAAGGCGATCAGCAAGGCATCGAGGATGTGCAGGCGCTCGTTGACCTTCTTCAGGCGGTATTCGAGACGGCGCTTGACCGTCGCCACGCGGTAGACCAGCCATTCGCTGAGGATTTCCGGCAGCTTCTTGACCCGCGGCCGGCCGTCGAGGCCGATCATGTTCAGGTTCACGCGCACCGATTTCTCGAGATCGGTGGTCGCGAACAGATGGGTCATCAGCGCATCGATGTCGACCCGGTTCGAGCGCGGGATGATGACGATGCGGGTCGGGTTCTCGTGATCGGATTCATCGCGCAGATCCTCGACCAGCGGCAGCTTCTTGGCCCGCATCTGCTCGGCGATCTGCTCCTGGATCTTGGCCGGTGAGACCTGGTGCGGCAGCTGGGTGATGACGACGTTGTCGTCCTCGCGCTCCCAGCGCGCACGCATGCGGACCATGCCGTTGCCGGTGTCGTACAGCTTCCGCAGCTCGGCCGGCTCGCTGATGATTTCGCAGCCGGTCGGGAAATCCGGGCCCGGCAGCACGGTCATCAGCTCGTCGAGCGTGGTCTTCGGATTCTTCAGCAGCAGCTTGCAGGCCAGCGCCAGCTCGCGAAGATTGTGCGGCGGGATGTCGGTGGCCATGCCGACGGCGATGCCGGTGGTGCCGTTGACCAGGATGTTCGGCAGCCGCGCCGGCAGCAGCTTCGGCTCCTGCAGCGTGCCGTCGAAGTTCGGCACCCAGTCCGAAGTACCCATTTCCAGTTCGCCGAGCAGGGTCGACGCATACGGGGTCAGCTTGGCTTCGGTGTAGCGCATCGCCGCGAACGATTTCGGATCATCCGCCGAACCCCAGTTGCCCTGGCCATCGACCAGCGGGTAGCGATAGGCAAATGGCTGGGCCATCGTCACCATCGCTTCGTAGCAGGCGCTGTCGCCATGCGGATGGAACTTGCCGATCACGTCGCCGACGGTACGGGCAGATTTCTTCGGCTTCGAGGTCGAGCTCAGGCCCAGCTCGCTCATCGCATAGATGATGCGGCGCTGGACCGGCTTCAGGCCGTCGGCGACGTGCGGCAGGGCGCGGTCCAGCACGACGTACATCGAGTAGTCGAGATATGCCTTTTCGGCGAACAGCCGCAAAGGCAGGCGTTCGGTTTCAGTCGGTTCGATTGGGGTCATGTTCAGGCTGGGTCAGCGGCAGCGATCATCACCGGGCCCTGATGCAGCGGGGCCGGGGCATCCGGAGGGGCCGTATTTGACCATGTCCGAGCAGGCGCGCGGCAACCATGACGATCGTCGGCTTGATGTTGTAATCGAGCGTCAGGCAACGAGCGTTCACTTTTCGGCATGGAAAAAATCAATCATTCCGGGGGTCAACGGCATCGACAGCGCGACAAACGGCTGATAACGTTGCCAAACGCTCGTTCAAAGCGTGACAACTAAAAATTCTGGCACAGGGAACACCGAGGAAACCCATGAGAAAGATCTTGATTGCTGCAGTTGCGACGTCAGCCCTGTTTGCCACAGCCGCACAAGCTGAACCCGTTGGTCTGGTACGCGGTTTGGTGGGAACCGGCGTTGCCGTCCTGCAGGCCCCTGGCCTGACCCTCACGACGCTGCTGACCGACCGTGCCCTG
Organism: Nevskia ramosa DSM 11499; assembly: GCF_000420645.1. Taxonomy (NCBI): domain Bacteria; kingdom Pseudomonadati; phylum Pseudomonadota; class Gammaproteobacteria; order Nevskiales; family Nevskiaceae; genus Nevskia; species Nevskia ramosa. The sequence continues at coordinate 606,511 of NZ_ATVI01000005.1, read as the reverse complement.
ATCGTCGGCAAGCTGCCGCCGCTCGGTCTGAACTTCGTCAACGCGCTGGTGCCGATTCTGACCAATCAGCCGGTGAAGTCGACCACGCAGACCGTCATCGTGCCGCTGCCGGGCCCGGAATTCCTGAACATGACCCTGGTCAACCTGCCGGACCGCATCGGCGTCAAGGTCGGCGCATCGGGCCCAGTCACCTTCACGCTGACCACGGGTCCGCAGTAAGGACTCAAGCGGTCGACGGATAACGAAACCGGCACTCGATGCCGGTTTTGTCGTTTTCGATGTCGCTGCAAAATAACGATTTCACCCCCTGCTGCATCTGTTGATGTGTCCAACCCCCCAAACGGATTCGGGCTCAGACTGAACCAAAGGAGATTTGTAATGAAGAAGACCCTGTTTGCTGCCGCCGCCCTCGCCTCAGTGATGTCGATCCCAGCGCAGGCTGGCGGACCGATCGTCCAGAACACCCTTCTGGTCGTGAAGGCCGTGCTCGCCGAGCCAGGCGTTTCGCTGGGCAACATCGTCAAGGCGCTGCCGGATATCGCCAATGACACCGTCGCTGGCGTTGCCAACGTCGCCAACGCACTGCCGCCGGCCCTGCTTCGCACCTCGCCGCAGCAAGCCACCACGCAGACCATCATCGTGCCGCTGCCTGGCCCGGCGTTCCTGAATGCAGACCTGGTCAACATCCAGGGCGAAGTCGGCGTCAAGGTCACGATGGCCAGCCCGCTGACGATCACGCTGACCACCGGCCGGTAAGCGCGGCTGGCAGTATTTTAAGCAGTCTCGAAAAGCCCGGCAGCGTGCCGGGCTTTTCGTATTCGGGCATCGTCGATCTTTCCGCCGTGCCGTCATTTCCCAATCAGGATCCGCACCTTGGCCATAGCCCTGCCCCCGCCGGCTGAACCGCAGATGGTGCCGGCGGCAGAAATTCGCCCTTACGCCAAGTTGAAGGTCCAGGCCGGCGCGCTGACTTTCTACGTCGCCGATTTCTGCAAGCTCGGTACGGCTCAGGTGGTGCGTGTGGCGTCTGTCGCCACGACCCCGGCAGAGATCGTCCGCGGCCTCGGTGCCAGCTGCTACCTGCTCGGTTATCCGGCCGCGCTGACCCGTTACGGCGTCGACGGCTCGACGCTGTACATCGAAGTGCAGCGCGGCAGGATCAGCTCGGTGGAAGCCTCACCCCGAATCAAGGCGTACTTCGCCGGCATCGAAAAGAAGCGCTTCGTCACCGCCGCCGATCTTGAAAAACGCCGCGTGCTGGCCGATTCGCTCAGCGAACGTGCCGGTGACAACTATCAGATGCAGCTGGTCCCGGACGGCCCGGATTCCTCGAAGCTGGTCATCGACAACCCGACCGATGGCCGCGATCGCCTGCAGCTGCGCGCCGGCTTCGCGACCAACGGCAATCGCTATTCCGGCCGCTATATCGCCGATGGTCAGGCCCGCTACTCATGGGGCGATGGCACCGAAGCGCTGGTCGGTATCGGCGCGGCAGTGCGTCCACCACAGTTGCGCGACGACCAGAGCGGCCCCTATCACGAAGCCTCGGGCTCGTTGACCCGGGTCACCACCGCCGGCGTGCTCGGCGTCGACGGCCGCTATGTCGAACTCAAGCCGAAGGTGCCGGCGATCGATGCCATGGGTACCGTTTTCCCGGCAGGACTGGATGGCGAAATCTCCGAAGCCGGCGTTTCCTGGCTGGTGCCGCTGCATGCCACCTACACGGAACGCGTCACCCTGAGCCTGCGCGTTGCCCGCGTGCAGCAGACCTTCGATTTCGACGATCAACGCCTGCTGACTGAGCGCTACACCAAGGCCAATATCGTGGTCAGCGGCGCCACCCGGTTCGCGGTCGGCAACAGCCATATCTTCGAACTGCAGGGCGGCGTCGATCTGAGCCAGGGCTTCACCTCTTCGCCGTTCGTGCCGGCCGGTGGTGGCGGACGCGGCCAGTTCTCGATGGCCCGGCCGGCCATCCGTCTGAGCTATCAGCCGGACGCAGCGTTCACGCCGTCGATCGAAGCTTCCGCCCAGTTCACCTCGGCGGCGCTGCCGCAGAACGAACAGGTGGTGCTCGGCGGCGACGCCCAGCGCGCTTTCGAGCCCGGCACGGCGGCTGGTGATCAGGGCTGGCGCGCGCGCGCCACGATCAACCATCGGCCTTGGGCTCTGGGCTGGCTGTCATTCGAACCGACCCTGTTCGCCGAATACGGCGCTGCCCGTTTCCGCGATCCGCCACCGGTCACGGCCGGCACCGCCGAACGCGCAGCGGTTGGCCTCGAAGCGACCGTGCGACTGGGCAGCACGGTGGAGTTCACCGGTTTCGTCGCCGAGCCGGTCCTGGCTTCGGGACCGTCGCTACTCGCCGACGACGAGCGCCGGCTCGGTGCACGGCTGAGCATTACCTACTAGGTCAACCGCAGGGCCGACCGCCGTCTTCCCTCGCGGATCGGATCAATCCGGCGATCAGCGACGCCGGCGGCCAGTTTGCTTTCGGCCAGCCGTTGCACCACCGCCGACCGACTGCTCATAGGCGTGCGCGGCGCGGTAGATCGTCGCTTCGTCCCAATGCCTGCCGATCAACATCAGACCGATCGGCAGGCCCTTAGATGTACCGCAGGGGATCGAGATCGCCGGGTGGCCGCTGGCATCGAAGGGGGCGGTGTTGGCGATCATCTCCAGGCCGCGCGCACAGCTTTCCTCCGGGCCACAGTCGGCCGGCGGAATTTTCGTCGCCTTCATCGGTGTGGTCGGCATCAGCAACAGGTCGTAGCTTGACAGCGCCTCGTCATAGGCCGCCCGCAAGCGTCTATTGAGGTTCTGGGCCTTGGCATAGTGATGGCCGCGATACTTCTTCAGCACGTGGTGGCCGAACAGGATCGTCAACTTGACCGTGTCCGACAGTTCATCGGCTCGCTGCCGCCAGGCGTCGTGGGCGCGCTGCAGGCTGGTGACGTAGAGGCCCTTCCAGTTAAAACCGAAACCGTTGCCGTGCATCATCTGGGTGGTCGCGCCCTCATGGGCGATCGACGACCAGATGATCATGCCGACCGTGTGCATCGGAATCGACACTTCTTCGACTGTGGCGCCCAATGCTCCGAACTGCGCTGCCGCCTTCCTCACGGCGGCATCGACATCCGCTTCCGAATTGGCGTGGCCAAAGCCTTCGCGAACCACGCCAATGCGCATGCCCTTCACCGACTGGTTCAAGGCACCAAGGTAATCGCCTCGCCTGACCTCGATCTGACGCGGGTCCAGTCCGTCGGAGCCGGCGATCACGTCAAGCAGCAAGGCGTTGTCGGCGACCGTCGCGGTGATCGGACCGATATGGTCGAGCGTCGCCTCGATGGCCATGATGCCGCTGTACGGCACCAGGCCGTGGGTGGCCTTCATGCCGACCGTGCCGCACCACGACGACGGCATCCGGATCGAGCCACCCTGGTCGCTGCCGATCGCCATATCGACATCGCCGGCCGCCACCAGCGCCGCACTGCCCGATGACGAACCGCCGGACGAATAGCCGGGCTTGTGCGGATTGATCACCGGCCCGAGCGAGCCGGTATGGCTGCCGCCGGAGAAGCAGAAGTGTTCGCAATGCGACTTGCCGAGTACAGTGCCGCCGGCGTCGAGGATGCGGGTCACGAGCGTGGCATCGACATCCGGCAGGTAACCCTGCAGCGTCGACGAACCGTTCATCATCGGCACGCCTGCGACGCAGATGTTGTCTTTGATCGCGAAGGTCTTGCCCTTAAGCGGACCAGTAGGCGCACCTTCGATGCGACTTTTCACGTACCACGCGTTGTAAGGGTTTTCGTCTGGCGGCGGCTGATAGCCCGGCGTTCGCGGGTACTTCACGATTGGCAGTTCGTCCGGTAGGTCCTCGAGCGCCGAATAGGCGGCGACCGTACCGTCCATCAGCCCCAGGAAGGTATCGATTTCGGCGGCCGACATGTGCATGCCGAGATCGCGGGCAACCTCGGCCATTTCATCGTGAGTGGGCTTCTTCATGAGGCGGGCGACTCCTGATCCGGATGGGCCTGACACGGGTGATGGCGGAAGATTCTGCCGCCGACCGGCATCAACGCAAGCGCGTGCCGCCCCCCGATTGACGGCTGGCTTGCGCGGCAGCTAGTTTCGGAACCTGCCGTTCCTCGAAATAGGAAGCGCCCATGTCCAAGGATCACGACCATGCACACGGCCACGACGCGCCGTTCCCCGAAGTGGTGCTGCGGGTCAAGGCGCTCGAAGCCCTGCTGACCGAGAAGGGCTTGGTCGACACCGCGGCGCTCGATGCCATCGTCGACACCTACGAAACGAAGATCGGCCCCCGCAATGGCGCGCAGGTGGTGGCCAAAGCCTGGACCGATCCCGCCTACAAGGCCCGCCTGCTCGCCGATGGCAGCAAGGCGATCGCCGAACTCGGCTATTCCGGCGTCCAGGGCGAGGACATGGTGGTGGTCGAGAACACGCCCGGCGTCCACAACATGGTGGTCTGCACCTTGTGCAGCTGTTATCCGTGGCCAACTCTGGGCCTGCCGCCGGTCTGGTACAAATCCGCGCCCTACCGCTCTCGCGCAGTGATTGACCCGCGCGGCGTACTCAAGGAATTCGGAGTCGAGATCCCGGCGACCACCGAAGTGCGGGTCTGGGATTCCAATGCAGAGCTGCGCTACTTCGTGCTTCCAGAGCGGCCCGCCGGGACCGAACATCTGAGCGAAGCCGAACTGCTCGAACTGGTGACCCGCGATTCGATGATCGGCACCGGCCTGCCGAAAACCACCGGAGCTTCGACATGAATGGCGTTCACGACATGGGCGGCATGCAGGCCTATGGGCCGATCGACCGCGAAGCGCAGGAGCCAGTGTTTCATGCCGATTGGGAAAAGCGCGTGTTTGCGCTGTTCTTCGGCGGCTTCGCTGGCGGCTTCTTCAACGTCGACATGTTTCGCGCCGAGATCGAGCGGATGCCGGGCCACGAATATCTGCGCACCTCGTACTACGAGCACTGGCTGCATTCGATCGAGGCCCTGCTGGTATCCGCTGGCGCCATCACCGACGCCGAAATGATGGCGAAAGTCGCCGAACTCGCAGCTGCCGGCCGCAAGGAGCCGCACTGATGCCTGCCCTGCCGCTGGAGATGGTGGCGCCACTGCTTGCCGCCGGTGCATCGACCCGGATGCCGAATACCGAAGCCGCGCGCTTCAACCCCGGCGATGCGGTTATCGCGAAGAACATCCATCCGCTCAACCACACACGGCTGCCGCGCTACATCCGCGGCAAGCACGGCACGGTCCGGGCGGACAACGGCACCTTCTCGTTCAACGACACCGTCGCCCACGGTCTCGGCCATCAGCCGCAGCACGTGTTCAGCGTCCGCTTCAGCGCCCAGGAACTCTGGGGGCCGGATGCCTCGCCCATCGATTCGGTCTACATCGACCTGTTCGACTCGTACCTGGACCCGGCCGCATGAGCCAACACGAAGTACCCACCTTGCCGGCCGATCTGCCGGCGATTCCCGCCGACGCCTCCGGCCCGGTGTTCCGCGAGCCTTGGGAAGCGCAGATCTTCGCGCTAGTGATCCGCAGCCACCAGAGCGGCGCCTTCACCTGGAACGAGTGGGCGGAAACGCTCGGCGCAACGATCAGAACCGTGAAGGCCAATGGCGATGCCGATCTCGGCGATACCTACTACCAGCACTGGGTCGATAGTCTGGAAACGCTGCTGATCGCCAAGGGCTTGACCGATCCCGACACGCTGCACGCGCTGGAACACGAGATCGCCGAACGCCCGACCGGCCGCCACAGCCACGTGGCGCGACGCGAGCCGGTGCTGGTTTGCTGAAAGCGGCGTTCAGCGACGCCTCGGGGGGCCAGCGCAGCAAGCTGGTCGCATTGTTCGCACTGCTGATCGGGCTCAACATCACGGTCTGGGCGCTTACCCTTGCGGTCTTCCAGGGCAACACCGCCCTGCTCGGCACTGCTTTGCTTGCCTATGTGTTCGGCCTGCGCCACGCGGTGGACGCAGACCACATCGCGGCGATCGACAACGTCGTTCGCAAGCTGATGCAGGAAGGCAAGCGGCCGCTGACAGTCGGCTTCTGGTTCTCGCTCGGGCATTCGTCGCTGATCATCATTGCCGTCGGCGCGATCGTGCTCGCGGCATCGGCCATGCAGGCGCGAATGGACGGCTATCGCGAGATCGGCAGCATCCTGTCGACCTGCGTGTCCGGCTTTTTTCTGATGCTGATCGCGGTCACCAACCTGGTGATCCTGAAAGGCGTCTGGAAAAGCTTCCTTCGGGTCCGCGCTGGCGAAACCGTCGATGACGACGATCTCGACCTACTGCTTGCTGGCCGCGGCTTGCTGGCGCGGATCTTCCGGCCGCTGTTCAGGTTGGTCAGCAAGAGCTGGCACATGGCCGCAGTTGGCTTTCTGTTCGGTCTGGGTTTCGATACCGCCACCGAGATCGCGCTGTTCGGCATTGCCGCGACCCATGCAAGCGACGGCATCCCGCTCTGGTCGGCGATGCTGTTCCCGGCGCTGTTCACCGCCGGCATGGTGCTGATCGACACCGCCGACAGTGTGCTGATGGTCGGCGCCTACGGCTGGGCCTTCGATCATCCGGTGCGCAAGCTCTGGTACAACCTGACGATCACCAGCGTGTCGATTCTGGTCGCGGTGATCATCGGCGGCATCGAAGTCATCGGCTTGCTGGCGACCAAGCTCGACTTGCCAGCAAGCATTCGCGCCGTTGTCGATCAACTCGACGCAGGGCTCGAGAACATCGGGTTCATCGTCATCGGCGTATTCATCGGCAGCTGGCTGCTGTCGGCGGCGATCTACCGCTGGAAGCGCTACGACGAACTACCGGTTCGACGCACGGCCTGAGCACGCTGCGCAGTGCCGTGACGGAGCGGCACTCAGATCTCCGCCTTGTCGCCTTTCTCTTCCAGCCAGGATTTGCGATCCCCTGCCCGCTTCTTGGCCAGCATCATGTCCATGATCGCGTCGACGGTGACCGGCACTTCCGCACCTTCCTCGTCCGGAATACCGGTGTCGACGGTTCCATCCAGGGTCAGCTGAACGAGACGCCGGGTGTCGCGGCTCATCGTCGTTTCGCGGAGCTGCAGCGGGTTCATCTCACCCAGGCCCTTGAAGCGGGTGACGTTGATCTTGGCCTTGTTACCTTCAGCCTGCAGGCGATCGAGGATGCCTTCTCGCTCGGCATCGTCGAGCGCGTAGAACACCTGCTTACCGGCATCGATGCGGAACAGCGGTGGCATCGCGATGTAGATATGGCCGGCCTTGATCAGCGGCCGGTAGTGCTTCAAGAACAGCGCGCAAAGCAGCGTGGCGATGTGCAGACCATCGGAGTCGGCATCGGCGAGCACGCAAACCTTGCCGTAACGCAGGCCGGTGATGTCCGACGAGCCTGGATCGACGCCGATCGCGACGCTGATGTTGTGAATCTCATCGGACGCCAGCGCTTCGTTGGCATCGACTTCCCAGCTGTTCAGGATCTTGCCGCGCAGCGGCATGATCGCCTGCGTGTCGCGGTCCCGCGCCTGCTTCGCCGAACCTCCAGCGGAGTCGCCTTCGACCAGGAACAGTTCGGTCTGATTGAGATCGGTGAGCACGCAATCAGCCAGCTTGCCGGGCAGCGCCGGGCCGCTGGTGATCTTCTTGCGGACGACCTGCTTGGCCAGCTTCATCCGCGCGTTGGCGTTGGCGATCACCAGCTGGGCAACCTGTTCGCCCGCTTCCGGATGCTTGTTCAGCCAGACGCTGAAACTGTCGTGGACCACGCCCTGAACGAAGGCGGCGGTCTCGCGTGACGAAAGCCTTTCCTTGGTCTGGCCGGCGAACTGCGGATCGAGCATCTTGATGCTGAGCACGTAGCTGCAGCCTTGCCAGACATCGTCCGGCGACAGCTTCAACCCACGCGGCAGCAGATTGCGGAACTCGCAGAATTCGCGGATCGCTTCAGTCAGGCCGGTACGCAGACCGTTGACGTGCGTGCCGCCCTGCGCTGTCGGAATCAGATTCACATAGCTTTCAGCGACCGCTTCCGGTCCGCCGTTGACCCAGCACAGCGCCCACTCGGCCTCTTCGCGCTTGGCGGCGAACTTGCCGATGAAGGGCTCGGAGGGCAGCACTTCGGCGCCGTTCAGCGAATCCTTGAGGTAGTCGAGCAGGCCGTTCTCGTACTGCCAGACGGTCTGTTCATTGTTGACCTGATCGTCGAGCGTCACCTTCAGATTCGGGCATAGCACGGCTTTCGCGCGCAGAACTTGTTTCAAACGCGGCACCGAGAACTTCGGCGAGTCGAAGTATTTTTCGTCTGGCCAGAAATGCACCGTGGTGCCGCTCTTCTTGACCGGTGCGTCGCCGACCCGGGTCAGTTCGCTGGCCTTGTGACCATCGGCGAAGCCGATCAGCCACTCACCACCGCCGCGGACCACGCGCACTTCCAACACTTTCGACAGCGCATTGACCACCGACACGCCGACGCCGTGCAGACCGCCGGAAAAGCCGTAGGCCTTGTTCGAGAACTTCGCACCTGAGTGCAGCTTGGTCAGGATCAGCTCGACACCGGAAACGCCGTGCTCCGGGTGGATGTCGACCGGCATGCCGCGGCCATCGTCCGACACTTTCAGCGAACCGTCGGCGAGCAGCACCACGTCGATGCGCCTGGCGTGGCCGGCGAGCGCTTCGTCGACCGAGTTGTCAATGACTTCCTGCGCCAGATGATTCGGCCGCGAGGTATCGGTGTACATGCCCGGGCGCTTGCGCACCGGGTCCAGGCCGCTCAGAACTTCGATCTGGTCGGCGCCGTAGGCGTTGTTGTTCGGGGTGGCCATCAGGGCAATCGGGAGACTTGGGTTCGCAGGGCTGCGAAAGACGCGGGACGGTACCCAATGGACCGCCGCGTCGCAAGGCCGGCTGGTCCAGCCGCCTGCCCCGCTCGACGCGCGTTCAGCGTTCGCGGATCGCCGAAAACGAGCAGACGTAGAACACCGCCAGCGGCACCAGCACGCTCAGATGGGCAATCGAGAAATTGCGGATGTCGAGCAACTGCACCAGCGTATTGGCGAACCAGACACCGGCTGGCGTCAGGCCAACGGCCACCGCACTGCCGACCATCGCCGCCATCGGCACGATCCAGCGCGGTGCCGGCTTGCGCGGCGCCGGCATGTTCATCAGCACGCGGACCACGAAACCATCGTCGGCAATATGCGGCTGCCGCGCCGCATCTTCCTGCAGCAGCGATTCGATCCAGGCGTCATCACCCGGTACCGGACCATGCATGGAACCACCACGGCCAACGGGAAAGGTCGATCCGTCCATAGCTTTGTCCTGGGTCTTGTTGGGTTCAGTCGTCATGACATCCTCGGCTCCCAGACCTGCAAGTGCACTTTCAGCTTCTGCTTGGCGCGGGAAATATGCGATTTCACCGTGCCCAGCGGGCAGTTGAGGGCGTAAGCCGCTTCCTCGTGACTGCGGTCCAGATAGTAGCACTGGGCAATCACCGCTCTTTCCGCAGGCGACAGGATCGCCATCGCCCGTTGCAGATCCATCTGGAGATCGGCCGTGGTCTGCTCGGGATGCAGGTCCTGCGGGCCGTCGTGTTCCTCGGGCTCGGCGGTGTTCTCGTCGAGTTGTTCTTCCTCGTGGCGCGAGCGGATCGCCATCAGGAAACTGTTGTAGGCGATCCGGTAGATCCAGGTGCTGAAGCGAGCATCGCCGCGAAACTGGTCGAGCTTGCGATGTGCCTGCAGGAAGGTTTCCTGGGCGAGATCGTCGGCGAAGGCGTCATCGCCCTTGCAAAGCCGGCGCAGCAACGCGCGCACCGAGCCCTGATGACGACGTACCAGCACCGCGAAGGCGTGGCGATCGTCACCGGCGAGCACCCGGGCAACGAGTGCGGAGTCCGGCGGGCCATCGGCCCACACCGGCTCTGCCGCTGCCGTCTTGACTGCCTCGCTGGCCACGTCGAGTCGTTTCCGTTCGCGTGGGCTTCAGAGGTCCTTTTTCTGCTGTTCGAGCTTCCATGCAATCAATTGGCCGACGCCGATCGCCAGCGGAATCAGGCCGATGCCGATGCCCTCTTCAGCACCGGCGAACCAGAAGAAACCCATCAGACCAGCACCGGCACCGATCAGGCTGAGGCCAGAGCTGACATCGGATTTGCGCTTCTTGCCCGGCTCCAGAAACAGCTCGGGTGGAATCGGCTGACCCTTGTCGGCGAGCTTCAGCACCATCTCGTTGATCGAACGCTGGCGGTTGGCGCGATAGCGCAGCACAGCGAGGACGATGATGATCGGCATACCGAACACCATGATGACGGCGACCAGCGGCACCAGCGCTTCAACAAGGGTGAAGCTGGAACTGCTGTCCCCGACGTGCTTGCCGAGGTCGATGCCGAATTCGGCTGCGGATACGAGAAACATGAAGTGCTCCTGGTGGTTCGTGTCGTTCGGGGAGTCAGATGCGCCGGAGCCATCGTTCAGATGCACGCGACGCAACGCCTACAATAGCGGCCATGACCGCCAAGAAAATTTCCCCTCCCGCACCGGACGCGACCGACGATCCGGTCTCCCGTTTCGAAGCTTCGCTGACCGAACTGGAAGCGATCGTCGCCAGGATGGAACGTGGCGATCTGCCGCTCGAAGAATCCCTGAGCCTGTTCGAGCGCGGCATGGGCTTGACCAAGGTCTGCCGGACTTCGCTGGAAACCGCCGAGCTGCGAGTCCGCAATCTGCTCGATGCTGATCCGGTAATCGACACTGGCGCGCCGCCTGCCGGCCGCTGAGCCCTTCCCGTCTCCAGCCTCGCTTCGATGAACGAGTCTTCCGGCTACGCGCGACTCGGCGCGATCGACGATCCAGCCGCGCTGCGCCGGCTGCCGGTCGCCGAACTGCCGGCGCTCGCCGGTGAAATCCGCCGCTGCCTGATCGAGACACTGGCCAGGGTTGGCGGTCATTTCGCCGCCAGCCTCGGGGTCGTCGAACTGACCCTTGCGCTGCACCGGGTGTTCGATACGCCACGCGACACCTTGATCTGGGACATCGGCCATCAGGCCTATGCGCACAAGATCATCACCGGCCGCCGCGCGCGCCTGGAAACGATCCGCAAGCACGGCGGACTGGCGCCATTCCTCGATCGCAATGAGAGCGCCTTCGATGCCTTCGGCGCTGGCCACGCCGGCACCGCCATCTCCGCCGCCGCCGGTTTCGCGGCGGCTGAAAAGCTTCGCGCCGAAGGCCGGCGCAGCGTCGCCGTCATCGGCGATGGCGGCATCACCGCCGGCATGGCCTTCGAAGCGATGAACCACGCCGGCACGCTCGGGCTCGATCTGCTGGTGGTGTTCAACGACAACGATCTGTCGATCTCGGAGAACGTCGGCGCGCTGCGCGACACGGTTGCCCGGCAACTCGGCCGCAGCCATCCGGCGGCGGGCTCTGGCTCGCTCGCCGGGCTGGTCGAAGCGCTCGGCTTCACTTATTCGGGACCGGTGGACGGTCACACTCTCGACGCGCTGCTGCCCGCGCTCGAAAGCCTGAAAGCAGCGCGCGGTCCGCAGTTCCTGCATGTACTCACGGTCAAGGGCCAGGGCTATGCCCCGGCAGTAGCCGATCCGATCGGCTTCCACGGCGTCACCCGTTTTGATCCGGTCACCGGCGCGATGCCGGCGCCTGCCGCCGTGGCACGCCCGACCTACTCGCAGCTGTTCGGCGACTGGCTCTGCGAAGCCGCCGCGCTCGATCCGGCCGTGGTCGCGATCACGCCGGCGATGCGCGAAGGCTCGGGCCTGGTCGAATTCGCCCAGGCATTTCCGGATCGCTATTTCGACGCCGGCATCGCCGAGCAGCACGCCGTCACCCTCGCCGCCGGCATGGCCTGCGCGGGGCTGAAGCCGGTGGTCGCGATCTACTCGACTTTCCTGCAGCGCGCGCTCGACCAGGTGATCCACGACGTCGCGATCCAGAACCTGCCGGTGCTGTTCGCGGTCGATCGCGGCGGTCTGGTCGGCGCCGATGGCGCGACCCATCACGGTGCTTTCGACCTGAGCCTGCTGCGGGCGATTCCGAACCTGGTCCTGATGGCGCCGAGCGACGAGCAGGAATGCCGGCGCATGCTCGCCACCGGCTTGACCCACGCCGGGCCGAGCGCGGTGCGCTACCCGCGCGGCAGCGGTCCCGGCGCTGCGATCGCCGCTGCCGAGCCGCTGGAAATCGGCCGCGGCCGCTTGCTGCGCAGAGGTTCGTCGCGACGGCCGGCGCGAGTCGCGCTGCTGGCCTTCGGCGCGATGGTCGGCACCGCGCTCGATGTCGCCGCGTTGCTCGATGCGACGGTCGCCGATATGCGCTTCGTCAAACCGCTCGACGAAGCTCTGATCGCCAGCCTGGCGCGCGACCACAGCCTGCTGGTGACGATGGAGGACAACGTCGTCAGCGGCGGCGCCGGCAGCGCGGTCGTCGAGGCGCTGGCACGGCTGCGCCTCGTCCGCCCGGTGCTGAACCTCGGCCTGCCGGATCATTTCGTCGCCCACGGCAGCCGCGAACAATTGCTGGCGGACTGCGGACTCGATGCCGCCGGTGTGCTGAGCGCGATCCAGGCACGGCTGAGAGTTGTCGGCGATCAGCCCGGCAGCGTTGAGGACAGCAGCGACCGGGGCCGCGCGTGATTGCAGCCACCCGGCCTGCGCGGCTGCGCCGACCGCTGCTGATCGCGATTGCCGGGCTTGGCGTTGCCGCCTATCTCGCCGCCGCGCTGATCGCCGACACGCAGACGCTGGCCAGCGCGCTGCGCGGCCTCGGCTTCAGTGGCCTCGGTCTGGTACTCGGCGCGTCGCTGCTCAATTACGCGCTGCGCTTCCAGCGCTGGTCCCGCTATCTCGCGACGCTGGGGCACCGCGTGCCGCCGGGACCGCATCGGTTGATCTACATCGCCGGCTTCGCCTTCACGGTCAGTCCCGGCAAGGCTGGCGAAGCGGTGCGTTCGCTGTACCTGCACGATCGCTATCAAGTGCCGTATGCCGACAGCATGGCGACGCTGTTCGTCGAACGCCTGCTCGATGTGCTGGCGATCGCCGTGCTCGCCAGCCTGATCGTGTTGCAGGATCTGCGCTGGTGGCCGCTGCCGGTGGTTGCGCTGCTCGTGGTCGCAGCCGTTGTCGTGACGCTGGGCCGGCCGGCGCTTGCCGATGGCCTTGATCGCCTGGCATCACGGCGCCATGGCCGGCTGGCCGCGGGCCTCGCCGGCCTCGCCAAGTTGTTGCGTGCTTCGAAAACCCTGTTGCTGCCGGGCCGACTTGCCGGCGGCCTACTGCTCGGCCTGGTCGCCTGGGGCGTCGAAGGCCTGGCGCTGTACTGGATCTGCCAGAGCCTGGCGCTCAGCATCGCGCTGCCGGCGGCGGTCGGCGTCTATGGCATGGCTGTGCTGGCCGGCGGACTCGCCTTCTTCATGCCAGGCGGCCTCGGTGGCATGGAAGTGGCGATGCCTGCCCTGCTGGTCGCGGAGGGCGCGCCACTGGCGACGGCGGTGATCGCAATGCTGCTGTGCCGGCTGGCAACGCTATGGTTCGCCGTGCTGCTGGGCCTGATTGCCGCCGCCTGGCTGGAAACCCGTCACCGTCGTAATCTGGAGCCACTGCCCACGATGAGCCTCGCAGGATCAGATCCGCTGGCGGAAACGATGCCCGAGGCACCGCTCGAACGGCTGCCCCAGGCACTGCCACTGTGCGTGGATCTCGACGGCACGCTGACGCCGGTCGATACGCTGCACGAAGCGCTGCTCGATCTGGCCAAGCGTTCACCGGGTGCCCTGCTGCAGTTGCCGGGCTGGATGAACCTGGGCAAGGCGGCGTTCAAGCGCGAAGTGGCAGCGCGCAGCGAACTCGATGTTGCAACCCTGCCCTGGCGCCAGGACTTGCTCGACTGGCTGCGCGAGCAGCGTGACGGCGGCCGCCGTCTGGTACTGGCGACGGCAGCGCATCACTCGATCGCCGATGCGGTCGCCGCTCATCTCGGCATCTTCGACGAGGTGATCGCCACCGGCGATGGCGACAACCTGCACGGCGACGGCAAACGCCGGGCGCTGGTCGCGCGCTTCGGCGAACGCGGCTATGACTATGTCGGCAACGAAGCGGCCGATCTCGCCGTCTGGGGCTCGGCGCGCAACGCGATCGTCGTCGGCAATGCACGGCTCGCTGCGCGTGCCTTCGCGATTGCGGAAGCCGGGCCGGTGTTTGCGCCGGAAGTCTCATCGCCGAAGACCTGGATCAAGGCGATGCGCCTGTATCAGTGGGTCAAGAACCTGCTGGTGTTCGTGCCCGCCGTGCTCGCCCACCGCATAGGCGAGCCGGCGGTATTGTTCGACAGCCTGCTCGCCTTCCTGGCGTTCGGACTGGCCGCATCGAGCGTCTATCTGGTCAACGATCTGCTCGATCTCGCAGCCGATCGCCAGCATCGTCGCAAGTGCCTGCGGCCGTTCGCGTCGGGGCGCTTGTCGGCAAAGCGCGGCGTCATCGCGGCAAGCCTGCTGCTGCTATTCGCTGTCGCCATCGCACTGTGGACAGGGCCGGTATTCGCAGGAGTGCTGGCGCTGTACTTTGGCTTCACGCTGGCCTATTCGCTGTGGCTGAAGCGCGCGACGACCATCGACGTGATGACCCTGGCGGGTCTGTACACCCTGCGGATCATCGCCGGCGGTGCCGCCACCGAGGTATCGGTGACCTTCTGGCTGCTGGCGTTCTCGATGTTCCTGTTCCTGAGCCTGGCGATGGCCAAGCGCTACACGGAACTGTTCGAGGTCGCCAAGGCTGGCGCTGCCTCGGCCGCCGGACGCGGCTATCAGGCCAGCGATCTGCCGGCGCTGCTGTCGCTCGGCATCAGCGCCGGCTATGCCGCGGTGGTGATCATGGCGCTGTACGTCAACAGCGTGGAATCGCTCGCGCGCTACGGCGATTCCCACGCGCTGTGGCTGACCTGCCCGCTGATGCTGTACTGGATCAGCCGGGTCTGGATGCTCAGCGCCCGTGGCCGGATGACCGATGATCCGATCGTCTTCGCGCTGACCGATCGCATCAGCCTCGGTCTGTTTACGGTGATGGGCTTCTGCGTGCTGCTGGCCTTGTGGCCGACATGAGCCGGCAGGCGCTTTCCTGGGGCCGGCTGCCGGCACCGGAGCAGCGTTTGATAAAGCTCGGCAGCCGCTTCGACGCTTTGCCGACGACCACGGGAAGCCTGTTGCCCTACGGCCTCGGTCGCAGCTATGGCGATAGCTGCCTGAACGGCGGCGGCGCGCTGCTCGGCACGCGCGGGCTCGATCGCTACATCGCTTTCGATCGGGACAGCGGCGTGATCGAGGTCGAGGCCGGCGTGTCGCTCGGCGAGATCATCGAACTGGCACTGCCACAGGGCTGGTTTCCGGCGGCCCTGCCGGGGACCCGCTTCGTCACCGTCGGCGGCGCGATCGCCAACGACGTGCACGGCAAGAACCATCATCGCGCCGGCAGCTTCGGTCATCAGCTGCTCGGCTTCGAACTGCTGCGTTCGGATGGTCAGGTGCTGCACTGCTCGCCGACCGCGAATGCTGCGTTGTTCGCCGCGACCGTCGGCGGCCTCGGCCTCACCGGCCTGATCCGCCGCGCGAGCTTGCAACTGCTGCGCGTGCCCGGGCCGTGGATCCGCGGCAGCAGCGAACGCTTTGGCTCGCTGGCCGAGTTCTTTGCGCTGTCGGCGGAAGCCGAAGCCGCATCGGCCTACACCGTCGCCTGGATCGATAGTTCGGCGACTGGCGCCAACACCGGCCGCGGCATCTTCATTCGCGGCAATCACGCCGAGGGGCCGGCCAGCTACGCCGCTCCAAGGGGAATCCGGCTGCCGATCACGCCGCCGCTGTCGCTGATCAATCCGCTGACCCTGGCTGCGTTCAACGCGCTCTACTACCGGCGCCCGGCGGCAACGGCCCGCGATGCGCTGTGGCACTGGCAGCCGTTCTTCCATCCGCTCGATGCCGTGCTCGAATGGAACCGCATCTACGGCCCGCACGGCTTCTACCAGTACCAGTGCGTGGTGCCGATGCAGGATGCCGAAACCGTGATCGGCGAGATGCTGCGGCGGATCGCCGAGTCGAAGCTCGGCTCGTTTCTGGTGGTGCTGAAAACCTTCGGCAACATGGCCGCCCGCGGGATGCTGTCGTTCCCGCGCCCCGGCGCAACCCTGGCGATCGACTTCCCGAATCGCGGCGCGCAAACCCTCGCGCTGCTCGACTCACTCGATGCCATGACGATGGCCGCCGGCGGCGCCGTCTACCCGGCCAAGGACGCGCGGATGTCAGCAGCCGCGTTCCGCCAATACTTCCCGCAATGGCAGGCTTTTGCCGGCCATGTCGATCCCCGCTTTTCCTCGTCGTTCTGGCGACGAGTCACTGAATACCCGCAATGAGACGAATCCTGATCATGGGTGCCACCTCGGCGATCGCCGAAGCGACGGCGCGCGAGTTCGCAGCCCTTGGCGACGCGCTGTTCCTGGTCGGCCGCAACCCCGATCGCCTCACCGCGATTGCCGACGATCTGCGCCTGCGCGGTGCGGCACAGGCCGAAACCTGGGTGATGGATGCCTGCGAGCTGGGCGCTTATCCGGCACTGCTCGATGCAGCCACCCAACGCCTCGGCGGCCTCGACACCGCCCTGATCGCCCACGGCACGCTCACCGACCAAGTTGCCGCGCAAGCGTCCAGCGAGTTGATGCTCGCCGAGTTCCAGACCAATGCGCTGAGCCACATGGTGCTGTGCACCGAGCTTGGCAACCGCTTCGAAGCCCAGGGCCACGGCTGCATCGCGGTGATCTCCTCGGTGGCGGGCGATCGCGGCCGGCAGTCGAACTACGTCTACGGTTCGGCGAAGGCGGCGGTCACCGCCTTCACCAGCGGCCTGCGCCAGCGACTGCATCCGAAAGGTGTTCATGTGCTGACCGTCAAGCCGGGCTTCGTCGATACGCCGATGACCGCCGCGTTCAGGAAAGGCCCGCTGTGGGCCATGCCAGCGACCGTCGCCAAGGCCATCGTCAAGGCCGTGCAGAAGGGCAAGCCGGTGCTGTACACGCCCTGGTTCTGGTGGCCGATCATGCAGATCATCAAGAACGTGCCGGAAGCGATCTTCCGCAAGCTGAAGCTCTGAGCGTTCCACCTCAAGCCGGCTGGCCGCTTAAACTGCGCCCACTCCAACGCAACCTGAAGAGAAAACGATGACCGACGCCGCAACCGTATCCGTGCTGATGCAGACCAGCCTTGGCGACATGACGATCGAGCTCGATGCCGCGAAAGCGCCGAAGACGGTCGCCAACTTCCTCGCCTATGTCGACGCCGGCCATTACGACGGCCTGGCCTTCCACCGCGTGATCAAGGATTTCATGATCCAGGGCGGCGGCTACGTGGCGCCGGACTACAGCGAGAAGAAGACCGGCAAGCAGATCGAGAACGAGTGCAACAACGGCCTCAAGAACACCCGCGGCACGATCGCGATGGCCCGCACCAGCGACCCGCATTCGGCGACCAGCCAGTTCTTCATCAATCACGCCGACAACGCCTTCCTCGACGGCAAGCCGGGCCAGTGGGGCTATGCGGTGTTCGGCAAGCTGACCGCCGGCGCCGACGTGCTCGACAAGATCGGCAGCACGCCGACCGGCCGTATCCGTCCGTTCGGCCAGGATGTGCCGGTCGAGCCGGTGGTCATCGTCAAGGTTTCGCGCGTCTGATGAAGCGCAGGGCCGTGTCGCGCGCTTTGCATCTCGCTTTGCTCGCCACGGTCCTGCTGCTGAGCTCGCCGCAACTGCGGGCCTGGGGGCCGGAAGGCCACCGGATCGTCGGCCAGATCGCAGCCGACCGCCTGGGCCCCGCTGCCCGCGCGGCGATTGCAACGATCCTGGTCGACGAGCCGGAACCGACCCTGGCCGGCGTTGCCAACTGGGCGGACGAAGTTCGCGACGAACGCACCGGCCCGCTGCACTACATCAATTTCCCGATTGGCGACTGCCACTATCAACCGCCGCGTGATTGCCCCGGGGGCCGCTGTGTGGTCGCCGCGATCGACAGCGCCGTCTTGGTGCTGAAGGACAGGAAAGCGAGCGCCGAGCAGCGGCGAGTCGCGCTGAAGCAACTCGTGCACTTCGTCGGTGACGTCCACCAGCCGCTGCACGGCGGGCGCGCCGAGGATCGCGGTGGCAACACCGTGCAGCTGCAATGGCGTGGCGAAGGCTCGAACCTGCACAAGCTCTGGGATGTCGGGCTGATCGAAGCGATCGAGCCGGACTGGCAGCGTTACGTCGAACGGCTGGCTTCGAAAGCCTCCGGTGTCGAACTGGGGCCGCTTGCCGCCGATGCCTGGGCGATGGAGTCCTGCCTGATCGTTTCGGCGCCGGCTTTCTATCCGGCGGATCGCGAACCCGGCCCGGATTATCTGACCGCCTGGCAGGGCACCGTCGATGTTCGCCTGAATCTTGCCGGTATCCGGCTGGCAGCGCTGCTCGGAACGCTGTTTCCCGGCTGAGCCATTCACTGGCGGCGGCCGCTGTCACAAGCCGCCGGACGAATTGTCTTAGAATTGCAACGTTTCGCGCCTGCGCGCGAGCTGCCGAGATTGATCCGATGCGCTACTGCCTGTCTCCTTCCCAGTTGTCCGGTCGCCGTTCGTGAAGGCGATCATCCTCAGCGCCGGTCAGGGCCGCCGTCTGTTGCCGCTGACTGCGTCGCGGCCGAAGTGCCTGATCGAACTCGGTGGCCGCAGCCTGCTCGAGTGGCAGCTGATCAGCCTCGTGGCTGGCGGCGTCCGTGAAGCCGTGGTCGTCGTCGGTTACGGCGCCGAGCAGGTCGAGGAAGTGCTGAAAGCGCATACGCCGGCCGGCATCACGGTGCGCACCTTGTACAACCCGTTCTACGAAGCCGCCGACAACCTCGCCAGTTGCTGGATCGCCCGCAGCGAACTGCGCGGCGAGTGCCTGATCCTCAACGGCGACACCTTGATCGAGACCGCGATCGTCGAGCGCGTGCTCGGCAAGATCAGCCATCCGATCACCGTCACCATCGACCGCAAGGACTGGTACGACGCCGACGACATGAAGGTGCAGACCGTCGACGAGCGCCTCTGCGCGATCGGCAAGAAGCTCGATGCGTCGATCGTCAACGGCGAATCGATCGGCTTCCTGCGCTTCACCACCGAAGGCTCGGCGCGCTTCGTCGGCGAAGTCGAGCGGATCATGCGCACGCCGGAAGGCCTGAAGCTCTGGTATCTGTCGGTGATCGATCGCATCGCCAAGGACAGCGGCGAAGTCGGCTACCAGTCGATCGAAGGCCTGGGCTGGGGCGAGATGGATTTCCTCGCCGATGTCACCCGCAACGAGGAACTGGTCGCCGGCTGGCCAGCGCCGGCCGCAATTCCTTCATCCCGGAGCGGAGCCGCCTGATGGCCGCCGCGCGCCCGATGCGTCGCAGCCCGAACGAGTCGATCCGGATGTTCGAGGCCGACTGGATGGAAGCGCTGTCGAAGATTCCTTTCTGGGTGCCGATGGCGCTGTATCTGCCGCTGTTCGCGTGGATGACCTGGACGGCCTTCACTGGGGGCCTCGGCGTGCTGACCTGGCTTGCCGCCTTCGCGGGCGGCCTGGCGATCTGGACGGCGACCGAGTATTTCCTGCACCGCTTCCTGTTTCACTGGACGCCGCCGGGCAAGATCGGAGAACGCCTGCACTTCATCTGGCACGGCGTCCATCACGATCACCCGAACGATCGCCTGCGTCTGGTGATGCCGCCTTCGGTCAGCATCCCGCTCGCGTATGGGTTCTACAGCCTGTTCGCGCTGGCCTTCGCCGGCCCGGTGCTGATGGCCGTGTTCGGCGGCTTCATCGTCGGCTACGTGATCTACGACACCCTGCACTACGCGCTCCATCACTACGCCTGGCAGCAGCCGCTGTTCAAGAAGCTGAAGGTGCACCACATGCAGCACCATTTCGTGAACGGCAACACCGGCTACGGCGTGTCGAGCCCGCTGTGGGACTGGATCATGGGCACGCGGCGCATGGCGCCCTGAACGGCTACAGCACAGATGAAAAACCCGGCCTGGTGCCGGGTTTTTCGTTTCAAGCGGCCGGGTGCTGAAACCCAAGCGGCGGGCAAGTCATGAATCCCGGACGCGAGGCTCTATCTCGACGGCTGACCAACAGCGACGCTGGCGACGCTGAAACCGGTTCGTCGCGCCTCGCGAGGTCGCCGCTCAGCAGATCCGGAGACACCGATGATTCCCACCTCGATTCGCCTGCTGACTGGCGCTGCGCTGCTGATTGTTGGCGGCGTAGCAGTAGCAGCCCCGTTGCTGCCGGAAGACGGTCCGGTAACGATCGGCTTTCGTTCGGCAACCACTCATGTCGCCTTGCTCGAAGTCGACGGTCAGCGGGTGGCGGCCAAGATTCGCGATCGACTCCCGGCCGAAGCGCGTAGCGAAGGTCTTGCCCGCTATCGCGTCGATGTCGCGATCACCGATTACGACAAGGGCAACAGCTACGTGCGCTCGATGGTCAGCGGCCTGGCCCAGGTGCACACCGACCTGGCCTTGACGATCTACGCCGAGCGCGACGGCGCCGTCGTCGGCCACGGACAGTTATCGGTCACCAGCGCGCCGATGGGCGTTGGTGATTCCGCCAGCCGGATCGTCGACATCGAGGACGCGCTGGCTGAAGCCGTCAGTGCTGCTTTGCTCGGCGGAAGCGAACGACTTGCGCTGCGCGACCGCTGAAGATTCAGCGCTGATCTGCAGCGAGCAGGCTCTCGACCAGTTCCTTGTCCGCTGGCTTGTCGACATCGACCGCCGCACGCGCGAACGGCATTTCGACGATGGCTGCCTTGGCGCCACCGGCAAGCTCGCCGAGCCTTGCGATTGCCGAAGACAGCCGCAGCCTGCCAAGCAGATAGCGCAGCGCGTAACTCCAGCCGAGCAGGCGCAGCATCGCCACCGGCTGCTTGCGCAGCGCTTCGACCTGCTTCCAGAGCTCGGCCAGCGCCTGCGCTTTCGGTGTCGCGAAATAGAACAGGTTGCAGCCGCTGTACGAACCCTCGACGAAGCGCAGCCAGGTGCGCCGGGTGTCCGGCATGTCGGCCAGCACGACTTCGGAGCGCGCCAGGCCCAGAGCGGCGTCAGCACCGGCCGGCACATGCTCAAGGAAATGGCTGACCCAGACCGGCTGCAGCAAGGCGTGATCGGCGGTGGTGATCAGCAGCGGCGTCTCGTACTGCGCGAGTGCCGCGACGACGCTGAGGCTGGGGCTGCCGGCGGCCAGGAAGGTATCCACCGGCTTGCCGTTCGCAGCAGCGGCAAGACCTGGCAGCACCTGGACGACCTCCGGCGCTTCGATGATCACCACGATGCGGGCGATCTCCGGCGTGGCACCGAGTGCGGTGATCACTCGCAGCAGCATCGGCACGCCAGCGACCGGGATCAGCGCCTTGTGCGGCACGCTGAAGGCGCGCGCCATCGGATCATCCGGCCCGCGCGAGCCGGCAAGTACCAGGGCGGTCAGGCCGCCCGCAACGACGTGGCTCAAAGCGCTTTCCGGTAGATGCGATAGGTCTTGTAGGCAATGCCGCCAAGACCTTCGTTGATGCGCCGCATCGGCATGTTGTCCTCGAGGATCCACGACAGCTCGGCGCTGGTGTAGCCGATCTTGCGGGCCTCGGTGCGCATCGCGTCGATGATCAGGAACGGCAGCACGGCGCCGACGAAACCGGTGGCGTACTTGCGGCGAATGCCCATCAGCGGCACGCGCGCCGTCTTCACGCCCTTGACCTTCAGACGCCAGAGCAGCTTCGCCCAGCCGAACGGCAGCAGCTTGCCGTCGAGATCCTGGATCGCTTCGTTGATGTTCGGCAGGCAGACACCGAAGCCGGCCGGCTCGCCGTCGACATCGACGAACCAGACCAGCTTCTCGTTGAGGATCGGCCGCATCGCCTTGGCGAGGTGATTGGTATCGGCGGCGGTCAGCGGTTCGAAGCGCCAGTTCGCGGCCCAGGCATCGTTGAAGATCGAACTGATCGATTCGATGTCCTTCTCGTACTGCTTGAAGCTCAGATGGCGGAGCTTGAAGGTATCCGGCAGCGGCCGGCGCATCAGCGTGCAGATCGACTTCGGCAGCGGCTTGGTGATGTCGCTGAGGTAGGCGAAGACATCCTTGGCCTTGTCGTAGCCGAGCGCTTCGATGCGCGCTGCCAGATACGGGCGATCGTGGCCCATCATCAGCATCGGCGGCGTGTCGTGGCCTTCGATCAGCAGGCCGGTTTCCTCGTTGATCGACAGGCTGAATGGCCCCAGCGATTCGCGCATGCCGCGCGCCTTGAGCCAGGCTTCGGCCGTCGCGAACAGCGCTTCGATCAGTTCGGCATCGTCTTCGGCGGCGATCATGCCGAAGTGGCCGACGCCATCGGTGGCTTCGCGATTGACCTGGGCGCTGATCCGGCCGACGTCGACGCCATCGCGTACCGCCAGCCAGAGCTGCACGTCGGTATGGGCGAACAGTGGGTTGTGCTTCGGCGAAAGCGCTTCGTTGCGCTCCATGTCCAGCGGCGTGACCCAGTTCGGATCATCGGCATGCAGGCGTGCCGGCAAGCGGATGAAGCGCTTCTTCTCGGCGGCGGTTTCGACCGGGATGATCGTCAGCGGGCCACGAGGGCTCCGATGCACGGATGCGGGGGCGGTGGCGGCAGTCATGGCAGCGCGGTCTCGGGTCAGGCGGGCCTTCGGAGGCTCGATCGTCAATGCAGAAAGAAGTTTGATGCGAGGGCTGGGCGCGGCTCAGCGCCGATCGAGCCGGAACACCAGCAACAGGCCCAACAGGACAAAGCTCGCCGGTGACAGCCAGGCTGCCAGCAGCGGGCTCAGGGTACCGGCTTCGCCGAGCGCGGCCATCAGGCCGTTGACCAGCAGGAAGACCAGGCCGCAGGCCAGCGCGCCGAGCACCTGAACGCCGCCGGCACCGCCGCGGGTCAGTGCGATCGCCACCGGCGTGGCGAGCAGCATCATCACCAGCGCCGCCAGCGGATCGGTCCAGGAACGGGCCAGCCGCGTGCGGTAGAAGGATTCGGTCTTGGTGCCCGACTGCGTGCCAGCCAGCACCGCCGAAGCGAGACCACCGGATACATAGGGCTCGGCTGCCGACAGGCGCATCAGATCGGCCGGTTTCAGCGGCGTCTCCCAATCGAGCCTCGGCTGCACGGCTTCGCTCTTTCCGGCGCGCAGATCGGTGGTCACCGCATCGATCAGGGTCCAGCGGCGGTCTTCGTACTGGGCTCGGGTCGCGACGGTACGGCTGAGCAGCGAGCCAGCCTCATCGCGGCGATAGATGCGCACGCCATCGAGCCGCTTGCCGTCAGGCATCACCTGTTCGAGGCCAACCACCGCGCCATTGGTGCGCAGCCACAGCAACTCGTCATCCGGATCCTTGTCCGGCGACGGTGGCAGGCTCGCCCACCAGGCGGTCAGCGCATTCTGGGTCTTCGGCACGATCGCTTCGGCGAGCAGGCCATGAAGCAGGACGATCCCGACCACCACCGGTAGCAAGGCCAGCAGTACGCGGCGGAACGGCAGGCCGGCGGCGCGCATCGCGCAGATCTCGTTCTGCCGCGACAGGGTCGAAAAGCTGAAGATCGCGCCCAGCAGCGCAGCCAGCGGAAACGCCTGCAGCAGCACGCTGGGCGTGCGCAGCAAACTGTAATAGGCGATGCCGAGCATGCCCTGGCCGCGGCTCAGGATGTCGGTCGAGGACTCGAGCAGATCGAGCACCTGAAACAGACCGCCAAGCCCGCAGACCACGGCGAAGCAGCGCATCGCCAGCATGCCGCGCAGATAGCCGCCGAGCGAGCCGCCCAAGAACAAGGTCCTCATGACGAGGCTCGCTTGCGTGGCCGCAGGCGGCTGACGATCGCACCGACGAAATCCTCGATGGCCGAGACGACCCGGGTCACCGGATTGTCGCCAGGCCGCGACAGGCTCTGGCTGTAGATGTAGCCGCACAGTGCCGCGAACAGCAGCCACGGCGTCCAGACGCCGGCCAGCGCATTGACCTTGCCGGATTCCGCCAGGCTTTCGCCGAGCTGCAGGCCGTGATGGAACAGCAGCATCAGCACGGCAGCGACGATCAGGCTGGCGGTGCGCTTGCCGCGCTTCGCCGACATGCCCAGCGGGATCGCCAGCAGCGGCAGCAGCGGCAAGGACAAGGTGCGGGCAATGCGGCCGTATAGCTCGCCGGCGATCTTCGCGGGCGTCAGCGGTGTCGCCGGATCAGGCAGACCACCGCCGAGCAGTTCGGGGAAGCTCAGCTCGCGCTCGTTGCCGCCGCGGGCGCGGAACGGCGGCGCATCCGGGGTGAACGCGGTGTTGCTGTCGAGCGTGGCGAAGTGCACGGCCAGCAGACCGGCGCCCGGTCGGTCGCGGTAGTGATCGCCGCCGACCAGGCTCAGGGTCAGCCGGCTGCCGTCCTCGGACGGCGTCAGCGCGCCGGTTTCGCCGGTGGTCAGTTCCTCGCGGCCGGCGACTTCGCGGCGGATGAACACATGGCGCAGGCCACGACCGGTCTTGTCGACTTCATCGGCCGTCAGCATGTAGCCGCTGCCGGCGCTGGCGAAGGTGCCCGGTTGCAGACGGGCATCCCAGCCGGCGTTCAGCGCCGAATACATCACCGCGCGGTAGTCGTAGCGCGAGTACGGCTGCAGCCAGCCAAACACCCAGGCGCTGAGCACGGCAAGGACGATCGACACCGCCAGGAACGGCCGAGTCAGTCGGGCGATCGACTGGCCGCCGGCGAGATAGGCATCGAGCTCGTTCTCGTCACCAAGCTTGGAGACGACCACGAACAGCGCCACGAAGAACGCGGCCGGCAGCGCTAACCCGAGGTAGTACGGCACCAGATTCAGCACCAGCTTGAACACCGCCGGTAGCGCGTGGCTGTTCTCGGCAAGGATGTCGAACAGCCGCAGCAGGCGCTCCAGCAGCAGCGCGATCAGCACCGTGCCGAGACAGAGCAGCAGGGTCGGCAGCAGCTGCCGCAGCAGGTAGCGATCAAGGATGGTCGGCATCAGCGGGCCTCCGCTCCTGACCAGCGGGCACTCAGTTCTACGCTCAACGCTTCGAGCTGCGCATCGCTCAAGCTGACCGCTTCGGCCAGCGCCGGCGGATTCGGCCAGCCGGCGTCGGGAAAGCTCAGGCCGGCGTGCTCGCGGGTTCCGGCGTAGCGCGGAATGACGTGAAAGTGCACGTCCGGGTCGACCATCATCAGCATCAGCCAGTTGATCCGCTCATAGCCGTTGAACCCCGCGAGCAGGCGCTCCACACCTTGCGTGACCTCGGCCAGTTCGGCGAACGCCCGGGCACTGATCGCCGAGAACGCCGTCACCGGCTCCTTGCAGATCACGACCAGGCTGCCGAGCGTCGGCTGCTTGGGCCGCAGTTGCACGGTCCAGCAGGCGGTCTCGGCGATCCGGGAACGGGGCCAGGCGAACTTCAGCGCGGTGGGATTCGGCATGCGGAGCGGGCAAAAACGATGGGCAAGATTAGCTTGTGCGGCCCGCAACCGCGACCGCGGCCTCAGACGATCCGGTAATGCGCTGCCGTGACGAAGGCCGATGCCGCCGGCAACCAGCGGCGGGCGGTGACCTCGATCGTCCAGCGGCCGGCGTCGCGGGCCAGGCCGATCAGGTTCCAGCGCGCGCCTTCGTCCTTCGGATTGGGGACCGCCGAGATCGATGGCACGCCCAGCACCGTCACCAGACCATCCGGTCCGCGGATCGGATCGAAACGCGCGTCCCGCGAGTGACCGTGGAGGATCAGTTCGGCGCCGCAGCGAGCGACCAGCTTGCGGAACGCGGCCCGATCTTCGAGCGCCTTGCGCGCACGCACCACGCCATCAGCCGGCGGGTGATGGAGCATCACCACTCTGGCCAGACCATCGCGCTGCGAAGACAGCAGCAGTTCGGCGAATGCATCGAGCTGCGCGGCTCCGAGCCGGCCGCCGGCAAAGCCGGGCGGCGTCGGCACCGCGGACGACAAGCCGATGATCGCGATGTCCCCGCGCACGCGGCGATACGGAAAGTGGCTGGCGCTGACTGATCCCGCCTCGTCATCTCCGCGCATCCACGGTTGCCAATGCGCCCAGCTCTCAGCCCAGGGCACCGGCACCAGGGCATCGTGGTTGCCGGGAACGATCGACAGGCTGTCGACGCTGGCGAAAGTCGCCAGCCAGCGACCGGCAGCGGCGAACTCGTCCGGCAGGGACAGATTGGTGATGTCGCCGCTGCACAGCCAGTGATCCGGCGCATGGGCCTGGATGTCGGCAATCGCGGCTGCGAGGATCTCCGGCCGCTGCAAAGCACCCCGCCCGCGCGCCCAGGACAAGCGGCTCAAGGAGCGCTTGGAAAAGCGTTCCGCCAAGCTCGGCGGCGCCTCGGCGTGATGCAGGTGCGGATCGGAAAAATGGGCCAGCCGGAACATGGTTCTTGATCGTTGCGGAATGAGGCGGCGCGCGAGCTGAAACCGCGGCCGGCGCGACCGTCAGACCCTGCCGCTTTGCACCATAATACGGCGCTTTTTCACGGCAGCTTTTGATGAATCCCCCTGAATCTCCGCGCCAGCCCCTGCGCCCCTCGCCTTCCGCGCCCGCCACGCTCGGCGTGGTCATCGGCCGCAATCCGACTCGCCTCTGGGGCATGAGCTCGACCGAGCGCCTAAACCGCAGCCTCAAGATTGCCGGCGTGAAGGACATCCGCAGCTTCGATCGCCTCGGCGATGCCGTTGACGATTTGGCGGGCGGCTCGGTCGTGATCGTGTCGAACGACTGGGTCTTCGATGTCTCGATCATCAAGGGCCTGGCAATACGGCCGAACACCGTGATCATCGACGGCGAAACGCAGCGCGCGGTTGCCGCCAATGTCGACGCCGCCCTGCTGTCGGCGGTGATCGCGCTGATCGAGCGCGGCCAAGGCAGCCTGCCAGCCGAGGTGCAGCCGCTATCGGCGGAAGACGTCGGCGGCAACTACAACCACGAGCTGCGCAAGAAGGAATCGCCATATCTGCTGCGGCTGACACCGGAAACGCTGGCCGCCGTCGAACGGCGCATGTTCAGCGGCAGCTACAAGGGCGTCACCGATTTCGTCACCAAGTTCTGGTGGCCACGCCCGGCCGAAGTGGTGACGCGCTGGTGCTCGCATGGAGGCATGAGCCCGAACCAGGTCACCCTGATCGGCTTCATCGCCGTGCTGATCTCGTTCTGGGCGTTCTGGAACGGCCACTACCTGCTCGGCCTCGCCAGCGGCTGGCTGATGACCTTCCTCGACACCGTCGACGGCAAGCTGGCCCGTGTCACCCTCACCTCATCGCCGATGGGCAACGTCTTCGATCACGGCATCGATCTGATCCATCCGCCGTTCTGGTGGTGGGCCTGGATCGTCGGCCTCGTCGCCTATGGCACGCCGACGCCGTACGCCGATCTGGCGCTCTGGGTGATCCTGATCGGCTATGTCGTGCAGCGGGTGCTGGAAGGCATCTTCATGTCGCTGTTCGACATGCACGTGCACGTCTGGCGGCGCTTCGACAGCTTCTTCCGCCTGATCACCGCGCGGCGCAATCCGAACCTGGTGATCCTGACGCCATTCGCGCTCGTCGGCCGGCCGGACCTCGGCATCCTGCTGGTTGCGCTGTGGACAGCGCTGAGCCTGGTCGTGCACGCCGTGCAGATCCTTCAGGGCCTCGCCGCCCGTCGTCACGGCCCGCTGCGGTCCTGGCTGGCGGCATGATGCGGATCGGCCTGATCCGCAACCCGAACAGCCAGCGCAACCGCCGGATCGGCGACCGCCTCGGCGAAGTCGTGGTGCCTCGGCAGGTCGAACTGCTGCGCATCGATGCGGCCACCGCCGACGATGTGCCCGCCGTGGTCCGCGAGTACGGCGCGCGCGGCGTCACCCATCTGATCGTCGACGGCGGTGACGGCACCTTGCGCGAAGCGATGACCGCGCTGCCTCCGGCGTTCGGCACGCGGCTGCCGATGCTGAGCCTGGTTGCCGGCGGCAACGCCAATCTGGCGACCTCCGATGTCGGCGGCGCTGGTCATGGTCCGCAGGCGCTGCAACGGCTGCTCGATGCCCTGGCCAGCGGCCAGCGCGGCCATGTCGCGGAGCGGCAGCCGATCGAACTGCGCTGGCCGGATGGCTCGCGGCCGCCGGTGCTCGGCTTCTTTGTCGGCGCGGCGGCGTTCTACAAAGGCTGGAAGCTGGCACTCGGCGCCGTCCACGATCGCGGCTTCATGCACGGCCCGGCGGTTGCCGCGACGATGGCCGGCGCGCTCTGGCAGACGCTGGCGGGTGGTCCGCACAGTGACTGGCAGGCCGGCACCATGATGGGCATCGCCGTCGACGGCGCGCCGGAACGCGAAGGCGCGCGCTTCCTGTTCCTCGCCACCAGCCTGCACAGCCTGTTCAACGGCCTCTGGCCGTTCTACGACCACGGCGATTCACCGCTGCGCTGGCTTGATATCGACGCGCCGCCGCCGCGCTTCGTGCGCAGCCTGCCGGGTCTGCTGCGCGGCAAGCCGAGCCACTGGATGCGTCACTCGCACGCCTATCGCAGCGGCGGCGCGCAATCGCTGGCATTGCGCCTGCAGGCGCCGCTGGTGGTCGATGGCGAGGCTTACACCGCCGGCCCGTATGGATTTGTCGAACTGCACACCGGCCCGCGCATCGCTTTCTATTCGCCGAGCCCCGCATGACCGCCAATCCTGCCCGTGAAACGCTGCAGACAGCGATCGCCGACGAGCTTTCGCTGCCCTTGCCACCGGCGATCCATCAGGTCGCGGCGATGCTTGCCGAGCGCGGTCATGGCTCGGTGGTCGCCGTGCTGTTCTACGGCTCGAATCTGCGCTCAGGCGAGCTCGATGGCGTGCTCGACTACTACGTGCTGGTCGATTCGCTGCGCAGCTGGTACGGCAAGCGCCTGCCAGCCGCCGCGAACCGGCTGCTGCCGCCGAACATCCTGTATCTGGAACCCGAGATCGATGGCCGCAAGCTGCGCGCGAAAGTCGCCGTGCTCAGGGCCGATCAGTTCCGGCGCGGCATGCGCCGTGGCGGTCTCGACACAACGATGTGGGCGCGCTATTCGCAACCGGCTGCACTGGCCTGGAGCCGCGACGACGATGCCCGCAAGGATGTCGTCACTTCGATCAGCGAAGCGGTGATCAGCGCCGCTGGCTGGGCCGCCCGCCTCGGCCCCGAATCCGGCGCGGCCGGGGACTATTGGCAGGCCTTGTACAAGCGCACCTACAGCGCCGAGCTGAGAGTGGAGAAAGCCAGCCGCACCGACAGCCTGATGGCCTTCGGCGGCGATCGCTACACAACCCTGCTGCCGCTGGCCTGGGATGCCGCCGGCCTCGCCTACACGACGGCCAAAGACGGCTCGCTGACGCCTCAGCTCAGCGCATCGGATCGGCAGTCTGCCGCCGCCGGCTGGGCGCTGCGCCATGGTCTCGGCAAGCCGCTGAACTTCGTGCGCCTGGTCAAGAGCGCGTACACCTTCGATGGCGGCGTCGACTACCTCTTGTGGAAGATCGAGCGGCACAGCGGCGTCAAGATGGAGCTGACGCCCTGGCAGCGGCGCCACCCGATCCTCGCGTCACCGCGGGTGCTCTGGGAACTGCGGCGACGCGGCGCGATCCGCTGACGGCTGGCCTGGCGCGATGCGCATCCTGTATCTGATCAACGGCCTGAACGGCGGCGGCGCCGCGTTTCCGGTGCCGGAACTGATCGCGACCGCTCAGCGCCATGGCGACACGGTGAAAGTAGTCGCGCTGATGCCTCAGGACCGCCGCGCCGCCGAGCGCTTCGACCGCGCCGGCCTCGACTGGATGCTGATCGGCAGCGGCCCTACGGACCTCCTGCCGAGCTTCCGCAAATTGCTGGCGCTGCTGCGCGAGGATCGTCCGGACTTCATCTGGACTTCGCTGAGCCGTGCCTGCGTCTACGGCCAGATCGCTGGTCGCCTGCTCGGCATTCCGGTGCTGAGCTGGCAGCACAACGCCTTCCTGAAGCCGGGCAATCGCCTGCTGCTGCGACTGACCGGCCGCTGGGCGGCGCGCTGGGTCGCTGATTCCGAGGCGGTCGCCACATTCACCGAGGAAACGCTCGGCGTGGCGCCCGCGTTGATCGACATCTGGCCGATCTTCCGTGCTCGTGGGGATGTGCCGCAAGCAGTGGTCTGCGCCACCGCAGGCCGCTTCAGGATCGGCAGCCTCGGCCGCCTGCATCCGAACAAGCGCTATGAGGATTTGATCGATGCTGCCGCCTGGCTGCGCGACCAGCATCCGGCGGCCGCACGGCGGCTGGAAATCCTGATCGGCGGAGAAGGTCCGGAAGCGGCGGCGCTCGCGGCGCGGATCGAGCGGCTCGGCCTCGACAACGTCCGGCTGATGGGCTTCATCGATCAACCCGCCGCGTTTCTGGCCAGCCTGCACGGCTATGTGCAGCCCTCGCATCACGAGGGCATGTGCATCGCCGCCCATGAAGCGATGCAGGCGGCGCTGCCGGTGGTGGCGACGCCGGTCGGCGAACTGCGCCGCAGCGTTGTCGACGGTCAGACCGGGTTCGTCGTGCCGGTGGGCGATCCACCAGCGCTCGCCAAGGCCTTGCTGGCGCTGACCGATGATCGAGCGCGCGCAGCGCAGATGGGGCTGGCGAGCCGGGAACGGGTCATCGAACGCTTCGGCGTCGCCGCATTCGATCGCAGCGGCTATGCGGTGCTCGACAAGATGGCGACCATCGTCGCGGCGCAGCGGCCGCGCTGAGCGTTCAGTCGTCGCTGGCGGGTGCGGCGCCAGCCGGCATCGTCGATGGATGAACCATGCGGCTGTAGCCGGACATCGAGCGATCGAAGATGAAGTGGCGCAGCACGCCGACCCAGGAATCGTAGGACTTCAGGCCGTTGTAGGACTCCGGCGCGATCGCCCGCAGTTGCGGCAGCTTGTTCCACGGCACGGCCGGGAAATCATGGTGCTCGTTGTGGTAACCCATGTTGAAGCAGACTTTGTTCAGCGGGCCGTAGTACGAGTAGGTGTCCTGCCCTTCGGCGGTGACGTGATGCTCCTGGATCCAGCGCCCGCCGAGCGGATGCAGGCCGAGCGCGAACAAGGTCGACAGCGCCAGATAGCCAAGCGCGGCCGGGCCGATGAATGCGTAGATCAGCGCATCGACGATCAGCACGGCGATCAGGTTGCCGATCACCCAGCCATCCCACAGGGAGACGCCACGCAACGCTTTCAGCTTCATCGGCCGCAGCGCCTGCGAGACCGGCAGCAGCGCCACCCAGGCCGCCTTGCGCCAGGCAGAGTTGCCGATCAGTTTGGCTTCACGGTGGCTGATGATGTCCGGGTCCATGTCGTACTGGCCCAGATAGCGGTGGTGATGCAGATGAAACTTGCGGAAGCCCATCGCCGACGGCAGCACCAGCGCGAAATCGCAGAAGATCGCGAACAAACGATTCAGCGTCTGCGATTTGAACACCAGCGCGTGGGTGCACTCGTGGATCATCACGTACAGCGCGTGGTTGATGACGGCGCCGAACAGGAAGGCCACAGCGATGAACGCCCAGGCCTCGAAGCCCTCCGCCTGCGTGGCCACCAGCCACTGAGCGCCAACCAGGCCGACGATCCACAGCGCCGACAGCGGATTGCGCGACATCAGCGCCCGCACTTCGGGATGTTTCGCGGCAATCTCGCGACGACGATGCACGTGGGAAATCGGCTCGTCGACGTAGATGAAATCACGACTCATGGGCAGCTCACGGGGCCTTGCGACCTCAACAAAAGATGAAGAGGACGTTCAGGCGATGAGCCGGTCGTCCACGCAGGGCCGAAGCATAAGCCGTTCCGCGAACGCGAGGATAGCGTCCTTGCCGCGCTGCGCCGACGGACGATCACCCAGATCGAAGCTGTAGCGGAACAGTTCGAGCTGCGTGCCGAGGTAATCGGGGTGACTCGCAAACGCCGCGTCGACGGCGGCTTCGATGCCTTGTGCCGAGTGAATCACCGGACCTGCCGTCCAATGCCGGTAGTTCGGATCCTGCTGCCAATCGCTGCGCTGGGCATCGAGAAACAGACAAGGCCGCGGCTCGTGCAGGAACTCGTAGACCTGGCTCGAGGCATCGCCCAGGTACAGATCGGCAGCGCGGGTGTAACTCATGTCAACACTGCGTTCACTGCCGAGATCGATATGGATGTGCGGGCAGTCGCGATAGATCAGCGGAATTTCGCCTGGCCGATCAATGCGCCAGTGCTGCAGCGATACCTGAAACTGCTTCTTGAACAGCATCACGTGCGGGGCAAAGATCAGGTTGTAGCGCGTCGACTTGCGAAACGCTTCGAGCACCTGCAGGCCCTCGGTGTACCAGGACGACAGGCTCGGCGAGCAATGCGGGTTGTAGAGCACGGTCGGGCGATCGTTGTCGAACAGCTTCGGCCGCGTGCCACCGGCATGCAGATCGAATTTCGGATAGCCCGTGATCGCATAACCATCCTCGTGCAGCAGGCCGGCCGCGCGCAGGCGATCGCGAATCTTCGGCCCGGACATCAGCACCAGATCGAACTGACCGCTGGCACGATCGAAACCGACTTCGCGATCACCGGCCCCGTGCCGGGTATGCACGAACTTCAGATGCTTGAGACCGAAGCGCGAGCGCAGGATGAGACTGGTCTTCTCCGGCACCACGAGCACGTCCAGGTCGCGGAAGGCACTGCGGTGCTGCCACAAGGTCATCAGCCGCGTGAACGGCAGAAACCGATCCAGGTGCCGGCCCATGCTGCGAAAACCGTCGTCGAGGCTCAGCAGCCGGTATTCGACGCGCGTGCCGGGATAGGCGCCGGCGAGACGCTGCAGGTAATCGAGCTGACGCTGGTCGGAGGCCAGCAGGACCACTGGCTGACGGGTGCGTGCACGGCCCAGTTCAAAAGCGATTGGGGCGCTGTGCGCGATCTGGTGCAGATGATCGTGATTGAACAGGAACCCGATCTTCACTTCGCCTTTCGGGAAGGAGTCTTCTTTTTTGTCAATCATGTTCGGCCTCCGATGCCGCAACAAAAAAGGCCCGGAATCCCGGGCCTTTAACGTAGCGACAAAACGCTTACGGAATCATTACAGAGCCAGTGATCGCTGCTGGTTCGGCTGGCTGCTCAGCGAATGCCGCCAGAAGCCAGCATGGCCACTTCTGCCAGCGGCGGCGCGCTGATCGGCGTCGGAACGCGTTTGCGGGCAGCGGTATTTACCAGCGGTGGCAGCACGCCAAGCTGGCGGCCAACCGCTTCGAACAGCTGCACGGCGCGATCGATCTGGGCCGGGGTATGCACGGCACTGATGCTGGAGCGCAGCAGCGGCGCCGGTGTCGGCGTGGCTGGCGGCAGCGCCAGGTTCAGATAAAGACCGCCTTCAAGCAGCCGATTCCAGAACTCGACGGCAAGCGGCGCATCGGCTACGGCGACGGAGACGATCGGGCTGCACTGCGGACCCACGGCAAAACCGAGATTGCGCAGGCCGTAGTACAGGCGTTCGGCATTCTCATGCAGACGCTTGCGACGCTGCGGCTCTTCCTGCATGCGGCGCAGGGCCATGATCGTCGACGCCATTACCGACGGCGGCAGTGAAGCGGTGAACATATACGGACGGCAGGCCACGCGCAGGATGTCGAAATCCTCGACGTTCGAGACGCAGAAACCGCCGACGCTGCCCAGGCTCTTCGAGAACGTGCCGACGATGAAGTCGCAGTCGGCCTCGACATCGGCTTCTTCGGCCAGACCGCGGCCGTTGGCGCCGAGCACGCCGAGCGAATGGGCTTCGTCGACCATCAGCCAGGCACCCATTTCGCGCTTCACTTCGGCGAATTCGCGCAATGGCGCTACATCGCCGAGCATCGAGTAGATGCCTTCGACGACCACCAGCTTCTCACCCGGCTCGTTGGCCAGGCGCTTCAGGCGCTTGTGCAGATCGTCCGGATCGTTATGACGGAAGCGGACCACTTCGGCATGGCCGAGGCGGGCGCCGTCATAGATGCTGGCGTGGCTATCGGAATCGAGCAGCAGGTAGTCACCCTTGCCGGCGAGCGTCGACAGCATGCCCAGATTGGCCTGGTAGCCGGTCGAGAACACCATCGAGTGCTCGCGATTGAAAAACTTCGCGAGACTTTTTTCGAGCGTGCGATGCGTGCCATAGCTGCCGTTGGCAATGCGCGAACCGGTAGTACCGGTGCCATGGGCACGAACAGCCGCAACTGACTCTTCGATGCAGGCTTCGTCGAAGGTCAGGCCCAGATAATTGTTGGTACCGAGCAGGATCGTCTTCCGGCCGCGATACATGCCCTCGGTCGAGGACAGCATGCCTTCAAAGACCATTTCGAAAGGATTCTGACCCACCGAACGCAGTTGGTCATAGGTCTGCCGTAGCGGGGCAAACTTCGAAAGTATGCTCACTATTTCATTTCCTTCCGCGCAGTTCATCAACAACCAGCGCCAGATCGCCGAGAGTTTCCACCTCTGCGACGCGGTCCAGCGGGATGACGATCTCGAACTGGTCCTCCAGCGACATGATGAAATCCATCACGGCCAGCGAATCGAGTTGAAGATCCTTGACGATATTGGTCGTCGGGCCTAGCGTCGCCGGCTTCTTCAGCAGCTTGCGCAAGCTTTCAATGATTTGCGCTTGCGTGTCGCGCACAGTCTCAGTCATCAGCCGTTGTTCCTCATTGATGGCGCCCGTTCACCGCGGCTTCCCGGAGTAAGCCACCGGTGGCCAAGCGCGTGAATCGGCGGATTGTAAAGCAACGATAACGAGTTTGTCATAGCGCGTTCACGTGCCCGCTCAGCTACTTCAAACCTACCCGAACCTCGTTCTTCTAAAGCCAGCCTGCCTGCCGATACCACTGCGCGGTACTGGCGAAACCCGCCAGCAGGGAATGTTGCGGTGGTGCGGCCGGCTCCCGCAACAGCTCCGCTTCCGGTACTGCCCAGTCTTCATGCAGCAATTCGCGAATCTTGCCGGCGCTGATGATGTCCGATCTGCCGATCAGTTTGGCGAACGCTCCGACGCTGCCGCCAACACCGCGCAACAGGCCGGCCGGCAGTTGAAAGTAGGCCGGCGCTCGATTGCCGACCGCCTCGGCCGCCGCACCGAGAATCTGCTTCCAGCCATAACCGTCAGGACAGGCATCGGCGATTGACTGCACTTTTCCGCTTGGTTCTCTCATCGCCCGCACGGCCAATAAGGCTGCTGCGTCAGCCACATGGACCAGCGAAATACGTGCCGCAGGCTTGCCCGGCAGAGGAATGAAGCGGCGTGACGCCAGTTCGAAGAACACCATCGTTTCGCGATCGCCAGGACCGTAGATCGCCGGCGGGCGAATCACGCTGACCTTTTCCGCACCCAGCACCGAGAATGCAGCCTCTTCGCTGGCCCGCTTGCTTGCCGCGTAGCCGGACAACTCCGGATGCCGCGCCGCGAGGCTGGAAACGTGGACCAGATGAGCTGCAGGTGCGGCTTCGATCATCGCCTCCGCCAATGCCTGTGTGCCGTCGCGATTGACCTGCATGAACGCTTCATCGCTATACGCCTTGATGGCACCGGCCAGATGCAGCACGGCATCGGCGCCCGTCACCAGACGACGCAGCGCAGCGGGGTCGTCCAGAGCACCGAGCACGATATCGGGCGTCGCATCGCCCCAGCTGGCATCGACCGGTTCGCGACGCGCCAGCATGCGCAGCTTGCAGCCGCGGGCCGCAAGGGCGGCAACCACGTGGCGACCGAGAAATCCGGTCGCCCCCGTCACTGCCACCGTGAACGAATCGCGGGCGGTACCGCTGGTCAACTCGAGGATACCGGCGCCGCAGCGACGAAGCTGCCCTGCAGATACATCGTTTTCGCCTTCGAACGGCTGAGCTTGCCGGATGAAGTACGTGGCAGCGTGCGCGGCGGAACGGTCACGACATCGGTCTCGACGCCGTGACGCATGCGCAGCACGCCGGCCACTTCCTTCTTCAGGTTGTCGCGCGTTTCGTCATCGGCGGTACGGAACTCGACCAGCACCACGATCCGCTCCGAACCACCATCATCGACCGACACCGCCGCGACATCGCCACTGCGCAGCACGGAGACTTCGCGCTCCACCGTCCATTCCAGATCCTGCGGCCAGATGTTGCGGCCGTTGACGATGATCAGGTCCTTGGCGCGGCCGGTGATGACGATCTGGCCATCACGGAAATAACCGAGATCGCCGGTATCGAGCCAGCCATCGGCCGCCAGCACCGCCTCGGTGGCCTCCAGCTGACCGTAATAGCCCTGCATCATGCTCGGGCCACGAGCATAGATGCGGCCGACCTGACCGGTCGTCAGCAGCTTGCCGGACTCGCCGCGCACTTCGAACGCATGATCCGGCAGCGCCGGGCCGCAGAGCACGAAATCGCGACGGCGCTCGGTGCCGGCAGCGGCCGGCACAGCAAGGTTTTCGCGTTCCAGCTTCTCGCTGTCGAGGGTATCGAAACGGATGCCCTGCCCGGCCGGCGCAAAGCTCAGCGCCAGCGCCGTTTCAGCCATGCCGTAGCTCGGCACGAATGCCGAGGCCTTGAAGCCGCGCACCGCGAATTGTTCGGCAAACTTCGCCAGCGGCTCCGGGCGCACCATGTCGCCACCGATGCCGGCACCGCGCCAGCACGACAAGTCCAGACCTTCCGAAGACGCGGTTTCCGCGCGCCGTGCCGCCAGTTCGTAGCCGAACGACGGGCTGTACGACAGCGTGCCGCCGTTGCGGGTGATCAGTTCCAGCCAGAGCAGCGGCCGGCGGGCGAAATCACGCGTGGCGAACATGTCGACCGAGATCTGGCAGGCCAGCGGCGTCAGCAGGAAGCCGATCAGTCCCATGTCGTGATACAGCGGCAGCCAGGAACTGCAGCGGTCGGTCGGGCCGATGCCTAGGCCGTGGCAGGCAATGCCGTAGACGTTGGCGATCAGTGCGCGCTGAGTCACCGCAACGCCGAGCGGAAAGCGCGTGCTGCCGGACGAAAACTGCAGATAGCAAAGGTCTTCCGCGCCAACCACCGGCAACTCGCGTCCGTCGTCCGGATCATCCTTCAACTGGTCCAGGATGCCGGACACCACGAGGTTGAGACCATCGACCGCTTCTGCCAGCCACTCGACCAGCGCCGCCGGCGCAAACGCGGCCGAGGCGTCGGCAATCTCGATCATCCGGCGGATATGCGCGACATAGGCCGCGCGGCCACCGAAGGCAGCCGGCAGCGGCAAGGTCGTCGGTACCAGACCGGCGTATTCGCAGGCAAAGAAGGCACGGGCAAAATCGCCATCGGACTCGCCGATCAGGGCCACGCGCTGCCCTGGCTTGAGACCGCGAGCCAGCAGCTTGCGGGCCAGCACCAGGCTCTGCTCGCGCAGTTCCCGGTAGCTCAAGGCTTCGAGCAGGATGCCTTTGCCGGAATAGATATTGATCCCGGTCGCGCCTTGAGCCGCGTAATCCAGGGCCTGAGGCAGGGTTTCGAAGCCAGCTGGGCGGTATTCGGGAAGTCCGCTCGCCGTCGGAGTGGGCTGCAGCATTATTGGAGTTCTAGGGAGTTCGGGAAGGAAGGACGCTGTGCGCGCTGTGCGTTTCGGGTACTACCTGTCACAGCAGTAAGTGTACCAACCGACGCCAGCGGTCAGTCACCTCTGGGTAGTTCTGTCCGGCGGTACCACCTCAGTACCAGCCATAGCTGACCGCCGAGCATCAGCGCGGCACCGATCACCGCCGCCACACCGGCACCGATCAGGCCGCCATGAATCGTCGCCCAGTACAGCAGCGGCAAATACGCCAGGGTCACCGCCAGGCGCATGCGGAATGCAGCGCCGGCGCTGCCCGTCGACATCAGCAGCGGCTCCAGCGGCAAGGCCCATAGGCTGACGACGGAAGCCCCGAGCAGCCACAGCAGCACATCCTTCGCAGCGACGAATTCCTCGCCGACCAGCAGCCTCAGCGCCGGTTCGCGGATCAAGGCCGCGATGATCAGCAGTACCGACGCGGCGCCACCGGCGGTCAGCGCCAGCTGGCGGACCAGGTATTTCAGCATCGTGTGGTCGCGCGCCGCTGCCAGCCGTGCCAGTTCCGGATACAGCGCTGGCACGATCAGCTTGGCCGGCTTGGCAACGGCATCGCCCAACTGCTTGGCGACGCGGAACAGCGCGGCATCGCGAGCACCGAGCAGCGCGCCGACCATCAAGGTGCCGATATGCGTGAAGGCCAGCGCCAAGGTCGAGTTCAGATTGGTCGACCAGACAAACGACCAGATTCCCGGGAAACCGTCGGTCAACGAACCTTTCGCATACAGCTTGAAACCTTCGAGCGCACCGCGCGCCTTGAGCGTGCTGTGCGCCGCGGCGAACAGAAAGACAAAGGCAACCACCTGGCCCAGGAACCAGATCGCCAGAAACACGTCGAGCCCGGCGCCCAGGGACCAGGCGATGCCGGCGCCGATCACGCGCACCCAGGAATCGATCGAGCTTTGCCAGGCCAGCAGGTCGAAGCGATTGAGCAGACGCAGCGCCCCGGTCGGAGTGGCGCTGACCATGAACACGATGACCAGCGAATAGGTACTGACCTCCGGCGAGATTGCCGCCGGCCAGCCCAGGGAGCTGCCGATCAGCTGTACACCAAGCAGCGCGATCACCACGCCACCGATGCCGCTCAGGCCATCGAGCAGCAGGCTGAAGCGCAGCACCCGCTGGAATTCGCCAAGACGCCCGGCCTCGAACGGCGCCGTGCCGTATTGCAGCAGCGCCTGCCAGGACTGGAATTTCGCGATCTCGCCGATCGACTGCACATAGGCGTGCACCAGGATCAGCACGCCGAACATCTCGACGCCCAGCGTACGCGCAGCCAGCGCCGTGGCGCCCAGGCTCAGCGCGCCATTCAGGGCCTTGCCGCCGAGCAGAATGCCGGCGTTGCCGAGGACCTGACGAAACGGGCCGCGCGGTTCAGGCAGCGGGGGCGGAATATTCAGCGGCAGATTCCCGGCGCAAGAACGACGATGCAGCCCTGTTTCAGGGCTTGCCGATGAAGTGGGACTTGCTCAGCTCGACACCCGAGTGACGCAGGATGTTGTAGGCGGTCGCCGAGTGGAAATACAGGTTCGGCAGCACGAAACCGGTCAGGTAGCTCTGGCCCGTGAAGTTCAGCTCACCGAACGGCGTCTTCATGACGATCGGGCGATCTTCGCTGCCATCGATCTGAGCCGCTTCAAAGCCGCGCAGGAACGCCGACGTCCATTCGGTGCGCTCGATCAGTTCGGCGAAGGTCTTCTCGGTATCGGCTTTCGGCGGCGGATCAATACCCGCCAGGCGGGCAGCGCCACCCTTGACCATGTCGCAGGCGATCTGCACCTGACGCGAGAACGGAAACATGTCCGGGTACAGACGCGAGCCGAGCAGCACCAAGGGATCGATCTTGCGCGCCTCGGCATGCGCAGCGCCGGCGGCCAGCACATTGCCGAGGTTGTCCAGGGCCCTCAGAAACACGGGCACTGAGGCCTGATACATCGAGAGGGTCATGGGCTGTGTCCTGGAGTGAGGAGGGATTTCGAGCGCGCAAGCTTACTCGAACTCGCCGTAACCTCCGTGTACGCGACGCACCACATGCCCGGCCTCGGCGAGCGCGGCGATGATCTGGTTGGTATGCGCCACATCCTGGGCCTCGACGAGCATTTCCAGGGTCGTGCGTTTGGCATGGCTGCCGGCCGACAGACGCTCGTGATGAACCTGCACGATGTTGCCGCCGGCGGTGCCGACACAACCGGCGACACGCGCCAGAAAACCGGGGCTGTCCTCGATCTCGATCGACAGGCTGACCAGCCGCGATTCGTGCACCAGCTGACGCAGCAGCACCGAAGCCAGCAGACGCGGATCGATATTGCCGCCGCAGACGATCAGACCAACTTTGCGGCCGGCGTAGCGCGCCGGATCGGACAGCAGCGCGGCGAGGCCGGTCGCGCCAGCGCCTTCGGCCACCACCTTCTCGACATTGGCGAGCAGACCAACGGCGCGCTCGATCGACGGTTCGTCGACCCGGACCAGTTCATCGGCATGGGCGCGGATGATCGGCAGGGTTCTCTTGCCGATGCCTTTCACGGCAATGCCTTCGGCGATCGTCGGGCCGCCTCTGACCAGCGACGGATCGCCTTGTATCGACGCATAAGCCGAGCAATAACCGGCGGACTCGACGCCGACGACACGCAGCTTCGGGTTCAGATCGTGAGCCGCGATCGCGTTGCCGGAGAACAGGCCGCCACCGCCGATCGGGATCACCAAAGTATCGAGATCGGGCACGTCGGCGAGCATTTCCAGCGCGATGGTGCCCTGCCCGGCCATCACAAAGGGGTCGTCATAGGGATGCACCAGGGTCATGCCGCCCTGCTCGACCAGTTCGCGCTGCATGTAATCGAAAGCATCCGCCAGTGTTTCGCCGTGCAGAATCACTTCACCACCGAGGTCACGGGTATTGCGGACCTTGGTGAACGGCGTATTCACCGGCATCACAATGACGCTGCGGATGCCCAGCCGCGTGGCGTGATGGGCGACCGCCTGAGCATGGTTGCCGGCGGACATCGCGGCGACTCCGGCGTCGCGTTCTGCTTGCGTCAGTCGCGCAAGCTTGTTGATTGCGCCGCGCTCCTTGAACGAGGCAGTGAACTGGAAGTTCTCGAACTTCAGCCAGACTTCGGCGCCGGTCAGCTTCGACAGCACTAGCGAAGGCGCGCAAGGCGTGCGCAGCACTTGCCCGGCGATGACGCGGGCCGCGTCACGGACATCATCGGCAGTGATCGCGAGGGGCTCACTCATGGTCGTCGCAGCTCTAAAGACAGTGGCCGATTATAGGTAGGCAACTGATCCAGGCTCCGCGCATGACAGTTTCCCCGCCAGTCGCTGATAATCCGCGCCCTGAATTCCGGGGTCTGTTAACAGTTGCTGTGGTCGCTGCGGCGGAGGTCGTTTTTCCGCAGTGCAACTTGAGAGGAGCGGCCAATGGTTATTCCATTGGCGCGACGAGCAAGGCAGCAATGCGGAAAAACGGCCCCGCCCCGAAGGGTTGCGGCCCCAAGTAAAGTCTCTGGACCGCCGGGACGTCGTTGCGAACCTTGACCATAGGTAGGCTATGGTCTGCGGTTCGCGCCTCGCCCGGCGGCTTTTTGACCTGCAACGCAACGACCACAGCAACTATTAACAGACCCTACGCAGACCGTCATGAGCCAATACGTCTACACGATGAACCGGGTCGGCAAGACCGTTCCGCCGAAGCGGGAAATCCTGCGCAACATCTCGTTGAGCTTTTTCCCTGGCGCGAAGATCGGCGTGCTCGGCTACAACGGCTCGGGCAAATCGACCCTGCTGAAGATCATGGCCGGCGTCGACAAGGAATTCTCCGGCGAAGCGCGACCGATGCCGGGCCTGAAAGTCGGCTATCTGCCGCAGGAACCCCAGCTCGATCCGGCCAAGGACGTGCGCGGCAACGTCGAGGAAGCGCTGTCGGAAATCACCGACACGCAGGCGCAGCTCGACGCGGTCTACGCGGCGTATGCCGATGAGAACGCGGACTTCGACAAGCTGTCGGCGAAGCAGCAGGAACTCGAAGGCAAGCTCGAAGCCCTTGATGGTCACAACCTCAATGTGATCATGGACAAGGCTGCCGAGGCGCTGAACCTGCCGCCGTGGGATGCCGACGTCACCAAGCTGTCCGGTGGTGAACGCCGTCGCGTGGCGCTGTGCCGCTTGCTGCTCAGCAAGCCGGACATGATCCTGCTCGACGAACCGACCAACCATCTGGACGCCGAATCGGTCGCCTGGCTGGAGAAATTCCTCAAGGATTTCCCGGGCACGATCATCGCCGTCACCCATGACCGCTACTTTCTCGACAACGTCGCCGGCTGGATTCTCGAACTCGATCGCGGCCACGGCATTCCGTGGCAGGGCAATTATTCGAGCTGGCTGGAGCAGAAGACCAATCGCCTGAAGGCCGAAGAGAAATCCGAAGACGCGCGCCAGAAGGCGCTCTCCGAAGAACTCGAATGGGTACGCAAGAACCCGAAGGGCCGGCAGTCGAAATCGAAGGCGCGCATCAAGGCTTACGAAGAGCTGGCCTCGCAGGAATTCCAGGCTCGTGCCGAAACCCAGGAGCTGTACATCCCGCCCGGCCCGCGTCTTGGCGACATGGTTCTCGAGGTTCAGGACGTCGGCAAGAAGTACGGTGATCGCTGGCTGTATCAGGGCCTGAATTTCACGGTGCCGAAGGGCGCGATCGTCGGCATCATCGGCGCCAACGGCCGCGGCAAGACCACCCTGTTCCGGATGCTGCTCGGTCAGGAAAAGCCGGACGGCGGTTCGATCCGCATCGGCGAAACAGTCAAGTTCGCCTACGTCGACCAGAGCCGCGATGCGCTCGAAGGCGACAAGACCGTGTTCGAGGAGATCAGCCAGGGCCAGGACATCATCCGCGCAGGCTCGTTCGAGATGCCGTCACGCGCCTACATAGGCCGCTTCAACTTCAAGGGCGAGGCACAGGGCAAGCGGCTGAAGGATCTGTCTGGCGGCGAACGCAATCGCGTCCATCTGGCCAAGATGCTGCTGACCGGCGGCAACGTGCTGCTGCTCGACGAACCGACCAATGATCTCGACGTCGAAACCCTGCGTGCACTCGAAGAAGCGGTGCTGAATTTCGCCGGCTGCGCGCTGGTCATCTCGCATGATCGCTGGTTCCTCGATCGTGTCGCCACGCATATCCTGGCATTCGAGGATTCCGGCGAAATCGTCTTCCTGGAAGG
Organism: Nevskia ramosa DSM 11499; assembly: GCF_000420645.1. NCBI lineage: Bacteria > Pseudomonadati > Pseudomonadota > Gammaproteobacteria > Nevskiales > Nevskiaceae > Nevskia > Nevskia ramosa. The sequence continues at coordinate 563,602 of NZ_ATVI01000005.1, read as the reverse complement.
CAATTACGGCGAGTACGAAGCTGATTTCCGGCGTCGCACCGGTTCGGAACCGGGCGTCAATCGCCGTTCGCGGCACAAAAAGCTGGCCTGAGTCTTCCCCGCTTCGGCTTGCTTCAAAACCAAGCCCGCCGCGAATCGAAACGATCCGCGGCGGGCTTTTTTTATGGCTAGTTTCCGGAAACAACACGCACAAAAAAACCCGGCGGTTACCCGTCGGGTTTGTTCGCTACTGCTGGTGCGCCCGGAAGGATTCGAACCTCCGACCCCTTAGTTCGTAGCCAAGTGCTCTATCCAACTGAGCTACGGGCGCATTGACTGGTACAGATGCTTGCTCGATGGCGGAGAGAGAGGGATTCGAACCCTCGATAAGGTTTTTAAGACCCTATACTCCCTTAGCAGGGGAGCGCCTTCGTCCACTCGGCCATCTCTCCTGAATGCTGCAGAGAGCAACACTGCGATATCACTCAAATATTATAGCGGTGACGGCCTTAACCGTAAAGCAATTTGTCGTCGAAATCCCCAGAGAATATTGAAGCCGGGGCTCAGCTCGGGATCGTCGTATCTTCCCCGCGCTCGACTCGAATCCGCTCGAAGATTTCTTCGCGATGGACCGAAACATCCTTCGGCGCCTTCACGCCGATCCGCACCTGGTTGCCTTTGATACCCAGCACGGTGACCGTCACATCGTCGCCGATGACCAGAGTCTCCCCGACCCTGCGCGTCAAAATCAGCATCACTGCTCTCCATTCCCTGATCCTGCAGTGGCGTGAAACGCTCACCGAGCCCGGACCCGTTAGATCGGGTCTCTGTCTGCGCGAATGATAACGCTGTCAGGTTGGCAAAGCCTCAGCGAGTAAACGGAAAATTCATGTTTCCGACAGAAGGCCGCAACACTCACGGGTGTCGCCATCAACACCCGTGAGACGCCGGATTTGAACTGGACCCTCCAGCCACGCAAAGGCGTCGCGCGCTTCAGGCCGCTTGTTCGAGATCGAAAGCCTTGTGCAGCGAACGCACGGCAAGCTCAAGATATTTGTCTTCGACGACGACAGAAATCTTGATTTCCGAAGTCGAGATCATCCGGATGTTGATGCTCTCCGCGGCCAGCGTCTTGAACATTTTCGCCGCGATGCCGGCGTGCGAGCGCATGCCGACGCCGACCAGCGAGACCTTGCAGATATCGGTCGCAGTACGGATGCCCTTGGCGCCCAGTGATTCAGCCACTTTCTTCGACACTTCCGCAGCCCGTTCCAGCTCGCCGCGTGACACCGTGAAGGTGAAATCGGTCATGCCATCGGCGCCGACGTTCTGCACGATCATGTCGATTTCGATGTTCGCGTCACCGATCGGCCCCAGGATCGCGGCAGCGATGCCCGGACGATCCGGCACACCGGCAACGGTCAGCTGTGCTTCATCCCGGCTGAAGGCGATGCCGGCAATCAACGGATCTTCCACTTTGCTTCCCCCAACGTTTTCGTCCAGCGTGATCAGCGTGCCCGGGCCATCGACGAAGGTCGACAGCACGCGCAGCGGTACCTTGTATTTGCCCGCAAATTCGACCGAGCGGATCTGCAGCACCTTCGAGCCGAGACTCGCGAGTTCGAGCATTTCCTCGAAGGTGATCTTGCTCAGGCGCCGGGCCTTCGGCTCGACTCGTGGATCGGTCGTGTAAACGCCGTCCACATCCGTGTAGATCTGGCATTCATCGGCTTTCAGCGCGGCAGCGAGCGCGACACCCGTGGTATCCGAACCGCCGCGGCCGAGCGTGGTGATGTTGCCGTCGCAGTCGACTCCCTGGAAACCGGCGACCACCGGCACGATGCCGGCATTGCAATCGGCCATCAGCCGTTCGGTGTCGATGTGCTGGATGCGTGCCTTGTTGTAGGCCTTGTCGGTGCGGATCGACACCTGCGCGCCGGTGTACGAACGCGCCGCCACGCCCATCTTGTCGAGGGCGATCGCCAGCATCGCGATCGTCACCTGTTCGCCGGTCGCAATCATCTGATCGAGTTCGCGCGCCAGCGGCCGGGGATTGATCGCTTTCGCGAGCTTGATCAGGCGATCGGTTTCGCCGGACATCGCCGACACCACGACCACCACCTGATTACCACGCGCCCGAGCGGCGGCGACCTTCGAGGCGACATGTTCGATGCGCTCGACCGAGCCCATCGAAGTGCCGCCGTACTTCTGCACTAGCAAAGCCATTGAAGCGGTTTCCAGTTTCCGATTGTTGGTTTCCAGAGAAGCATGTCCTTACCGACAAGCCGCCTGCTTCTCTGGAAACGGGCAACTTGCTGCTGCAAACGGATTCAGCCCAGTTTCTGCTCGATCCATTGCTGTGCGGAAGTCAGGGCCGCCGGCAGATTCTCCGGCTGCGTACCGCCGCCCTGCGCCATGTCCGGACGACCACCGCCCTTGCCGCCGACTTGCGCCGCGACAAACGCCAGCAGTTCGCCAGCCTTGAGCCTGGCAGTCAGATCCGCCGTCACGCCAGCGATCAGGTTGACCTTGTCGCCACCGACGACACCGAGCAGCACGACTCCCGAACCCAGCTTGTTCTTCAGCTGATCGAGCAGGTTGCGCAACTCGCCGCTGTCGACGCCGTCCACCGCCGTCACCAGCACTTTCACGCCGTTGACCAGCTTGGCCTGTCCGGCGAGTTCATCCCCCGCGCTGGCGGCCAGCTTGCCCTTGAGCTGAGCGAGTTCCTTTTCGAGTTGCTTCTGCGCGTCGAGCATTGCCGTGATGCGCGCACCGAGTTCAGCGGGCGAAGACTTCAGCATCGCCGCCGCACCGCTCAGGCGCGCCTGCAAGTCATTGACGAACGCGAGCGCGTTATCACCAGTCACTGCTTCGACACGACGCACACCAGCGGCCACGCCGCCTTCGGAGACGATCTTGAACAGGCCGATGTCGCCGGTGCGGCTGACATGGGTACCGCCGCAAAGCTCGCGTGAACTGCCGATGTCGAGCACGCGCACTTCGTCGCCGTACTTTTCGCCGAACAGCATCATCGCGCCGGTCTTCTTCGCTTCTTCGATCGGTAGCACGCGTGCCTGCGTCGCGACGTTGGCGAGGATTTCGGCATTGACCAGACGCTCGACTTCGGCCAACTCCGTTGCCGTCATCGGGCCGGTGTGGGCGAAGTCGAAGCGGGTCTTGTCGGCATCGACCAGCGAACCCTTCTGCTGCACATGACCGCCGAGCACATCGCGCAGCGCCTTGTGCATCAGGTGGGTGACGGAATGATTGCGCATCGTCGCGCGGCGCTGGCTGATCGCCACCGTTGCCATGACCGTATCACCGAGCTTCAAGGCGCCAGTTTCGAGCTTGCCGACATGGGCAAACGCGCCGCCCTTGATCTTCTGGGTATCAGCAACCACGAAGTCGCCGACGGTGCCGGCGTCACCACCCTGACCACCGCTTTCGGCATAGAACGGCGTGCGATCGAGCACCACCGCGCCTTCGTCGCCAGCTGCCAGAGCCTCGACCGCGACGCTACCGCGATAGAGGCCAACGACCTTCGCATCGTTGATGGCCGTCTGCTCGTAACCGAGGAAAATCGTCGCCGGACCTTCGTACTTGAGCCCTTCGCCGGCGGTGAACTTGCTGGCAGCGCGCGCACGCGTGCGCTGCGCTTCCATCTCGCGGTCGTAGCCGGCTTCGTCGAGCTTCAGGTTGCGCTCGCGGGCGATGTCAGCGGTGAGATCGAACGGGAAGCCGTAGGTGTCGTAGAGCTTGAACACCACTTCGCCCGGGATCACGTCGCTCTTGAGGGTGCCGATCGCGTCCTCAAGCAGCTTCATGCCCTTGTCGAGCGTGGTCGCGAAGCTGTCTTCTTCACTGCGGATCACCTGTTCGATGCGAGCACGCTGCTCGACGAGTTCCGGATAAGCCTCGCCCATCGCCTCGGCCAGTGGCGCGACCAGCTTCCAGAAGAAAGCCTCGCTCAGTCCCAGCTTGTAGCCATGACGGATCGCGCGGCGCATGACCCGGCGCAGCACGTAGCCGCGTCCTTCGTTCGATGGCGTGACGCCGTCGATGATCAGGAAGGCAGCCGAACGAATGTGGTCGGCCACCACTTTCTGCGATGCGCTGGCGTAGGGCGCCGTGTTCGACAGCTTGGCGATCGCGTTGACCAGAATCTTGAAGGTATCGATCTGGTAGTTGTCGTTGGTGCCCTGCATCAGCGCGCTGATGCGCTCCAGGCCCATGCCGGTATCGACGCTCGGTGCCGGCAGCTTGCTCAGCTCGCCGCTCTTCGAGCGCTCGAACTGCATGAACACGACGTTCCAGATTTCGATCCAGCGGTCGCCATCTTCTTCCGGCGAACCTGGAGGACCACCGTAGATGCCCTTCGAGCCATCGGGATCGTGGTCGTAGAAGATTTCCGTGCACGGCCCGCAGGGACCGGTATCGCCCATCGCCCAGAAGTTGTCCGAAGCGTAAGGTGCGCCCTTGTTGTCGCCGATGCGGACGATGCGCTCGGCCGGAATACCCATCTGGCGATGCCAGATGTCATAGGCCTCGTCATCGCTGTGATAGACGGTGACCAGCAGGCGGCTCTTGTCGATCGCCAGCCATTCGGCGCCGGTGATGAACTCCCAGGCGAAGCGAATCGCATCTGGCTTGAAGTAGTCGCCGAACGAGAAATTGCCGAGCATCTCGAAGAAGGTGTGATGCCGAGCCGTGTAGCCGACGTTCTCGAGATCGTTGTGCTTGCCGCCAGCGCGCACGCAGCGCTGGCTCGACGTGGCGCGGGTGTACGGTCGCTTGTCCTGGCCAGTGAACACGTCCTTGAACTGCACCATGCCGGAGTTGGTGAACAGCAGGGTCGGATCGTTGCTCGGCACCAGCGACGACGACGGCACCACCGCATGGCCTTGCCGACGGAAGTATTCGAGGAAGCGTGCGCGCAGTTCGTTGCTGTTCATATCGTGCTGGGCCAGGCGGCCCGGGCGAAAAAAGTCGCGCATGGTAGCGCGCAAGACCCTGTAGCCGCTAGGTTTTGCGCGGGTTTTCCAGCGTGCTTCAACGCGAGTTCGAGCGCGATCAGGCTCATTCTTCGGGCTCATCCTCGGCATCGATGGCATCCCGCATCACCGAGCGGATCTGCGCCGACGTGAAACCACGGCTGGCGAGGAAACGATATCGACCAGCGGAATCCTTGGCATCCACCGGCGCTGCGCGGTAGCGACGCTGATAGATGCGTCCGATGATCTCGAGCCAGTCTGGATCGGCTTCCTCGAGTGCGGCGACGATCAGGGCGTCAGCAACACCACGGGCAGATAGCTCGGCACGAATCCGCAAGGGGCCATAGCCTTGGGCAATGCGTGAGCGACTGAGCAAGCCTGCGTAACGCTCATCGCTTTGCCAACCGGATTCGCCGAGTTCGCCAACCACTTCGCTGGCCACGGTTCGATCCAGGCCGTCATGCGCCAGCTTGGTAGTGAGTTCACGAGCGCTGTGCTCGCGTCGGCTCAGCGCCCGAAGCGCACGCTCACGCGCCGCTTCGGGAGCCAATGGCACAGGCGGCTTGCGCCCGCGCCCTGCCACGGAATTACTCGGCTACCGGCGTGCGCGTCTTCACCGGCAACAGCTTGGCTCGCAGCGACACTTCGATGGCATCGGCAATCTCGGGATGTTCCTTGAGATAGTTGCGCGAGTTGTCCTTGCCCTGGCCGATCTTCTCGCCCTTGTAGGCGTACCAGGCACCTGATTTCTCGACGAAGCCATGTTCGACGCCGAGGTCGATCAACTCGCCCAGTTTCGAGATGCCTTCGTTGTACAGAATCTCGAAATGCGCTTCGCGGAACGGCGGCGCCATCTTGTTCTTGACGACTTTGACGCGCGTCTCGTTGCCGACCACTTCCTCGCCCTTCTTGATCGCGCCAGTGCGGCGGATATCCAGGCGTACCGAGGCGTAGAACTTCAGCGCGTTGCCGCCAGTGGTGGTTTCCGGCGAGCCGTACATCACGCCGATCTTCATGCGGATCTGGTTGATGAAGATGACCAGTGTGTTCGAGCGCTTGATGTTGGACGTCAGCTTGCGCAGCGCCTGCGACATCAGACGGGCCTGCAGGCCGACGTGGCTGTCACCCATCTCGCCTTCGATTTCAGCCTTCGGCACCAGTGCCGCAACCGAGTCGACGACGATGCAGTCGACGCTGTTCGAGCGCACCAGCATGTCAGCGATTTCCAGACCCTGCTCGCCGGTATCCGGCTGCGAGATGAGCATGTCGCCGACTACCACGCCCAAGCGCTCCGCGTACTGCGGATCGAGTGCATTTTCGGCGTCGATATAGGCAGCGGTGCCGCCGTGCTTCTGGATCTCGGCAACCACCTGCAGACACAGCGTGGTCTTGCCCGAAGACTCCGGACCGTAGATTTCGACGACGCGGCCGCGCGGTAAGCCGCCAATGCCCAAGGCAACGTCCAGCGCCAGCGAACCGGTCGACACCACTTCGACATCGCGGGCCGGATCGTCCGCCCCCATGCGCATGACCGCACCCTTGCCAAACTGCTTCTCGATCTGGCTGAGAGCGGCTTCCAATGCCTTCTTGCGATTGTCGTCCATGGTCTGGGTTCCGGTCGCTGCTGCGCTAGGTTTTGCCATCGTCTTCGGTGTCTTTAATCCTGCTTGGCCTACTTGCCTGCACGGGCGAGGTATTCGCCAGTGCGTGTATCAACCTTGACCAACTCATCCTGCTGCACGAACAGCGGGACGCGAACCATGGCGCCGGTTTCGAGTTTCGCCGGCTTGCCGCCGCCGCCCGAGGTATCGCCGCGTAGACCTGGATCGGTTTCAATGATCTTCAGGATCACGGTGTTCGGCGCGGCTACGCTCAACGGCACGCCGTTCCACAGCAGCACGGTGCAGACCTCTTCGCCCTTCAGCCAGACCTTGGCCTCGGTCATCGCGGCGTCATTGGCTTGAATCTGTTCGAAGCTGACCGGATCCATGAAGGTCCAGAACTCGCCGTCGTTGTAGAGGTACTGCATTTCCGTCTGTTCGACGTCCGCCAGTTCCCAGGTATCGCCGGATTTCAGCGTGCGCTCGAGCACGCGGCCGGTTTTCAATGCACGGATCTTGATGCTGTTCGTCGCCTGGCCCTTGCCGGGCTTGCGGTATTCATTGTCGAGAATCGCGTACGGTTCGCCGTCAATGAGAACCTTGACGCCCGATTTCATTTCGTTGGTGCTGACCGATGCCATGGGAATGTCGTCTTCGTTGATCTGTTGGTAGGAGTGCGCAGAGCGAGTCCAGCGCGGTTCTGCAGGCTGAAAAACGTCTCGCAGTCTAATAGATCGCCGGTTCCCCGGACATGCCTGCAAATTTCCTCGCGAAAGTACTTGAGTCCCCACCTCGGTAGGCCCTATACTTTCGCTCCGCTGTACGGGGCCATAGCTCAGCTGGGAGAGCGCTTGCATGGCATGCAAGAGGTCGCCGGTTCGATCCCGGCTGGCTCCACCAAGTTTCTGATTCACTCGCGACACCGCCTCGTTGTCCCTATCGTCTAGAGGCCTAGGACACCACCCTTTCACGGTGAGAACCGGGGTTCGAATCCCCGTAGGGACGCCATGTCGGGCCATAGCTGCCTGACATAGTTTCAAATCCAAAACTTGATATCTGGCTGAATCGTCGACGTCATGACGATCATTGCTTCGGCCAGCATTTGCATGTGCATTGCTGGACATCACACGAGCTAACCTATTTGGTTGATGTTCGTTGTTCCCGGATTCAAGCGCTTCCGATTGTGCTTTTCGGGCTTGTCCCAATACCCATCGCGCAACACTCCCGCTACCCTTCGGCAAGCGAAACTTCAACGTTTCGTGATCGATCGTCGCCAAAACTACAACCGAGGAGTGTCGCCCGTGGAGACCCCGCTGAGCCCGCTGGAATTTGCCCGCCGTGCCCGCAAGCTCTATCCCGACCGCGAAGCTGTGGTCGATGGCGATCGTCGCTACACCTATCGGCAGTTTCTTGATCGCTGCGATCGTGCTTCGTCCGCTTTCCAGACGCTGGGCGTGGTCAAAGGTGACCGCGTTGCGCTGATCTCGCCGAATACCCACACCAATCTCGAGACGTACTACTCGATCCCGCAGTTCGGCGGTGTGATCGTGCCGATCAACTATCGGCTGACCGCCGATGATTTCGTGTACCTGATCAACCACAGCGGCTCGAAAATTGTCTGCGCACACCCGGACTACTTCGATGCCATCGACAGCATTCGCACACAACTGCCGAACGTCGAGCACTACATCGCATTCGAAGGCTCGCATGACGGTTGGCTCGCGTACGAAACCCTGGTGGAACAGGCGTCCCCGGATTTCCACCGGACAGAGGTTGCCGAAACCGATCTGCTGTCCGTGAACTACACCAGCGGAACCACGTCGCGCCCGAAGGGCGTGATGATCACCCACCGTAACGCCTGGATGAATTCGGTCGGTGTGCTGGTGCACATGCACATGACGCCGTCCGATCGCTATCTGTGGACGCTGCCGATGTTCCACGCCAATGGCTGGACCTTCATCTGGACCGTCACTGCAGTGGGCGCCACTCATGTCTGCCTGCGCAAGGTCGAGCCACTGGCGATCTACGACCACATCAATCGTGAAGCCGTGAGCCTGCTGTGCGCAGCGCCCACCGTGCTGATCGGTATTGCCAATGGACCGGAGGCGCAGCGTCGCGCTGTGCGGCCGGGTGTTCGCGTGATCACAGCGGGTGCACCACCGGCGCCTGCGACGATCGAGCGAGTCGAAGGCGAACTGGGCTGGACCATCACCCAGGCTTACGGGCTGACCGAAACCTCGCCATTCATCACCATCTGCGAGCCGCTTCCGGCTCACGATGAGCTGAGCGCTGAACAGCGCGCCCTGATCAAGGCGCGCCAGGGCGTGGAACTGGTGACTTCCGGCGAAACCGCCGTGTTCGACGATCAGGATCAACCGGTGCCGGCTGATGGCACAACGCTCGGCGAGATCGTGGCGCGCGGCAACACGGTGATGCGCGGCTACTACAACGACCCGGAAGCGAGCGCGAAAGCGCTGAAGGGCGGCTGGTTCCGTACCGGCGATGCGGCGGTTGTTCACCCGGACGGCTATATCGAGATTCGCGATCGCCTGAAGGACGTGATCATTTCCGGTGGCGAAAACATTTCGTCGATCGAGGTCGAGGGCACCTTGCTGCGGCATCCGGCGATCATCGAAGTAGCGGTGGTCGGCATGCCGCACGAGAAATGGGGCGAATCTCCAGAAGCTTTCGTCGTGCTGCGCTCGGGCCACAGCCTTGCCGACGGCGAACTCAAGACGTTCTGTCGCGCGAGCCTTGCCCACTTCAAGGTGCCGACTTCGTTTCATGTCGTCGCTGAACTGCCGAAGACCGCGACCGGCAAGATCCAGAAATTCGTGCTGCGCGGCAAGCGCGCGGCGATCGCGACGCAGTAGCGATTCCGAACCGTTGCCGGGCACCGTTTTGATCAGGCCCGGCATGCGCCTGAACCAATGGAAATCGAACGTCTTCTGCTGTGCGACTCCACGCCGCACCTTGCTTGGAGCAAGGGTTCGACTCTTGCCCGAAGCAGATCCGGTAGCGCTGACCAGCAGGAGCTGTAATCGGAGACCGGCCGCGCCGTTAGCGCGAGGCCGGAGTCCTGCTGACTGCTGCGAGCGGTCTGCCCGTTTTGCGTCAGCATGGCCGGGCTCAGCCGATCAAGCCGGACGGTAGCAACGACAACACGGCCTGCAGCAGTACGCCCTTGTGCTGTATCAGCAGGCCAGCCATCAGCGTGACGATGCCGAGCTTCAGTGCAATGGTGATCGCCGGACTGTCAACGACTGGATCGCTCTGAGCGGCTGACAACACCAAACGTGGGCTATTGCGGCGAACCGTGCCGGCGCCGCTGACCACGCCACGGCGAGCCTCGTCGAAGTACAGCTGGCGATGCTGAGCGACATTGCGGTTGACCAGACGACGTCGGCGGGCTTCTTCGCGTTGCTGTTGCAGATTCATCGACGTACTCCAATGACGCCCAGGGCCAGTCCTTCGATCACCAGTTCCTGCTCGCGCAGGTCGAGGACGATGGGCTGGTAAGCCGGGTCGGTGTTTTCAGGAATCAGGCTAACGATGTGGCCCTCACGCCGGAAGCGCTTGACCGTTGCTTCATCACCGATGCGAGCGACAACGATCTGGCCGTTCATCGCGTTCTGAGCGCGCTTCACGGCGAGCAGATCGCCATCGAGAATGCCGGCATCGCGCATCGAGTGGCCTTTGATGCGCAACAGGAAATCAGGCGCCGGCTCGAACAAATTCGCAGCCAGATCACGATGATCGTCAAGATTTTCGACCGCGAGGATCGGCAGGCCCGCTGCAACGCGACCGACGACCGGAACCTTCAGCATCTCGACCCGGCGTTCACGATGCTGGGCCGCGAGGCGAATGCCACGCGCCTGACCGGTCACTTCAAGATGGCCCTTTTCGGCCAGAGTGCGCAGATACTGTTCAGCGGAATTGGCCGAACGCAGTCCGAAAGCGGCGGCGATTTCAGCGCGGGTTGGCGCGCCGCCGTTATCAGCGATGTGCTTGCGAATGAAGTCGAGTACCTGGGTCTGTCTTGCAGTAAGATCAGTCATTGCTGAGGCGTCCTTGATATGTATATTTATACAAGTCATTGCCTGAGCCTGTAAAGCGCCGTTCGTCGGCGCTTTACAAATTCGCATCAGCGCCGTTCGTCGGCGCTTTACAAATTCGCATCAGCGCCGTTCGCCGGCGCTTTTTTGTGGGCGACCGTTTTGCTACGCGCTCAACGCGCCATCAGTGGAAGTTGCGCGATGGGATTGGCATGTCGGCGATCCAGTCGCTGACATCGCGGAAGCGCCTGGCGACAACATGCGTGACGCCATCGACCTTCTGCAGTTCGCCAGAGACGATCAGCAGGCGACTACCGAGCACCACGGCACGCTGCGCATCGAAGCTCTTCTTCCAGACCACCAGGTTGTGGCAGCCGGTCTCGTCTTCCAGAGTCATGAACATCACGCCCTTGGCGGTCTGCGGTCGCTGACGATTCAGCACCAGGCCGGCGATTCGCACGCTCTGCCGGTGCGCGAGCGTGGCCAGATCGGCTGAAGTATGAATGCCGAGCATCGCCAACCTGGGCCGCAGCAACGCCAGAGGATGACGCCGCAAAGTCAGGCCGGTGCTCTGGTAGTCGGCCAGCACCTCTTCCGCTTCGTGCGGCGTTCGCAACTCGACATCGCTTTCCGGCGACGCATGACCCGCCAGCATCGCGGGCAGGTCTTCGATGCCCTGCACCTGCCAGTGCACGGCGTGACGATGGCCACCCAAGCTGCGCAGCGCATCGGCCCTGGCCAGCAAGCGACGATTGGCAGCATCAAGCGGGGCACGGCGCACCAGATCCTCGATATCGATGAAGGGGGATTGCCGGCGCGCAGCCATGATGCTTTTCGCTACCTCTTCGTTCAGACCATCGACCAGACGCAGGCCGAGCCGAATCGCCGGCTTGCCATCGCCTGCCTTGGGGACCGTGCAGTCCCAGTCACTGTTTCTGACATCGACCGGCCGCACTTCCACCCCTGCCCGCTTCGCTTCGCGGATCAGCTGCGCCGGCCCGTAGAAACCCATCGGCTGACTGTTGATCAGCCCGGCGAAGAACGCCGCCGGATGATGGCACTTGATCCAGGACGAAACATAAGCAAGCAGCGCAAAGCTGGCCGAGTGCGACTCCGGAAAACCGTAGCTGCCGAAGCCCTTGATCATCTCGAAGATCTGTTCGGCGAAGGCTTCTTCGTAGCTGTTCTTCTTCATGCCGTCGAGCAGACGCTGACGCAACGGCATCAAGCTGCCGTCCTTGCCCCAGGCGGCCATCGAGCGGCGCAGCTGATCGGCTTCGCCCTGAGAAAAATCGGCGGCAACCACCGCGATCTCGATGACCTGCTCCTGGAACAGCGGCACACCCAGCGTGCGGCTGAGTACGTTCTTCAATGCCTCGCTCGGATAGATAGCCGGCTCCAAGTCATTCCGCCGCTTCAAGTAGGGATGAACCATGCCGCCCTGGATCGGCCCCGGCCGGACGATCGCGATCTGGATCACCAGATCGTAGAAATCCTTGGGCCGCAAACGCGGCAGCATGCTCATCTGCGCCCGCGATTCGATCTGGAACACGCCGACGGTATCGGCCGCCTGGATCATCTCGTAGGTCGGCAGGTCATCACGCGGAATGCTGGCGATCGAATGCTGCACGCCAGTCTGCCGCTCGATGAATTCGAACATTCGCCGGATCGCGCTGAGCATGCCGAGCGCCAGACAATCGACCTTCAGCAAGCCCAGCGCTTCGAGGTCATCCTTCTCCCACTGGATGATCGTGCGATCCGGCATCGCCGCATTCTCGACCGGCACCAGCTCGTGCAGCGGATGCTCGGAAATGACGAAGCCGCCGACGTGCTGCGACAGATGACGCGGCGTGCCGACCAGCGCTTTCACCAGCATCAGCCAGCGCGCGACTACCGGTGTTGCGGGATCGAAACCCTGCTCGCGCAGGCGATCCGGCAAGGTTTCGGGTTCGTCCCACCAAGCCAGCGAATTGGCGAGCCGATCGATCTCGTCGGCGCCGATGCCGAGTGCGCGGCCACAATCGCGAATCGCCGACTTGCGGCGATAGCGGATCACCGTCGCCGCCAGCGCGGCGCGTTCACGACCGTACTTGTTGTAGATGTACTGCATCACCAGTTCGCGGCGCTGATGCTCGAAATCGACATCGATGTCCGGCGGCTCGTTGCGCTCCCTCGACAGGAAACGGCCGAACAGTAGGCGCTGCTCGGCGGGATTCACCGAAGTGATGCCGAGCGCGTAACAGACTGCCGAGTTCGCCGCCGATCCACGGCCCTGGCAAAGGATTTCCGGAACTTGCGCGCGCGCCCAGCGGACGATGTCGTGCACGGTCAGGAAAAAGGCTTCGTAGCGAAGCTCGATGATCAGTTCCAGTTCCATCTCGATGGTCTTGCGCACCGAGACCGGCTCACCTTCTGGCCAGCGATTACGCAGGCCCTGTTCGGTCAGCACACGCAACCAACCGCTGCGCGTGTGGCCGTCCGGCACCAGTTCGTGCGGGTATTCGTAATTCAATCCGGCCATCGAGAAACTGCAGCGCTCGGCGATCGCGGCAGCTTCGGCTAGCAAGAAGTCTGAATACAGCTGCTGCAGTTCGGCAATCGGCCGCAGATGCCGCTCGCCGTTCGGGAACAACCGCGCGCCGCAGTCTTCCAGCGCCAGGCTGTGGCGGATCGCGGTCATCGTGTCCTGCAGCGCACGCGCTTCACGGACATGCATGTGGACATCGCCCGCCGCCGTGCAGCGCAAACCGAGATGACGACCGAGGCTCAGCAAGCGATTCAGCTGCGCGCGGTCATCGCCATGGCGATGCAGCTCGACAGCGATCCAGGCGCGCGCGCCGAAAGTCGTGGCGATGAACGCGCCTTGTGCTTCGGCGATGGCGTCGTCATCCGGCGGCAACCACAGCGCGAGCACCTGATCGAGATCGTGCAGATCATCGCGGGTCAGGAAGTAGTCGCCCTTGTCCGCTGCGCGGCGACCGGTGGTGATCAGCCGGCAGATTTCGCTGTAGGCGCGATGGCAAGGCGCAAGCAGCACGAAGCGCAGGCCGTCATCGAGCTGGAACTCGCTGCCGACGATCAGCTTGACCTCATGCTTCTCGGCCGCGACATGGGCGCGCACGATGCCGGCCATCGAGCATTCGTCGGTGATCGCCAACGCTTCGTAGCCCTGTGCCTTTGCCGCTTCGAATAACTGATCCGGCGACGAAGCGCCGCGCAGAAAGCTGTAGTGCGAGACGCAATGCAGTTCGGCGTAGTCCATCGCGCGACTTGTCCGATCAGGCCCAATCAGGCCCAGATGCCCTGCAGGAACCAGGCTTGGGTCTGCCGATCCTGGAACACCCACAGGCCGCTGCCCTGCGCTTCGGACCGGTAGTAATCGCGCATCACGTCGTCGCCGTCCCACCAGCCGCCTTCGAGACGTTCGAAGCCGGTGATTCGAGCGGGTGCTGCCGATAGCGGCTTCGGCGGGTCGATCAGCCAGATCGGGCGTGGTGGCAGTTCGGCCAGGCTGGTTGCAGCTGCGGGGGACGGCGGCGGCGCATCGCAGGCCCGCAGGCGCCAGCTGCGCTCGGGTCGATGATCGGCGATCAGACCAAGCGCAGTCACCGCTTCGGCACCGAGCCGGGCGATCAGCTTTTCGACCAGCTGGCTCCAGGCTTCGTCATCGCCGGCGCGACTTTCGAACAGGTCACCCTGCCCGGTCGGCGGCTCGATGAAATGCTCGGCCGTCAGCTTCAGGCTGCGCACCGGTACCGGCAACGGCGTGCGGCTCAAGCGTTCGCGCAGCACGCGCAGCAGGCGATCGGCGTCACGCGCCGGGCTGGCCAGACGCAGGTCGAGCACGGTCTCGGGCTGCAATTTTCCGCCACTGGCGCGGCCGTGGTTCAGCGTCAGCCGGAAGGCTTGCAGACCGGTGTCGCGGGCCTTCAGGAAATGGCCGAGTTCGCGGGTCATCCGTTGCAGGGGGAACAGCAGGCCTTCGATGTGTTCGACCTCGCTCATCAGATCGAAACGCCGCTGATACTTCGGCGGCAGCCGGAAGCGCGGCCGTACGTCCGGACGGCGGCCCAGCAGGCGGTCGAGATACACGGTGAACGCAGGACCATGGCGCTTGGCCAGTGGTGCGGCCGGCAGCTTGAGCAGTTCGCCGATGCCGCTCAGGCCGACGGCTTTCAGCGCGCTCTGGATCTTCGGTTCCAGCGGCAGCGCGGCCAGCGGCAGGCCATCGAGCGCGGCCGGCAGTTCGGCGGCATCGCAGACCGGCTGCGACAAGCCGAGCCGAGCCAGCAGCGCAGCCGCTTCCAGCGTCGGCGCAAGACCGCGCTGGCCGACATGGCCGCTGTCGGCAAAGCCGGCATCGAAATCGGCCAGCAGCGCATCCAGCCCGCCGAACAACTTGAGGCTGGTACCGATATCGACCCAGAGCAGCGCGCAAGGCAAGCCGTAATCCAGTTCGCTTTCGGTGATTTCCCAGACCAGTTCGGAACCGTAGCGATAGGCCCAGGCGGCCAGCGCCTGCATGGCTTCGCGCTCCGAGCGCGGCTTGCGTTCGAGGGCGCGGATGTCCGGATGCAGCGTCTGCACGGTGCCCCAATCGGTGCCCGGCATGACGCGATCAGCGGCTCCCGCGAGCACCCAGCGGCGGGCGCCCCGACGCCCGGTGACGACCTGAGAGGCAGATGCGTCACCGAGCGCTTCCAGCGAAAACTGCGGCAGATGCAGGCAAAGCCAGAGCATGGCGATCAGCCGTTCGTCGCCAGTGCCGGCAGCAGCACATCCACCGCCGCCGGCGTGCCACCGCGGCATTTGAAGATGTCGACCCGCACCCCGCCCGGCCGCGCAGTGAGCTTCAGTCTCAACGCGGCGGGCGAAAACTCGGCCGCCGCGCGCGGCTCGCGGAACAGCAAGGCGGTGGTCTTGCCGGTTTCGGCGGCGAGCTGAAAGCGTTTCAGCTCGACCGCGCCGAGCCGCCCCGGCCAGGCCAGTACTGCGCCGCAGGAACCGGCGCGGAGAATCTGCTCGGTCGCCCACAAGCCACCATCCTTGGACTGTGGCCGCACCAGCAACAGACGGCTCAACACGATGCCGGCCTGGGCGAGGGCCGGTGCGAACGGCAGATGCGGCGGATCGACCATCGCCACGCGGCCGCCGGCCTGGGTCAGCCGGGCGATCCAGGGCAGCACCAACTGCATCTCGCCGATGCCCTGGGTTTCCGGAAACAGCTCGGTCAGCGCGCCCACCGGCCAGCCGCCGCCAGGCAGCCGGCGATCCAGTTCGGCATGGCCGCTGGGTTCGGCGGTGATCCGGGCGAAGTCGCCGCCGCGCCAGACATCGGGCCGCGCCAGCACCTCGCTCAAGGATGGCGCCGGAGCTGTCATGAAACGCTCCGGCAAACGCCAGGCGCCTGCAGGAAAGCATTCAAATAATTGATTTCAATGAATGAAATTTCTGGATGGGAGAACATCGGAATCTGCCGAAGACGACTGTATATGTATATTTATACAGTTTCCGAGACGAATCCGCACCTGCCGTTCGGCGTCTCGCTGATCGCCCGGGAATCGCTCGTGAACCGCGTGGCGCAGACGAAGACGGTCACATTGAGCGATCATCCTGCTGAACAAGATTTTGAATTCGTCATCACTGACGCAACGCCCAGAACCCCTCTCAGGAATGACCCTCAAGAACATGAAAGTGCTGATGCTCGGCGCCGGCGCCACCGGTGGTTATTTCGGTGGCCGGATGCTGGAAGCGGGACGCGATGTCAGCTTCCTGGTCCGCGAACACCGCGCCGCCCAATTGCGCGGCAACGGTCTGCTGGTGCGCAGCCCGCAGGGCGATCTGCGTCTGAAACCGCGGGTGCTGATCAGCGGCCACATTCACGAAACCTTCGATCTGGTGATCCTCGCCTGCAAGGCCTATGACCTCGAAGCGGCGATGACCGCGATCGCGCCGGCTGTCGGCCCGGAAACGGCGATCCTGCCGCTACTCAACGGCCTGCGCCATTTCGAATTGCTCGATGAGCGTTTCGGCGCCGACCAGGTGCTGCGCGGGTTGTGTTCGATTGCCGTGCGGCTCGACAGCGATGGCGCGATCGAGCACATGTCGGAAATGCACGCACTGCGTTTCGGTGAGATCGATGATCGCCGCACGTCGCGCATCGAAGCGATCGAAGCGCTGATGCAGGGCTGCAAGTTCGATGGCCGCGCCAGCTTCAGCATCCAGCAGGCGGTCTGGGAGAAGTGGGTGATGCTGGCCAGCCTCGCCGGCATGACCTGTCTGATGCACGCCAATGTCGGCCAGATCGTCGTGGCGCCGGAAGGCCGGGCCCTGATGCTCGACACCATCGACGAATGCGCGGCAATCGCCGCTGCCCACGGCTACGCGCCGCGTCAGCATGTGCTCGACGGCACGCGGACGATCCTGACCGAACCCGGTTCGCGTGCGAAGGCCTCGATGCTTCGCGACCTCGAACAGGGCGGCAAGGTCGAGGCCGATCACATTCTCGGTGACCTGATCGCACGCGGCGCGAAACATGGCATCGCAGCGCCGCTGCTGCGGGCAGCGCACGCCAGCCTGAAGATCCACGAGGCGACGCTGAAGAAGCCGGCGCGTCAGAAGGCCTGAGCGATCCGGCCTGCCGGCTGCTCAGACGTAGCGGTAGTGCACGCGGTTGGTCAGACCGCAGAACAACTCGTAAGACAAGGTGCCGGCCCAGGTCGCGACTTCCTCGGCCGGCAGGCCTGGGCCCCACAGGGTCACGGCATCACCGACCGCGGCCCGCGGCAGGCTGCGCAGATCGACGGTAATCATGTCCATCGACACCCGGCCGATGATCGGCACGCGCTGCTCGTGGATCAGCACTGGTGCGCCGGTCGGCAGGATGCGGTGCACGCCATCGGCATAGCCGACCGCGACGACGCCGACGCGCATCGCTTCCGGGCAGATGAACGTGGCGCCGTAACCCACGGAATCGCCGGCCGGCACTTCGTGAACGGCAATCAAGCGACTGGCGACGGTCATCGCCGGTTTCAGGTCCAGATCGCTGCCGACCGTTCCCGGCATCGGGCTGGCGCCGTAGAGCATCAGGCCCGGGCGCACCCAGTCGACCCGCGCCTGCGGCCAGGCGATCAGGCCCGCGGAATTGGCGATCGAGCGGGCTCCGGGAATGTCCGCCATCGCGGCGTCGAACGCGGCGATCTGGGCAGAGGTCATCGCGCTGTCGCGGTCATCGGCACAGGCCAGATGGGTGATCCAGCCTTGCAGGCGCCAGTTCGGCCGGGCCAGCAGCGCAGCCTGCAGTGCCGGAGCTTCGGCGAGCGGGAAACCGAGCCGGTGCATGCCGCTGTCGAGCTTGAACCAGACGCGGAGCGCGGTCGTCGGCAGCAGCGAAGCCAGCAGTTCCAGCTGCCAGCGATCGTGGATGACGATCTCCAGATCCAGCCGCGCCGCTTCCTCGGCTTCTTCGGCGGACAGCACGCCTTCAAGCAAGGCGATGCGGGTAGCGATGCCGGCATCGCGCAGAGTGACGGCTTCTTCGAGGCAGGCGACGGCAAAGGCGTCGACGCCGGCCTCGGCCAACGCACGCGCCACCGGCACGGCGCCGTGGCCATAGGCATCGGCCTTGATCGCTGCCATCACTTTCGATTGCGGCGCGAACTCGCGCACACGTTGCAGGTTGTGGCGAACGGCCGACAGATCGACCGTTGCAGTGACACGAGGGAGAGGCATGTGCAGCAGTTTCCAGTTGCTCTTGTTGATTGCCCGAGCAGCGACCGCATCAACCGCCGTACATGTACTCCGGCGCCAGATTGTCGAAGCGCGTGTACTTGCCGAGGAACGCGGTCTTGACCTTGCCGGTGGGGCCGGAACGCTGTTTGGCGATGATGATTTCGGCGGTGCCCTGATTCGGCGATTCCTTGTTGTGGTAATCGTCGCGGTAGACGAACAGCACCATGTCGGCGTCCTGTTCGATCGAGCCGGATTCGCGAAGATCGGACATGATCGGCCGCTTGTCCTGACGCGCTTCGAGGCTGCGCGACAGCTGCGACAGCGCGATGATCGGCACCTTCAGTTCCTTGGCCAGCGCCTTCAGCGAGCGGGAGATTTCCGAGATCTCGTTGGTGCGGTTCTCGCGGTTCGAGGGCACCTGCATCAGCTGGATGTAATCGACCACGATCAGCGACAGCGGATGCTTGGCGGCCATGCGCCGCGCACGGCCGGCCAGTTCCTGCGGCGACAACGAACCGGTTTCGTCGATGAACAGCGGCGCTTCGCGGAGCAGGCCGCTGGCCGAGACCAGACGGCTCCAGTCGTGGTCTTCCATCTGGCCACTGCGCAGTGCCTGCTGGTCGATGCGACCGAATGACGACAGCACGCGCAGCGCCAATTGTTCGGCGGACATTTCCATCGAGAACACCGCCGTCGCCAGCTTGTTCTCGATCGCCACGTGTTCGGCGATGTTCATCGCGAAGCTGGTCTTGCCCATGCCGGGACGGCCGCCGACGATGATCAGATCGCCCGGGTGCATGCCCTGGGTCAGCTTGTCGAGTTCGGTGAAACCAGTCGGCGTGCCGGCGAGGCTGGACGGATTATTGCGCAGACGCTCGAGACGATCCTCGATCGCATCCATCAGCATCGGCATGTCCTTGGCCTGGCTGGCCGCCTTGGAGCCACGCGCGCGGATCGCGAAGACCTGCTTTTCGGCGACGTCGATCAGCATGCCGGGCGTGCGGCCCTCGGGCTGATAGCCGAGTTCGGCGATGTCCTGGCCGGCGGCGATCAGCGAGCGCAGCACCGAGCGTTCGCGAACGATCTCGGCATAGGCCTTGATGTTGGCGGCCGATGGCGTATCGGCGGCCAGGGTGCCGAGATAGCTGATGCCGCCGGCGTCCTCGAGCTTGCCCTGATGGCGCAGATGTTCGGACAGGGTGACGAAATCGCAGGGCCGGCCGGCGTTCAGCAGTTCGCCGATCGCCTTGAAGATCTGCCGGTGGTCCTGAGTGTAGAAATCTTCTTCGGCAACCTGATCGACCAACTCGTACCAGGCGCGATTGTTCAGCAGCAGGCCGCCGAGCACCGACTGCTCGGCTTCCAGCGAGTAAGGGGGATGCTTGGGACTGGCGGCCAGCCGCGCGCCAGGCTGGGCGCTGCCAGGAGATGCGTTCGGGAAAGGCGTGGCCATGGTCGGTTCTCGGTGGATCATCAAGCTTGCGCGTTCGAACTTGCGGCCGCCACGGAACAAGCTGTGGACAGTTTGTGCATGACTGGCCGCAAGCGCCAGAAACGAATCGGCCCGCGCGAGGCGGGCCGATCGTTGCCACGAAACGAAAGGCTTTAGCCCTTGGTTTCTTCGATCACCACGATCAGCGTGGTTTCGACTTCGGCGTGCAGGCGCACGGCGACGGTGTAGGTGCCGATGACGCGGATCGGGCCTTCCGGCAGATCGATCTCGCTCTTTTCGAGCACGTACGCAGTACCGGTGGTGGCACGGGCGATTTCCGCCGGGCCAACCGAGCCGTACAGCTTGCCTTCGTCAGCCGCCAGCGCCTTGATGGTGACGTGCTTGCCGGCGAGTGCCGCTGCACGCAGCTTCGCGGCGGCCAGCGTCTCGGCATGCTTCTTCATCAGTTCGGCCTTGCGGACTTCGAACACTTCCTTGTTGCCGGCGGTGGCGGTGAGCGCCTTGCCGGACGGCAGCAGGTAGTTGCGGCCGTAGCCGGACTTGACCTTGACGACATCACCGAGGTCGCCGAGGTTGGTCACTTTTTCGAGCAGGATCAGTTCCATGGATTCTTCTCCTTACTCGTGGGCGTCGGTGTACGGCAGCAGCGCGAGGTAACGCGCGTTCTTGATCGCCGAACCGAGCTGGCGCTGGTAGCGCGCCTTGGTGCCGGTGATGCGGCTCGGCACGATCTTGCCGTTCTCGGAGACGTACTGCTTCAGCGTCGCCAGATCCTTGTAGTCGATCCGGATGGTGCCTTCGGCAGTGAACTTGCAGCTCTTCTTCTTGCGGAAAAAACGTGACATGGCTTAGACGGCCTCTTCGGTCGTGGTGGCAGCGGCATCGGCGGCGTCGGCAGCAGCGGCCTCGCCCTCGGCATTGCGCTTGTATTCCGGCTTCTTGTCTTCTTCCGGAACCTTGAACAGCGGCGACTGCTCGGTCTCAGCCTTGTCCATGCGGATGACCAGCTTGCGGATCACGGCGTCGTTGAAGCGGAAGGCGCTTTCCAGCTCCTTCAGCACGGCGTCGGAGCACTCGACGTTCATCAGAACGTAGTGCGCCTTGTGCAGCTTGGCGACCGGATAGGCGAGCTGGCGGCGGCCCCAGTCTTCCATGCGGTGCACAGCGCCTCCGTCGGACTCGACCATGTTCTTGTAGCGTTCGATCATGGCCGGAACCTGATCGCTCTGGTCCGGATGGACCATGACAACAACTTCGTAATGACGCATGGATGCTCCTTGTGGATGCAGGCTGGCAGCGAAGCCAGCCCGGGCAGTCCCCCGCAAATGACCCGTCGATATCTCTGGGCGCAACGGGCGGTGGGACAAGGTTTTCCGGTCAGATCAGCAACGGTCTGCCCGGAAAGGTCGCGGAGTGTACGTTTTCAGGCCGTTCCGGGCAAGCCGCCGCCCACTCGGATCCAATTCAGGGCGTGATCACGCAGCAGTTCGGATTCGACAGCAGCTCGCGCGCCCTCGTCTCGCCGGCGTCGATGTCGACCGCGCGCAGCTTCTTCTTCATGCCGGCCAGCAACTTGCCGAAACGCTGCGGCTGCTGGCTCGCGGCATTGACCTGATCGAGCGCCCGGAAGTGCGCATAGGCCTCGATGTCGTTCTGCGGCAGCACCTCACCACCGGCGTACCAAGCGGCGAACGTCCACAGCGCCGCCACCGATCCGGCTTCGCGCGCCCGCGTCGTGTAATCGATCGCTTCCGCCTGCAACGCTTCCTGCCGGGCGCGCTGATCGGCCGCGCATTCGGCCAGGAACTGGCAGTAGTCATCCGGCGGCAGCTTCAACGGCAGATTCAGCTGGGCTTCGATGATGCCGGCATCGGCGGCCTGCTTGATCCAGTCGCGAAAACCAACGCGCGCCTCGGCCGGAATGCCGTCGCATTCGGCATACAGGTGGCGCAGCGTGGCTTCCTCGGCCTTCGGCGCATCGACGGTCCAGCGGCCGTGCCGACGGGTCTGATAGAAGGCCTCGACTTCCTGCTCCAGCGCAGCACTATCGGCCGGAACTTCGCGGCACTCGAACAGCAGGCTGCCGAGCCGGTACTGGGACAGACGATTGCCGCTCTGCGCTTCGGGCAGCAGCTTCGCGTAGCCATCGGCAAGCCGGCCTGGGGGTGGCGCCAGCCTGGCGCGACGGATCAGGCGGATGGTGATGCCGGAATCGACAACCGCACGCTCCACCGTCTGCCGGGCGACCGACGATGCGGCTGACGGCGCCGGTAACGCTTCGACGGTAACCGGCGGCGACTCGCTGATCACTGCATCCGGCGCCGTTTCAGGCACTTGGTCCTGCCCTCGCCACCATTGCGCCAGCAGCACGATGATCAGCACCGCGAGCACCGACAGCAGCAGGCGCGAGCGCCCCATCACTTCTTCCGCGCGGCAGCCTTGGCCGGCTTGTGATTGCGCTGGCGATAAGCCTCGTACAGGCAGACCGCTGCGGCCACCGACACGTTGAGACTTTCGATTCGCTCGCCCTTCATCGGAATGCGCACCACTCTGTCGCAGCACTCGCGGGTCAGCCGGCGCAGACCTTCGGACTCGCCGCCCATGACCAGCACCAGCGGCCCGGTCAGATCGACATCGAACAGCGATTCATCGCCCTCGCCAGCCAGGCCGACGACCCAGTAGCCAAGCTGCTTCAACTGCTCCAGCTTGCGGACCAGATTGGTCACCGGCACCACCGGTACCCGCTCGGCGGAACCGGCGGCGGCCGAACGCACGGCCGGCGTGACGCCGACGGCGCGATCCTTCGGGATGATCACGGCATCGACGCCGGTGGCTTCCGAGGTGCGCAGGCAGGCGCCTAGGTTGTGCGGGTCCTGCACGCCATCGAGCGCCAGGATCAGGCGCTCCGGCGTCGCCGGCAGATCGATCAGTTCTTCGCCACCGAGATCGGCAGCATTGATCGCCGCCAGCACGCCCTGATGACGCAGACCCGGCGCGCGGATATCGAGCACATCGCGAGCAACCTTGCGGACCGTGATGTTGCGCTTGGCGGCCAGCTCCAGCAGCTTTTCGGCGCGCGCATCACGGCGGGTTTCGGCAAGCAGGATTTCACGCGGCTTGCTTTCGCCGTCTTCGATCGCCGCGATGACGGCGTGGAAGCCGCCGATGTAAGTCTCTGCCATGGTCTGCTGCCGGTTGGATGCCTGAACGGCGCGCAGTGTATTAGCTGCGCTCGGTTGTTGCCGCTGGCAACGGCGCGAAGTAACCCGCCGCCAGCAGGATCACGCCGACCGACAGGAACGCAGCGATCCTCGCCAGCGTACCGGTGCCAGCGGTATCGACGGCGAACAGCTTGATCGCAACGATCACCATCAGCGCCGCGCCAGCCAGCCACAGGCCGCGATGGATGCGCCGGGCCGCAAGCCACATCGCACCGAAGCCGAGCACGCTCCAGACCACCGACCAGGTGGCCTGCAGCAAGGCCGAATCGAGCATGCCCTGAAAGCCCAGCGGCGTACCGAGGCTGTAATGCAGGCCGCGTGCAATGGCACCGTTCAGCCAGACGAAGGCGGTAGTCGCCACAGCCGCCGGCATCAGCCAGGGCTGGCTCAGCCTTGCCAGCCACTGCCAGTCCTCGACACGGCGCTGACGCCAGAACAGCAACAGCGCGGCGGCAATCACCAGCACGCTGAGATCGAGCGGATCGAGCAGCGGCAGCGTGATCAGCGGTGCGGCGCTGCCGCGGCTTTCGAGGCTCGTCACCAGCACCCAGCCGAGCAGCCAGATCGCCAGCGGCAGCGACACGCCGAGCGCATACAAACGGCGATCACGCGCCACCGGCCAGCGCGCCGCGAACATCGTGAACAGGCCCAGCGCGAACGCCGGCACCAGGCCCCAGGCCAGCACCGGCCAGTCGCCGTCGAACTGGCTGCGTAGATGCCAGGCCAGTTCGAGGCTGGCGAGCCAGGTCTTCAGCAGCGCCGGAACGATGTGCGACGGCCACTCCTGCAGCGGCACCGGCGTCGCCGGCGCATGGCGCTCGCTGCGCCAGAGCAGGACGTAATGCGTGGTCAGCAAGGCGAACCAGCCGAACACACCGCCCTGCCCCGACGGCCGTTCGACGAGCGCGGCGATCAGGCCGACGCCGGCAAATAGCAGGAAGCTCAGCTGCGACAAGCGCGCGAGCCATGGCCAGACCAGACGCTGGGCCAGCAGGGCGAGCGCCGCAGCCGTCAGCGCGCCGCCCGCCAGCGCCAGGCCGATGAAGTATTTTCCGGCCGAGTGGTCGACCTGCACGAACAACGCATACAGCCACCAGCCCAGCGCCCAGACCGCCGCAAGATCGGCGACTCGCTGTTCGATGCGCGATGCACTGCGGGACAGGCGGAGCCAATGGCCGCTGGCGATGCCCGAAAACGCCAGCAAAGCTGCGCCCGGCACACCAATCTCTAACCAGCCGCTGCTGGCCGGGCCGTCAACGATGCCGATCACCAGCGATCCACCCGCCAGCAATTGCACGATCACACCGAAGGCCCGCGCACGGAACTGCTGTTGGCGTAACCCGAGCCAGACCGCGCCGGCACCTTCCAGCGCCCAGGTGGCCGAGGTGGCCTGCTCGTCGAAATACAGCGGCACCGCCAGGCTCAGCAGCACCACGCCGATCGCGATGAAGGCCTGCGCGGTGATGCGCCAGTAATCGCGCCGCGCGCTGAACAGCGCGGCTGCAGTGATCAGATAGAACAGGCCGAAGCCGGCAGCACTGACGGCCAAGCCTTGCTCGATGTCGGCAACCAGGCTCGCCTGCAGCGACAGCACCACCGCCGGCAGGCCGAAAGTCAGCGTGCCGGAGACCAGGCCCGCGCGACGCTCGCTGCGCGCCGACAGCACGGTGACCAACACGTAGAGCACGAAGAACAGCAGCAGGAAGAACTCGACGCTGGCAAACCATTCGGCGCGATAGGTCGTGACTCGCCACAAGGACGTGATCACGAAAGTGAACACGAAGCCGAGCAGGTTCAGGCCATTCCAGCCCCGGAACGCGGCGATCGCGAAGACGCCGAGATTGAGCACCGTGTAATAGCCGAACAGGCTGATGTGGCTGCCATCACCCCCAAGCAACAAGGGTGCCGCGAAGCCTCCGGCGAAACCGATGACCGCCAGCGGCAGCGCGTTCTGACGCACCGCCAGCAGTGCCGAACTGGCCGCGACCAGCACCAGCAGCGCGAACGCCGGCGTCGGCGCCAGCAAGTGATAGAGCCGCAGCGCGGCGAGCACGGTCAGATACAGCAGCGCCAGACCGCCGCCCTGCAGGGTCAGCGCGTAGCCAGCGACCCGCTCCTGCAGACGCCAGCCGACAGCCACCATCGCCAGCGCCGCCAGCGACAGCCCCGCGAGCCGCAGCTCGACCGGCAGATAACCGGTTTCCGCCGCATAGCGAATCAGATAGACCGCGCCGACGAAGGTGATCAGCACGCCGAGCCGGGCCAGCGGATTGCCGCCTCGGGCCCAGTCGGAAATTCTTTCGATCAGGCGATCGAAAACCGATGGTGCTGCGGGTGCCGACGCTGACGGTGGCGTAGACGGTACTGCCGTCGGCAAAGCCGATGATGTCTCGCTCCAGCCCGGCGATTCGCGACGCAAAGGCGCTGCCTCCACGAGCGGTTCGGCCTCTGCCGCTGGGGTGGCCGATGAAACAACCCCCGTCGCAACTCTCGCACTCAGCTCACGCAGCTCCTGCTGCACCTCGCGCAATCGGCCGAACAGATAGCCACTGAACGCACCGAGCCAGAAGCCGCCGATGTTGTCGAGCACATAGGCGGCGATGGCACCGAACAGCAGCACCCAGACGATGGCGAGAGTCGAGCGCGACGATGCGTTGGGCAGGTTCACGCTCGCAGGGTAGCCGCGATCAGCGGCTGGCGGCGACTGCCTCCGGCGGCATCCAGGCACGCGACTCGCGGCCCTGGACGATCGCCGCGAACACCAGCTCGATGCGATGACCCGCACCGTTCTTTTCGCTGCGCGTTTCCGCGCGCAGGCGGCCACCGGGCACATCCTGTTCGGCGAGATAGGAGGCAATCGCCGTGGCGCGACGTTCGCTCAGGCTTGCGTCTTCTGCGCGTTCGGCGTGGCCGATCACGTGAATGACCCAGGGCCCCGCGTTCGCATTGCCACCACGTGCCGCCTTGGCGAGTTCGGACAACGGCAGCAGCAGTTCCGGCCGCAACTGCGCACTGCCGGTTTCGAAGGCACGATCGGCGTCGAACACGATACGCGTGGCCCGCTCACGCTCAGGCAGCAACCGCCAGCTGCCGGACGAAGTACCGAGCTTCGCTTTCAGTTCGGCATTGAACGTCGTCAGCACTGCAGCCAGCTGCGCCGGTGGCAATGCACCGGCCACGGCGTAAGCCTCTGACGGTGAATCGGCGCCTGCCAGGGGCACCGGCGCGCCATCTTGCGCAGGCACGATCGGCGCAGTCTCGGGTGGCGAGCCCGCGCAGGCCGCGAGCCCCAGCAGCAACGCTGCGAGGCTCGCGCGAACGAGCGTGCTGCTCACCGACGCTTTCTCCCGCGGCCACCGCCGTTGCGGCCACCGTCCTTGTCACCGCCACGACCATTGTCGCGGCCGCCGTCATGTCCGCCGCCATCCTTCTGGCCACCGGACTTGCCGCCCTGCTCGACGATCTCGAGATCGATCTTGCGTTCGTCGAGGCTGACCCGAACCACCTTGACGCGGATCTTCTGGCCGAGCGCATAGACGGTCTTCGAGCGGCTGCCGACCAGGCGCTGATGCTTGGCTTCGAACTCGTAGAAATCGCCCTTCAGTTGCGACACGTGAAGCATGCCTTCGATGTACAGGCCGGTCAGTTCGACGAACAGGCCGAACGGCGCGACGCTGGCGACGATGCCGTCGAAGTCTTCGCCGACCCGGTGACGCATGAACTCGCACTTCAGCCAGGTGTTGACGTCGCGGGTGGCGTCGTCGGCACGGCGCTCGGCCATCGAGCAATGCGCGCCCAGCGCTTCCATCTGCTGCACCGAATAGGTGAAGGTCTTCGGCTTGCCCTTGGCGATCACGTGCTTGATCGCCCGGTGCAGCAGCAGATCGGGATAGCGGCGGATCGGGCTGGTGAAGTGCGCGTAGTGGGTCAGCGCCAGGCCGAAGTGACCGTCGTTGGCCGGCTGGTAACGAGCCTGCATCAGCGACCGCAGCATCACCGTCTGGATCAGGCTGGCATCCTCGCGGCCCTTGACGCTGGCGAGCAGGGTTGCGTAGTCCTTGGCGACCGGCGAATCACCACCGCCGAGCCGCAATGCGCGGCCGGCAAGGAACTCGCGCAGGATCGCCACCTTGTCGCCATCCGGCGGCGCATGAACGCGGAACAGCGACGGCATCTTGTGCTTGTCGACCAGCAGCGCGCCCTGCACGTTCGCCGCGATCATGCATTCCTCGATCAGGCGATGGGCGACGTTGCGCTGCACCGGCACGATCTTTTCGATCTTGCGGCCTTCGCCGAAGACGATCTTGGTTTCCGTGCCTTCGAAGTCGATCGCACCACGCGCCTCGCGCGCCGCGAACAGCGCTTCAAACACTTCCCGCAAGGTGTTCAGCGGTGCCAGCAGTTCCGGCTGCGCCTTCGCCTGCTCGCATTCCGGGTCGGCCAGCATCGCGGCGACATCGTCATAGATCAGGCGCGCCTTCGAGCGCATCACCGCCGGATAGAACTTGGACTTCGAGACTTCGCCGTCCTTGGCGACGCGCATCTCGCAGACCATGCACAGGCGATCGACCTTCGGATTCAGCGAGCACAGGCCGTTGGACAGCGCCTCCGGCAACATCGGGATGACGTTGTTCGGGAAGTACACCGAGGTGCCGCGTTCGGTCGCTTCGGCATCGAGTGCGGAGCCCACGGTGACGTAGGACGAAACGTCGGCGATCGCCACCCACAGCTTCCAGCCGCCGCCGCGCCAGCCCTTGACCGCTTCGGCATAGACCGCGTCATCGAAGTCGCGGGCATCGGCGCCATCGATGGTCATCAGGCCGAGTTCGCGCAGGTCTTCGCGATCGCCCCACTGCGCCGGTGTGACCACCGGACCATAGGCTTCGGCTTCCGCTTCGACGCCCTGCGGCCATTCGAACGGCAGCTTGTGGGCGCGGATCGCTGCGGCGATCTCCATTCCCGGCGCCATGTGGTCGCCAAGAATCTCGACGATGCGGCCGACCGGCATGGTCCGATCGCCCGGAGGTGCGGTCAGCTCGGCCACCACCATCTGGCCCGGCTTGGCGCCGCCCAGTTCGGTGGACGGCACGACCAGTTCCGGATGCTTCGGGTTGCTCGGGATCACCGTGAAGATGCCGCCACCGCCGATGCTCGAGGCATGCAGACGGCCGACGACCTGCGAAGTGCCGCGTTCGAGCACATCGACCAGCGAGCCTTCGCGGCGACCACGGGCATCGGTGCCGGTGACGCGCACCCGCACCCGGTCGCCATTCATCAAGGAATTCATCTGGCGCGGCGACAGGAACACGTCGCCGGACTTGTCGCCGTGGGCGCTGCCATCAGGCTGGACGAAGCCATAGCCATCGCGATGGGCGAGCACCTTGCCGTCGACGAGGATGCCGGAGCGCGGCGCCGCTTCGATGGTCTGACCGTCTTCGGTCAGCACGGCGCGATAGGCACCGCGGCGATCGGCAGCCGTGAGCTGGCCTTCGCGGGCCATCGCCACCAGACGCTTGGTGAACGCTTCCTGCTCGTTGAGCTTCTTCAGGCCGAAGTGGGCGATCAGTTCGTCGAGCGTCATCGGCTCAGCGGATTCGACCAGCGTCTTCAGGATGTGATTGCGGCTCGGCAGCGGGCTGGCGTAGCGAGTGGACTCGGCTGCGAACTCGGCATCCGCCGTTTTCCAGTCCGCCTTGTCGGCCGTCTTGCGGCCCCAGCTGAAACCTCCAGCCTTGGCCTTCTTCGGCAGCTCGGGCGTCTTGTCATCGGCAAGTTCGCGACGGCCATTATTATTTTTCGATTTCTTCATTGACAGACCCCCCGGGTCTGATTAATCTGCGCGCCCTGAGCCGAGGTGGCGGAATTGGTAGACGCACTAGTTTCAGGTACTAGCGGGTAAAACCGTGGAGGTTCGAGTCCTCTCTTCGGCACCATCTTATAAAGCTGTCGTTTCATCTCAAGGCCACCCTCGCGGTGGCCTTTTTGTTTTGTCACTTCGTTTTGAACCTCAATAGTTGGTGGATGGTGGTCGGTGGTCAGCGACAGCAACGGGTCAGCGAAGATTCTCACTGACCCCTCGTCACTGACCACGCGCCATTGCTTCATCCGAAGGGGTTACGCAACACGATCGTGTGATCGCGGTCGGGGCCGGTCGAGATGATCGCGACTTCGGCGCCTGATACTTCTTCCATGCGCTTCAGATAGGCCCGCGCGTTGGCCGGCAGCGCGTCGTAGCTGGTGATGCCGTAGGTCGTCTCAGACCAGCCCGGCAGGTCTTCGTAGACCGGCTTCACATCGATGAAGCCTTCGGCGCCGATCGGCAGCGTTTCGATCGCCTTGCCGTTGGCGGTGTAGCCGGTGCAGATGCGCACCGTTTCCATGCCGTCGAGCACGTCGAGCTTGGTCACGCACAGGCCGCTGACGCTGTTGTTGAAGATCGAGCGGCGGGCTGCCACCGCATCGAACCAGCCGCAGCGACGCGGGCGACCGGTGACGGTGCCGAATTCTTTGCCCTTCTCGCGGATCAGCTGGCCGATCTCGTCATCGAGTTCGGTCGGGAACGGGCCCGAGCCGACGCGTGTGGCATAGGCCTTGACGATGCCGAGCACGTAATCGAGGTTGCGCGGGCCGACGCCGGAACCGGTCGCCGCACCGCCCGCCGTGGTGTTCGACGAGGTGACGTACGGATAGGTGCCGTGATCGATGTCGAGCAGCGCACCCTGCGCGCCTTCGAACAGCACGTTGTCGCCCTTCGCCAGCTGCAGGCGCAGCAGTTCGGTGACGTCGGCAACCATCGGCCGGATGATCTCGGCGTAGCGCAGCAGATCATCGAGCGTGGTCTGGAAATCGACCGGCGTTTCCTTGTAGTAATTGACCAGCACGAAGTTGTGGTACGCCAGCAGCTCACCGAGCTTGGCCGCCAGCACTTCGCGGTGGAACAGATCGCTGACCCGGATCGCGCGCCGCGCAACCTTGTCCTCGTAAGCCGGGCCGATGCCCTTGCCAGTGGTGCCGATCTTCGCTTCGCCACGGGCGCGCTCGCGCGCCTGGTCAAGCTTGGCGTGCACAGGCAGCACCAGCGGTGCGGCTTCGGAGATCTTCAGGCGGCTGCGCACTTCGCAGTTGATCGCCTCGAGCTTCTCGATTTCCTTGATCAGATCCGGCAGCGACAGCACCACGCCGTTGCCGATCAGGCAGGCGACGCCGGGCCGCATGATGCCGCTCGGGATCAGGTTCAGCGCAGTCTTCACGCCGTTGATCACCAGCGTATGGCCCGCATTGTGGCCACCCTGGAAACGGACCACCGCCTGCACCTTGTCGGTCAGCAGATCGACGATCTTGCCCTTGCCTTCGTCACCCCATTGGGCGCCGATAACGACGACTGATTTACCCATCTCAAAATCTCACGCTGTGAATCCAGGACGCGGTAGGTATTGCTGATCCATCGAATGCGCGCCGCAATCGGGACCCTTGTCTGTTGCAGCTAGATGCTGTTGCCAAGCCGCAGCAGCTCGTTGACGTCGGCCGAGAAACCGGTCGCCGGCCGTGCCGCGCCGATGTCGTCGAAGCGGCCACCACGGGCCACTTCGCGGCCGTGGCCCGGTACGAAGGCGGCGAACACCAGGCCGGTCTGGTAGCGATAGCCACGCAGTTCGGCGAGATCGATGTGCAGCGGTGAGGCATTGTCGAGTGCCGCAAGATGCGCCGCCGCCTGTTCCAGCGCCGACAAGGCATCGGCGATCTGTGGATCGCTGACATCAAGTGTCTGCCGCGCGCGTTGCAGCACGCTGACATCGCCGTTCAACTCCATCAATGCCGACAAACCGCTGGCCGCCTTGACCGGCAGCTGCCGGGCCGCGGCGAAATCGCGCAGGTCCGGCTGGGACTTGCGCTGCAGGATGTCGAACACGGCGGTCTCGTCGTCTTCGTCGAGCTTCAGACGCGCCGCCAGCGCGCGATAGATGCCGACGTGGCCGAGATCGATGTGGGCGTCGCCGATGCCAGCGAGACGCAGGGTATCGAGCATCAGCCGGAGGATTTCGAGATCGGCGGACAGCCTCGCTTCGCCGAACACTTCGCAGCCCACCTGGCGCGGCGCGCGCGAACCGCCAAGGCTGTCCGGCCGCGTGCGCAGCACGGTGCCGAGGTAGCAGAGGCGCACCACGGGCACATCGGCGAAGTGACGCGCGGCGATCCTGGTCGCCTGCGGCGTCATATCGGCACGCAGGCCAAGCAGACGGCCGCCGACCGGATCGGTGAGCTTGAAGGTCTGATCTTCCAGATCGCTGCCGGCGCCGCTGAGCAGGGTGTCGAGATGCTCGATCAGCGGCGGCAGGATCAGCTCGTAGGACTGCGAGCGGTAATGGTCGAGCAGCGCACGGCGCAGGCTTTCGACCCGCCACGCAGTATTGGGCAGCGCTTCTTCGACGCCGTCCGGCAACATCCAGAGTCTGGTCACGACAGGGTCACGCCAAGAAAAAGTTGAGAGAGCGTCCTCGGGGCCATCGGGCGCTCCCGTGAATCAATTGCAGGGACTGCCGCCATCACACACGAAGGCAGACGTGGCAGCAGCCGGCAATCACTTGCCTTCGCTCTGCTTCAGGTACTTGAAGAACTCGCCCTTCGGCTCGATGACCATGACGTCCTTCTGATCTCGGAAGGCATCGCGATAGGCGTTCAGCGCGCGGTAGAACGCGTAGAACTCCTGATCCGAACCATAGGCCTTGGCCGAAATCTCCGCGGTCTTGGCATCGCCCTCGCCCCGCAGCTTTTCAGCTTCGCGATAGGCATCGGCGATCGTGGTCAGCGCGCTGCGATCAGCTTCCGCCTTGATCTTCTCGGATTCTTCGAACCCGCGGGCCCGCAGATCGGAAGCCACCCGGGTGCGTTCGGCGCGCATGCGCTCGTAAACCGAATCGCTGACCGCGCGCGGCAGGTTGATGCTCTTGATGCGTACATCGATCAGCTCGATGCCCAGTTCCTTGACGCGCGACGAAGCAGTCTTTTCCAGCGCAGCCATGATCTCGCCGCGCTCGCCGGAGATCGCCTGCTGGATCGTGCGGCTACCGAACTCGGCGCGCAGGCCCGGGTTGATGATCGTCGCCAGACGGTTTTCGGCGACCAGATCCTGACCACCGGTTGCGCGGTAGTAGTTGATGATGTCGGCGATGCGCCACTTGACGTAGAAATCGACCTCGACGTTCTTCTTCTCGACGGTCAGGAAGGTTTCGGTCTGGTTGTCCAGCGTCAGCACGCGGCTGTCGAACTTCTTGACCGATTCGATCATCGGCAGCTTGAAATGCAGGCCGGGCTGATAGTCCGCGCCCTGCACTTCGCCGAACTTGAACAGCAGTGCCTTTTCGCGCTGATCGACGATGTAGATGCTGTTCAGCAGCAGCAGCATGGCGGCGAAGATGCCCGCCAGAATCAGTGATTGCCGGTTGCTCATGGGGATCGTTGTCCTGGCTTTATCAGCGCGCGCGGTCGCGCGAGCGCGCGGCGTCGTCGGCGGTATTGCGGGTCGGCGAATTGCGCGACGACGAGCTGGCGTTGAAGTCGGAAGGCTGCGAGTCGGCGTTCTTCTGGGCGTTCTTCAGCAACTGTTCCAGCGGCAGATAGAACGCCGGATTGCCCTTGTCGATGTCGATCAGCACCTTGCTGCTGCCGGCATAGACCTCGGACATGGCATCGAAGTACATGCGCTTGCGGGTGATCTGCGGCGCCTTCTGATACTCCTCGACCAGGGCCGAGAAACGGGCCGCGTCACCCTGAGCCCGGGCCACGGTCTGATCGCGGTAGGCGGTCGCTTCGGCGATCCGCCGAGCCGCTTCACCGCGGGCACGGGGCAGGCGATCGTTGGCGTAGGCCTCGGCTTCGTTCTGCACGCGTTCCTTGTCTTCGCGCGCTTTGATCGCATCTGCGAAGGCAGCCTGCACCTGCTCGGGCGGCTGCGCCTGCTGCAGGTTCACTTCGGTGACCAGCAGGCCGGCCTTGTAATCGTTCAGGCGCTCCTGCAGACCGAGCTTGATCTGATCAGCCACGGCCTGGCGGCCATCGGTGAGGATGAAGTCCATCGTCGACCGGCCAACCACTTCACGCGAGGCGGCCTTGGTCGCCTGCTGCAGGGTCTTGTCCGGCGAAGCGACGTTGAACAGGTATTCCTCGGCCGAGGACACGCGGTACTGCACCGACAGTTCGAGATCGACGATGTTCTCGTCCTGGGTCAGCATCGTCGCCCGGTCGGTGACCTGGCGAACCTGCGTGAAAGGCAGTTTCTCGACCCGCTCGAACGGCCAGTAGGCCCAGTGCGGACCCGGCTCGGTGGTGCCGGCATAGGCGCCGAAGCGGGTGATCACCGCGCGCTCCTGCTCTTCCACCGTGTAGAAGCTCTGGTAGGCCACGAACAGCAGCACCAGCACCACGACGATGCCGGCAGCGCCTGGCGGCATCTGGGTCGGCGTGCCACTGCCCGGCGTACGGCCGGCGCCGCCACGGCCGAACCACTTGGCCTTGATGCGCTTCAGCAGCGCGTCCAGATCTGGGGGGCCTTCGTTGCCGCGCTTGCCGCCGGAATTCGAATTCCACGGATCGCGACCGCCGGGTCCCGGCTCATTCCAAGCCATCAGGTGAAGCTCCAGTGAGGCGGGTAGTGGCCCTGGAGGCCGCCCGCCATTTGATAGGAAGGTGTCGGTCGAAACGACGATCGATACCGGGATTTTAGTGCACAGCCGGGTCTTGGCGTGGCGGCAGCTCGATACCGGCTTCCCGACACAGACGCTGCAGACGCGAGTACGGCAGACGGACGATGAGATGCGAACTGCCTTCCTTGTCGATGGTTTCCGACTGCACGCAATGAAGCTGGAACAACTGGGCGCGAAGTTTCGCTGCATTCACCGGCAGCACGATCGCTTCGTCACCGAGATCCGGATACAGCCGCGCGGCGATCGCGGTACGCAGCAGATCGATGCCTTCACCACTGCGTGCCGACAGGAACACGCGCTGCGGAATGCCCTCGGCATCGCATTCGATGCGCGCTTCCTCGCCTTCGCGCAGATCGATCTTGTTGAACACCTGCAGGCGCGGCACTTCGTCGGCACCGATCTCGGCCAGCACGGCTTCGACCTGCTCGATACGTGCCCCGCGCTCGGAATCGCCAGCGTCGATGACATGCACCAGCAGTTCGGCTTCGCGCGATTCTTCGAGCGTGGCGCGGAACGCGGCGATCAGGTCATGCGGCAGGTCGCGGATGAAACCGACGGTATCAGCCAGCACCGCGGTCTCGCCACTCGGCAACGCGACCTTGCGCATCGTCGTGTCGAGTGTCGCGAACAGCTGGTTCGAGGCGAACGCGGCGTCGCCGGTCAGCACGTTGAACAAGGTCGATTTGCCGGCATTGGTGTAGCCGACCAGCGAGACCGTCGGAATCTCCGACTTCGCGCGGCCCTGGCGATTCTGGGCGCGGCGGCTCTTCACCGTTTCGAGCTGCTTCTTCAGCGTGTCCATGCGGCCACGCAGCAGGCGGCGATCGATTTCCAGCTGAGTTTCACCGGGACCGCCACGCAGGCCGATACCGCCCTTCTGGCGTTCAAGATGAGACCAGCCACGCACCAGGCGCGTCGCCATGTGATTCAGGCGCGCCAGTTCCACCTGCAGCTTGCCTTCATGCGAACGGGCACGACGGGCGAAGATGTCGAGGATCAAACCGGCACGATTGATCACCCGGCACTCGAAGCGCTTTTCCAGATTGCGCTCCTGGCTCGGGGAGAGATCGTGATTGAAGATGATCAGCTCGGCACCGGCCACCTTCGCCGTCACCGCGATCTCGTCGACCTTGCCACTGCCGGCGTAGGTGCCGGCATCGGGACGATCACGCTTGCCGCCAATGACCCCGACAACATCGAGGCCAGCCGAACGCGCGAGTTCGATGAACTCGGCACGGTCGGCATCAAAGTCGGTGCCCGAAAACTCCAGATGAACCAGAACGGTTTTCTGGGGCTTGGCTTGCGCGCCTGCCGCCGTCTGGTCGGCAGTCGCGTACGGCGGTGGATTGTTGGTCAAACGCCGGCCGGTTGGGTGTCGTCGCCGTCACCGTTGGGGAGGCGCACCGAGCGCGCCGGCACGATCGTCGAGATCGCGTGCTTGTAGACCATCTGGCTGACCGTGTTCTTCAGCAGCACCACGAACTGATCGAAGGATTCGATCTGACCCTGAAGCTTGATGCCGTTGACGAGATAAATCGAAACCGGAATCCGCTCCTTGCGCAGTTCATTGAGAAATGGCTCCTGCAGAGTCTGTCCTTTTGACATGTCAGCTACCTTTTTTGAATTTTTTGGACGGCGCCCGGCAACACGCCATTAATCGAAAGTTTAACACTGAACCTTGACTCGATACCCCGGATCACTCCAGAAGCCAAGGCAACTCAGCGCTTCCCCAGTGTTTGGCTCGATCCGACCGCATTCAAGACCCCGGCCAGCGCCACAGGTTCCTGTTTACCTTCGTCAATCTCGAGTCGGGTCCAGCTGCGATCGCTGCGCAGCCAGGTCATCTGCCGCTTGGCGAATTGCCGGGTCGCGATCACGCCACGTTTCACGGCTTCGGCGAGGCTGTAGTCGCCGTCGAGATGACTCCATATCTGCCGATAGCCCACCGCTCGCATCGACGGCAGATCGAGATGCAGGTCGCCGCGTGCCCGCAGACGCGCCACCTCATCGACGAAGCCGGCATCGATCATCTGCTGGAAGCGCGCAGCGATGCGCGCATCGAACTGTGCCTTCTCCGGCGGCATCACCGCGAAGCGTAAAACCGGGCCCGGCACTCCGGCGCCGGCAGTGGGCTCGGCGTGCCAGGCCGAGGCCGGACGACCGCTGAGCGCGTGGATCTCCAGCGCTCGCTGCACCCGCTGGCTGTCGTTCGGATGCAGACGCGTCGCAGTCGCCGGATCGACTTCGGCGAGCCGTGCGTGCTGAGCGTCGACGCCGATGCGCAGACGCTCGGACTCCAGTTCCAGACGCAGTGCCGCATCGGCCGGCGGCAGATCATTCAGGCCTTCGAACAAGGCCCGGTGATAGAGCAAGGTGCCGCCGACCAGCACCGGAATCCGGCCACGCTGGCGAATATCGGCAACGGCCGCTTTGGCATCGTCGGCGAAACGCGCGGCCGAATAAGGCTCGGCAGGATCGAGGATGTCGATCAGGTGATGACGGACCAGCGCCTGGGCCTCGAGATCGGGCTTGGCGCTACCAATGTCCATGCCGCGATAGATCTGCGCCGAATCGACACTGACGATCTCGCCACCCTCCGGCAGCGCCTGGCAGAGCGCCATCGCCAGTCCACTCTTGCCGGCCGCCGTCGGGCCGCTGATGGCGACGACCGGCAGGCGGTCAGCGGCTTCTGAGGGTTCGGCAGGCTCGATCACGCGGCGGAGTTTAGCCGCCGCGTGATGCCGTAGCTTCAGAAGCGCCAGCCGAGATTGATCTGCACCACCGGATAGAACTTGAAGTCCTTGACGTCGTCGGCAAGGTTCACCGTCTCGTCGCTCAGCGCGTTCTGCACGGCGGCGTCGGTGGAAAGATCGACATTGGTCCGCGTGGTGCCGTCGGCATCGGTCACGTCGGCGACGCCGGAGATGCGCAGGCTCGGTTTCGGGCGACCGTGAAACAGCACGCCGGCATCGAAGCCGATGTAGAACGGCAAGCCCCCCATCGGATTGGTGAAGCCGAGGCCAAGATACGGCGAGAAGTTCTTGAAGCCGAGATTGCCGTTGACCTGGGCCTGGTCGCCGGTGATCTGCAGATCGCCGACGTCGCAGGTATCCGGGCAGCTCGCCTTCAGCTTGAGCTTGTTGCCATTGCCGACCAGACCCGCCGACAGCCTGGGGCCCTTGGTGAATGGATAGACATCGAGGAAAGCGCCGGCCGTGAACAGCTTGAGCTTGCCGTTGTAGTCGATGCCATCCTCGTTGAAGGAATGCGAAAAGCTCAGGCCCTGCACCTGGGCGCGGACGTTCAGGAACGGCAGGATCGAGGTGGTGATCTGGCCGCCCAGGCCGGCGGTGCCACCGGTGACGCCGACCGCGACATCGGGCAGGAACGGCAGCGCCTGAGTTCCGAACGACGAAAGTGCGAGGAGGCTGGCAAGCGCGACGGGAACGATCTTGTTCATGGCGATTCCTGTTGTTCTTGAGGTTGATGGAAGCTGAAGCGCGGCGATCGCGATCCTGGCTGCGGCTTGATCCTGCTGGGCGATGAAGGCGCAGTCCTCACGGAATTGCATCGGAGTTCAAACCGATTCGAATCGGAACGGTTTTCCGTCGTCCACTGCTGACCGCGCCGGCAAAGCCGATCCTGCTTTCGCTTGCTGCAGTTCCTGCACCACGCGGCTTTCGCCGCCCCGGGACCTTTGCCCATACCGCCGCCTTCGGCGACCTCCTATAACCATCGCCTGCCCTGGCTGGCCGCTCAGCCGTGTGACCGAGACAGCTCGACAGCGCCGCGGGGCCAGACCCCGGCCACGTTGGAGTTGCCATGTCGCCTGCAGTCTCTATTTCGATGCTCCCGCCGGGTCGATCCCGGGTTTCGGTGCGTGCGGTGCTGGCCGTTGCCGCACTCGGCGCGATCGCCCTGGTCTGGCTGATGGCCGCACTCGCCACGCTGAGCGTGCAGCGCGCCAGCGATCATCTCGGCGATGCGCGCAATTCCTATGAGCAACTGGCGATCATCAATCGTCTGGAAGCAGAGTTCGGTCGCCTGCTGCTGGCCGAGATGGAAGCCCTCGCCAGCCCCGGCACCGCGAACGAACTGCCGGAGCCGGACCGCGCGGCAGTCGAAGTGCTGTTCCGCCGGCTGCTGGTGCTGATCGACGAAGAGTTCGATCGCCACGGCGCCACCCGTGATGATCGGGTTCGCGAGATTCGCAACGCCGAAGCGATGCGCACGATGTTCGCGCAATTGCGTCGGCATCTCGACCAGCCGGCCAACGCCAGCCGGCGCAGCGATCCAGCCGCCGCGGTGCGAGCCTTCTTCGAGGACACGGTGCGAGCCGATACGGCGCGCATCGATCGCCTGGTGCGCGCGGTGTCCGCCGATGAAGCCGAGGAAGTCGAACAGACCCTGGCCGACATGCAGCGCCTGCGTCAGCGGCTGACCTGGGGCACGCCGCTGGCGGGCCTGATCGCAGCCCTGGGCGCGGTGCTGTCGATGGTGATGATCCACGCGCTGATCATGCGCCCGGTGCGCAAGCTGCACGACGGCGTGCAGCGCTTCGCGGCCGGCGACCTGAACCATCGCATCGACGTGCCGAAGCCGCTGGAGATTGCCGATCTCGCCAGCCAGTGCAATGCCATGGCGCAGAAGCTGGCCGAGCAGCAGGAGCGGCTGACCCGGGTCAACGAGGAACTCGAACAGACGGTGCGCGAGCGCACCCGGCAGCTCGAGGAATCCAGCGAGCGGCTGCGCGCCATTGATGCCAGCAGGCGGCTGTTCTTCTCGAAGATCAGCCACGAACTGCGCACGCCGGTGACGGTGCTGATGGGCGAAGCCGAAGTGGCGCTGCGCGGCCGTGATGACGATCCCGAGCTGTATCGAACGGCGCTGCAGCACATCCATGCCACCAGCGGCTACCTGCGCCGGCGGCTCAACGATCTGATCGGCCTGGCTCGCTCGGAGGATGGCCGAGTGCAGATCGAACGCGAACGAATGAGCTTGCGCGATTGCCTGCGCGAAGCGACCACCGTCGCCGAAGCCTACGCGCGCTCCAGCAGCGTCATCCTCGAAGCGGAAACCGGGCGCCTGCCGGTAATCGTCGACGGCGACGCCAGCTGGATCCGTCAGGCGATCCTGGCGCTGATCGACAACGCGGTGAAGTTCTCGCCGCCGGACGGCCGGGTCATCGCGCGGCTCGACAGCAGCGCCGCCGGCCACGCCATCGAGATCGCCGACCAGGGACCGGGCATCTCGACGGAGATGCTGGCCAAGGTCTTCGATCCCTACTACCAGACCCATGACGGCCGCGAACGCGGCGGCGCCGGCCTCGGCCTCGCCGTGGCCCGCTGGGTGATGGAACAGCACGGCGGCCTGATCTCCGCGCGCAACGCCTACGACGGCGGACTGATCGTCCGCATGGAGTTTTCAGCATGAGTACCGGGATGGGTTCGAGCCTCAACAACAGCGTGCTGCTGGTCGAGGACGATCCGGGCATCGGCCGCTTCGTCACTCGCGGCCTGGCCGCCGAGGGCTTCAGCGTGCAATGGCTGCGCGGCATCGGCGACGTGCCGCGGCAACTGGCCGGGGCCGATTACGCGGTGCTGATCCTCGATCTGATGCTGCCCGACGGCGATGGCTGCTCGCTGGCCCGCTATCTGCGCGACGCCGGCCAGATGATTCCGATCCTGATGCTGACCGCGCGCGACTCGCTCGACGAGAAGCTCGACGGCTTCCGCAACGGCGCCGACGACTACCTCAGCAAGCCGTTCGCGTTCGATGAGCTGCTGGCGCGAGTCAAGGTGCTGGCGCGGCGCGGTTCGGCGGGCCCGGAGCGCAGTCATCGCGTGGTCGCCGATCTGGCCATCGATGTCCGCGCCCGCGAAGTGACCTGCGCCGGCCGGGTGCTGAGCCTGACCCGCCGCGAGTTCGAGCTGCTGCTCTATCTCGCCCGTCACGCCGGCGAAGTGGTCAGCCGCGAACGGATTCTCTACGGCGCCTGGGGCAACAACGCCGAGCTCACCACCAACACCGTCGACGTCTATCTCGGTTATCTGCGCCGCAAGCTGAAAGCGCATGGCAGCGAGACCGAGATCGTCACCGTTCGCGGCCAGGGCTGCCGGATCGGCCTTGCCCCCAGCAGCGGACAAGATCACGACGCTGCGCCCGAAGCCTGAGAAGCCTCTCAGACCAATCTCAGGACAAGCTCAGATCGCGCTTCCTACAGTCACCGTGCCCGATGGCGACAAGCCTTGCGGCGCCACGATAAAAATTTCAGGAGGAGCGACATGACGGACAACATCAAGGCCCGACGCCTCTGGCGGCGGGTCACTGCAGCTTCGGCAGCAAGCCTGATCGCAATGGCCGCTGCTGGTCCCGCGCTAGCCGACAAGGCGGTGACCTGGGACGACATCCAGAACGACCAGGCCACAACCGACAACGTGCTGATGTACGGTTTCGGCGTGAAGGCCCAGCGCTACAGCCCGGCCGAAAAGATCAACGCCGCGAACGTTGCGGCGATGGTGCCGAAATGGTCGTTCTCGTTCGGTGACGAAAAGCAGCGTGGCCAGGAAAGCCAGGCGCTGCTTCATGACGGCGTCATCTACATCACCGGCTCGTACTCGCGGATGTTCGCGCTCGATGCCAAGACCGGTAAACGTCTCTGGGCCTACTCGCATCGCCTGCCGGACGACATCCGCCCCTGCTGCGACGTGGTCAACCGCGGCGCCGCGATCTTCGGCGACAAGGTCTACATGGGCACCCTCGATGCCGGCCTGGTGGCGCTCAATGCCAAGACCGGCAAGGTGGTCTGGTTCGAGAAGTTCGAAGACCACACCGCCGGCTACACGATGACCGGCGCGCCGACCATCATCAAGGATCAGAAGAGCGGCAAGATGCTACTGATCCACGGCTCCTCGGGCGATGAGTTCGGCGTCGTCGGCCGCCTGTACGCACGCGATCCGGAGACCGGCGAGGAAGTGTGGATGCGGCCGCTGGTGGAAGGTCATCGCGGCCGTCTGAATGGCGCCGACTCCAGCTATACGGGCGACCCGAAAGCACCGAGCTGGCCGAACGAGAAGGATGGCAAGACCAAGGTCGAAGCCTGGCATCACGGTGGCGGCGCGCCCTGGCAGTCGGCGGCGTTCGACATCAAGACCAACACCATCATCATCGGCACCGGCAACCCGGCGCCGTGGAACACCTGGAAGCGCACGCCGGGCGATTCGCTGTACACCTCTGGCCAGGTCTACATCGACCCGTCGAATGGCGAGCCGGTGGGCTTTTTCCAGCACACGCCGAACGATGCCTGGGACTTCTCCGGCAACAACGAAATCATCCTGTTCGACCTCGAAAAGGACGGCAAGAAGATCCGTGCCGGCGCCCACGCCGATCGCAACGGCTTCTTCTTCGTCACCGATACCGACAAGCTCACCGAGCGCGGCGGCAAGATCAACAGGCCGACCTCCCTGCTCGGCGCCTACCCGTTCGTGCCGGACATCTCCTGGGCCAAGGGCTTCGATCTGAAGACCGGCCGGCCGATCGAGAATCCAGGCCAGCGTCCGCCGCAACCGGAAGAAGGCCAGGACAAGGGCAAGACCATCCAGGTCACGCCGAACTTCCTTGGCGGCAAGAACTGGAATCCGATGTCGTACAGCCCGGAAACCGGCCTGTTCTACATCGGCTCCAACGACTGGAGCGAGGACTACTGGACCGAGAACATCACCTACAAGAAAGGTGCGGCATATCTGGGCCAGGGCTTCCGCATCAAGCGCAAGTTTGAAGACCATGTCGGCGTGCTGCGGGCGATGGACCCGAAGACCGGCCAGATCGTCTGGGAAGCGAAGGAACCGCTGCCGCTGTGGTCCGGCACCCTGGCGACCAAGGGCAATCTGGTGTTCACCGGTACCAGCGACGGCTACTTCAAGGCTTTCGACGCCAAGAGCGGCAAGGAACTGTGGAAGTTCCAGACCGGCTCCGGCGTGGTGTCCTGCCCGATCACCTGGGAAGACGGCGGCAAGCAGTACCTCGGCGTGGCCTCCGGTTACGGCGGCGCAGTGCCGCTTTGGGGAGGCGACATGGCCGACCTGACCAAGCCGGTCTCGCAGGGCGGCTCGTTCTGGGTCTTCGAGCTGCCGCAGGCCGTGGCCGATGCGGAGAACGCGAAAGCCGTCGCCACCGCGAACTGAGTATTTCCAAGCAGACCGCTGCGGGCTTTGAACCGCAGCGGCTGCAACAGCTCCTCTAGGCAAGGTTGTGACCTTCTCTAGATTCGGCCGGCAATCCGCAACGCGGCTTGCCGGCTGACTTTTTTCCGCCGTTGCTTTTGTCCGGAAT
Source organism: Nevskia ramosa DSM 11499 (assembly GCF_000420645.1). Classification (NCBI taxonomy): domain Bacteria; kingdom Pseudomonadati; phylum Pseudomonadota; class Gammaproteobacteria; order Nevskiales; family Nevskiaceae; genus Nevskia; species Nevskia ramosa. Next base: position 521,537 of record NZ_ATVI01000005.1, on the reverse strand, counting down.
TCCGCCATGAACTTCCCCGTTTCCGTACGCCGCGCTGGCCTGCTGCTGGCCACCGCGATCGCTGTGCCGGCCGGTGCCGTCGATATCATCGTCAACAGCATCGAACGCCCTGATCCCTGGATCATCAACGGCTGCCTGATCGCCCCGAAAAGCGACTGCCCCGGCGTCGACCTGCGTCATGCCGATCTGCGCCATGCCAACCTCGAAGGCGCGAATCTGAGCGGCGCCAATCTCGCCCGCGCCGACCTGCGTCATGCCAATCTCAATGGCGCGAAGCTCGATGGTGCCGACCTCGACGGCGCCCGTCTCGAAATCGCCTTCATGGGCGGCGTGAAACTGCGCGGTGCCAGCCTGCGCGGGGCCGATCTGCGCTTCGTGCGCATGGCCAAGGCCGATCTGAGCAAGGCCGACCTGACCGCCGCGACCCTGGAAAAGGCGATGGTCAAGGGCGCGAACTTCGACGGCGCCAAGCTCGTCAACGCCGATCTGCAGGAAACCAAGTTCTACGAGGCCAACCTCAGCAACGCCGTGATGGACGGTGCGCTGATCCGCTTCGCGATCTTCCAGGACGCCCTCATGGAAGGCTGCAGCGGCTGCCCGCAAAGCTGGCAGACCGGCACCAAGGCCTGGGAAGAAGGTCAGGCGAAACCCGCGCCGTGAAGGTCCGCGCATTCGCGCTAGCGTTCATGGTGAGCGTTAGTGCTGCAGCGAGCACCATCGATATCCCGGAAGAGTTGCAGCAATGTCGAAGCTTGAGTGATCGCGAGCAACGGCTGGCCTGCTTCGATGTGCTCGCGTTTCGCCACTCGCCACCGCGCTTCGCAGGCCGCCACGGCGCCACTACCGAAGCCTTCGTCACCACCGGTCCGCAGCGTCTGCGCTACCAGAGCGATGGCGCGATCTTCGTCATGTACCTGCGTGATGCCGAGGGTGCTGTCCTGCAAAACATCACGCTGCCGGGCGGCGGCGAGGACAGCTATCGGATCGACAAGGCCGGCACCTACTCGCTGCAGGTCAACGGCAGCGAAACCTGGCGCATCTGGATCGATCCGCCTTGAGCGCAGGCAGCGCTCAAGCCGAATCAGTGCCGCGCGGCTAAAGCCAGATCGGCGTTGACGACCAGGAAAAAGGTTTCTTCGCGACGGACCATGCCCAGGGTTTCGCGGGCATGGGTTTCGATCGCTGCACCACCGGCGCGAAGGTCTTCGACCTCCGCTTCCAGCGCTGCATTGCGCAGCCGCAGGCGACCATTGTCGGCTTCGCGCGCTGCCACGGCGGCGCGCTGCTTGCCGGTTTCATAGACACCGCCGTCGCCAATCCAGAACCGATACTGCAGACCCGCCAGCATCAGTCCCAGAACAACGATGGCGATGCCGCGCGTCATCCGCCGACGATCACGGGAAACGCGCCCGCACCCGGGTAACGGGCACGCGAGCCGAGCTGACGCTCGATGCGCAGCAGCTGGTTGTACTTGGCCATGCGATCGGAACGGCACAGCGAGCCGGTCTTGATCTGGGTGGCGGCCGTACCGACGGCGATGTCGGCAATGGTGGCGTCCTCGGTTTCACCCGAGCGATGCGAGACGACGGCCGAATAATCCGCTTCGGTCGCCATGCGGATCGCCGCCAGCGTTTCGCTGAGCGTGCCGATCTGGTTCGGCTTGATCAGGATCGAGTTACCGACGCCGCGCAGGATGCCTTCGGCGAGGATCTTGGTGTTGGTGACGAACAGATCGTCGCCGACCAGCTGAACCTTGGCGCCGAGCTTCTCGGTCAGCAGGCCCCAGCCCTTCCAGTCGCCTTCGGCACAGCCGTCTTCGACCGAGATGATCGGATAGCGATCGCACAAACCGGCGAGGTAGTCGGTGAACTGGTCGGCGGTGAACTGCTTGCCCTCGCTTTCCAGGTGGTACTTGCCCTTCTTGAAGAACTCGCTGGAGGCGACGTCGAGGCCGAGGAACACATCGACACCCGGCTTGTAGCCGGCCATCGAGATCGCTTCCATCAGCACCGCGAGCGCGGCTTCGTTCGATTCGAGGTTCGGCGCGAAGCCGCCTTCGTCACCAACGGCCGTATTCAGCTTGCGGCTGTGCAGCACTTTCTTCAGCGTGTGGAAGATCTCGGCACCGGTGCGCAGCGCTTCGGAGAAGCTGGTGGCGCCGACTGGCAGGATCATGAATTCCTGGATGTCGATGTTGTTGTCGGCATGCGCGCCGCCGTTGATGACGTTCATCATCGGCACCGGCAAGGTGTCGGCCTGCAGACCGCCGAGGTGGCGATACAGCGGCTGATCGTTCTCCGCAGCAGCGGCATGAGCAGCCGCCAGCGACACGGCGAGAATCGCGTTGGCGCCAAGGCGAGACTTGTTCTCGGTGCCATCGAGCGCGATCAGCGCGGCATCGAGACCGGCCTGATCCTGGGCATCGCGACCCTTCACGCACTTGGCGATTTCGGTCTCGGCGTTCTTGACCGCTTTCAGCACGCCCTTGCCGAAGTAGCGCTTCTTGTCACCGTCACGAAGTTCGACGGCTTCGCGGCTGCCGGTCGAAGCACCACTCGGGGATGCCGCACGTCCGGAGAAGCCGGTCTCGAGAAAAACCTCGGCCTCCACCGTCGGATTGCCGCGTGAGTCAATGATTTCCCGGGCCAGCACGCGGACAATCTCGGACATCCAGTATTCCTCTTGAGTGGTTGCGGTTTGCCGAATTCTACGTCGCGCGTCGGCGGACCGCCACGAACGGGCCGATCATTGGGACAAGCCACCGACAGAACGGTCACAGACTGGGCCGGACAAAGCAAAAAGCCGGGCATCGAGCCCGGCTTTCGTCTGCTTCGGCCAGTCTGCTCAGCTGCTCAGGCGTGACTCCAGCAACGGCTTGCGCTTGACCAGACGATCGAGCTCGACCAGCGTTTCCAGCAGATCGGCCATCTCCGACAGCGGCAGCGAGTTCGGGCCATCGCACAGCGCTTCATCCGGCTTCGGATGGGTTTCCATGAACACACCGGAGACACCGGCGCCGACTGCAGCGCGCGCCAGCACCGGAATCATTTCGCGCATGCCGCCGGAAGCCGTGCCCTGCCCGCCCGGCAACTGCACGGTGTGGGTGGCATCGAAAACCACCGGCGCGAACTTGCGCATGATCGACAGGCCACGCATGTCGGCGACCAGATTGTTGTAGCCGAACGAGAAGCCGCGCTCGCACAACAGGAACTGGTGCGGTGCCACGTCGGTCATCTTGTCGATGACGTTGCCCATTTCCCAGGGCGACATGAACTGGCCTTTCTTGACGTTGATCGGCCGGCCGGTCTTCGCCGCGTTCTGCATGAAATTGGTCTGCCGGCACAGGAACGCCGGTGTCTGGATCACGTCAATGACGGAAGCCACTTCGCCCAGCGGCGTGTCTTCATGGACGTCGGTCAGCACCGGCACGCCGATCTTGGCCTTCACGGTCTCCATGATCTTCAGGCCTTCGGCGATGCCCGGGCCACGATAGCTCCGACCGGAGCTGCGGTTGGCCTTGTCGAACGAGCCCTTGAACACGTACAGGATGCCGAGGCGATCGGTGATCGCCTTGATCGTCGACGCCACTTCCAGCGCCAGATCCAGCGATTCCAGCGTATCCGGGCCGGCGATCAGGAACAGCGGTTGATCGATGCCGATATCGCGTCCACAAAGTTTCATCACGCCACCTCGGGCTGACTGGTCGCCTGATGAGCCAGACGCTGCTCGCGCGCTGCGCGGATGAAACCTTCGAACAGCGGATGACCATCCCGCGGCGTCGAAGTGAATTCCGGATGGAACTGACAGCCGATGAACCAGGGATGCTCGGGCAGCTCGAGCATCTCGACCAGTTCGCCGTCTTCCGAGGTGCCGGCGATCTTCATGCCACGCGAGGTCAAGGTATCGCGGTAATTGTTGTTGAACTCGAAGCGGTGACGATGGCGCTCGCCGATCAGCTCGGCGTTGTACAGCGCCCGCGAGCGACTACCGGCCACCAGACGGCAGGTCTGGATGCCGAGACGCATGGTGCCGCCGAGGTTCGAGTTCTCACTGCGCGTTTCGATGCGGCCGGTGACGTCCTTCCACTCGGTGACCAGCGCGATGATCGGATGCGGCGACGCCGGCGCGAATTCGGTGGAGTGCGCGCCTTCGAGACCGCAGACATTGCGCGCGTATTCGATCGCCGCCACCTGCATGCCGAGGCAGATGCCGAGATACGGAATGCGGTTCTCGCGGGCGTGGCGGGCAGCTTCGATCTTGCCTTCGATGCCGCGTTCGCCGAAGCCGCCAGGTACCAGGATCGCGTCCGCGCCCTGCAGCACCGACAGGCCCTGGCTTTCGACGGTTTCCGATTCGATGAAACGAATCTTGACTCGCGTCTTGGTGTGCAGGCCGGCGTGGTACAGCGCTTCGTTCAGCGACTTGTAGGCATCGGCGAGATCAACGTACTTGCCGACCATCGCCACCTGCACTTCGACGTCCTGCTCGGCGCGCGCGTTGACCACCCGCTCCCAGGCGCTGAGATCCGCCGGGCGGCACTGCAGGCCGAAATGTTCGACGACCAGATCGTCGAAGCCCTGCTGATGCAGCCAGCCGGGGATCTTGTAGATATCGTCGAGATCGACGGCCGAGATCACCGCGCGATACGGCACGTTGGTGAACAGCGCGATCTTGCGCTTCTCGCCCTCGGGCATCGGTTTTTCCGAGCGGCACAGCAGCACGTCGGCCTGGATGCCGATCGAGCGCAGTTCCTTGACCGAATGCTGAGTCGGCTTGGTCTTCAGTTCGCCCGAGGACTTCACGTACGGCAGCAGAGTCAGATGCACGAACATCGCGAACTTGTGACCCAGTTCGGCGCCCATCTGGCGGATCGCTTCGAGGAACGGCAGCGATTCGATATCGCCGACCGTGCCGCCGATCTCGACCAGGCAGATGTCGGCACCACGGGCGCCATCACGGATGCGGTTCTGGATCTCGTCGGTGATGTGCGGGATCACCTGCACGGTGCGGCCGAGGTAGTCGCCGCGGCGCTCCTTGTCGAGCACGTGGCGGTAGATCTGGCCGGTCGTCACGTTCGACAGGCGGCTGGTCTTGCCGCGCAGGAAGCGCTCGTAATGGCCGAGGTCGAGATCGGTCTCGGCGCCGTCCTGGGTGACGAACACTTCGCCGTGCTGGAACGGGCTCATGGTGCCCGCGTCGACGTTGATGTACGGATCGAGCTTGATCATCGACACCGTCAGGCCGCGCGATTCGAGAATCGCGCCAAGGCTCGCCGCAGCGATGCCCTTGCCGAGCGACGACACGACGCCGCCGGTGACGAAAATGAAGCGGGTCTGACCAGCCACGAGGGCTGGGGCCTGGGTAACGTCGGGCATGAGCGAGGCGGGCTGCGGGTTTCGCGGATTTTACGGGCAATCGCGCAACGACGGCGTGCCATCGAGTGCCAAAGGACTGCGCAAGCCGGCAAAATCGTGCCGCCAGAAACCCTGCCAGCCTTGTGCGACAAGGCTTTCCCGCCACTCGCGCGTGGCGCCGATTCCGGGCATGCACAGTGCGCCGTCTGCCGCCTCGATCACCGGAATGCGCGCACGCAGCCAGGGCGCCACGCCCAGTTCCTGAAACCGGTTGCGTAAGGTCCGCGCATGCGCCGCGCCATCATTGCGAAAAGCTTCGCCTGGCTGCGGGCTTCTGAGCTTGAGCGGAATCGGCGGCGGCCGGTTGGCTACCAGCATGCCGCCGTCGCCCGGCAGCTGGAAATGCGTTTCCTTCGACCACAGGCCCCAGCCGCCAGCTGCCGGCGCTGCAGGCAAAGGCGTCATCGCATGCAGCTGGTCGCGATAGCGGCGCAGCTCGCAGCCGGGCCAGGCATGACGCGGCGTGGCATCCGGGCCGGGCTTGAGCAACTGCTCGTCGACGAGATCGAGATGGTTGGCGAACGGCGCGCGAAAACCCTGCTCATGCAACCACCAGCGGATCAGGTTGTGGCGCCGGGCTGCGCTCAGCATCAGCAGTCGCGAGACCGACAACGCCGCGCCCTGCGCGGCCTGCAGATGATCTTCCGCCGCTCGCTCGTCGAGCAGGTCTGCCGCTTCGGCAGCGAGCCGCGCGGCGCGCGCCAGGCTCGGATCGGTCTGCCCAAAGCGCGTGCGCAGGCCGGGCATCACCTCACGCCGCAGCCAGCTGCGGGCGTAGCGCGGGTCTTCGTTATGCGGATCGTCGATCCAGCTCAGGCCGTGCTGCTCTGCATAGGCACGCAAGGCAGTCCGCGGCTGATCGAGCAGCGGTCGCCATAGCTGACCGGGCGCGAACACAGTCAGCGGCCGCATCGCCGCCAGCCCGTGAACACCGGCCCCGCGCAGCAGGCGCAGCAGCACCGTTTCGGCCTGATCGTCGCGATGATGGGCGGTGACCAGCAGATCGCCGGACTGCATCTGCGCGCGCAGCAGCGCATAGCGCGCCTCACGAGCCGCGCCTTCGGGGCCGGCGGCGTCGTCACCGGCAATCGCGGCCCGGCGGAGAATCATCGGCACGCCGAGGGACTTGCAGAAAACAGCACCGTCCCGCGCCCAGCCGTCAGCCGCTTCCTGCAGGCCGTGGTGAACGTGGACTGCGACCAACTCCTGCGGACCGCGCTGCGCCAGCGCGTGCAGCAGCACCGTCGAATCGAGTCCACCGCTGTAGGCGACCAGCACCCGCGCGCCGGCGGCTCGTTCAGGCAGCGGCGGGATCAGCTCGGAAGTGGGTCTGGACGGCATACAGGCAGTTTACGGAGCGGCGCTGCAGAAACGCCCAGAAACGACAAGGCCCGCCGTAGCGGGCCTCGAAGGGCGACAGGCTACGGAGACTTCCGCGATCAGGCGGCGGCGACCGAAGACTGGGCGACCTCGCCCGGCTCCTCGTAAGTGCCATAGGTCATCAGGCGGCCATAGCGGTCGGACAGCAGACGGGTCATCGGCACGCGGCACAGGCGCTCGACGTGGTGAACGATGCGCTCCTTCAGGGTCGCCATCATCAACACCGGATCACGATGGGCGCCGCCATGCGGCTCCGGCACGATCTCGTCGACCAGCTTGAACTCGATCAGATCCTTGGCGGTGACTCTCATCGCTTCGGCGGCTTCCTTGGCGCGCTCGGCCTTCTTGAACAGGATCGAGGCGCAGCCTTCCGGCGAGATCACCGAGTAGATGCCGTATTGAAGCATCATCACGTGATCGGCCACGCCGATCGCCAGCGCACCACCGGAACCGCCTTCGCCGGTCACCGTGGCGACGATCGGCGCGCGCAGCTTGGAAAGTTCGAACAGGTTGCGGGCGATCGCTTCCGACTGGTTGCGCTCTTCGGCGCCGATGCCCGGATAGGCACCCGGCGTGTCGATGAAGGTGACGATCGGCAGGTTGAATTTCTCGGCGAGCTTCATGATCCGCAGCGCCTTGCGATAACCCTCGGGACGCGGCATGCCGAAGTTGCGATAGACGCGTTCCTTGGCATCGCGGCCTTTCTGCTCGCCGATCACGACGACCGCGCGGCCTTCGAGGCGGGCGACGCCGCAGACCATGGCCGGATCATCGGCGTAGTGGCGGTCACCGTGCAGTTCTTCCCACTCGGTGAAGACGCCGTGCACGTAATCGAGCGCGTAAGGGCGCTGCGGATGACGGGCAAGCTGGGCGATCTGCCAGGGCGTGAGGTTCGCGAAGATCGACTTGGTCTGCTCGCCGATCTTCGCTTCCAGCCGCGAAATCTCGTCGGTGAGATTCAGGTCGCTGCCGCCGGTCATGAAGCGCAGCTCTTCGATTTTCTTCTGGAGATCGGCAATCGGCTGCTCGAAATCCAGGTACGTCATGTTATTCGCCATCGTCGTATTCTGCCCTAGACCTCTGGTTGCTTGAAACCGGGGCGACCCAGCGTCGATATTCGGCCTTCACGCTTTCCGCGCCGAGCAGGCGTTTCAGCTCCGTCTCGGCAGCCGTCTCGAACTTCAAACGCCAGGCGGTGCCCCAATCGAGCACGGCCCGCGCCGTGCCGTTCCAGTATTCCACGGAAACCGCCGCACCATTCGGGCCACGCCACGGGGCCAGGCGCTGTGGCAGCGCGGTGACGGCGATCGACGGCTTTTTCCAGGTCAAAGTCACACGCTCGGTGCGCTCGCGCAGCAGCGAGTCGAGATCGTAGAAGCTCTTCGCCGACAGCCGATATTCGAGTTCACGGCCTTCGCGCTGCGAAGCGCTGATCGAGCCGGTGGCAAAGATCAGCGTGTCCGGCTTGAGCAGGGTCTGGAAGCGCTGCCAGTCCTGGAAATCGAGCCAGCAGACCAGCTGCGCGGTGCGGTCGTCGAGGATCAGGATCTTGCCCGGCCGGTCGCCCATGATGGTGCGGATGTCGGTCAGCCAGCCCGCCAGCATCACTTGCTTGCGGTAGCCGCGACGGCGCGGTGCCGGCGCGCCCTCCTCGTCGTCACCACCGCCACCCGTGTTGCCACCGAAGTCGGGCGGCGGACCCGCCTCGTCGATCAGCGTCTTGATGTTGCCCGAGCAGACCTGCTCGATCAGCGCGCGATAGGCCTCGACCGGATGGCCGGACAGATACAGACCGAGCACCTTCTTCTCGACCGACAGGCGCTCATTCGGCTCCCAGTCGGTTTCCAGTTCGGCGGCCACGGTGCCGGTGTTCGAGGCATCGGCCGGCGCACCGAGACCGAACAGATCGGCAATGCCGGCGCCGGCCGAGGCGGCGGTCTGCTCGGCCAGTTGCAGAGCCTTGGGCAGAGTCTTCATCAGGCTCGGGCGATTGAGCTGGAAGCAGTCCATCGCACCGGCGCCGATCAGCGCTTCGAGCACCCGGCGATTGGCTTTGCGGGTGTCGATGCGGCGGCAGAAGTCGAACAGATCAAGAAAGGCGCCATGGCTGCGGCGCTCGTTGATGATGCCGTCGATCGCGCCCTCACCTGCGCCCTTGACCGCGCCAAGGCCGTAGACGATCGCTCCAGCCGCGTTGACCGTGAACCGGTACTCGGACGAGTTCACGTCCGGCGGCAGCACCGTCTGCTTCATGCGCCGGCATTCTTCGAGCATCACCACCACGGTATCGGTGTGGCTCATTTCCGCCGACATCACCGCCGCCATGAACTGCGCCGGGTAGTGCGCCTTCAGCCAGGCGGTCTGGTACGAGACCAGCGCATAGGCCGCCGCATGCGACTTGTTGAAGCCGTAGCCGGCGAACTTCTCCATCAGGCTGAACACGGCCGACGCGGTCGGTGCGTCGATGCCGCGCTCGGCAGCACCCTTCTCGAAGATGCCGCGCTGCTGGGCCATCTCCTCGGGCTTCTTCTTGCCCATCGCGCGGCGCAGCATGTCGGCACCCCCGAGCGTATAGCCGGCCAGCACCTGCGCCATCTGCATCACCTGTTCCTGGTAGACGAAGTTGCCGTAGGTGGGCTTGAGCACGCCCTCCATGTCCGGATGCAGGTAGGTGACTTCCTCGGTGCCGTGCTTGCGCCGGCAGTACTGCGGAATCAGGTCCATCGGGCCGGGGCGGTACAGCGAGATCAGCGCGATGATGTCCTCGAAGCAGTCCGGCTTGAGGTCCACCGAGGCGCGCTGCATGCCCTGCGATTCCATCTGGAACACCGCCGTGGTCTGGCCTTCGGCGTACAGCTTGTAAGCCTCGCGGTCGGTCAGCGGCAGGCTCAGGATGTCGAGCTTCTTGTCCGGCCAGCGCGCATTGATCTGCTGCACGGCGGACTCGATGATGGTCAAGGTGCGCAGGCCAAGGAAGTCGAACTTGACCAGGCCGACGGTCTCGCAGTCCTTCATGTCGAACTGGGTGCGCAGGCCGGCACCACCGGCTTCGCAGAACATCGGCGTGTACTCGGTCAGCGGCAGCGGCGCGATGACCACACCGCCGGCGTGGATGCCGACGCCGCGAGTGAGATCTTCCAGCGCCATGCCGAGGTCGATGATCTCGCGCAGATCTTCTTCTGCGTCGTAGGCGGCCTTCAGATCCGGCACTTCGACCAGCGCATGTTCGAGCGATGAACGCCCGGCCTTTTCGGCGTCAGCCTTGAACGCCGGCGCGCCCGGAATCAGCTTGGCGATGCGGTCGCCGAGACCATACGGATGGCCCATCACCCGGGTCACGTCGCGTACCACGGCGCGCGCCGCCATCGAGCCGTAGGTGATGATCTGGCTGACGCGCTCGCGGCCGTATTTCTCGGCGACGTAGGCGATCACCCGGTCGCGGCCTTCGATGCAGAAATCGACGTCGAAATCCGGCAGCGACACGCGTTCCGGATTCAGGAAGCGCTCGAACAGCAGGTTGTAAGGCAGCGGATCGAGATCGGTGATGCCGATGGCATAGGCGACCAGCGAACCAGCACCCGAGCCACGACCGGGGCCGACCGGCACGCCATTGCTCTTGCCCCAGCGGATGAAGTCGGCCACCACCAGGAAGTAGCCGACGAAGCCCATGCGCTCGATGACGGCCAGTTCGAAATCGAGCCGTTGCTGATATTCCTCGACCGGCTTGAACGCACCCTGGTGCGCGAAGCGCTGCTCCAGACCATCCTGCGCAGTCTTGCGCAGGTAGCCCGGCACCGTGAAGCCTTCCGGCACCGGATAGTCCGGCAGATGGTTGACGCCGAAGCTGAGGCTCAAGGTGCAGCGGCGCGCGATCTCCAGCGTGTTCTCGACCGCTTCGGGCAGATCGGCGAACAGCTCGATCATTTCCTCGGCCGACTTCAGGTACTGATCCGGCGTGTACTCGCGAGGCCGGCGATCGTCGTTGATGACCCGGCCCTGGTTGATGCAGACGCGCGCCTCGTGGGCATCGAAATCGCCGCGTTCGAGAAAGCGCACCTCGTTGCTGGCGACCACCGGCAAGCCGGTGTCGCGGGCAAAGCTGACGGCCGCGCGCAGATGGCTGTCGTCATCGCGGCGGCCGCAGCGGGTGATCTCCAAGTACAGGCGATCCGGGAAGAACCGGCTCCACCACTGGGTCAGCCCGCGTGCGTGTTCGACTTTCCCGGCCAGCAGCGCCCGGCCGATCTCGCCATCACGGCCGCTGAGCGCGATCAGGCCATCGCTCGCCGCTTCGATCCAGGCGCGATGGATGCGCGGTCGACCCCGGCCCTGCCCTTCGTTGTAGGCGCGCGACAGCAGGCGCGTGAGATTGCGGTAGCCGGTGTCGTTCTGCACCAGCAAGGTCACGTTTTCAGCCTGCTCGCCGTCACCGGATTCCGGCATCGCGATATCGGCGCCGATGATCGGCTTGACGCCCGCAGCTTCCGCCAGCTTGTAGAACTTCACCATCGCGAACAGGTTGTCCTGATCGGTGACGGCAATGGCGGGCAGGCCGAGCTTCGCGGCAAAGCCAGTCAAGGTCTGGACATTGGCGCCCGCACTTTTCCTGGCTGGCGCTTCGACGCGGATCAGGCTGTCGACCAGTGAGAATTCGGTATGCAGGTGCAGATGGACGAACAAGGCTTTGCCAGTTTCCAGGGGTGGTTTGCCAGAGAAGCGGAGCGCCGCCAGCAGCGAGCGTGAAGTTTACGGGCTCTGCACGTCGCTACTCTGCAAACTCGCAGCCGGTAGCCCGAAACCCGCGACGGCGCAGGGCGCGAAGCTCAGCCGGTGTATGCGGCTGGCACCTTGCTGCACAAGCGCTTGCAGGTGCGCCGGCGTGCCGTAGCCCTTGTGCCGGGCCAGGCCGTAACCGGGAAACTGCGCATCGAGCCGGGTCATCTCGGCATCACGAGCCACCTTGGCGATGATCGCCGCAGCCATGATCGCGTCCTCGGTCCGATCGCCGCCGATGACCATGCGGATCGGCACTGGCAGCCGTGGTTGCTGGCTGCCGTCGATCAGGCACAAGGTCGGCACCGTCTTCAGCGCAGCGACGGCGCGCTGCATGGCCAGAAACGTTGCCTGCAGGATGTTGATCGCATCGATCTCCTCGGCGCTGGCGATGCCGATCGCCCAATCGAGCGCCACCGCTTCGATCAGTGGTACCAGACGCTCGCGCTGCAGCGCGCTGAGCGCCTTGGAATCCTTGAGCCCGATCAGGCCATGCGCTTCCGGCAACACGACCGCTGCCGCATAGACCGGCCCGGCCAGACAGCCGCGGCCGACTTCGTCGATTCCGGCGATGCAGACGTTCATCGGGCAGCGATCAGCTCGGCGATCGCCGCAGCCGAGGCAAGCGCAGCATTGCGGCGCAGCTCATCGCGCACCGCGCCGAACTGCGCGAGCTGCCGATCGCGGGCCTGGCCGTCTTCGATCAGTGCGTGCAGCGCCTCGGCCATCACTGCCGGCTGCGCCGCGTCCTGCAGGTATTCGGGGACCACCGGCTCGGCAGCCAGCAGGTTCGGCAGACTGACGTGCTTGGTTTTCAGCATGCCGAGCGTCGACAGCAGGAAATAGGTCAGCAGTGAACCGCGATAGGCGACGACCATCGGCCGATCGAGCAACAGGCATTCCAGGGTGGCGGTGCCAGAGGCCAGCAGCACCGCATCTGCCGCGCGCATCGCGGCACGGGACTGACCATCGACAAGCTTCCAGTTCACCAAGGGCGCGTGTGCGGCGATCGCAGTTTCCATGACCGGCCGCAGGCTGGGCTTGGCGATCGGCGTGACCATTGTCAGCCCCGGCAGCTGCCGGGCCAGCAGCGCTGCCGTCTGTGCGAACGGCACCGCCAGCCGCGCCAACTCGCCACCCCGACTGCCCGGCAGCACCGCGAGCACCGGCCCCTCGGCAGGCAAGCCCAAGGTCTGGCGCGCCTCGGCCCGGGACAGCGGATCGGCCAGTTCCTCGGCCAGCGGATGACCGATGTAGACCGCCTTGACGCCGTGGCCGGCGTAGAACTTCGGCTCGAACGGAAACAGACAGAGCACCAGGTCAACGGCCCTGGCGATGGTTTTCACTCGCCCCTGCCGCCAGGCCCAGACCGTCGGGCTGACCATCTGCACGGTCTTCAGGCCGCGTTCGCGCAAGCGACGTTCGAGGCCCAGATTGAAGTCGGGCGCGTCGATGCCGATGACCACGTCCGGACGATCGGCACTGAGCTTTTCGATCAGCTCGGCGCGCAGCCGGAACAGGTCCGGCAGCTTGGGCAGCACCTCGGCAATGCCCATCACCGACAGGCGATCGATGCTGGCCAGCGACTCGCAGCCAGCGGCCAGCATCCGCGGGCCGGTGACGCCGCTGAATCTTGCATCGGGAAACCGCGCGCGCAATGCCGGGATCAGCGCACCGCCGAGCAGGTCGCCAGAAGCTTCACCGGCGATCAGCGCGAAGTGCATGGTCAGCGGACGATCGACCGCGTCGAGCTTTCGATGAACGCCAGCAGGCGCGCGCAGTGCATCGAGGTCACGGCCATTTCGGCGAGCTTCACTTTCACGTCGACCATCAGCAGGTCCGAGATGTAGATCAGCTTGTAGGCATCCTTGATGTCGCTGATCTCTTCCGGCGAGAAACCGCGCCGCTTCAGACCTTCGCTATTGATGCCGCGGGCCTTGGCCGGCTGGCCTTCGATCATCATGAACGGCGGCACGTCCTTGAGGATGACGCTGCCACCGCCGGTAAAGGCGTGGCCGCCGATCCGGCAGTACTGATGGATCAGCGTAAAGCCGCCGATGCCGGCCCAGTCCTCGATCGTCACGTGGCCGGCCAAGGTTGTGCCGTTGGCCAGGATGTTGTCGTTGCCGACGACGCAGTCGTGGGCGATGTGGGCGTTGGCCATGATCCAGTTGCGATCGCCGACCTTGGTCAGGCCTTCGGCCGTCTTCAAAGTGCCGCGCTGGATGGTCACGTACTCGCGAATGGTGTTGCCGTCACCGATCTCGACGCGGGTCGCATCTTCGTACTTCGCGGTCTTGTCCTGCGAGATCTCGCCGAGGCTGGCGAACTGGAAGATAGTGTTGTTTCGGCCGATCCGCATCGGGCCTTTCAGCACCACATGCGGGCCGACGGTGGTGCCCTCACCGATCTCGACACCGGCGCCGATGATCGAATACGGGCCGACCGACACGCTCGGGTGCAATCGCGTGCCGGCGTCGATGATCGCCGTCGGATGAATCGCGCCGGTTTCAACTGCCGCCATGCTGCCGCTCACTCCGCCGATTCAGCGGCAACGGGTGCCGCACGCGAAGCATCCTTGAGCACGCACATCAGCGTGGCTTCACAAGCCAGTTCGCCGTCGACGGTTGCCTTGGCCTTGAAGCGGCGCAAATGGCGCTTGACCCGGTCGAGGCTGACTTCGAAACGCAGCTGGTCGCCCGGTTCGACGATACGCTTGAAGCGCGCGTCCTCGATGCCGGCGAAGTAGAAGATCAAGCCGGATTCCGGCTTGATGCCGGTTTCGATCGCGGTCAGCAGGCCGCAGGCCTGGGCCATCGCTTCGATGATCAGCACGCCGGGCATCGTCGGCACCTGCGGAAAGTGACCCAGGAAGAAGGGCTCGTTGTAGGTGACGTTCTTGATCGCCACCAGCGACTTGCCCGGGTCGTGCTCGATGATCTTGTCGATCAGCAGGAACGGCTGCCTGTGCGGCAGCATCGCCATGATGTCGCGGATATCAAAAATCGCCTTGCTCACCTTGCTCCTCTCCCGTTACCGGAGTCATTTTCAGTATTTGCTCGATCGCCGCAAGTCGTTCATCGACTTTCGGCAGTCTCCGAATCCTTGCCACTTCGCGACGCCATTCGCGCGCCGGCTTTGCCGGAATGCCCGAGCCGTACTGGCCGGGAGCGGTGATCGACTTGGTGACCATCGCGTAGCCGAACACGACAACGTTATCGACGATCGTCAGATGTCCGCCAATCACCGAGGCACCACCGATCATGCAGTTGCGGCCGATGGTGGTCGACCCGGCGATGCCGGTGCAGGCGGCGATCGCAGTGCGGGCGCCGATCCGGCAGTTGTGGGCGATCTGGATCTGGTTGTCGAGCTTGACGCCATCCTCGATCACCGTGTCATCGAGCGCGCCACGATCGATGGTGGTGTTGGCGCCGATCTCGACGTCATCGCCGATGATCACGCGCCCCAGCTGCGGCACTTCGATCCAGCCCGCCGAGCTGGGTGCCAGTCCGAAGCCACGACCGCCGATCACTGCGCCAGGCAATAGCCGCGCCCGCGCGCCGAGCACGCAGTCCGGTCCGATATAGACGTTCGCTTCCAGACGCGATCCGGCGCCGATCGCGGCACCTCGACGAATCACGCAGTTCGGGCCGATGTAGCTGCCGGCGCCGATCACGGCATCCGCTTCGATCACCGCACCGGCGGCAACGCCGCAGCCGTCTCCGATCTGCGCCAAAGGATCGATGCTCGCCGATGCGTGACGACCGGCGACGAATTCCTCGGCACGATCGAATTCCCGGGCGATCCGCCCGAAGGCCAGCGCGGTATCGGTGCTGACCAGTGCATTGCCGACGTAGCCGGCGGCGTCGCGCGCACTCAGGATGACAGCAGCAGCGCGCGTGTCCGACAACTGCTTGCGCAGCTTTGAATTGGCGAAGAAGCCAAGGTGCCCGGGCTTGCCGGGCAACAGCGAACAGACGCCTTCGATCGCGATTGCCCCGTCACCGCGCAGCTCCAGACCATGACGCTCGGCCAGTGCGGCCAGGGTCGTCGTCGGGCGTGGGCTCATCTGTGCCGGGGACTTGAGTCCGCGCTTACTTCGCGGTGCCGCCGAGCTTCTTGACCACGTCGTCGGTGATGTCGAACGAGGCGTTGGCGAATACCGGATCGGCGACGACGACGTCGAGGCTCTTTTCCTTGGCCACGGCGACCACGGCGTCACGGACCTTGCTGACCACTTCGTTGGTCAGTTCGCGCTGACGGGTCTGGGCGTCTTCCTGGAACTTGCGGCCGGCCTGGCTGAGGTCGACCTGGCGGGCGGCCAGATCCTTCTCGGTCTTGGCGGCGGCGTCCGGGCTGACCGTCACGCGGTCACGCTTGAATTTCTCGACGTCGGATTCGAACTGCTTGGACTGCGCTTCCAGATCGGACTTCCGCTTCTGGAACTCGGCGGTCATCTTCTGATCGGCAACCTTGTACTGCGGCGACGAGCGCACGGCGTCGTCGAAGCGGACCACGGCGACCTTGGCGTCGGCGGCAACAGCCATCGTCGGTGCAGCGAACACGGCCAGCGCGGCAACAGCGGCGGCGGCGGCGGCAAGAATGCGGGGCTGAATCATGTCGGTCTCTCGTTGAAAGTGAAAAATGCAGCAGGGTTTGCGGGATGCAACAGATCCGGCGATGACCGGATCACAGTCAGGATGAAGCTTAGAAGCCGGTGCCGAAGTTGATCTGGAAGCTGTCGGTGAAATCACCCGGCTTGTCGTTCAGCGGGAACGCATAGCTCAAGGACAACAGACCGAGGATCGGCGTGAAGAAGCTGAAGCTCAAGCCGTAAGCCTGACGCAAGGTCGACACGCTGAAATCGCCCGGCTTGGCGTAGACGTTGCCGAAGTCGTAGAACAAGCTGGCGCGCGTCGTCTTGTTGTCGCTGACCACCGGGATCGGAAACACCAGGTCGGTCTGGCTGGTGGCACGCAGCTCGCCACCGAACGGATTGTTGTTCGGGAAATCGCGCGGCCCGAGCGAGCCATCGCGATAGCCACGGACGGTGTTCGCGCCACCGGCGAAGTACAGCTCGTACGGCGGCACGTCCTTGCTGGAACCGTAGGCGTGGACGTAACCCACCGTCGCATTGAACTTGGTGAAGAACTTGAACGGCAGCTGGAAGTACTGCTCGTGCGAAATGCTGGTGTTGTAGTACGACAGATCACTGATGCCGGGCAGCGTGATGTCGAGATTCAGGCGGGTCAGCATGCCGCTGGTCGCGAAGAACGTGCGATTACGAGTATCGCGGGCGATACCGGTGCGCAGCTGGAACGCGGTGAATTCCGTTCCATTGTTGATCACGAAATTGAGAATTTCGTTGCTCGAGGCACCCGGGAAGGTTTTCACCGCCGTCTGGCTGACGCCGCCACCCAATCGCAGGGATGCGAATTCCGACAGCGGAATGCCGTAGGTCAGATCGCCGCCGACGACGTTGGTATCGAAACCCGAACTGAAGCGGATGACCGACTGCGACTTGCGGAAGTACGTCGACACCGTCTGGCTGATGCCGTCTTGGGTGAAGTACGGATCGGTCAGGCTCAAGGACACCGAGCGGTTGAAGGTGCTGGTGTCGGCAGCCAGCTGCACTCTGTTGCCGGTACCAAGGAAATTGGTGTTGGTGATGCTGGCGTTGATCAGGAAGCCCTGAGCGCCCGAATAGCCGACGCCGAACTGGATCGAGCCCGGGGCGCGTTCCTTGACCTTGAATTCGATGTCGACGAGATCGTCGGTGCCCGGCACCGGCTTGGTCTCGACTTCCGCGTCCTCGATGAACGGCAGGCGCGCAAGACGCTGACGCGAGCGTTCGACGGCGCTCTTCGAGAACGGCGCGGCTTCCAGCTGGCGCATTTCGCGGCGCAGCGTTTCGTCGTTGGTGCCGGTGTGGCCCTGGAAGTTGATGCGCCGGATGTAGGCGCGCTTGCCGGGCTCGATGAAGAAATTCAGGCTGACTTCGCGATTCGGCTCATCCACTTCCGGCAGCGGCGTGACCTTGGCGAAGGCGTAGCCGATATCCGACAGCGCGCCTTCGATGCGGGTCGCGGTTTCGGTGGCTTCCTTGCGCGAGAAGATCGCGCCGTTCTTCGACGAGGTCAGTGCATCGAGAAACTTCTCGTTGAGCACGATCTCGCCGGAGAAGCGGTGATCCTTGACCTTGTAGACCGCGCCTTCTTCGAGCGCCAGGGTGACGTAGATGTCTTGCTTGTCCGGCGACAGCGCCACCTGCACGGAGGCGATGTTGAACTGCAGGTAGCCGCGATCCTGGTAGTACGAGGACAGCGTTTCGAGATCGCCACCGAGCTGCTGCTTGGAGTAGCGATCGGTCTTCTGGAACGGCATCCAGGTGGTCTTCTCGAGCTTGAGCTGCTTGAGCAGTTCATCGCGCGGGAAAGCCGTGTTGCCGATCAGGTTGATTTCCTTGATCTTGGTGACCTTGCCTTCGGTCACCTTGATGTTGATGTCGACGCGGTTGTTCGGCAGGTCGGTGACCTTGGCCTCGATGGCGACATCGTAATAGCCGTTGGCGTAGTACTGGCGGCGCAGTTCCTGTTCGACCGAATCGAGCAGTGCGCGCTTGAACAGTTCACCTTCGGCAAGACCGGCATCCTTGAGCGACTTGTTCAGCTCATCACCGCCGACCTTCTCGTTGCCTTCCAGCTTGAAGCTGGCAATCGCCGGGCGTTCCTTGAGCTTGATGACCAGGTCATCGCCATCGCGCACCAGCTGCACATCGAGAAACAGGCCCGAGCCGTACAGACTGCGGATCGCCGAACGCGATGCCGTTTCGGTGAGTTCGTCGCCGACCGTCAGCGGGAAGTAGGTCAGCACCGTGCCGAGTTCGAGGCGCTGCAGGCCCTCTGCTCGCACCTGCTTGATCACGAACGGATCAAATGCCCACGCCGCCTTGGTGCTTGCGGCGATCGCGACCAGAGTCAGCAGCGCGCCGCGTGCCGTGTTGCCTAGACCGTTCAGAACCATTCCTCGAATAAACCCATAGTCGTTGTCAGCCGATCACGCTGGTGACATCGTTGTAAAACGCCAAACCCATCAGCATCAGCAGCAAGGTCATGCCCAGCTGCTGCCCCGCTGCCTGCACGCGCTCGGAAAGCGGCGAACCCTTCACCGCTTCGATCACGCCAAACAGGATCTGTCCGCCATCGAGCATCGGTATCGGCAACAGATTGAAGACGCCGATGCTGACGCTGACCAATGCTACAAACGTCAGGAACGCGCCAATTCCGGCGCTGGCCGAATAGCCCGCCGCTTGCGCGATCTGGATCGGACCACTGACGTTCTTCACCGAGACATCGCCGACAACCATCCGGTACAGCAGGCGTACCGTCAGGGCCGACACCTGCCAAGTCTGGTGCAACGCCGCTGAAGCCGCAGCCAAGGGTCCCAGCCGCACTTCAGCGCGCAAATCCTGCCACAAATCACCCTCGGTCGCCATGCGCTGCGGCGCCAGGCCGACTCGGCCGATGGCCTCGCCATGGCTGGTGTCCGTACCGATGATCACGCTGATCTGCTGGGCGCTGCCGGCACGTTCGATGCCGAACTTGGCCAGCTGCCCGGGACGCGCCGATACCTGGCTGCGCAGATCCTGGAACGAGGCGACCGGCTTGCCATCGATGTCGACGATGCGATCGCCGATCTTCAGGCCGGCACGGTCCGCCGCTTCACCCGCCACCACCTGCCCGACCACGGCCGGAATCGGCGGCTCGAACGGATTCAGGCCGAGGTCCTCGAACAGCAGCACCGGGTCGACGCGCGCCTTGCCGAGATCGATGTTGACGGTCTGCTCGCGGCCGTTGGCGTGGGCAACCAGGAAGGCCGTATCGCCGCGGCTCAGGGCGCGGTCGAGCAATTCGGCACGCAGCACCGACCAGGTCGGAATCTTCTGGTCGTCGAGGGCGACGATGCGATCACCGCCCACGAGTCCGGCAGTAGCCGCCAGGCTGCCGGCTGGCGGCGCGCCTATCACCGGCTTCATGCCCGGCACGCCGACCATGTACAGCACCCAGTAGAAGGCGATCGCCAGGATGAAGTTGAACGCCGGGCCGGCCGCGAACACGGCGATGCGCTTGGCAACCGGCTGGCGATTGAAGGCACGCGGAAGATCTTCCGGCGCGATCACCACATCGGCTTCGCGCTCATCGAGCAGCTTCACATAGCCACCGAGCGGGATCATCGCCAGCACGTACTCGACGCCATCCTTGCCACGGCGTGACCACAGCGGCTTGCCGAAGCCGATCGAAAACTTCAGCACCTTGATGCCGAAACGCCGCGCTACCCAGAAATGACCGAACTCGTGGAAGGCGACCAGCACGCCGATCGCAACGATGAAAGAGGCAGCGGAATGCAGCGTATCGAGCATGGATCAGAACCCGAAATAGGATGAGGCCGCGGCTTCGACAATGGATGAGGCAAAAGCGTTCGCCGTCACCTTCAAATTCCCAGCAAGGCCAGACCGAGCGCCAGCACAGGCGCGGCGGCCAGCAGACTGTCGACTCGATCGAGGATGCCGCCATGGCCTGGCAACAGGGTGCCGCTGTCCTTGACGCCGCGATGGCGCTTGAACAGGCTTTCGGTCAGATCACCGATCACCGAGACGCCGATCACGGCCACGCAGAGCAGTAACAGCTTCCACCAGTCGAAGCGGCCGAAACCGAATACCCACGGCGCCGTGCCTGCCACCAGCAAGGCAGCGACGAAGCCACCGATGGCCCCTTCGACCGTCTTGCCCGGGCTGACTTCGGGCGCCAGCTTGCGCCTGCCGAAACGGCGGCCGGCGAAGTAAGCACCGATGTCGGCCATCCAGACCAGGCCGAACAGGAAGAACAGCCGCAGCACGCCATTGCTGCCGGCACGCAGCATCGCCAGGCCGAGCAGCGCCGGCACCAGCATCAGCAGGCCGTAGATCGCCATCATCGTCGTGCCCGGCGGCTTGAGCCGGAAATTCACTGGATAGCCGGCGATCGTGCTCAGGGCATTGCCCCACCAGATCGCCCCGAACATGACCACCCAGAGGCCGAGACCGATGGTGCCCATGAACCAGGCCAGCGTCAGCATTACTGCGACCAGCAGCAGATAGGCCGCGCGCGAGCTTGTCTGGGTCAGCCCCATCAGCGCTGTCCATTCCCAGGCTGCGAGCAGGCCGACGGCCGACAGGAACAGGTACAGCCAGTGCGTCGGGAAGAAGATGATCGGCCCGAGAATCAGCGGCACCAGGATCAGCGCGGTGATGACCCGCTGTTTCAACATCAGCTGGCTTCCGGCACGCGGCCGAAGCGGCGTTCGCGTGACGCGTACCAGGCGAGCGCTTCGGCGTAAGCCGTTTCGTCGAAATCCGGCCACAGCGTTTCGACCAGATGCAGTTCGGTATAGGCGAGCTGCCAGATCAGGAAGTTCGACAGGCGCTTCTCGCCACCGGTACGGATCAGCAGATCGGGATGCGGTAGGTCGGCGACGACCAATCGCGATTCGATTGCTTCCGGGGTGATCGGCAAACCATCGCGGCACAGACTGGACGCCGCCTGGGCGATGTCCCACTGGCCGCCGTAGCCTACGGCGATCACCAGGGTCAGGCTGGTATTGGCGCCGGTCAGTGCTTCGGCGTCGGCCATCAGCTTGCGCAATTCCTCGGGGAAATCGTCGTGATTGCCGATGAAGCGGATGCGCACACCGTTCTTGTGCAGGCTGGCGATCTCATGTGTCAGCGTGCGCACGAACAGACGGATCAGCAGCGACACCTCGGTCGGCGGCCGTTGCCAGTTTTCCTGACTGAACGCGAACAGGGTCAGCACCTGGACGCCGGCCTTGTGCGAGGCGCGGACGATCCGCCGTGCCGCTTTCACGCCCGCCTGATGACCGAAGGCACGCGGCCGCAGCCGCTGCTTCGCCCAGCGCCCGTTGCCGTCCATGATGACGGCCACGTGCGCCGGAATACCGGCCTGGCCTAGCGGCGGCAGGTGCTGGGTCATCCGTGTGACAACAGCTCTTTTTCCTTGACGTTCATCACTTCTTCCGCCTTGGCGACGAACTGGTCGGTGAGTTTCTGGATCGCCGTCTCGGCACCCTTTTCCTCATCCTCGGTGATGATCTTTTCCTTGGCCAGTTCCTTGATCGCCTGATTGGCGTCGCGGCGCACGTTGCGGATCGCGACGCGGGCGTTTTCGGTCTCGGACTTGACCACCTTGACCAGATCCTTGCGGCGCTCTTCGGTCAGCGGCGGCATGTTGATGCGGATCGTGGTGCCGGCGGTGTTCGGCGTGATGCCGAGATCGGAGGCGAGGATGGCTTTCTCGATGGCGCCGATCATGTTGCGATCCCAGGGCGCGATCGAAATCGTGCGGGCATCTTCGACGACCACGCTGGCGACCTGCGAAAGCGGCGATTCGGAACCGTAGTAATCGACCCGCACGTGGTCGAGGATCGCCGCGCTGGCGCGGCCGGTGCGGAGCTTGCTGAAGGCCTGCTTCAGGCCATCGACGGTCTTCTGCATGCGAGCCGTCGCGTCTTTCTTGATGTCTTCGATCATCGTGTCAGTTCCGGAACAACAGATTCGGGTAGTGAGATTGGCAGGCGGCGGTGCAGTTGCGGTGCAATTTCCGAGGCCAGGTGGTGACGTTGGCGCCGCTCAGACGCGAACCAGCGTGCCCAGCGAGGTATCGCCGGTGATGATCCGGTGCAGTGCCTTCGGGCGGTCCATGTCATAGACCCGCAGGCGGACCTTGTGATCGCGGCACAGTACCAGCGCAGTCTGATCCATGACGCCGAGACGGCGATCCAGCGCCTCGTCGTAGGTCAGTTCATCGTAGCGCGTCGCAGTCGGGTCCTTTTTCGGGTCCGCGGTGTAGATGCCGTCGACCTTGGTCGCCTTCAGCATAAGGTCGGCGGAGATTTCGATCGCCCGCAGCGCAGCCGCGGAATCGGTGGTGAAGAACGGATTGCCGGTACCGGCAGCGAACACCAGCACCCGGCCCTTCTCGAGATGGCGGATCGCCTTGCGGCGGATGAAATCCTCGCAGACCTCGTTGATCCGGATTGCCGACTGCACGCGGGCTTCCAGACCGATCCGCTCGATCGCGTCCTGGATCGCCAGCGCATTGATGACCGTGGCCAGCATGCCCATCTGATCACCGGTGACGCGGTCCATGCCGCCACGCGCCAGGCCTTCGCCGCGGAAGATGTTGCCAGCGCCGACGACCAGCGCGACCTGCACGCCGAGATCGACGATTTCCTTCAGTTCATTGGCCAGAAACGTCATCACGTCCGGCGAGATACCGAAGCCGAGGTCGCCCATCAGGGCTTCGCCGGAAATCTTCAGCAGGATGCGCTTGTAGGCAGGTTTAGCAGGCTGTTGATTCAATGACCAAGCTCCGAGTCAATCAGCGTAAGGATCGTCGGGCCAGCCATCAGCATGCCGCAGAAGAATTCAGGCATTTGCAGTGACAAACGAGCCGCGAAACCAAAAGAAGGACCAGTTTAAATGACCGTTACTTAAAGGACAGTTACCAAAAGGCCCCGTTTCCGGGGCCTCAGATGACAATACTTTAACCTGAAAATCAGGCCCTGACTTAGGGTCTGTTGGCATTGCTTTGGTCGCTGCGTTACGAGTCAAAAAGCCGCCGGGCGAGGCGCGAACCGCAGGCCATAGCTTACCTATGGTCAAGGTTCGCAACGAAGTCCCGGCGGCTTTTCGGCCGCAACCCTTCGGGGCGGGATCGCCAATAAAGTTTACTGGGCCCATTGCTGCCTCTCTCGTCGCGTCAATGGGTCGGCCATTGCCCGCTCCTCTTTCGTTGCACTGGGCAAAAACGACCTCCGCCGCAGCGATCAAAACAATGGCAACAGACCCTATGCCTCAGACCTGGCTGGCAGCCGCCACTTCAGCGGCGAAATCAAGGGTTTTCTTCTCGATGCCTTCGCCGACCGCCAGACGCACGAAACTGGCGACGCCCGCGTTCTTCGACTTCAGGAGCTTTTCGACGGTTTCGTCCGGGTTCTTGACGAACGGCTGGCCCATCAGCGTGATGTCGTTGACGAACTTGCGGATCTTGCCTTCGCCCATCTTGGCGAGGATGTCCGCCGGCTTCGGCCGGTAACCACCGCCAAACTTCTTCTTGACGCCGGCGTACTCGTCGTCCCAGTTCTTCTTGCCTTCGGCGTCGAGGGCTTCGTAGGTGCCGTTGGTCTTCTCGGCGTCCATTTCCTTGAGGAAGCCGCCGAAACGATCGGAATCGGCCTGCGCTTCCGCCTGTTCCTGCGCCATCGTCGCTTCGATGACCCGCTTTTCGGCTTCGATCACGTCTGCCGGAATCTGCGTGGTGTCGAGGAAGCGCGGCTGGCTGGCGGCGATGTGCATGGCGATGTCGCGAGCCAGTTCTTCGTCACCGGCGCTGAGCGCCACGACCACACCGATCTTGGTGCCGTGCATGTAGTAGTTGATCGCGCCGGCAGCCTTGGCGACGACTTCGAAGCGACGCACGGTGATGTTCTCGCCGATCGTCGCAACCAGACCGCGACGCATTTCTTCGATGGTCTGGCCGGCTTCGTTCTTCAGTGCCAGCAGTTCGGCCAGCGAGGCCGGACGGGCCACCAGTGCGGCCTTGGCAGCGGCATCGCCGAGCGCCTTGAAATCGTCGCCCTTGGAGACGAAATCGGTTTCGCTGTTGGTTTCGACCAGGGCAATCGCATCGGCGCCGACGGCGATCGAGATCACGCCTTCGGCAGCAGTGCGGCTGCCCTTCTTGTCGGCCTTGGCCATGCCGTCGACGCGCAGCTTTTCAGCGGCCGCATCGACATTGCCGCCGGTGGCTTCCAGTGCTTTCTTGCAGTCGCTCATGCCGGCGCCGGTACGGTCGCGCAGTTCCTTGACGAGGGCCGCAGTGATGGGAGTGCTCATATCCGTTCAACCTTGATTCGAATGTGGGGGACGTAGGGTCGGAAAAGCGGACCTTACGGATTGATTGTGTCGATGCATCGATCGGCCGGCGAAGGCCGGGACGGGCTTGAAGCTGGCCCCGGAACGCGAAACGGCGCTGTCGCGCCGCCTCGAGCCGATCCTTCTTGAAGACAGCGGCGACGGATGAGCAACTCATCCGCCGCCGGCGATGCTTCAGGCCTCGGCGCGGCCAGCCGGCTTGCCGGTGCGCGGACGGCGCGGACGGGCCGGTGCTGCGTCGTCGCTGCCGGTCGTGAATTCTTCGGCACGGACATTGACGGTGTTGGTGCCACGGCCTTCGATGATCGCGTCAGCGATGCACTGGGCGTAGACCTTGATCGCGCGGATGGCGTCGTCGTTACCCGGGATCACGCAGTCGATACCGTCCGGGTTGTTGTTGGTGTCGACGACGGCAATGATCGGAATGCCGAGCTTCTTGGCTTCCGAGACGGCGATCTTTTCGTAGCCGGTGTCGATGATGAACAGGGCATCCGGCAGTGCCGGCATGTCCTTGATGCCGCCCAGCGAGCGCTGCAGCTTTTCCAGCTCGCGGGTGAACAGCAGCTGTTCCTTCTTCGACAGGCGACCGATGGTGCCGTCGGTGACCTGCTTTTCCATCTCGTGCAGGCGCTTGATCGAGCCCTTGATGGTCTTGAAGTTGGTCAGCGTGCCGCCGAGCCAGCGCTGGCTGACATGCGGCATGGCCGAACGCACGGCTTCGTCACGGATCGCGTCGCGGGCGGCGCGCTTGGTGCCGACGAACAGGATGCGGCCACCGTTGGCGGCCAGCTTGCCGGCAAAGTTGCAGGCGTCCTTGAGCAGCGGCAGCGTGTTCTCGAGGTTGATGATGTGAATCTTGTTGCGGTCGCCGAAGATGTAGGACTCCATCTTCGGGTTCCAGTAGCGGGTGCGGTGTCCGAAATGGACGCCCGCTTCCAGCAGCTGACGCATGGTAATCGACGACATGGTGCAATCTCCTTGGGTTGGGCTGACCGCGCATCGAGGAATCCTTCGGCTTCGTCAGATTGTTTGACGAGCGTTCAGAACACCCAGGGACGAGCGCGGATGGTTTCTTGCTGCCTGCCCCCACCAAGCCTTTGAAAAGACGGCGCGATGGTTGCATTGCCTTGCGGCGGCGCGCTTTATACCATACGCCGCTCGACGCTGACCACCCGCCCCTCGGGGCCTCACCCGGACAGCGCGCGGCGACCGCCGCATCTCCCCCAGCAGCAGGCACGAAACCCTACATGTCGGTAACCATCAAGAATCCGGAAGAGCGCGACGGCATGCGCGCCGCCGGCCGGGCCGCAGCCTCCGTGCTGACCATGATCGCGCCGCATGTGAAGGCCGGCGTGACCACCGAGGCGCTCGACAAGCTCTGCCACGACTACATCGTCAACGAACTGAAGGGCATCCCCGCCCCGCTCGGCTACGGCGGCGGCCACGGCCGGATGCCGTTTCCGAAGTCGGTGTGCACCTCGCTTAATCATGTTGTCTGCCACGGCATTCCCGCGAACAAGGCACTGAAGCGCGGCGACGCGCTGAATATCGACGTCACCGTGATCATCGACGGCTGGCACGGCGACACCAGCCAGATGTTCTACATCGGCGAGCCGACCATCCTCGCCAAGCGGCTGACCGAAACCACGCGGGAAGCGATGCTGGCCGGCATCCGCAAGGTCAAGCCGGGCGCGCGTCTCGGCGATATCGGCGCGGCGATCCAGACGATCGCCGAATCGCGCGGTTATTCGATCGTCCGCGACTACTGCGGCCACGGCATCGGCCGGATCTTCCATGAAGACCCGCAGGTGGTTCACTACGGACGCGTCGGCACCGGCATGGAACTGGTGCCGGGCATGACCTTCACGATCGAACCGATGCTCAACGCCGGCAAGGCCGAAGTCAGGCTGCTGCCGGATGGCTGGACCGTGGTCACCAAGGACCATTCGCTGTCGGCGCAGTGGGAACACACGATCCTGGTCACCGAAACCGGCTACGAAATCCTGACCCTGCGCGAAGGGGAGGTCGCTTGAGGACGGCTGTGGTCATTGACCCGTGGTCAGCCGTCAGAGATCGCGCAGCACGCGCCTTCCGCTCTTCAAGCAGGAATCACCTGCGATCCGCAGAATGCTCTGATTCCAAGGGCCGCGGGCCACTGGCCACTCATCACTGGACACTGTTTCATGGGCGCTGAAATCGAGCTGAACGAAGACGAAAGCATCGCCGTCTTCTCCGCGCGCCGTGTCCGCAACCGTTTGCGCGCCGATGGCGGCAAGCCGATCACCGCGTTCCGGGAAACCCTGGCCTGGGGTCGCGAGCGGCTGGTCGGTCTGTTCCATGAAGGCACACCGGCCGATTCGCTGGTCCACGCCCGCGCCCACCTGGTCGACGAAGTGCTGCGCGAAGCCTGGACACAGTTCCTGCCGCAATCCTCTAGCGGTCTGGCGCTGATGGCCGTCGGCGGTTACGGCCGCGGCGAACTGCTGCCACATTCGGATATCGATCTGCTGGTGCTGTTCGACGAGGCCTCGCTGGAAGCTTCGAAGTCGCAGCTGGAAAACTTCTTCGCCTTCCTGTGGGACATCGGCCTCGATGTCGGCTCGGCCGTGCGCAGCGTGCACCAGTGCGCCGAACTGGCGGCCAGCGATGTCACCGTCATCACCAATCTGACCGAAGCCCGGCCGCTGATCGGCGATCTGAGCCTGTTCGCGGCGCTTCAGGACGCGATGCGGCCCGAGCACATGTGGCCGGTCGATGCCTTCTTCCGCGCCAAGGTTGCCGAGCAGCAGGCTCGTCACGCGAAGTACGACGACAGCGCCTACAAGCTGGAGCCGAATGTCAAGGAAAGCCCTGGCGGTCTGCGTGACATCCACACCGTGGCCTGGGTAGCCAAGCGGCATTTCGGCGCATCAAGTCTCGGCGAACTGCGCGAGCGCGGTTTCCTGACCAAGACCGAATGCGACGAACTGTTCGCCGGCCAGGATTTCCTCTGGCGGGTGCGCTTCGCGCTGCATATGATCACTGGCCGCCACGAAGACCGGCTGCTGTTCGATCACCAGAACAAGATCGCCACCTTGTTCGGCTACGAGGACCCGGACCGCAACCGCGCCGTCGAACAGTTCATGCAGCTGTACTACCGGACGATCAAAAGTCTGAGCTGCCTGAACGACATGCTGCTGCAGCTATTCGAGGAAGCGATCCTCGGCAAGGGCCAGGATCTCGAAGCCAAGCCGCTCAACTCGCGCTTCCAGCTGCGCGGCAGCTACATCGAAGCCCGGGCCGACGACGTGTTCCAAAAGTCGCCGTCGGCGCTGATCGAAGTGTTCGCGCTGATGCAGCTGCATCCGAAGATCGAAGGCATCACCACCAATACTTTGCGGCTGATTCGCCGCGATCGCAGGCTGATCGACGACAGCGTGCGTGGCGAATTGCGCAGCCGCAGCCTGTTCATCGGCATGTTCCAGCAAGGCCCTGGGCTGACTCGCGCGCTGCGACGGATGAATCGCTACGGCGTGCTCGGCCGCTATCTGCCGGTATTCGGCCAGATCATCGGCCACATGCAGTACGACCTGTTCCACACGCTGACCGTCGACGAACACACGCTGCGCCTGGTGCGCAATCTGCGCCGCCTGAACATGGCGCAGTTCCATCACGAGCTGCCGTTCTTCAGCGACGTGATGAGCCGCATTGCCCGTCCGGATCTGCTCTACGTCGCCGGTCTCTATCACGATCTCGGCAAGGGTTCCGGTGGCGATCACTCGGAAGCCGGCGCGGTGGAAGCAGAGAAATTCTGCCTCGCCCACGGCCTGTCCCATGCCGATGCCGACCTGGTCTGCTGGCTGGTCCGCAACCATCTGCTGATGTCGTTGACTGCGCAGCGTCAGGACATCTCCAACCCGGAAATCGTCACCGCGTTCGCCACCAAGGTCGGCAACCGCAGCCGCCTCGACTACCTGCTGGTGCTGACCGTCTCCGACATCCGCGCGACCAATCCAGCGCTGTGGAATTCCTGGCGCGAAAGCCTGCTGCGCGAGCTGTATCACAGCGCCGGCCGGGCGCTGGAGCGCGGGCTCGACAACCCGATGACGATCGCCGAAAAGGTCGCTGAACAGCGGCGCACGGCCTATGCACTGCCGGGGGCGGGCGATGTCGACGGCGCGCTGACCGATCGCATCTGGGGCCGCTTCACGCCAGACTATTTCCTGCGCCACTCCCCGGCCGAACTGGTCTGGCATCTGGCCGCGATCGCCAACACCACCGAGGATCAGCTGCCGCTGATCCTGGTCCGCACCTTGGATGGCCGCGGCACCACGGTGTTCGTCTACATGCGCGATCGCGATCACCTGTTCGGCCTGTCGACCGGCGTGCTCGCCAAGCTGGGCCTGAACATTCTCGACGCCCGCATCAACACCACGGCCGACGGCTACGCGCTCGATTCCTTCGTGGTCATGGAGGGCGACGGCACGCCGATCGAAAACGCTCATCGCTTCGAGGAAATCGGCGGCGCGCTGCGCAAGGTGCTGGCGGATCCGTCGATCTCGGTCGTCGATGTCAATCGCCGTCGCGCCACGCGTCTGCGCCACTTCGACACCCCGACCAACATTCATTTCAGCCAGGACACCGCTCACGGCCGGACCATGCTGGAACTGGTGAGCGCCGACCAGCCAGGCCTGCTGTCGCTGATCGGCCGTGTGTTCCACAAGCGCGGCTTCCTGCTCGATGCCGCCAAGATCGCGACCATCGGCGAACGTGCCGAGGACGTGTTCTACATCACCGATCGGCAGCATCAGCCGATCACCAACGAGAAGGTGCTGGACGAACTGCGCGAAGTGCTGACCCGCACGCTGAACAGCGCCGAAAGCACCCACAAATAAAACAAACGTAACAACCGAGAGACTGCTTGAACAATCAAGAATTGAAGGCGATCGTCGAGAGCGCCTGGGAAGATCGCGCCACGCTGGATGCCTCGAACACCGCTGTCGCCGCTGCCGTCGAAGCCGCGATCGAACTGCTGGACTCGGGTGCGGCCCGCGTCGCCGAACCTGTTGACGCTGGCTGGCAGGTCAACGACTGGCTGAAGAAAGCCGTGCTGCTGTACTTCCGCCTGCACGACAACGCGCCGATGGAAATGGGCCCCTTGATGGGCTACGACAAGGTGCCGCTGAAGTACGCCGGCTGGACTGCCGAACGCTTCAAGGCGCAGGGCGCGCGCATCGTGCCGCCGGCCTCGGTACGCCGTGGCGCCTATATCGCACCGGGCGCGATCCTGATGCCGAGCTTCGTCAACATCGGCGGCTATGTCGGCAAGGGCACGATGGTCGACACCTGGGCCACGGTCGGCTCCTGCGCGCAGATCGGCGCCAACGTCCATCTGTCCGGCGGCGTTGGCATCGGCGGCGTGCTCGAACCGCTGCAGGCAGCGCCGACGATCATCGAGGACGACTGCTTCATCGGCGCTCGTTCGGAAATCGTTGAAGGCGTGATCGTCGAGAAGGGTGCCGTGATCTCGATGGGCGTGTTCATCGGCCAGTCGACGCCGATCTTCGATCGCGAGAAGAACACCGTCAGCTATGGCCGCGTGCCGGCCGGCTCGGTGGTGGTCGCCGGTTCGCTGCCCCGGGAAAACGGTCGCTACAGCATCAATTGTGCGGTGATCGTCAAGACCGTCGACGCCCAGACGCGCTCGAAGGTCGGCATCAACGCGCTGCTTCGCGACCTTTAAGTTGGGGTCGCCGAGTCGCCGTCCGGCTCAGGCAGGCGGCGGAGGCGGCGGCGTTTCAATCGCCTGCGCATCGGGTTGGCTGTCCGGCCCGCCGATGCGCAGGAAGCGGGTGGCCAGATAGACCTCGCGCAGGAAGTGCAGCAGCCCGGCGATCAGTAGCAGCATCGCGAACACGAACACCGTCGCCACCACGCCGCTGAGCCCGACGCCGGTCAAGGTGCTGATGAACAGCACGACGATGTCGCTGCAGATCATCACTGCGCAGGACACGCACAAGGTCATCGCCCGGTTCGCCAGCCGGGCGCGCTTGGCCAGATTCTTCAGTGCCGCACGGATCCCGTCGGCCCGGACGATCGAAGCACCGCGGACCTGCGATTCCAGGTGCCGCGCCCGATCGACGATGCGCCCGAGCCGGTTCGAGATCACGCCGGTGAAGGCGGCAACACCGGCCAACAGGAACACGGGTGCCACCGCCAGCTGGATGACGTGGGCAATCGACGTGATCTGGGAATCTGGGTCCATCGGGCGGCGTCCTAGGGTCTGTCGAGATTATCGCCGTGAATGCCATCGATTGGCCGGCGCCATGAAAAAGGGCCGGTCCGGAAAGACCAGCCCGTTGTCTTCTGACCTCGATCCGACGGCTTACTGCACGCGCGAACTGATCGCGTTCACCGCGCCGCTGTTGCCGATCGGACCGATGGCAGTGGCGGCACCGGTGTCGAGGTCGATCCGGTAAAGCGTCGACAGCGGGCTGCCCGTGGTGCGCAGCGTGGCGAACACGAACTGGTCTGCCGTACCGGCGATATCCAGACTCTGCTCGGCAGCACCAGGAGCCGAGGCCGGCAGGCTCACGCCCAGCGGACCGACCACGACCAGCGCGCCATCATTGGGCACCGCCACTCGCACCAGCGAGCTGTTCGAGGCATCGATGGCGTACTGGAAGGTGCCGCCGATCGGAGCTGCCCGATAGGCCGTGGCGACGATCTGCGGCGCCGGCTCGACGGTGCGCGTGGTGCCATCGACGAAGGCGAACGCGGCGGCGCGCGGCGCATCGGCGATCACCCGGCCTTCTTCCACGTTGACTCTCAGGTTCTGGCCAGTGTCGCCGACGATGCGCAGCAGGTCGGCGCGCGGATTGAAATCGATACCGAAGCGGGAGCCTGCCAGCGGCGTGCTCAGCGTGCCGATCGGCTGAGCATTGACGGTCGCCGTGGCGAAGCCGTTCTGGGCGTTCTGGATCGGTAATGCCAGAACCCGGTTCTGATCCGACACTCCGTAGCCGCCGCCGCCGATGAAGCCAACCGTCGACGCGGTGCGCTCGGAGATGCCGACCAGATGCTCGCCATCGGCCAGCCCGTTGACCGGCAAGGTGACCGGCCCGGCGGTCACTACGCCGGTCAGCGCATCCAGCCTGAAGCCGACGACCACATCGCCTGACGGCGTCCGCACCAGCAAGGCAAACGCGCGAGTGCCGGGCTCATCCAGGCGATCATCGTTGACCACGACCAAGCTGCGGTAATCGGCCGCCGGCAGGGGCTGCGAGAACAGCGTCGCGGCGCCGGTCAGAGGATTGATCTTGTAGATGGCACTGCCCGCGGCCGTGGTCAGCAGCGCGTAATGCTCGTTCGACACACCGGATTGGTAGATGTCGTAACCGTTGACGGCGACAGCATCGACACCGAGGCTGCCGACCCGCGTCAGCCGCCCGACATTGGCGTCCTGCGTGTACACGGTGTCGGTGTCGGCTTCGATCACGAACAAGGTGGTGCTCGAGCCGCTCTCCGGATTCGTGTAGGCCGCAGCGGTGACGCCGCGCAGATAACCCATGCGGCCATCGACGATCGCGGCGACCGGCACGGCCGGAGCCGGCGATACCAATGCGGCGGTCGGCACCCGCAGATTCAGGCCATCGTCACCGATGATCCGCAGGGCATTGGCGACCGGATTGAAATCGATGCCGTAACGCAGTGCGGTGAGTGCCGTGCCATCGCCAGTGATCGGCTGGATCGATGACGCGATGCCGGTTGCCGGATCGACGGTCAACACGCGGCCAGCGCTGGTGACTGCATACAGATTGCCGTCGGCGGGCCGGAAATCGATGCCCAGAATCGTTTCGCCAGCGCCGAGGCCGCTGATGGCGCCGATGCTGGTGACGGTCGCCGGACTATCCGGGCTGAAGCGGACCAGTTCCGCACCTCCGCGAATACCGAACACCGTCGCCACCGGATCAACGGGCGGCGTGCCCGGATCGATCGGTGGGGTGCCCGGATCCACGGGCGTTGCAACGCTATCGAACTGGTCCGCACAACCGGCCATGGTCAGCGCCGCAATCGCCAACAAGGCTCCTGCGAGCGCGCTGCGGTTCCGACGCGGATAGCCGCGCGCGGCGTTTATCGATGCATTCATTCATTCATTCCTGTGCTGTTCAGCTTATTTTTCTGGAAACGGGTCAGGCAGATTGGCGGCATGGACAATGCCGCTGTTCCTGTAGTTCTAGTTTGTGGATCGGATCGCCGATCCAGTTACTTAGCAATTAGGAAGCCCACAACTTTGATTGGTATTAATTTTCTACAAGAAACTTACGAACTAACGTAATCGCCAATCGGATTATCTTCGGCTTTCACTGCTTTTTGAACGTTTGGCATTGGTTTCAACCATGCGACACCGGTGAAAAGCAACTTATCGCCGGCCGACAGACAGCGAACAACA
Organism: Nevskia ramosa DSM 11499; assembly: GCF_000420645.1. Classification (NCBI taxonomy): domain Bacteria; kingdom Pseudomonadati; phylum Pseudomonadota; class Gammaproteobacteria; order Nevskiales; family Nevskiaceae; genus Nevskia; species Nevskia ramosa. The sequence goes on along the minus strand of NZ_ATVI01000005.1, from coordinate 488,551 downwards.
GCGTGATGGCGTCTCCAGACTTCATCGCACGACGAAAGAATCCCGGCAGTTTCTGCAATTCGAAGACGGCAACGGCACGGAAGCTGCTCGCCTGCGACACTCGAGTCGCGCTTCACCAATGATCCTTCAGCGCACACGACCGCATTACCCAGACAGGAGTGCCGATGACCGCCGAACCAGGATCAGAGAAGGCTCGCCACATCCGCCTGACTTCGCACCCGCCGGTCGCCGATACCGAGTTGCTGACCATCCACTGGGGCGCGGCCGATCCGCTGGAGCGCGGGCCGCTGGTCGGCACTACCACCAATCGCCTGCAGCGCAACGTCATCGGCTCGCATTCCGGTTCCTACGGCGTCTACCGCGCCTTGGCGGTGGCCGCGAAAGCGCTGCCGAAAGGCCATCGCGCCGATCTGACCAATACCTTGCCGACCGACATCATCGGCCCCTACCCATCCTGGTTCGGCGCCGAGCGCATCGTCTCGCTCGATCCGTTCGGCGCGATCGTCGCGGATGTCTATCGCGCGCAGATCGAGCAGGGCTTCGATCTGCGGCCGACGATCGCGGTGACCAAGGCGCATATCGATCTGCCGGAGATTCGCGAAGCGATCGTCGCCGGCCGGCTCAAGCCCGATGGCAAGATCCTGCTCGACGACGGCTCGGCGGTGGTCACCAAGGTGGCGCTGGAACCGGTCTGGTGGCTGCCCGGTGTCGCCAAACGTTTTGGTGTCGAGGAAAACGCGCTGCGTCGCGCGCTGTTCGAGGAAACCGGCGGCATGTATCCGGAGCTGGTGACCCGCTCCGATCTCGAAGTATTCCTGCCGCCGATCGGCGGCCAGACCGCCTACATCTTCGGCGACCCGACCTCGCTGGCGAACCCGGACGTGAGCCTGTCCTGCCGAATCCACGACGAGTGCAATGGCTCTGACGTGTTCGGCTCCGACATCTGCACCTGCCGGCCGTATCTGACCCACGCAATCGAGGAATGCATCAAGGGCGCCCAGCCGGTTTCGCACGGCGGGCTGAACGGCGTCGGCCTGATCGTCTACTCGCGCAAGGAAGGCCGCGCGCTCGGCGAAGTCACCAAGTTCCTGGTCTACAACGCCCGCAAGAGACAGATCGGCGGCGACAGCGCCGACAAATACTTCCTGCGCACCGAATGCGTCGCCGGCGTGCAGGACATGCGCTTCCAGGAGCTGATGCCCGACGTGCTGCACTGGTTCGGCGTACAGCGCATCCATCGCCTGGTGTCGATGAGCAACATGAAATACGACGCCATCGTCGGCGCCGGCATCAAGGTCGATGAGAGAGTGAAGCTGCCGGACGAGCTGATTCCGGCCGATGCCCGAGTCGAGATCGAAGCGAAGATGGCCGCCGGCTATTTCACCGACGGTGTGGTGATCGCCGCCGACAAGCTGATCGACGTCAAGGGCCGGGCACTGTGAACCCAGCGGTTGCGACCCTGCGCGATCCGGTAACGATCCGCGCCCGCGCCGGCAACATCACCGCTGCAGTCGTGGCCGGCAGGTCGGACTGGTGGTTTGTCGATGAATCGCGGATCGAAACCGCCGCCAAGAAGGTCGTCGAAGTCACCCTCGCCCGCTATCCGACCTTGGCGATTCCGTACCACAGCCGCTGGCGGCACTTCGAAGCTGGCGGCGTCGATCGTGCAGCAGAACTCACGGCGGCGATGACCAGGCTCGATGCCGCCGCGCAAGCCCGCGTAAGGATCGATCTGGCCATCGTCAGCGTGCTGCTCGATGCCGGTGCCGGCGCGCAATGGCAGTACTGCGATGGTGGCCGCGATTACGGTCGCTCGGAAGGTCTCGGTGTGGCCAGCTTCCGGGCATTCATGGCGGGTGCGTTTTCGTCCGATCCGGCGCAGCCGCTGCAGGTCGACGGCAAGGCGCTGCTGAGGCTCGATGCCGCGCGACTCGGCAACCTGTTCCAGGTCCGCGACAGCAACCCGCTGGTCGGCCTCGATGGCCGCGCCGAATTGCTGAGACGCTTCGGCCAGACGCTGATCGAACGGCCGCAAGCCTTCGGTGTCGACGCCCGTCCCGGTGGCCTGTTCGATCTGCTGACCGATCACGGCGTGAAGCGCGAGATCGAAGTCGCAGCCTTGCTGCGTGCGCTGCTCGACCACACCAGCGACATCTGGCTGGCCGGCAATGCGCTCGATGGCGTAGCGCTCGGCGACGCCTGGCCGCATCCGCTCGCAGGCGGCGACGGTGCCAGCACAGGCTGGATGCCGTTCCACAAGCTCAGCCAGTGGCTGGTCTATTCGCTGTTCGAGCCGTTCGAATGGGCCGGCATCACCATAGCCGGCCGCGATGCGCTGACCGGCCTGCCCGAGTACCGCAACGGCGGCCTGCTGATCGATGCCGGCGTGATCGTGCTGCGCGATCCGGCGTTCGCGACTCGGCAATGGACTGCCGGCGACGCGCTGATCGTCGAATGGCGGGCGCTGACCGTGAACCTGATCGATGTGATCGCCGACCGGGTCCGCGCGCTGCTCAAGCGCAGCGCCGATGAACTGCCGCTGGCCTGCATCCTCGAAGGCGGCACCTGGGCCGCTGGCCGCGCGTATGCCGCAGAACTGCGGGGCGGCTTGCCGCCGCTGAACATCGTCAGCGACGGCACCGTGTTCTGACTCCCAAAACCTTAGGAATGAAGCCGATGACCGCAGGCACCGTCCACCTGATCGACCACCCGCTGGTCCAGCACAAGCTGACCCTGATGCGGAAGAAGAGCGCCAGCGTCAACAGCTTCACGCGGCTGCTCGACGAACTGTCGACCTTGATGGCCTACGAGGTCACCCGCGACATGCCGATGCACGAAGTGGAGATCGAAACGCCGATCTGTTCGATGACTTCGAAGCTGATCGACGGCAAGAAAATCGTCCTGGTGCCGATCCTGCGCGCCGGCCTCGGCATCCTCGCCGGCATGCGCAGCGTCATTCCCGGCGCGCGCGTCGGCCATATCGGCCTGTACCGCGATCCGAAGACGCTCGGCGCCATCGAGTACTACTTCAAGATGCCGTCCGGCATGCGCAATCGCGATGCGATCGTGCTCGATCCGATGCTGGCGACTGGCAATTCGGCGGTCGCCGCCGTCGACCGCCTGAAGGAAACCCACCCGCGCTCGATTCGCTTCGTCTGCCTGCTGACCTGCCCGGAAGGCCTGGCGAACTTTCACAGCCAGCATCCGGACGTGCCGGTCTACACCGCGGCGATCGATCAGGGCCTGAACGAGCATGGCTACATCGTGCCGGGGCTGGGCGATGCCGGCGATCGGATCTTTGGCACCAAGTAGTCGCCAAGCCGCACCCATGGCCCGAGTCACGATGTTGCATCGCGGTAGAATTACCGGTCCACATTTTCGCCCTTGCCGCTCACATGGCTGATGACCTTCGCACCTCCGCGGTGCTGGAACTGACCCGCGCGCTGATCGCCCGCCGCTCGCTGACGCCCGATGACGCCGGCTGCTGCGCGCTGATCGCCGAACGTCTTGCCGCGCTCGGTTTCACGATCGAATGGATCAACGCTGAAGGCATCACCAACCTGTGGGCGACTTATGGCGCAGGCGCGCCGCTGTTCGTGCTCGCCGGCCACACCGACGTCGTGCCGCCGGGCCCGATCGCGGCCTGGGCCAGCGACCCGTTCGTGCCGGAAATCCGCGACGGCGTGCTCTACGGCCGTGGTGCGGCGGACATGAAGAGCGGCCTCGCCGCGATGGTTTGCGCCGTCGAGCGGCTGCTGGCCCAGGGCAGCGTCAGCGGCACCATCGCCTTCCTGATCACCAGCGACGAGGAAGGCCTGGCCCATCACGGCACCAAGCACGTCGTCGAAGTGCTGAAGTCGCGCGGCATCAAGCCGGACTACGCCATCGTCGGCGAAGCCACCGGTGACACCCAGTTCGGCGATCGCATCACCATCGGCCGGCGCGGCTCGCTGGGCTGCAACCTGACCGTGTTCGGCAAGCAGGGCCACGTCGCCTATCCGCTGAAGGCCGACAACCCTATCCATCGCCTGGCGCCGGCGCTGGCCGAGCTGGTGTCGATCGAATGGGACGCCGGCAATGCCCACTTTCCGCCAACCTCGTTCCAGATCTCGAACATCCATTCCGGCACCGGCGCGACCAATGTCATTCCCGGTACCGCCGAGCTGATCTTCAATTTCCGCTACTGCACCGAATCGACCGCCGACAGCCTGAAAGCGCGAGTCCACGAAGTGCTCGATCGCCACGGCCTGCGCTACGAAGCCAGCTGGTGGCTCAGCGGCCTGCCGTTCCTGACTCGCCAGGGCGCCTTGATCGCAGCTGCTAAAGACAGCATTCGTGCCGTCACCGGCCTGACGCCGCTGCTGTTCACCGGCGGCGGCACTTCGGATGCGCGCTTCATCGCACCGATGGGCACCGAAGTGGTCGAGATCGGTCCGGTCAACGATTCGATCCACAAGGTCGATGAGCACGTTCGCGTCGTCGATCTCGATGCCTTGAGCGCCGTCTACGAAGGCACGCTGGCGCGGCTGCTCGGCACGGCCGGGGCATCGTCATGAGCAGCGAATCGTCGGTCGTCGGCCTGTTCCGCCCGAGCCTGTTGCTGGCGCCGCAGCTGATCCAGACCGTGCTCGCCGGCAAGCGGCCGGTGATCAAGCGCTGGCAGAAGCGCGGCAACGGCATGCACGAAGGCGCGATGCAGCATCTGCTCGACTGCGGCGTCGACGAATCCGGCCAGCAGGTGCGCCTCACCGGCATGCATTCGCGCCAGCCTGCCGATCGCGAATCACGCGGCTTGGTGGTGCTGATCCACGGCTGGGAAGGCAGCCACGAATCGGCTTACCTGTATTCGATGGCCGCGCGTGTCTTCGAAGCCGGCTGGAACGTGTTCCGCCTGAACCTGCGCGACCACGCCGGCACGCACGGCCTGAACGAGCGGATGTTCCACTCGGCGCGCATCGATGAAGTGCTGAACGCGGTGCGTGCGATCCAGGCGATCGACGGCGCCGAGAAGCTGGCGGTCATCGGCTTCTCGCTGGGCGGCAACTTCGCCTTGAGAGTCGGCCTGCTCGGCCCGGCCGCCGGCATCGTGCCGCAGCTGTCGATCGGCATCTCGCCGTCGATCGATCCGGGCGCCACCCTGCTGGCGATCGACAACGGCCCGACCGTGTTCAAGCGCTACTTCCTCGACAAGTGGCGCAAGACGCTCGACGCCAAGGCCGAAGCTTGGCCCGGCCGCTACGATTTCAGCGAGCTGAAGCGTATCGACAGCTTCGTCGGCATCACCCGCCGCTTCGTCGTCGAGCACACCGAGTACGACACGCTGGACGACTACCTCGCCACCTACACGCTGACGCCGCCGATGCTGATGGGTGCCGCCTCGCCGCTCGCGGTGCTGACCGCGCAGGACGACACGGTGATCCCGATCCGCGATTTCGACGGCCTCGGCGCGCGTGGTTCGGTGATCGCCTACGACGCGCCACGACGCGGCGGCCACTGCGGCTTCATCGAGAATCTGCGCCTGGAAAGCTGGGCGGAGCGGCGGGTCGCGGAGCTGCTGGAGCAGCTGTAGCTTCGGCTCAGGCTTTCGGCGTCGAGCGCTTCAGCGCGAACGAGAACAATTGCGGCGCATAGCGCTTGAGGCGTTCGTAGAACACTTCCTTGCCGCCCATCATCACTTCTTCCTGATTGGTTTCGACGGCATCCCAGATGTCGTCCGCGCAATCCTCGGCGCTGATGCCGCCGGCGATGTTGTGATCGGTGACGCCATTGGCGCGGCCATCGCCCTTCACGGCGTTGACCGAAATCTGCGTGCGCACATAGCCGGGATAGACGGCGGTGAACCGGACGCCGTCGCGCCACAGCTCGGCACGCGCCGCTTCGGTGAAACCGGCGAGTGCGAATTTCGCGGCCGAGTAGCCGGTGCGTTGCGGCGCACCGATACGGCCGGCGATCGACGAGATCATCACGATGTGGCCACGCTTGCGGGTGCGCATGCCCGGCACCAGCGCGCGGGTCAGCGCCACCGGGGCGAAGAAATCCAGTTCCATCAGCTGCCGATAGACCTCCATCGAGGTATCGACCAACCGGCTGCGCTGCGAGATGCCGGCGTTGTTGACCAGCACGTCGATCGGCCCGAAGCAGGCTTCGGCCTTGGCAACGGCATCGCCGCCATCGAACGCCAGCAGATCGAGCGGCAGCACCGCCACCTTCGAGGGATCGGCGCAAGCCGTGCGCACTCGCTGCAGTTCCGCTTCACGGCGTGCGCTGAGCACCAGCTTGGCGCCACTTTCGGCAGCCTTCAGCGCCAAGGCTTCGCCAATGCCGCTCGAAGCGCCGGTGATCCAGATGGTGGTGTCGCGCAGTTGGGTCATGGAGCTTCGTAATAAGCGGTGGCAATCAAGTTGTCCGGTCCCCTCCGTGACTGGACGGCCAGCCAGTCCTGCAAGGTGTCGAGCAGGACCGGCGACAGGCCGCCGCCGAGCCGGGGATATTCCGATACTGCACCAGAGTGCGTGTTCAGGAACAGGTGGTTGACGCCGGGCAGCACGCGTACCTCGGCGGCCGCATTGCCCTTCAGCGCGGCCCGCGCCGGGCCTTCGTTCAGTGACGGCGCGATCTGGTGATCCATCGCGCCGAACAGCACCAGGGCTGGCTTGCGGATTTTCTCCAGCACCGGCGCCGGGTCATAGCTCAGGATATGGCGGAACCACGGCGAGCTGAGCGACTGCCGCTGCCCTTCTACGAAAGCCGGTGACAGCTGCCGCTGCTCGCCGATCCGCTGCAGCGCGGTACACAGGCGGGCATCGCGCTGCTCGGTCGGCAGATCGGCCTGCAGGATGTCGAACAAACGGCCAGCCTCAGCGGCAGCGGCCAGCGCGGCCTGCTCGCTGGCACCGCGGTCGAGTGCGCCCTGGACGTTCTGGTATTCGGAGATCGCGCGGCCCGGCACCGTCGGCGGTGCCAGCAGCACCAGCCAGGCAACGTCGCTGCGCCGGGCGGCGATCATCGGCGCGATCATGCCGCCTTCGCTGTGACCAAGCAGACCGATGCGCGTGGCGTCGATATCCGGACGGCTGCGCAGGTAATCAAACGCTGCTTCGGCATCGGCTGCGTAATCGACCAACGTCGCCGCGCGAAGATTGCCGCCGGATTCGCCGACGCCCCGCTTGTCGTAGCGCAGCACCGCATAACCGGCCGATTCGAACGCCGCGGCCAGCATGCGAAACGGCTTGTGGCCGTACAGCGTTTCGTCGCGATCGTTCGGGCCGCTGCCGTGGATCAGTACGACGGCCGGCACCGGCAGGTCGCGTGCGACATAGGCCGGGCGGCTCAGCGTGCCAGCGAGCATCACTTCGTCGCTGGCGCCCCGGAACCGGACTTCCTCCTCGACGCGGGCCGTGGCCATCGCCGCCGCGTCGTCTTCGTACTCGGTGTGCGCCGCCAAGGGCAGCGCCGCCGTAGCCAGCGCCGCCGCCGAAAGCCACCTGCCTGCTGCCCTCACGATTCCGTTCATCACTGCACTCCTGCCGATCCAGCCCAAGCTGGCAGTTATGTGCAGTGCAACAAAAGGGCCAACCCTCGTTCGGGAAGCCAGCTGGGGCGGAAATGCCTACAAGCGGCGACGAACGACGGAAAGGCGGTACAGACCCACTTACGCCGGTCGTCGTACCCGGAACCAGGCCGCATATAGCGCCGGCAGGAAGGTCATGGTCAGCACCGTGGCGACGATCAAACCACCCATCAACGCTGCCGCCATCGGCCCAAAGAAAGTGCTGCGCACCAGCGGAATCAGCGCCAGCACCGCCGCCGCTGCGGTCAGCACGATCGGCCGGAAGCGACGCACCGCTGATTCGACGATCGCCGTCCAGGGATCGTGGCCGCCCTGGATGTCCTGATCGATCTGATCAACCAGGATCACCGAGTTGCGCATGATGATGCCGGCCAGGGCGATGACGCCGAGCAAGGCCACGAAGCCGAACGGCAGGCCGGTCACCAGCAAGGCAGCAGCGGCGCCGATGATGCCGAGCGGCGCGGTCAGGAGCACCATCACCGTGCGGCCGAAGTGCTGCAGCTGGATCATCAGCAACACCACGATGACCACCAGCATCATCGGCATCTGGGCGTTGATCGAATCGTTGGCGATCTTCGACTGCTCCAGCGCGCCGGCGATGCTGATCGCATAGCCGACCGGCAACTGGGCGCGCAGCGCATCAAGCTGCGGATCAATCGAATTGGTGACGTCCGGCGCCTGCTTGCCAGGCACCGTTTCGGCCTGAATGGTGATCGCCGGCAGCCGCGAATAGCGCCACAGCACGCCTGGCTCGAACGACGGCTGCGCCTTGCCGAACTGCGAGAACGGTACCGAGACGCCGCTCGCGGTCGGCATGTAGGCATCGGCCAGATCGCTGATCCGCGAGCGCTCGTCGAGCGGCTGACGAGCGATGATCTCGACATTGCGATTGGCCTCGCGATAAGTGCCGATGACGCTGCCGGAGAGGATCGTCTGGCCGGCGCCACGTATCTGCTCGCTGGTGATGCCGAGCACGCGGAGCTTGTCCTGATCGATACGGTCCTGAACCACCAGAATCGACTCGTGCCAGTTGTCGTGGACGTTCCGGGTCATCGGGCTGGCGGCGATGATCGCCTTGATCTGATCGGCGTAACTGCGGACCAGCTTCGGGTCCGGCCCCTGCACCCGGAACTGCACTGGCCAGCCCACCGGCGGGCCGTTCGGCAGCGGATCGACACGGCCGCGAACTTCCGGAAATTCTTCGGCAATCCAGGTGCGAAGCCGCGCACGCAGACGTTCGCGGCCCTTCAGATCGTGGGCCACGACCATGAACTGGGTGAAGTTGACGTGGGCCAGCTGCTGATCGAGCGCCAGATAGAAACGCGGCGCGCCGTTACCGACATAGGCGACGTAATCGACGACATCGGGATCACCCGCCAGCTTCGCTTCCATGCGCTTGGCGATGTTCTCGCTGGCCAGATAGCTGGCACCTTCCGGCAGCCACAGATCGACCATCAGCTCGTCGCGTGTCGAGTCCGGAAAGAACTGCTGCGGGATCACCGCGAAGCTGGCGACGCCAAGCACGAAGGCCGCGAACGTCGCGATCATCACCGTCTTGCGCTGCGCCACGCACCAATCGATGACCCGGCGCAGGCGGCGGTAGAACGGCGTGTCGAACAGCTCGTGATGCTCGCCGGCAGGGCGCTCCTTGAGCAGCATCATGCCGAGCCAGGGCGTGACATAGACCGAGGCGATCCAGGAGATCACCAGCGCCATGCCGACCACCGCGAAGATCGAGAAGGTGTACTCGCCGGCCGCCGATTTCGCGAAGCCCACCGGCAGGAAGCCGGCGGCGGTGATCAGGGTGCCGGTCAGCATCGGGAACGCGGTCGAGGTATAGGCGAACGAGGCCGCCTTCAGCTTGTCGTAGCCCTCTTCGAGCTTCCGCGCCATCATTTCGACGGCGATCATCGCGTCGTCGACCAGCAGGCCCAGCGCCAGTACCAGCGCGCCGAGCGAAATCTTCTGCAGCTGGATGCCGGCCCAGTCCATCGCCAGGAAAGTGACGCCGAGCACGAACGGAATGGTCAGCGCCACGACCATGCCGGTACGCAGGCCGAGGCTGAAGAAGCTGACCACCAGCACGATCACCACCGCCTCGGCGAGCGATTGCACGAACTCACCGACGGCGCTCTTCACCACCTTCGGCTGATCGGTGACCTGATTGACTTCGATGCCGACCGGGAAGCTGCTGCGCAACCGCGCCAGGGTGCTGTCGAGCTGCTCGCCGACCTTCAACACATCGCTGTCCTTCTCCATCACGATGCCGAGCGCGATGGTTTCCTTGCCGCGATGGCGGATCTTCATCCGCGGCGGGTCTTCGTAACCGCGATAGACCTTGGCGAAATCGCCGAGCCGGAACGTCGAGCGGCCAACCCGGAAGCGGGTGTCCTCGATCGCCGCGAGATCGCCGTAAGTGCCGTCGACGCGAACGAACAGCGCGCGCTCCTCGGTGTTCAGCTGCCCGGAAGGCACGACAATGTTCTGCCCGCGCAGCGCTTCGGAAAGCTGCTGGAAGGTGATGCCGAGCTGAGCGAACTTGCGGTACGAGAACTCGACAAAGATCTTCGGCTGTTGCTCGCCAAGCAGATCGACCTTCTCCACCCCTTTCACCGCGCCGAACACCTTGCGCGCGGTATCGACGTAATCCTTCAGCTCGACATAGGTGAAGCCTTCGGCATGGAAGGCGTACATCGCGATGTAGGTGTCGCCGAACTCATCGTTGAAGAACGGCCCCTGCACGCCTTGCGGTAATTGGCCCTGAACATCGCCGACCTTCTTGCGCACCTGGTACCAGACGTTGCGCACGTCCTTCGGCGGCGTGTCCTCGCGCAGGAACACGAAGACCTGGGTTTCGCCCGGTTTGGAATAGCTCTGCGTGCGATCCAGCCACGGCGTTTCCTCGAGCTTTTCCTCGATGCGATCGGTGACCTGCTGTTCCATCTCGGCGGCGGTGGCGCCGGGCCAGTAGGCGCGGACGACCATGATCCGGAAGGTGAACTCGGGGTCTTCCTTCTGGCCGAGATTCAGATAGGCGAAGACGCCGCTGATCATCAGCAACACGACGATGAAGCGAGTGAACGAGGCGTGCTCGATCGCCCAGCGCGACAGATTGAAACCGCTCGAATCTCCCGGCTGGTTCATGGTGTTCAGCCGGCGCTGTCTTGAGCCACCGGCGTGGCCGCATCGGGCATCAAACGTACCTTCTGGCCTTCGCGCAGCAACGGCGCGCCGGCGGTGACTACGCGCTCGCCCGCGGCCAGGCCTTCGGCGATCAAGGCGCTGTTGCCATCGAAGCCGCTCAGCCGCACCGGCCGGAAGTGCACCTCAGTGCTTGCTTCATCGAACACCCAGACGCCGTGCACACTCTTCTGCTCGGTGTAGGCAGTCAGAGGCACATGGATCAGCGACGGCAGCTTCGGCCCCTGGATGCGGATGCTCGCGGTCATGCCGAGCTGCATTTCCGGCGGCGGTTTGTCGACCATCACCCGCAGCGCATAGGTACGCGTCGCCGGATCGGCCGACGACGCAAGCTCGCGAATGCGGCCGGGGAACTCGTGGCCATCGTCGGTCCACAGCATCACCGTCACCGGTGCGTCCGGTTTCAGCGTGCGCAGCAATTGTTCCGGCACGTTGGCAGCCACTTCCATGGTGCCGGCTTGAGCCAGACGGACGATGGTCTGGCCGGCTGCGACCACCTGCCCGACTTCGGCATCGATCGCGGTGATCACGCCATCGGCATCGGCATGCAGCTGCGCGTAGCCGGTCTGATTGCCGCTGACCCGGGCCTGCGCTCTTACCGATGCAAGCTGGGCTTCGGCAGCGGCAAAGCGGGTCTGCTGGCGATCGAATTCGGCGGCGCTGATGAAGCCGGTATCGAGCAGCTTGCGATAGCGTGCGAGGTCGGCCTTCTCGACCGCGAACTGCGCTTCCTGGGCGGTGACGGTGGCCTGGCTAGAAGCTTCGTTGAGCGCCAGATCGGCGGGATCGAGCTGAAGCAGCAACTGACCCTTCCTGACCCGATCGCCGACATTGACCTTGCGCTGGTCGATCTTGCCGGTCACCCGGAAACCAAGGTTCGACTCGTAGCGCGGCCGCACCTCGCCCGCATAGGTATTGCGCGAGTCGATCGCGCTCGGCGCCGCGACGATGGTGCGCACCGAGCGCACTTCCTCGGCCACGACCGGCGGCTTGCTGCAGGCCGACAGCATCTGCGCGGCGATCAGGCCGGCTGAAACGGAGACAGATTTCAGCGTTCGCAGCACGCCGGACTGGCGCTCGGTGACGGTCATGCTTGCTCCCTCCCGCACAATCGGACACTCGTCCCGGCTCAAGTCGGCCGTTGACGAAACACCGTTAATCGTTATTGAAAATCGAAATTTTTCGACAGTTCCGTCACTGCGCCCTGACCAGCAGCGAAGCCACCAGAAACTCGGCCATCAGCGCCGCCTGTCGACCGCGATCCTGCGAAAAGCGTTCGGCGACGATCTGCGGATGGCAGAACGGAATCACCGCGTTGAACACGCACTGAGCGCTTTCCTCGACGTGATCGGCGACGAACTCGCCGCTGCGCACGCCGTCTTCGATGACCAGCCGGAAGCAGGCGCGGATGCGTTCGATGTGCGCGTCGATGACGCTCCACTGTTCGTCCATCGCCTTGATGACGATCTCGTGAACCTTGGATTCATTGAGGTATTGCTCGCACGAAAAGCGATGGCCTTCCATGATCAGGCGCTTCAGGCGATCCGCCGCCGGCCGCGTTTCGCGGGCGATGCCGAGCGACATCGCTTCCATCCGCGCGAGCACCACTTCGGTGATCGCTTCGTTGATCGCCGCCTTGCTCTCGAAGAAGCGATAGACGTTGGCCGGCGACATCTCGCAGGCCTGGGCGACATCGGCGACGGTGGTCTTGGAATAACCGAAGGCCCGGAACAGACGTTCGGCCTCGGTCAGGATGCGGTCCCGGATGTCGGGCTGGGTAATGGCAGCGCTTCTCATGTGACGAGTATCGAAAATCGTCAGTCATACGTCAACCGGGGATATTCCCTCTGTGGCAACAGGCGGTGGCAATGCGCAGCGCGGCGCGTTACGGTGTCGTCGTTCCCGAGTTTTTCGATATGTCTGCCAACGACTCCTACACCCGCCCCGCGATTGCGCTGCACTGGTTGATGGCGCTGATGATCATCGGCGGCTTCGCAGTCGGCCTGTACATGACCGGGCTGCGCTTAAGCCCGGACAAGCTGAAGCTGTACTCCTGGCACAAGTGGAGCGGCATCACGGTATTGGCGCTGGCGCTGATCCGCATCGGCTGGCGCCTGGGTCATCCAGTGCCGGCACCGCTGCCGGGGCAACCGATGTGGCAGCTGCGTGCCGCGCACTACACTCACCTCGCACTGTATGGGCTGATCCTGGCGATTCCGCTCAGCGGCTGGCTGTACAGCTCGGCCTCGGGCTATCCGGTGGTCTATCTCGGCATCAAGGCGCTGCGCCTGCCGGATCTGGTGGCCAAGGACAAGGAATTGGCGACCGTGCTGAAACAGATCCACGAGCTGCTGAACTGGACGATGGCCGCGCTGGTCACAGTGCACGCTGCCGCCGCACTGAAGCATCATCTGATCGATCGCGATGGCACGCTGCGCCGCATGCTGCCCGTGCTTCCATCCCGCTGAGCTTCATTTTCCGAGACCTGATCGCCCCATGCGCTTCCGCTCCGTCGCCGCCATCCTCGCGCTGGCGAGCCTGGCTTCTGCTCCCACCGCGTTCGCCGCCGAACGCGCTATCGACGCCGCGAAAAGCTCGATCAGCGCCGAGTTCACCCAGATGAGCGTGCCGGTCAACGCACCGTTCAAGAAATTCAGCGGCGGCGTCGATCTTGATCCCGCCAAACCAGCCGAGGCGCGCGCCCATTTCGATATCGATACCGCGAGCTTCGATATCGGCGATGACGACTACAACGCCGAAGTCCGCAAGCCGGAGTGGTTCGACACCGCGAAATTTCCCAAGGCTAGCTTCGTTGCCAGCGGCCTGAAGCCGACCACGCCGGGCAACTTCGAAGCCAGCGGCAAGCTCAGCCTGAAGGGCAAGACCGTCGAACTGAAAGTGCCGGTCACCACCAAGACCGAAGGCGGCATGACCACCTACAGCGGCGCCGTATCGATCTCCCGCAAGGCCTTCGCAATCGGCAGCCCCAGCTGGGATGACACCGTCGAAGACACGGTGAAGATCCGCTTCCGCATCGCCGTGCCCGCCGCCGGCTGATATCCCGCATCACCCGATTTGCCGCTAGCCGTTTTCGAACTCACGACTGACAGGAGTCCCCCAATGCTGAACCTCAAGAAGAATCTGTTTACCGCTGGCCTGCTTCCCGCCGCCCTGCTGCTCGCCTGCAGTGCCGCGCTCGCCGCGCCCGAGAGCTACACGATCGATTCCAGCCACACCTATCCGAGCTTCAAGGCCGCGCACATCGGCGGCATCTCGTTCTGGCGCGGCAAGATCGACAAGAACAGCGGTGCGGTCGTGCTCGATCGTGCTGCGAAGACCGGTTCGATCGAAATCCTGATGGATATGACCTCGATCGACTTCGGCATGGACAAGATGAACGAGCACGCCAAGAAGGAAGACTTCTTCGACGTCGCCAAGTACCCGACGGCCACCTACAAGTCGACCAAGCTCACGTTCAGCGGCGACACGCTGACCGCCGTCGACGGCGACCTGACCCTGCACGGCGTGACCAAGCCGGTGCGTCTGACGGTCAACCAGTTCAAGTGCATTCCGCATCCGTTCTACAAGCGCGAAGTCTGCGGTGCGGATGCCAGCGCCACGATCGATCGCACTGATTTCGGCGTCAGCTACGGCGTCGGCAAGGCAATTCCCGACGGCAAGGTGACTCTGGAAATCCAGGTCGAGGCGCTGAAGGATGAAGCGGCAGGCCCGGCCGGCTAAGCAAGCATTCGATGTTCCGCTCCTTCTCGTCTCGAGAAGAAGTGGCATCCGCTGACCAGAAACCACGGCCCTTGCCGTGGTTTCCTTTTGAGCAAGAGGCAATAATCGTCAAATAGCGTGCAACACGCAGTTCTTCGCAGCCATTCAATAAAGATAAGTTCGGAATGACGAACACCACCTTGCACACGGCCTCGGCGGATCTCGCCGGGCTGATTCGCGACTTCGACTGGTCGAGCACCGCCCTGGGGCCGATCGATCAGTGGCCCGCGAGCCTGAAGACGACCACCAGCACCCTGTTGCTGTCGAAGATTCCCATCGTCCTGCTGTGGGGACCGGATGGCATCCTGATCTACAACGACGGCTACGCGGCTTTCGCCGGTAATCGTCACCCGCAACTGCTGGGCTGCAAGGTGCGGGAAGCCTGGCCGGAAGTTGCGAGCTTCAACGACAACGTGATGAAGGTGGGGCTGGCTGGCGGCACGCTGACCTATCGCAACCAGGAAATGTCGTTGCAGCGGCGCGGCAAACCCGAAACGCTCTGGATGAACCTGGATTACTCGCCAGTACTCGACGAAAGCGGGCGTCCCGGCGGCGTGATCGTGTTCGTCCTGGAGACGACCGAGGCCGTGCAGGCGAGCCGGCAGCTTGCTGCAGAACGGGAACAGCTGACCCAGATGTTCACCCAGGCGCCGACTTTCATGGCCTTGCTGCGCGGCCGGGAGCACCGCATCGCCTTGGCCAATCCGGGTTACTTGAAGCTGGTTGGACGCAGCGACGTCGTCGGCCTCAAGGTTTCCGACTTTGTCGGCGAAACCAAGGCGCAGGAGTACATCGAAGTGCTGGACCGGGTCTTCGAAACCGGCGAAACCTATGTGGCTTCCAGTGCCCGCTACGAGGCGCAGGCAACGCACGACGCTCCGGCAACTGAAAGGCTGCTCGATTTCGTCTACCAGCCGATCAAGGACGCCGACGGTCAGGTTTCCGGCATCTTCGTCGAAGGCGCCGACGTTACCGAGCGCGCGCAAGCTGAAGCCGCACTGCGCGACAGCGAGGCCCGACTCAGAGACCTCAACGCCAACCTCGAACGCCAGGTCATCGAGCGCACCCAGGCGCGCGGGCAGATCTGGAAGCTCTGTCCGGACCTGCTTGGCGCGCTGAACCGGAAGGGTTACTTCGAGACTTCGAATCCGGCCTGGGAACAGGTGCTCGGCTGGACCGAGGATGAAGTTTCGCAGCACTCCATTTTCGAGCTGCTTCATCCTGATGACGTCGAATCCACGCGCCTGGGATTTCAGGCGATCAATGAAGACAACCCCGCGTTCCGCTTTCCCAACCGCTACCGCGCCAAGGACGGAACCTATCGCTGGATCAGCTGGTTCGGTGTCGAGGAAGACGGCCTGATCTATTGCATCGGGCATGACGTTACCCAGGAGCGCGCATCGGCCGATGCGCTGGCGCAAGCTCAGGAAGCCCTGCGGCAATCGCAGAAGATGGAAGCGATCGGGCAACTCACGGGCGGCATCGCCCACGACTTCAACAACCTGCTCGCCGGCATCGGCGGCAGCCTGGAACTGCTTGAGAAGCGGATTCAGGACGGTCGCCTCAATGGCGTCCAGCGGCTGATCGATGCAGCGCGAACTTCCACCAATCGCGCCGCCGCGCTGACCCAGCGCCTGCTGGCTTTCTCGCGGCGCCAGACGCTCGATCCCAAGCCCATCGATGTCAATCGGCTGATCGCGGGCATGGCGGACCTGATTCGCCGCACCGTCGGCCCGGCCATCGAGGTGGAAGTGGTCGGCGCCGGCGGCCTCTGGCCAACGCTCGTCGATCCGCCGCAGCTCGAAAACGCCTTGCTGAATCTGGTCATCAACGCGCGTGATGCGATGCCCGATGGCGGCCGGATCACCATCGAGACCGCCAACAAATGGCTCGACCGGAACGCAGCGCAGGAACGCGATCTGGTCCCCGGTCAATATCTGTCGCTGTGCGTCACCGACACCGGCACCGGCATGACGCCCGAGGTGATTTCCCGCGCCTTCGATCCGTTCTTCACCACCAAGCCGATCGGCGAAGGCACCGGCCTGGGCCTGTCGATGATTCATGGCTTCGTGCGGCAATCCGGTGGCCAGGTGCGCATCTACTCCGAGCTTGGAATGGGCACCACGATGTGTCTGTACTTCCCGCGCTACATCGGCGAACTGGATACGCCCGACGAAACCGCTACCCAGGAACAGCCACAGACCGGCCACGGCGAAACCGTGCTGGTGATCGACGATGAAGAATCGATCCGCATGCTGCTGGTCATGGTGCTGGAAGAAGCGGGCTATCGCGTCCTCGAAGCAGACACCGGGCCGTCAGGCCTGAAGATCCTGCAATCGGATACCCGGATTGATCTGCTGATTACCGACGTCGGCCTGCCCGGCGGCCTCAACGGGCGTCAGGTTGCCGATGCGGCCAGAGTCGTCCGACCCGACCTCAAGGTGCTTTTCGCCACCGGCTACGCCGAGAACGCCGTGGTCGGCAACGGCCACCTGACGCACGACATGCGAGTGATCACCAAGCCCTTCGAACTGGCAGCCTTGACGACGCTGGTCAGCGAGATGATCGACCGATAGGACTGCACAGTCCCAGCGACGCTCACTGATTGGCAGCGATCTCGAGGCGTGAATCGCGGTAATCCTTCGGGCTCATACCGAACTCGTCGCGGAACCTGCGCGCAAAGTGCGTCGCGTTCTGAAAGCCTGCGGAATAGGCGATGTCGATGATCTTGCGGCCCTGCATCCGGGGATTCTCCAGATCGAGGCGGCAGCGAAGCAGGCGCTTGTGCACGACGTACTGGAACGCTGTCGTTCCCGTGCTCTTGAACAACCAGTGCAGGTAACGAACAGAAATCCGGGTGCCGTTGGCAATCGTGGCCGGCGAGAGTTCCGGATCTTCGAGATGGGCATCGATGTAATCGCGAACCTGCTCCAGCTGCACTTCGCGCAGCGAGGTCGAGATTGGTGCTTGAGGATCCTCGAGCGCTGTCACCAGCAGACCGATCGCCGATTCGGTCAGGCCATCGCTCTGGCTGAAAGCGCCGCTCATGAACATTGGCGAAACCGAACGAACGTAGGACGCCATCAGCTTCGCGGCGTTGGAATCCTTGTCGAGCTTGTGCCGTATCGAATGCCAGCTGCGCGGCAACCAGCTCTGCAGACGGGCCAGCGGCAACAGCACTGAAACCTTGTGCAGACTCTCCATCACCTGGAAGCGCATCGGCCGGGTGGTATCCCAGATCAGGAGGTCACCGGGCGTCAGCACGATCTGCTCGTGCCCGAACGAGATGTGTTCACGCCCCTGCAGAACCAGCTGGATGCCCAGGACCTCGCGGGTATCCAGGGACATCTCGGAGCCGGTACGCGTGGCGCCGCAGGGATCGCATCGGCAATCCACCACCTGAAAGCCGGAAACAACGCGGCGTCTGATGCTGGCGGAGAACGCGTCGCTCGGCTTGTCGTCGAAGCGGAATGCGCCGTAGACCTCCTGCAGCTTGCTCTCCCAAGCTTCATAAGAGTCCCGCCGCGAGTGAGCCGCAGTGGACCACTCCGTTGCGCTGGCAGTCATTTTCTTTCCTCCTCCATCGAGCGGCACCGTTCATGCGGCGTCCTGCTCGTGACTTGCACTGTAACGTCATCAGTGTCGTTCGCAAGAACTCGTAGTTTTCGCTTGCACGGAAACGCACACGGAATGGCACCCGTGGCAACGAGCCACCGCCGGTCGCTGTCTATCCTTCAATAGCCCTGTCGACCTGATTGGCGATGTCGCTCGGCACCTGCAATCGGACCAGCCAGAGGAGCCATCATGAAAAGCCAAACGCCCGAAGAGTACGTGCAGATCGATGCCCAGCCCTGGGCACCGTTCCCCGATGTCCTGTCGACGGGAGGAATCCGCTGGAAGCTGCTGCACGTCTCGCCCGAGATGGGCGCCTGGACCGCGATCTTCGACTGCCCGAAGGGATCGTCCTTCAACGCCCATGTCCATCAAGGGCCTGGCGAATACCTGCTGACCAAGGGGCTGATGGACGTTCGCGGCGGCAAGGCGAATGGCGGCGATACGGCTGTTGCGCCCGGCTACGGATATGAATCCTCGGGTGCCCGTCACGACCAGACCAGCTTCCCGGTCGACAGCGAGTTCTTCATGACTTTCCTCGGCCCTCTGCTGTTCATCACGCCGGAGGGAAATCCGATCGTGGCCGTGGGCTGGAAAGAGGCGCAAGGCGCCTGGCACGCGTTTCTCGATTCCCAGGCCGGTGTCAGGAAAGCAGCCTGAGGCCCGTCAGGAAGGCGCGTCGCCGCATAGCGACGCGCCTTCCTCGATCAGCCTGCGGTGTGGGTCACGAGGCGAGCCGAATTGTTGGCTGACAGAACCTCGATCCAGTAACCGTCCGGATCCTTGATGAAAGCCAGTCCTTTCATCTTTCCATCGTTCGGACGCTTCACGAACTCGACGCCATGGGCACTGAAGTGATCACAGGCGGCGTCCACATCCGGCACGGTGATGCCGATGTGTCCAAAACCTCGCGGATCACCGTTGCCATTGTGATAGCCCGTGAAGGCCTCATCCGATTCCGTGCCCCAGTTGTGAGTCAGCTCGATCGCACCCTTCTGGCGAAACGTGAACTCGGCGCGCGCCAGACGCTCTTCCGGCAGCACTCCATCCTCTGCGCGCAGGTAACCGACGAAGTACAGGCTGAACTTCATCTCCGGAAAATCGAAGCGATCCAGCAGGGTCATGCCCAGTACATCGCGATAGAAGGCGATCGATTGCTCCGGATCACGAATGCGCAGCATCGTCTGGCTGAGAATGAAGTCCCGGGTGACGGCGGGAGCAGCGTCTGTTGTAGGAGTTGTCATGTGCAGTCCGTGAAGGTTCTGTTGGGCCAAGTACCCTACTTCATCGAAGTACGGTCCTGAACGTACTCGCGGCAGTGCAAGGGCACCCGGCGAACAGTGCAACCTGCAACTGGCAGAAGCGAATTCCGCTCGCCGCGCTCGCTTCGCACAAAAAGTCGGGCTTTACGTTCCATCTCTCCCGTCCTTGATTCCACCCCCGGCGGCTGCCGCCGCTTCGAATCCCGCTCTCGTGCGCACGTCGCACAAATGAAAAAGCCCCATTCAAGGGGCTTTTTCATTTGTGTGGCGGAGAGAGCGTCCGCCATTCTGAGTTAAATTGAGACGGTTTGACGCAGACAATAGTGCGCACTATTCGTTATTTAACAAATACTTATAGACGTATATCATCTCAAGCCCTATCATGTGACCTTAGGACCTATGGTGGGTCCGATGGTGGGTCTGAGTTCAAATAATGCCAAGAATCGCGAAAGAATTGCGGGCGCTCGAAGTCGAGCGCTTGAAGACGCCGGGTACCTGGTCAGTCGGCACCGTACCCGGCCTGTACCTGCAGGTTAAGGACTCGGGTGCACGATCTTGGGTGCTTCGCGCGAGCATCGGTGGCCGCCGCCGGGAAATGGGTCTTGGCGGCTACCCTGCTGTAAAACTGGCGGGTGCAATCGAGAGAGCGCGAAAGGAACGTCTAGCGATCGACGAAGGCATCGATCCGGTGGAACTAAGGGCAAGAGCACAGGCGTCCATCCGCAATGAAGCCGCCGAGCGCATACGCAACACATTCAAGGAAGCCGCCGCCGATTACATCAAAGCGCATCGAGCCGGATGGAAAAACGCCAAACACGCTGCGCAGTGGGAATCGACGCTGACGGAGTACGCCTTCCCGGTGATCGGGAACAAGGTGGTCTGGGAAATCACCAATCAGGACGTCTTGGCGATCCTCGATCCGATATGGACCACGAAAACGGAGACTGCAAACCGCGTCCGTAACCGAATCGAGCTCGTCATCGCATCGTCGATGGTACGTGCAGGCCGCACCGGCCAGAACCCTGCTCGATGGCGCGGAAACTTGCAGATGATGCTGCCGAAGCCGACCAAGGTCACCAAGAAGGGGCATTTCGAGGCGCTGCCTGTTCACGAAGTAGGTGGGTTCATGGTCCGGCTGCGCACAGCGAAGGGCGTGGCGGCGCGCGCCATGGAATTCACGATCCTTACTGCGACCAGGACCACCGAGGTGCGTGGAGCGATTTGGGGTGAAATTGACTTTGAAAACGCCTGCTGGACGATTCCAGCCGAGCGCATGAAAGCCGAGCGAGAACACCGCGTTCCGCTAACGTCAGAAGCAATTGATCTGCTAAAGACGTTGCCGCGCGGCGCCGCAACCGACGCAGTTTTTCGCTCGCCGCGCGGGGAGCAGTTATCAGGTATGGCGATGCTGATGATCCTACGGCGCATGGGCGTCGATGCAACCGTGCATGGCTTCCGCAGTACCTTCCGCGATTGGGCGGGTGAACTCACCGCCTACCCTCGCGAAGTTGCCGAACTGGCACTCGCGCATCGTGTTGGTGACGCGACCGAGGGTGCCTATGCTCGCGGCGACCTTTTCGTAAAACGACGAAACCTGATGGCTGATTGGGCGGGCTTTTTAAACGCAGACCTCCCACCGTCCGCTCGGTAAAGTGTTTGCGGTGCCTGCTCGACGCGAAGTCAGGTTTCGACTGCGGCGGGAAGCACCAGTGGCGACATGACCATTGCCGCTGCTTTTTGATCTTTGTTGACGCTGCGCCGAACCGACGACCCATCGGTGCGGCCAGGCAATCCCAGCTTCTTGCAGCGACGTGACCTCGTGACGCGCTTGCAGGTTGCTCCGGGGACTTAAACCGTGGCCGCGGACAATCGCTGACAACACTGGGGTGCGCGGATTCGAAAACACGCCGGCAGGAAGGTTGCTAAGAGCATACGGGGCGTACGGATTTTTCCTAAATATCTGATTGATATAGAAAAAGACCGCATTAGTCGGAGCGAGACGACTTGGGAAACCCCCCGCCAGAACGGCGATTGGCATGCATAACCATAGGAACGACTTCACCTTGCTCATGCAAACCAGCGCCCCGCTGGACGTGACGGAGGGAAGCGGAACCTAAAAATGGCCGACAAAACGCAGATCGTAAATAACGCCAAGTCCGCATCGTTCGAAAACTTTGACCGGTCCCCGGACTGCGCATTCGTCAGGCAGAAGACGGTCGAGCAGCTTTATGCAGTTTCCGCCGCCACGGTATGGCGTTGGGTGAACGCCGGTTTAATCCCTGCGCCGCGCAAGCATGGGCCCCGCACGACGGTTTGGAACGTCGGCGAACTGCGTGCGTCACTGGCCGCAAAGGCGGTGGCCTGACATGCACGCCAACAAAAACGCCGCGCCCGGCTGGAACCGGGAAGCGGCGGGATTGCATGTCCAAACACACCAGAATCATACGGCTAAGGTCTTCACCTTTGGCGAGGTCGTTGACGCGTTCCGGGCCGCGCTGCGATCGGCGGGACTGGATACCGATGC
This sequence comes from Nevskia ramosa DSM 11499, assembly GCF_000420645.1. Classification (NCBI taxonomy): domain Bacteria; kingdom Pseudomonadati; phylum Pseudomonadota; class Gammaproteobacteria; order Nevskiales; family Nevskiaceae; genus Nevskia; species Nevskia ramosa. The sequence continues at coordinate 466,602 of NZ_ATVI01000005.1, read as the reverse complement.
CGCGATTCAGGCCGACGGCAGGCTGCATCGCTTTCATGTCGACGGCGATCGGCGCGGCACCGTCAACGGCTGGTACATCCTGCATGTGGATGGCGTTCCTGCTGCGGCTTTCGGACACTGGAAATCTGGCATCGGCGGCACTTGGCGCGCCAGTATCGGGCGAATGCTGACAAGGACCGAACAGGCTGATCACCGAGCGCGGGTGGAAGCCGCAAGGGCCATGCGTTGCGCCGAAGTCGCCAAGGCGCGGCAGGTCTGCCGGAAGCGTGCCGCAACGCTCTGGCAAGCTGCTAAAGAAGTCGATGCCGCGCATTTTTACCTGATCCGCAAAGGTATCAAGCCGCACGGCTCGCGCCAGCATGCGGCCCGCATCGTGGTGCCAGTCGTCGATACGTCCGACACCCTGCATGGCCTGCAATTCATCGCGGCCGACGGCGGCAAGCGATTCCTGACGGATACCGCGAAAACCGGATGCTTTCATGCCCTCGGAAGCCCTCCGCTGGCCGCTGGCAGCATGCTGGCCATCGCCGAAGGCTTCGCCACGGCGGCAACGATTCATGAGGTGACAGGCTGGCCGACAGTCACCGCATTCGACGCCGGCAACCTTGAACCCGTCGCACTAGCGCTTCGGGCGAAGTACCCGAGCGCTCGCATCGTCATCGGTGCCGACAACGATCACGGCACACCGGGCAATCCGGGGCTGACCAAAGGCCGGGCAGCGGCGCGAGCCATTGGCGGCACCGTCATCGCACCGGCATTCGGCGCTGGCGATACTGGCACGGATTGGAACGACTATCAGGCGAGCTATGGACGCGACGCGACGGCAGCAGTGCTGCTGAACGCGGTAAGCGAGGTGCGGTCATGACCCTCGATCTGGGTTTGAGCGATGCACCGGGTGCGTTGTCGCAAGAAACAATTGAGGTCGCGAACATTGCGAACCTTGCGAACATTCAGCAACGACGTGGCTTTGCGGCTGCGAAGGTTGCTGCGAACCGCGCGCGAACGTTGGCAGAAGACGCAGCGGAATCAGAATCGGACTACGTGATTCCGCCCCCGGCAGTCGATCCGGCAATGTTCTATGGCCCGCTCGGCAGGCTCGCCCGACAAGCCGCTGAAGGCACCGAGGTCAATCCTGTCGCTGCCATGGCGGCGGCAATGTCCTGGCTCTCCGCCTGTATGGGCCGCAATCGAGCGATAGCGATCGGCGACGAATGGCATCACCTGCGTCTGTTCACCTTGCACGTCGGCCGAAGCTCGCGAGGCGGCAAGGGCATGGCACTGGGATTGTTGAAGCGCGTCATCGCTGCCATCGGCAAGCTGGATGATGCGACGACGCTACGCCCGCAGATGCACACGGGCGGGCTGTCTAGCCGTGAAGGTCTGGCGGTGCTGATTCATGACGGCTATACCGAAGGGAAAACCGAGTACCCGCCGATCGTCGACAAGCGCTTGTTCATCGTCGAATCGGAGTTTGCCAACGTGCTCGCACAGGGAAAACGCGACGGCAACACGCTGTCTACGTGTCTGCGTGATGTTTGGGATGGGTCGGCGATCAAGCCGGCAACGAAGTCCTCACAGGTCTGGGCATCACGGCCCCACATCGCCCTGCATGGCTGCATCACGCCGACCGAACTGCGCGCCAAGCTCGCCAGCAATGACCTGTCGAACGGCTTTGCCAATCGGTTTTTGATGGTCTGGGGCGAACGCACGGGCGTGATTCCTTTTCCCAGCCGCGCGTCGGATGCGACCGTGCACGAACTGGCGAAATTGTTCGCGGCCATCATCCGGCATGGCTTGGCGGGCTACCCCGATGCAACGGAAACTTGCCCCCTGCGAATGAGCCGCACGGCATTGAGCCTGTATGCCGACTGCTACCGCGAGTTCGCCAAGCCGCATCCGGGTGGCGAGCTGATCGGGGGGCTGCTGCAACGGCGCGCCCCGATGCTGTTACGAATGGCAGGCCTGTTCGCGGTCACTGACCTTGCCGACGAAATCGATCGGGGCCATGTCGAAGCGGCGCAGGCATGGATGACCTACTTCGCCCAGTCCGCGCAAATGATCTTCGCGCCGGCAGTTGACGTAGAGGGCGAAGCGCACCGCAACGATGACGCCGAGAAGCTGGCAGCTTGGCTGATTCTTAAGGACGGATGGCAAAGCCGGAAGGACATCACCAGCAAATGCTTCCAAGGTCACACCGCCAAGCCCGTGATCGACGAAGCACTGGAGAGGCTGGCCCTTGAAGCTCGGATCGAACGGCGCGAAATAGACGGCGGTGGACCGAGGAAGCGGACCGAGTACCGGATCAAGCAAGCACAACCGGATGTGTCCCGGTCAAAGTTCGCACGAAGTTCGCAGCTAAGTTCGCAGGCTGAAACCCTTGCGGTTATTGAATGTTCGCAACAGTCGCAATGTTCGCAAGCTGCTACTGCTGAAAGCGAAAAAGCCGATGCGGACGAGATTGTCGAGGGTTGGCTTTGAACGCGGAAGGAGTGATCGGCGAAGCCCAGGCCGTTGGCGTCAGGCTCTGGCATGAAGCCGGGCGTGTGCGCTACCAAGGACCCAAAGCGGCGCTGACAAGCATGCTGCCGGCGTTGGTGGCGTGCAGGAACGAGGTGGCGGAAGTGCTTCGGCGCGAAGCGCAATCCGAAGCATTCGAAGAGCGTGCCGCCATCATGGAATACGACGGCGGCATGACTCGCGCGAACGCGGAAGTTGCGGCCCGTCTGCTGCTGAAATTGTCCGAGGGCACCGCGTGAGCCGGCCGTACACCCCTCGCCTATCGGCGCACATCTGGCTTGAAGCCCGGCTGTATTGGGAACGCGGCGGTCGGAGAATCAACGCTGACGACGTGGCCGCCCGCTTCGGCACTAGCCGAGCGGCTGTAAAGCACCGGATCACACGCGAGCGCTGGGAGCGGGGGCATCACTATCGGATGACGCCTACGGACGGTCTGTGTCCTACGTGTGCGGCTGCGGCGCACGGTCGGACCATTACCGTGCTCCTAATGGCTCCGCTTCCATCAAGGCCGACGTAGGGTATCAGCGCAAATCCCTGATCTACCGATGGTTTAGACAGCATCAAATTGGCGACTTACAAGATGTCTAAAGCGAAACCTTGCCACTACCTACCCGCACTCGACGGCCGATATACTCAAAACGTCTAGAGCACCAGAAAATTCGCCGACTGGGGGGCCGGTTCCTGAGAGGGCCGGAATACGATGAAGGTATGGCGTCCTTCCTAGACCTTTTTATCGCGGCCTATTTCTCGTCGCTACCGATCGTCGACCTGAACGAGGGTCGGACCAATACCGTTCGCTGGCGGTGGTTAGCCCAAAGTCTCTTACTTCTTCGAGCAGCGTCGATGAAGACCCTGCCTTGCTGAACCGGCATGCCGGGTAAGCTATTTCGATGATCGAGCCCCAAGCCTCTCCTGCCATGGATGCAGACCCCATCACCGAAATCACCCTGATGGCTGACTATGGCGCATGCATTTGGGATCAATCATTTGCTGCTATATGGCTGGACGAGCTTGGCTGGCCGGAAGCGCTGGAACAGCGTATTGACGACTGGGAGCGTCATTTCTGGCTTCGGCTTGACGAGCCCGAAAAGTTCGACCCGGTTTATCTGGATGCCGAGGGCCGGCTTATCGCTCTGGAAATAAAGGCGCTGGTCGGAGCGGATATTCGAGTGATACACAAGACCTTCAATCACGACTTGCTCGTCATCGACGGCTGAAGACCGGCATCTAACAGGCCGTTCCGGGTAGCGTCATTGCTTCACACCAGAACCCCAATTCGCGAGCGCCAGCATCGCGCGGCCGTCGGCTGCGCTTTTCTGAGTCAGCGCCAGCGGCAACCATTCGGGTGAGAACGATGAGTCGCAAATCCTTCATGCAATCGAGAAACCACCGGCTTCAGTGCTTTATGGGCGAGGCCACACAACCTGAGCAGCAATTGCAGCACCGCCGCCACGCCAACAATGCAGGGGCCGTCCCGGAGCGCTGGCGCGCGTCGGTCAACCTGGCGTTCGGCCGTCTGTGGGCGGTGCATGTCGCGTCGGAGCCTACGGACCAAGACGTGCGCTTGAAGGCTGCTGACGATGCACTACGTCTGCTGAGCGCGCTTCTGACGAAAGCCGAGCGTCGACGATCCGGAAGCGCTGCTTATCGAGCGTTGATGGCATCAGTGATGGCTGATTGACCTTCTGTCGTCACCGGCCAGATGCTGCGGGGGAGGCGCCGCCCCGACGGTGGCCCGTTGGGTTGTGGGAAGGTCAGATTCAGCGTCGCGGATACAGCGGCGTCAAAAATCTCCTTACTTCCACCCGGTGTCTCCTTTTTCATCTGTACCCCGAGGTAGGCGTACCGTCGTTGGTATGTAGAGCCAACCTTCCGTACCTGGCTCGGGGTGCAGACCACTAAACTGCGACAGTTGTTTCAAGGCAATCGGAACTTTGGCCTACCCGAGTCAACAGCCGCCCAATGCCCGCGCCTAACTTCCGCTCCGTTCCTGAAGGCTACAGACTCGTCGTGAGAGCTTGATCACGCTTCAGAACCGTCATCAGCACGTACAGCCGGCAAGCAGGAACACTGCGCCGACAAGCACGGCTAAACTCACGAAAAGCCGCTAATCGGCCACAAAATTTATTCGGGGAGTAATGGCTCAGTTCTTCTTGCCCCGCAGGCCAGCGGGCTGCCTTGCATTGCCCGCCGCTGGCATGGACGCGGCGCCGCAATGGCCGTTCCGCGCACGATGAAGGCGAACTTCACCAAGGCCTCCCTGATCGTTCCAGAAACGCGGATCGTGGCAGGGCTGTTGCTGGATCGGATCTCGCCTGCGGACTGGAAGCAGGCGATCGAAGTCGACAACGTCCTACAGAAGAAAACCCGCCTGACAGCGGTGACCTACGCCACCCTTGCCCGCTCACGGCTGCAGGTCGTGCCGACGACCTTGTGGCAGCTGGCACGCAACGGCAGCCATGCCGAAGCCACCGACGTCGCCCTTGCCGCCACGGTCAAGTTCTCGCCACTGTTCGGTCAATTTCTTCGTGATGTTCTGCGCGACGAGTTCCGTCGTTTCTCAACCGCGCTCGCGCCAACCGCCTGGGATGACTACATCGACCAGCAGCTGCGCGCGCACCCGGAAATCGAGCCTTACAACGCGTCGACCCGCATAAAGCTCCGCCAGAACGGCATGCGCATGCTGCAGGAAGCCGGCTTCGTGCTCGATACCAAACACCTCGCGCTGCGTCGTCGCCCGATCGAACCTGCTGTCCGTCAATTGCTCGAAGCCGCAGGCGAGCGTCAAATTTTGGAGTGCCTGCTGATATGTCCGTGACCACGCTCGAAGTCCGACTGAACGCTATTTTGGATCGGATCACATCGGCGGAATTCTTGTCCGGGCGCGGCCTCGGCAACGAAGTCCCGTTTTACGCCTTCGACTACCCGCCAGAGGCAGAAGAACAGGTTCGAGCCCATGTCGACTTCCTGGTTGACGCGATCCCGAAGCGCAAGCCGGATCTACGAGTCGCGCGTATCAATCTGCTGGATCTGCTGATCGGCATGGTCGAAGCGCGCGGCCTGTACGAAAAGTCGCTCGACATGCAGCGCAAGAAGGGCGACGACGCCCTGCTGAAAGCACTGCTTGCACCGCTGAGTGCCGACAAAGTCGCTGCCGAGTTGATGAAGCGCCAGCCGCCCAGCAGCTGCGATGTGCTGTTACTGACCGGTGTTGGCAGCGCCTACCCGCTGATCCGCACCCATACCTTGCTGAACAGTCTCCAGCCGCTGATGGGTGCGACGCCCCTGGTCCTGTTCTACCCCGGCCGTTACGACGGCCAGTCATTACGCCTGTTCGGTGAACTCGGCGAAAGCCCGTACTACCGCGCCTTTCGCCTCGTCGGATAAAGAAAATTCTCATGAATATCGAAGCCCTTTTCAGCCGCCCTATCCGCCGGTCAATCAACGGTGTCATCAAGGCAGATCAGAACGATGCCGCCGCCGTCTGGCAGGAACTGGACGAATACGTCATCACACGTGAACTGGACCAGCACCTGCGTCGCTTTTTCGAAACCTATCTGTCGGCGCTGCAGCGTCCGGAAGAGGCCTCCGGCAAGGTGGGCGTGTGGATTTCCGGCTTCTTCGGCTCAGGCAAATCGCACTTTTTGAAGATCCTTTCCTACCTGCTTAGCAACCGCGCAGCGGTCAGCGCAGCGGGCGGCGAACGCAAGGCCATCAGCTTCTTCGAAGACAAGATCAAGGACGCCATGCTGTTCGGCGACTTGAAGCGCGCCGTCGGCGGCGGGGCCGAGGTTCTGCTTTTCAACATCGACAGCAAGGCCGATGCCGCCGATGGCCGAGACACCATCCTTCGGGTGTTCCTGAAGGTGTTCAACGAGATGCAGGGCTACTGCGGCGACCACGCCCACATCGCCCACATGGAGCGTTATCTGGCCGGCAGGAAGGACTACGATAACTTCCGCAACGCCTTCCGACTGGAAGCAGGCGAATCCTGGGAAGACAGCCGCGACGCCTACAACTTCCACCTCGATGCCCTCGGCAAAGCCTTATCGGTCACGTTAAAGAAAGACGTCCCGGATGCAGAAGCCTGGATGCAGCGCTTCGAAACCGGCTTCTCTCTCACCGTCGAAAACTTTGCCGGCTGGGTTCGGGAATACCTCGATCAGAAGGGCAAGCAGGCCCGCCTGATCTTCCTGGTCGACGAGATCGGCCAATTCATCGGCAAGAACAGCGAGTTGATGCTCAGCCTGCAGACCATCACCGAAAATCTCGGCACCGTCTGTGGCGGCCGCGCTTGGGTAGTGGTCACCTCGCAGGAAAACATCGACGACGTGCTCAAGGACATGCGGGGCGGCAGTGCCAACGATTTCTCGAAGATTCAGGGCCGCTTCAAGACGCGGCTGTCGCTGTCCAGCGCCAACGTCGATGAAGTGATCCAAGCCCGTCTGCTTGCCAAGCCGGATGACGTACTCGCCACGCTGCGCGGCATTTACCGCGACAAGGCGGACATCCTTCGCAACCAGCTCAGCTTCGGAAGCACAGGCCGCAACTTCAAGGGCTTCACCGATGAAGACAACTTCGCCGCCGTCTACCCGTTCGCTCCCTACCAGTTCCAGCTAGTCCAGCGCATTTTCGAAAGCATCCGCAAGGCAGGGGCCACCGGCCTGCACCTTGCTCGTGGCGAACGCTCGCTTCTCGATGCCTTCCAATCGGCAGCGGTCGCCGTTGCTGATCAGTCGGTCGGCTTGTTGATTCCGCTATACCGCTTCTACCCTTCGATCGAGAGCTTTCTCGAAGGTGTCGTGAAGTCGACCATCGACCATGCCGCTGATAACGCCAGCCTCAAATCCTTCGACGTACTGGTACTGAAAACGCTGTTCTTGATCCGCTACGTCGATGAGCTGAAAGGATCGGTCGACAACCTGATCACCCTGTTCATTGACCAGCTAGACGCAGATCGCCTCGCGCTGCGCCAAGAACTGGAAGCTAGCCTACAGCGGCTGGAAAACCAGAATCTGGTCGGCCGCAATGGCGATGACTTTTTCTTCCTGACCAACGAAGAGCGCGACGTCAGCAAGGAAATCAAAAACGTCGACCTCAGTAGCGCCGATGAAGCCCGTGAAGTCGCCCGGCTGATCTTCGACGAAGTGCTCGGCAACAAGCGCAAGTTCCGTTATGTGGCTAACAAGAAGGACTTCGGTTTGAACCTGTCCTGCGACCAGCATCCGCATGGCAACCGCACCGAAGGCGATCTCAACGTGATGGTCATTTCGCCGCTATCGGATGACCGCGCGCAGCTCACGCCGCCGCGCTGCATCCTCGATAGCAGTACGAACGACGGCAGCGTGTTGATCCGCCTCCGGGACGATGACGCGCTGGCCCGCGAACTGCGCCTTTACCTGCAGACTGATCGTTACATCAGCCGCAAGAGCGATGGCACCCAACCGTCGTCGACGATGACCATCCTGAGCCACCGCGCCGACGAGAACCGCGAGCGACGCAAGCGCCTCGTAGTCATCCTCGACAAGCTGCTGAAGGAAGCAGATGTGTATGTCGCGGGCCAGAAGCCGAGCCTGAAATCCAGCAACGCGGCGTCGATGTTCGACGAAGCGCTTGGCTATCTGGTCGCCAACACCTTTTCCAAGCTCGGCTACATCGAACACCTGAATGCCGATCCGCAGAAGGAAATCCGCCTGCTGCTGAGCGCGCCGCCAACCACTGGACTCGGGCTCGAACAGACGTCCGAAACCAATCCTCGTGCCATGAAGGAAGTGGCGCAGCACCTTGAGACGCAGGAGGCCCTGTCCCGCACGCCAGTGCTGCACGACCTCGCGGAAGGCATTTATGCCCGCCGCCCTTACGGGTGGCCGGAATGGGAAACCGTCTTGCTGGTTGTGCGACTGGTGATGCGCGGAGAAGTGACGCTGATGAAAGGCGCGGACAGCCAGCCGCTAGCAGCAAATGCCATCTGGGAAGAAATCGTCACCCAAAGCCGCTGGCGCACCCTTCGCGTACAGAAACGAAAGGCCGTGGCCTCGGCAGATCTGCAGAAGGCCCGTCAGCTCGCGAAGGACGTGTTCCAGACCATCGGGCCGGATGGCGAAGACAAGCTGTACGAATTTCTGCGCGAACGCTTCGAAGCCTGGAAGCAGTCGCTGGACCGCTGGCAGCTGCTTGTCAGCAGCGGCATCTACCCCGGTGCGAAGGCGATCACCGACACCCTGATCGCCGCCCGCAAACAGCTGGCTGCGGCCAACAGCTTTGCCGCCATCGAACTGTTCCTGGCCAACCGAAACGAACTGCTCGCCGCTGCCGACAGCTACGGCGAGCTGAAAAACTTCTTCGAAAGCCAGAAGCCTACTTGGGACAAGCTCAAGTCCGCGCTGCAAGAGTTCAAGCCGAACGCCGGCAAGCTCGAACAGGTGCCCGAAGCCAAGGCTGCACTGAGCCGGATGCAGGAAATCCTGGCCGCGCCGTCGCCCTACGGTCTGCTGCGGGAGGTTGATGGTCTGATCACCACCGTCCGCAAGACCAACGACGAACTGCTCGCCGCCGCCCGCAAGCAAGGCACGGACTACATCGCCGGCAAGATCGACCGCGTGCAGCAGGAGCTGACCGCCGCCGAAGCCGATGCCGATCTGGCCAACCGCTGCCTGCGCCCGCTGCAAACGCTGAAGGCCACCATCGAGCAGCAAGCCAGCGTTGCCCACATCTACCTGTCGAAGGACGACGCCGAGCGCCATGCCGACGAAGCCATCGACCTGATCCACAACTGGCTCGACGCCCGCAAAAAAGCCGCCGCCGAAGCCGCCGCAAAGGCCGCAGCGGCCGCCGCGCAAGCGGTGACCTACAAGCCGAATACGACCACCCCTGCCCGGTCGGTGAACGAGCCAGAGCCGGCAGTCATCAAGCCAGTGCCGGAGCTGAAACGCCCGCACATCCTGCAAGTGGCGAAGCTGGCGAGCGGTTCCGCGCTGAGCACCGAAGCCGAGGTCGAAGCCTTCCTCGCCACGCTGCGCAGCGCGCTGCATGCCGCGCTGGAGCGCGGCGAGCGAATCGAGATAAGATGATCGAAGACAATGACGGTTCTTTGTTGACTATTTTGTAACAAAGACAGATATTTATAATACAAATTTCCAGAAGACAACGCCGCCTGTGAACATCATCGAACGCCTCAAGCGGTCCATCGCCCTGCGCGGCGACGATGTCTTCGTGCGCGCAGACTTCGCCAAGCTCGGCAGCGATGAACAGGTCGGCCGCGCCATCAAGACCTTGCAGGCGGATGGCCGCATCGTTCGCCTTGGCAAGGGTGTCTATGCCCGCGCCAAGCCCAGCGCCCTCTCCGGCAAGCCCATCCCGGTCCGTCCGGTGGAAGAACTCGCACCGGCGGCGTTGAAAAAGCTCGGCGTCCAGGTCCGGCCGTCACTTGCGGCGCAGCGCTACAACGCCCAGGCCACCACCCAGATCCCGGCCGGAGTCGTGCTCAACACCGGGCGCAAGCGGATTTCCCGAAAGATCAGCTTCGGCAACGTGACCGTCCGCTATGAGAACGATTTCAGCCGAACACGCTGAACGGATCGACGCCGTGATGGCCGAACGTGACGTCGGCGGTCTCACGGCAGCGATTTTCGAAAAGGACATCCACGTTACCGAAAGCCTGGCCCAACTGTTCCCTTGGCCGGTCAACGCAGGCGCCAGCCTGACCTTCTGCGGCGGCACCAGCCTGTCCAAGGGTCACGGCGTCATCGCCCGCATGTCGGAAGACATCGACATCAAGGTCCACCTGGAAGGGCATTTGAGCGGGGGCCAGCAGACGAAAGCCATGAAGGCGGTCTTCGAAGCCATCGCCGGTCGTCTTTCCAGCGCCGGATTCGAGCCGGCCGACGACCAATGGCTGACCAAGGCCGATCAGTCACGGCAGATAACCATGCGCTGGCGCTACCTCCCCCGATATGCGCAAGCCATCGCCCTGCGGCCTGAACTGCAAATCGAACTGCGCCTGTCCACCCTTCGGCGACCAGCAACAACCAGGCCGATCTGGCGAATGGTTGACCAGTTTGTCGGCGACACCCCGAACCCGCTGATCCAGGTGCCCTGCCAGAACATCGCCGAAACCCTCGCCGAAAAGGTCATGGCGTGGCTGCGGCGGCGGGCCGACGAGATCCGCGACCCAGCATCAGCCAAGCCATCGGACCGTACGCTTGCCCGGCATCTGCATGATGTTCACGCCATCGCGCACCGGCACCCCGGTGCCGTGGACGAGGCCGTGAACCTGTTTGCCGAAGTTCTCCAAGAAGAACGCGCCAGCTATGGCCGCAGTTTCACCGATGCGACCAGCCCGGCATCGGCCCTTCAGGCCGCACTGCAAAGCCTCGACGAATCCGATCGGCATCGGTCGGACTACGACCAGCACGTTGTCCCCTTGCTGTTTTCCAACCAGAACCCCGCCTTCGACGATGTCCTGAATACCTTTCGGGACATCGCGACGCGTTGCCTGCTCGCCGCCAACCCACCATGAACACCGCCCCCCTCAAAACCTACGCCCCGCTGGCCCGCAAGGCGTTCATCGCCGCCGTTGGCCGCCGCGCCGAAATGCTCGGCCTGAACCCGGAGCACCCGGCCACCGTCCAGCAGCAGGGCGACGTGCTGCTGATCAACGGCCAGCCGCATCCGGCGCGGATCGCCGAGCAGCGCCGCAAGCTCGCCGCCCGCATCCAGCAGCAGAGCTATGCGTCCGTCATCGAAGCACTGGCCTACACCTGGTTCAACCGGCTGGTCGCGATCCGCTACATGGAGCTGCACGGCTATCTCGACCACGGCTACCGCGTGCTGAGCCATCCGGATGGCAGCAGCCAGCCGGAAATCCTCGAACACCTGGCCCGCATCGAGCTGCCGGGGCTGGATCGCCAGCAGGCGCTGGAATGGAAGGCCGCCGGCAATCGCGATGAAGACCTGTACCGCGCCGTGCTGCTCGCCCAATGCCACGCGCTGCACACCGCAATGCCCTTCCTGTTCGAAGCCATTGATGACGCCACCGAACTGCTGCTGCCGGACGGCCTGCTGCGCACCGATTCGTTGATCCGCAGCCTGGTCACCGCCATCGACGAAGCCAGCTGGCAGGACGTCGAGATCATCGGCTGGCTGTACCAGTTCTACATCTCGGAAAAGAAGGACCAAGTGATCGGCAAGGTCGTGAAGTCGGAAGACATTCCGGCCGCCACCCAGCTGTTCACGCCGAACTGGATCGTCAAGTACATGGTCCAGAACTCGCTGGGCGCGCAGTGGCTGGCCACCTATCCGGATTCAGGCCTCAAGGCCCAGATGGCCTACTACATTGAGCCGGCCGAGCAGACCGAAACGGTCAGGGCGCAACTGGCGGCGATCACGCCAGCCAGCCTAGACCCGGAAGCCTTGACCCTGATCGACCCAGCTTGCGGCTCCGGCCACATCCTGGTCGAGGCCTACGAACTGTTCAAAGCGATCTATCTGGAACGCGGCTATGTGCTGCGCGACATCCCGAAGCTGATACTGGAAAAGAACCTGTATGGGCTGGACATCGACGACCGCGCCGCCCAGCTCACCGGCTTCGCGTTGATGATGAAGGCCCGCGCCGACGACCGGCGGCTGTTCGAGCGAGGCGTGCAGCTGAACGTGATGGCGCTGCAGGACAGCGCAAGCTTTGACGCCGAGCGGCTGGTGCAGGGCGTGAAGCTGGCGGACTACGGCCTGACCTCGGGAGACCTCACGGCGCTGAAGGGGCTGTTCGAGCATGCGACGACGTTTGGCTCGTTGATCCACGTGCCGGAAGCGCTGGCAGCCAAGCTGGCGGCTTTGCGGCGCTTGAGCGAGACGGATGGGCAGGATCTGTTCGTGCTCGAGGCGCTGGCGCAGTTGGCTGTTCTGACGCGACAGGCAGAGATGCTGGCAGCACGGTATGACTCCGTTGTGGCGAATCCGCCGTATATGGGCGGAAAGTATTACGACGAACCACTTAAGGACTTCGTACATCGTACTTACCCAGCCGGAAAATCGGATCTCTATGGTGCATTCGCCCAGAGAAACGTCATCTTTGCACGGAAGAACGGTCGTGTCGGGATGATTACAATTCCCAATTGGATGTTCCTATCCTCCTTCGAAGAGTTGCGGAACACCATATCAAGCGATGCCCCGATTTCGACACTTGTACATAATGGCCGAGGAGTATGGGGCTCAGATTTTGGCAGTTGTTCCTATGTATTGCTTCGGGGGGCACCGCATCAATTTTGTGGTCGATTCTTACGCCTATTCGACAAGCCAGGCAGCGTCGCGAGCAATGAAGAACTACAACGCCGTTTTCGCATAAACACTAGGTTCAGCATCTCTAATGCTGAATTCTCAAAGATTCCCGGAAATCCAATAGCGTATTGGGCCGGTGCTTCGACGATTAGAGCCTTCTCTGAATTTCCAAGTCTCTACGATTTTGCTAGGCCTCGGCAGGGGCTTGCCACGACAAAGGATGAAATTTTCTTAAGACAATGGCATGAGCCCTCTGTTGCCTCATTTGTACATCCTTCCTGTGTGTCGTACGAAACCCGTCGATCGGGCAAGTGGTTTGCCCTAAACAAGGGCGGAAATTTCCGTAAGTGGTTCGGGAACAATCAGCATGTCATCAACTATGAGAACGATGGCGAAACTATTTGTAGATTTATTGATAGCACCCCTGGTGCACGAGTAAAATCAAATGGACGTGTAATTAACAAAGAGAAATATTTTCAGCAGGGAGTCACTTGGTCTAGCGTCAGCATTGGAAGTTTTTCTATAAGATTCTCTCCGCCGGGCTTCGTGTTCAGCCATACAGGACCGATGTGCTTTGCGAGCAATATTTCCGATCTTTATAGCGTTTTAGCACTCGGTTGCTCGCCGATCCTCGATTACTTCCTGCGATTTCTTAGCCCAGATGTTCATTACTCGCAAGGTCCTTTAGGCAAGCTGCCTATTAATGTTGATGTAGCGCGCAGAACGACTGAAGTGGTCAGGCCGTGCATTGATATCGCAATGAACGACTGGAACGCTTACGAGCGCTCTTGGGACTTCCAATCTCTACCGATCTTGGTTGCCGTCGCTACAGCCAAGTCAACGCTCGAATCATGCTGCACAGCCTGGATTACTCAGAACCGCGCCACCATCGCCCAGATGCGGCGCCTCGAAGAAAAGAACAACCGCGTCTTCATAGACGCCTACGGCCTGCAGGACGAGCTGACATCAGAAGTCCCGATCGAGCAGATCACGCTAACGGTGAACCCAGCCTATCGCTACGGCGGCAAGCTGACCGAGGAAGAGCAGTGGACCCGCTTCCGCGAAGACACGATGCAGGAGCTGGTGTCCTACGCCATCGGCTGCATGATGGGCCGCTACAGCCTCGATGCGCCGGGACTGATCTACGCGCACAGTGGCAACGAAGGCTTCGACCCCAGCCGCTACACCCGCTTCCCGGCCGATGCCGATGGCATCCTGCCGCTGACCGATACCGAATGGTTCGAGGACGATGCCTGCAAGCGTCTGGTCGAGTTCATTTCGGTGGCCTGGGATGCCACGCACCTAGAAGAGAACCTGCGCTTCCTGGCCGAAAACCTGTCGCCGAAGACGGGCGAGGCCAGCCGCGACACGCTGCGCCGCTATCTATGCGACCGCTTCTTCAAGGACCACCTGCAGACCTACAAGAAGCGGCCGATCTACTGGCTGTTCAGCAGCGGCAAGGAAAAGGCCTTCCAGTGCCTGGTCTACCTGCACCGCTACAACGCCGGCACCCTGTCGCGCATGCGCATGGACTACGTGGTGCCGCTGCAAAGCCGCCTGCAAGCCCGCATCGACCAGCTCGACCAGGACATCGCCGCCAGCACCAGCAGCGCCACCACCACCCGCCTGCGCAAGCAGCAGGACAGCCTGCGCAAGCAACTCGAAGAACTCCGTCGATTCGACGAAAAACTCCGCCACGCCGCCGACCAGCGCATCACCCTAGATCTCGACGATGGCGTGAAGGTCAATTACGGCAAGTTCGGCGACCTGCTGGCGGAAGTGAAGGCTGTGACTGGCGGCGACAACGATGAATGATGGTCACCTTTTTTTGCCCAACCCGGCCCCGCCGCCTGAAGACGGCGTTCGGCTGACCGACGAAAGCGCGAACTGGCACTCGCGCGAAGTGACCTATGTCAGCGGCTACTGGCCACAAGTCCGCAAACATATCCCCCGGTTCGAGCTAGCCGAGTTCCGCAGTGACGGCGGCGCGCCGGCCAACCCGTATTACCGCGCGGTATATCGGCTGCCGATGACGCCATTCGAGCAACGGATGCCGGTTGGCATCGTGTCGAACACCTACACGCTGGCGCAGCATCAGGAAGTCGCCGAGCGCTGTGTGAATGCGCTCGCGAGCTGCGGTTTCGACGTCAATCGACTTGAGTGCCAGCTGGGCCTGACGACACTCGGCGAATGGATGAACTTCCGGATGTTCCTGCCGGAAGGCAAGGATTACGTGCCGCCGGACCAACACCGCCTGCGACTGCGCTTCGAATGCTTCAATGCCGTCGACGGCGGCGCATCGCTCGAACTGTTTCTCGGCTGGTACCGGTTGGTGTGTTCGAACGGCCTGGTGATCAACAAGTCGCTCAGGCAACTGCGGGCGATTCACGACGCCTCGCTGGATATTTCGATGCTGTCGCAGCTGGTTCCAGAAGCGCTGAATACCGTGGCAGCAGACCGCGAGCAGCTGCATCGCTGGTCGACGACGGCGGTCAAGCAGCAGCACCTGTCGCGCTGGGCGGACACGGCTGTTGCCGATACCTGGGGCAAGCTGGCAGCCTTCCGCACGCTGCACATTTGCCGCACCGGGCATGACGCCGAGTTCGCGGATTCATTCGAGAAAGCTATTCCGTCGAAGAAACGCGCCGGGATGCTGGCACCGGTTCCAGGTGCCGTGCGCCACGTGGTCAACTTGTACGACGTCGGTCAGGCGCTGTCCTGGGTCGCCACGCATCGGCGCAACGCGGATGAGCGTAGCGGCTGGCAGCGGGACATTCCGTCGCTGATTGCGAAGCTGGAAGCCGCCTAGGCATCGTCCACATCAAAGGATTTTCGCCGTGCATTGGTTTAAGGAAGTTCTCTTTGGCGTAGTATCGCTACGCCCATGAGTTCCAAATTAAACCTTGTGCTGCAGCGCCTGCCCCGGAATGCCGTAGTGACGGCAGCGTGGCTGCGGACGCAGGGCATTGACCGGAACCTCACCGCGCATTACCTGCGCAGTGGCTGGCTGGTGCCGGTGGGCACGGGAGCCTATGCGCGTGCAGGCGAATCGGTGGACTGGCCCGGTGGCGTGCATGGCTTGCAGCACGATGGCGTTCCGATATGGATCGCCGGGCAGACTGCACTGGATCTGCTGGGCTATGGCCAGAACATCGCAATGGGCGCAGCACCGGTCCACCTGTTCGCCAGACCGAAGACCCGCGTGCCTACCTGGTTCGCGAAGGCAAACTGGACCCGTCCGGTGTCGGTGCAGAAGTCGGCCCTGTTCAGCACGCTGGACGGCCTCGATGCCTCGTTCAAAAAGCATGTGATCGGCGAGTTGTCGATCACCATCGCCGCTGCTGAGCGCGCCGTGTTCGAACTGGCCCATGCGGTGCACGACGAGCCGGGCTTCGAAGCACTGGACCATGCGATGCAGGGCTTGATGGGCTTGCGCCCGAGCCTGATGCAAGCGCTATTGCAGGCCTGCGCTCAGGTCCGCGTGACCCGGCTGGTATTGCTGCTGGGCGAGCATCATCGGCATCCCTGGGTGTCGAGGATCGACCTTGCTTCGGTCGATCGTGGCAGCGGCAAGCGGCACCTCTGGCCGGGCAGCGCCATTCACCGCATCCATCAGATCAGCGTACCGAAAGGGTTTGTCGATGGCCGCGACTGAGTACTACGTCGAACAGGTGCGATTGCTGATCGATGTGCTGCCGTTCACCGGCGCGGAGGCCTGCTTCGGGCTGAAAGGCGGCACGGCAATCAACCTGTTCGTGCGCGATATGCCAAGGCTGTCGGTGGATATCGATCTAGCCTACCTTCCGCTTGAGCCACGGGATCAGGCACTGCCGAACGCGCGGGCGGCGCTGCACCGTATCGCTGCTGAATGCGAGCGAAGGCTACCCGGCTGCCGGGTACGCCTCGACACGAATCGCAGCGATGCCCTCCGCATCGTCGTCGGCCGTGGCAACGTGCAGATCAAGGTCGAGATCTCGCCGGTGCTGCGCGGCACCTTGCATGAGCCGTCTGTCCGCGATCTGGCGCGCCGTGCGCAAACCGAGTTCGGCTTCGCCAGCGTGCCGGTGCTTTCACTGCCGGATCTTTACGGCGGCAAGCTATGCGCTGCGCTAGATCGTCAGCATCCGCGTGACTGGTTCGACGTGATGCTGCTGCTGGATGCCGACGAACTCGATCGCGCAGTGTTTGAAGGCTTCCTGACCTACCTGGTCAGCCACGGCCGGCCGATCAATGAACTGCTGGCACCGCGCTGGAAGCCGCTGGCGGACAGCTACGCAAAGCAGTTCGCCGGCATGACCGTGTTACCGGTGACGCTCGACCAGCTGGAAGCAGCACGCGAGCGTTTGCTGAACCAGCTGCAGAAATTAATGACGGAGCGCGACAAGGCGTTCCTGCTGTCACTGAAAGCCGGCGAGCCGGACTGGGCGCTCTTCCCCCACCCGCGCATTGCTGAACTTCCGGCCGTGCAGTGGAAGCTGCGCAATCTGCAAACGATGAAAACGACCCAGCGCCTCGCCGCGCGGGAAAGACTGGAAGCTGTTCTGGACACTTACGGACGCTTATGAGTATCGAAGCCCCAACCAATCCGCACGCAAGCCGGATTCGCGAAAGCCTGCTGGCACTGCGCGCGAAGCAACACCGCGTGATCTGGTGGGCCGATCCCGAAGCGCAATTCACCGAACTGGTCGATGAGCTGCAACTTGAAGACTTGACCTTGCTGCGCCGCTCGCAGGTGCCGGCACTAGCCTTGAAACGACAGCTGGAGCTGATCGAACCCGGTCAGGCCTTCGTAATCTACGAAGACGAGCAGGCCCCGGAGCCGACGCGTGACTGGCTGCTGGACATTCGCCGCTATGCCGCGCCGTTCTCCGCCGACGCGAGCGCAATGTTGGTGCAGGATCTCGGCCTGCGACATCAGCAGATGAGCGAGCACCTGAAGCTGCGTGCGAGGTTCCTTGGCAGCAAGGCACGGCTTGAACGCCTGCAACGCTGGGTCACGCAGGATGACCTGGAAGCCGAACTTGATCTGAAGATGCTGGCAGTCGCGGTGCGCGCCGACCAAGCCGACACCTTCAGTCTGTTTTCGACCCTGTTCGCATCGGTGAGCGATCTGGATCCTGCAGAATCGGTCAACGAGGCAAAGGCCTGGCAGGCGATCGTCAAGCTGGATCTGGAAGCACCGCTCTGGGCACTGGCTGCCAAGACCTTCGGATTCAGGTCCGACACGCCATCCCTGTTGAACCTGCTGCTGCAGCTGTTCGTATCCGACCTCGGTGCAGCTTTGCAGACTGACCTGCCGGATCGCTTCAAATCGATGCAGCTGCCGCCCCGTATGACGGCGGCGGCCACGATGTTTCTGGCGCAATGGCGTGACAGCAGTCTGCGGCAGACCGCCTATGACCGGGTGTCTGCCCGGATGGCAACCGAACTTCGAATCAACGAGGACTTCGACAGCGTACCGCTCAAGCGGCTGGCCGCCTGCAACACCTTCGTGGTGCTGGAAAAGCAGATTGCGGGTCGGCTCCGCGAAGCCTTAGCTGACGGCGGTGGTGCAGCATTGGCGGACGAGATCCGGCAGGTAGTTACCGCAAGGCGGGACGGCTACTGGGCCAATGGCCGACTACCGGATAGCGAGCAAGTACCGCGTTCGACTTGGAATGCCTTCTATCGCGCAATCGAAGCCGCGCAAGCATTCTTCACCGAGTGCGACCTGGCCAGCGCCTGTATGAGCTTTGCCTCGGCACAGGATTGCGTCACGGCCTACACGCGGACCCTGTATCGCGTTGACCAGCTCTACCGGCGATACCACGAAGCGGGCAGCGTGGTCGCCAGCCGCGATCCTGCGACGCTCGAAGCGCTTACGCGGCGCATCGAGGACCAGTACCTAAATCGCTTTCTGCAACCGCTGGCGCAACGCTGGGACGACTTCGTGCGCGCCGGCTTGTTGCTGGATTGGAAGGTAGAGGGGCTGCCATCCCAGCAGCATTTCTTCGAGCAGAAGGTCAGGGGCTATCTGGGTGAAGGCGAGGACCGCAGGATCTTCGTCGTGATCAGTGACGCCCTGCGCTATGAAGTGGCGCAGGAACTCGCCGAGCAAATCAACGGCCGCAACCGATTTGCCGCCGAACTATCCGCCCAGCTCGGCGTATTGCCGTCCTATACCGGCCTCGGCATGGCCAGCTTGCTGCCGCACAAGTCGATGGCCTATCGCGAATCCGAAACGGTCTATGTCGATGGGCAGTCCAGCGATGGCATCGAGCAGCGACGCAAGATCCTGGCGGCACATCGGGGCATCGCGTTCACCTATGACGAGTTCATCGCGCTGAACAAGCAGGACGGCCGCGATGCGGTGCGCGATGCCTCAGTCGTTTACGTGTTCCACGACTGCATTGACAAGATCGGCGACAAGCTGCCAACCGAGCTTGGCACCTTTGACGCTTGCCGCGACGCGATCAACGAACTCGACGGACTGGTCTCCCGCATCATCAACAACTTGAACGGTAACCATGTCGTGATAACCGCCGATCATGGCTTCCTGTTCCAGCGGAGTGCGCTGGGAGAGCTGGACAAGAACAAGCTCGACTTGAAGCCAGCCGGAACGGTGAAATCGAAGAAGCGCTACCTGTTCGGCCGCAACCTTGGCGAAGTGCCGCAGGCATTCTCCGGTTACATCCGCGACACCGCCGGCGTCGAAGACGACATGATGTTCTGGGTGCCGAAGGGCGTGAATCGCTTCCACTTCGTCGGCGGCGCGCGATTCGTCCACGGCGGTGCTGCGCTGCAGGAAATCGTGGTGCCGGTGCTGACGGTCAAGCACCAGCGTGGCGAAAAGGCCAAGGCGATCGAGGTTCGCAAGACCTCGGTCAGCGTGATCGGCGGCCCGTTCCGAATCACGACGCCGCAGTACCCCTTCCAACTTTTGCAGACCGAGCCCGTCACCGAGCGCATCCGACCGGTGATCGCGCGCGTGACCTTGGTCGATGATGCCGACAAGCCGGTATCGAACACTGAAACCCTCACTTTCGACAGTGCCGCGGCCGATTCCAGCCAGAGTCGGCGCAAGGTGATGCTGAGCCTTACCAGCGACCGCATCGCCAGCAACAAGCCGTACTACCTTTTGATCACCGATGCCGAGACCACGATGGAGTTGTGTCGCATCGTGGTTCGCATTGATCTGGCCTTTGGCAATGACTTCGACTTCTGACGTGGAACAGCGTGACCTCGACCGCCTGCTGAACGAGCATTTCGCGGGGCGCGTGGTCCGCAAAGACCTGACCAAACGTCTGAAGGAAGGCGCAAACGTGCCGGTCTACGTGTTGGAGTACCTACTCGGCATGTACTGCGCATCCGATGACGCAGACGTGATTGCCGCCGGCATGGAAACCGTCAAGCGAATCCTGGCCGATAACTACGTGCGGCCAGACGAGGCAGAGAAGGTCAAGTCAAAGATCCGGGAGCGCGGTAGCTACAAGATCATCGACAAGGTGTCGGTGCGGCTGAACGAGCGAAAGGATCAGTACGAAGCTCACTTCCTGAGCCTTGGCGTCAAGGACGCCGAGATTCACAATCGCTACGTGCAGCAGTACGAAAAGCTGCTGGCCGGCGGCATCTGGTGCATCGTCACGCTGAATTACGTGTTCGATGAGTCGGCAAAGACTTCGCCGTTCATCGTCACCGAGCTGAAGCCGATCCAGATGCCGAACATGGACATGGCTGGGCTCAAGTCTGCCCGCGCCTCGTTCACCGAAGACGAATGGCTGGACGTGCTGCTGCGCTCGACCGGCATGGAGCCAGCGAACCTGTCGAAGCGTGCTCGCTGGCATCTACTGGCGCGGATGATTGGCTACGTCGAGAACAACTACAACAGCTGCGAACTCGGCCCGCGCGGCACCGGCAAGAGCCACATCTACAAGGAAGTCAGCCCGAACAGCATTCTGGTGTCGGGCGGCCAGACGACGGTCGCCAACCTGTTCTACAACATGGCGCGCCGAGTGGTGGGCCTAGTTGGGCTGTGGGACGTGGTGGCTTTCGACGAGGTGGCCGGCATTACTTTCAAGGAGAAGGACGGCGTCCAGATCATGAAGGACTACATGGCGTCCGGGTCGTTCGCACGCGGCCGGGATTCGATTTCCGCCAACGCCAGCATGATGTTCATCGGCAACATCAACCAGTCGGTCGAAACCTTGGTCAAGACCAGCCATCTGCTGGCGCCGTTCCCCGAAGCGATGATCGATTCCGCGTTCTTCGACCGCTTCCACGCCTACATTCCGGGCTGGGAAATTCCGAAGATGCGGCCGGAATACTTCACCGACCGCTATGGCCTGATCACCGATTACCTTGCCGAGTTCCTGCGCGAGATGCGCAAGCAGAACTTCGCCGATGCGATCGACCGCTTCTTCCGCCTCGGCAAGGATCTGAACCAGCGCGACACCATCGCCGTCCGTCGAACCACGTCAGGCTTGCTGAAGCTGCTGTACCCGGCTGGCGACTTCGACAAGGACGCGGTGCGGCGCTGTCTCGAATACGCGCTGGAAGTCCGTCGCCGAGTCAAGGAACAGCTGAAGAAGATCGGCGGCATGGAGTTCTACGACGTCAATTTCTCCTACATCGACAACGAAACCTTTGAAGAGAATTACGTGCTGGTCCCGGAACAGGGCGGCGGTAGCCTGATCCCGGATGGCGTGCCGAAACCGGGTGTTCTGCATCTGATCTCGACCGGCGCCAACGGGCACCTGGGCCTGTCCCGGATTGAAACGCAGGTAACCATGGGCGGCGGCAAGCTCAGTACCTCAGGCGTCGGCTCAAGCACGGCGGCGAAGGAGGCAGTCAAGGTCGGCTTCGATTTTCTGAAGGCCAACGCCGCGCGCATCAGTGCCGGCACCAAGATCGGCGATCACGACTTTCACCTGCACCTAGTCGAGCTGCATAACACCGGCGTGCCTCGATCACTGACGCTGCCGGCACTGGTAGCGCTGTGCTCAGGCCTCGTTCAGCGGCCGGTACAGGCGCAATTGATAGTGCTTGGCGACATGAGTCTGGGCGGCAACATCGTACCGGTCGACAACTTGGCCGAGTGCCTGCAGATGGCGATGGATGCAGGCGCACGGAGGATCCTGATGCCGATGGCCAGCGTTACTGCAATTCCGACCGTGCCGGCGGAGCTGTTCGGGAAGTTCCAGACCAGCTTTTATTCAGATCCAGTCGATGCCGCGTTCAAGGCGCTGGGAATCTGATGGCCCGGTCGACCGCCAACGGATGTCCTGCAAGCACCGCCGCTGATCCTCGAACGACATGACACACGAACAAGCCAGCCGAGCAGTGCAATCAGCTGAAAGCAACCGGGACCACGTCGATGGCACGCTCAACCACAACGAGTTGCTGAGCGATTACACCCGCATCGAGCCTCACCCCGACGGCTACTGGTTTGAGGTAGGCGTTGTTGGATGGCCTCATCCGCACGAGCCTGGGCTGACCTGGAAACGGTTTCGATTCTGGAAGTCAGCGCCGACGCCGGAGCGGATCGCCCGTGCAGGACAGGCAGCGTTAGCCACAACACGGTTCTTTCAAACCTGCGAGTCCTGCGGCGAATTGAATAACGCAGGGCATATGTACCACCGCGACCTTTGCCAAGGCTGCGCAGAACGGCACTTGAACGTCGTTTGGTAAAGCCGAGGGTCCATCGCACACCAGAGAGCCGATCCCGGCCATAAAAAAATCCGCCTTCAAGCACCCTTTTTTATCAGGGGCCTTATGGCGGATCTATCAAAAACAACGATGTAAGTCGTTGATTTTGCTGCTTGTGTGGCGGAGAGAGCGGGATTCGAACCCGCGATACGATTTGACTCGTATACACGCTTTCCAGGCGTGCTCCTTCAACCGCTCGGACACCTCTCCGTGTCTTGCTGCTACCGTGTAGGCGGCGGCATTCTAACGAAATGGCCGGGTCTTAGGGCGATTTTTCCGCAGCCGCTGCAGGGGCGACTGCAGCCGCCGCGGGCACTACTACGGCTGCGGGAGCAGCTTCAGCTTGCTGGGTCAGCGCCGGCGGCTGGTCAAGGCAGAACATGCGCTTCTTGCCGGGCTTGGCGGGATCTGGGGCGTAGAAGCCGTAGGTCACCGATTCGGTCTTCGCTTCCGGCACCTTCAGCGCCGTGCTCGGCGTCGGGATGCGCATGCCTTCCGGCGCGACGATCGGGGTGATCGAGGCGGCAGATTCGTAGGGCTGCGGACCGGAGCAGTAGGAGGTTGTCGAGCAGCCGGCTGCCAGCGACGACAGCGCCACCATCAGCAGGCCGGCTTGCTTCGTCGCGTGCCGCGTGTACATCGAGCTCATCAAATCACTCCCGCCGCGCGCAGGCTGGTCTGCACGACGTCGATATGGTCAGGGTTCATCGGCACCAGCGGCAGGCGGATGCCGCCGGGAATCCGGCCCATCACTTCCAGTGCCCACTTGGCGGGAATCGGGTTCGGATCAACAAACAAATTCTTGTGCAGCAGCGCCAGCTTGGCGTCGAACGCTTCGGCCTTGGCGGCATCGCCGGCCAGCGCCGCTGCACACATCTGGTGCATCAGCTTGGGTGCAACGTTGGCGGTGACCGAAATGTCGCCGTGAAAGCCGAGCAGCATCGAGTCGCGCGCCGTCGCATCGTCGCCAGTGTAAAGCGCGAACGAGGCTGGCAAGCCGAGCGCCAGCAGATCGCGTACCCGTGACAACTCGCCCTTGGCTTCCTTGATGCCGACGATGTTCGGCACGCCGGCCAGACGGGCAACCGTTGCCGGCAACATATCGCAGCCGGTACGGCCAGGCACGTTGTACAGGATGATCGGCACGTTCACCGCTTCGGCGATCGCCTTGAAGTGGCGATACAGGCCTTCCTGCGGCGGCTTGTTGTAGTAAGGCGTGACGATCAGGCAGGCATCGGCGCCAGCGTCCTTGGCCAGCTGGGTCAGCTCGATCGCTTCGGTCGTCGAATTGGCGCCGGTACCGGCGATCACCGGTACGCGCTTGGCCGAAACTTCGATCACTTTCCGGATCACGGCGAGGTGTTCGTCGACGCTCAAGGTCGCCGATTCACCGGTGGTGCCGACGGCGACGATGGCATCGGTGCCTTCGGTGATGTGCCATTCGACCAGCCGCCCGAGCGAGTCGAAATCGACTTCGCCGGAGGCCGTCATCGGCGTCACGATCGCGACTATGCTGCCCTTGATCATTCGGAAGAGAGTGCGGAATTGGCTAAACTGCGATTATAACGGAACGTCGATCGCCACCCGCCCATGCCGCTGGCCTCGCCCGTCCTGACCTACAAGACCACCGGATCCCCGAACCGTTCCCGCAATGGCCGCCCCAGAAAACCTGCTGTCGATTTCAGTACTCGGCCAACCCCGTCCTCAGCTCGCGCTGGAGCTGTTCAAGGCAATCCGCGAGCGCGGTGGTGAAGTCGAGGATTGCCGCATTGCGCCGATCGGCGACCGCTTGACCGCAAATCTCGTCGTCTCCGGTAACTGGAGCGCCCTCGGCCGTTTGGAAACCGCCCTGCCCGGCATTGCCGAGAAGCTCGAACTGCAGGTGCGTTTCCAGCGCTGCAACATGCGCGAGCAGAACCCGGAGTTCCGCCCGTACGCCGCCGACGTGATCGCGCCGCAACAACCGGATCTGCTGGTTCATCTGCTGGAGTTCTTCCACAGCCAAGATGTTCAGGTGGCGGAAATGTCGACCCAGAAGTACCAGTCGACGCATACCGGCGCCGGCATGGTCAGCGTGCAGATGGTCTTGCACGTGCCGGTCAACCAGCATCCGCAGGCCTTGCGCGAATCGTTCATGGATCTCTGCGACGATCTGAACGCCGACGGCATGCTCGACCCGATCAAAAGCTGAACCTGAGCACTCGTTCAGGGCCTGATTCTTGCGGTCTTGTTTGCGCAAGCCGGGTGTAGTCTGATCGCCACAGACCGCACCTGATCATTCCCCACTCACCGAGGACAAGCTGCATGAGCCTGACGATTGGCGACAAGCTGCCGGAGCTGACGCTCGCGGCCAGCGGCGGCAAGACCATCAGCCTGGCAAAGGATTTCAAGGGCAAGAAACTGGTCGTGTACTTCTATCCGAAGGACAACACGCCGGGCTGCACCGTCGAAGGCCAGGAATTCACCGGCCTGTATGCGGATTTCGTCAAGGCCGGCGCCGACATCGTCGGCGTGTCCAAGGACAGCGTGAAATCGCACGACAACTTCTGCTCCAAGTTCGGCTTCCCGTTCACCTTGCTGTCCGACGGTGACGAAGCCATGTGCAATGCCTTCGGCGCGATCGTTGAAAAAAGCATGTACGGCAAGAAGTACATAGGTATCGACCGCTGCACCTTCCTGTTCGACAGCAAGGGCAAACTCGCGAAAGACTGGCGCAAGGTCTCGGCGAAAGGCCATGCCGCCGAAGTGCTGGAGGCGGTCACCGCTCTCTGACGCCCTTGCCGAACATCCATCAAGCGTCCTTCTGAGCCGATGCGCGGTCCTCCGCGTGTCGGCTCGTTTGTTTCATCTCCCGGAAATCGATGAAAAAGAAAATCTTCGTGCTCGACACCAACGTCCTGATGCACGACCCGAGCTGCCTGTATCGCTTCGAGGAACATGACATCTACATCCCGATGGTCGTGCTCGAAGAGCTCGACAACGGGAAGAAAGGCACCAGCGAAACCTCGCGCAATGTTCGTCAGGTAGCGCGAATCCTGGATGGCCTGATGCATGGCAAGGACCATGCGCAGATCGAGAAAGGCATTCCCTTGCCGACCACGGTCAACAAGGGCACGAATGGCAACGGCAATGGCCATACCGGCGGCACGCCGACGGCGCCATCGTCCGGCCGGCTGTTCTTCCAGACCCGGCCGTCAGCCGCTGCGCTGCCGGAAATGCTGCCGGGCAACAAGCCGGACAACAACATCCTGCTTGCCGCTCTCGGGCTGCAAAGCCAGCATCCGTCGCGGACGATCACCTTGGTGTCGAAAGACATCAACCTGCGGATCAAGGCCGCGATCGTCGGCGTGCATACCGAGGACTATCACAACGATCAGGTGCTTGATGACCTCGATCTGCTCTATTCCGGCTACGCCAAGCTGCCCGACGATTTCTGGACCACGCACGGCGAGAAGATGGACAGCTGGCAGGATGATCGCGGCCGCGCCTGCTACAAGGTCAGCGGGCCGAAGGTCAAGGAATGGCATGTCAACGAATTCCTGTACTTGCCGGACGAAGTCGAACGCGGCCTCGAACTGACCGTCCAGGCGCTCGACGGCGACAGCGCCAAACTGCACGTGATCCGCGATTACCGCGCCGGCAAGACGCCGGTCTGGGGCATCCACGCCAAGAATCGCGAGCAGAATTTCGCGCTCAATCTGCTGCTCGATCCGGACGTCGATTTCGTGTCGCTGCTCGGCGCCGCCGGCACTGGCAAGACCTTGCTGGCGCTCGCCGCCGGCCTGGCCCAGACGCTCGACGAACCGCGCTATCGCGAAATCATCATGACCCGCGTGACCGTGCCGCTGGGTGACGACATCGGCTTCCTGCCGGGCACCGAGGAAGAAAAGATGACGCCGTGGATGGGCGCGCTGATGGACAACCTCGAAGTGCTGACCCAGACCAGCAATGCCGGTGACTGGGAACGTGCGGCGACCAACGATCTGCTCTCCAAGCGCATCAAGATCCGCAGCCTGAACTTCATGCGCGGCCGCACCTTCCTGAACCGCTACATCATCATCGACGAAGCGCAGAACCTCACCGCCAAGCAGATGAAGGCGCTGATCACCCGCTGCGGTCCCGGCTCGAAGATCATCTGCCTCGGCAATCTGACGCAGATCGATACGCCGTACTTGTCCGAGACCACGTCCGGCCTCACTTATGTCGTCGACCGCTTCCGCGGCTGGCCGCATGGCGGCCACGTGACCCTGGCGCGCGGCGAGCGTTCGCGCCTGGCGGCCTTCGCGTCCGACATCCTCTGAATCGAGAGCACCGAACATGCTGAAAGGAATTGCCCGCGGGGTGAAAGACAGCGCCATCGGCATGTCGCTGAGGGCCTATGTCAACGACCGGCTGAGCGAGTACGGCGAGATCATCGACGTCAACATCGATACCTCGGCCAACAGGGTTACCGCGCGCGCGCTGCTCAAGGGCGAGCGCGATGCGGTGACGATCACCGTCGAACGCTACGAGATCGAAAGCGAAGGCGAAGCGCGCTACATCAAGCTGAAGAGCTTCACCGCCTCGCGCGCCTGGCTGACGCAGATCCTGAACAAGCTGCTCGCCGACAAGCGTTACAAGATTCCGGGAGCGGTCAGCAAGCTGCTGTGAGTTGATACCGATCATCGCGCGTGCCTGAATTTGCGGAGCTGCTGACGCCGACGCTGATCGCGCTCTGCGGCTTCGCGTTTCTCGCCGGCTTCATCGATTCCGTAGTCGGCGGCGGCGGGCTGATCCAGATTCCGGCGCTGTTTGTGCTACTGCCACAGCTGTCGCCGGCCGCGATTCTTGGTACCAACAAGTTCGCCGCGATCTGGGGCACCGCGAGCGCTACGCTGCAGTACGCGCGCCATGTGCCTATCAGCTGGAAAGTGGTGCTGCCGGCTGGCGCAGTGGCGGCGCTGGCCTCGTTTCTGGGGGCCCGTACCGTCAGCCTGATCGGCAACGCCGAGCTGAAGCCGCTGATCCTGGTGATGATGATCGTGGTGCTCGCCTACACCTTGTGGAAGAAGGATTTCGGCAAGCTGCATGCGCCGCGGCTGAACGATCGCCAGCAACTGCTTACCGGTCTCGCGATCGGCGCGGTCGTCGGTTTCTACGATGGCTTCTTCGGCCCGGGCACCGGCAGCTTTCTGATCTTCGCCTTCGTCGGCCTGTTCGGCTTCAGCTTCCTGGCCGCTTCAGCCTCGGCGAAAGCGGTGAACACGATCACCAACTTCGCGGCACTCGCCTGGTTCGTCGCCAATAGCAGCGTGCTGTATGCCTACGCGATCCCGATGGCGATCTTCAACGTTGCCGGCTCATGGCTGGGATCGCGGCTGGCGATCGCCAAAGGCAGCGGCTTCGTGAGAGTGCTGTTCATCGTCGTGGTCACGGTGCTGATTGCACGCTTCGGCTGGGACATCGCCAAGCCTTAGGCTCGTTCGTCATCGAAGGCCAGACCGTCGCCGATGTGCGGCAGACCGAGCAGCAACATCAGCAGCCGATCCAGGCCGACCGCGACACCGGCACAAGGCGGCAAGCCATGCTCGAGCGCGGCGATCAGATGCCCATCGTACGGCGGCACTGCCTGCCCTCTTGACGCGCGGCGAGCCTGATCGGCTTGGAAGCGCTGCTGCTGCTCGGCGGCATCGGTCAGCTCATGGAAACCGTTCGCGAGCTCGATGCCCCGCCAGAACAGCTCGAAACGCTCGGCAACCGGCGGCTCGACGTCGCGGCGGACCTTCGCCAGCGCTGCCTGCGAAGCCGGAAAGTCGATCAGGAACTCCGGACGATCCCGGCCCAACTGCGGGCCGACAACATGACTCATCAACAGATCGAGCAGGAAGTCGCGAGTCAGGGAATCGTCTGCAACTTCGACTGAAGGCATCACGGGCAGCGGCCCGATCGCTTGCACGCAGCGCGCTTCAAGCTCGGCCGGCGAAGCGAGAAACGGATCGATCCCGGCCTCGCGAACAAACGCTTCCCGATAGCTAAGCCGCGCGCACGACGCCGGCCCGTCCAGCACCGCCAGCAGCGCTTCGCATTCATCGATCAGGCGATGGTGATCGAAACCCGGCCGATACCACTCCAGCATCGTGAATTCGGGGTTGTGAAAGCGCCCGCTCTCATCGACCCGGAAGACCTTCGCGATCTGAAAGATCGGCCCGCTGCCGGCGGCCAGCAGGCGCTTCATCGCGAACTCCGGCGAGGTCTGCAGCCAGCGTTCGACACCACCCGAGCGCTGGCTCGAAAAGCTGTCGATCTGCGGATCGACGGTGGCGGCACGGGACAGCACCGGCGTCTCCACTTCCAGCAATTCTCGTGCGGCGAAAAAGCGGCGCACACGCTGCATCAGAAGCGCGCGCAGGCGCAGCGTTTCAAGGCTTGCACGAGGCTGCCACACAGGCTTGGATTTCATTGACGCCTATTGGGGTGGGTGCTATAACGCGGCGCTATCGGATGGCTGAGTGCGTCCGATTTTACCCACTCGACAGTGCTGCAGGAGAAGCTGGTGGCGACCAAAAAGACTGCATCAAAAGCCAAGCCCGTGTCTAAACCGGCGAGCAAGTCCAGTGTCATCAAGTCAGCCGTGAAGCCCGTCAGCAAAGCTGCGGCGAAGCCCGCAGCGAAAAAAGCCGTTGCCAAGCCGGCGGCCAAAGTCGCCAAGAAAGCGACTGCCAAGCCGGCAGCTCCAGTAGCCAAGAAAGCCGTTAAGAAGGTCGCCGCGAAAGCTGCGCCGGCGAAGAAGGCTGCCGTGAAGAAGGCCGCACCGGCGAAGACGGCCGTCGCCAAAGCTGCCGTCAAGAAGAAGGTTGCAGCAGCACCCATCGTCAAGAAAGCAGCCGCCGTCGTGAAGAAAGCGACTGTCGCCGTCAAGAAGACGATTGCAACAGTGAAGAAGGCCGTTGCTCCAGTCGCCAAGCCTGCCGCCAAGAAAGCGGTTGCGAAGCCGGTGGCGGCAGCCAAGAAGGCCGTGGTCAAGGCCGCGCCGAAGCCTGCCACCAAGGCAGCTGCGGTCGAAAAAAAAAAGCAGTCAGTAGCTCCCGCCCCGACGCCGACGCCAGCAGCGCCGTCGCCAGCCCCGGAGCCAGCAGCGGCAACGCCGCCAGCAGCACCGGAACTCCCCAAGTCAACCGAGCCGTCGCCGTAAAAACTTCAACCGTTAAACAGCCGGCAGCTGCCGTCGCTGAAAAATCCTCGCGCTCGCCGCGAGCGCCGAAATCCTCGCCAGCCACGATGGGCACGGTCGTCGACATGACCGACGACTACATCCGTGGCATGTCGGACGACGATTACATGAACGACGTGCAGGTGGAGTTCTTCCGCCTGCGCCTGCTCAAGATGCGCGAAGAAGTGCTGGCGCGCGAGCTGGACGTCAAGGAACGCCTGCATCAGCGCGAAGTCTTCGCCGATCCGGCCGACCGCGCGACTGCCGAAGAAGAGCATTGGCTCGATCTGCGTCTGCGCGAGCGGGAATCGATGCTGCTGCGCAAGATCGACGAATCGATGCGCCGCATCCGCGACAAGGAATACGGCTTCTGCACCAAGACCGGCGAAGCGATCGGCATTCCGCGCCTGCTCGCCCGGCCGACGGCCAGCGTCTGCGTCGATGTCAAAGGTCAGGACGAGAAGGTCGAGACGCACTTCCGCGATCGCTGATCGAGGTCGAAGCATCATCAACGCGACGAGGGCGTGCACCGCCTTCGTCGCGTTTTCGTTGGGCGATCTCTTAACGGCGATACAATGTCGCCGCTGCGCCCGTGGCGAAATTGGTAGACGCATGAGACTTAAAATCTCCCGCCTTCGCAGGCATGCCGGTTCGATTCCGGCCGGGCGCACCAAGCTTGCTGCACACGCCACATGAACCTGTTTCGACGTACGCCCCGGTAGCTCAGTGGATAGAGCGACCGCCTCCTAAGCGGTAGGTCGCAGGTTCGATTCCTGCTCGGGGCACACCGCAGCATCGTCAAAAAGACGAGCTGCTCGATACCCGCCGGATAGCAGGAGTAGCGCCAAGGTGGACGCAAGTCTGAACTCGCCCTCTCATTGGATCCTGCTCGCGGTTCTGGTCGCGGCGACGATCATCGATAGCCGCACGCGGCGAATCCCGAACCTGCTGTCGCTTGGCGGCGCAGCCATGGGGATATTGCTGGCCGTGACCGGTTACGGCAGCGTGACGCCGGGCGCGTCTCTGGGCGGGCTGGCGCTGGGCTTGATTGCCTTGCTGCCGCTCCATCTGCTGAAAGCCATGGGCGCTGGCGACGTGAAGCTGATGGCGGCTGTCGGCGCGTTCCTGGGTCCGTCCATCACGCTGGCAGCCGTGCTCTGCACGTTCATCGCCGGGGCAATGATCGCCATCATCGTGCTGATTGCCCGGGATGGCCTGCGTGAAACCGTGCAGCGCTACGGGTTCGGCATCAAGCACCTGATCCTCGGCGGGACCTGGCTCGGCAAGCGCGTCGACAAGGAAGGCACCGGCCCGCTCCGCTTTCCGTACGCCGGAGCCATTCTTTGCGGTTCCACTGCCGCCGTGCTCTGGGCCGCTTCGGCTGGCCACTGATCGGTCAGTCGCGGGCACGACGAAAGCCGCGTAACTCTGCGGTAAGGGAAACTTGTTTTCTTGGCTTCTACTCGAGAAGCAGGCGCACCGCATCGGGACGCGCTTTCAGTATCAGCAGGTAGATGGTGGAGACGATCGGGATCGAACCGACGACCTCGTCATTGCGAACGACGCGCTCTCCCAACTGAGCTACGTCCCCACACGAAACCTGCTGCTTGCTGCCTTGCCGTATACGAAATCATTGCCACTACAAGACAACTTGCCGTCGCGACAACTGTCTACACGGGGAGGATGAATTTCCCGCCAGCAATCTGCACGACGGCGCGCAGTTTAAGCCTTGTCAACCGAAAGGGGAACCCTTTTCTTCATGGCGCAGGGTCTCGATGCCGGCTGTCGGCGCAGGCCGTCCGTTGCGAGTGGCGCCCCACCTTCCGCTTGGCGATGATCCGATGATTCGCTCGCGCTCCGTCTTCGAGAACCCGTTCATGAACCGATTGCTGAAGCTTGCCCTGCTGTCCCTGGCCACCTCGCCGATGCTGGTGCAAGCCATTGCACCCGTCCGCGTGGCCGGCTCGTCGGCCGATCCTTCGGCACGGCTGACTTATCGCAGTGGCGAAGTGATCGTGAAGTACCGCGCCGGCATGAAGGGGCAGGCCAGCGATACGCTTCGAGCGTCGCAGGGACAGAGCGCCGAAGCACGCTATTTCGATGGCCGCTTCGAGCGTCTGAAGCTGACATCGGTCGTCGATGTTCCGGGCGCCTTGAAGATGCTCGCCGCCGATCCCGCGGTGGAGTACGCAGAACCGAATTTCCTGCGCCGGCCGATGGCAGCCATCCCGAACGATCCGCTGTTCGCGCAGCAATGGGGATTGCGCAACACCGGGCAAGCGAACTTTGTCTCCGGCGGTCCGGCGGGCATTGCGGGCGCCGACATGAATCTGGTCGAAGCCTGGGATTCGCTCGGCACCGGCATCGCCGATCGCACCGGGCGCGGCAACGTGACGATCGCGATCATCGACGACGGCTTCGAGATCACCCATCCGGATCTGGTTGGCAATCTGGTCAACGGTTATGACTTTGCCGACAACGATTCCGACCCCAGCCCGACTTCAGCCGATGAATCGCACGGCACGGCCGTGGCCGGTGCTGCAGCAGCAAGCGGCAACAACGGTATCGGCATTGCCGGTGCCGCCTGGAACGAAAAGATCATGCCGCTGCGCTTCGCCTACGACGTGGCCTCGGAACTGCGCGCGCTCGACTACGCCCGCAACAACGGCGCGCGCATCGTCAACGCCAGCTTCGGTGGGCCGAGCTACTCACTGGCCGAGCGCGACGCGATTTCCGTGTTGAACAACGCCGGCATCCTGTTCGTGACTTCGGCCGGCAATCAGGATTCGAATATCGACATCTCGGGCGCCAGCTATCCGGCCAACTATCAACTGCCGAACGTGCTCGCCGTCGCCGCGACCAATCGCCAGGACGGCGTCGCCAGCTTCTCGAACTATGGTTCGACAACCGTGCCGGTAGCCGCTCCCGGACTGCAGCTCGTCACCACGACCCTCGGCGGCGGTTACACCACCGCTGGCATCAACGGCACCTCGTTCTCGTCCCCATACGTGGCCGGCGTGGCCGCGTTGATCCGCGACTACTATCCGAGCGCAACGGTTGCCGAAGTGAAGGCGCGGCTGATCGAAAGTGGTCAGGTCGGTCTCGATCCATCGAACCCGGTGAACCTGCGCACCGCCGCTGGCCGCATCGACGCCAGACAGGCGCTGAATCTGCTGCCACGGCCTTCTCTGGTGATCCGGCCCGTGCAGGCCAGCAGCTACACGCTGGCTTACGACACGGGCAACGTCGACGTGCCGGTGCTGGTGCCAGCGACCGTCGAGGACGGTGCCAGCGGCAATGGCAGCCTCGATCCCGGAGAAACCACGACGTTGCGGGTGACGGTCGAAAATCTCTGGCTGGCGGCAACCAATGTGCGGGCGACGCTGACCGCCAGCGGCGCCGGCGTGGTCGTCAACAGCGGTACCGCCTCGCTCGGCGCGCTTGGCTCCGGTGTGATCCAGCCGGTGGATTTCCAGGTGCGCGTGCCGTCCGCGGTCAGCGGTCATCAGTACGTGCAGTTCGCGCTCGCGATTACTGCTGACGGCGGCTATACGGCGACGCGTCGCTTCATCATGGAAATCGGCAAGCTGAGCCTGGGCACCACGGCCTCGCAAAGCTTTGCACCGGGCTTGTACGACGAATTCCACACCTGGAGCTTCGACGTGACCAGCCTGCCGGCCGGCAGCAACCGCCTGGTCGTGCAGTCCACCGCCGTCAACGATGTCGACATCTTCGTGCGCTACGGCGAGCCGACGCAGTACAACGTCGACCTCGGCGCCGGCGTGCCGACCACCGAGGGCGATCCGGAGCCGTTCTACTTCGTCAACGTGCCGGACACGCAGCGCGGCGATGCCGCAGCGAACGGCGACGAGACGATCACCATCGACACTCCTCGCCTCGGCACCTACTACGTCACCGTGGTCAATTTCGATGGCATCCAAGGTGCGAGCTACACGCTGCGCGCAGCGCTGGAGAACACGCCACCGCCGCCTGGCAGCGGCGGCGGTGGTGGCGCAATGCCACCAGTATTGCTGGTGATGCTGCTGGGCGTCGTCGGATTACGGCGTCGGAAAGCGGCTTGATCAGGATTCGGACAGCCGGGATACAGGTCCGGAAATAGCAAAGCCGACAGGCTCGGCAGGCACTTGTCTGACCGCCTGTCGGCAGTCTCGACGAGGGATTGCGCAAGGGGCTTCCACGCTTGCTGAAAGCCTGCTAAAACGCGCGCAAATCACGACGTCACTCGATGGAGCACGCACACGCATGGCTGGCAGACCGGGCAAGAAACCGCAACCGCAACCGAAGCCGTTCGACGAGTTTGCGGAAGAGGTGGAAGGCTTTGAAGACGACACGCCCGTGGTCGATGCCAAGGGCAATGTCGTGCCCAATGGTCGCTCGCGCGACTGGCGGGATGTCGAGCGGCTGCGCGAGGAACGCGAACTGAAGAAGCTGATCGGCGAGGATTTCGACGATCTGTTCGATGACAAGCCCGGCCGCCGCAATCGCGGCTGAGCTTGTGGCTGCGGGCTCAGCCTGCCGAGCGAATGAAATGCTGACGGTAGTAGCGAAGTTCCTCGATCGAATCGCGGATATCGTCCATCGCCAGATGCGATGACTCCTTCCTGAATCCCCTCGCCGTTTCCGGTGCCCAGCGCTGGCACAGTTCCTTGACCGTGCTGACATCGAGATTGCGGTAATGGAAGTAGCGCTCCAGCGCCGGCATCCAGTTGGCGAGGAAACGGCGATCCTGGCAGATCGAATTGCCGCAGATCGGTGACTTGCCGGCTGGTACCCAGTCCTTCAGAAAGGCGATGGTCTGCGCTTCGGCTTCTGCTGCGCTGATCCGGCTGGCGCGCACTCGCGCAGTCAGCCCGGACTTGCCGTGCTGGTTGACGTTCCACTCATCCATCTTCGCCAACTCGTGCTCCGGCTGGTGCACGGCGATCACCGGGCCTTCAGCGAGCACGTTCAGCTCGCTGTCGGTGACGATGGTGGCGATCTCGATGATCCGGTGTTCCTCGGGGATCAGGCCGGTCATCTCGCAGTCGATCCAGATCAGGTTGCGGGCAGCTTCATCAGCATTGTTTTTCATGCTGCGAAGCCTAGCAGGCCAATGAAAAGTCGCGTGCTAACCTGCCGCAACTTCCCTGATCTGAAAGGTGCGACATGCCTCGTGATGGCAGCGTGCTGAACACCATTGGCAACACGCCGCTGGTGGAGTTGAGGAACCTCGACACCGGCCTGTGCCGGCTGTTCGTCAAGCTTGAAAACCAGAACCCGACCGGCTCGATCAAGGATCGTATCGGCCTGTCGATGATCGAAGCCGCCGAACGTGACGGCCTGATTCATCCCGGTGGCACCCTGATCGAAGCGACCGCCGGCAACACCGGTCTGGGTCTGGCGCTGGTCGCGGCGCAGAAGGGTTACCACATCACCCTGGTGATACCGGACAAGATGGCGCAGGAGAAGATCCTGCATCTGCGCGCGCTCGGTGCGACCACGATCATCACTCGCAGCGATGTCGGCAAGGGCCATCCGGAGTACTACCAGGACATCGCCGAACGCCTCGCTCGCGAGACGCCGAACAGCTTCTACGTCAACCAGTTCGCCAACCCGGCGAATCCGCTCGCGCACGAGGCAACCACCGGCCCGGAGATCTGGGCGCAGACCGGACGGATGTGCGATGCCGTGGTCGTCGGCGTCGGCTCCGGTGGCACGCTGACCGGGCTCGGCCGCTACTTCGCGAGAGTCGCGCCGCATCTGGAAATGGTGCTGGCCGATCCGAAGGGTTCGATCCTCGAACCGCTGGTCGAGCGCAACGAGCAGGTCACGCCGGGTTCCTGGCTGGTCGAGGGTATCGGCGAGGATTTCATTCCGCCGAACTGCGAACTCGGCTATGCGAAGAAGGCCTACTCGATTCCGGACGCCGAAAGCTTCCTGACCGCACGCGAGCTGCTGGCCAAGGAAGGTCTGCTCGGCGGCTCCTCGACCGGCACCTTGCTTGCCGCCGCGCTGCGCTACTGCCGCGCGCAGACCACGCCGAAGCGCGTTGTCACCTTCGTCTGCGACAGCGGCAACAAGTACCTGAGCAAGATGTACAACGATCACTGGATGTTCGAGCAGGGCCTGCTGCCACGGCCGCGCCACGGCAACCTGCTGGACCTGATCGTCCGTCGCTACCAGGAAGGTGGCGCGGTAACCCTGAAACCGGACGACAACCTGCTGCTCGCCTATCGGCGGATGAAGCTGTTCGATGTCTCCCAGGTGCCGGTGATGGAAGGCCCGAGGGTGGTCGGCATCATCGACGAATCCGATCTGCTACTCCATGTGCAGGCCGGCTCGGCGCACTTCAACGACGCGGTATCGACGGCGATGGTGGCCAAGGTCGAAACGATCCGGCCCGATGCGCCGATGGCTACGCTGATCGACTTGTTCCAGCGCGATCATGTCGCCGTGGTGGCCGATGCCGAAGGAGCCTTCATTGGCCTGATCACCAAGATCGATCTGCTCAACTACCTGCGCCAGCAGACCTGAAACTCAATCTTTTCCTGGAGCACACATGCGCCGCATCACGCTGTCTCTCGACGAAACCCTGGCCGATCAGTTCGACGCCTGGGCCGATCGCCACGGCTACGAAAACCGCTCCGAAGCGTTCCGCGATCTGCTGCGCGGCCGGCTCGAGAACGAGCGCATCGACGATGGCAAGGCCTCGCATTGCGTGGCCACGGTGTCCTACGTCTACAACCATCACGAGCGCCAGCTGGCCAGCCGACTGGCCGAGAACCAGCACGATCATCACGGCCTGAGCATGGCAACGATGCACGTGCATCTGGATCACGACAACTGCCTGGAAACCATGGCGCTGAGAGGCCCGCTGCCGCAGGTGAAAGCCTTCGCGGAATCGCTGATCGCCGAACGCGGCGTGCGCCACGGCCATCTGCATCTGGTGCCGGTGGCGCTGGAAATCTCCCGGGTACATGGTGAGGCCCATGTGCACCTGAGCCCGATCAGCTGAAGCTTCGCAACCGCTACAAAAAGAAAAGCCGCCTTTCGGCGGCCAACGCTTCATCGGGGGAGAAAGCGAAGCCTTTATCTCACCGCCGGAAGCGCTCTGCGCATCGCGCGCGGTGAACGGCAGCATTCGGCGGATGAAGCGGCGTCACCACACTGACACGCGCTCAGCCCAAGCTTCCGGCCGCAGTCGTTGCTTGAAAAAAGAAAGCCGCCTCACGGGCGGCTCAAATTACATCGGAGTCGGATTAAGCGTTTTGCGGCAGCCGGTGCGCGTCAGTATGAATAGCTGAGTGTGATCCGGCCGTTGATCGGCTCGATCGGGTGGAAATGGGTGTCGTCGACACCTGCCGCCGGCTCGCCTTGCAGACGCGAGGTGTAGAAGTAATCGATGTCGTGATCCTTCGAATCGAACAGATTGTTGATCTGGCCGCTGATCCTGAAGCGGCGATTGATCCGGTACCCGGCGCCGATATTGACCACCGTCGTCGAGTTCGATTGGACGCTGTTGTCCTCGGCCAGCGGACGCGGGCCGAAGTAACGGACGCGCAGCGCCGTGTCCCAGCCTTGCGGGCTCGTGTAGGTCACGCCCAGCGCCGCAACGCCCTGCACCGCCTGCGGCACCCGCTTGCCGATGGCGTTGCCGTCTCCATCGAGCTGCTGCTCCCGGAAGCGGGCCTTGGTGTAGGCCAGATCACTGTCGACGACCAGATGCTTGATCGGCTTCCAGTAGATCGCCAGTTCGCCGCCGTAACGCTCGGTGGCGCCGAAGGGCTCCGTGGTGCCGGCGTCGCCGACATAGACCAGTTCTGAATCCGAGCGCAGCCGGAAGACGCTGGCGGCCACCTGCACATTCGGGATCAGCGCCGTGCGCATGCCGAGATCGATGCCGCGCGCCGCGGCGAGCGGCGTCACGGGATCCACCGCATCACCACTGCGCGGATCGATGGTCTGCGTCGCACCGCGAGCATCGTTCGAGTGGAAGCCCTGGCCAGCGTTGATGAAGAACTCGGTCTTCGCCCAGGGGCCGAAGATCAGCGCGCCTTTCGGGCTGATCAAAGTGTCCGAAGCCTTGCCGGTGTTCAGCGGATTGTTGTTGACGACATCGAAGTTGATCGAGTCGAACCGGGCGCCGACATTGGCGCGCAGCCAGGACCTGAGATGGACGTTGGTCTGCGCGTAGACCGAGCCGATCCATTCCTTGACGTCGCTGACCGTCGTCGTATCGAGCCGCTCCCGTGCCTTGGTCAGATACAGCCCGACGTCGTCGATGTCGTCATAGCGCGTCTGCGCGCCGATCTCATTGTGGAATTCCAGGCCGAGCAGCTGGTTGGTCAGCTTGTAACTGAGATTGCCGCCATAGACGTTGCGCTTGTCCGACTGCTCGAACTGGTCGCCGTTGACCGGATCGTCGAGGAAGTAGGTGAAATTCGAGAACAGATCGAGCCGGTAGCGGAAAGCGTACGCATCAAGCTTCAAGGTGCCCGGCCCGAGCTGCTGCTCGAAGCCGCCGGAGAAATTCACCCGGTGGCTGCGGCCACCGTCGGTGGGATCGATGAAGCCGAGCCGGCCGATCAAGCCCTGATCGACGGCGCGTTCGGGAATCTGGTCCGGCGACAGGTTGCGCGTCGAATAGCCGGTAGCCGCCAGGTGATAGCTGCCGCCTTCGTAGTGCTGCGAATAGCGCAGCACCAGATTGCCCTTGTTGAAGTTCTGGCCGAGATCGTAGGGGCCGTCGTAGTGCACGTACTCGAGGCCGTACAGCAGGTTGCCAGAACCCGCCTTGATCGAACCGACCGACAGCAAGCGGCCATAACCGTAGGCGCCGCCGGTGGCTTCGACGAGGTTCTGATCAAATTTTTCCTTGTAGCGGATATCGGCGGCACCGGCGGCCGAGAAATCGCCGTACTGCGCGTAGTACGGGCCTTTCCGGTACTCGATCGAATCGACCAGCTCGGGAATGAAGAAGCCGTTGTCGGCATAACCCTGGCCGTGGGCGTGGGTCGGCATGTTGACCGGCAGGCCGTCGACGAACACCGCGAAGTCGGTGCCGTGATCGAGGTTGTAGCCGCGCAGGAAGTATTGGTTGGCTTTGCCCTCGCCGCTGTGCTGAGTGACGATCAGGCCCGGTACCACTTCCAGCAATTCGCCGGTACGCGAAATCGGCCGGTTCTCGAATTGCTCCGAATAGACGGTGCCGATGGTCGCCGAGTCGGCCTCGCCGACCAGTTCGTCGGCACTCACCGTCACGGTATCGAGCTGCACCGCCTCGCCCGGCACGCCGGCGGCTTCCGCCAAGTGCACTGAAAATCCCGACAATCCTGCAATGCTCGCCAGTCCAGCCTGCCGGGCTCGTCTCCTGGCCCCCTTCATCAATCGCTTCACGTGATCAACCATTTGCCCCACCCTGTTCGGCCTGTGCCCGGCCTGGCGACGCGTCGGCGAGCCCAGGTCTGCCTGACAGCGGCAGCCTTGGTCGATTCGACGGTATGACGTTTATATACGATGTCATACGACAGATTGATGAAAGCCGATGCAGCGAAGACGAACTTTCTGCAGCCGCGCGCAGAAGCTCGGTCAGCGCGCTAACGTGGTCGCAGTCCTGACCTCAAAAAACGCCACGCCATGACCACCCAGACCCCAGCACGCAACGCCTTCGCGACCCGCGTGATCCACGCCGGCCAGAGCCCGGATCCGACCACCGGCGCGATCATGCCGCCGATCTACGCGACCTCGACCTACGTCCAGGAAAGCCCCGGCGTTCACAAGGGCTACGAGTACGCGCGCAGCCAGAACCCGACCCGCTTCGCCTACGAGCGCTGCGTGGCCGATCTGGAAAGCGGCACGCACGGCTACGCCTTCGCCTCGGGTCTGGCGGCGACCGCGACGGTGCTCGACCTGTTCGCGCCCGGCGATCACATCATCGCCAGCGATGATCTATACGGTGGCAGCTACCGATTGTTCGAACGGGTGCGGGCGAAATCGGCCGGGCTGAAATTTTCCTTCGTCGACCTGCGCGATCCGGCCAAGGTCGAAGCGGCGATCCGCCCAGAAACCAAGATGATCTGGGTCGAGACACCGACCAACCCGATGCTGAAACTGGCCGACCTGTCGGCCATCGCTGCGATCGCCAAGCGCCACGGGCTGATCGCCGCTGCCGACAACACCTTCGCCAGCCCCTACGTGCAACGGCCGATCGAACTCGGTTTCGATCTGGTCATGCACTCGGCCACCAAGTATCTGAACGGCCACAGCGACATGGTCGGCGGCATGCTGGTGGTCGGCGACCATGCTGATCTGGCCGAACGCCTGACCTTCCTGCAGAACGCCGTCGGCGCCATCGCCGGGCCGTTCGATGCCTTCCTCGCGCTGCGCGGCGTCAAGACACTGGCGCTGCGCATGGAGCGCCATTGCTCGAATGCTTTGGAACTGGCCGGCTGGCTACAAACCCATCCGAAGATCGCCAAGGTTCATTACCCCGGCCTGGTCTCGCACCCTCAGCATCCGCTGGCGAAGAAGCAGATGCCGCGCGGCTACGGCGGCATGATCGCGATCGAACTGCGCGGTGGGCTCGAAGATGCCAAGCGCTTCCTGGAACGCTGCCATCTGTTCGCGCTCGCCGAAAGCTTGGGCGGCGTCGAAAGCCTGATCGAACACCCGGCGATCATGACCCACGCCAGCATCCCGGCCGAGAACCGCGCCGCGCTCGGCATCAGCGACACGCTGTGCCGGCTGTCGGTAGGCGTCGAGGATGTCGAGGATCTGCGGGCTGACCTCTCCCATGCGCTGAACTGATCGACTTGCTCCCTCCCCCGTTCACGGGGGAGGGCTGGGGAGGGGGCGGTTGGGCGGTGGCGCTGAAGTCAGACGCCCCCATCCCGGCCTTCCCAAGTGA
This sequence comes from Nevskia ramosa DSM 11499, assembly GCF_000420645.1. Lineage (NCBI taxonomy): Bacteria > Pseudomonadati > Pseudomonadota > Gammaproteobacteria > Nevskiales > Nevskiaceae > Nevskia > Nevskia ramosa. The sequence continues at coordinate 426,031 of NZ_ATVI01000005.1, read as the reverse complement.
ACGGGGGAAGGAGACCAGCGGCTTTAGGAAGGAACGGTCATGCGCAATGCAAAATCCCAGCAGCACGCGAAAACACTCCGTAAAGCCCTGACCGACGCCGAACAGAAGCTCTGGCAACGTCTGCGCGGCCGGCAACTCGAAGGCTGCAAGTTTCGCCGCCAGGTTCCGATCGGTCCTTACATCGCTGATTTCGCTTGTCTGGAAGCGTATTTGATCGTCGAGGTCGATGGCGGTCAGCATCTCGAAAGCAGCCGCGATGCCTTGCGAGATGCTTGGTTCGCGGCCCAAGGCTTCAGGCTGCTGCGCTTCTGGAATACTCAGGCACTTGTCGAAACTGATGCTGTCGTCGACGCGATTTTGTCTACGCTGCAACGCCCCCATCCCGACCTTCCCCCGCTCGCGGGGGAAGGAGTCCAACGAGAAATCAGATGACCACCCCTACCCTCGCCCAGCGCCGCTGCGTTCCCTGCGAAGGCGGCGTTGCGCCGTTGACGCCCTCCGAAGCCGCCGAGTTCATGACCCGGCTGGGCCCGGCCTGGACGCTTTCCGAAGACGGCCGCAAGCTGCACGGGCACTTCGAGTTCAAGAACTATTTCCGCACGCTGAGCTTCGTCAACGCGGCGGCGTACATCGCGATTCACGACGACCATCACCCGGATATCGCCTTCGACTACAAGAACTGCGACATCCGCTACTGGACGCACGCGATCGACGGTTTGTCGGAGAACGATTTCATCTGCGCGGCCAAGACCGACGCCCTGCTGGTATGACGGCAGCCGTCATCGACTGGCGCCTGTGGCGCTGGAACGAGTGGTCGAACGATCTGCTCTATGCCGCGATGCGTCTGCGCAGCGAGATCTTCGTCGTCGAACAGAACTGCGTGTTCCCGGACATGGATGGCCTCGATCCGGCGTGCACGCATCTCTGCGGCACCAACGCTGACGGGGAACTGCTGGCGTACGCCCGGCTGCTGGCGCCGGGCGTGAAGTATCCGGAAGCTTCCATCGGCCGGGTCATCACCTCGGCACAAGCACGCGGGCTGCAACTCGGCCGCGCATTGATGCTGGAAGCCTTGCGGCTGACTCGCGAGCATCATCCTGGCGCGCCGATCCGCATCGGAGCACAGCAGCGTCTGGATCGCTTCTACGCAAGCCTCGGTTTCGTGCAGATCGACGTGCCCTATCTCGAAGACGGTATCTGGCACATCGACATGCGGCTGGATCGCTAGCGCTACGAATCAGCTACGGGACAAAGCCTGGCCGTTGATGCCTGCGCTGTCCGGACCGAGCAGATACAGCAGGCCCGCCACGGCAGCGTCCGGCCCCGGCAGCTTCTGTACTTCCTCGGCAACGAAGCCGCGGGCGCGCAGTTCGGTGCGCATCGCGCCCGGGTCATAGCTGTTGATGCGCAGGCCCGGCGTGGCGCCGAGTTCCTGCGACCAGCCCTTGACCAGGCCTTCGAGCGCGTACTTGGCAACGCCATAGGAACCGCGCAGGGCTTTCGGCTCGCGGCCGACGGCGTCGGTGACGAAGACGATGCTGGCGTCGCGGGCCTGCTGCAGCAGCGGCAGGCACTGGCGAGTCAGCGAATAGGCTGCGGTGAGGTTGACCTGCAGGCCTTCCAGCCAGTCCTTAGGCGCTTCTTCGGTCATCGCCGTGAAGCCCTTGAAGTGCGCGGCGCAGTGGACCAGACCGTCGAGCCGGCCGAACTCGCGCTCGACGGTTTCGGCGAGTTCGAAGATATCGGCCCAGGTGGTACCGGCCAGGTTCATCGGATAGATCGCCGGCTGCGGTCCGCCGGCGGCTTCGATCTCGTCGAACACTGCTTCGAGCTTCTTCACCGTGCGGCCGAGCAGGATGACCGTCGCGCCGAACCGAGCGGCCGCCAGCGCGGTGGCGCGGCCCAGGCCAGCCCCCGCGCCGGTGATCAGAACAACCCGGCCCTGAAGCAGGCCGGCAGCCGGCGTATAGCCAGCAGGAATCGCTGCACTCATCAGCCCACTCGCGGCCGGATCAGCGCCAGCACATCGGCCGGCACATGGGCGATCGCGTCGGCTTTCCAGATCGACAGGTCCGGCTCGGCACCGAGGTAGCCCCAGCCGGCGGCGATCGTCATCATGCCGGCGGCACGGCCGGCGACGACATCGCGCAGATCGTCACCGACATAGATGCAGTGCTCGGGCTGGATGCCGATCTTCCGCGCGGCCAGCAGCAGGCCATCGGGTGCCGGCTTCGGGTGCGGCGTCGAATCACCGGCGACCAGACAGCCGCAGGTGGCGGGAAAGCCGAGTTGCGCGACCATCGGCTCGGCCAGCCAGCCAGCCTTGTTGGTGACGATGCCCCACTTGAGTCCTTCCTGGTCGAGCGCCGCCAGCAAATCCGCAATGCCATCGAACAGCCGGCTATGGGTGGTCAGATTGGCCTGATAGAACTTCAGGAACAGGGCCTTGCGGTCCTCGTAGTCCCGATGATCCATGGTCATGTTCAGCGCCACTTTCAGCAGGCCGCGCGCACCGTTGGAAGCCTGCGGGCGGTAGTCGGACAGCGGCAGATGCGGCAGCCCCTGCGCTTCGCGAACGAGATTGGCGGCATAGCCGAGATCGGGCGCGCTATCGACGAGCGTGCCGTCCAGATCGAACAGCACACAGTGAGTATTGGGATTCAAAACGATCAGTCCTCGGCCGGCTTCCGGCAGTGCATCAGGTAGTTGACGTCGATGTCGCTGGCGTTCAGCGAGGCCGACTTCAGCAGCGGGTTGTAGCGCAAGCCCATGACATCCTGTGGTACCAGGCCGGCATTGCGGGCCCAGCGATCCAGCTCGGACGGCCGGATGAACTTGGCGTAGTCATGAGTGCCGCGCGGCACAATGCGGGCCACGTATTCGGCGCCGACGATCATCAGCGCGTAAGACTTGGGATTGCGATTGATGGTCGAGAACACCACATCGCCGCCCGGCTTGACCAGACGGGCGATAGCTTCGATGGTCTCGGCCGGGTCCGGCACATGTTCGAGCATTTCCAGACAGCAGACCAGATCGAAACTCTCCGGCTGCTGCCCGGCCAGCGCTTCCGCACTGACCACTTCATATCCAACCTTCAGCCCGGCTTCTTCGGCGTGCAGCCTGGCGACTTCGATCGACGCGGTGGCCAGATCGATGCCTAGCGCATCGGCACCGGCGATCGCCAGCGCTTCGGTCAGGATGCCGCCGCCGCAGCCGACATCGAGCGTGCGCTTGCCTTTGATCGAAGCACTCGCGCCACCCGTACGCTGCTGGATGTAACGCATCCGCGGCGGGTTGATGACGTGCAGCGCGCCCATCTCGCCTGCGCGGTCCCACCAGCGGGCGGCCAGCGCTTCGAAGCGGGAAATTTCGTCGTGATCGACGTTGCCGGAATCAGTTCTGCTCATGGCGCGAGTTTACCAAACGACGGCCGGCGGCCTGCCGGGCGATCAGGCAGCAGCAGCCGCGTCGAGCAGATCGAGCAGACCCTTCAACGCAGCTTCGGCAGTGAGGCGGCGCACGGCGTCACGATCGCCGTCGAACTGATAGCGGCTCGATGAAGTGGCGATGTCCGGCCCGGCCCAGGCGATGAACACGGTGCCGACCGGCTTGCCGGCGACGCCGCCGCCGGGTCCGGCGATGCCGCTGACCGAAACCGTCCACTGCACCGGCGCACGTGCTTTCAGACCGTCGGCCATCGCGATCACTGTGGGGCCGCTGACTGCGCCGAACGTCTCGATGGTCTCCACTGCCACGCCGAGCAGTTCCTGCTTGGCGCTGTTCGAGTAGCTGACGATGCCGCGCTCGAACCAGCCGGAACTGCCGGCGATGTCGGTCATCAGCTTGGCGATCAGGCCGCCGGTGCAGGACTCGGCGGTGCCGATCATTTCGCCGCGGGCCAGCAGTTTCTGGCCGAGGCTGGCCGCCAGCGTGTTGAGGCTTGCGTCGTCGGGAATCGTGGCAGTCATGGGATCGATGCGTTCGGGCTCAGGCGCGGAAGATGGCTTCCGCCATCGCGTCGGCGATCTCGCCGGTCGGGCGTTCGGTCGCGAAGGAACGGGTGAAGATTTCGGTCAGGGTGGTGCCGATCCGCTGCAGATGGGCGTGGACCACCGCTTCGTTGTATCCCGGACCTTCGTAGTGGATGTCGATGATGCCGCCGGCGTTGATCACGTAGTCCGGCGCGTAGAGCAGGCCGTGATCGAGCACCCGCTGGCCATCGCGCGGCTTGGCCAGCTGGTTGTTCGCAGCACCGGCGATCACCTTGGCCTTGATCTGCGGAATGCGGGTTTCGTTGAGCACGGCCCCGAGCGCGCAAGGTGCGAACACGTCGACATCGAGCGCATGGATCGCCTCCATCGCCACCGCCGTCGCGCCGAACTCGGCCACCGCGCGGTCGACGGCGGGCTGATGCAGATCGGTCACCCAGAGCTTGGCACCGGCCTCGTGCAGATGACGCGCGAGCCGGTAGCCGACATTGCCGACACCCTGGATCGCGACCTTGAGCCCGCGCAGATCGTCACGGCCCAGCGCTGCGCGCACCGCCGCCTGCAGGCCGATGAACACGCCGAGCGCAGTTGCCGGGCTGGGGTCGCCGCTGCGGCCGGCGGCGATCGAGGCGGCATCGGCAAGGCCGCCGACGTGACGGGTCTGCTCGGCCATCAGGCGGATGTCCGGCACGCTGGTGCCGGAATCTTCGGCAACGATATAGCGGCCGTTCAGGGATTCGACGAAGCGGCCCATGGCGCGCATCAGGGCCGGGCTCTTGTCGTGGCGAGGGTCGCCGAGGATCACCGACTTGCCGCCGCCCTGCGGCAGCCCCGCGAGTGCTGCCTTGTAGGTCATGCCGCGGCTCAGGCGCAGCACGTCGGTCAGCGCTTCGGCATCAGAGGCATACGGCCACATGCGGCAGCCGCCGAGGCCGGGGCCGAGCCGGGTGCTGTGCACGGCAATGATCGCGCGCAGTCCGGAGGCCTGATCGTGATGAAAGGCCACATGCTCGTGGCCATCGAATTCGGGGTGGGAAAAGACCGACATGGAAGAACACCGTGAATGTTTGTCACGAGTCTACCGGCGAACGGCGGACCAACGATCAACGCGCGCTTTCGACCCACCTCGACGCGACGGCGTTCTTCTTGCGTCACAATCGAACCCACCCTCCGGAACCGCCGACTCGCCTCATGTCGATCCATGCCGTCCTGCACCACGAAACGACCTACCAGTACGACCGGCGCGTGACCTTGTCGCCGCAGATCATCCGTCTGCGGCCAGCGCCGCATGGCCGCACACCGGTGCTGTCGTACTCGCTGAAGGTCGAGCCGGAAGGCCACTTCCTGAACTGGCAGCAGGATGCCTTTGCGAACTGGCAGGCCCGAGTGGTGTTCCCAGACAAGGTCACCGAGTTCAAGGTGACGGTCGACCTGGTTGCCGACATGTCGATCTACAACCCCTTCGACTTCTTCATCGAGGAAAAGGCCGAGACCTTCCCGTTCACCTATGACGAGGCGCTGAAGGAAGATCTCAAGCCCTATCTCAAGCATGGCTCGGCCACGCCGCGCCTCGCCGAGTTCCTGCGGGCGATTCCGAAGGAAGAGATTCGCACCATCGACTTCATCGTCGAACTGAACCGCCGCGTGCAGGAAGCGGTGAGCTACCTGATCCGCCTCGAACCCGGCGTGCAGACGCCGGAAGACACGCTGACCCTGGCCTCAGGTTCCTGTCGCGATTCGGGCTGGCTGCTGGTGCAGATCTTCCGTCAGCTCGGGCTGGCCGCGCGCTTCGTTTCCGGTTACCTGATCCAGCTGACGCCGGACGTGAAATCGCTCGATGGCCCGTCCGGCACCGATCACGATTTCACCGATCTGCACGCCTGGTGCGAGGTCTATCTGCCTGGCGCCGGCTGGGTCGGCCTCGACCCGACCTCGGGCCTGCTGACCGGCGAAGGCCATATTCCGCTGTGCGCAACGCCGGAACCATCGAGTGCGGCACCGATCACCGGCTCGATGAGCTTCGAAGGCAAGGGCGATCTCGATACCGAGTTCGGCCATTCGATGATCGTCACCCGCCTGTTCGAATCGCCGCGGGTGACCAAGCCGTACACAGAGACGCAGTGGAAGGCGATCGACACGCTGGGCCTGGCCGTCGATGCCCGGCTCAAGGCCGGCGACGTGCGCCTGACCATGGGCGGCGAACCGACCTTCATCTCGATCGACGACATGCAGGGCGAGGAGTGGAACATCGCGGCTGTCGGCCCGACCAAGCAGGGGCTGGCCAACATCCTGATCCGCCGTCTGCGTGACCGTTTCGCGCCGGCCGAGAAAGGCGGCGGTCTGCTGACCTACGGCCAGGGCAAGTGGTATCCAGGTGAATCGCTGCCGCGCTGGGCCTATGCGCTGTACTGGCGTGGCGACGGCAAGCCGATCGTTCGCACCGATCTCGCCGAGGGCAAGACCAAGCCGACCATCGAAGCCGCGGCGCTGCTGGTGCGCGGCATCGCCAACCGGCTCGAAGTGAGCCCCGAAAACGCCGTGCCCGGTTACGAGGACGCGTTCTTCTATCTGCACCGCGAGCGCCAGTTGCCGGACAACGTGCTGCCGGAAGACAGCAAACTGAAGGACCCGGAAGAGCGCTCGCGCCTCGCCAAGGTCTTCGAGCGCGGGCTGGACGTGCCGCGTGGCTACGCGCTGCCGGTGCAGCGCTGGCAGTCACGCGCCTGGATTTCCGAGCGCTGGAGCTTTCGCCAGAAGCGCATGTTCCTGATCCCGGGCGATTCGCCGATCGGCTTCCGTCTGCCGCTCGATGCCCTGCCCTGGCTGCCGCCGTCGCGCTTCCCGACCCTGATTCCGTATGACCCGATGGCGGTCGATTTCCAGACCGCGAAGCCGCTGCCGGCCTTCGATGGCCGCCGCCAGCCGTTCCTGCAATCGTCCGGCGAAAAGCGCGAGGAAGCCGAAACCGACATCGCCGCTCGTCTGCGCGAGCGTCGCCAGCGTCTGACTGCCGAGGAGGACCAGCCGGAACCGGTGCGCCGTGGCGCCTATCTGGAAGGTGGCAACGTCCGCACTGCGCTGACGGTGGAACCGCGCGAAGGCCATCTCTGCGTGTTCCTGCCGCCGACCGAGTCGATCGAGGATTATCTGGAGCTGGTCGCGGCGATCGAGGATGCCTCGGCCGAACTCGACACGCCGGTGCGCATCGAAGGCTATTCGCCGCCGAACGATCACCGCATCAACGTCCTCAAGGTCACACCGGACCCGGGCGTCATCGAAGTCAACATCCATCCTTCGCACAGCTGGGAAGAGCTGCGCGAAACCACGCTGACCGTCTACGAGGAAGCGCGGCTGGCCCGTCTGGCCACCGAGAAATTCCTCATCGATGGCCGCTCGGTCGGCACCGGTGGCGGCAACCATTTCGTCGTCGGCGGCGCCACGCCGGCCGATTCGCCGTTCCTGCGCCGGCCGGACGTGCTCGGTTCGCTGATCCGCTACTGGCAGAACCATCCGTCGCTGTCGTACTTCTTCTCGGGTCTGTTCATCGGTGCCACGTCGCAGCATCCGCGCATCGACGAAGCGCAGGATTCCGCACTCTACGAGCTTGAAATCGCGCTCAGCCAGTTGCCGCCACCCGGCCAGCAGGTGCCGCTGTGGATGATCGATCGCACCCTGCGCAACCTGCTGACCGATCTCACCGGCAACACCCATCGCACCGAAATCTCGATCGACAAGCTGTATTCGCCGGATGGCCCGACCGGCCGTCTCGGCCTGGTCGAATTCCGCGCTTTCGAGATGCCGCCGCACGCCCAGATGAGCCTGGCCCAGCAGCTGCTGCTGCGGTCCCTGATCGCCTGGTTCTGGGAGCAGCCTTACACCCAGCCGCTGGTTCGCTGGGGCACACAGCTGCACGACAAATTCATGCTGCCGCACTACGTCTGGAGCGATCTCGGCGAAGTGGTGGGCGATCTCAATCGCGCCGATTTCCCGTTCAAGCTCGACTGGTTCGCGCCGCACTTCGAGTTCCGCTTCCCGCGCCATGGCGCCGTGCGTCACGGCCAGGTCGAACTGGAAATCCGCCACGCGCTGGAGCCCTGGCCGGTGCTCGGCGAGGAGAACGCCGTCGGTGGCACGGCGCGCTATGTCGATTCGTCGATGGAGCGTCTGCAGGTGAGAGTCACCGGGCTGACCGAGGGCCGTCACTTCGTCACCGCCGGTGGCCGTCGCCTGCCGCTGCTGAACACCGGCGTGAGGGGCGAATACGTGGCCGGCCTGCGCTATCGCGCCTGGCATCCGCCATCGGCGTTGCATCCATCGATCGGCGTCCATACGCCTTTGGTATTCGATCTCTACGACGCCTGGAACAAGCGTCCGGTCGCTGGTTGCACCTACCACGTCGCCCACCCGGCCGGCCGCAATTACGAAACCTTCCCGGTCAACGCCTACGAGGCCGAAGCGCGCTTCCTGAGCCGCTTCACGCCGTTCGGCCACACGCCGAACCCGTATTGGCCGGCCGAGGAAAAGATCAACCCGGACTATCCGCACACGCTGGATCTGCGGCGACCGAACGGGCTGTAAGCCAACGGGGGGCGACGAGACCCGCGCGATAAACTGCGCGGATGAACTCGTCGCCCACTCCTTCTGCTCCGCTGGCCGGAGCGATCAAGAACGTTTTCCTGTCGCTGCTGCCGGCTCCGGTGACCCTGGCCGGACGCGAGCGGCTGCGCGTGGTGGCCGGTGCCGCGATCGGTGTCGGCCTCGCCGCGCTGCTGAGCCATAGTCTGGCCGGCGTTGCCGGCATCGATGGCGTCTGGATGGTCGCCTCGCTCGGCGCTTCGGCGGTGCTGGTGTTCGCAGCACCCGCGGGACCGATGGCCCAGCCCTGGGCGGCCGTCGCCGGCAACACGGTTTCGGCAGTGGTCGGCATCGCCTGCGTGCGCTGGATCGGCGAGCCGGCTTTCGTGGTCGCCGCACTGGCCGCCAGCCTGTCGATCGCCGCGATGTTCAGCCTGCGTTGTCTGCATCCACCGGGCGGCGCGGTAGCGCTGACCGCGGTGCTGCTGCAGGTTCATGACTTCCGCTTCGCGCTGTTCCCGGTCGCTGTCAATACCTTGCTGCTGGTGCTCGCAGGCAGCGCATTCCACCGGGCAACTGGCCGCCGCTATCCGCACTCGCAACAGCCGGCGAAAGCGCCGGCCGGCGAGATTCCGTCACGCTTCAATTCGGCGGATTTCGACAAGGCCCTCGCCCGCTACAACGAGGTGCTCGACGTCAGCCGCGACGACCTTGAAGGCCTGCTGCGCCAAACCGAGCTGAATGCCTACCACCGCCTGTTCGGCGGGCTGCGCTGCGCCGACATCATGTCGCGCGAGCCGGTCACGGTGCAGTTCGGCGATGGCTTGCAGGACGCCTGGGCGCTGATGCGCCGGCATCACGTCAAAGCACTGCCGGTGACCGATCGTGGCGGCCGCATCGCCGGCATCGTCACCCAGGCGGATTTCCTGCGCCAGGCCAATCTCGATGCTCACGAGGGGCTGGGCGAGCGAGTGAAGGAACTGGTGCGCAGCACCGGCACCTTGCTATCGACCAAGCCGGAAGTGGTCGGCCAGATCATGACCCGCAGAGTGCGTGTGGCCCGCGAGGATCGGCTGATCGTCGACCTCGTCGCTTCGTTCTCGGCCGATGGTCATCACCATCTGCCGATCGTCGATGCCGACAGCAAGCTGGTCGGCATCATCACGCAGTCGGATTTCGTCCGGGCTTTGGCTCGGGTCATCGAGCCGGAGCAGGCCGTAGCCCGCTAGTCGCTACTTCTTCAGCAGCGACTTCAGATCGGCAAACGGATTGCCGGTCGACAGCTTGTCCTTGGCGTTGCCGACCGTGGTCTTGTCGATATAGCGCTGATGTTCGTTGTCGTGGCAGTACAGGCAAAGCAGTTCCCAGTTGCTGCCATCGGACGGATTGTCGTCGTGGTTGTGGTTGCGGTGATGCACGGTCAGTTCGCGCAGGTTGGCGCGTTCGAAGGTGCGGGCGCAGCGGCCGCAGACCCAGGGATACAACTTCAGCGCCTGCTCCCGGTAGCCGAGTTCGCGGGCGTCGGCATTGCGCCGGGTGTCGATGATGATCTGGTCGAGCTTCGACCGGTCCGGCGTCTTGTTGGTGCTCATGCCGGCAGTTTAGCGGCTGCGCGACTGCCGTCACTCAGGACGGCAGTCGCGCAAATCGGTCAGCGCAGCATGCGCTTGGTGTTGGCAGCGATCAGCGGCTGGTAGGCCGAGCCGAGCAGACGCACGAGAATGTCCATGAACTTGGCATCCGGGCCGACGACCACGCGGCGTGAGTTCTTCTCCACCGCCCGCAGGATGATCCGCGCTGCCTTGTTCGCCGAGGTGAGGTTAAGCAGCTTGTCGAACTTGTCCCGCGCCTTTTCACCGCTGACGCCGAACAGCTTTTCGGTGCCTTCGGCGATGCGGGCGCTGCGGTTGATCTCGGTGCGGATGCCGCCCGGATGCACACAGGTGGCGCTGACGCCGCAGTTCATCATGTCCAGCTCGATGCGCAGGGATTCGGTGTAGCCGCGCACCGCGAACTTGGTGGCCGAGTAGGCGCCGGTGCCCGGCGTGCCGATCAGGCCGAACAGGCTCGAGGTGTTGATGATGTGGCCGTCACCGCTGGCCTTCAGGTACGGCAGGAACGCCTGGCTGCCGTAGACCACGCCCCAGAAGTTGATGTCGACGATCCACTCGAAATCCTTCTGGGAGATCGCGTCCAGCGGCGCATTGAGTGCGACGCCGGCGTTGTTGAAGATCAGGTTGACGCCGCCGTGATCCTTGGCGGTCTGCTCGGCCCAGGCGTAGACCGCCTCGCGGCTGGCAACGTCGAGCTTGGCAGTGGTGACTTTCACACCCTTGGCCTTGGCCATTTTCGCGGTCTCTTCCAGACCCTTGGTGTTGACGTCGGACAGGCTCAGCGCACAGCCCTTGGCGGCCAGTTCCAGCGCCAGTTCGCGGCCCATGCCGGACGCTGCGCCGGTGATCGCGGCGACCTTGTTGGCAAATGATTTCATCGTGTCTTTTCTCGTTCTTTTGGTTGTTCTTGCAGGCGTGATGGATCAGGCGGCAACTGTCGTGCTATCGCGTTCCAGCCGGTAGGCGGTCGCCGGGAAGCGGCGCGTCTTGCCGCGGTAGATGAAGGTGAAGCCGGGCCACAGCGTGGTGTTCTTGCCGTTGGCGTCGACGTACCAGCTCTTGCAGCCGGAGGTCCAGACTGTCTTCGAGAGCTGTCCCTGAATGCCCTTGTTGAACGTCACCTGCGCATCCGGCTTGACGTCGACGGCGCGCAGCTTCTGCTTGCGCATGGTCTTCAGCGCGTCCATCACGTAGGCGACCTGCGACTCGATCATGAACACCATCGAGTTGTGACCGAGGCCGGTGTTCGGGCCGACCAGCATGAAGAAGTTCGGGAAGCCGGCGACCGACAGGCCGAGGTAGGCCTCGGGGCCCGTCTTCCAGGCATCGAGCAGATCGACGCCGCCGGTGCCGAACACGGTGCCGCGCGGCATCGGGTCCTGCGCCTTGAAGCCGGTGCCGTAGATGATCGCGTCAACCGCACGCTCGTTGCCGGCGCTGTCGACCACCGAGTTGGCGCGTACTTCGACGATGTCGTTGGTGATCACTTCGACATTGGCCTGAGCCAGCGCCGGGTAGTAATCATTGGAAATCAGGATGCGCTTGCAGCCGATCGTGTAATCCGGCGTGACCTTGATGCGCAGCGCCGGGTCCTTGATCTGGCGCTTGATGTGACCACGGGCAACACCTTCGACCATCGTCATCAGCTTCGGGTTGACGGCAAAGCCAAGCACCCGTGATTCCAGCATCCAGTAGATCGCCGTGCGGTAAGCGTTCTGCAGCGCCGGCAGCGCCTTGTACAGGCGGCGCTCAGTCGGGCCGATCTCGCGATCCGGCTTCGGCATGATCCACGGCGCGGTGCGCTGGTAGAGGTCGACGCGCTTCGCCGTTTTCTGGATCTGTGGCACGAACTGGATGGCGCTGGCGCCGGTGCCGATCACGGCCACGCGCTTGTCGGTGAGGTCGTAGCTATGATCCCAGTGCGCCGAATGGAAGGCCTTGCCCTTGAAAGAGTTCAGGCCCTTGACGTTCGGCATCGCCGGATTCGACAGGCCACCCATGCCGGACACCAGCACGCGGCCGCTGAAGCTGCGGCCGTCGGCGGTCTTCACCGTCCAGGTCGCAGCGGCTTCGTCATAACGGGCGTTCTGGACGTTGGCGCCGAACACGATGTGGCGGCGCAGATCGTACTTCGCGGCGCACTTTTCGAGATAGGCCTTGATCTCCGGCTGGCGCGCGAACATCCGCGTCCACTCCGGGTTCGGTTCGAACGAGAACGAATAGAGGTGCGACTGCACGTCGCAGGCGCAGCCCGGGTAATGGTTGTCGCGCCAGGTGCCGCCGACATCGTCGCCGCGCTCCAGGATCTGGAAGTCTTCGATGCCCTGTTCGCGCAGCTTGATCGCCATGCACAGGCCGGCGAAGCCGCTGCCGATGATCAGGATCTGCTTGTTCTCGTTCGGTTTGCCCGCGTCGTACGCCATCTGTTCTTTCCTCGTGTTTGACAATGCACGTTGTCAATCTAACTTTTGACAACGTTTGATGTCAATATGTCGCCATGAAAGAAAATCAACTCTCTCCGAGACGTCGGATCGCTGCCCCGATCTCGACACCGAAACTGCGGCCGATGAAAGGCCTGCCGATGCAGGATCGCGTCGCCCAGCGCCGGGCGCTGCTGCTGGTGGCCGCGCTGGAAGCCTTCGGCACCCGCGGCTTCCACGCGGTGACGGTTCGGGAAATCTGTGCCGGCGCCGGGCTTACCGAACGCTACTTCTACGAATCCTTCAAAAGCCTGGAAGCGCTGTTCAGCGCGCTGTACCTGCAGCTGAACGGCCAGCTGAAGCAGGCCACGCTTGCCGCCTTGATCGCGGCGAATACCAACAGCAGCACCTCGGACAGCAGCGGCCGGATCGACGTGTTGGCTGGCGCTGCCCTGCGCGTGCTGCTCGAGTTCATCCGGGACGATCCCCGACGCGCGCGGGTGATGCTGATCGATGCGATCAGCATCAGTCATGACGTGCAGCAGATCTCCGGCCAGATCACCCGCGAGTACATGGAGCTGACCCGCCGCTTCATCGATCAGCTGTTTCCGGACGCCGCTTCGCGCGGCGTCGACCTCGACCTGATCGCCAGTGGCCTGCTCGGTTCCAACATCCATATCGCGACCCACTGGGTGCGCGAGGGTCTGAAGACGCCGTTCGATGTGGTGCTGCGCAACTGCCTGGCGATCTATCAGGCGCTTGGTGCGTACTGGCCCAAGCTGGCCGCGAGCACGACGCCCGACAAGCCGACGCCGGCGGCATAACGGGCGCTGCGCAGGGCGAATCCTTCGGCCGGAATCGCCTGACCAAGCCCAGCGACCACGATCGCCACCAGCACCAGCGCCAGGTGCGAAAATCCGATAGTCCACATCACCGCAGCGCCGCCCAGTGCGTTCCACAGCACGGCGGAGGCCGACGCCAGCATCAGGCTGGCGGCCAGCAGTTCGAGCCTTGCTGAAGGATCGCGATTGCGCAGGCCGCTGCTCAACCAGACTGCCGCGATCAGCAGCAGCGGCGCATCGGCGATCGGACTGAAAAGGTGGCTCACGGCAAACCCGTGGTTGCCGGCTGCGCCGGCTCCTGGATTTTCCGTCGCGCCAGCAGCGCTTCCAGGCGCTCCGATTTCGGCTGTACCGACGCGTCGGTTCTGACAGTGGCAGCCAGCTTTCCGCACTTGCTGCGGTCACCTTCGGCGGCTGGCGGACACAACTCGCAACGTCCGCACATCAGCCAGCCCTCGTGCAAATGGCCAAGCTTGAGGAATAGAAAGCCGTCGTCGAACTCCTCAACGAGACGAGACGGAATACGACACGGCGCGTGGTTTCATGGAGGCGCGCACGTGGCGTAAGAGAGACGAATCCGAAATTGTTCATGCTTGTTTCACCGACCATTCGAGACCGCCGTCGATCGGCAAGCTCAGGCTGCGATAAGGGCCGTCTGGCGCGCGAACGGTAGCCAGCCAGCCGGCCAGGGCTCGCCGCCGTCGCTGGATCTGCGGGACGATCAGGATGCCGCCGGGCCGGAGCTTGGCGGTCAGTTGCGGCAGCAGCGCTGTCGCCTCGGTATCGAAGCTGTCGAGCAGCAGCACGAGGTCGATGGGCGTGTCGAGCTCGCCGAGCAGCCGCGTCGGGTTGTCGCAGCGGATATCGACATAGCGGGAAATGCCAGCGCCACGCAGCGCCGCACGCGCTCGCTGTGCGGCGTCTGCATCACGCTCGAAAGCGATCAGGGCGCGATCGCCACGGCCACCCGCCGCTTCCCTCAGCGCATCGGCCAGCCAGACGGCGGCTACGCCATCGGCGCTACCCAAAGCCACCACCAGCCGCGCGGCACTGACATCGACCATCTGCCGCAACAGCCGGCCAGACTCCGCCGACAGCAAACTTTCGGTCCGGCGCAAACGCCACAAAGGTGCCCGGGCTGACTGGTACAGCGCATCCAGAAATGCCTGTGGCCGATGCTGAAGCAAGCGATCGCCGGCCATCGGCATCGAGTGAGGAGCAACGCAGCCGATACCGCGTAACGCACCTGAATCTGTAATCGGCATGACCAGCCCTCCTTGTGCAGACAGGGGTCCGGCTGGCTAGCGGCTTCGCTTCGCTGCGGTTTGTTCGATCTATTTAATGATAATCATTTGCATTTGTAAACAAGCAGCGCACCCGCTCCTGTCGCTTGCCGTGAATGCAGCAGTGACCTCGCTGCTGGCGATCCCGAACCCTGAACTCTCCGATCGCCGCCGCGGTCTGTAAGCTGTTGCCCAGCAAGCTGTTCCCGCCCCGAGGGTGTCTCGATGAAAAGCTCGTTCCGTCTGTTCGTTCCCGGCCTCATGGCGCTGCTGCTGGTGGCTTGTGCGTCGCCGCAGACGCGCATCGACAAGAACCCGGAAGCCTTCAATTCGCTACCGGCGGAACAGCAGGCCTTGATCAAGGCCGGCAAGATCGGCATCGGCTTCGATGAAACTGCGGTGAAGCTGGCGATGGGCGAACCGGACCGGATCACCCAGCGTACTGATGCCAACGGCGTCAGCCTGGTCTGGCGCTATACGCGCTACGAAGATCAGCTGGGCGCGCCGCTGTACACCGGCTTCTACCATCGTGGCTTCGCCTATCCGTTCAACAGTTTCTACGGATCGGGCTTCTACGGGCCGGGCGCCGGCTTCTATCCGTATTACCTGAGCAGCAACACCCGTCAGGAACGCGATCATGTGCGCGTGGTGTTCACGGACAAGAAAGTCAGCGCGATCGAAGAAGAAGTGAAGTGATCTCGATCTGAAATTGAGGGCTCGCCCCAACCTTCGGCGAGTCCGTAGGCTCAGACCTTCGGCGATAATCTCCGCACCTGCCCAATCATCTGCGGAGTCACCATGTCATCAGTTGCCGGCCACGATTCCGTGGTCATCGTTTCGATCGCCCGCACGCCGATGGGCGGCTTGCTGGGCATGCTCTCTCCGTTCAGTGGCGCTCAGCTTGGTGCGATTGCCGTCAAGGCGGCCGTCGAACGCGCCGGCATCGCGCCGACCGACGTTCAGGAAGCGATCCTCGGCTGCTGCCTGATCGCTGGCCAGGGCCAGGCCCCTGCTCGCCAGGCTGTCCGTGGCGCAGGCTTGCCCGACTCCGTCGGCGCGACCCAGATCAGCAAGATGTGCGGCTCCGGCCTGAAGGCCGTGATGCTGGCCAATGATCTGATCAACGCCGGTACCAACACGATCATGGTCGCCGGCGGCTTCGAGTCGATGACCAACGCCCCGCACCTGCTGCCGAAGGGCCGCAGCGGCGTGCGCTACGGCGCGACGACGATCTACGACCACATGGCCATGGACGGCCTCGAAGACGCCTACGAGCGCGGCAAGTCGATGGGCCTGTTCGCCGAAACCTGCGCCAGCCAGTACAGCTTCACGCGCGAGGAACAGGATGCCTTCGCCGTTGCGTCGCTGGCCCGCGCGAAGCTGGCCAACGAGGACGGCACTTTCGATTTCGAGATCACGCCAGTCGAAGTCACCGGCAAGAGCGGACCAGAGCTTATCCGCCATGACGAGCAGCCCGCGAAGGGCCGTCCAGACAAGATTCCGACCCTGAAAGCAGCCTTCAAGAAGGACGGCACGATCACCGCTGCGACCTCGTCGAGCATCTCCGATGGCGCCGCTGCCGTCGTCGTGATGTCGGAAGCCGAGAGCAGCAAGCGCGGACTCAAGCCGCTGGCCCGCATCCTTGGCCACGCCTCGCATGCTCGCCTGCCGGGCGAGTTCGCCACCGCCCCGGTGTTCGCGATCCGCACACTGCTTGACAAGCTCGGCTGGAAAGCCGCCGACGTCGACCTCTGGGAAATCAACGAAGCCTTTGCCGTGGTGACGATGGCGGCGATGAAGGAACACGGCCTGCCGCACGACAAGGTCAACATCCATGGCGGCGCCTGCGCGCTCGGCCACCCGATCGGCGCCAGCGGCGCGCGTATTCTCGCTACCCTGATCGGCGCGCTGAAGAAGACCGGCGGCAAGCGCGGCATCGCCTCGCTGTGCATCGGTGGCGGCGAAGCGGTGGCGCTGGCGATCGAGATGATTTGAGCGGTGATCGCCGTCACGGCTGATCCGTGACGGATCGGCCGTGACGGAAGAAGATCAGGTGACGATTTCTTGTCGCGGGTCTGGTTCACGCAGACAGCGCAAGCTCCTGTAACCACTAGAAACAGGGTCGCGATCGGCGACCCGATCTGTGGCAAGAAGGCTGCTGCTCGTGGAACAGGAGTTGCAAAGACGGCAGGCGCACGTCCCGCGCGATTCTGCCGAGTAGCAAATCCATGTCTGAGGCCAGGCTTGTTCCTCGCGCAGCTCCGGGATTCCATCAGACCGGTGCGATCGCATTCAGCGATAGCCCGAGTGCCCTCGGCCATCGCTGTGGGCTGATCGGCATTTCGGCAGTGGCGCTGGCGGTGCTCGCCGGCTCCACGCCGATCCTCGCCTTCATCCTGCTGACCGTTGCGACCAGCTACAGCAGCTTGACGGCTGGCCAGTCCTGGATCGATCGAGCCATCGATCAGGAACGCACCCGCGCCTGGCTGGTCCGCAGCAACTGGGCCATCTGGATCATCGGCTTCGTCAGCCTTGAATTGACTGGCGCCGTCGGCACCCTGACCGGCAATTCGGCTCAGCTGATCGACCAGTGGGCCGTCACGCTGGGTCTGCCGTTCTACGCCCTGTCGATGGCCGCGGTGAATGCCGAAGTACTGGGAGGGCGCCGTCTGAAGCCGGACTTCAGCCTGTATCTGCTTTACGTCATCTACTTTCCGAAGTTTCTCAGTGGACCGATCGAGCAACCTGCGTTTCTTGGCGTGCTCGGGAATTTTCGTTTCTCGCTCGATTGGGCGCGCATCGATCGCGGTGCTCGCTGGGTCGTGCTGGGTGCGTTCTACAAGTTCATCATCGGCCGCCTGCTGGCCCGCCTTTACTTCCCCGACCTGGCCAACGATGCGCTGACCCTGTCCACCGGCATCATCGCTTTCGAGCTGCGCGTCTACTTCGATCTATGCGGCTACAGCCTGATGGCTTACGGCATCAGCCTGATGCTCGGTCCGGAACTGACGCTGAACTTCAATCACCCGTTCTTTGCCGGCAACGTCCGCGACTTCTGGCGTGCCTGGCATATCAGCCTCGGCCGCTGGTTCCATCAATACGTCTACGGACCGTTCCGCGAATCCGGCATCGGCGCGCGCTGGTTCCATTACGCACCGCTGCTCGTCTTCATGGTCTCTGCCGCCTGGCATGGCATCACCGCGAATTTCTTCCTCTGGGGGCTATTCCACGCCTCCGCCTTCCTGCTCTACGCCAATGTGCTGAGGCACTACCGCTGGCCCAAGCTCGTCGGCTGGCTGGCCTTCTTCACCGTGCTGCTGTTCGGGCGCCTGCTGTTCATGGACGACAACCTGCCGCGTCTGCTGACCAAGTTCGGCACGCTGGCCGATCCGATGCAATGGCTGGCCATCGTCGGGGATCCATCGGCAACGCTGCAGCGGCTGCTCAGCCTCGCCTCGCCTGGCACCTGGCAGATGCTGCTGGCCGCCTTGGGCTTCGTGCTGTTCACCGAATGGCAGAACGTGCGACGCAAGCTGCCGGCTTATTCGCTGTTCATGGGCTGGCGAATGCTGGTGGTCGTGGTCGTCATGGTGCTGATGGCCAGCAATGGCTCGGAGGGCATGATCTATGCGCGCCAGTAAGGCCAGCAAGCTCGCGCTGTGGCTGCTCATCGCCATCGCTGTACCGATCTCCTGCCTGATGAAGGGCTGGTTGAACGAGGCCGACGACCGATCCGCGGTATCCGCGTTGGCAGATTCGCGCGCGAAACTCGACCTGCGGATGAATTCGGGAGATGGCCCGAGAATACTGATCGGAGGCGGCTCGAACGCGCTCAGCAGTTTCGACTCGGCCTACATCTCCAAGCAGATCGGCTTGCCGGTCTACAACCTCGGACTGCTTTCGGAAGGCCTGGACGTCCGGAACATGTTCGCCGTGGTGGAAGCGCGAGCGCGCCCGGGAGATATCGTAGTGATCTCGGCACTCAGCTTTCTGACTCATCGCGACGGCACGCCCAACGCAAGCTTGACGAAGCTTGCCGGCGGAGACTGGTACCTGCCGATGCATGGCGTTGATCTGTCGCTGCCGCAAGGCTCGTTTCACATCCCGCTGATGTCGCTGTTCGACGAGTTGACCTTGCTGAACGGCTTGAAAACCTACGCTCAGTGGCACTCCTCGGCGCCGGTGATCGAAAGCCTGGAAGGAACCGGCAACGCCGAAGACCATGCATTGCGTTTGCCCGGCAATCATCACTCCGTGGTCATCAACCATCAGGGCGACTGGATCGACTGCACACAAACATCCAACGCCAAGCCCCTCGAATTCGATCCGAAGCTGCTGGAACGCTCCCAAGGCTTCACGGAACTAGCCGACGACTTCGAAAGAAGAATGAATCGGCGCGGCGTGAAAGTGCTCTTCACGCTGCCGACTGTCTTGATCCATGAAAAGGACCGCAGCCGATGGGAGGCCCAGGTTGTGGCGGTCATGAAGCAGTTCGACTCCGCCAGCTTCATCCACCCGAACCGGAACTGGCAGTTGAACAGTGACGCCACTCAGTTCTGCGACACCAATGCCCACATGCTTCGAGCCAATGCGACGCTCAACAGCGAGCCGCTCATCCATGCCGTTCAGTTGCTGCTCGGCGTTGCTTCTCGATAATCGGGATCGAACGGCGTGATTCGGCGTTTGTGCTCCTTGGTCGGTCGGCGGCGCTCCGGGATGGCGGCTTTGCTCTGCATTACCAGCCTGTCGCCTGGCTGCGATCGCGAGATCGACTCGGACGCGCTATTGCCCGCGCGCCTTGAGGTGATCGGCACCACGCCCGAAGGCCGGCGCGAAGTCCGATGCAGCGAACTGCTTGCTGTACGGCCCGTGGTGTTTCTGGCATTCGGCCAATCGATCGCCTCCAATTTCAATCAAGCGTCTTACACGCCTGAGCGTCCCAGCTACAACATCTATCAGGGACGTTGCTTCGAAGCTCGCGATCCCATGGCCGGCGCAGACGGGACGCTCGGCAGCATGTGGTCCTACCTTGGTGACGCGCTGCCTAGCAGGCTGATGCCGTACACGGCCTTCGTGACGATCGGCGTCGGTAACAGCAGCGTTGCGCAATGGGATGCGGGTGGCAGCCTGAACGAGCGCCTGACGGAGGCTGTGAGATTCACCCGCGACGCCGGCTTCGAGATTTCGTACCTGCTCTGGCACCAGGGCTCGGCTGATCGCGGGACAACCGCGGAGGCCTATCAGTCCCACTTCATGGGAATGATGCAGTCGATCGCTCCTTACGGGGTGCTGCCCGGAACGATGCCCGGCAATACCCGGGTGTTGATCGCGGTACACACGCGCTGCCATACCAGGGACCAGGATGAGGTGCTGGCGGCCGCGCAGCGAGGCCTGGTTGATCCCGGCAAGGGGTTTTTTTCCGGTGCCGATACCGACACGCTCGGCGACGATTTTCGGTACGACGGCTGTCATCTGTCGAAAGCCGGCCAGGAAAAAGCGGCAGCGCTCTGGCGGGACCAGATCTCGATTGCAGCGCGCTACCAGCCTGGTTGAGCGTCGGCGGGTGTCCGTCGTTGCCGATCGGTTGACGGTGTCTCGCGCGCCGATGGCTATGCCGTTCTGCGGCAATGCTGCAGCCCCTGCCCGGACCTCCGATTGCAACAATCAGGACGACCTGGCGAAGCCGTCTCTCATAGCCCGAGCGCGCCCCGAAACACTTGGGTCAAAACTGCGCCAGACGATTTTTACCACCCATGGAATTGTGCGACTGCAGCAATAGCTTGCCTTATCAAACCATTGTATTTGTTGATTTTTAATCGCCTCCGGGAAGCTTGCCCATGGTGGCACGGCTGTTGCTGAAGGGCTTCCGGGTTCGGTTACTGAGGGCGATACGGCGAGGGTCCATCGCAGCGTCGGTTCAAGTGACACATCCTCGATGTCCCACCAGATCTCGAGATAACAAAAATGATGCGCCGGATGCTGCAGCAGAGTGCGGCCCAGGTGTGATCGAACAGCGGCAACCGTAATTTCTTAAATGCGGAGGAGAAAACAAATGAATTTTCGCTACAAGACAAGTATGGCAATGGCGGCCTTCGCCCTCGTCGTCGCTCCAGGCATCACCCATGCCGCGGCCGATCTCGACAAGGCAATGGCTAATCCCGAGAACTGGACCACGCAGGCTGGCGATGAATACAACCAGCGCTACAGCAAGCTGAGCCAGATCACTGACAAGAACGTCAACAAGCTGCAGGTGGCCTGGACCTTCTCGACCGGCGTGCTCCGCGGCCACGAAGGTTCTCCGCTGGTCATCGACGGCATGATGTATATCCACACGCCGTTCCCGAACAAGGTGTTCGCGTACGACCTGGAAACGCAGAAGATCGTCTGGAAGTACGAGCCGAAGCAGGATCCGGCCGTCATTCCGCAGATGTGCTGCGACACGGTCAACCGTGGCCTCGCCTTCGGCGACGGCAAGATCCTGCTCCAGCAGGCTGACTCGAACCTGATCGCGCTCGATGCCAAGACCGGCAAGCTGATCTGGTCGGTGAAGAATGGCGATCCGAAGCTGGGTGCCGTCAACACCAACGCACCGCACATCTTCAAGGACAAGGTCATCACCGGTATTTCCGGCGGTGAATGGGGCGTTCGCGGCTTCCTCGCGGCCTACAAC
The DNA here is from genome assembly GCF_000420645.1 of Nevskia ramosa DSM 11499. NCBI lineage: Bacteria > Pseudomonadati > Pseudomonadota > Gammaproteobacteria > Nevskiales > Nevskiaceae > Nevskia > Nevskia ramosa. Next base: position 404,639 of record NZ_ATVI01000005.1, on the reverse strand, counting down.
CTGAAGGACGGCAAACTGGCCTGGAAGGGCTACAGCGTCGGTCCGGATGCGGAAATGCTGATCGAGCCGGGCAAGACCACGACCTGGGAAGATGGCAAGGTCACGCCGGTCAAGAAGGACTCCTCGCTGTCGACCTGGAAGGGCGACCAGTGGAAGATCGGTGGCGGCACGACCTGGGGCTGGTATAGCTACGATCGCGCGCTGAACCAGGTGTTCTACGGCTCGGGCAACCCATCCACCTGGAATCCGTCGCAGCGTCCGGGCGACAACAAGTGGTCGATGTCCATCTGGTCGCGTGACCTCGACACCGGCAAGGTGAAGTGGGTCTATCAGATGACCCCGTACGATGAGTGGGATTTCGACGGCATCAATGAAATGATCCTGGCCGACATCCCGGTCAAGGGCAAAGCCACGAAGGCACTCGTGCATTTCGACCGCAATGGCTTCGGCTACACGCTGGACCGCACCAACGGCGCCTTGCTCGTTGCCGAAAAGTACGACCCGGCCGTGAACTGGGCGACCAACGTCGACATGAAGACGGGCCGTCCGCAGGTCGTCGCCAAGTACTCCACCGCGCAGAACGGTCCGGACGTCAACACCAAGGGCGTCTGCCCGGCGGCGTTGGGCTCGAAGGATCAGCAGCCGGCGGCGTTCAACCCGAAGACGGGCCTGTTCTACATCCCGACCAACCACGTCTGCATGGACTATGAGCCGTTCGCCGTCGATTACACCGCAGGTCAGCCGTATGTCGGCGCGACCCTGGCGATGTATCCGGCTCCGAACAGCCACGGCGGCATGGGCAACTTCACCGTCTGGGATGCGGGCGCGGGCAAGATCGTCTGGTCCAAGCCGGAGAAGTTCTCGGTCTGGTCGGGTGCTCTGACCACCGCTGGCGACGTGCTGTTCTACGGCACGCTGGAAGGCTACCTGAAGGCTGTCAGCCTGAAGGACGGCAAGGAGCTTTGGAAGTTCAAGACTCCGTCCGGCATCATCGGCAACGTGTTCACCTACGTGTTCAAGGGCAAGCAGTATGTCGGCGTCTACTCGGGCATTGGCGGCTGGGCCGGTATCGGCATGGCAGCGGGCCTCGAGAAGGATGCGGACGGCCTTGGCGCAGTGGGCGGCTATCGCGAACTGGCGCAGTACACGGAACTGGGCGGCTCGCTGACCGTCTTCGCCCTCGGCGAATAAACAGTCATCGGGTCCACGGACCCGGCAGCATCTGAAGTACCGGGTGGCGCCACCGATGAACTCGGTGGCGCCACTTTTTTTGCCTCGCAACTCCCCCATTCAGGACGTCTCGACGAACTGTCGAGACGACCGCGTGTTCTGTCGATCGAAAGGCCCGAACGATGCTTGACCATGCAGCGACTGATTCGTGGTTGATCGGCCTTGATCGCGATGACCATCGCGCTTGCCATACTGGCGCCCTTCTTCACTGCAGTTCGCCGACCACGCCATGACGACCGCAGATTTCTGGAGTCCTGGTTCGCGTTCGATCAGCTGTTGGCTGGCCACGATGCTGCTGTCGACCAGCTTCATGGCATCCGCGAGCGATATCGACCGCGAGCTTTTCAATCCGATCGTCGCCAGCATCGTCAAGATCGAAGCAGTCACCGACAGTGGCAGCTTCTCGCTGGGCAGCGGTGTCGCGGTTCAGCCCAGCCGTTTCGTCACCAGCTGCCACGTCACGGCGCAGGCTGTATCGATCACCGTGCTGTATCAAGGGCTGCGCTGGCCCGTTGTTCGCGAGCGCGCCAACACTGTTCGCGACCTCTGCATCCTTCAGGTTCGTGGGCTCGATGACGTGGTGCCCGTGCCTCGCGGCAAAGTCAGCGACCTGCGCGTCGGGGCCGAAGTGGCCGCAATCGGCTATACCTTCGGCGCAGGCTTGGCGACCCAGGTCGGCACGGTACAGGCACTACACCCGCTTGCCGACGGCACGGTGATCCAGAGCGCCACCTACTTCAACTCCGGCGCCAGCGGCGGCGGCCTGTTCCAGATGGACGGAAAACTGGTCGGCATCCTGACGTTCCGGCTCAAGGGCGCGGAGGCTTACTACTTCTCGATACCGGTGGACTGGATCGAATCTGAACTTGCCCGCAGCGATCCGTTCGAACCGGTGGGCAAGCTCGACCGTACTCCGCCGTTCTGGGCGCAACCCGCAGATCGCCTGCCCTTCTTCATGCGGGCTTCGACCCTGCAAGCGCGCATGCTGTGGGATGAGCTGGTCAGCCTCACCAGCGAATGGGCCGAGGCCGAACCCGCCAATGCCGAAGCCTCGTTCATGCGTGGCCAGGCCTTGACTCATCTGGATCATCTCGCTGAAGCCATCGCTGCCTACGAACGCGCAGTGAAGCTTGATCCACGTCTGGCTCAAGCCTGGTTCCTGCTCGGCCAGTTGCAGATCGGGCGTGGCGAGCAGAAAGAAATTGAGCGCATCACCCGACAACTGGAGCCATTGGATCCTATCCTCGCTGCTGAACTGAAGGCCCGAGGCCAAGCGACCGTACCGGCTTCGCCTCCGCCCTGAATTTCCGCTTGCACTGAAAACAGAACTCCACTTTTCCCCAATTCCAGATTTCTCTCAGGAGCAAACATGAACAAGCTGTTGGCAAGCCTTGCCGTCGCATTGGCATTCACCGCAGCACCGGTCGTATTCGCCGCCGATGAATACTCGGCTGCCGAACATCGAGTGTTCGTTGATCAGCACATGGCCAATGTCCCCAAAGCCACGACGATCGACTATCACTACGCGCAGACCGGCGCACCGGCAGACAGCTTCGAAGATCTGGTGCGGCTGAAAGTTGGCGAAGGCGCCGCAGACAAGCGCACGCTGGCCGTGGAGTTCCTGACTGGCGCGCACAAGATCGAACTGCCCAGCGTCGAAGGCGGCTCCGGCAACCCGGTGATCCTGTATTTCCTCGAGTACGACATTCGCAACATGCACGATCGCCTCGGCGGCCAGCAGGCCTACTTCCGCAAGCGCATCCGTCTGGCGCTGGCTGATGCCGCCACGGTCAAGCCGGTCAAGCTGAGCTACAAGGGCAAGGCCATCGATGGCAACGAAGTCACCATCGAGCCTTACGCCAACGACTCGTTGAAGGAGCGCTTCGGTCAGTTTGCCGGCAAGGTCTATGTCTTCACGCTCTCCAATTCCGTACCGGGTGGTGTTTACGAGATTCGCACCAGCACGCCCGCGGCTGCCGGCGGTGCGCCATCACCTGCCATCACCACGATGATCAGGATCAGCGACGGCAAATCCTGACGCTGTCATTCGGCTGACATCCTGCAGCCTCCGCGCACGCCGCGCACAGCACTGGGTCAATATCGAAACAGGCGTCGTGGAACATCCTGAAAAGCTTGATCAAGCGTCGTTTTCAGTGTTGTTTTCATTGACTATTTAGCACTGCAACATGATCGCCATGATGGCACGCGATCTGCAATGCGAGGCATCGAAGGGCGATTCAGAAGAACGCCCCAGTACGCTCGATACTCGCATCCCGCCAATGTTGCTCGACGCTCATCGCATCTGCCGGTTGATATCTCCACTGCGAATCGACGCAGTGGAGGGATGGCCGTTGAGTGCGCGATCGAGTGGAGTGCGGCCCTCGTGAAAAAGCGCGGCAGTCGCAAGAATCCGATCGAGCAGCCCCGCGTTGATCCACCGGCTGCAGAGCCGACCCGCAAGCGCAGTGTCGCGGAGCTGCGCGTCGATCAGGACCCCGCGCGCCAGCTTGCTCCGGATTACTGGATGGCAACTCCGGGGCGTCGTCAGGACCTTCCGCCAGAGCCCTTCAAGCCTGATTCTTCAATCGTTCCGGCACCCGGAAACCTATTGTTGTACCGGGCACCTGACGGGGGTAGTCTTCCGTCGCTCGGTGTCTCGCTACCCGCTGTCCCGGATGATTTTTCCTCTGACGCGTTTCGCAAGGTGCACGAGCACCAAGACGATAAAGACTGCGGATCTACGGATCCGACGGCGCGCAAGGAGGAACACATGCTGACCACGCAAAAAGCGGCGCGTCACGCCAGCTTGGTCGAGTTGGCCGTTCAGGGCATCGCCCCGGCGTCCGAAATCGATCATCTGGTTCGTCATTCATGGACACGGTGCATCGAGAATTACGCACTCGATCCCCTGACTCCCAAGAAAGCTACCGTCGTCGATCGCCCCGAGCTGCAGGCGCGACGCGAGCAGCACGGCCTGTTGCTGTCGATCGCCAGAATCGAATTGCTGGGCCTGCGCAACCGGCTTCAGCAGAATGATTTCGGAATCATGCTGACCGATCAGGACGGTGTGATCCTCCATTACGTCGGCGATCCAGGCTTTGCCAACACCGCCAAGCGCAGCGGCTTGCGCGAAGGGGCGGTGTGGAGCGAGCGCGAGCTGGGCACCAACGGCATGGGCACCTGCATCGTCGAGCAGCGCTCGGTGATCATTCATCAGAACGAGCACTTCCTCGCCCAGAACACCGAGCTGACCTGCTCGGCAGCACCGATCTTCGACATGCAGGGCCGAGTCGTCGCTGCGCTGGATATCTCCGGCAGCTTCAGCCGCTCGCAGACGCACACGCTGGCGCTGGTCGAGATTGCCGCACAGAACATCGAGAACCGGGCGCTGCTGGAATCCTGCAAGCGCCACTACATGCTGCGCTTCCACCGCCAGGCAGAATTCATCTCGACGCCAGGCGAAGGCATCGTCGCCTTCGATGACAACGGCATGATCGTCGGCGCCAATCGCAGCGCGCTCGAACTGCTGGGTCTCTCGCATCACCGCGCCCTGTGTGGCCAGGCGCTGGAAGCGATCTTCGACACCACCATGTCGACCCAGATGCAGCTCGCCGCGCGCCGCGCCTTCCGCGCGGCACCGCTGGTGGCCCGCAGCTCGCAGACCAAGCTCTGGAGCGCCATCCAGCCACCGGAACGCGATGCCCGCAGCGAAGCACGCCGCGAACCGATCGAGGCTCCGGCGCCCTTGCCTTGCGGTCCGCTGGCGACGCTGGAACAAGGCGACCTGCGGATGGCGAACAACATCCGCATCGTTCGCCGGGTGCTCGATCGCGACATCCCGGTGCTGTTGCTCGGCGAAACCGGTACCGGCAAGGGCTGCTTCGCGAAAGCGATTCACGCCGCCAGCCGCCGTGCCGACAAGGCCTTCGTGACGGTCAACTGCGCAGCCATTCCGGAAACGCTGATCGAGTCCGAACTGTTCGGCTACAAGGCCGGCGCATTTACCGGCGCGACGCGCGAAGGCCATCCGGGCCGTGTCGTGCAGGCTAATGGCGGCACGCTCTTCCTAGACGAAATCGGCGATATGCCGCTGCCGCTTCAGGTGCGCCTGCTGTCGGTGATCGAGGATCGTGAAGTGATGCCGCTAGGTGGTTCGAAAGCGATTCCGGTCGACATCCGCATCATCAGCGCCACGCACTGCGATCTGATGCAGCAGGTGCGTGATCGCCGCTTCCGCGAAGATCTTTATTACCGTTTGAATGGCCTGGCGCTGCGCATGCCTGCGCTGCGCGATCGTCAGGACAGCCGCGAACTGGTGCTGAGCCTGATCCGCGAAGAATCCCGCGACCGTACGCCGATCGATATCGATGACGCCGTGATGCGACGGCTGTTGCAGTCGCCGTGGCCGGGCAACATCCGGCAACTGCGCAATGTGCTGCGCACGATGATCGCAATGTGCGAAGGCGATTGCCTGACCATGGCCGACTTCAACGAGGAATGGCTGGGCGCCAGCGTCTCGCACGCGCTCACGGCACAGAGCCCGGCGGATCTTTCCGATCTCGATGGCGACGACGTGCTCGGCGACGCCGAGCGCGATGCCCTGCGCCGCGTGCTGGAAAGCTGCCGCTGGAACGTCAGCGCCGCAGCTGTGCAGCTGCACGTCAGTCGCAAGACGCTGTACCGGAAAATGTTCCGGCACGGCATCACGCGCCGCGAACTGCGCGAAGCAACACCCCAAGCCGGTACGGCTGACGGCAATGCGTCGACTCGTCCGCACACCCCAACGTCGTTCAACAACTGAGCGACCTCAGAGGAGTAAACACCATGGCGATCTCTCTGCATCCTTCCATCGACAGCGGCATCAAACCCGGCAGTGCTTCGTTTGCCGGTGGCACGCTGAGCTGCAAGTGCACGAGCGATCCGGTCAAGGTGTCGGTCGCTTCCCAGGTTGCCCATAACCATGCTTGCGGCTGCACCAAGTGCTGGAAGCCCGCTGGTGCCAAATTCTCGGTAGTCGCCGTCGTCGGCCGCGACAAGCTCAGCGTCACCGCCAACGGCGACAAGCTGAAGGTCGTCGATGCCACTGCAGCGATCCAGCGCAATGCCTGCAGCGGCTGTGGCGTGCATCTGTTCGGCCGCATCGAAAACCAGAAGCATCCGTTCTACGGACTGGACTTCATACACGTCGAGCTGTCGCCCGAATCCGGCTGGCAGGAGCCACAGTTCGCAGCTTTCGTGTCGTCGACAATCGAAGGCGGCACCAATCCGGCCGACATGGGCGCCGTGCGCGCCCGTTTCGCGGAACTGGGCCTGCCGACCTACGACGCGCTGTCACCGCCGCTGATGGATGCCATCGCCACCCACGTGGCCAAGGCTTCGGGCGTGCTGCACGCCTGAGATTGCCTCGCTGTACCGATCCACTCGATGGCCGGCAAGTCTGCGCCATCGAGCAGATCACTGACTCGCTTCATCGGGCCCAAGGCCCTACCCCAACCCAAAAAAGAAAAGGAGTTGAATCATGGATGTCCGCGCCGCTGTTGCTTTCGAAGCCGGCAAGCCGCTGTCGATCGAAACCGTACAACTCGATGGCCCGCGCGCTGGCGAGGTGCTGGTCGAGATCAAGGCCACCGGCCTTTGCCATACCGATAAATTCACCCTGTCCGGCGATGACCCGGAAGGCATGTTCCCGGTGATCCTCGGTCACGAGGGTGCGGGCATCGTCGTCGACGTCGGCCCCGGCGTCACTTCGGTCAAGAAGGGCGATCACGTCATTCCGCTGTACACGCCGGAATGCCGTGAGTGCGAGTACTGCCTGTCCGGCAAGACCAACCTCTGCCAGAAGATCCGCGCCACCCAAGGCAAGGGCCTGATGCCGGACGGCCACAGCCGCTTCAGCTTCCAGGGCAAGCCGGTGCTGCACTACATGGGCTGCTCGACGTTCGCGAACTACACGGTGCTGCCGGAAATCGCCGTTGCCAAGGTTCGTGAAGACGCCCCGTTCGACAAGATCTGCTACATCGGCTGCGGCGTGACCACCGGCATCGGCGCTGTGCTGTTCACCGCCAAGGTCGAGTACGGCACCAACTGCATCGTCTTCGGCCTCGGCGGCATCGGCCTGAACGTGATCCAGGGCCTGAAGATGGTCGGCGCCAACATGATCATCGGCATCGACATCAACCCGGGCCGCGAAGCGATGGCTCGCAAGTTCGGCATGACCCACTTCGTCAATCCGAAGGAAGTCCAGGGCGATCTCGTTGCTCACCTCGTCGAACTGACCAAGGGCGGCGCCGATCACACCTTCGAGTGCACCGGCAACGTCAAGCTGATGCGCCAGGCGCTGGAGTGCTGCCACAAGGGCTGGGGCATGTCGACGATCATCGGCGTGGCACCGGCCGGTGCCGAGATCTCCACCCGTCCGTTCCAGCTGGTCACCGGCCGGCGCTGGATCGGATCGGCGTTCGGCGGTGCCAAGGGCCGTACCGATGTGCCGAAGATTGTCGACTGGTACATGGACGGCAAGCTCAACATCGACGATCTGATCACCCACACGATGCCGTTGGAAAAGATCAACGAAGGCTTCGATCTGATGACCCGCGGTGAATCGATCCGCGGCGTGGTGCTCTACTGATGACGGCAGCGATCGAAAAGCGCAGCGATCAGGCCTGTTTCGGCGGGCGCATCGGCTTCTACACCCATGCGTCCACAGAGACCGGTACGCCGATGAAATTCGGCGTCTATCTGCCGCCGCAGGCCGCGCATCGCAAGGTGCCGGCGCTGTACTACCTCGCCGGCCTGACCTGCACCGAAGAGACCTTCCTGATCAAGGCTGGCGCGCAGCGCATTGCCGCCGAATTGGGCTTGGCGCTGGTTGCCTGCGATACCAGCCCACGCGGTCTGAATCTGCCGGGCGAAGCGGATAGCTGGGACTTCGGCCTGGCCGCCGGCTTCTATCTCGATGCCACCAACGAGCCCTGGAAGAAGAATTACCGGATGGGCTCGTACATCAACGAAGAACTGCCGGCGCTGATCGAAGCCAACTTCCCGGTCATCCCGAGCAAGCGCGGCATCTTCGGCCATTCGATGGGCGGCCACGGGGCGCTGGTGACGGCGCTCCGCAATCCGACGCGCTGGCAATCGGTATCGGCGTTCGCACCGATTTCCAACCCGGTCGCCGTGCCCTGGGGCCAGAAAGCATTTGGAAACTATCTGGGCTCGGATGCGTCTACTTGGGAGCAGTACGACGCCAGTCTGTTGATCAGGAAGAATCCCTACCCCGGTCTGCTTCTCGTTGATCAGGGACTGGCGGACAATTTCCTGAATCGGGAGCTGAAGCCGGAAAATCTGGACGCAGCGGCACGTGCTTCCGGACAGCGTTTGAGCCTGCGGCTGCACGCCGATCACGACCACTCGTACTGGTTCATTCAAAGCTTCATCGCCGATCACCTGGCGCATCACGCCAATCAACTGGGCCTGTCGTAACAGCCGCACAAGCAACAAAAAAAAAACCATTGGCACCGTGCCGAACGCCGCTCATCGGCACCGGTGCCACCCCCCAAGGGAAATAACGGGAATTAAGGATTGGTTCAGCGCCAGCCACGCATACCAGTCCTGCGAGTCATTACTAATCTGGAGGAATTCAACATGCAGCACCGCGTACTGTTTTCACTGATCGCTGCAGCCGCCCTGACCGGCGGCATGATCACCACGGCATCGGCCGCCGATGCACCGCTGTATACCGTCGTCGACGGCACCAAGGTCGATGCCAATACGCTCAAGGGCTTCAAGACCTGGCGCGCCGCAGCCTGCGACCGCTGCCACGGCCCGAACCAGGAAGGCATGGTTGGCCCATCGCTGATCGAAAGTCTGAAAGTGCTGAGCAAGGCCGATTTCGTCAAAACCCTCGCCGATGGCCGTCTCGAGAAAGGCATGCCCAGCTGGTCATCCAACCCAGGCGTGATGACCAACATGGATGCGCTTTACGCGTATCTGAAAGGCCGTTCCGACGGCAAGATCACGGCTGCCAAAGTGACGGGCATCGAATGATGCCGCTGCCGCAGGTCGGCGGTTCCCGGATCGGCGCGTTGATCGTGGCAGTCCGGAACATCCGGCCTGCGGCAGTTGCTGCAACGCTGCTGCTGGCTGGAGTGGCCAGCCTGCTGCCAGCACAGGCTCAGGATGCCGAGCGCAAAGCGTTCCGCATCTGCCGCGACCCGAACAATCTGCCGTTCCAGAATGCCAAGGGTGAGGGCTTCGAAGACAAGATCGCCGAGCTGTTCGCGGCGGATCTGGGCATCAAGGTTCAAGCCTTCGACTACCCCGCCCGCTTCAACTTCATCCGCAACACGCTGCGCTTCAAGCTGCCTGGCGACGATTATCCCTGCGACATCGTCATGGACGTGCCCGCCGGCTTCAGCCAGGGCACGGCATCGACCAAACCCTACTACCGCTCGACCTACGCGATGGCGTTTCCGCGTGGCAAGGCGCTGGCCGGGATCACGTCCGTCGAGCAGTTCCTGGCCTTGCCTCAGGAGAAACTGGCGAAGCTGAAGATCGGCGTCATCGACAAGTCCCCAGCGTCGGACTGGATGGCCAAGCGTGGCCTGCTCGACATCGGTGTGCCGTATCGCGTGCTGGTGGCCGATCCGGATCAGAGTTCCGGCGGCATCATCGAAGCCGATCTGATTGCCGGCAAGCTCGATGCCGTGATCGTCTGGGGGCCAATCGCCGGCTACTACGCGAAGCGCTATCCGGAAGCCGATCTGCTGGTGCTGCCGATGCAGTCCGAGCACAACGTCCGCTTCGATTTCGAGATCGCGATGGCAGTCCGCATTCCCGACAAGGCTTTGAAGCAGACGCTAGACGATCTGATCACCCGCAATCAGAGCAAGATCGACGCGATCCTGAACGACTATGGCGTGCCGATGCTGCCTCCGGCGCCACCTGCGGCAGCGGCTGCAAACTGAACCTGCGTTTCCCGCCCTTTACGGGCGGCTGTTGCCTGAATCCTTATCGAGACTGCCCCATGACCACCTACAAGCTGAGCAGCACGCTGTCTGCCGCACTGCTGACCTTGGCGATCGCCGCACCGTCTGCGGCCACTGCCGCCGTCAACGATTACCCGACCGTCGACCGCGTCGAGTTCGTGCACATGTGCCAGCGCGAGAACGCTGACAAGCCACCGCAGGAAATGGTCTACAAGTGCTCCTGCGTGATCGACAAGCTGGCGGTCGATCTTCCGTACGAGGATTACGTCGAAGCGTCGACGGCGTTCTATGCCTCGACGATCGCCGGCGAGCGCGGTCAGGTGATCCGCAACGAGCGCGTCGCCAAGGGACTGGCCGACCAGTTCCGCGAACTGCTCGGCAAGGCGCGCAAGTCCTGCTTCGTCAGCTGAGATGAGTCGGCTGCCGGCCGCATGGCGATCGATGCTGGCGTCGATCGTTCTGCTGGCCGGCACGCTGCCGACACCGGCCACAGCAGCACCTGACTTCAGCCTCGAAAAAGTCGCAGAAGGAATCTACGTCCATCGCGGCCAGCAGCAGGACATCACGGCGGCCAATGGCGGCGACATCGCCAACATCGGCTACATCGCCGGTGATCGCTGTGTCGCGGTGATCGACAGCGGTGGCAGCCTGGCCATCGGCACTGCGCTGCGGGAGGCCATCCGGCGCGCCACCGCGAAGCCGATCTGCTACCTCATCCACACTCACGTTCATCCGGATCACAGCTTCGGCGACGCCGCGTTCGAGGACCCGGCCACGGTCTTCGTAGCCCATGCCGAGTACCCGGCAGCGCTGGCGGCAAGACGCGACGGCTTTGTCGCCAAGCTGCGCAGCACGCTCGGCGCTGCTGCAGAAGGCAGCGGCAGTGCGGCGCCGACCTTGCTGGTCAGCGATCGCGAAACGCTGGATCTCGGCAACCGGCGCCTCAGCCTGCAAGCCTGGCCGACGGCCCATACCAACAATGATCTGACCGTCTTCGACGAGCGGACCCAAACCCTGTGGACCGGCGATCTGCTGTTCGTCGATCGCATCCCGGTGGTCGACGGGCGCGCCCTTGGCTGGTTGAAGGCGATGGCTGCGCTGCGAGCTTTGAAGCCGGCCCATCTGGTTCCCGGTCATGGCCCGGTCCAGCACGACGCGGGCGCCGCGTTCAAACCGCAGCAGAAATATCTGGATCAGCTTATAAACAGCGTTCGCGCAGCGCTGAAAGCCGGGACCACACTGGCGCAGACTGTCGAAACCCTCGGGCGTGAGCCGCCGCAGAAAACGTGGCTGCTGTTTGACGACTATCACCGCCGCAACGTGACGGCGGTCTACACCGAACTCGAGTGGGAGGACTGAACATGTTCCTGTTCCAGCACTGGCAGCGCGTCGCCCTGGTCGGCCTGCTAGCCGCCTTCGTACCGCAAGTCTTCGCAGCGCCGGCGGACCCCGCTCCGCAAGCCTCGGCCGCGCCGATCTGGCCGAAGGTTCGCAACGGTCTGTTCGGCAGCCGGGCGATCGACGAGAACGCCGGCGAGATCATCGTGCTCGAGGCACCGAACCGCGCCGAGGATGCGTCGACGGTGCCGATCGCGATCCGCACGAAGATCGTGCAATCACCGACCCGTTACGTGCAGAAGCTCTATCTGCTGGTCGACAACAACCCTTCGCCGATCGCTGCCGTGTTCGAGCTGACGCCGGATAGCGGCCGAGCCGACATCGAGACGCGCATCCGCATCGAGCAGTACACCGACGTGCGGGCGATCGCCGAACTGAATGATGGCTCGCTGTACATGGCCAGCCACTACGTCAAGGCATCCGGCGGCTGTTCGGCGCCGGCCGGCAAGGATCCGAAGGAAGCGCTGCGCAATGCCGGGCGGATAAAGTTCAGGGTCGATGGTCCGCTCGAAGCCGGCAAGCCGGCCGCCGTGCAGCTCGCCATCAGCCATCCGAACGCATCGGGGCTGGTGCTCGATCAGGTCAGCCGCCTGTATGAACCGGCGTACTACGTGCGCAAGCTCAGCGTCCGCTACGGCGACAAGCCGATCCTGACCGCCGACATCGATTTCTCGATCAGCGAAAACCCGAACTTCCGCTTCTATTTCCTGCCCAGCGGCGATGGCGCCCTGCACGCCGACGTGGTCGACACCAAGGACCTGAGCTTCAGCAGCGAGGTCGCCGTCAAGCTAGGTAGCGTCGCCAGCACCACCCGGTAATCGCCGGGCGGCCAGGCGAACCCCTGCAAATCGTCGTGATCGGCCTGATACGATCACGCTAACTTGCCCCGGAATCGTCCCTTGTCACCCATTTCCACCACTCGCCGCCGCTGGTATGGCGTCGGCGCGATCTGCTGTGCCGCAACCTTCGTCCTGCTGGCCTGCTCAGGCATCACGCCTCGCGAACAGCCGTTGCCTGCGCCCGTCGCGGTCGTCCAGACCTACCACTACGCGAAAGACATCCAGCCGATCTTCGACACCAAATGCGCCGCCTGCCACGGCTGCTTCGACGCGCCCTGCCAGCTGAAGCTGACCAGTGCCGACGGCGTCGAGCGTGGCGCCAGCAAGCTGGCCGTCTATGACGGTACGCGACTGGAAAGAATCCCCACCACCCGTCTCGGTATCGACGCCCTGAACGTCGGCGAATGGCGCCAGAAGGGCTTCTACTCGGTGCAGCCGGTGCTGCAGACCGAAGGCAAGAACCAAGTGGCGTCGTCCCTGTTGCAGCGTGCGCTGGCAATGGGCCGCGAAAACAGTTGGCCGCCGAACCAGCGGCTGCCGGAGGATCTGCAGCTCGGCTTCGCACGAGTCAACCAGTGCCCCACCCTCGACGAATACGACAGCTTCGCCAAGAAGCATCCGCGCGAAGGCATGCCGCTGGCCGTTACTGGCCTGACCGCGCCCGAGTACCAGACGCTCAGCACCTGGATATCCCAGGGTGCGGTCGTCGAGCCGAACGAGGTGCAGCCGAGCGCCGCCGAAGCCGAGCAGATCACCCAATGGGAGAACTGGCTGAACCGCGAAGGTGATCGCGAGCAGCTGGTGGCCCGTTACCTGTACGAGCACCTGTTTACCGCCCACCTGCATTTCACCAGCGAGAAGACACCGCACTTCTACGAGCTGCTGCGCTCGCGCACGCCATCGGGCGAGCCGATCGTGCCGGTCGCCACCCGCTTGCCGAACCAGGCACCGGATGGTCCGTTCCATTACCGGCTGCGGATCCTGACCGAAAGCATCGTCCAGAAGAATCACATCACCTACGGGCTCGACGCACGCCGCATGGCGCACTTCCAGGACCTGTTCCTGAAGGACGCCTGGACCGTGCCGCCGAAGCCGGAGCACGAGAAGCATGACAAGGAAGCCCGCGCCAATCCGTTCCTGACCTTCGATCCGATCCCGGCGAAGGCACGCTACCAGTTCATGCTCGACGAGGCGCAGTTCTTCGTCCGCACCTTCATCCGCGGCCCGGTCTGCGCTGGCCAGTCGGCTACCGATGTGATTCGCGACCAGTTCTGGGTCAGCTTCGAAGACCCGTCGCGCGAGCTGTATGTCAACGACGCCGCCTATCGCAACAAGGTGTCGCCGCTGCTCGATGTCGCCGGCCAGGATTCGAGTCTGATCAAGGCCGGCACCGAATGGGCCAGCTACCGCAATCAGCGCAACGATTACGTGCGGCTGCGCCAGGAGGCCTACGCCAAGAAGATGCCGAAGGGCGCGTCGATCAGCGATATCTGGGACGGTGACGGTACCAACCGCGATGCGCTGCTGACCATCTTCCGTCACCACGACAACGCCTTCGTCAAGAACGGCCTGATCGGCGCAATGCCGGAAACCCTGTGGGTGATGGATTACCCGCTGTTCGAGCGCACCTTCTACGAGCTGGTGGTCAATTTCGATGTCTTCGGCAATGTCTCGCACCAGCTGCAGACGCGTCTGTACTTCGACCTGATCCGCAATGACGGCGAGACCGATTTCCTGCGTTTCCTACCGCCGAAGCTGCGCAATCCGCTGCTGCACCAGTGGTATCAGGACGGCGGTCGCGTGAAGCTGTTCACCACCTATCCCGACATCGACGACAAGCGGCCGACCCAGCTCAAATTCAAGCCGGGCATCGACGTGGACGCGGCGAAAGCGGCGTATGTGGACCAACTGCTGAAGGCGCTGCGCAAGGTCAAGGGACCGGACGACGTCATCAACCGCTGCGCGCGCGGCGACTGCAAACTGCCCGACAGCTCGGCGATGACCCAGGCTGCCAACCGCGCGCTGCGGCCGCTGGCGCAAGCCACCGGCAAGACTTTGCCGGTGCTGACCCTGCTGCCGGAAGTGGTGCTGCTGCGCATCCGCGGCGACAAGCAGCGGCTGGTCTATTCGCTGATCCACAACCGCGCGCACAGCAATGTCGCCTTCATCATGGGCGAGGATGGCCGCCTGCAGCCGGAACGCGACACGGTCAGCGTGATGCCCGGCGTGTTCGGCAACTATCCGAACTTCGCCTTCGATGTGCCGATGGCCGAGCTCGACAGCTTCGTCGCAGCCCTGTCGGCAGCCACCGACAAGGCAAGCCTGGAAAAGGTCGTCGATCAGTGGGGCCTGCGCCGTACCCATCCGGACTTCTGGGCCGTCTTCAACGACTTCTCCCAGTACCAGCGCGAAACCGAGCCGCTGGAAGCGGGAATCCTGGACATGAATCGCTTTGAAAATCTCTGACCGCTCGTGAATCAAGCTAAGCAGCAGCCCTGCTTCATCGTCATGAACGCAGGTTCCGGACATAGCGATACCAACGAAACACAGACCACGATCCGCGAGGTGTTCGATCGTGCCGGCCGCCGTCACGAACTGCTGCTCGCTGAGAAAGGCAGCGACATTCCTGGACTGGCCCTGCGCGCTGTCGAACTGGCCAAGGCTCAGGACGGCATCGTGGTCGCCGCGGGTGGCGATGGCACCATCAACGCCGTCGCCCAGGCCGCACTCGGCTGCGGTCAGCCGTTCGCGGTGCTGCCGCAGGGCACGTTCAACTACTTCGGCCGCGAGCACGGCATCTCGCAGGACACACGGATCGCTACCGAAGCGCTGCTGACGGCCACGCCGCAGTCGGTGCAGGTGGGCCTGGTCAACGATCGTCTGTTCCTGGTCAACGCCAGCCTCGGCCTGTATCCGCAACTGCTCGAAGATCGCGAAGCCTTCAAGCAGCGCTTCGGCCGCAGCCGGCTGATCGCAGGGGTGGCCGGCCTGGTCAGCGTGCTTCGCAATCGCCGGCAGCTGAACCTCGAGATCGAAGCCGAGGGCCAGACCCGGAAGATCCGTACGCCAACCCTGTTCGTCGGCAACAACGCGCTGCAGCTCAAGCAGATCGGTATCGCCGAAGGTGCAGCACTCGCTCACGACCATCTGGTGGCCATCGCACCGAAGCCGGTCCGCACCTTGGCGATGATTGGCCTGATGCTGCGCGGTGCCTTCGGCCGTCTTGGCGACGCCGAGCATGTGATCAGCGTTCCGCTGCGCAAGCTCACCGTGCGTCCGCACCGTCGCAGCCGGAGGAAGAGCTACAAGGTGGCGATGGACGGTGAAGTGACACGGCTGTCGGTGCCGGTCGTGTTCTCCGTGTCGCCGACGCCGCTGCTGCTGATGGTGCCGCTGACGCCAGCCACCGAAGATTCCGCAGCATGAGCCTGGTGCTGCATCTGTCCGATACCCACTTCGGCACCGAGCGCGCCGAAGTCGTCGAAGCGCTGCTGCAACTCGCACGCGAGCAGCAGCCGGATGTGGCGATCCTGTCCGGCGACATCACCCAGCGCAGCCGCACGCCGGAATTCGCCGCCGCGCGCAAGTTCATCGACGCGCTGGCGGCACGATCGAAGTTGATCCTGCCGGGCAATCACGACATTCCGCTGTTCGAGGTCTGGCGGCGGCTGTTCGCGCCGTATCGCAATCTTCGTCGCGCCTTCGGCCGCGAACTGGAACCGGATTACGAGGACGACTCGGTGCTGATCATCGGCGTCAACACCACCAGCCGCTTCCGGCATGTCGACGGCCGCGTCTCGTCGCGGCAGATCGAGCGGGTTCGCCGCCGCCTGCTGCGCTGCCCGGCCTCGCGGCTGAAGCTGGTGGTCACTCATCAGCCGGTGCATGTGCAGCATGTCGAGGACGAGCACAACCTGCTGCACGGCCGCCGTGCGGCGATGCAGGTCTGGTCCGCGGCCGGAGCCGATCTGATCCTCGGCGGCCACATCCATCTGCCATTCACGCAAGCGCTGCAGGAAGTCCATCAGCTGCCACGCGAGATCTTTGCCGTGCAGGCCGGCACGGCGGTTTCGCGGCGCACCCGGGCCGGCGCGCCGAACTCGGTCAATCTGATTCGCCATCAGCCGGGCACTGCGAAATGCGCTGTCGAACGCTGGGATTACGATGCCGATCAACAGCGCTTTGCGCCCGGCTCGATCACCGATCTCGCGCTCGATCGCCGACCGCTGCACTGATCAGCCGATCGTTCAGTACCAGCCCGCGATGCCCGCCCTCGCGCAGTTCATCGCCGTCAACGCCCTGCCCTTGCTGGCCGGTCTGATCGTGGTGAGCGGCTTGCTCACGCGACTGCTGTGGCGGCGGGCGGCGTTTTATCGAGCCTCGGCAAACGCTCAATCATTGACGGCCGTCGGCCTGAGCATCGCGCTGCTGGCGCTGTTGCTGTTTCTGACCGTGGCCAGCCTGCTGAGCCACATCAGCGTCTTCGATGCCCTACTGGCCAACGAACTGCGCAGAAGCATTTCGCGGCCGATGCTGCAGGCCATTTTCATGATTACCCAGTTCGGCAATTTCATGACCCTGCTGGCCGTCGTGATCGGCGTGGCGCTGGCGCTGCTGCTGCGTCGACGCTGGCTGGAACTGGCTCTATGGCTGGTGACGACCGCCGGCAATGGCCTGCTGAATCGCGCGCTGAAACTGTCGTTCGAACGAGCTCGTCCGCT
The DNA here is from genome assembly GCF_000420645.1 of Nevskia ramosa DSM 11499. Classification (NCBI taxonomy): domain Bacteria; kingdom Pseudomonadati; phylum Pseudomonadota; class Gammaproteobacteria; order Nevskiales; family Nevskiaceae; genus Nevskia; species Nevskia ramosa. The sequence goes on along the minus strand of NZ_ATVI01000005.1, from coordinate 387,467 downwards.
CTACGACCATGGCCTGGTGATCGAACCGAGCTACAGCTTTCCGAGCGGCCATGCCTCCGGCTCGCTGGCGGTCTACGGCATGCTCACCTGGCTGCTGCTGCACCGGCTGCCGGCATCGGCGCGGCTGCCGCTGCTGATCGGCACGACGACCCTGATCCTGCTGATCGGCTTCAGCCGGGTGCTGCTGCAGGTGCATTACTTCAGCGACGTGATCGCCGGCTTCGCATCGGCAGCCGCGTGGTTGAGCCTTTGCATCGTCGTCGCAGAACGACTGCGGCGGCGACAGGCGTGCCGAGCATGAGCCGCCAAGTCCGAATTCTGCTGGCGGCCATTGTCATAACTGCCCTGCTGCCAGGAATCGCTGCCGCAGAAACAGCGAAGCTGGCCGACGGCGTGTTCGCCGACCTCGGCAGCTATGACGCGATCGGCCCGGCCAACCGCGGCGAGATCGCCAACAGCGGGCTGATCGTCGGCAAGCGTGGCGCGCTGGCGATCGACAGCGGCGTATCGAAGGTCCACGGCGAGCGGCTGCATGCGGCCTGGACAGCGCGCAGCGACAAACCGATCGAAGCGTTGCTGCTGACCCAGCCGATCCAGGAATTCCTGTTCGGTGCCGGCGCCTTCCGCGCCCACGGCGTGCCGGTGCTGGCCTCGCCGGATGCCGCCAAGCTGATGCGCAAGCGCTGCGAAAACTGCCTGACCCATCTGCGCGAACTGCTGCCCGGCGGCTTGATGAAGGGTACGGTGCTGGTCACGCCGGATCGGGACATCGACGTTCTTGCGCCGATCGATCTCGGCGGGCGCCAGGCCGTGTTGATCGACGGCAGCCTGGCGACCACACCGGGCACGCTCGCCGTGTTCGATCGACAATCCGGCACCTTGTTCGCGGGCGGCCTCATCGCCAGCCAGCGCGTTCCGAGCTTGCGCGACGCCCGCGTCACTAGCTGGATCGCTGCACTCGAAGCGCTGCGCAAGCTGCCGCTGAAGCGCATCGTGCCGGGCTTCGGGCCGGTCGGTGACCTGCGTCAGATCGATGCGATGCAGCGCTATCTGCGGCAGATCGACGCTGCCGTGCGCAGCGAGTACCAGCACGGTGCCAGCCTGCTCGAAGCCTCGGCCCGCGTGCGCCTGCCGGAGTTCGCGGGCTGGCAGCAGTACGACGTGCTCCACCCGCAGAACGTGCAGTACCTGTACCGCCAGCTGGAGGACGCGGAGTTCAGGTGAAGGGCGGCGCGAGTGCCGTCGGGCATGGCCCGACCTACGAAGCTTCACCGCCGAACAACTCCGCCAGCATCGCTTCGCCGCGCTCCAGCACGAAGTAGCGAAAGGCTTCGGCGGCCGGCGACAGGCTCATCGCCCCCAGGCTGACCACATGCCAGGCGCGCTTCAGCGGCATGCCGACGACATCGAGCAGCTTCAGTTGTCCGGCCTGCAGTTCCAGCACCAGCGTGTGCTGCGACAGGATGGTCAGGCCCATGTTGGCGATCACGGCCTGCTTGATCGTTTCGTTGCTGCTCATTTCCATGATCGCGACGGGGGCGATGTGCTGCTCGCGGAAGAACACTTCCATCGCACCGCGGGTACCCGAACCGATCTCGCGGACGATGAACAGTTCGCGGTCGAGCCGGGCCGGTGAGATCGCCCGCTCGGTCGCCAGCGGATGGTCGGCCGCGGCGACGACACCGAGCAGGTTCACGGCAAAGGCTTCGGCGCGCACGTCCAGCTCGCGCGGCGGCCGGCCCATGATCGCCAGATCGATCTCGCGATCATGCAGCTGGCGATCGAGCTGATCGCGATTGCCCACCGTCAGCCGCACTTCCACGCCCGGATAGTCCTTGCGGAACTGCGCCAGCAGCCTCGGCACGAAATACTGGGCGGTGCCGACCATGCCGACGGTGATCCGCCCGGCCTGCACGCCGCGCAGGCGGGCGATGGTGTCCTCGGCTTCCTTGAGCGTGGCGATCACCCGGCGGGCATAGACCAGCAGGTATTCGCCGGTGGTGGTCAGGCTCATCGAACGGCCGCTGCGCTCGAACACCGGCAGGCCGATCGCGGTTTCCATATCGCGGATCTGCATCGACACCGCCGGCGCGGTCAGATGCAATTCTTCGGCCGCGCGGGCAAAGCTCAGATGGCGAGCGGCGGCGACGAAAGTACGGAGCTGACGCAGGCTGAGATTCAACATCAGAAAACCTTATTCGACGATGCAGATATCGTGAATTTACCTTAACTCTCCTGCGCCGTACCTTCCTCGCCATCGAAGCAGCCACCGCCAAGAGGAAGACGCGATGAACGATGCAATGACCAGCGATGACAAGCAGATCACCGACGGCAAGAAGCGCTACGCCTCGGGCGTGCTGAAGTACAAGCAGATGGGCTACTGGCAGCCCGACTACGTGCCGAAAGATACCGACGTGATCGCGCTGTTCCGCATCACGCCGCAGGAAGGTGTGCCGGCCGACGAATGCGCCGCCGCCGTTGCCGGTGAATCCTCGACCGCGACCTGGACCGTGGTATGGACCGACCGCCTGACCGCCTGCGAGCTGTATCGCGCCAAGGCCTTTCGCGTCGACCCGGTGCCGAACACCGGTGCCGGCACCAAAACCGAAGCCCAGTACTTCGCCTACATCGCTTACGACCTCGATCTGTTCGAGGGCGGTTCGATCGCCAACCTGACGGCCTCGATCATCGGCAACGTCTTCGGCTTCAAGGCCGTGAAGGCGCTGCGTCTGGAAGACATGCGCATCCCGGTCGCTTACCTGAAGACTTTCCAGGGTCCGGCCACCGGCATCGTCGTGGAGCGCGAGCGCCTCGACAAATTCGGCCGTCCGCTGCTCGGTGCGACGACCAAGCCCAAGCTCGGCCTCTCGGGCCGCAACTATGGCCGCGTCGTCTATGAAGGCCTGAAGGGCGGTCTGGACTTCATGAAGGACGACGAGAACATCAACTCGCAGCCGTTCATGCACTGGCGTGATCGCTTCCTGTATTGCATGGAAGCCGTGAATAAGGCTTCCGCCGCTACCGGTGAAGTGAAGGGTCACTACCTCAATGTCACCGCCGGCACGATGGAAGAGATGTACGAGCGTGCCGAGTTCGCCAAGCAGCTCGGCTCGGTCATCATCATGATCGACCTCGTGATCGGCTACACCGCGATCCAGTCGATGGCCAAGTGGGCGCGCAAGAACGACATGATCCTGCATTTGCACCGTGCCGGTAACTCGACCTATTCACGCCAGAAGAACCATGGCATGAACTTCCGCGTGATCTGCAAGTGGATGCGCATGGCCGGCGTCGATCACATCCACGCCGGAACGGTGGTCGGCAAGCTGGAAGGCGATCCGCTGATGATCAAGGGCTTCTACGACACGCTGCGCGAAACGCATACGCCGCAAAGCCTGGAAACCGGCCTGTTCTTCGAGCAGGACTGGGCGTCGCTGAACAAGGTCATGCCGGTGGCTTCGGGCGGCATCCATGCCGGCCAGATGCATCAGCTGTTGACCTACCTCGGTGATGACGTCGTGCTGCAATTCGGCGGCGGCACCATCGGCCATCCGCAAGGCATCCAGGCCGGTGCAACGGCCAACCGTGTGGCGCTGGAAGCGATGGTCATGGCCCGCAACGAAGGCCGCGATATCTGGAACGAAGGCCCGCAGATTCTTCGCGACGCAGGCAAGTGGTGCACGCCGCTGAAGCAGGCGCTCGATGTCTGGGGCGACGTCACCTTCAACTACGAGTCGACCGATACGGCGGATTACGCGCCGACCCCCACCGCCAGCGTCTGAGTACAGGAGCACACAAGCCATGATGACCAATATCAATCAGCGCGTGACCCAGGGGCAGTTCTCTTTCCTGCCGGATCTGACCGATGCCCAGATCACTTCGCAGATCGAATACGCCTTGAACAAAAGCTGGTCGATCGGTATCGAGTACACCGACGACCCGCATCCGCGCAACACCTACTGGGAAATGTTCGGCAACCCCATGTTTGATCTGAAGGACTCCGCCGGCGCCCTGATGGAAATCAACAGCGCACGCAAGACGTTCCCGAACCACTACATCCGCGTCACCGCTTTCGATGCCACGCGCGGCGTCGAGTCCCCGACCATGTCGTACATCGTCAACCGTCCTGCGAAGGAGCCGGGTTTCGGCCTGATTCGTCAGGAAGTCGATGGCCGCTCGGTGCGCTACACGATTCACTCCTACGCCACCGACAAGGGCGAAGGCGAGCGGTATTGAAGCCATGAAGCACGGGATCACCTCGGCCCAACCGGCTGGGGCGATCCCGATGACAGACAGCATTCCTGACGGAGGCAACCGTGGACGACACCCAGACCGTTGACCTCCAGGCGATCGTTCGTGAATCGAACGTCTCCGAGGTTCTTGATCAACTCGACCGTGAACTGGTCGGCCTGGCACCGGTGAAGCGGCGCATCCGCGAGATCGCCGCCTATCTCGCCGTGACCCGCGCCCGCAAGGCGCTGGGGCTGGAAGCAAGCCCGCCGAGCCTGCACATGTGCTTCACCGGCAACCCCGGCACCGGCAAGACCACGGTGGCGCTGCGGATGGCAGAAATCCTGCATCGCCTCGGCTATGTTCGCAAAGGCCATGTCGTGTCGGTGACTCGCGATGACCTGGTCGGCCAGTACATCGGCCATACCGCGCCGAAGACCAAGGAAGTGCTCAAAAGGGCGATGGGCGGAGTGCTGTTCATCGACGAGGCCTATTACCTGTACCGGCCGGAAAACGAGCGCGACTACGGTCAGGAATCGATCGAGATCCTGTTGCAGGTGATGGAGAACAACCGGGATGACCTGGTGGTGATCCTGGCCGGCTACAAGAACCGGATGGATACCTTCTTCAGTTCAAACCCCGGCATGTCGTCACGGATCGCCCATCACATCGACTTCCCCGATTACTCGCAGCCGGAACTGTTGTCGATTGCCAGCAAGATGGTTGGCGCGATGAACTATCGTTTCGACGGCGACGCTGAAGTGGCCATGGGTGACTACATCGAGCGGCGCCTCAAGCAGCCGAACTTCGCCAATGCCCGCTCGGTGCGCAATGCGCTGGACCGCGCCCGGCTGCGCCAGGCCAACCGTCTGTTCGCCGGCGTCGGCGATGGCGAGCTGAATGTCACCGCGCAAGATCTCAGCACGCTGGTTGCGTCCGATATCCTCGCGTCCCGCGTGTTCGACGCCGACACCGCCGCACCACCTTAGAGGGACGCGCCATGTATCTCGGAAGAACCACGCTGTCGAAGTTTCTGATCGAGCAGCTGCACGAGCTGGACGACAACGGTCAGCTCGCCGGCCTGCTGGTCGACGTGGCAGCGGCGGTGAAGTCGATCGCGGCGATGACCGCCAAGGGTGCGCTCGGCGGCTTCCACGGCGTCATCGACAACACCAACGTTCAGGGCGAGATCCAGAAGAAGCTCGACGTGCTGTCGAACGACGCCTTGATCGACGCCTGCGAATGGGGCGGCATGCTTGCCGGCATGGTCTCGGAGGAGATGGAAGAGCCGATCCAGATTCCCGCCGAGTTCAAGCGTGGCCGCTATCTGCTGAATTTCGATCCGCTGGATGGCTCGTCGAACATCGACGTCAACGTTTCAGTCGGCACCATCTTTTCGGTGCTGGTGCATGACAAGGACACGCCGCCGACGGTCGAGGATTTCCTCCAGGAAGGCCGCCGCCAGGTCGCCGCGGGTTACGCGATCTACGGGCCGGCGACGATGCTGGTGATCACCGTCGGCAAGGGCACGCACGCGTTCACGCTCGATCGCGAGATCGGCAACTTCATCCTCACCCACGAGAACCTGCGGATTCCGCCGGACACCAGCGAGTTCGCGATCAACACCTCGAATGAGCGTTTCTGGGAGCCGCCGATCTCGCGCTACGTCGAGGAATGCAAGGCAGGCAAGACCGGCGTCAGAGGCCGCGATTTCAACATGCGCTGGATCGCGTCGATGGTGGCGGACGTGCATCGCATCCTGATGCGCGGCGGCGTGTTCATGTACCCGCGCGACACCAAGGACCCGGCCAAGGTCGGCCGTCTGCGCCTGTTGTACGAAGCCAATCCGATCGGTTTCATCGTCGAGCAGGCCGGCGGCGCGGCGAGCTACGGCCGCGGCGCGATCCTCGATCATGCGGCGGATTCCGCGCATCAGCGCATCGCGGTGATCCTCGGCTCGAAGAACGAAGTCGAGCGCATCGAGCGCTATCACGCTGAACATGACAGCGGCGCCGACCGCCCCTACGCCTCGCCGCTGTTCAAGGATCGCTCGCTGTATCGCTCCGAAGTCTGATTGCCAAGAAACACTACAAAACCTATGGGCACCACCGAGTGCCCTGCGTCCTCCAGAGGGGAGACACACCATGTCTGTGAAACATCCGGTGATCGCGGTGACCGGCTCCTCGGGAGCTGGCACCACGACGGTAATGAAGGCGTTCCAGCACATCTTCCGTCGCGAGAAGATCAAGCCGGGCGTGGTCGAGGGCGATTCCTTCCATCGCTATGACCGCAAGGGCATGCGCGCGCAGCTGAAGGACGAAGAGGCCAAGGGCAACACCCATTTCAGCCACTTCGGGCCGGATGCCAACCTGATCGCCGAACTCGAAACGCTGTTCAAGACCTACGGCTCGACCGGCACCGGCAAGGTCCGCAAGTACCTGCACGACGCCGATGAAGCTGCGCCCCACAAGCAGGATCCGGGCACCTTCACGCCCTGGACCGACATGGAACCGGGTTCCGACCTGCTGTTCTACGAAGGCCTGCACGGCGGCTACAAGGATGACGAACACAACGTCGCCAAGCACGCCGACCTGCTGATCGGCGTGGTGCCGATCATCAACCTGGAGTGGATCCAGAAGCTGCATCGCGACCAGAACATGCGCGGCTACTCGCAGGAAGCGGTGGTGGAAACCATCCTGCGACGGATGCCGGACTACGTGAACCACCTCTGCCCGCAGTTCTCGCGCACCCACGTCAATTTCCAGCGCGTGCCGACCGTGGACACCAGCAATCCGTTCATCGCGCGGGACATCCCCACCGCCGACGAAAGCATGCTGGTGATCCGCTTCGCCGACCCGAAAGGCATCGATTTCCAGTACCTGCTGTCGATGCTCCACGGCTCGATGATGACGCGGCCGAACAACATCGTCTGCCCGGGTGGCAAAATGAGCCTCGCGATGCAGATGATCTTCACGCCGATGATCCTGCGTCTGATGGACAAGAAGCGCCGCGCCTGACCCTGACGCGACCCACAACACTTCCGAAATCGCCATGACCCAGACCCTGACCGCAGCCGACCGTCGCCGGCTTGCCAACGCCATCCGCTTCCTCGCCATCGATGGCGTCGAAGCCGCCAAGTCCGGCCATCCCGGCATGCCGATGGGCATGGCCGATCTCACCGAAGTGCTGTGGCGGGATTACCTCAAGCACAGCCCGAACAACCCGAAGTGGCCGGATCGCGATCGCTTCGTGATCTCCAACGGCCATGGTTCGATGCTGCATTACGCCGCACTCCACCTGTCCGGCTACGACCTGCCGATCGCCGAGCTGAAGGCCTTCCGCCAGCTGCATTCGAAGACCGCCGGCCACCCGGAATACGGCATCACGCCGGGCGTCGAAACCACCACCGGCCCGCTCGGCCAGGGCATTGCCAATGCCGTCGGCATGGCGCTCGCGGAAAAGATGCTCGCCGCCCGTTTCAACCGCGATGGCCACACCATCGTCGACCATCACACCTACGTCCTCCTCGGCGACGGCTGCCTGATGGAAGGCATCAGTCATGAAGCCTGCTCGCTGGCCGGCGTGTTCGGCCTGAACAAGCTGGTGGCCTATTACGACGACAACGGCATCTCCATCGACGGCCACGTCGAAGGCTGGTTCCGCGACGACACCGCCGCCCGCTTCCGCGCCTACGGCTGGCACGTGGTCGGCCCGATCGATGGCCACGATGTAGTCGCCATCGATGCCGCCAACCGTGAAGCGCAGGCGCAGACCACGAAGCCGACGATGATCATCTGCCGCACCAAGATCGGCTGGGGCTCGCCGAACAAGGTCGGCACCGAGGAAGTGCATGGTGCCGCGCTCGGCGCGGCCGAAGTCGCCGCCACCCGTGCCGCGCTCGGCTGGGAATACGGCCCGTTCGAGATTCCCGAAGATATCCGCGCCGCCTGGGATGCCCGTGCCGCCGGTGCCGCCAGGGAAGCGGCCTGGAATGCCGCGTTCGCGAAGTACGCCGCCGCGTTTCCAACCGAGGCCGAAGAGTTCACCCGCGCCCAGCGTGGCTATCTGCCGAAGGACTGGCTGAAGACCTCGCAGGAACTGCTCGCCGCTGCGCGCGCGGTGACGGCGCCGGTCGCCACCCGCAAGTCCTCGCAGGTCGCGCTCGAAACCCTGGTGCCGAAGATTCCCGAACTGCTTGGCGGCTCGGCCGATCTCACCGGTTCGAACCTGACCGCGGCGAAGGCCAGCGCCTCGTTCCACACCGTCGGCGCGATCGGCAACTACGTCAGCTACGGCGTCCGTGAATTCGGCATGGCCGCGCTCATGAACGGCATCGTCCTGCACGGCGGCTTCATTCCGTACGGCGGCACCTTCGCCGTGTTCTCGGACTACATGCGCAACGGCATGCGCATGAGCGCGCTGATGAAGCAGCGGGTGATCTATGTGCTGACCCACGATTCGATCGGCCTCGGCGAAGACGGCCCGACCCATCAGCCGGTCGAACACGCTGCGGCGCTGCGCGCGATCCCGAATCTCGATGTCTGGCGTCCCTGCGATGCGCTGGAGACGGCGGTGTCCTGGAAGGCGTCGCTCGAGCGTCACAACGGCCCGTCGGCGCTGCTGCTGTCGCGCCAGAATCTGGCCCAGCAAAAGCATGGCGAGGACGGCGCAGACCTGATCGCCCGCGGCGGCTATGTACTCAGCGAGCCAGAGCTGAATCTCGACGTGCTGCTGCTCGCCACCGGCTCTGAAGTGTCGCTGGCGATGGCTGCGCAGACCCAGCTCGCTGCGCTTGGCATCGGTGCCCGCGTGGTGTCGATGCCGTCGACCGATGTCTTCGATCGTCAGCCGGCCGCCTACCGGGCCAGCGTGCTGCCGCGAAACATCCCGCGCGTGGCCGTTGAAGCCGCGACCTCGGACAGCTGGTGGAAGTACATCGGCCTCGATGGCGCTTTCGTCGGCATGAACAGCTTCGGCGAATCGGCACCGGCACCGGCGCTCTACGACTACTTCGGCATCACCTCCGCAGCGGTCACCAAAGCGGCGCAGCGGGTGGTCGAAGCCAACGTCGCGACGCCGGCCGTCGAACTGTCGACCAACTGATGTCAGCGAATCGTCCCTTCGACGCGGTGCTGTTCGATCTCGACGGCACCCTGCTCGAAACAGCACCGGAAATCGCGGCGGCGGTGAATCTGGCTATCGTCGATCAGGGCCTGCCGCCGGCCGATACCGATGCCGTGCGCTTCTTCATCGGCCACGGCGTTCGCCAGACGATCGCCAAGGCCTATGACACGGTGGCTGCGGCGGGCACCACGGCCGAGAAGCGCGAGGCCGATATCGACGCCGCGCTGATCCGCTTCGAGCACCACTACGGCCGGCTTGCCCCGTTGAGCCAGCCGTTCGCCGATACGGTTTCGACGCTGGTCAGCCTCCGTGCTGCCGGCGTCAAATGCGCGATCGTGTCGAACAAGGAGACGCGTTTCGTCGAGCAGTTGCTCGCCGATGGGCCGCTGCCGGCGCTGATCGATCTGGTGGTCTGCGGCGATACGCTGGCGCAGAAGAAGCCGGACGCCGCCCCCGCGCTGCACGCGATGGCTGCCTTCGGCAGCAGCCGCGAACGCACCCTGCTGGTCGGCGATTCGTCGATCGACGTCGCCTGCGCCCGCAATGCCGGCATCGCCGTCTGGATGGTGCCTTACGGCTACAACGGCGGGCATCCGGCGTCCGAAGCCGGCGCCGACCGCGTCATCGATACCCTGACCGAGGTTGCCCATGCCTGTTCCGGCATCGGGGCGGTCTCGGTTAATCTTGCAAACGGATTTCCATCCGTCCCCCACAAACCATAAGAGAGCGTTCATGGCACTGATTTCACTGCGCCAATTGCTGGACCACGCCGCCGAGCACAGCTACGGCCTGCCCGCGTTCAACGTCAACAACATGGAGCAGGTGCAGGCGATCATGCAAGCCGCCGAAGCCTGCGACAGCCCGGTGATCCTCCAGGCCTCCGCCGGCGCCCGCAAGTACGCCGGCGAACCGTTCCTGCGTCATCTGATCGAAGCGGCGATCGAGTCGTACCCGCACATCCCGATCTGCATGCACCAGGACCACGGCGCCAGCCCGGCCTCCTGCCAGGCTTCGATCCGCTCCGGCTTCTCGAGCGTGATGATGGACGGCTCGCTGAAGGAAGATCAGAAGACCCCGGCCGACTACGACTACAACGTCCGCGTCACCGCCCGCGTCGTCGAAATGGCGCATGCCGTCGGCGTGTCGGTGGAAGGCGAACTCGGCTGCCTCGGCTCGCTGGAATCCGGCATGGCCGGTGAAGAAGACGGCGTCGGTGCCGAAGGCGTGCTCGATCACTCGCAGCTGCTGACCGATCCGGATGAGGCCGCCCGCTTCGTCGCCTCGACCCAGGTCGACGCGCTGGCGATCGCCATCGGCACCAGCCACGGTGCCTACAAGTTCACCCGTCCGCCGACCGGCGACGTGCTGGCGATCAGCCAGGTCAAGGCGATCCACGCCCGCATCCCGAACACCCATCTGGTGATGCACGGCTCGTCGAGCGTGCCGCAGGAATGGCTGGAAATCATTCGCCAGTACGGCGGCAACATCAAGGAAACCTATGGCGTGCCGGTCGAGGAAATCCGCGAGGGCATCAAGCACGGCGTGCGCAAGATCAACATCGACACCGACATCCGTCTGGCGATGACCGGCGCGATTCGTCGCGCTCTCGGCCAGAAGCCGGAAGAGTTCGATCCGCGCTACTTCCTGAAGCTGGCCACGGCGGCCGCGAAGGACATCGTCAAGTTGCGCTTCGATGCCTTCGAAAGCTCGGGCAAGGCTTCGAAGATCAAGGTCATCGGCATGGATGCGATGGCCACGCGTTACGTGAAGGGCGAGTTGAACGCCGTCGTTCACTAAGCGGTTCGCGGTAAAACGAGCCGCCCGGTCGCCAGACGACCGGGCGGCTTTTTGTTGCCGCGTTGCCCATCGAGGAACCGCTGGCGACCCGTAAACGGAACAGCGCGTCGACAGCGTCACGGAAATGGCACATCGGGCGATCCGGAAACGGTCGTCACCGCCACAGAAGTCCGGGCCAGCGTCCATTTGCCGGCCTGCGCGGGGCTGCTAGTCTCGGCACGGTTTCTGCTCCCGGGGCCGCCCATGCTGCTGATGCGCAACCACTCCTTCGTCATCCTGCTGTCGCTGCTTGCGACGGCTGCCCTGCCTGCGCGCGCGGCGCTGTCGCCGCTCGCCTCGTCCTGCCAAGGTTGTCATCAGCCAGCCGTCAATGCCGCGACGATGCCAGCGCTTGGCGGCTACTCGGCCGCAAGGATTTCCGCCAGCCTGCGAGCCGCCCGCGATCAGCCCGAACCGGGTTCGATCATGGCTCGCTTCGCATTGCACCTGAGCGATGCCGAGATCGATTCCCTGGCCACCGAACTGGGCAAGCCTGCGAAGGCTCCGGCAAAAGTCGGGGCACGGCCTTGAGCCTGTCGCGCCGGCATCTGCTGCAGGCAGCGTTCGCCGCGACGCTGTTGCCGGCGTCCGCAGCCCGACGCAAGGCAAGAATCATCGTCATCGGTGCCGGCTTCGGCGGCGCCACCTGCGCGAAAATGCTGCGACGGCTCGCGCCGACCAGCGACGTGCTGCTGATCGACGTGCGCGCCTCCTGGTGCACGGGCCCGTTCACCAACCTAGCGCTGACCGGCCTGCGCAGCGTCGCCAGCATCACCCGCCACACCGCCGACATCGGCCGCGCCCACGGCGTGCGAACGCTGATCGATGAAGTGACCGGCATCGACCCCGTAAGCCGTACGGTGACCACAGCGGGCGGCAAGCGGCTGGTCGCCGATCGCATCGTGCTGTCACCGGGCATCGCAATGCGCTGGGGCGTGATCGAAGGTCTGACCGCCGAACTCAGCGGGGCAATGCCGCATGCCTGGTTAGGCGATGCGCAGGTGCAGTCGCTGCGCGAGCGCGTCGACGCCGTGCCGGACGGCGGCACCATCCTGATTGGCGCACCGCCCAATCCCTATCGCTGCCCGCCCGGCCCTTACGAACGTGCCAGCCTGATCGCCGAACATCTGCTGAGAACCGGACGACCGCGCACCAAGATCCTGATTGCCGACGCCAAGGACGACTTCACCAAGCGGCCCTTGTTTCTTGCCGAATGGGACGAGCGCTACGGCGCAATGATCGAATGGATACCGCGCGCCAAGGGCGGTGAAGTGGTTCGGGTCGATCCCGACACCGGCGAAGTCTGGCTGCGCGACGCCGGCACGCCGATCGCCACGAATCTAGCCTCGATCATCCCGCCGCAGCAGGCCGCGGCGATCGCCGGACGTGCCGCGCTGGCCGACGACTCGGGTTGGTGCCCGGTCAATCCGCAAAGCTTCGAATCGACCCTGCACGCCGGCATCCACGTGCTCGGCGATGCCGCGATTGCTGCGCCGATGCCGAAATCGGCGTTCGCCGCGAACAGCCAGGCCAAGCTCTGCGCAGCAGCGATAGCGGCCGCCCTCGATGGTCGTCCCGCACCTGATGCCCGCATGATCAACACCTGTTACAGCCTGGTCGCCGAGGACGCAGCGATCTCGGTTTCCGGTTTCTATTCCGCCGCCAGCGGCCGTATCGCGATCGTCTCGGAAGGGGTCAGTCCGCTGACGGCCCCGGACGGTCTGCGCCGGCGCGAAGCAGCTCAAGCCCGTGACTGGTATGAAAGCATTTCGACTGACAGCTTCGGCAAATCCGCGTAATCGCGTCGAAGCGCTGCGCAGCAATGATCCGGCCGGCATCGGCTGGCATCGGTGGCTGCTGATCTTCGGTGCCTCGGCGTACGGCATCTATCTCGGCTTCGATACCGGCTACATCCCGCTGCTGCTGTTCGGCGATCCGACCAAGCTGACCCTGGCCGTCGGCGTGCTCTATCTGATCGCCACGACCTATGTCGGCATTCAGGCCTGGGAGCTGTCGCGGCAGTACGACATCCTGCTCGACCACGTTGCCGGCCGGCCGACGCCGGAACATTCCTGGACCACCGATTTCGTCGCCGAACGACGCGGCCTGAGCAGCACCGAAGTCACCGCGCTCGGCGATCTGCTGCACGAGCGGATCAAGGGCCGCACCGAGCTGGGCTGGTTCTCAGCCGGCCTGCACATCAAGCTCGGCCTGCTCGGCACGGTGATCGGCTTCGTGATCATGCTTGGCTCGCTCGGCAGTGCCGGCGATCTGCAGGCGCAGGGCCTGGATTCGCTGATCCGCGGCATGGGTGTCGGCATGCGGGTGTCGCTGTATCACACGATCGCCGGCCTGATCGGCTCGATGATGATCGGCATCCAGATGCTGGCCGTCGACCGCTCGGCTGATCGCCTGTTCGCGCTGATCATCACCTTGCCGGACGCAGCACCCGCACGCTGATCAGGACCAGGCAAATCGATGGCCTCCCGCCGTTCCAGCAACCGCCAGCATTACGAGGTGGATCCGTTCACGGATCTGCTGTTCAACGTGCTGATGGGCTTCACGATGCTGCTGTTCATGATGCTGATCAACCTCAATCCGCCCTCTAAGAAGACCGGCGTGATCGATACCAAGGCGGAGTTCATCGTCACCACCACCTGGCCGGATGGCTCGGAGGACGACATCGATACCTGGGTCGAAGGCGGTGATGGCGAGGTCGTCTGGTTCCGCCATCCGGACGCCGGCCTGATGCATCTGGATCGCGACGATCGCGGCATTTCCAACGACACCATCACTGTCAACGGCCAGAAGATCATCAATCCGCTGAACCAGGAAGTGGTGACCCTGCGCGGCAAGACGCCGGGCGAGTACACGGTCAACATCAACAACTACAAGTCGATCTCGAAAGGCCCGGTGCCGGTGCAGGTCAACGTCGTCAAGGTCAATCCGGTGCTGCGGGTCATCTACTACGACACCATCATGCTGACCCGCCAGGGCGAGGAAAAGACCGCCGTGCGGTTCACCGTGACGCCGGACGGCAATGTCGTCAACGTCAACACGCTGCAGAAATCGCTGGTCAAGTCGCGCGACTGACATCCACTCGAAAAATACCAACTCATGTCCAACGGACTCGTGCTGCTGTCGATGCTGTACTTCCTGGTCGCCCTGCTGGCGCTGACCCTGCTGATCCGTACCGGGCTGTCACCGCGCCTGAAGACGACGCTGATCGTCGCCTTCATCGGCATGGCGATGTTGAGCCAGCGCGGCTGGAAGCAGATGGCCGGCTGGCCGACCGCAGCGCCGCTGCCGGACCGCTTCCTGTATCACGCGGCCAGCGTCCGCGAACCGAATGCGGCGACCGGCGATCCGGGCCTGATCCACATCTGGGCCACCGAGCTGACCCCGGACGGGCCGGCCGCCGAGCCGCGCGCCTATGTGCTGCCGTACACCGCGGAAGACCAGAAGCAGATTCAGGATGCCCGCGAGCGGAGCCGACAGCAGGGCCTGCCGCAGATCGGCCGCAAGGGCGGCGCTCGCAATCAGTCGAACGTGGTGTCGGATGCCAAGCGCAGCGCCGGCGCCTTGCCCAGCTTCACGCTCGGCGATCTGCCCGATCCGGCGCTGCCGGAAAAGTGAGGCCTGCGATGAACTTCGCTTGCCGAATCACGCTGGCGTTTGCAGCGGCAGCCTTGCTGGCCAGCTGCAGCAAAGGCCCCTCACCGCTCTACTTCCCGCTCGACAAGGGCCGCAGCTGGACCTACGAACTGATCGAAGCGAATCCGCTGGGCACCAAGACCGAGCGCTTCGAGATGAGCAACGGCGGCCGTCGCGAGCGCAATGGCGAAACCTTCTATCTGCGCCGCAACAGTCTCGGCAGCGAGTATTGGCTGAAGCTGGATGACAAGAACATCGTCCGCACCGGCCTGCGCACCACCGTCGAGTTCGAGCCGCGCGACGACGCCGTGCCGCGCACCGTGATGCCGATCGCGCCAAAGATGGGCGACAGCTGGGAAAGCCCCAGTCAGCCATTCATCCTGGAACGCGCCGTGCCGTTCCGCGAGCGCTTCCTGCATCACGATTCGGTGCGCTTCACCTTGGTCATGACGGTGACCTCGGTCAGCGAAGAAGTGACGGTTGCTGCCGGCACCTTCAAGAACTGTCTCAAGGTCGAAGGCGATGCACCGATCAACGTGCTCGCCGATCCCCGCCTTGGCGCTTCAGAAGTCGTGATTCATCACACCGAGTGGTACGCGCCCGGTGTCGGGCTGATCAAGCTGAAGCGCGAGGAGCCGCTGGAAACCACCCAGATCGTCGGCGGCGAAGTGACGATGGAGTTGCTCGACTACCACGACTGATCGCCGGTCGCCGCCGCTGGCGGAAGGACTGCTACGGTGCCGCCATGAAAACGAGACGATGTTTCGCATTCGCTGCCGGCTTCCTGCTGCTGACATCCGTTGCCGCTCAGCCGCTGTTGCAGCCTGATGCCAAGCCCGCGGTCATTCCGTTTCTGCTCGAAGACGCCAACATCGTCGTCGACGTCGAACTGGCACCTGGCCACAGGCTGCCCTTCGTCTTCGACAGCGGACTTTCGAACGGCAACCTCGTGACCCCCGAAATCGCCAAGGCGCTCGGCTTGAAGGCAAGTACGAAGCAGGGCGTCAACGATGCCAGCGGCGATCACAACGCGGCCACGCTGACCACCGTGCCGAGTGCCCGCATCGGCGGCGCCAGCTTGAGCAAGCAGATCTTCGCAATCGTCGCCATTCCCGAGCAGGTCACCCGGCGGCCGGGCAAGACCCCACTCGCCGGTTTCATCGGCGCACCGCTCTTGGAGAACGCGGTGCTGTGCATCGACTACGAACATCAGCGGATGCAGCGCTGGGCTCGACGGGACTTCGATGGCCGCGGCATGACGTCGGTACCGATGGCGCTCAATCACGGGCTGCCGACGATCGTCGTCGACATCGATGGGGCCAAGGCCCGGTTGATCGTCGATTCCGGCAACAACGGCGCGGTGGTCGTCTATCCGGATTTCGCGACCAGGCACGATTTCCGCAAGCGTTATCCAGATCTTGTCGCCCATTCCGGCAGCGATGGCAGCGGACAGGATTTCGAATTGCTCAATGGCGAGGCCAAGGTCGTCGCGATCAGCCCGGACGCAGCATTCCAACTCGTGCCGCTGACCGTGATGCCTCAGGGCATGGACCCTGCGTGGGGCATCGACGGCATGGTCGGCTTCGAGGTGCTGTCTCGGCTGAATCCCTGCCTGGATCGCGACGGTCAGCGCTTCCTGTTCAGGGCCGAATAGATCCCTTCCGCCGCAGGCTACTTCGCGGGATGCGGCAA
This sequence comes from Nevskia ramosa DSM 11499, assembly GCF_000420645.1. Taxonomy (NCBI): domain Bacteria; kingdom Pseudomonadati; phylum Pseudomonadota; class Gammaproteobacteria; order Nevskiales; family Nevskiaceae; genus Nevskia; species Nevskia ramosa. The sequence goes on along the minus strand of NZ_ATVI01000005.1, from coordinate 370,931 downwards.
TGGCACCGTCGCCGACAGGCCCAGTGCCTTCGACTCGGCAGCTTTCCAGCGTCCCAGCTTCACAGTGACCGGCACTTCGGCATCTAGCAGCTGCAGCTTCTGCTCCGACTGGAACAGCGGCTCGGTCTTGTAGCTGGTCTCTTCGGCGCTGGCAGTCACGGCGGGATCGACCGCTCTCTGGCGCAGCACGGTCGAGGCGTAGTCCGGATTCTCGGGGCTGATCACAGGCTCCGCAGGCTGCGTACGAACGCTCAGATCGAGCGTCGACGGCTTTGCTTTCTGCTTCGACGCTTTTCTCTTCCTGGCTTTCGGCTGTGCTGCCGGCTTGGTCGCGGCATCCGTCGAAGGCGTGGCGGCCGTTACGGTGGCAACCGGGTAAAGCAGCAGACCCGTTGCGACGACAGCGCAAAGCGCAATCCCGGTCTTGATCAGCGTCGGTGATTTCATCTTCTGCCTCCAAGCCAAGCTGCCATCACTGGTGACTTGTTTGCTGCAGCCCGCACACCCGGCAGGACTGCAGCAATTTCACCACCGTACCTCCGGCAATGCAACGGTGCCGGCTTGATCCGTCGTCCACAAAAAAGCCCGGCATCGAATCACGATGCCGGGCTTTTCAGGGCCAGGATCAGCCGCGCATCTTCATGTCCGCCCAGTTCGAGCTGAGGCTGGCGGTGGCGCTGGGGCGTGAATCCACGCGCTTGAACCAGGCAGCGATGTTGGCGTTCGACGGATCGAGCGGCTGGCCCACGTCCTTGGCGAAATCGAGGCAGCAGTACAGGACGATGTCGACCAGACGCAGCTGCTTGCCGGCGATGAAATCACGGCCGGCGATCAGGCCGTCGAGCTTCTTCAGCCAGCTCTGCGCCGACACCTTCATGTCCGGCGCCGCTGCCGGAATGCAATGCACCCGGTCCTTGAACAGGCCGAGGCCTTCGGAGTAGCGGAACGCGTTGTAGATGTACTCGGTGATGTTCAGCTCGACCCGGCGCTGCCACTGGCGGGCTTCGGCGCGCTCCTGGGCATTGCTGCCGATCAGCGCCGGCGTCGGGTGCTTTTCTTCGAGGTATTCGCAGATCACCACGGTCTCGCCGAGCACCGATCCGTCATCGAGTTCCAGCGATGGCGTCTGGCCGCCCGGATTCTTGTCGGTGTATGGCGGCTTGCGGTTTTCGCCACCGAGCATGTCGATGTCGGTAGACGGGATGCTCAGGCCTTTTTCGGCCAGGAACATGCGCACGATGCGCGGATTCGGGCCGAAGGAATTGATCAGCTTCATGGGTACTTTCTCCTCGTTCTTGTGGGTGTTGATGCGACAGGCCGATAGCTTGGCGAAACAGCGTTACGAAAATACGTGGCCTTATGCATTTTGTTGTCGGCGATTGCCGATTCAACGTCTATAGGGGTTTGCCCGCGGGCAAACGCGGCTTCAGTCCGGCAGGCCGAAGGTGACCACCGCATCGCCCTGGCGATAACCCCAGATCGCGCTGCCGCCGGCAGCGACGGTCACGTAGGGCTTGCCGTCGATCACATAGGCGATCGGTGGCGCATTGACTCCAGCGCCGCAGTTGAACTGCCAGAGACGCTTGCCAGTCGCCGAATCGAAGGCGGACAGGTTGCCGTCGCCTTCGCCGGTGAACACCACCCCGCCCTGTAGCGCCAGCACGCCGCCGATCAGCGGCTGCGGCGTCTTCGTCGTCCAGGCCAGCTTGCCATCACGCTTCAGATCGATCGCCGCCAGCACGCCCCAGCGTTCGCCCTGCGAGGGCTCGGCGGCGTAGTAAGGCACGGCCGGCTTGTCGCCCTCGGCGGGAATCTCCTTGACCGAATATTGCGTCGGCCAATGCATGGCCGCGACGAAGGCCAGTTGGCGCGAAACATCGAGCGCCGCCGGTGACCAGTTGACGCCACCGCCGATGCCGGGCGCGATGGTGATGCCTTCCGGCGTCGGCTGCGCGAACAGATTGCTCTGCGGCACGAAGGCTTCGGACTTGTACAGCAGCCGACCGCTGCTGCGCTCATGGACGAACATCCAGCCGGTCTTCGAGGCCTGCGCCACCGCTTCGATCCTGGCGCCCTTGACCGTCGCGTCAAACAGCACCGGCGGCGAGGTCACGTCATAACCCCATAGATCGTGCGGCACCTGCTGCCAGTACCACTTCGGCGTACCGGTGCGGCCGTCGATGGCGACCAGACTCGAGGTGTAGAGGTTGTCGCCAGGCCGGCCGTCGCCATTCATCTGCGGGCTGGGATTGCCGACGCCGAAGTACAGCCAGCCGGTCTTAACGTCCAGTGCCGGCGTCGAATAGATCGAGCCGCCACCGAACTGCCAGGCGTTGCGGTGCGTCTCGACTCCTGCCTTTTCAGCCACGGTATTGCGGTTAAGCGGCACGCCATCCGGCGTGTTGTCGCTGAAAGCACCTTCCCAGCCACCGTCTTCCGGGTGGCGGATGGTGTCGAACTTCCACTGCAGCGTGCCGGTGTTGACGTCGAACGCCGCCAGAAAGCCGATGCCGCCGAACTGACCCGGCAAGCCGACGACGGCGCCGAGCGGTGCGCCGGCGCGCGGGCTGTCCAGATGCAGGCCGTAACCCAGGCCGGTGACGCCGACGATCACGCGATCCTCGAACACCAGCGGCGCGCTGGCGATGCCGACGCCGGAAGCGCCGCTCACCTTGGCGTCCTTGAGTCGATCCGTGGCACCGAGACTGTTGCGGCTTTCCTCGGCGGCTTCCGGATGCGCGACCTCGACATCCCAGAGCAGCTTGCCGTTGGCGGCATCGAGCGCGATCAGGCGGGCGTCGACGGTGCCGACGAAGACCTTGCCCTTGGAAAACGCGACGCCGCGATTGGCCGGGCCGCAACAGATGCGTTCGACGCGCTTCTTGTGCTCGTAGCGCCACAATTCCTGGCCGGTCTTCGCATCGAGCGCGACGACGTGCGAGTTCGGCAGCGACACGTACATGCGGCCGTCAATGACCAAGGGCGTTGCCTGGAAAGTACCCACGACACCGCTCTGGTAGATCCACTTCGGCACCAGCTTGCCGACCGTCTTCGGGTTGATCGCGGTGATCGGCGCGAGACGATGATTGGCGCTATCGAGCCCGTAGACCGGCCATTCGACGGTACGAGCATCGGCGGCCAGCAGGCTGCCGCAGGCGACGATGCCAAGCGCGATAGCGGCCAGCCAACGAACCAGAATGCGCTTGCTCATTACGGCCTCGATTTCGGAACGGTCGGCAAGGTCTCGAGTTCGTAGGCGGGATACAGATGCGATACCGAGCGCTCGTATTCGGTGCTCAACACCGCCAGCCGCTGGAAGCGCTCGGGGATCGTCAATTGCAACACTTCCGGCATGTCGAGACCACGGCGGGCAGCCCCTTGCAGGCTGTCCCTCAACCATTGCAGGTAGTCGCGGGTCTGGGCGATGCCGGCGTGATCACGCAGCACCGGGCCGTGACCCGGAACCATGATCTTGAAGTCGATCGCGTCGATCGCATCGAGCGTCTTCAACCAACGTGGGATGTCGGCATTCGGCGTGGTCAGGGTGCGCTGGAAGAACACCAGATCACCAGTGAACAGCGTCTTGGTGGTCTCGTCGAAGACCATCAGATCGGCATCGGTATGGCCAAGCCCGGGAATCAGCCGCAAACGGCGGCCGGCGACGGTCACTTCCCCGCTCTTCGCTTCCATCGTCGGCAGCCGCAGTTCGGTATCGCGCATCGCATCACCGACCAGCCGGTACAGATTCGACAGCAGGCTGTCGCCGTCGCGGGTCAAGCCTTGCGTGGTGCCCGGCAGCGCTGCGATCGGCACCCCGGCATAAGCCTGACTGCCAAGCACATGATCAGGATGCGCATGGGTCAGATAGATCTGCGAGATTGGCAGCTTGCTGAGCCTGGCAATCGCCGTGCGCTGCTGCTCGCCATAGGCTTTCGATGGGCCGGTATCGATGACGATGACGCCATCGCGGCCGATGATGAAACCGGTGTTGGCGATGTTGCCGCCGTTCTCTCGGCTGAAGTTCTCGGTCTTGCCGACGAACACTTGCACGCCGTCGGCAACGGCCTGCGGCTTGAGCTGGTAGTCGTAGGCCTGTGCAGCGAAAGCCGGCAGAGCGAGTACCGCAAGCAGCGCGGTGGGCAAGCGGCGGCGCTTCAAGGCTTGATCTCGGCCGAGAACTTGTTGCCCTGGATGTCGCCGCCGGTAACGCGTACCGGGCCGCTGCCTTTCAGATCGAAGCTGAATACCGGGTTCTCCGAAATCGGCTCGTAGCTGTGCACGCGCGCCAGCGCCTCGCCTTTCGCGTCGCTCAACAGGATGCGATCGATGTAGAACGCCGGGATGCCATTGGCGAGACCGGTGTCCATCGGGTGAATCAGCCGCAGGCGCAGACGCTGGGTCTTGGTCTCGGCGTTCGGCCACAACCGGCCGCTGACTTCGTTGAGACGCGTCTGCCAGACTGGATCGCCGCTGCCATAGCTCGGCGTGGTGCAACCGCCTCCGGCAGCACTGAGCCAGACGCCGCCGATGTGCCAGACACCGTCCCGGGTGCGCGCCGCAGCGCGGATCGGCGTCGATTGTTCGACCTTGAAGCGAAATGCGAGATCGGGCGACGCGTGCAGTGGTTCGTAGCTGATGATCTTCTGGATCGGATTCAGATCGGCGACGACGACGATTTCCTCGACGCCATCCAGACCCTCGGCGCTGACCTGCACCGGCACATCGAGCGGGTTCTCGGCATTGGCTGGCGCGATGACCTTGATCCTGTCATCGAACACCACTTTCTGATCCTTGAAGTATCGGCCATAGATGGTGCCCCAAGCGGGTGACTTCAGTGGATCAGACGGTGGCTCGAGCGCCAGCGCGGCCAATACCACGCCCGCCTGGCCCAGCACGAAGACAGCGATCCGGAGGCTGCGCATGGCTGTCATCTGTCAGTCCGTTCGTCTAGCGCAGCCCGGGCGTCACGTAATCGATGCCGTTGCGAGCATAGATCGCTTTCAGCTCGCCATTTTCAATCAGTTTCGACATGGCACCGGCAAGCGCGGCACTCAGTTTCGGGCTGTCCTTCTTGACCGCGATGCCGATTTCCCAGGCGCTGCGGAAAATGCCCTGGAACTGGATCGGCTGCGGCGTCGCCAGATTCGCCTTGGCGCCGTGAGCGAACATCAAACCCTGCAGCTCGCCTTTCGGCGCCATCACTGCGTCGAGCTTGCCTTCGGTGTAGGCCTGCACGCAGGCATCGAGCGTCGTGTAGCGGGTCACCGATGTACTCAGAACCCCGGACTCGAAGTTGGTCAGGTACTGATCCGAGATCGAACCGATTTCGACACCGATCCGCTTGCCCTTGAGATCGCCGATCGTCGAATACGACTTGAATTTTTTCGTATCGAACGACAGCGACACAGCTTCACGGTAGTAGACGCCGAAGATCGACACCTGACTCTGGCGCGCGACGTACTGCGGGTCGGCACCGACGTGCAGCATCACATCACCGACGCTGCCGCCGACGATGGTGCCGCGCCACAGGTTGTTGCGCAGATCATCGTCGAGATCATCACCGGGAATGAAGGTGCGGAACGTGGCATTGACACCCACCGCTGCCGCCAACGCCTTTCCCATGTCGACATCGACACCAGCGAAGGCACCGTTCTTCTCATAGGAATACGGCGGGTAATCGCGATAGACGATGAACTCCAGAGAGCCTTTCTGCCTGGCGATATCCAGACGGTCCGGTGCGTCATCATCGGCGCGAACGGCGCCGATCACCGACGACGCCAGGATTGCCAGTGCTGCGACCAGCCCGGTGATGCGGCTCATCATCAATCTTCGCTGTGCACGCTGACGATGTAGCTGCGGATCGCCCAGATCGCTTCTTCCTTGAACACGTCCTTGAACGACGGCATGTAGGTCACGCCGTTGCGGATCGCGCCGCTCATGACCTTGCCCTTGAAGTATTCGTCGGTGGCGGCGTCGGTCGGCAGCAGGCGCAGATCGGGTGCGATACCACCGGACACGGCACCGAGGCCGTGGCAGCGAGCGCAGTTCTGGCCGTAGGCCGAGGCACCGAGCTTGATGGCGTCGGCATTGCCGGCGTAGGGGTTCTTGTTGGTCGATTCCTTCAGCGGCGGCAGCTTGGAAACATCGACCGCCTGCGGGATGACATCACCGTGAGCGCGAGCTTCGCTGGAAACGAAGGACAGGGAAACAACGCCGACGAAGCCGGCGATCGAGGCAACGACAGCGAGATTGAAGCGAGTGCGATTCATCATGGATTCCAGGGACTGGCAGGTGGAAAGGAAATCGGCTGAGCGAATTCGATTTGAATGGATTTGAGATTGGGATGAGCGTGAGACCGCGAGAATCAGAGAAGGAGCCCTGAGAACCGGGCTCCTTCTTCGTTCCGCTTATGTTCTAGACCGCTGTGTCCTTACGGGCTGACTTGAGCAACAGCCGCCTTGCCCGACTTGTGCAGCTTGAAGACCCAGAACGAGCCACCCTGGCTGATGTCCTTGACCTTCTTCGCCACTTCGCCGCCCCAGAGCGGAACCGCACCGCCCCAGCCCGACGCGACGCCGATGTACTGCTCGCCGTCCATTTCCCAGGTCGTCGGCTGGCCGACCACGCCCGAACCGGTCTGGAACTTCCACAGTTCCTTGCCCGTCTTGGCGTCAAACGCCTTCAGGAAGCCTTCCGGCGTGCCGGTGAACACCAGGTTGCCAGCGGTGGTCATCACACCACCCCAGAGCGGCGCCGGGTTCTTGTATTCCCAGACGATCTTGCCGGTGGCCGGATCAATGGCGCGCAGGGCGCCGATGTAGTCGTCATACAGGGGCTTGATCGTGAAGCCGGCACCGAGGAATGCCGCACCCTTCTTGTAGGTGATCGGCTCGTTCCAGATGTCCATGCCCCACTCGTTGGCCGGCACGTAGAACAGGCCGGTCTGGCCCGAGTACGACATCGGCATCCAGTTCTTGGCGCCAAGGAAAGCCGGCGCGGCGAACACGGAACTGCCCTTCTCGCCCTTGCCCGGATCGCCCGGACGGTTGTTCGACTCGATCGGACGGCCGGTCTTCAGGTCGACACCCGAGGCCCAGGTCTGCTTGGTGACGAACGGGCTGGCGCTGAGCAGCTTGCCGTTCTCGCGGTTCAGCACGTAGAAGAAGCCGTTGCGATCGGCCTTGGCGCCGGCCTTCACGGTCTTGCCATCCTTCTTCATGTCGAAGCTGATGAACTCGTTGACGCCGTCGAAATCCCAGCTGTCATTCGGCGTGCTCTGGTAGCTCCAGTCGATCTTGCCGGTATCGGCGTTGATCGCCAGGGTGGATGTCGAGTACAGGTTGTCGCCAGGGCGGCTGTACGAGTTCCATGGCGCCGGGTTGCCGGTACCGCAATAGATCTCGTTGGTGTCCGCGCCGTAGGTGCAGCCCAGCCAGGTGGCGGCGCCGCCGGTCTTCCAGAGATCGCCCGGCCAGGTGGCGTTGACCTTGCCCGAGATACCGTTTTCCTTGCCGTTCAGGTAGCCCATGTGGCCTTCGACGGTCGGACGCATCCAGACCAGCTTGCCGGTCTTCGCATCACGCGCTTCGATACGGCCAACCACGCCGAACTCGCCGCCGGAGACGCCGGTGATCAGCTTGCCCTTCACGATCAGCGGCGCTGCGGTGTACGAGTAGCCACCCTTGAAATCGTCGATGGTTTCGGTCCAGACAACCTTGCCGGTGTCGGCATTCAGTGCCACCAGCTTCGCGTCCAGCGTGCCGAAGATCACCAGGTTGTCGTACAGCGCGGCGCCGCGGTTGACGACGTCGCAGCAAGGCACGATGCCTTCCGGCAGGCGGTGCTCGTACACCCAGATCTTCTGGCCGGTCTTCTGGTCCAGCGCCCAGATGCGCGAGTAAGAACCGGTGATGAAGATCTTGCCGTCATTGACCAGGGCCTGCGTTTCCTGACCGCGCTGCTTCTCGCCACCCATCGAGAACGACCAGGCCGGCACCAGATCGTCGATGTTGTCGCTGTTGATCTTGGTCGAGTTGCTGAAGCGCTGACCGCTGTAACCCATGCCGACGGTGAGCACGTCGTTCGGCGTGTTCTGGTCGTTGGCGATCATGGCGTCGGTGACCGACGCAGCAACCGCTGCTGTAGCGCTGCTGGCCAGCAGCAAACTGATCAGGGCGCGACAGCCGACCTGAAAAGCGCTGGTTCCTGCTGAATTACGGACCATTGTGATTTCTCCTCATAGCTATAGTTGTATACAGGTGTGACATTCCTACCGGTGCCACCGGCGCGCCCCGAAGCACGATCAGTGCCAGTCTTTTCGCCGCAGTGCAGCAATTCTTTCGGCCTTCGTCGACCTTTGAAAACGTTCGAGAGACGATGTCCAGCTTACTGATCCGATTGACTATTTCCCTCTCATCGTCAGGCTGACGTGGAGCTTGTCGAGAACCGTTCCCAAGCACCTGATTACGGCTCTCGCGGCACCCGATCGTCACTGTCACTGGCGGGGTACAGCCGCCGCTCGTCTGTATCGGCACCGGGACGAGTTGGCGGCTGGCCCAGCAATGACACAACCGCAGCAAAGCGAGGCGCAATTGCAGACTGTGGCGCAACGATGAAACATCAGGCGCACCGGCAAGTCCCCACCTACCCTCTTTTCAGGATCGGCGGGCGTAAAAAAACCGGGCGCGAGGCCCGGTCAATTTGGCGCTAGGAGCGGTTCTGGATCAGAACGACAGGAAGCTGCCGACGTTGAAGTTCATCGCTTCGTTCTTGCCGCCGTTCTGGCTCTTGGCGGTGACCGACGAGACTTCGCCGACCAGCGTCAGGTTCTTGGTAAGCGAGTAGTAAACGCCGCCAGTGATCTTCGAATTGCTGCGGACAATGTCCGACTGCGCCTCGCCTTCCGCCAGACCCAGACGGCTGGTGCCGTAGTTGACGCCAAGCTTCAGCGCATCGAACTTGTAGCTCGCCTGGGCGAGATAGCCGTTCGAGCCGCGGCGATTGCCGTTGCCATCCGAGCTGAAGAAGAACAGCCCCGTGGTGCCCAGACCCTTGCCGTAGTAATACCAGCCGGACAGTTCGAGATCGGCAATGTTGATCTTGCCGCCCAGGTCCGCACCGTAGCTGCGGTAGTCATCCGAGCTCTCGGAAAAATCATCACGCTGCTGCTGGGTGATGAACGAGCTGGACAAGTAGATCTTGGCGCCGCTGAGGGCGGCGTTGTAGGTCAACTTGCCGTGAAAGCCCGGCTGGGTCTTGCGGCCAACGGCACCGGTGGCCGAGTTCAGCGGGTCGTAGATGCCGAGCGTGGCAGCAAGGCCGGCAATGGTCGGCGTGGTGTAGTTGATCTGCGCCAGCGTGTCGGTATAGACGTAGCCGAGGCCGATCGAACCCAGCGTCGTGTTGGCCGGAGAGCCGGAAGCCGCGGCCCCCGCAACGCCGACACCCGGAATGGTGATGTCGTTGATGATTGCGTCGAAACCGAACAGGCCGAAGTTGCGGCCCATGGTCACCGTGCCGAGGTCCTTGGTGCCGAAGGTCAGGTAAACCTGACGAACGTCGAGGCCGGTGGTGCCGAGGCCGACATTGCCCGCGCCGCCCTGCAGATTCGGGCTGCCGCCGTCGTTGGTGCTGACGCCGGGATAAAAGCCGAAGTGGGCGCCGATGTCGATGCCGTTCTGCGTGGTCAGCACGCCGAACGACAGGGCGGCTGGCAGCAGGCCGTTGGTAACGGCCGAAGCGCTTTTCGCGGTACCGCCGCCGCCGGTGCAGGCCAGACCGCCAGTGACGGCCGCCGGCGAACTGCTGTCGCAGTCGGAATAAACGTAGTGGACGTTGATGTTGCCGTTGACGGTGAACTTGTAGTCACCGGCATTGAGTTCGAGCGCACTGGCGCCCGTCGACGACAGCATGGCCACAGCAGCCGCGATCAGCTTGCGCTGGTTCGTTTCAGTCATTTGTGATTCCCCAATATTGTTGAGAGGTGATGGCGCAGCCATCTGTCCTGCCGACCAGACCGCTACTCCCTGCCAACCCACTTCCTCTTCAGCCTCCGTGTCGCCGCCACCTTTTATGACTACTCGGTGGGTAACTTCACGGTGCCCGCACAGGTGTGTCAGCGCGAGCCTCAGAGCAAGCGACATGCCAAAGCAAGAATATTTCCTTACGCCTTGTTTTTATTGATTTTTGCGGCGCAACAAAAACCTGACGAAAGGCCCTTGCTGTTTCACTCAGGGGACGGCTTTCGAGTCACATCCGGTACAGCGTGCGGGGACAGACGCAGTTCCAGAGGACGGCCGTTGGCAGGCAGGCGCAGCGAGATGCTGGTGCCCTGGTTCGGCTGGCTGTCGATCGTCAGCCGGGCACCGAGTGCTTCGGCCCGTTCGGCCATGCCGAGCAGCCCGAAGCCGGCGCGACGTCCATCAGGGCGTGCGCGTTGACGCTCCTCGGCGCTAGCCTGCAATGGCAGATCGGTCGGCAGGCCGATGCCGTCGTCGGCAATGCGCAAGTGCAGGCTGCCGTCGACATCACCAAACAGCATCACGCTGATGCGTCGCGCACGAGCATGGCGGCTGGCATTGATCAGTGCTTCCTGGGCGATGCGGTACAGATAGACCTGCGCCAGCGCTTCGCCGGGCACGCGTTCAACGTCGATGCGTACCTCGAAACGGATCTGCGGGCAGCGGCCGGACCAGTCGGCCACCAGATTTTCCAGAGTCGGGCCCAGACCGAACTCGTCCAGCCCCGCCGGCCGCAGTCGCGCCAGCAGGCTGTGCAGACCGTCGTAAAGCTGGGCGATACCAGCTCGGATGCCGCCGGCACGGGCCATCAGTTCTGGGGCGGCACCGCCGAAGCGCTGCTGCAGCACGGCGGCCTCGGCATCGATCGCCGCCAGACTCTGGCCCATCTCGTCATGCAGCTCGCGGGCGATCGAACGACGCTCGCGTTCCTGCACTTCAAGGCTGTGGCGCAGCAGGCGTTGATTGTCCGAGCGCGCCTGTTCCAGATGGCCGCCGAGCGCGATCACACCGTCGACGATGGTGCGCAATTCCGGGGTGGTGACCGATGGCAGGGTCGGATGCAGTTCACCGCGGCCAATGCGATCGAGCGCATCACGGATCACGTCGATCGGCTTCAGCGCGCGCCAGACCGAAAACACCACGATGGCATTGGTCAGAAAACCGATCGCGACGATCAGCAGCAACAGCGGCCGTGCTTCGTTCCAGGCTTCGAGAATTTCGTCGGCGGGATCGGAATGGATGATCACCGGCACTGCCGTTCCATCCGGCTGCAGCCATTGATGCGGCAGTTCGCGCGGAGCAGTAGTGACATGGGCGATGAACCAGTCCGGCACGCTGTCGTCGATCGCCGCCGGGCAGGAGCGGCCATCGCTGCGCAATTCGCCACCAGGCCGCTCGACGCAGAGATGGCGGGTGTGATCGAAGACGCTGAGCAGCACCGGCAGCACCTGGCGCTGAGCCTGCGCGGCGGGCAAGGCCTGATCGTTGAGAAGATTGGTGGCCAGCCGCATCACCGCGTCGATCTCGCCGCGCACCGCGCGCTTCGAATTGCCGAGCACGGCAAACACCGCGAGCACCAGCACCACGCCCAGCAGCAGACCGATGAACAGGCTGAGCCGGGTCTTGAGATCCACCCGCGTGCGCCAGGCACGGAGCAGTTCGCGAATCAACCAGCGGGCACGGCTCAGCGCCGTGGGTTTGACTGCCAGCGCAAGCTCAGACACGCACGACGCCGGCCACGATCGCCAGGCGCGCCATCTCGGCTGCCGAGCGCAGGCCGAGCTTCACGCGGATCTGCGAATAATGGTTGGAGACGGTCTTGCCGCTGATGCACAGGCCGGTGGCGATTTCCCGCACCGAATGCCCTTCGGCAACCTGCCGGAAGATTTCGAACTCGCGCTGCGAAAGCTTGTGCAGCACGTCATTGGTCTGCCGTCGGGAAGGTCCAGTCCTGGCCAGATCCGGAGACAGGAATTCCCGGCCGTGGGACACCGCATCGACAGCCGCCACCAAAGTATCGGCCGCCGAGCGTTTGCTGACGTAGCCCAGCGCGCCGGCCGCCAGCGCACGTTCGACGAACATCGATTCCTCGTGAACGCTGAACGCCAGCGCCCGCAAGTCCGGCTGGCGCGCGCGCAGGCGGCGCAGCAGTTCGATACCGCCGACACCCGGCAGCGACAGATCGGTGATCACGACGTCCGGCGCGCATTCGAGAAACCGGCGATAGCCGGCGGCAGCGGACGCCGCTTCGGCAACCACGGTGTATTCGGGTGCGCATTCCAGCAATTGGCGATAGCCAGCCCGGACGACGGCGTGGTCATCAACCAGCAGAATTCGAATCATGTTGTTCTCCTCCAAGCAGGGACGCTCGGCATGGCGTCTTCGTTATTCATCCAACGGGCAAATGAAAAGGCCCGGGCGATCATTGCCCGGGCCTCGTGATGCTGACAACAACCGGCTTTCAGAAGCCGATCCGCAGATTACGGCTGGATCAATAGCCGATGCAGACCGACTTCGTTTCCAGATAGTTGTTCAGCACCTGATGGCCCATCTCGCGGCCCCAGCCCGACTGCTTGTAACCACCGAACGGCATCGACGCATCGAAGACGTTGTAGCAGTTGACCCAGACGGTACCGGCACGCAGACGCGGCACCAGCTTGTGGATCTTCGACACGTCCTGCGACCAGATGCCGGCCGCGAGGCCGTACACCGAATCGTTGGCGCGGCGAACCAGATCGTCATCCATCTCCTTGAAGCGCGACGCGACCAGTACCGGCCCGAAGATCTCTTCCTGCACGACCTTGGCGCTGTCGGGGGCGTTGATGATCAGCGTCGGCTCGACGAAGTAGCCTTCGTTGCCCCAGCGGTTGCCACCGGTGGCGAGCGACGCGCCCTCGGTCTTGCCGGCGGCCATGTAGCCGGACACGCGGTCGAACTGCACCTGCGAGACCAGCGGGCCGAGCTGGGTCGACGGATCGAGGCCCGGACCCATCTTCAGGCCCTTGGCATAGGCAGCGATACCGGCAACGACTTCGTCGTAGACCTTGTCCTGGATGAACAGGCGCGAGCCGGCGCAGCAGGTCTGGCCCTGGTTGAAGAATATCGCGCTGGCAGCACCCGGGATCGCCTTGGACAGATCGGCGTCATTGAGGATGATGTTCGGCGACTTGCCGCCGAGTTCCAGGGTCAGCTTCTTGAGGTCGTTGGCAGCCGCCTTGACGATCAGCTTGCCGACTTCCGTTGAACCGGTGAAGGCGACCTTGTCGACACCCGGATGACCAGCCAGCGGCGCGCCGGTGGTTTCACCGAAGCCGGTGATGATGTTCAGCACGCCCTTCGGCAGGCCGGCTTCCATGATCAGCTCGCCGAGACGCAGCGCGGTCAACGGGGTTTCTTCAGCCGGCTTCAGCACCACGGTGCAGCCGCAGGCCAGTGCCGGCGCCAGCTTCCAGGCCGCCATCAGGATCGGGAAGTTCCAGGGAATGATCTGGCCGACAACGCCGATCGGCTCGCGACGGGTGTACGCGTGGTACTCGGTGCCCGGGGTGAACGGCACCGACAGGTCCAGTACACCGCCGTCGATCTTGGTGGTCCAGCCAGCCATGTAATGGAAGATGTCGGCCGCAAGCACGACGTCGGCGACACGGGCGACGACGACCGGCTTGCCGTTGTCCAGCGATTCCAGCTGCGCCAGCTCGTCGGCATTGGCCAGGATCAGGTCACCGATCTTGTGCAGCAGCTTGCCGCGGTTGGCCGGCGACATCTTGCGCCACTCGCTGTGATCGTCGAATGCGCGACGGGCCGCTGCGACGGCGGCATTGACGTCTTCCTTGCTGCCGCTCTGGGCATGTGCCACGACCTGGCCGGTGGCCGGGTTGTAGATTTCGAAGGTTTCACCCGACGACGATGTGACCCAGGCGCCGTCGATCAGAATCTTCTTCGGGGTGCTGATGAACTTGCGGGCTTCCGCGCCCAGTGCTTCCAGACCTTTTGATCCATCCATTTTCTATCTCCTCAACTAACGCTTTATTCGGGTTTCAGGTGTGTGTCTGCGATACAAATTCGGACTGCGACACGTCAGCCCGACCATCGCGACGCGAGCCGGGATGGCAAGAAGCAAGCCAGCCTCAAATCATCATCCAAATCACTGTTTGAACTGGAATTCTCACCAGCGGGACAGTGGGTCAAGAATATCCATGTCTCAGGCCCGGCGCGACCCGTGCGAACCCTGTTTCACGAATGACACAGTGGCTTTCCCTGATGTCGCCCCCAGTTTGTTGAAAGACGGTTCTTCCGTTGATTCAGTGGCGAGTTGACGACTACCGTCGAGTGGCATCACTGTTGCTAGGGCGCCGTACACCGGTTAGTGGGCGCGCCGGCGAGAAAGAAAACACCATGCCCGGCGACAAAGCAGCGCGGGGCGGTCGAGATGAGGTGCGAGGAGATGGGTGACAACGCAGCGGTGCAGCACGCCAATGGCGTGTTGCGGCTGGTCAATGGCGAGAGCATTGCCAAACCTGGCTTCGACGACACCATCCGGGTGTCCTGGCAACGCTGTCTCAACGAATTCCAGCTTGACCCCGCCCGGCTGCATGCGCCGAGCGTCATCGACTCGAACAATCTCAAGGATCTGCAGGACCGTCACGACGAACTCGTCGAGATCGCCCGGGCCGAGATCGACACCTTGTACGACCAGATCAGCGGCTCCGGCTACGCGCTGCTGCTGACCGATGCCAAGGGCATCATCCTGACCCAGAAGGTCGATCCGACCCTGACCCGCATGTTCAGCAGCGCCGGCCTGCTGGTCGGTGCCGAGTGGAGCGAGAAGAGCGAAGGCACCAACGGCATCGGCACCTGCATCGCCGAAGGCCGGGCAATCACCATCCATCGCAACGATCACTTCCGCGCCCGCCACATCGGCCTGTCCTGCTCCGGCGTGCCGATCCGCGACATGAATGGCGATCTGGTCGCAGTGCTCGACGCATCCTCGGTCGGGTCGCACGACACTCGCGGCAGCCAGATGCACACGATGGCGCTGGTCAACACCTCGGCGCGGCTGATCGAGAAGTGCCTGTTCCTGCGGCGCTGCCAGCCGTACCGGATCCTGCGTTTCCACAGCCGTCCGGAATTCGTCAACCTGCTGCACGACGCCGCGCTCGCGCTATCCGAGGATGGCCACGTCGTTGCCGCAGATGACATGGCCGTGGCGCTGCTGTCGGCCCCGAGCCGGGCCAGCCTGATCGGCCGCTCGGTCAGCGAACTGTTCGACATCGGCAATCCTGAACTCGCCCAACTGGTCACCACCCGTCAGGCCCTGATGCCGGTGCGTGACCAGCGCTATGGCCGCCGCTTCTTCGTCACCCTGGCGCCGCCGCAGCTGCTGGCGCGGATGGACAGTTTCGATCGGCCACGCCGTGCTGTCGCCGAGCGGGTGCAGATCGCACCGGCGCCGTCGCTGCATGCACTGTCGCTGGAAGATCTGGCCGGCCAGGACCCGCAGATGCTGGCGAACATCCGGGCCGCGCGCCGGCTGGCCGATTCGCGGGTGCCGATCCTGATCCAGGGCCCCACCGGCTCCGGCAAGGAAGTGTTCGCGAAGGCCGTTCATCTGGCCAGCCCTCGTGCGGCGCAAGCTTTCGTCGCGGTCAACTGCGCAGCGATTCCGGAAACGCTGATCGAATCGGAACTGTTCGGCTACAAGTCCGGTGCCTTCACGGGCGCGCGCAAGGAAGGCATGCGCGGCCGCATCCAGCAATCGAGCGGCGGCACGCTGTTCCTCGATGAAATCGGCGACATGCCGCTGAACCTGCAGACCCGCCTGCTGCGCGTGCTCGAAGAACAGGAAGTGGTGCCGCTCGGCTGCGAGCAGGCGATCAAGGTCGAGCTGAGCGTGATCAGTGCTTCGCATCGCGATCTGCGCGAAATGATCGCCAACGGCAGCTTCCGCGAGGATCTGTACTACCGCCTCAACGGCATGACCCTGGATCTGCCGGCGCTGAAGGATCGGGTCGATGCCGAAGCGCTGATCCGCCGCTTCATCGCGCTCGAAGCCCGCAATGGTCAGTCGATCTCGATCGAGGCCGACGCCTTCGAATGCCTGCTCGCCTACTCCTGGCCGGGCAACATCCGCGAATTGCGCAATGTCATCCGCACCGCGCTGGTGATCTGCGACGGCGGCGTTGTTCGGATTGGCGATCTGCCGCGTTCCCTGCAGTCGCCAACGATCAAGGTGTTGCCGGCAGCCCTGCCCGCTGCGCTGCTCGAAGCGGCGGCGCCTGCCCCGATGCAGATCGTCAGCGGTGCCCACGCGCTGGAAGCTGCCGAGCGCGGAGCGATCCTGCGCGCTGTCGAAAACAATCAATGGAACATGACGATGACCGCCCGCGATCTCGGCATGAGCCGCAACACGCTGTACCGCAAGCTCAAGCGCCACGCCATTCCCTTGAGTGAGGCACGGCGAGACGATCTGTCCCGGATGTGACACAGGGGGAATTTCCAGCGCCGGAGCAGATGTGACAGACGCTCGCTGCTTTAGCTGGTTGCCAGCTTGATGCCGGCCGTTGAAACCAACTAAATTCCTTCGTTGACAAAGGTTTGCGAAAACCTATACGCAGCATTGAATCAGACGATTGGGAACCTGTCCCGACGTGGCATAGTCTCTGCACTGCCTCCTTGTCCTTAAGGGCACGTTGGCAAAATCACTGCGAACAGAATGGAGGGTTGATCATGCGTTGGACGAAACCGAGCTTCACCGAAATGCGTTTTGGCATGGAAGTGACGATGTACATCCTCAACCGCTAAATCTTTCCGGCTGAGATCGATACGAGGCGACTCGAATCGGCAAAGCCAGATAGCGGTGCAAAAGTAACGGAGCCCCCGGATAAAACTGGGGGCTTTGTTTTGAGGAGTGATTTTTCGAACGCAGCGCAACAAAAAGCGCTGAGTCATTGCAGAACCCCTGAACATGAAAATAAGAATTCTGGGTTCCGCAGCGGGGGGAGGCTTCCCGCAGTGGAACTGCAATTGCGAAACCTGCGACGGCTGCCGCAGCGGACGCCTGAACGCGATTCCCCGCTCGCAGTCTTCGATCGCGGTAAGCAGCAACGGTCTGGACTGGGTGCTGATCAACGCCTCGCCGGATATCCGCTCGCAGATTCTCGCCAACCCGGAACTGCAGCCAAACCGGCATCTGCGCGATACCGGCATCAAGGCCGTGTTCTTGATGGATGCGCAGATCGACCACGTCACCGGCCTGCTGATGCTGCGCGAGTCGAAAGTGCGGCTGCCGATCTACTGCTCGGCGCGGGTCAAGTCCGATCTCACCAGCGGCTTTCCGATCTTCAACATCCTCGAGCACTACTGCGGCGTCGATTGGTTTGAGGTGAAACCGGACGGCACACCGTTCACCGTGCCGGGAATCGACGGCATCCAGTTCGAGCCGTTCGCGCTGACCAGCAAGGCGCCGCCGTACTCCCCGCATCGCGCGGCACCAGCACCCGGTGACAACCTGGGCCTGGTGATCCGCAACGTCGTCACCGGCAAGTGCGCGCTGTATGCGCCGGGCCTTGGCGTGATCGAGCCGCCGGTGGAAAAGGCGATGCGCGAGGCCGATCTGATTCTCGTCGACGGCACCACCTGGACCGATGACGAGATGAGCCGCCGCGGCGTCGGCAAGAAACTGGCACGCGAGATGGGCCATCTGTACCAGAGTGGCGCGGGCGGCATGCTCGAAGTGCTGAGCGCCTATCCGAACGCCCGTCGCGTGCTGATCCACATCAACAACACCAATCCGATCCTGATCGAGGACGGTGCCGAGCGCGCCGAAGTACGCGCTGCCGGCGTCGAAGTCGCGCAGGACGGCCTGGTATTCGAGCTCTAGCCTATGAACGCCTCCGTCGATACCAGCGCCCTGCCGTGGACCCGCGAAGAGTTCGAGGCCAAGCTCAAGGCTTTCGAGCCGTACTACCACATCCACCATCCGTTTCAGGTGGCGATGAACAGCGGCGGCTTGAGCAAGGAAGCCGTACAGGGCTGGGTGCTGAACCGTTTCTACTACCAGACCGCGATTCCGAACAAGGACGCCGCACTACTCGCGAACTGTCCGGACCGCGAAGTCCGCCGCCGCTGGATCCAGCGGATCATCGATCACGATGGCAACGATCAGGTCGAAGGCGGCATCGAGCGCTGGGTGCGTCTAGGTGAAGCGGTGGGCCTGCAGCGCGCCGATATCGTCTCGCATCGCTACGTGTTGCCCGGCGTGCGCTTCGCGGTGGATGCCTACGTGAACTTCGTGCGCCGCGCGTCCTGGCAGGAAGGTGTTGCCTCATCGCTGACCGAACTGTTCGCGCCGAGCATTCACAAGGAACGGATCAGCGAATGGCCGAAGCACTATCCATGGATCGACAGCAGCGGCCTCGATTACTTCAAGGGCCGGGTCCAGGAAGCGCATCGCGACGTGCAGCACGGCCTTGGCCTGACCTTGGATCTGTTCGTGACGCGGGCCGAGCAGGAGCGCGCGCTGGAGCTGCTGAAGTTCAAGCTCGACATCCTGTGGACCATGCTCGACGCGATGAGCATGGCCTACGTGAAGAACGAACCGCCTTATCACTGCGTGCCAGGCTTTCAGCAAGGGATGACGGCGCGGGACATTCAGGGAGCAGACCATGTCTGAAGGCAAGGTCGAATACGCGACCGACTACAAGCCGCTGCACGATGGATCGCTGAAACTGGCCCGCGGCCACCGCATCCAATACGAGCAGGTGCAAGGCTGCGACGTATTGCTGTACCCGGAAGGCGTGGTACAGCTGAGCGAATCGGCGGCGATGATTCTCAAGCAGGTCGATGGCAAACGGACCGTGATCGATATCGCGGCGGAACTGAACCGGATGTTCCCGGAAGACGGGGACCTGACGGCCGATGTACGCGGTTTCCTGGAGGTCGCTCATGCACGAGGGTGGATTGCCTAGTTCAACGTCGGCGATACCGCTGATCAAGCCGCCGCTGTGGCTGCTCGCGGAGCTGACCTACGCCTGCCCACTGCAGTGCGCCTATTGCTCGAATCCGGTCGATTACGCCGGTCATGGCAAGACCATGGATACCGAAACCTGGCTGCGCGTGCTGCGTGACGCGCGACAGATGGGGGCCTTGCAGCTCGGCCTTTCCGGCGGTGAACCGCTGGTGCGGCAGGACCTCGAAGTGCTGGTCACCGAAGCGACCAAGCTCGGCTACTACTCGAACCTGATCACTTCCGGCATCGGCATGGATGCCGCTCGGGCGCGCTCGCTGAAGGCCGCCGGCCTCGATCACATCCAGGTCAGCTTCCAGAGCTCGGAAGCGAACCAGAACGACGAGATTGCCGGCATGCGCGCCTATGCGCACAAGGTCGACATGGCCCGTGCCGTGAAGGCCGCCGGCTTTCCGATGGTGCTGTGCTTCGTGCTGCATCGGGACAACCTGCACCGCCTGCGCGAGATGCTCGATCTGGCGATCGAACTTGAAGCCGACTACGTCGAACTGGCAACCACGCAGTACTACGGCTGGGCGCTGCTCAATCGCGATCGCCTGCTACCGACGCTCGAACAGGTGCGCGAAGCGGAAATCGTCGCCAACGAATATCAGGCCCGGCTCAAGGGCAAGATGGACATCTACTTCGTGGTGCCGGATTACTACGAGAAGCGCCCGAAGCCCTGCATGAACGGCTGGGGTTCGGTGTTCCTGCTGGTGACGCCGGACGGCACTGCCCTGCCCTGCCACGCCGCGCGGCAGTTGCCCGGCTTCGAGTTTCCGAACGTACAGTCGTCCTCGATCAAGGACATCTGGCAGACCTCGGATGCCTTCAACCGCTTCCGCGGCAACACGTGGATGAAGGAACCCTGCGCGTCCTGCCCGGAAAAGGAGAAGGACTTCGGCGGTTGCCGCTGTCAGGCCTTCCAGTTCACCGGCGATGCGGCAGCGACCGATCCGGTCTGCGATAAGTCGCCGCTTCGGCATCTGGTCGACGAAGCGATCTCGTCGGCACGAACCACGACGATCGAAAAGCCGATCATCTTCCGCAATCCGAAGAACTCGGATCGGCACACGGTGAAGCTCAGCGAACTGGCGGGCATCAAGTAGGCCGGCCGTCGCATGGCCTGTGCTAAGTTCGACCTTCGATCGTCGCGCGGCGTCGTGACAGCTCCGCCAGATTGCTGGCTGGATTCCTGACGGTTTCTCCTCAGGCGCTGTCCACTCCGTGCCCTCCCGGAGGAGTTTCCCGTCTTGACCCTGTTCGCCGAATGGAGCACCGCGCTGCAGGACGTGCTGTCGACGTTCCTCGGCAAGGCCTCGCACTTCCTGCCCAAGCTGGTCGGCGCTTTGGTGCTGCTGCTGGTCGGCTGGCTGGTGGCGCGCGTGCTGCGCACCATCGGCACGCGGCTGGTGGCGACGGCAGAAAGAGTGCTGTCGCAATCCTCGATTGCCCGCAACGGCTCCAGCGTGCGCCTGCCGATGGTCTCGGCGCGGGTGCTGGGCAGCATCCTGTTCTGGCTGGTGATGCTGTTCTTCGTGACTGCGGCCACCGAGGTACTCGGCCTTGCGCTGTTCACCGCATGGCTGGGCCAACTCGTCGCCTATGTGCCGACGATGGCGGCCGGCGCGCTGATCATCGTCGTCGGCGTGCTGGTCAGCCGCATGGCGAGGCAACTGGTGGAAGCCGCGCCGATCGCCGACGACCCGGCGCAGCGGGTGATGCTCGGCCGCATGGTGCAGGCGGCGATCCTGATCACCGCGGTCCTGGTCGGTGCCGATCAGATCGGCATCCGCGTCACCTTCATCGTGGTGATGGCCACGGTAGTGATCATCGCCCTGGTCGGCGCCGCTGCGCTGTCGGTCAGCCTTGGCTCGCGCAGCTATGTCGCCAACCTGATCGGCAGCCACTACCTGCGCCAGACCTACTCGATCGGCCAACAGGTTCGGGTCGATGGCTACGAGGGCAAGATTCTCGAGATGTCGAACACCAGCCTGGTGCTGGAAACCACTGACGGCCGGGTCAGCCTGCCCGCGCGCTTGTTCAACGAAGCGCCGATCGTGCTGCTGATCGAACGCCCGGAAGGCAGCCTCGATCCCGAGGCGCGCAATGGCTAGCCCCAGTCTCAACCCCATTGGCAGCCTGTCACTGGCCTATCTGGAAGCGCATCCGCGCGATGCCGCGCGGGTGCTCGAACGGCTGACGCCGACTGCCGCCGCCGATCTGCTGGCCAGTGTGCCGCTGCGGCTGGCAGCACCGGTGATGCGCCAGATGCTGCCGCTGTTCGCGGCGCGGGCGCTGGATCGTCTCGGTGACGACCGCGCGGCTGGCCTGCTGCGCGCCGTCGGGCCACAGACCGGCGTCGCCGTACTGCGACAGATACCGCGAACGCGCGCCGATGTGCTGATCAGCCAGTTGCCGGCGCCGCTCGCGGTCGCCTTCCGGCTGCTGCTCGGTTATCCCGAAAACACCGTCGGCGCCTGGGCCGATCCGCATGCGCTGGCATTGACCGAAGACATCCGCTGCGCACAGGCGATCGATCATCTGCGCAGCTCCGGCAACGAGCAGGATGCGCTGTACATCGTCGATGGCGAGCAACGCCTGATCGGCGTGGTGCCGATGGTCGATCTGCTGCGCGCCGCAGCCGATACGCCGCTGCGCCGCCTGATGCAGCCGCCGCCGGTCACCGTGCCGGCGCAGTCGCTGGTCAGCGCCCTGCACGATCATCCGGGCTGGGCGGGCGCCCGCGCGCTGCCGGTGGTCGAACGCGGCGAGCGTTTCGCCGGCGTGCTCTGGCAGACCGCGCTGGCCACCGCCAGCGGCCCGGAGCGCGATCCCGAGGATCAGCCGGCGACACCCGGCGATGCGCTGTCACTGGTTGCCGGCGGTTACTGGAACGCCGTGGCGGGGCTGATCGAAGTGCTGGTGTCCTGGCTGCCGACCACCACGCGCGCCGTGGCACCCGACGAGCGCCCCGAGCCCCGATGAGTGCCGACACCGCCACCGCCGCGCTGACCCTGCGCTTCCTGCTCGACTATCCGCGCGAAGCCGCGCGGCGACTGGAGCGTCTGCCACCGCATGACATCGCCACCGTCCTCGGCGAACAGCCGATCCACGCGCTGATCCCGGTCTGGCGCGGCCTGACCGGCGATATCGAACGCACGGTGCTGGCGGCGCTGCCGGCAAAGCTGGCGCGCCACATCCTCAGCGAACTGGAGCCCACCGAAGCCGTTGCCCTGCTGAGCCGTTTCGATGTCGGCACGCGCGATACCTATCTCTCGCTGCTGAACCCGGAAATCGCCGACGAGCTGCGAACCAGCATGGCGCGCCAGCCGGACTCCGCCGGCGCCCTGATGGACCCTCGCTTCCTCGCTTTCGAGGCTGCGCTGCCGGTGGCCGAAACCTTGGCCCGCCTGCGCCGCACCGGGCGCCGCAGCGTCCGCGAAATCTATCTGGTCAACGAGGACGGGCAACTCGAAGGCCGGGTCGAAATCCAGGATCTCGCGCTCGCCGATCTCGATCAGCGGCTGGCCGATCTGCGCCAGCCGATCATCGCCGCGGTGGATGACAGCGTGCCGCGCGAGGAAGTCGTCGAACTGCTGGAGCAGCACGACAACCTCACCGAACTGCCGGTGATCGATTTCAGCGGCCGGCTGATCGGCGTCATCCATCAGGCCGAGCTGGTCAGCGCCATTCAGGAAGAAACCAGTCTCGACATCCAGACCATGGTCGGTGCGAGCAAGGACGAGCGCGCGCTTTCATCGCCGCTGTTCGCCGTCGCCAAGCGTCTGCCGTGGTTGCAGATCAACCTGCTGACCGCGTTCCTGGCGGCCTCGGTGGTCGGGATGTTCGAAGACATCATCGCCAAGTTCACCGCGCTCGCGGTGCTGCTGCCGGTGGTTGCCGGCCAGAGCGGAAATGCTGGCGCGCAAGCGCTGGCAGTGACCATGCGCGGTTTGATGCTGCGCGAGATCAGCATCCGCCATTGGCCGAGAGTGGTCATGAAGGAAGTCAGCGTCGGCCTGCTCAACGGCCTCGGCATCGCCGCCACCACGGCGATCGGGGTCTATGTCTGGAGCCGCTCGTTCGGGCTGGTGCTGGTGATCGTCACGGCGATGGTGATCTCGATGATCGCCGCCGGTTTCGCCGGCGCACTGGTGCCGATCACCTTGCGCCGCTTCGGTCAGGACCCGGCGCAATCCTCGTCGATCATCCTGACCACGGTCACCGATGTCGTCGGCTTCTTCTCGTTCCTCAGCATCGCCACGCTGTTCTCGCGCCTGCTTTGACTCAGGCCTGAAAGAGGTTCAGGGCCAGTTCAGGCCCGCACTCTAGTCTCCTCACATCGGGACTCGATCATCTGCTCATGAAGCAGCTGATCGAGAACCCTGACCCCTACCAAGGAGACATCCGATGAACCTGAAATCAGTGCTGGCTGCTGTCGTGCTGCTCACCGCTGCAGTGCCGGCGATGGCCGCCAATGTCGGCGTATCGATCAACATCGGTCAGCCGGATTTCTATGGCCGTCTCGACGTCAACGACTACCCGCGTCCGCGAGTGATCTACGCGCAGCCAGTGATCATCGAACGTCACCGGGTCGTCGAACAGCCGGTCTATGTCCGCGTGCCGCCGAACTATCGCAAGGACTGGAGGCGGTACTGCGGTCGCTATGACGCCTGCGGCCGGTCGGTCTATTTCGTCGACAGCCGCTGGTACAACGATGTCTATGTGCCGCGCTACCGCGAACGCGAGGGCCGTCGTGGCGGTGACCACGACCGCGGCCATGACCACGATCACGGTCATGACGATCACGGCCGTGGTCTCGGTAACGGACATGGCCGCGACAGGCACGATCACTGAGTCTTGATCGAGCCTTGGATAAGCCCGGCCGAGCACGACGGATTCGGCGTCAGATATCGGAGAATTCATCCGAGTCAATCAGGGAATTTCCCGATTCATGATGATCGGGAAGTTTTCCCGATTCGAGAGACGGATTCAGGCACTAGAATTGCTCAGCGCGACGGTTCTCGTCGCCGTCAATGAATTGGGGATTGCTGAATGTCGAATCTGAAACTGATCGCCGCAGCCGCGGCGGTACTCGTGCTCACAGCCTGCAACAAGAGCGAAGCGCCGGCTGCTGCGCCGCTGGAAATCACCGCAGGCTCCTCGGCTGCCGCCGTTGCCAGCAGCAACGCGGGTATCGAAAGCTGTGCCAAGGCCGTCCTCGCTCAGGCGCCGGGCGACCTGCTGCAGGCCACGCTGAAGCAGGAGACCGAGGGCCGGGTCTGGGAATTCGAGATCAAGCAGGCCGATGGCAAGCTGTTCGACATCGAATGTTCCGACACCGCCGGCACCATCGTCGAAACGGAAGTGCGCGTCGCCACAGCGGCCGATCCGGCATTCGCTGCGCTTGCCAAGATCGATGAAGCCGCCGCCAAGGCGAAGGCGCTGGAATCGAAGCCGGGCACCGTCGAGCGCGTCGAGTACGAACTGGAACCGGATGGCAAGGCGTCCTACGAATTCGACATCAAGACGGCTGACGGCGATTACCGCGTCGAAGTCGATGCAAGCAGCGGCGAAATCGTCGAATCGTCGAAAGAACTGCTGGAAATCGGTGGCGTCTGATTGTCTAGCTAGCAGCTGCACCTCGAAAGCCGCCGCTCACCCCGGCGGCTTTCTTGTTTCTGCCACTCGAAATCAGGCTTGAGCGCGCTTCTTGACCATGCCCCGCTGCGGGTCATAGCCGTACGCGGCCCAGACGAAGAACACCAGTGCCGAGCCGCCGGTCACCGCGAGTGCGGTGAGGTTCAGCTGGCCGTACATCGCGAAGCGAGTCAGCTCCACCGAATGGGTGAACGGGTTGACGCTCGATACCCAGTACAGCCATTCGGCACCGGACTCCTTCAGCTTCCACAGCGGATACAGCGCTGAGGACATGAAGAACATCGGGAAGATCACGAAATTCATCGTGCTCGCGAAGTTCTCGATCTGCTTGATGTAGACGCTGAGCAGCAAGCCCAGCGCGCCGAGCATCAGGCCGCCGAGCAACAGCGCCGGGAACGCATACAGCCAGCCGCTCCACGGCAGATCGACGCCGAACAGGGCGCAGACGATCAGGAAGGCATAGCACTGCACCAGCGACAACAGCGTGCCGGCGACCAGCTTGCAACCGAGCAGATAGGCGCGTGCCAGCGGGGCGGTCAGCAGCAGCCGCATCATGCCCATCTCGCGGTCGTAGACCATCGCCAGACTGGACTGGATGCCGTTGAACAGGCAGATCATCCCGAGCAGGCCCGGGGCCACATAGACCTGATACTCGATGAAGCTCGAGTACGGCTCGATCACCGCCACGCCGAAGACATTGCGGAAGCCGGCCGCGAACACCACCAGCCAGAGTAACGGCCGGACCAGCGCCGACAGCAGCCGCGAACGCTGCTGCATGAACTTGCGCAGCTCGCGAAAGCTGATCGCGCCCAGCGCTTCCAGCGCGTGTCCTGCTCTCATTTACTTGCTCCAAAGGCCTGCGTTTTCGGGCAGGCCGTTTCCCTGGCATCGAAGCCAAGCGTATCGAGGTTGTTGACCGGATCGAGGAAGCCCTCGATCGGCGCGATCGCAATCGCCCAGTTGCCGGTGTTCAGCAGCATCGGCTGGCGCAGCTGGCCATCCCAGGGGCGATAACCCATGCGGAAGCCTTTGAAGCCGTCGAGCACGATGTCTGGCCCGCGCAGATAGGCATAGCTCTTGGTGTAGTCCGGCGTGCCGGCCCGAACCACCGCTTCGACCACGCTCTTGACCGCCATCCAAGCCGCCCAGTCATAGGACGTGACCTGACGGCCCGCGGCCTTGATCAGGCGATTGTTCAACTGCCGCGCGCCATCGCGCTCCCAGGACCAGTGCCAGGCATCGGCAACGAGGCCAGCCGCGCCAACGACGACTCTCGGCTTCGCCGTCTGATACGGCACGTTGCGGGCGAACTCGCCATCGGTATCGGCGATGAACACTGCGTCGTAGTCCTTCGAGCCGGTCAGCAATTGCAGATTGTTCAGCTCGCGCTCGCGCGGATCGAGGCCGAGCTTGAACGGCCTGGTATCGACGATCTTCAGGCCGAAGCGCTTCGCAGAGCGAGTCCAGGCAGCGGCAAAAGCATCGTCGGCCGGGTTCGGACCTTTCAGCACCAGCACGTTCACCCAGCGCCGCAGCACCAGGTACTGTGCCAAGGCGTCGGTCAGCATGGCCTGGTTCGGAATCACATGCAGAACCTTGCTGCTGCAACTGGCGCCGCGCAGCACATCGTCCTGCGCCGAGATGTTCAGCAAGGTGACGGCCAGGCTCGCGGTGCGCTTGGCGAGGTCGGCGAACACA
The DNA here is from genome assembly GCF_000420645.1 of Nevskia ramosa DSM 11499. Lineage (NCBI taxonomy): Bacteria > Pseudomonadati > Pseudomonadota > Gammaproteobacteria > Nevskiales > Nevskiaceae > Nevskia > Nevskia ramosa. Next base: position 344,546 of record NZ_ATVI01000005.1, on the reverse strand, counting down.
GGACCATCGGCATCGACGATCACGTAATGGGTACCCGCCGCAACCATCGCCTTGACCGCTTCGGCAAGCGCTGCAGCATCAGCACCTTCACGCTTGTCCAGCTCGAACTTGAGCTTCAGCTGCGCACCAGCAAACGAGGTTTCCTTGATCGCCTGCTCCGCGCCCGAAACCGGCCGGCCCCAGGGCTGCAACGGGAACTGCGCCTTGGTCCGCTCGGTGCGGTAGCGCGGATCGTCCGACCATTCGAGATAGCCGATCTTGAACGGCGTATCGGCAGCACGCGCCAGCGGCAGCGCTGACAGCAGCGCCAGCACAGACACGGCCAGCGTACGAAGCATTGCCTTGCTCATTCGAGAATGCCGACGGTGTAAGGCACGCGCCCGGCGGGCACGGCCTTGGTGACTTTGAAACTGTCCGTATCGATCACTGCCATGTCATCGGACTGGCCATTGGTCACGTAGAGCGTCTTTTCATCCTTGCTGAGCGCGATGCCCCAGGGACGGCCGCCGGTCAGCAGATAGCCCTTCACCGCGCGCGATTTCACGTCGACCTTGGCGATGTGATTGGCGCTGCCCATCGTCACGTAAGCCGTCGAACCATCCTTGGTCATCAGGATGCCGACCGGCGTGATGTCTTCGGCGCGAAAGCCTTTCGGCTCGAACTTGATCTCGCCGATCACCGCATTGGTCTTGGTATCAATGATCGAGAGGGTGCCGCTCAGTTCGTTGGATACCCAGAGCTGCGCACCATCGGCGGTCAGCGCGAAACGGCGCGGCCGGTTGCCAACCGAAACGTTGGCCTTGATCGCCTTGGTCGCCACGTCGATGACGTGCACGGTGTTGGCGACTTCGGACGTCGCATAGACGGTCTTGCCATCCGGCGTCATCAGGATGCCTTCCGGCTCTTCGCCAACCGGCACTTCGGCCAGCCGCTTGCCGCTGGCGACATCGGTGGCCGAGACCAGACCGTCTTCTTCGAGCGTCGCCCAGACGGTCTTGCCGTCCGGGCTGAACACGAAGCGCTCCGGATCGTCGCCGACGTTGAGCTTGCCGATCAGCTTGTCGGTGGCGGTGTCGATGATGTCGATGCGGCTGCCTTCGCCGCAGGCCACGTAGAGCTTCTTGCTGTCCGGCGAGAACACCAGCTCGCGCGGCTTGTCGCCGGTCTTGATCTTGCTCAGCACCTTCAGGCTGGCGCTGTCGAACACGGTGACCACGTTGTCCTTCTCGCTGCTGACATAGAGCTTGCCGGCACTAGCGACGGACGGTGCGGCGGACAGCGCGGCGAGCAATGCAAGGCTAATGAGCGTGTTCTTCATGCGGCTTTCTCCTCGGGCTTGCCGGCGCCAGAGGCCGGACCAGTCATTTTCAGGAAGGCTTCTTCAAGGGTGCTGCAGGCGGACGCGGCAACGATCTCGGCTGGCGTGCCTTCAGCCAGTTTTTTTCCCTTGTGCAGCACGTAGACGCGATCGGCCTGCTCGGCTTCATTGACCAGATGCGTGGCCCACAGCACGGCCAGACCTTCGTCCCGGCAACGCTGCTTGACCAGCGCCATCAGCGTGGTCCGCGATGCCGGATCGAGGCCGACCGTCGCTTCATCCATCAGCAGCAAGTGCGGCTTGTGCAGCAGCGCCCGCGCCAGTTCGACCTTGCGGCGGTTGCCGCCGGACAGGCTGCGGCAGGTCTTTTCCTCGGAACCAGCGAGTCCGACATCGACGAGCAGTTGCGGAATGCGCGCGCGGCCTTCCGCACCGAGGCCATGCAGGGACGAATGAAAGCGCAGATTGCCGGTGACGCTCAGATCGAGATCCAGCGTCGGCTGCTGGAACACCACGCCGAGCTTGGCGAGCCCGAGCGTCGGCTTTTTCAGGAAGTCCTCACCGCAGATGCTGATCGCACCGGCATCCGGCACGAACAGGCCGGACAGCAGCTGGAACAGAGTCGATTTGCCGGCGCCATTCGGGCCGAGCAGCGCCATGAACTGGCCAGCTTCGATACGCATCGAAACACCGGCCAGGGCCTTGACGTCGCCGTAGGATTTCACGGCGTCACGCACATCGAGAGTCACGCTGGGAGTCACGCTATTTGTCGCGGGCTGCGCCATCAGGCGGCCTCCGGGTTAGGGCGGGCGGTACCGAGACCGCCCAGCAATTCGGGGTACTGCGCAATCAGCGCGTGATGCATCTCCGACACCGCATCGTCATCACGGCGACGCGGCTGCGACAGCCTGATCGGATAGTCGAGGATCAGCTGCGCCGGGCTGTGGCTGACGAACAGTACTCGGTCAGCCAGTGCCAGCGCCTCGCGCAGATCGTGAGTCACCAGCAAGGTGGTGGGCAGCAGATCGCGGCGCAGTTCGGCCAGCACCTGATACAGGCTTTCGGCAGTGGGCGCATCGAGCGAGATGAACGGCTCATCGAGCAGCAGCAGTTCCGGCCGAACCAGGAAGGCGCGCAGCAAGGCGACTCTTCGCTGCATGCCGCCGGAGAGATGCAGTGGAAACTCGGCGGCCGTATTCGCGAGCCCGACCTTGGCCAGGCCCGCGTCGATCTCGGCATCGCTCAAGGCAGGGCTCACCAGGCGCAGATTGTCGGCAACGTTCAGCCACGGCAATAGGCGGGGTTCCTGAAACACGAAGCCGAGCCGGGCATCGTCGCCCGCACCATCAAGCCCGCCTTCGTAGTCCTTGTCGAGCCCGGCGATGATCTTCAGCATCGTCGTCTTGCCGGCTCCGCTGGGGCCGACGATGGCGACGAACTCGCCGCTCTCGGCGGTGAATGCCAGCCGACCGATCGTGTCCTTGGCCTTGCCCGGATGGCGCTTGCGGCGGATGTCGACGACCAGCTTCATGCTCGCCATCCGTTCAGGCGCCGGTCGAGCGGCCGCAGCAGCATGGCTTCGATGGCGAACACCACGGCGGCGAACGCGGCCGTGTAGGCGAGGATGCTGGTCAGGTCGAAGAACTGGAAGAAGGTGCCGAGCTGGAAGCCGATGCCATCCGAGCGGCCTAGCAATTCGATGACCAGCACGATCTTCCAGATCAGCGCCAGGCCCGAGCGCGCCGACGCCATGATGTACGGGTAGAGCTGCGGCAGCACGATGCGGCGCAGCACCGTGCCGCGTGGCACGCGATAGACCTCACCGACCTGCAGCAGCTGCGTATCCAGCGCGCGCGCGCCTTCACGGATGTTGGTGATCACGGTCGGAATCTTGTTCAGCGCCACCGCCAGCACGGCAGCGGTTTCATTGAGGCCGATCCAGATGAAGCAGAGGATCGCCGCGACCAGCGCCGGCAGGTTCAGCATCAGCACCAGCAGGCTGTCGAGCAGGTTGTTGACCAGCTTGCTGCGGCCCATCCAGACGCCGACCGAGACACCGACCAGCATCGCGATGACGAACGCGGCTGCGACGCGCATCAGGGTCTTGCCCAAGTGATGCAGCAGTTCGCCGTGCGTCAGATGGTGAACGAGGCTGGCGAACACAGCCGCTGGCGATGGCAGCAGCGGATCACTGACCTTCCAGGCCACGATCTGCCAGACCACCAGCAGCACCAGCAGCGCGCTGGCGCGCACTGCTGCCGCCGGCAAGGTACTGACCGCTGCAGGATTCAAGGCGTGCTGCCGAGCGCCGAATAGAACGTGGTGGGATCGAGAGTCGGACGCTTGCCGACCAGTTCCTCGCCGCCTTCGGCTGCGAGCAGCGCGTACAGGTTCTGCATCACCGGCAGATCGACCTTCAGCTCCTGCAGATCGATGCCATCGCGATGCGCATCACGCAGCGCCACGAAATCAGCATCGCTGTCGACTTTCATGATCGGCTTCAGTCGTACCCAGGAGGCATCGTCGGCCCGCATCACGGCATTGGTGCGTTCGACCGCTTTCAGGAAGCGATCGAGCAGGCTGCGGTTCTTGGTCGCCCATTCCTCGGAGAACACCCAGCCGACCATCGGCACCGGCTTCGGTACACCGAGCCCGGCGAGCACGTCCTTCATGTCGACCAGTTCGGTCAGGCCGGCCGCCTTCAGGCGTGCGCCATACGGCCAGAAGTTCAGTACCGCCGGCAGCTTGTTGCGCAGGATGAGTTCGTTGAGCGCAGGCGGCGCGGCGAAGCTCGGCTTGGCGTCCTTCTTCAGATCGAGCTTCGCGGTTTTCTTCGCCCAGGCCTGCAGGAACAGCCAGCTCTTGTCGACCGGCGTGCCGGCCACACCGATGTCGCGGCCCTTGAGATCGGCCACCGTCTTGATGCCGGAATCCTTGGCAACGTACAGACCGCCGAGCGCCGTCGAGTTCGGTGCGAACTGCAGCTTGCGACCATCGCCACGGTTGCGGTTCACCCACAGCCAGTCGGACGTGATCATGTCGACTGCCCCGCCCTGCAAGGCGATCTGCGCGGCATTGCTGGCCGCCATCGGCACGATCTCGATGCGGAATTCCTCGGCCTTGTCGAAGCCGCGCTCAGTCAGCGTGTCGAGCGTCCAGGCCACGGCACCGAACTGCAGCACGCCGATGCGGATGGTGTTGCCGGGACTGATCTCGGCATCCGCAGCACGGACAGAGAAGGACAGGCTCAGAAGCAGCGCAACGGCAACAAGGCCGGCTCGTGCATGCGCTGCAAAACGTCTGACAGTCATCGCTCCTCCGCTAGGTTCTTCTTCTGTCCGGTGTACCGGATCTCGACCGTCATAGTTTCCACGACGGCCCTGCATGCTACGCGACGATTGCCCGCGTTTGGATCAGTTCAAACCCTCGTTGGCCGGATTCAGCCAATGAGTCAGAAATGATTCCAGCTGCTGGCGCTGCATCATTCCGCTCTTGGTCATGATCAGGCGGCCATCCCGATACAGCGCAATGGTCGGGATCGAGCGCGGCGTGTCGGTCGGCTTGGCATCGGGATGCAGTTCTACATCGATCTTCACCAGCTGCACCCGGGTGTTGAACTTGTCCATCGTCGCCGCCAGGACCGGTTCCAGGCGCTGGCACCAGACGCAGTGATCCGCCATGTATTCGACCAGCAGCGGCATGCGGTGATCAGCAATCATCGCCTTCAACTCTGCCGCGCCAACCTCGGGAATGACTTCGTTGAAGGCTTCGTTAAGGGTTTCGCTCATCGCTCTCTCTCCAGAGTCCGTCTCGCTATTGTTGGTTGTCGCTCGCACCTCGAAGGGTTGACAAGCAGCGGCAGACATGGTTCCCGGTCGCATGCTCAGGCACTCATGTACAGGCCGCCATTGACCGGCAACTGCGCGCCGGTGATGTAGCTGGCCGCGCCCGAGCACAGGAAGGTGACCGCCGCCGCAATGTCGGCCGGGCTGCCGTAACGCGCCGCCGGAATGCCCTTGAGGATTTCGCTGCGGATCGCTTCCGGCACGGCATCGATCATCGGGCTGTCGATGTAGCCCGGCGCCACCGTGTTGACGGTCACGCCCTTGCGCGCCACTTCCTGCGCCAGCGCCATCGTGAAGCCGTGCACGCCGGCTTTCGAGGCCGAATAGTTGGTCTGCCCGAACTGGCCCTTCTGGCCATTGACCGACGAGATGTTCACCACTCGCCCCCAACCGCGCTGGCACATCGCGTCGATCAGCGGCTGAGTGACGTTGAACAAGCTGTCGAGATTGACCCGCAGCACCTGCTGCCATTTATGCGCGCTCATCTTGCGCAGCGGCGCATCGCGGGTGATCCCGGCGCAGTTGACGACGATATCGATCGCCGCGCCTTGCGCCGCCATCGCGCTCAGCGCCGCTGACGTGTCCTCGGCATTCGACACATCGAAGGCCGTGATGCTGATCGCCAGCCCCTGCCCGTGCCAGGCCGGCAGCAAGGCTTCGGCCGAGGCCCGATCGGACGGCAGGCAGACGGCGATGACCTTGGCGCCAGCGGCCGCCAGTGCGGCACTGACGGCGCGGCCAATCGCGCCGGTGCCACCGGTGACCAGTGCGGTGCGCATGCTTAGATCGAGTTTCAAGGCGTGGCATCTCGTGGTCGGACAGGACGCGCACTTTACCGGTCTGCTCGAGCTGCGACGACGTTCGGCGAAGCCCTCAGGCTTCAGCTGCCTCAGGCACTGTGGGCTCGGTCGCCGCCAACATCACCGAGAAGATCGCATCGATGTCGCCGACGCCGGGAATGGTTACCAGCAGACCCCGCGCCTGGTAGTAATCGAGCAGCGGCCGGGTCTCGGACTGATAGACCGCGATGCGACTGCGCACCGTTGCTTCGTTGTCGTCGCTGCGGCCTTCGAGCGCGCCGCGGGCGACCAGGCGATGAACGATCTCCTCGTCATCGACCAGCAGATGGATGACCTTGCTCACACCCGGCTGACCAAGTTCGGCGAGCAGCGCATCGAGTGTTTTCGCCTGTGCGGCATTGCGCGGGAAGCCATCGAGGATGAAACCCTTCGCCGCATCGGGCGCCGCGAGGCGTTCGCGGGCGATGCCGATCACCAGCTCGTCCGCGACCAGTTGACCAGCATCCATCGCCACCTTGGCTTTCAGGCCCAGCGGCGTGCCGGCCTTGACCGCGGCGCGCAGCGCATCGCCGGTCGAAGTCTTCGGGATGCCGTGATGCAGCGCCAGCTTTTCGCCCTGCGTACCTTTGCCGGAACCCGGCGCGCCCAGCATCACGATTCTCATGGTGTCGACAGCTCACTGTTGTGGGAAGAACGCGTCGCCGACGGCAAGTTCGATGCCATCGCAGTTGTTCAAGCCATTCAACAGCTTGGCGTGGCACGCGCATCGCGAAAAACGGCGACTGTCACGCAGGTGACGCAGTTCGGCTCAGCGCGCGGCCGGGCGATACAAGGTCGCGAGCGCCAACCCGCCAAGAATCAGCGCCGCTCCCGCCAGCAGACGCAAGCTCGCTGGCTCGCCGAGAAAGACGATGCCGATCGCCGCCACCAGCACCGGCACTGCCAGTTGCACGAGGCTCGCGCGCAGCGCCGTGAGCTTCGGCAGCACCGTGTACCAGACGGCATAACCGAGCCCGGAAGCCAGGGCGCCGGACGCCAGCGCACAGCCCACGCCGAGCGGATTCCATTGCGTGCCGCCGAACACCAGCCAGGGCAGCACCGCCAGCGGCAGGCCGCGCAGGAAGTTGCCGGCCGTGGCTGCCAGCGGATCATTCGGCCGATCCGATTTTCGTCTGCCGCGCAGGCTATACACCGCCCAGGCAATGCCAGCCGCGATCATCAACAAGCTGCCAGCCAACGGCGGGCGACCAAGCCCCGGCAGCAGGAACAGCAGCAAACCGCTGAACGAGACCAGCACCCCGCCCCATTCCTGCCATGGCGGCCGATCGCCCTGGGTCAGTCCGGTGCCGATCATCGTCACCTGCACCGCGCCAAACAGCAGCAAGGCGCCTGCACCGGCCGGGATCGACAGATAAGCCACCGAGAACGCTGCGGCATAGGCGACCAGCGCGACGGCGGACGGCCAGTCGCCGGCGAAGGGCCGACGACGAAGCTTCAGCAGAATCGCCAGCATCAGCGCACCGGACGCGATACGCAGCGCGGTGAACGCCAATGGATCCATCGCGCCGTCGCGCAAGGCGACGCGCGCAAGAATCGAGTTCGCCGCGAACGCGCTCAGCGCCAGCAAGGTCAGCAAAGCGATGCGCAACGCGGCGCTCATGTGCCGACTTTGTCGAGACGGTCGAGCCGCTCTGAAGTCGCCGGATGCGTGTGATAGACGCGCTCGTACCAGCGGTCGGCGATCGGCGCATTGCGGTTGTTGCGGGTCAGTGTGCGCAGCGCACGCGCCAGTGCTGCGCCGCTGGCATGGCGCGCTGCCGAGGCATCGGCTTCGAACTCGAAGCGGCGATACCAGTAGTTCGCCAGCGGCAAGGCAAAGAACCATAACGACGGCAGCAGCGCCCAGGCGATCGCCAGCTTGGCAACCGGCTCGGCAATGCCCGCCGTCAGTGCCGCCGCGATCATCACCGTCGCGAACGAGGCCGCGCCGATCATCAGCAACTGGAAGCGCAGATGCCCGCGCTGGATATGGCCGAGTTCATGGGCGACTACGGACTCGATCTCGTCGGCTTTCAGCAGGCCGATCAAGGTATCGCCGAGGACGATGCGCGGCGCCCGTGCACTGCCGGAGACCTGCGCGTTGGCCTGCGCGGAACGAGCTGAAGCCCGCAGCAAAAACAGGCGCTGATCACGCACACCACTTCGCGTAAGCAGGCTTTCTAGCCGGCTGCGCAGTTCGCCGGCCGGCAGCGATTCAACTTTGTCGAATAGCGGCGCGACGTAGCGCGGCTGCAACCAGCGCAAGCCAGCCCAGGCACCCCAGCCGATCGCCCAGATCGCGAGCCAGGCCCGCTTGTCCGTGTGCTCGATCAGAACCAGCGCCAACCAGGCGGCCGGCAAAGCGAGCGCGGCAAACAGCACGAGCTTGATCGCCTGTTCGCGCAGGAATGCTGCGACGCTCATCCGGTTCATGCCATGCCGCGCATCGAGGCCGAACGGCTTGTACGCCTTCGGCGGCAGTTCCCAGAACCAGCCGGCGGTCACCAGCACGAACAGCAGCAGCGGTTCGCTACCCTTGAGCAATGGCATCAGGCCCAGCAGAAGCAGCGGCCAGCCCTGCTGCCACAGCTGCTGGCCGACTCGCTGCGTCACCACGCCCATCGCATAGGCCTGATCCTGAGTGCGCAGCACAGCCCGCTGGCGCAGCAGCAGGGTGATGCGCAGTGCAGCGATCAGCAGCAGGACGGCAGGGAGCACGGGGCGGGAAGCATCGGGAAACGGGCCTCACTGTTTCAGAAGCCCGACGCCGCGGCAATTGCACGAGCTTTGTAGGTCGCCCCGTGGGCGACGGCGCGGCTGCACAAAGCGTCGGGCGATGCCCGCGGCCTACCCCAACTTTCAGAACTGCAGCCGCACCCCACCGAAGAACGCGCGCGGGGCGCCGGGGCCGATGAAGCGGTACTCGCCTTCGTAGTCCTCACCGAGCGTTTCCTCGGCTTCGCCGTAGACGCCGAAGGTTGCGAACTTGCGATCGAACAGGTTCGACACGCGGCCGAACAGAGTCAGCCAGGGCAGCGGCTTGTAGTCGCCATACAGGCCGAAGATCACGAAGCCGGGGATGGTGTCCGGATCGGTGTTCGATTCATCGCCGCGATAGTTGGAGCTGCTGCGGCCGGTTGCCTCGAAGCCGACGCCGAAGATCGGCACGCGATATTCGAGCGCAGCCTTGCCGAGATGGCGCGGCACCAGCGGAATGCGATTGCCGGAATTGACGACCCGTGACGAATCGGCCGATTCCTCCGGGTCATCCGGATTGCGCACCGGATGGTTCGGCGAGTTGACCAGGAAGCCGTCGAGGAACTGTGCGTCGAGATAGGTGTATTGCAGGTTGAAACTGAGCGCGTTGGTGATCCGGTAGTTGCCGCCGAACTCGATGCCGCGACGGCGCGTCTCGCCGACGTTGTCGAAATAGCCTTCGGTGGTCAGATCGCCGTCGGTGATGAACAGGATGTCGTTGTTGTTGGCGCTGTTGAACAGCGCGATCGAGCCGCTGTAGTTCGGCGAGTTCCAGCGCAGGCCGGTCTCGATGGTGCGCGTGACCACCTGATGCAACGGCGGATCGCTGACGAAGCCATTCGGCAAGCGACAGGGATCGTTCGGATCGGCGCAGGTCAGCTCGACCGGCGTCGGCGCGCGCGCCGATTCGGCGTAGTTCGCGAAGCCGGTCAGCCCCGGCGTGAACTTCCAGGTCGCGCCGATCGAGGGATTGAGCCGGGTGTAGCGGTGATTGCCGTTGAGATCATCGTCCTCGCCGAGATCACGCAAGACGATGTGCGTGTGGTTCAGGCTCGCGGCGGCGGTGATGTCTAGCGGCTCGATCGGCGAATAGTTGGCGACTACGAAGCCGCTGTAGACGTACTTGCGGGTGCGCAGGCGGACGAAGGAATCGAGCACTTGTTCGCCGCTGCCTTCGGCACCGCGGTCTTCAGTCAAGGCGCCGAGTTCGGTCTGTGAGGCGAAACGAGCACGACCCAGTTCCGCGGTGCTGCCGATGATCAGACGGTTGCGGACGTTGTCGCCGCTGAGCGTTACCTGGCCGCGGAAGGCATAGACCTGCTGGTCGGTCGACGAGGTGTTGATGGTCGCCGAATCGTTGGCCGCGCTGGCGACAATCGGGTTGCCGTTCGGTGTGGTCAGCACTTGTTCGCCGTCGGCCTCTTCGGCACACAGGAACGGGCCGTTCTCGGCACAAGCCTCGTACTCGGTGCCGTCGCCGTTCAGCGATTTCGAATAATTGCGCCGGAAGCTCAGGCCGCCGGACACATCGAGATGCTTCGAGTAGCGATGGCTGGCCTGCAGGTTGATCGCACCCAGGCGCGGCTCGGTGAGATCCGGGTAGGTGAAGATGCGGCCACGACCTTCGCGTTCGAGCAGCGCAACCGGGGCGGCACCGTTGCCGGTCAGGCGGTTATCGGCAAGCGTCACACTCAGATCAGCCGAGCTTTTTTCATCGAGGTAGCTGCCCTTCGCGAACAGGCGGCCGATGCGGCTCGGCGAGAAATCACGCCAGCCGTCTTCGCGGTCGTACTCGCCGGCGATGTAGGTCGCGTAATGGCCTTGCGACCAGCCCTGCTCCACCGACGTGCCGTAACGGCCGAACGAGCCGCCGCCAAGTTCGATGCGGGTGCCGTTCAGATCGAAGCCGCTCTTGGTGCGCAGGGTCAGCGCGCCGGCCAAGGTGTTCTGGCCGAATACCGGGTTCGAGCCGGGCACCAGCTGCAGCGACTGGATCGCGGCGTCCGGAATCAGATCCCAGTTGACGACATCGCCGAAGGTTTCGTTGACCCGCATGCCGTCGATGTACAGCGCCAGGCCCTGCGGCAGGCCGAGCAGCGGCGAAATCGAATAGCCGCGATAGAACAGATCTGGCTGGTAAGGATTGTTCTGGGCATCGGAGACGAACACGCTGCCGAGCTTGCGCGACATGAAATCGCTCAAGCTTTGCGACTGCGCGTTCTGGATGTCCTCGGCCGTCGCCGCCTGGGCGTTGCCCGGATAGCGGTCCAGCGGCACGCCCTGGTTGTCGGTCGGCGCCACGCCGATCACCCGCACCGGAGCGAGTTGCACCGGTTCTTCCTGCGGCGCCGCAGCGGGCTGCTGCGCAATAGCGGGCCATGCGGTCGCAAGCAGCGACAGCAACAAAGTTCTGCGAATCACGAGGTTCTCCTTTCTCTCTTGTCTGCATGGCCGCGCTCTGAGGGCGCAGCTCGGACCCAATTCACGCACCGGCAGCCTGATGCGAGCGCTGACTGACCGGCAATGGGAAAACTTCCCGATCGGGAAATTTTCCCATACTGGCACCGCCCCAGCATCAACCAAGTATCAACTCATCAGCAGCACATCCAGCAAGGCCGCCGGAGTGGTTTCCATGGCCAGCAGGCGGCGGCTGCGTTCGGAGACGAAATCCTCGTTCAGCGCGTGATCGAGAAACGCGTTCAGCAGATCGAAATAGCCGGCAGTGTTGACCACGCCGATCGGCTTGCGATGCAGGCCCAGCTGCGCCCAGGTGAGAATTTCGCAGGCCTCGTCGAGCGTGCCGTAGCCGCCGGGCAGCACGATGAAGGCATCGGACAACTGCTCCATCATCGCCTTGCGCTCGTGCATCGAGCCGACTTCGTGCAACTGGGTCAGGCCGCGATGCTCCACCTCCTTCTCGATCAGCAGGCTCGGAATCACGCCGATCACCTCGCCGCCGCCGGCCATCACCGCATCGGCCACCTCGCCCATCAGCCCGACCCGCCCGCCGCCGTAGACCAGACGGATGCCGCGCTCAGCCATCAAGCGGCCGAGTTCGCGAGCGTTCTCGGCGTACGCCGGCTTGCCGCCGTGGCGCGAGCCGCAGAAGACGCAGATCGACGAGATCGTGCGCCGGGGTTCCTGGAAGTTTGGGTCTTCGATATTCACGTGGAGAATTTGTCGATGGTCTGTATTGACGGTTCTACTTCGGGGCGCAGCTTGCACTAACCTTGCGTGAGAAATCTGGCGACGATGGCCTTCCGCGACGCGGAACCTCGAAAAGTATCCGGATCGCAGCGGGCTTCATCGCAAAATTACTAAAAGGGTGTGCACATGGGGACGACAATTGTTCAGGGACGGGAATCCCTGCCGGCGCCGGCGGCCGCTCGCCTGATCGGCTTGGCCCTCTTCATTGCGACCGCTGTGTCGATGCCTGGAAAGGCACTCGCCGCCAGCACACCCAGCGTCAGCATCAATGATGTGAGCGTGCGCGAAGGCGACAAGATACTGAAGAAAGTTTCGATGAACTTCACGGTGTCACTGTCGGAAAAGGCCGACGGCCGAATCTCGGTTCGAGTGGCAACGTCGAACGGCACGGCTTCGGCGGGCAGCGACTACGATTCCATCAGCCGTGTCGTTCGTTTCACGCGAGGCCAGATCCGCCAGACCGTGACGGTCAAGATCAATGGCGACACGGCCAGCGAGCCCGACGAAACATTTTTCGTCAATCTATCCGATCCCGACGGCGCCACGCTCGGGAAGCGACGCGGGATCGGCACCATTCTCGACGACGACACGCCAGAGCCGGACGTCTCGCTCTCGGTGGCCGATGCCTCGGTCACCGAAGGCAACGGCGAAAGCAAAAGCCTGCGCTTCATCGTTTCCGCGCAACCGGCACCGAAGGCGACCGTCACGGTCAACTACGCCTCGGCAAACGGCACTGCAAAATCCGGCAGTGACTATGTTGCCTCCTCGGGCAAGCTGACATTCGCCCCCGGCGTCACCACACAGGCCGTGGAAGTCTCGGTGATCGGCGATCGCATCGACGAGAACGACGAAACCATGTCGCTGGCGCTCAGTGCGCCGACCGGACGCGGAAAGATCGCCCGTGGCAGCGCCATCGGCACGATCATCGATGACGATCAGCCGACCCAGGATCTCACGCCCGATCCTGTCGTCTTCACGCCGCTCTCCCACGTCGAACCGGGCAGCGTGCAGGTCAGCGAGGCCGTGCAGATTCTCGGCCTCGGCGCCTCGGCGCCGATTTCGATCACTGGCGGCACCTATAGCGTCAATGGCTCGCCGTATGCCGCGACGACCGGTACCGTCGCCAACGGCGACATCGTCGAAGTTCGGGCAACGGCGTCGAATGCCTACGGCGCAACCGCGGCGGCACGGCTGACCGTGGGCACCTTGTCGACTGACTTCGTTCTGGAATCACGACTACGCGATACGACGCCGGAGCCGTTCTCCTTCGAGCCTGCGTTCTCGGCCATGCCGGGCAGCAGCACGACCAGCGCAGCGATCACCGTTGCCGGCATCGATTCGGGCACTCGGATTTCCGTCACCGGCGGGGCTTATCAGATCGGTAGCGGGCCGTGGACGACAACCGCCGGTACCGTTGCCTCAGGGGCACGCGTGCGGGTTGCAGCAACTGCAAGCGCAAACGGCGTAGCGGTGGCGGAACTGCGAATCGGACTGAGGTCGGCACGTTTCTCGGTGACCACCGCCAATGGCAATGCAGCGCCGCGTTCGTTCGCGCTCGGATCAATGCAGAGCTTTCCGCTGCTGCTCGGCATCAGCGACACGGTTACCTTGTCCGGGCTCGCCACGCCGGCGCGGATCGGAATTAGAGGCGGCCAGTACAGCTTGAATGAAGGCCCGTTCACGGATGTCGCCGGTGTCGGCACCAACGGGGATCGACTGCGGGTGGCGGTTGCCGCAGCCCCGGCGATCGATGACCGGCTGGAAGCCACGATCTCGGTGGGAGCCTTCTCGACAAAGTTCAGTGTGACGACATCGGCCCCCGAAGATCGCGCGCCTGATTCCCTGCAGCTTCCCCTGACCAAGGCAGAAGCGATCAACAGTCAGGTCATCACACCGCCGATGATCGTCAAGGGCGTCAATGTCCCGGTGCCGATCTCGGTAACCGCCGGCCTTTCCTACAGCCTGAACGGCGGCGCTTTCACTTCTTCGCCGGGGATCGTTCATTGGGGCGATGCGCTGAGACTGCGGGTGATCACCGGGCCGGATTACGCCCGCAGCTACTCCGCAGACGTCACGGTCGGCTCCACCACCACCAACTGGCTGGTTCGTACCCAAGGCACGCCGACCCGTCCCGCCCGGTTCACGCTGCTGCCGGCCTCGATCTATTCGGGTGGTCTGGTCTTGCCGGGATCCGTGCAGACAACGGAGCCGGTTACCGTGACCAATGCCGATGGCGCGCAGGTCGTGTCTGTCACCGGCGGGCAGTACCGAATCAATGATGGACCTTACCGAGCAACGTCCGGAACCGTTTACGAAGGCGATCAGGTCACGCTTCGGACCGTCATGCCGTCGACTTTCTCATCCGACCAGACGCTGACCCTGAAGATCGGCCAAGTCAGCTCGAGCCTAACGCTGACCACCACGGTCGACGCAGTCGCCAATACACCGCCGATGCCATCGGGTACCGACGCAAGCTACGTCATTCGTTCGGACGGCGTGATTCCTCTGCGCGCTTACGTGTTTCAGCCTCCCGGCTGGCGCAGCTCGGATCGACGAGCCGCCTATATCGACTGGAGCGGCGGCGGCTGGGCACGCGGCGGGCTACCGTCAACGCGCCCTCGCTACTGGGCCGAAGAGCAAGGCATGGTCGCGATCGCGCCCGATCAGAGAGTCAACGACCGCTTCGGAACCTACGCTTACGTGCATGCGGAAGACGCGCGACTGGTGCTGAAGTGGGCACAAGACAATGCCAGCCAGCTCGGCATCGATCCGTCCCGCATCGTCGTCATGGGCTCAAGTTCAGGAGGCGGAAATGCCGTCTGGGCATCTCTGCTCGAGCCTCCGGCCACTACCGCTATCGGAAGCTCGCCAAGCATGCGGGCCGGCGCCGTTGTCATGTGGTCCGGGGTCAGTTCGACACTGCCAGAGGCTGCACTTGGCCGCTCGCAGCTGGCTCGCTTCGGGCGCTTCGTCGATGCCGTCAGTCCGGATCGTGACATCGACGATCAGATCTCGCCGTTTCTGGTTTTCCATGCTGATGCGGATACGGTTTTCGCGGAGACTGCCAATCTGAACCTCTGCGCGCGAATCCAGATGTACGGACAGATCTGCGAATTCCACAATCAGCCAGGGCTTGGGCATGACTGGGTCGACAGCCCCGGAAAATTCGACGAAGCGCGCGGGATCGAAGTGCAGTTCCTGAACAGAATCGGCGTTCTGCCTGCGGTCCGTTGACAGTCGGCGTCCGTGAGACTGACGAGCCGCTACAGATCAGCCAGATGGTCGCGCGACACGAACAGGAGAAGCGAACGGATCCGCCATGCAGCGGTCGGAAGTTCATGTGGGCCAGCAAGTCGGTCCTGGATGACGGCATGAGAGCGCAGTAGTCGGCCGATGCGATGCAACTGCGTCAAGCCGACACTCTGTCGCCGAGCCGTCATCCCCGGCCGCCAAGCTGAAGCACACGCAGAAACTTCGAAGGGCAATCCAGAGAGCGAGACACCATGAAACGACTCAGCACGCTGGACATGGGCTTCATTCATCTGGAGCGTCGCAACCAGCCTTTTCACGTTGCCTACCTGACCCTGCTGAGGCCGCCGGCCGATGCGCCGCCGGACTTCGCGCAGACCCTGGTCGAGCGGCTGCGCTCCTATGCCTCGCCGCTGCCACCGTTCAACCAGCGGCTGGAAAGCCGGCTCGGCAAAGCGTTCTGGGTCGAAGATCCGGAGTTCGACATCGACCAGCACGTCATCCATCTCGCCCTGCCCCGTCCCGGCGGCATGAAGGAGTTGATGGCGATGGTGTCGCGCATGCACGCTAGCCATCTCGATCGCGCCTATCCGCTGTGGCGCACTTACATTATCGAGGGCATTGAAGGCGGCTTGATCGCCACCTACTCGAAGGTGCATCACGCGGTGGCCGATGGCATCGCCGGCACCCGCCTGACCCTGCGTTCGATGTCCACCGATCCGACCGCCATCCTGCCACCACCCTGGGCCACGCCGCCGCAGGGTCGGCGCGAACGCCCGAGCAGCCTGCTGGCCGCGCCGGTCGATGGCGTTGTCAAGCTCGCCAATCGCTTCGGCGGCGCCTTCGAGCATGTGCCGGCGATTTACCACGAGCTGCGCAAGTCGACGCGCGAACGCCGCGACGGCCATCCGGACGCCATCTCCGGCAACAGCGCGCCGGCGACTATCCTGAATCAGCCGATCAGCGCCTCGCGCCGCTACCTCGCCCGCAGCTATCCGCTGGTGAAGATCAAGACGGCGGCCCGGACGCTGGGTTGCACCGTCAATGACGTGATGCTGGCCATGTGCAGTCACGCGCTGCGCCAGTACCTGCTCGATCAACATGCCTTGCCGAAGGAGCCGCTGATTGCCGGCGTGCCGATGTCGACACGCCGGGACCGGAGCGATGTCGGCAACCAGATCAGCTTCCTGCTCGCCAATCTCGGCACCCATCTGGCCGATCCTGCCGAACGTCTGCGGACGATCCGTGCCTCGGTCGAGCACAGCAAGGCGCGCTTCGCGACGATGAAGCCGGGGGCCATTCTCGGCTACGCGGCGGCGGCGCTGGCGCCAGGTCTGGTCAACATGCTGTTCGCGCCGAAGCGCGGCAAGCTCGCCTTCAACCTGGTGATCTCCAACGTACCCGGCCCGCGTTCGCCGCTGTACTGGCAGGGTTGCGCGGTGGAAGGCATGTATCCGGTCTCGGTACTGGCCGATGGCATGGCACTGAACATCACCGCGTCCAGCCGCGCCGATGCCCTCGACTTCGGCGTGCTCGCCTGCCGCCGCACCTTGCCGAAAGTGGAATCGCTGATGGATTACCTGGACGACGGGCTCGACGAGATCGAGCGGCTGGCGCGGCTGACGATTGCCGTCGGCAAGCCGGTGGCACTGGGAGAGACGGTTACGTAAGGCAGCAATGGCCGACGCCGTTACAGTCGGGCTAGGATTCGGCCGATAACAACAACACGGCGAAGGGGAACCCGAATGCATCTCGCGTATCTGCAGCAAATGCTCGAAACCGACCTGTCGGCCGAGCGCAGAAATTTCTTGAAGACAGCCGGTGCGACTGTTTTAGTCGGCGGCCTGGCACCGTCCCTGGCATTTGCAGCGGAGGCACCCGCCAAGACGGCCGGCAAGGGATTCAAGGGCCAGGGCCGCATGAACATGACCAGCGGTGAAGACTGGATCGATACCTTCTTCAACGGCGGCGCCAGCGAAATCATCCATTACTACGCCGATGATTTCGTCTTCGAGGACGCCACGCTGTTCCAGACCATCAGCAACAAGGACGAGCTGTACCGCGCCTTCCTGCCGTTCAACAACAACGGCCCGGATTCACCGGTCGGCGTCCATCAGTTCGACATCGTTCGTTACGACGGCGGTGCCGCGAAAGGCAGCAAGGGCGTTGCCCGCAAAGGCGTTCCCGAGGGCTACGAAGCCTCCATCTGGGCCGAGCAGAGCCGGGACACGCTGGCCGGCGTCGATCTCGAATACGACGAATGGGCGGTGATGCAATGGATCTGGAAAGCCAAGCACAACGCCGACGATTTCCTCGGCCTCAAGGGCGCGAAAGGCAAGACCACTTACGCGCGTGGCATCACCTTCCATTGCTACCGCAATCGCAAGATCGTTCGCGAGTTCACCCACTGGAACTTCCGCGCTGTCGGCGTCCAGCTCGGCGCACTGGAAGCACCGCAGCTGTTCTGGAAAAAGTGAAACGGTACTGCCCAGCGACGCGAGATCGTCACCGAGCCTTCACGGCAATGACCCGAACCGCCTCTAGCGTGCAGCCCATCGAGATTGATGGGGTTTGCAGACTATGGCGAACGCATGCGGCGCGCCGCTCGACCGACGCCGGTTCCTGCGCATGACCGGCGCCGCAGCCGGTGCTGCGCTGATACCGGCGTCGATTCTCAAGGCGCTGGCAATTCCGGCCAACAACCGCACGGGGACGATCCGCGACGTCGAGCATGTGGTGATACTGATGCAGGAAAACCGCAGCTTCGATCACTACTTCGGCACCTTGCCCGGCGTGCGCGGCTTCGCCGATCGCTTCACCATCCCGCAGGCTTCGGGCAAGCCGATCTGGCATCAGCAGGACCTGAGCCAGACCGACATCCTGCCGTTCCACCTCGATGCGGCGATCGGCAATGCCCAGCGCGTCGACGGCACGCCGCACAACTGGGATGACGCCCATCACGCCTGGAACGATGGCCGCTACGGCTACTGGCCGGTCTACAAGCGCGCGCAATCGATGGGCTATTACACCGAGGCGGAGCTGCCGTTCCAGTTCGCGCTCGCCGATGCCTTCACCGTCTGCGACGCCTACCACGCAGCCATTCACAGCAGCACTAATCCGAATCGGCTGATGCTGTTCACCGGCATGAACGATCCGTCCGGCACCGGCGGCGGACCGATCATCGACAACGTCAACGACGATCTCGGCCCCAGCGCCGAGGGCTTCCGCTGGACCACTTACCCCGAACGACTCGAAGCCGCCGGCGTGTCCTGGAAGGTCTATCAGGACATGGCCGACAATTTCACCGACAACTCGCTGGAAGGCTTCGCGACGTTCCGCGCCGCCAATGAGCGCGATCCTTCTTCGCCGTTGGTGACCCGCGGTCTGAGCAGCACCCTGCGCAACAACACGCTCGATGGTCTGCGGGACGATGTGCTGGCGGGCCGCTTGCCTCAGGTGTCGTACATCGTCGCCCCGGCGGCGTACTCGGAGCATCCGGACCCATCGTGCCCGGTGCAGGGCGGCTGGTACGCGCAGGCCGTGCTCGACTCCCTGACCGCCGATCCCGAGGTCTGGAGCAAGACCGTGCTGCTGCTGACGTTCGACGAGAACGACGGCTTCTTCGATCATCTGCCACCGCCGAGCGCGCATTCGATCGCTGCCGATGGCCGGCCGGCCGGCGCCTCGACCGTCGATGACCGTCTCGATCGCCACCAGGGCAGCAGCCTGGTCGATCGCAACTGGCCCTATGGCCCGGGGCCGAGAGTGCCGATGACGGTGATCTCGCCGTGGAGCCGCGGCGGCTGGGTCTGCTCGGAAACCTACGATCACACCTCGATCATCCGTTTCCTCGAAGCGCGCTTCGGCGTGGAAGAGCCGAACATCAGTCCGCGCCGCCGTGCCATCTGCGGCGACCTGACGCGTTGCTTCAACTTCGCGACGCCCAACGACAGCGCGCTGCCGAGCCTGCCGCGACTCACCCGCAGCGAAGCCGATGCCCAGCGCCTGGCGCAGGAACAGTTGCCGCAGATTCCCGCCCCGCGTGGTCGCAAGGGCCATTTGCCGCAGCAGGCGCTGGGGCTGAAACCCTCCCGCGCGTTGCCCTATGAACTGGCAGCCGACGCCGCGGTGAACGCGCGCGGCCTGCGGCTGGATTTCGTCAACACCGGCACGCTCGGCGCGGTGTTCCACGTCTACGACCAGCGCCACCTGCACGAACTGCCGCGCCGCTACACGGTGGAAGCCGGCAAGGCGCTCGATGATCTGTGGACGCCACTGCTAAGCGATCTCGGCGCCTATGACCTGTGGCTGCTGGGTCCGAACGGCTTTCACCGGCAGTACGCCGGCCGCCTCGGCTTGCTCGATCCCGCGGTCAATCCGGAGGTGGAGCTGCGGCATGATCCGGCCGGTGGCGGATTGATGGTCAAGCTGGTCAATGCCGGCCATGCCGCCGTCACCTTCGTGATAACGGCGCAGGCTTATCGCGACAAGAGACCCCGGCGCGTCACCGTCGCAGCCGGTCGCACGAAGAGCCTGCGGATTGATCTGCAGGACAGTGGCCGCTGGTACGACTACAGCGTCCGGATCGAGGGAGAACGCGCCGTCCAGCAAGCGTTTCTGCGCCGCTTTGCTGGCAGAGTCGAGAATGGCGAGCCGTCGTTCAGCGATCCGGCGATGGGAACGCCGCGCACGGAAGCCTCGCGGCCGCTGGCCGTCGCCTAGGTATTTGGCGGCGGCAGCAGGGCATCATCGATCGCCCTCGCCCGTACTGCGGCAGGGCGATCCTTGATACCGTTCCAGTAGGCCTCGAAGGCCGGACGCTTTTCGATCGAACCGAACATCAGTCCCCAGCCGATCTGCGAGCCGACGTAGACGTCGGCGGCGCTGAAGCGGTCGCCGGCGACATAGGTCTTGCCACCCACCGCGGTTTCCAGCGCCGCCATTGCGTCTTCGAAACAACCATAGCCGACCATGCCGCGCTTCTCGGCAGACACGGCGACGCCAAGCGACTTGTTGACGATCGCCTGCTCGAGCGGTCCGGCGGCAAAGAACAGCCAGCGGTAATAGTCCGCCCGCGCTTCCGGCGTCGGCCCCAGCTTGGCTTCGGGAAAAGCTTCGGCCAGGTAGGCACAGATCGCCGCGCATTCGGTGATGACCGCGTCACCGTGAACGATGGCCGGCACCTTGCCCATCGGATTGATCGCGAGATACTCCGGCGCCTTCATGGTCGCGCTGTAGGTCAGCACGGTGGTTTCGTAAGGCACGCCGAGTTCTTCGAGCATCCAGCGCGCCACGCGGCCGCGGGACATGGGGTTCGTATAGAAGTAGAGTGGAGCAGCCATGGCAGGTTCCAGGTTTTATCGAGATGTCGCCACGCTATCAAGAAGCCGGCGCCGTGTCAGACAGCTGGGCCAGCCTCCTCAACACCGCTTGGCGGCCGTAGCACACCGTCAATGTTGTTCACCCAGCGACGACCCAGGATGTTTGCGCTGATAATTCCTCGCCCACCACGTTCCAAGGGGACTGTTCCGGAAACGTGGTGGCCTGCGAATCAATCTAGGGGAATATCGGATGCTGTCATCGAATCGGCCACGCGGCGGTAATCTTGCGGGCAGCCATTTCAGCGTTCGTCATCCGCTTGAAAAGAATGCGGAAGCCTGTCGATCGGGAATATTGGCCATCGCAGGCTGGCGCGGCACGATTCGCTTCCGGCAAAAGTCCGCCTGTCTCGCTTTGCTCGTACCCGTGTTTCTGCTATCTGGCTGCTCGCCGAGCGGATCCTCGACCGACGCTTCCGCTCCGCCGCCGGTAACGTCCACGCCTGCACCGACTCCAACGCCAGCTCCAGCCCCTACGCCAGCTCCTGCACCAGCCCCCGCACCTGCTCCTACTCCGGCACCTGCTCCCGCGCCTGCTCCAGCTCCAGCTCCAGCTCCAGCTCCCGCGCCAGCTCCAGCTCCGACAAGCGTTCTGCCATGGTCGTCCTACGGAAAACTGACCTTGCCGGTCGATGAAGATGGCAGTGACGGCGCCGACGAAATCCCCGCATCCGAGTTGGCGAACTACTCCTCGATCTACTGGTTCAATCCTTCATCCGGGCAGCTTGCCCAATCGGGATTCCGCGCCACGGGCGGCGAAACCGTGTTCTGGACGCCGGTCAACGGCAACGGCAGAACGGGCGATTCAGATTTTCCACGTACCGAAATGCGCGAGCAGCTTGAACTCGGCAACAACCGCGTCAACTGGCGATTGACCGGCACCCATATTCAGCGCGGCACCGTGACGATCACTCGCATGCCGACGCCATTGACTTCAGGGCGCACTACGCTTCTCTTCTTCGCGCAGATGCACAGCGTCGACAACTCGCCCCCGGTAAAACTGGTCTTTCAGAGGGCGCCGGATGGCACAACGACCGTTTATGGCAACTACAACCTTCGGCAGCGCACAGGTGTTGGCGAAAACTCAGACATTCAACTGCCGATGGCAATCGGCACGAAGTTCAGCTACGAAATTAGAGTAGTCGACGGCACCGTCACAACCACCATCAATGGCAAGGTGATCGATCGTCGTGATCTTCGGCCTGCCTGGCTTTTTCAGGAGTTTTACTTCAAGGCTGGAAACTATCTCGGAAACAACACCTCGACGGCATCCGGATACGGCGAAGTGGTTTATTCGAGCATTCAGACGATTCACCAATAGGTCGACAATTTACCGGCAGCCACTTATTGGCAGCCAAGGCTTCGGAAAACGAAAAACCCGCAGCACCGGCCGGTGCTGCGGGTTTTTCGTTGTTGCAGAAGCCTCAGAGCGAGAGCAGCAACCGCGCCGGATCTTCCAGGCACTCCTTGATGTGCTTCAGGAACAGTACGGCTTCGCGGCCGTCGATCAGGCGGTGATCGTAGGTCAGGGCGAGGTACATCATCGGGCGGATGACGACCTGTCCATTGACTGCGATCGGGCGATCGAAGATGCCGTGCATGCCGAGAATCGCGGCCTGCGGCGGGTTGAGGATCGGGGTCGACATCATCGAGCCGAAGACGCCGCCGTTGGTGATGCTGAAGGTGCCGCCGGTGAGGTCTTCCATGGTCAGCTTGTTGGCGCGGGCCTTCGCACCCAAAGCGCCGATGGCCTTCTCGATGTCGCCGAGGCTTAAAGAGTCGGCGTCACGCAGCACCGGCACGACCAGGCCGCGCTCGGTGGAGACGGCGACGCCGACGTCGTAGTACGCGTGATAGACGACATCGCTGCCGTCGATCGAGGCGTTGACGGCCGGATACTTCTTCAGCGCTTCGATCGCGGCGCGAACGAAGAAGCTCATGAAGCCGAGCTTGACGCCATGGGCCTTCTCGAACGGTTCCTTGTACTTGGCGCGGATGTCGCCGATCGCCTTCAGGTCCACTTCGTTGAAGGTGGTCAGCATCGCCGCGGTGGCCTGGGCTTCGACCAGGCGCTCGGCGATACGCGCACGGATGCGGGTCATCGGCACGCGCTGTTCGGTGCGGGCACCGAGCGCCACCTTGGCGACCGGAGCCGCCGGGGCAGCAGCAGGCGCCGCCTTCGGGGCTGCTGCCGGAGCAGCCTTCTGCTTCTCCGAGTAGGCCAGCACATCTTCCTTGGTCAGACGGCCGCCCTTACCGGTGCCGGTGATCGCGGAAGCAGACAAGCCGAGTTCGGCGAGCAGCTTGCGCACGGCCGGACCCTGGCCATCGTCGTCGGTGCTGGTGGCTGCCGGAGCAGCCGCTTCGCTCTTCGCAGCAGCAGAGGGCGCAGCGGCAGGTGCGGCCGCAGGGGCAGCAGCGGCTGCGCCTTCGCTGACCACGCCGATCACGTCACCGGCCTTGACCGTCTGGCCAGCCTGCACGCGGATTTCAGTCAGCACGCCATCGGCGGTCGACGGCACTTCCAGCATCACCTTGTCGGTTTCCAGATCGACGAGGTTCTGCTCGCGGGCAACGCGATCGCCGGCTTTCAGATGCCAGGTGGCAACCGTGGCTTCGGATACCGATTCCGGCAGGTTGGGGACTTTGATCTCGATGCTCATGCGCGCTCCATTCTTTCCTTGTTTGTTTTATTGCTTGTCAGGACCTGCGGCGAACGGCCGATCAGGCGCCGCCCTGCAGCGGCAGGCCGGCGTTGAGCGCGGCCTGCACCAGTTCTTCCTGTTCCTTGTTGTGCACCTTCAGGTAACCGGACGCCGTCGTCGCGCTGCCCTTGCGGGTGGCGTAATACAGCTGATGGTCCGCCGCCAGATAGGCACGCAGGCGATGCTTGATCTGATACCAGGCGCCCTGGTTCTCCGGCTCTTCCTGACACCAGACCACATCCTTGGCATTCGGATACGCAGCGATCACCGCCTCGTAGTCGATGCGCGGGAACGGATAGAGCTGCTCCAGACGAACCAGCGCCACGTCGTCGCGGCCGGCTTTCTGGCGCGCGTCGAACAGGTCGTAATAGACCTTGCCCGAGCACATCACGATGCGCTTGACCTTGGCCTTGTCGATCTCGGCGTCATCGATCACGTACTTGAAGCTGCCGGTGGTCAGGTCTTCGAGTGAGGACACCGACAGCTTGTGACGCAGCAGCGATTTCGGCGTCATCACGATCAGCGGCAGGCGAAGCGAGCGCTTCATCTGGCGGCGGATCATGTGGAAGAACTGCGCCGGCGTCGACGGCACGCAGACCTGGATGTTGTTCGCCGCGCACAGCTGCAGATAGCGCTCCAGACGGGCCGAGGAATGCTCCGGACCCTGGCCTTCGAAGCCATGCGGCAGGAACATGGTCAGGCCGCAGAGACGGCCCCACTTGACGAAGCCGGAGGCGATGAACTGATCGACGACGACCTGGGCACCGTTGGCGAAATCGCCGAACTGCGCTTCCCAGATCACCATGCAATCCGGATCGGTGGTCGAGTAGCCGTACTCGAAGCCGAGCACGCCTTCTTCACTCAGCAAGGTATCGCTGACGATGAATTTGTCCTTGTCGGCATCGAGGTGACGCAGCGGCGTGTAGCTGTAGCCGGTCTTCGCGTCATGCAGGGTTGCATGGCGATGGAAGAAGGTGCCGCGGCGCACGTCCTGGCCGGACAGGCGCACATTGAAGCCTTCGGTGACCAGGCCGGCATAGGCCATCGTCTCGGCGAAGCCCCAGTCCATCGGCAGTTCGCCCGATGCCATCTTGGCGCGATCTTCGAGGATCTTGGCGACGCGAGCATGCGGCGTGAAGCCTTCCGGCAGCTTCAGCATGCGCGCCGACAGGCTCTGGACCATGTCGCGGCTCATCGCCGTTTCCGACGGGGTTGCCCAGTCGCCCTTCGAGTAGTTCGCCCAGTTGACCGTGTGCTTGTTGCCGACCAGACCCAGCGTGGTCCGGGCGATGTTCTCGCCGCGATCCAGCGCATCGCGATAGGCGCGGACCAGCGCTTCCGGCTCGCCGGCCTGCACGGTGCCGTCCTGCACCAGGCGCTGCGAGTACAGCGCCAGGGTGGTCGGCAGCTTGCGGATCGCTTCGTACATCACCGGGCTGGTGACCGACGGCTCATCGGCCTCGTTATGGCCGAGGCGGCGATAGCAGCAGATATCGACGATCACGTCCTTGTGGAAGGCGTTGCGGAAATCCATCGCCAGACGGGTGACGAACACCACGGCATCCGGGTCATCGCCGTTGACGTGGAACACCGGCGCTTCCGACATCTTGGCGAGATCGGTGCAGTAGCGGCTGGTGCGGCTTTCGTGACCTTCGCGAGCCTCGATCGGGTTCGGTGTGGTGAAGCCGATCTGGTTGTTGACGATGATGTGCATGGTGCCGCCGGTCGCATAGCCTTTCGACTGCGACAGCTGCATGGTTTCCATGACCACGCCCTGGCCGGCAAACGCGGCATCGCCGTGGATCAGCACGGCGAGCACCTGGTCGCCACGCTCGTCCTTGCGGCGGGTCTGCCGCGCCTTCACCGAACCCTCGACCACCGGGTTGACGATTTCCAGATGCGAGGGATTGAAGGCCAGCACCAGATGCAGGCGCTTGCCGGCCACTTCGACGTCCGTCGAGAAGCCCATGTGGTACTTGACGTCGCCAGCGCGGGACAGCGACTCGGCGGAGTACTTGCCTTCGAACTCGGCGAACAGATCCTTCGGCGACTTGCCGAGGACGTTGATCAGCACGTTCAGGCGACCGCGATGGGCCATGCCGATGACGATCTCTTCGGCATCCGCTTCGGCAGCGGTGCGCATCACCTCATCGAGCGCCGGAATCAGCGATTCGCCGCCCTCAACCGAGAAGCGCTTCTGGCCGACGTACTTGTTGTGGAGATAACGTTCGATACCTTCGGCGGCGACCAGCTGGGTCAGCACTTCGCGGCGGCGCTCGGCCTTCAGCCGCGGCTGGAAGGCGCGCGATTCGAGACGGGCCTGGATCCAGCGCTTCTGCGCCGTTTCCGTCACGTACATGTATTCCGAACCGATGGTGTCGGTGTACACGGCCTTGACGATGCGCAGGATCTCGCGCAGCGGCAGGCGATCGGCGGCGGCCAGGGTGCCGGTGTTGAACACCGTATCCATGTCGTCCGGCGTCAGGCCGTGGAAGGCCGGATCGAGATCCGGAATCGCCGGCACCACGGTCAGGCCGAGCGGATCGAGCTTCGCCGCCTGATGGCCGCGCACCCGGTAATAGTTGATCAGGCGCAGCACTGCAGCCTGCTTTTCAGCAACGATCACCTCGCCGTTGTTCGATGCGGCGGCGACCGCCACTCTCGGCTCGCGAGCCAGTTTCTCGAACTGTGCGCGGATCGGACCATGCGCCGTTTCGGTACCGCCGCCCGGCCCCTGCACGCCACGGAAATAGGCACGCCATGCGGCGTCGACCTGGCCTGGATCGTCGAGGTACTGCTCGTACAGGTCTTCGATGTAGGCGGCGTTGGCGCCGTGGATCGATGAACTTTCGATCAGGCTTTGATACTTGCTTCCAGTCATGGGGTCCTCGCGCCTCGCGGCGCCTGCACTTACTACTTGCTGGCCGTCTTGGGGGCGGCGTCGGGGTTGCTGCCGGCGGTATGCCAGTCGGCGGTGTAATCGGACAGGTACTGACGGAACTCGTCGGCCAGTTCCGGATGCTTGAGCGCGTACTCGACGTTGGCCTTCAGATAGCCGAGCTTGGAGCCGCAGTCATAGCGCGTGCCTTCGAACTCGTAAGCCAGCACCGTCTGCTCCTGGATCATCATGCTGATCGCATCGGTCAGCTGGATCTCGCCGCCGGCGCCGCGTGGGGTGCGCTCGAGCAGCTTGAAGATGCGCGGCGTCAGGATGTAGCGACCGACCACCGCGAGGTTCGACGGGGCGTCTTCCGGCTTCGGCTTTTCGACGATGCGGCGGATCTCGCCAAGGCCCGGGCCAACCGGTTGAGTCTCGACCACGCCGTAGCTGGAGACTTCATCCATCGGCACCCGCTGGGTGGCGATGACGCTGGTGCCGTACTCCTGATAGACGCGCTGCATCTGCGCCAGGCAAGGTCGCAGGCGGCCATCGATGAGATCGTCGGCGAGGATCACCGAGAAGTCTTCATCGCCTACCGCCGGCCAGGCGCAGAGCACGGCGTGGCCGAGGCCAAGCGCTTCGGCCTGGCGGATGAAGATGCAGGTGATGCCCGGCGGCAGGATTTCCTGCACCGTTTCCAGCAGCTTGCCCTTGCCGCGCGAAGCCAGTTCGGCCTCCAGCTCGTAGGCCTTGTCGAAGTGATCCATGATCGAATTCTTCGAGCGGCCGGTGATGAAGATCAGCTCTTCGGCACCGGCGGAAATCGCTTCCTGCACCGCGTACTGGATCAGCGGTTTGTCGACCACCGGCAGCATTTCCTTGGCGCTGGCCTTGGTGGCTGGCAGAAAGCGGGTGCCGAGACCGGCGACGGGGAATACGGCTTTTCTGATGCGCATGGCGGGGCCTCAGATCAACAGGCTAAAAATGGATGACGGCGACGAGAGTCACCGGCTCGGAAAGGGCAAGAACGGACATGGGAAAGGACCAGAAATCTATCGCAGGGTTCCGGACAGATGGACCTTGGCACCAGAAGCTTCCAGCAGCGCGAACTCGATACCGTTCCGTTCCTGCACATAGCGCAGGGTCGCGCGGCCCGGCAGCAGCAGTGGTTGCCGGAAGCTGACATCGAAGCGCCGCGGCGCGCAGGCCAGCTTCGGCTGCAGTTCCGCCAGCACCCGCGCCTTCGACCACAGACCGTGCGCGATCGCCCGCTTGAAGCCGAACAGCTTGGCGGTGGCCGCGTGCAGATGGATCGGGTTGTAGTCCTGAGAGATGCGGGCATAACGGCGGCCGGTGTCCTCCGGCGCCTGGATTCTCAGGTATTGGGCCACGGTGGCTTCAGCCATCGCACCGTCCAACTGGGTAGGCTTCGGGCCGGACAGCGCCAGCGTGCTGTCGTCCGAGCGGACGCCGCGCTTGAGCACGGTCATCGTCGCCTGCCACAGCACATCGCCGCCGACTTCGGACAGCGCGATGCCCAGGTCCAGTTCGAGCCCGGCGCGAACTTCGCGCGTCGCGCCTAGGCCGACCGAGATATCGAAGTGCTCACCGATGGCCAGCTCGCGGCGGCATTCGATGCTGTTGCGGACATGAACCAGCCCCATCAGCGGCAGCGGGAAGCCCGGCCGGGTCATCAGGTTCAGGTAGAGCGGTGTCGCCAGCACCTGCGGATAGGTCATCGCGACCTGCTCTGCATTCGCGAAGCCGCACAGCGCGTTGTAGGCGGCGACCTGCGAGCGATCGAACGAGAGGCCGGCGACGCGGACTGTCCAGTCCGGCATGGTCACCGGCGTGCGCACCGAGCGGGTGGCGGACCAGGCGGCGCGGGCGAACGCGGGAAGCACCGGCGGCAGGGCCGGCAAATCAAAGACGCGGGCTGAGGTCGTACTCATCGGACTCACGGATTCGGCGGCCCATGCCGCCGAAGCGCGAATCTTACGCGCCTTGGCATCGGAATTGGTCGCTTTGCACAGATTGCGATGCAATTTGCGTGTCAGAAATGCTCCGCTGCGTCACTGCCGAAACGCAGTCAGTGCGCTTGGCAAACCTGCTCACGGCAGCACGCGATCGATGACCACGGCGAGCGGCGCGCCACCCGACTGCGCCCGCGTCGCCTCGATCCTTCCTTCGAGATCGCCCGGCTGCGCCTGCACGCTGCCGGCGGCGCTGTAGCGCGCGGTGATCACGTACTGATCGAATTTCGACAGGCTCAGCCCCGGCGCCATCGCCATCGACTCGTCGAGGGTGATTTCCAGTGGCAGCTTGGCATCGCCGAGTTTCTGCACCGCCAGCGGCATTGGCGGGCCACTCGCCGCCTTGGCGAACACGAACAAGGTCGCTCCCGCCGGTACCTTGCCGGCCAACGCCGGCGCCAGCGATACCTGCACCTTCAGGCTGACTGGCGCCGTAGCCGCCGCTGCTGGCTCTGCTGCGCCCTTGTCGGCAGCTGGCACACCCGCGGCTCCGGCATTGGCGGCGATCACCTGATCGAGCCTGGCAATCCGGTCGCCCAGCGCAGCGCGCATCTCCTCGGCGAGGCCGGGCTGGTCGAGCAGCCGTTGCCAGCGCGCGCGGGCCGTCGGGTAATCACCGGTCAGCGCCGAGGCCAGGCCGCCGTACCACAGCGCCTTGCCGTTGCCGGGATCGAGTTGCAGCGCCTGCTCGAACAGCTCCGCAGAATGGCCGGAGACATCCTGTCCGCTGGCGAACGCCAGGGCTTCACCTTCGTCGGACAGTCCTTCAGCGGTCGGCTTCGGCGCCCGGCGATTAGCTTCGCCGAAAGCCAATGCCGCTTCCGGATAGCGCGACATCACCGCGTAGGAGCGGCCCAGCATCGTCCAGCCTTCGGGATCATCGGGCGTGGCTTTCAAGCGCTGCGCCAAAGTCTCGACCATCGCTGCGATCTGCGGATCGACCGGCGCTGGCGGTACCGCGCCCGCAGCGATCTGCGCTTGCGCCTTCCAGCTGCCGCCGAGCACGTACCAGCCGCCGGAGAACACTGCGAGCAGCACTGTGACCAGCACGATCGCCAATGGACGGCGCGCGGTCCGGATGCTCACTTCAGGCTCGCTGGCATCGGCATCGTCGAGCACGCGGGCATCGAGTTCGCTGCGCAGCGCCACGGCTTCATCAGCCGGGATCAGACCGGACGCGGTCTCGTTGTCGATCTCGGCCAGACGCAGGCGGTAGGCGACGACGTTCGCGGCACGCCGGTTCTGGCGATCGCCCACCTGGCGGCGCCACCAGGGACGGGTGGCCAGCAGGACCACCAGCAGCAGCAACGCGGCCATTGCGAGGCCGGACCACACAGTCGGATTCATTCGTCGAGCAGCTTCTTCAGGGCTGCAGGATCAGCCGGTTTCGCGGTGGTGGCGGCACGAGCTGCCGCACGGCGGGTACTGCGAATCTGCCGGACCAGCACCAGCAGCCCGAGCAGCACCAGCGCGAACGGGCCGATCCAGAGCAGCCAGGTGCGCGGATCGAACGGCGGCCGGAACAGCACGAAATCGCCGTAGCGATCAGTCAGGTAATGCTTGATCTCGGTCGCCGACTTGCCCTGCGCCACAAGGCTGCGCACTTCGTATTTCAGATCCAGCGCCAGCGGCGCGCGGGACTCGGCCAGCGATTCGTTCTGGCAGACCAGGCAGCGCAGATCCGGCAGCAGCTCGGCGAGCCGCGCTTCCTGCTCGACCGTCAGCTCGATTGCCGGCTTCTCGACCGTGACCTGGGCCCGCACGTTGAACGCCGTGCCAAGCGCGGCCGCCAGCAACAGCAGGCAGATATTCCGCAGCAGGCTCATGGCGCGGCCGCCAGCAGCGGCTTGATCTCGCGCTCCCAGGCTTCCGGCGTCAGCGCGCCGACATGCTTGTGCAGCACCTGGCCGCTGGCGCTGATGACGAAGGTTTCCGGCACGCCATAGACGCCCCAGTCGATGCCGGTGCGGCCATCGAGATCGGCCAGCACCGGGCCGTAGGGATTGCCTCGGGCGCCGAGCCACTGGCGGACATCGGCATCGGCGTCCTTGTAGTCGACGCCGACGATGGTCACCGCGCCGGCCTTGGCGAGGCTCATCAGGAACGGATGCTCGACCTGGCAGCCGGCACACCAGCTGGCGAAGAAATTGACCAGCAGCGGCTTGCCGAGGAAATCGGCATTGCTCTTCAGCGGCGGCGTGGCCGTGGCTTCCGGCTGCGGAAATTCGAGCACCGGCAGCGAGAAAGCCGGCGCGGCCTTGCCAATCAGCGGGCTCGGCAGGATGCGCGGATCGTGGCGCAGGCCGACCGCGAAGAAGGCCAGCAGCACGCCGAGCACCAGCAACGGAATCATGTAGCGCATCAGGCGGCTCGAACTCCGCCGTCGATGGCGGCCTTGCGGTCAGCCACCGTTGCCAGGCGGTAGCGGCGATCACTCGCCGCCAGGCAGCCGCCGAGGAACATCAGCACGCCACCGAGCCAGATCAGCCGGATCATCGGCTTGACGTAGATGCGCAAGGACCAGGAACCATCCTCGAAACCTTCGCCGAGCGACACGTACAGATCGCGCATCAGGGTCGCGTCGACTGCCGATTCGGTCATGACATTGCGCTGCGAGGGGTAGAAGCGCTTCTGCGGATAAAGCTGCACGGAGCGGTGGTCCGGCCGCTCGATCGTCACCTCGCCCTGCTGGGCGATGAAGTTCGGGCCCCGCGCTTCCTGCGCACCGATGAAAGCGAAGGTGAAGTCGCCGATCTCGACGGTTTCCTTCGGCGCCAGACGCACGTCCTTCTCGAAGCCGTAGCTGATCACGAAGGCCACGCCGAGCGCCCAGACACCGAGACCCATGTGCGCCAGGGTCATGCCCCAGGTCGCGCGCGGCACTGACGCGAGTCCGGTCAGGAACGAAGGCTTGGAACGGATGCGCCGCCAGACATCCTGCGAGGCTGCGACGATCGTCCACGAACCGAGCAGACCGCCGGTCACCGCCAGCAAGGTCGCGCGGCCATGCAGCGCCAGCGGCACGACGATCGCGAACGCCACCGCGAACAGCGCCGGCAGCTTCAGGCGATTCCAGGTTTCACCGGCCCGGCCCTTCTTCCAGGGCACCACGGCACCGAAGCCGACCAGCACGAACAGCGGCACCATCAGCGGCAGGAACACTGCGTTGAAGTACGGCGGGCCGACCGAAATCTTGCCGAGGTTCAGGGCATCGAGCACCAGCGGATACAAGGTGCCGATCAGGATCGCCGCGCAGGCGACGACCAGGAACACGTTGTTCAGAAGCAGCAGGCCTTCGCGGGAAAACAGGTTCAGCTCGCCGACACTCGCCAGCTTCGGTGCGCGCCAGGCGTAGAGCGTCAACGCGCTGCCGGTGACCACCGCCATGAAGATCAGGATGAACAGGCCGCGCGCCGGATCGCTGGCGAAGGCGTGCACCGACACCAGCACGCCGGAGCGGACCAGGAAAGTGCCGAGCAGCGACAGCGAAAAGGTCAGGATCGCCAGCAGCACGGTCCAGCTTTTCAGCAGACCGCGCTTCTCGGTCACCGCCAGCGAATGGATCAGCGCAGTGCCGGCCAGCCACGGCATGAACGAAGCGTTCTCGACTGGATCCCAGAACCACCAGCCGCCCCAGCCGAGTTCGTTGTAGGCCCACCAGGAACCGAGGGTGATGCCCAAGGTCAGGAACATCCAGGCTGTGGTCGTCCACGGCCGGGTCCAGCGCGCCCAGGCGGCGTCGAGCTTGCCGGTGATCAGTGCAGCGACGGCAAATGCGAAGGCGACGCTGAAGCCGACGTAGCCCATGTACAAGGTCGGCGGATGGATCGCCAAGCCGAAATCCTGCAGCAGCGGATTGAGATCACGGCCCTGCAAGGGCACCGGGAACAGACGCTCGAAGGGATTCGAGGTCAGCAGCATGAACAGCAGCAGGCCGGTGCTGATGACGCCGAGCACGGCGATCACCAGCGCGCTGAGTTCGGCAGGAATCCGCCGGTTGAACACCGACACCGCGAAGGTCCAGCCGGACAGCATCAGCATCCACAGCAGCAGCGAACCTTCATGCGCGCCCCAGACCGCCGAGATGCGATAGATCAGCGGCAGGTCGGTATGAGCGTTGCTCGCGACGTAGGCCACCGAAAAATCGGTGTTGATGAACGACACCGTCAGACACAAGTAGGCGATGGCGATGCAGAAGAACTGCGCCTGCGCCGCCGAAGCCGCCGAAGCC
The DNA here is from genome assembly GCF_000420645.1 of Nevskia ramosa DSM 11499. Lineage (NCBI taxonomy): Bacteria > Pseudomonadati > Pseudomonadota > Gammaproteobacteria > Nevskiales > Nevskiaceae > Nevskia > Nevskia ramosa. The sequence goes on along the minus strand of NZ_ATVI01000005.1, from coordinate 312,103 downwards.
AGCAGGCGGGCATCGCGACGGCGCCAGCCGATCATCGGCGCCACGGTCTGCAGGATGGCGATGCCGAGCGCGAGGATCAGCGCGTAGTGACCGATTTCCGGAATCACGATTTGGCAGCCGACTCGACAGCCTTGAAGGGCATGCAGGAATGCTTGCCAGTGTCCGGATCGCCCTTCAGGGCATCGGCGACCTGCGGCGGCATGTAGTTCTCGTCGTGCTTGGCCAGGATGCGGGTGGCCACGAACACGTGATCGGCATCGAGATGACCATCAGCGACCACGCCCTGCCCTTCACGGAACAGATCGGGCAGCACACCGTCGTAGCGCACCGGAATGTTCTTGGCGCAGTCGGCGACGCGGAATTCCACCCGCAGGCCACCGGCGCGGACCAGGCTGCCCTTCTCGACCAGCCCGCCGAGTTGCATCGACGCGCCGACCGGCACGGTGCCGGCGAGCAGATCGCTCGGCGTGTAGAAATACATCATGTTCTTGCGGAACGCCGTGAAGCCCAAGGCGGCCGCGACACCGACGCCGATCACCAGCGCGACGACGCCCAGCAGCCTCTGATTACGTTTGGTCATTCCGATTGATCCTGTTCTGCCGTGTCCTCGGACAACCGGCGGCGGAGTTCGTTGCGCTTGAAGCGCGGCGCCAGCCAATTCCACAGCAGCACCACGGCGCTCAAGGCGTAGCTGGACCAGATGAAGACGGCGTGCTTTTCGTTCACGCGCCGCGTCCTCGTCCGGCAACATCATCCTGCCGTCCCTGGCGCGACGTCGCGGCATCGACGGCCCCCGGCCCGGCCATCCCTGGCCGGTCGTTTGAGCCTTCGGCAAGCAGTGCTTGCCCAGCGAAGGCTCTCACCCAACTGGCTTTACGCTCTCGACGCAGCACTTCGTTCTGCATCCGCCGCAGCCAGACCGCACCGAAAAACAGATAGCTGCCGGACAGGGTCATCAGCAGCGGCTTCAGCATGTCGCCGGCAATCTTCGGCTGGGCGATGCCCTTGACGCTGAGAATCGACGAGCCCTGGTGCAGCGAATTCCACCACTCCACCGAGAAATGCACGATCGGCACGTTGACCACGCCGACCAGCGCCAGCCAGGCGCAGGCCCGGGCCGCAGTACGGGGATCGGAATAGGCGGAGTTCAAGCCCAGCACGCCGAGGTACAGGAACAGCAGCACCAGTTCAGCGGTCAGGCGCGCGTCCCAGACCCAGTAAGCGCCCCAGGTCGGCTTGCCCCAGAGCATGCCGGTGACCAGGGCCAACGCGGTGAAGCTGGCGCCGATCGGGGCGGCAGTGATCACCGCGACCTCGGCGAGCTTCATCCGCCAGATCAGCGCGATCGCGCCCGCCACTGCCATCGCCGTGTAGATCGACAGGCTCAGGGCCGCCGCCGGCACGTGGATGTAGATGATCCGGAACGAGTCGCCCTGCAGGTAATCGGCCGGCGCAATGAACAGGCCCCGCCAGATGCCGACGCCGAGCAGCGCCACGCCCGCGATCAGCAGCCAGGGCGCAAGGCGATCGGCGAAACGGTAGAACGTCGGCGGCGACGCCAGTCGATGAAACCAGGTCCACATGGGGTCGCGCAGTACTCCAGAAGCGGTAGAAAACGCGGACGAATCAGGATCATTCCGACACAGCTGGAGCCGGGCCGGCGGCGCATTATGCCCGTTCCTTCAGGGCCTTCGTTATTCAAGAAAGTCGGCGTTTCATCACCATAAATCCTGATGCCGCCTGAGCAATCGTGTCGGCCGGCTCGCAATTCGCACCGGTTTCTCGCCGATCTGATTGGGTTTGCCGGCCTGGGCTGCTAGCGTCCGGGCTCAACCACTGCTCTTCCGGATTTCCACCGTGCCCTCCCACCACATGAGCAGCCCTCGCCGCTGCCCGTCTGCCCGAAACCTAGCCGGGGTCGTGATCGCCAGCACGGCCCTGGCCGCAGCACCGGCATTCGCCGTCAGTTATGGGGTGGAGATCGGCGCGATCCGGATCATGCCGCAGAGCAAGAGCACCATCCTGCGCACCGAGCTGAACCCGAACCTGCTCGGCACCGCCCTCGGGCTGACCAGCTTCGACTCGCCCGGCACCTCGTTCAGCCCCAGCGACGCGACGACCCTGGTCGCCACTTTCGTGCAGACCTTCGGCGATCATTTCCTGGTCAAGTTCGAGGGCGGCATCCCGCCGCGCTTCAAGCTCAATGGCAGCGGCATCGTCACCGCGCCCGGCCCGGCCGGCGCGCTGTTCAGCGTCGATCTCGGCAATTCCGCCAATCAGCCGCTGGCCACGGCCCGGCAGTGGAGCCCGATCACCCTGTTGCAGTACCGGCCGCTGTCGCCGGCCAGTCGCATCCAGCCCTACATCGGTCTCGGCGTCGGCTACACGTTCTTCACCAATGTGAAGCTCGGCAAAGGCACCGAGGCCGATCTCAACAGCCAGTTCGGCACGCCACTCGCCGCGCTGGCGCTGAAGCCCGGCCCGACCAGTGCCAGCGCCCATGCCTCATCGAGCGTCGCGCTGGCCTTCAACGGCGGTGCGTCCTACCTCATTGGCAAGCACTGGGCGCTGACCGGCTCGGTGTCCTACGGCCTGCTGTCAACCAACTCCCGCATCGACCTGAAGGCGGCCGACGGCAGCATCCTCGCGCAGAGCCGCGCCAACCTGGTGCTCAATCCGCTGATCACCGGCCTGCTGCTGAATTACCGGTTCTGAGGTCGCCGCAAGCTCCGCCTTCTGGGCAGCCCGCGCCTCGTCGAGACTGCGCGACCAGGTCTGCACCCAGGCCGGCAGTGCTGGGGACACGATGCCGACGAAGCCGCAACTGGCGATCACTTCAGCGATCGGCATGGCGCCGGTACCGCGCTTCCAGAATAGGCCGCGATTGACCAGCAGCAGCACGAGATCGCCGTTGTCCTTCAGCAAGCGATGTTCGAAATAGCCCCACTTGGCGTCCCAGCCCAGCACCCGCGATTCGATCGTGAAGCGCTCGAATACTTTCAGCGGTTTCAGGTAACGCACCGAGATATCGCCGATCACCGGAATGAAGCGCTGCCGGTAGGCCTGCTGCAGCGCACCGATCTGCCACAGCCAGTCGATGCGGCCGAAGTCGATGAACGTCATCAATCTCCCGTTGTTGACGTGCAGGTTCAGGTCCAGATCGTTCGGCAGCGCGCGGCTGTGAACGCGTTGCACGGTGAAGACATCCCGGCTGCGACGGCCGAGCGTCTGGCTCAGGAACACCCACAGCAGGCGGAAGATCAGGCTCATTTCGAAGCTCCGGTCGGCGACATCGCCAGGGGATCGAGCTGCGGCTTGTTCGCCAGCAGCAACAGGAACAGTGCGGCGATGACCACGCCGGACAACAAGAGGAAGACGTTGTTGAAGGCGATCACCGCGGCTTCGCGCTCGACCAGTGCACCAGCGAGCCGCGTAGCGATCCGGACGCCCTGCCCACTTATCACTTCGCCCATCGCGTCCGGCGCAATACGGCCCGCGGCAGCCAACGTGTCCTGTACCGGCACGCGGGCAATATCGAGACTGGCGTGCAGGCCCTGCTCGTTGAGGCTGCGGAAGTGGCGCAGCGCGATCTGGATGCCGGCGATGCCGAAGGCGCCGCCGAGATTGCGCATCAGATTGAACAAACCACTGCCGCTTTTCAGCAGCGCGTCCGGCAAGGTGCCGAGCGCGATCCGGGTCGCCGGCACCAGGCAGAAGGTGAAGCCATGACCGCGCACCAGCTGCGGCAGCAGGAAGGCATCGAAGCCGGAACCGGCGGTCAGCGAAGCATCGAGCCAGTTGCCGAGCGCGACCATCGCCAGCCCCCAGGCCATCATCCAGCGCGGGTCGAGCTTGTGCTGCAGCCGACCGGCAATCGGAGCGGACAGGAACATGGTGATGCCGGACAGCATGGTGATCTGGCCGATCTGCAGGCTGTCGTAACCGCGCACGTGGCCGAGGAAGGTCGGGATCAGGAACACCACGCCGTAGAGCATGGTGCCGACCACGAAGGAGATCGCGCAGCCGACCGAGAAATTGCGATTGGCGAGGCAGCGCAGATCGAGGATCGGCTCGGCGGCGATGCGCGCTCTTGCCGCGAACAGCAGTGCTCCGGCGACACTGACAATCGTGAAGCCGGTGATCAGCGCATCGTCGAACCAGTCGCGACGCATGCCTTCTTCGAGCACGAACTGCAGGCTGCCGAGCGCCAGCGCCAGGCCGAGCAGCCCCGGCAGATCGACTCTCCGCAGCAGCGCCGGCTGCGGCTCATCGATATCGACACAGCGCCAGACGATGCTGGCCACCAGCACGCCGGGCAGCAGGTTGATCAGGAAAAGCCAGTGCCAGGACAGCACCGAGGTGACATAGCCGCCGGTGCCGGCACCAACCGCTGGCGCCAGCAGCGACACCATGCCGATCAGCACGTAAGGCGTGGCGCGACGTGATTCCGGAAACATCAGAAACAGTGCTGCCATCGTCGTCGGGATCAGGCCACCGGCGAGAAAGCCTTGGATCGCGCGGAAGACGATCATCGACGGCAGATTCCAGGCCATCGCGCAGGCCAGGCTGGCGATCGTGAAGCCGAGTGCGCAGGCGGCGAAGTAGACCCGCGTCGAGAACGCCCGGGACAAAAAGGCCGACAGCGGAATGCCGATCACTTCGGCGATCAGATAACTGGTCTGCACCCAGCCGATCTCGTCGAGGCTGGCCGACAAGCCGGCGCGGATCTCGTTGACCGAACTGGCGACGATCTGCACATCGAGAATGGCGATGAAGTTGCCGAACAGCATCGCCGTGAAGCCGATCCAGGCGCGCGCCGCCGGGCTGATGCTGAAGCTGCGTGCGTTGCGACCGGGCAATGGCAGCGCGAGCGCGCTCATGGCTGCGCAACCGTGTCGATGCCGACTTTCGCCGACAGCCCAGGCCGCAGCACGACATCGGCCGTCACCAGCTCGTTGAGCGCAATCCGCACGCTGACCCGCTGAACCACGCGAGTGAAATTGCCGCTGGCGTTCTCGGCCGGCAGCAGCGCGAATTCCGAGCCGGCGGCCGGCGCCAGGCTTTCGACCCGGCCATGCAGCAGCTGACCGGGCAGCGCATCGAGCCGCACCGTCGCCAGTTGTCCGACTGCGAGATGCCGCAGCTGGGTTTCCTTGAAATTCGCTTCGACCCAGGGCTGATCGACCGCAACCAGCGATAACAGCCTTTGCCCCGGTGCGATGCGGGCGCCAGCCATCGCCACCAGATCACCGACCACGCCGTCATGCGGTGCCAGCACCTGGGTGGAATCGAGATCGTGACGAGCAAGATTTTCCTGCGCCAGTGCCGCGCTGAGCTTGGCCAGCAAACCCTGGCGCTCGGCATCGAGCAACTGGCGATCACCGCTGCCGAGCGTGCGTTGGCGGGCATTGACGGCGAGTGCCGCCTCGGCCTGAATGACGTTGGCGTGGGCGGTATCGAGGCGAAGCTGGTAGTCGAGCGGATCGAGTTCCAGCAGCAGATCGCCGGCCGCCACCGTCTGGTTGGCGCTGACGTGAACACCGCGCACGGCGCCACCAACCCGCGCCGAGACCGAGGTGATGTCGGCGCGCAGATAGGCGTTGTCGGTGTTTTCCGTCGTGCTGCCTGGCAGATACCAGGCCGTCCCTGCGCTGATGCCGGCCAGCAGCAGCACGCCTGCGTAACCCATCATCCCGAACTTTCTGTTCATGCCATTTCCCCTGATTTTCACGTTGCCAGCATGGGCTTTTGCCCTGTGCGACTAGGAAAACGGAATGGCTGCACGGCAACAACGGCGACTTGCGGGCCGGCTCGCAAAATCCGGCTTCAGCTGCGGAGCCCTGCTGCGACCCCGGTCACAGCAGGGCCACCTGGCGGTGTTTCAGGGCTCCAGTTCGGCCTGCGACGGCGCTGGCTGATCGAGCAGCACAATGGTCTGGCCACGCAGTTCCAGCCGGCCGGCAATCGCCAGATCACGAATGATGGTGCCGGCCAGTTCGCGCGAGCAGCCGGCCAGCTTGCCGAGGTCTTGACGGGTGATGCGCAGCGCCTGCCCGCCCGGCACTCGCTTGCCGCCACCATCGGCAACCACCGCGGACAGCGCTTGCCAGACTCTTTCCGCCGCATGCAGCGCCGGCATTTCCGCAAGGCGGCGATTGGTGGTCCGCAACCGGCTGGCGAGCTGGCCGGCCAGTTCCAGCCAGAAGCTCGGATGACGTTCGGTCAACGTCAGGAACTCGTCGTAGGGAATTTCCAGCAAGGTGGCGTCGGCCGCGACATCGATGCGCGCACTGCGCGCCTGAACGCCGGGCAGCATGCCCATCTCACCGAAGAAATCACCTGGGCAGAAGTAGGCCAGCAACAGGTCCTGACCCTGCGAACCGGTGTGGCGCACCGCGCACAGGCCGCTGACCAGCAGATACAGACAGGTGGGCCGCGCACCGGCTTCGATGACCACGCGATGGCGCGCCAACTGCCGGTTGCGGGAGATCGCCAGCAACGATGGATAGCCCGGATCGCGGCACAGACGATCGAGGCTCGGCGTGCTCAATGAAGCGGCCTTGCCTGTGCGCGGGCCCTTGTTTCCCGAAGCCTGATCTGCCACGGCCGTTCTCCTTTCGAAGGCCTACCCTAACGCGTTGCGGACCGCACCCGCCGCTGCCACCGGCAGCAAAGTGAGACTCAGCGCCAGCAGCGCGCCAAGAAAATAGAGCGGCGCTTCCGGCGACAGTCCAGCTGCCGCAGCCCGCACCGCACCGCCGCCGAAAATCACCGCCGGCGTCATCAGCGGCAGCACCAGGATCGGCAGCAGCAGGCCGGCGCGCGGCGCGCCGACGGTCAGCGCCGCCGCGAAACCACCGGTGAACACCAGGGTCGGCGTGCCGAGCAGCAGGCTGAGCACCAGCACGCCAACCGCTGCGGAATCCATGCCAAGGCCGTAGCCGATCAGCGGCGAAGCGACCACCAGCGGCGCGGCCGTCAGCAGCCACTGCGCGGCGAGCTTGGCAGCCAGCAGCATCGCCAGCGGGGTGTCGACGATCAGCATCTGCTCCAGGCTGCCGTCATCGAGATCGCTGCGGAACAGGCGCTCGACGCCAAGCAGTGCCGACAGCAGCGCCCCGACCCAGACGATCGCCGGTGCGAAGGTTTTCAGCGCCGGATCGTCGGGTGCGATGCCCAGCGGAAACAGCAGCGCGACGATGCCGTAGAAGACCAGTGGCTGCGCCCACTCGGCAGGCCGGCGCAGCGCGATGCTCAGCTCGCGGCGGAAGACGGCCGAAATCGCACTCATGCGTCGAGACTCAAGCTGCGCAAGCTCGGCAGATCGCCCGGCAGCGGTTGATGGCTGGTGACGATCGCGGCCCCGCCGCCGTCGACATGCGCTTTCAGCAGGCCGGCGAACAGCGCAAGACCTTGCACGTCGAGCCCGGCCAGCGGCTCGTCGAGCAGCCACCACGGCCGGGGTGCTGCGACCAGACGGGCTAATGCGGCGCGGCGCTTCTGGCCGGTCGACAACTGGCCGCTGGGCCGGTTGGCATGACGAGCATTGAGCCCGACCGCTTCCATCGCGGCTTTCGGATTCGCCAGCTTCAGGCCGTTCAGCCCGGCCCAGAAGTCGAGATTCTCGAGCGCCGACAGCACCGGATTGAGCGCGTTCTTGTGGCCGATCCAGTGCCGCTGGGATTGCTCCACGCCGGCTTCGATGCTGCCGGCCTCGGCACGCCGCAGGCCGCTGAGCACTTCGAGCAGCGAGGTCTTGCCGGCGCCGTTGCGGCCAAGCAGATGCAGCACCTCGCCGGGCGCCAGACTGAAGCTGAGCCCGTCGATGACGGTGCGGTCACCGCGCGTGACGACGAGCTGTCGGACCTGCAGGCTGGGCATTGACGCGAGGCTGGGAAGTGAACACGGAAGTCGTCGCGAAAGTTTACGTGAAGGACCCATCACCGATGCTGACTGCCCTCGTGAGACAATTCGCGTCTTCCCCGGCGAGAGCGAATCCAGGCGTGACGGCACAGTTAACCGACGGCTCAGCCGTCCTGATTGACGGCAAAGCCGTTGCGGCACAGGTTCATGAGCGCGTGCGGCTGGCGGTGGCGGAGTGGCTTGCGGCGGGACACCGGGCACCAGCGCTGGCCACGGTGCTGGTCGGTGCCGATCCGGCCTCGGAAATCTATGTCCGCAACAAGCGCCTGACCTGCGAGAAGGTCGGCATCCGCTCGGCGCCGAACCATCTCGACGCTGACATCAGCGAGACCGACCTGCTCGCCGTGATCGACGGCCTCAACGCCGACGATGCCATCGACGGCATCCTCGTCCAGTTGCCGCTGCCGAAGCACATCAATGCCGACAAGGTCATCGAGCGCATTCGGCCGGACAAGGATGTCGACGGCTTTCATCCCTACAACTTCGGCCGTCTCGCGCAGAAAACGCCGACCCTGCGGCCGTGCACGCCGTTCGGCTGCGTCGAGTTGCTGAAATCCACAGGCGTGCCGCTCGCCGGCAAGCGCGCGCTGGTAATCGGTCAGTCGAACATCGTCGGCCGGCCGATGGCGCTGGAACTGCTGCTGCTCGGCTGCACGGTGACCATCGCCCACAGCCGCACCCGCGATCTGCCCGAGGAAGTCGGCCGCGCCGAAATCCTGGTGGTCGGCACCGGCATCCCGGAGATGGTCAAGGGTGACTGGGTGCGGCCGGGCGCGATCGTCATCGACGTCGGCATCAACCGCCTGCCCAGCGGCAAGCTCTGCGGTGATGTCGAATTCGCGACGGCGCGTGAGCGGGCCGCGTTCATCACGCCGGTTCCAGGCGGCGTTGGCCCGATGACCGTGGCGATGCTGATGGAAAACACGCTGGTCGCAGCCCGCAACCGCGCGGGCGGCCAGTAGTCAGGATCGGGCGGCTTTCGCTGCCCGGCCTTTCGGCAGACGACCGAAATCCGGGAAGGCTTCCTCGATCGCCATCACTTCGCCGCAGCGCAGCGCGTCGTAGCCCGGCAGGGCGTTGACCAGATTGCGGAAGTCCGGATTGCACAAGGTGTCGATCACGCTCTGCAGCGCCGGGGTCTTCAGCGCGGTTTTCGCGCACAGGAAGAAATAGCGCTCGCCGGCCAGCGGCACGAAGCCCAAATCGAAGCGCTTGGCCGCGGCTTCGACACCGACGCCGGCATCGGCCATGCCGCTGGCGACGTAAGCCGCCACTGCCGCATGAGTGAATTCGCCGCTTTCGTAACCGGTGATCCGGGCGCCGTCGATCCCGGCCTTGTCGAGCATCAGGTCAAGCAGCATCCGGGTGCCTGAACCGGGCTGGCGATTGACGAAGCGAACTTCCGCGCGCGACAAATCGGCCAGCGACTGGATGCCCTTCGGATTGCCGGGCGACACGATCAGGCCCTGGCGCCGCGTTGCCAGCATGATCAGCCGATGGGTCTGCGGCTTCAGCCAGGCGGCGTACTGCTGCAGCGCCGGTGCTTCGAACTCGCCCAGCGGCACGTGGAAGCCGGCCAGATCGCAGGCGCCGCTCTTGAACGCGCCGAGCGCTTCGAAGCTGGAGCGGTATTTCAGATCGATCGGAATCCGGCTGCGCACGAACCAGTCGCGCAGGGTTTCCACCGCGAAACCATGGCTGGCCTGCACGCGGAGGATGGCGCCGGTATCGCTGAGCGCGCGTTCCAGTTCCACTTCCAGCTCTGAAGCCAGGCTGTCGAGCAGCGGCGCGAGACGCGCATTGATGCGCTTGTCGGCCCAGACCAATTTCTCCGCCAGCGGCGTCAGCACCGCGCCGCGACCGCGCTGCATCGCCACCAGCGGCGCGCCGAAAGTACGCGTGCCGTCCTGCAGCAGGCCCCAGGCGTACCGGTAGGACAGCCCGGCCTGAATGCAGGCTTCGGCCAAGGTGCCGGTTTCCCGGACCCGGGCCAGTAGCTCGACCAGACGCGGCAGCGACTGCTTGCCATCGGCCTGTTCGAGCTGCCAATGCGGCTTGATCGAAACTTTGAACATCGGAGTGCCTTGAGGATCGGAAAGGAGATCGGAATGAGGAATGCGCTTTAGGCTTTACGATACATATTTTCATCGCTCTCCGGTACGACTACCGTGTCCTGATTGCAGCATTTTCAAGGCTGCAGATATGTTTCCAGGCACATAAACAGCAGCTTGCCGCATACCGGCAAAAACTGCTGCAACGGAGGATGGATGTCGAGCATCGCGCCAACGGCAGGAACATCGAGCCTGCTCGATTTTCTGGCCAAGGAACGGACGATCGCCGGCCCGGGATTCAACCGCTGGCTGGTGCCGCCGGCTGCGCTCGCGATTCACCTCTGCATCGGCATGGCCTACGGCTTCAGCGTGTTCTGGCTGCCGCTGTCGAAAGCCGTGGGTATCGACACGGCTGTCGCCTGCCCGGCCGGCACCAGCTTCTTCGCCGAGCTGTTCGTCAGCAATTGCGACTGGAAGATTTCCACGCTCGGCTGGATGTACACGCTGTTCTTCGTCTTTCTCGGTTCCAGCGCCGCGATCTGGGGCGGCTGGCTGGAACGCGCCGGCCCGCGCAAGGCCGGGCTGGTGTCGATGGCCTGCTGGTGCGGCGGCATGCTGCTGTCGGCGCTCGGCATCCACCTGCATCAATTCTGGCTGATGCTGCTCGGCTCCGGCGTGATCGGCGGCATCGGCCTTGGACTTGGCTACATCTCGCCGGTATCGACCCTGATCAAGTGGTTCCCGGATCGCCGCGGCATGGCCACCGGCATGGCGATCATGGGCTTCGGCGGCGGCGCGATGATCGGCTCGCCGCTCGCCCAGCTGCTGATGTCCAAGTACGCCACGGCAAGCTCGATCGGCGTCGCCGAAACCTTCGTGACCATGGCGCTGATCTACGCCGTGTTCATGACTGCCGGCGCGATCGGCTACCGAGTTCCCGCCGCCGGATGGAAGCCCGCAGGCTGGACACCGCCGGCGGCGAACACCGCCAACGCGATGATCAGCGCGAAGCACGTGCATCTGCGCAACGCGCACCGGACGCCGCAGTTCTGGCTGATCTGGGCGGTGCTGTGCCTGAACGTCACCGCCGGCATCGGCGTCATCGGCATGGCCTCGCCGATGCTGCAGGAAGTGTTCGGCGGAAAGCTCATTGGCATCGAGGCCGCGATCGGTTCGCTCGATGCCGGCCAGGCCGCGCAGATCGCCGCGATCGCTGCCGGCTTCACCGGCCTTCTCAGCCTGTTCAACATCGCCGGACGCTTCTTCTGGGCATCGATGTCCGACAAGCTGGGCCGCAAGATCACCTATGCGATCTTCTTCCTGCTCGGCACCGCGCTGTACGCCTCCGTGCCCAGCGCCGGACACGCTGGCAGCGTGGCACTGTTCGTCGGCGCGCTGTGCATCATCCTGTCGATGTACGGCGGCGGCTTCGCGACTGTGCCCGCCTATCTCGCCGACATGTTCGGCACCCAGTTCGTCGGCGCCATCCACGGCAGGTTGCTGACGGCCTGGTCGATCGCCGGCATCTTCGGCCCGGTGATCGTCAACTACCTGCGCGAGTACCAGCTCGCCCAAGGCGTTGCGAAAGCGCAGGTCTACGACACCACGATGCTGATCCTCGCAGCGCTCCTGGTCGCCGGTTTCGCCTGCAATCTGCTGATCCGCCCCGTCGAGCCGAAATGGCAGATGAACGAGGCCGAGCTGGCCGAAGCCAAAAGGCTGGCGCACGAGATTGCCCCTACTGGCGCGCCGATCAGTTCCGCTCAAACCGCTCAAACCGTTGGCGGCTTCAAGGTCACGGTGCTGCTCGCCTGGCTCGCCGTCGGCATTCCACTGGCCTGGGGCGTGTCGCAGACCGTCGCCAAGGCCGCGATCCTGTTCAAGTAACCGACACCAACAATCATGGCCACCTCCACCTTCGAGCGCCGCAGTCCGCCGATCAAGCTCGCCGAGCTGTCATCGCTGTCGGCCGCCGATAGCGCCGCGATCAATGCCGTGCTGGCCAGGCTGAAGAACCTGCCCGGTGCCTTGCTGCCGATCCTGCATGGCGTGCAGGAAGCGCTCGGCCACGTGCCGAAGGACGCGGTGCCGGTCATCGCCAAGTCACTGAACCTGTCGCGTGCCGAAGTCCATGGCGTGATCAGCTTCTATCACTGGTATCGCACCGAGAAACCCGGCGAACACGTGCTGCATCTGTGCCGCGCCGAAGCCTGCCAGGCAGTCGGTGGCCGGGCGCTGGAAGCACATGTGAAAGCCTCACTCGGCATCGATTTTCACGAAACCACGGCCGATGGTCGCTACACGCTGGAACCGGCGTACTGCCTCGGCAACTGCGCCGTCGGCCCCAGCCTGATGATCGATGGTGCGCTCAAGGGCCGCGTGACGGCGGACCGCTTCGATCGCCTGACCGGAGTGACGGCATGAACGCCACGAAGAAAGCCGTGACCATCTACGTGCCGCGTGATTCCACCGCGGTCTCGCTCGGCGCCGACGAAGTGGCTGCCGCGATCACCGCCGAAGCCGCACGCATCGGCATCGACGTTGAGCTCATCCGCAACAGCTCGCGCGGGATGTTCTGGCTGGAGCCGCTGGTCGAAGTCGCCACCGACGCCGGCCGCATCGGCTACGGCCCGGTGCAGCCGGAAGATGTTGCTTCACTGTTTGCGACAGGGCTGACGCACGGTGGCGAACATCCGCTGAGCCTCCATCTCGTCGAGGAGATTTCCTATCTCAAGAACCAGGAGCGCCTGACCTTCGCTCGCGCCGGCATCACCGATCCGGTCAACCTCGCCGACTACCGCGCCCATGACGGCTACAAGGGCCTGAGCAATGCGCTGGCAATGGAGCCGGCCGCGATCATCGCCGCAGTGACCGACTCGGGCTTGCGCGGCCGCGGCGGTGCGGCATTTCCGGCCGGTATCAAGTGGAAGACGGTTTCAGGTGCGGAAGGCGAGCAGAAGTACATCGTCTGCAATGGTGACGAAGGTGATTCCGGCACCTTCGCCGATCGCATGGTCTGCGAAGGCGATCCCTTCGTGCTGATCGAAGGCATGACCATCGCCGGTGTCGCCGTCGGCGCCACGCGCGGCTACATCTATCTGCGCTGCGAATATCCGTACGGCGAGCGGGCGCTGAACGAAGCGATCAAGGCGGCGTACGCCGCCAACTGGCTGGGCGCCAACATCCAGGGCTCCGGTAAGCACTTCGATCTGGAAGTGCGGATGGGCGCCGGCGCCTACATCTGCGGCGAGGAAACCTCGCTGCTGGAATCGCTGGAAGGCAAGCGCGGCATGGTCCGCTTCAAGCCACCGCTGCCGGCGATCAAGGGCCTGTTCGGTTGCCCGACGGTGATCAACAACGTGATCACGCTGGCCTCGGTGCCGATCATCCTCGACAAAGGTTCGGAGCATTACAAGAACTTCGGCGTCGGCCGCTCGCGCGGCACGCTTCCGGTGCAGCTCGCCGGCAACATCAAGCACGGCGGTCTGGTCGAGAAAGCCTTCGGCGTGTCCTTGCGCGATCTGCTCTATACCTTCGGCGGCGGCGCGCTCAGTGGCCGGCCGATCCGCACCGTGCAGGTCGGCGGTCCGCTTGGCGCCTATATCCCGGATTCGCAGTTCGATCTGCCGCTCGACTACGAGGCCTACGCCAAGCTCAACAACATGGTCGGCCACGGCGGCATCACGGTGTTCGACGACACCGTCGACATGGCCGAGCAGGCGCGCTTCTCGATGGAGTTCTGCGCCACCGAATCCTGCGGCAAGTGCACGCCCTGCCGCATCGGCTCGACACGCGGCATGGAAGTGATCGACCGGCTGGTCGCCGGCGATCAACCGGTGAAGCAAGAAGCGCTGCTCCGCGATCTCTGCGACACGATGCTCGCCGGAAGCCTGTGCGCGCTGGGCGGCATGGCGCCGTTCCCGGTGCTCAGCGCCTTGAATCATTTTCCCGAAGATTTCCAGAAATCATCCCAGCAGCAGACGCCGCGCGTTCGCGTCGCGTCCTGATAGAGGTACGCAACCATGTTCTCGATCATCGACAAGGATCTCGGCACCCCCGCTCCGCGCGCGCCGCGCAATGTCGGCCAGAAGACCGCGCTTGCCGAAGTGGCCGCGAAGCAGGTCACGCTCAACATCGACGGCCGCGAAGTCACGGTGCCGGAAGGCACTTCGGTGATGCGCGCCGCCGCGCTCGCCGACATCAACATCCCCAAGCTCTGCGCCACCGACACGCTGGAAGCCTTCGGCTCCTGCCGTCTGTGTCTGGTGCAGATCGAAGGCATGCGCGGCTATCCGGCGTCGTGCACGACCCTGGTCGCCGACGGCATGAAGGTGGTCACCCAGAACGACAAGCTCGCCAAGCTGCGCCTCGGCGTGATGGAGCTGTACATCTCCGATCACCCGCTGGACTGCCTGACCTGCCCCGCCAACGGCCACTGCGAGCTGCAGGACATGGCCGGTGCGGTGGGCCTGCGCGAAGTGCGCTACGGCTATGACGGCGCCAATCATGTTCATGGGCACGTCCACGCCGACGGCAAGCGCAAGGTCAACGATCGTTTCATGCCGAAGGACGAAAGCAATCCGTACTTCACCTTCGATCCATCGAAGTGCATCGTCTGCTCGCGCTGCGTGCGTGCCTGCGACGAGCAGCAGGGCACCCTGGCGCTGACCATCTCCGGCCGCGGCTTCGAGTCGATGGTGTCTCCGAGCCAGAGCGACAGCTTCATGGAATCGGAATGCGTGTCCTGCGGGGCCTGCGTGGCCGCCTGTCCGACCGCGACCCTCAGCGAGAAGTCGCTGATCGCCAAGGGCCAGGCCGAGCACAGCGTGATCACCACCTGCGCCTACTGCGGCGTTGGCTGCTCGTTCCGTGCCGAGATGAAGGGCGAGGACATCGTCCGCATGGTGCCGAACAAGGATGGCCACGCGAATCACGGTCATTCCTGCGTCAAGGGCCGCTTCGCGATCGGCTATGCGACGCACCAGGACCGGATCACCAAACCGATGATCCGCGCGAAGATTTCCGATCCCTGGCAGGAAGTCAGCTGGGAGGAAGCCATCGCTCACGCAGCTGCCGAGTTCAAGCGCATCCAGGCGAAGTACGGCAAGGATTCGGTCGGCGCGATCACTTCGAGCCGCTGCACCAACGAAGAGGTGTACGTGGTCCAGAAGATGGTCCGCGCGGCGTTCGGCAACAACAATGTCGATACCTGCGCTCGCGTCTGCCATTCGCCCACCGGCTATGGCCTGAAGCAGACCATCGGCGAATCGGCTGGCACCCAGACTTTCGATTCGGTGATGCAGAGCGACGTCATCGTCGTCATCGGCGCCAACCCGACCGACGGCCATCCGGTGTTCGCGTCGCAGATGAAGCGTCGCCTGCGTGAAGGCGCGCGGCTGATCGTCGCCGACCCGCGCGGCATCGATCTGGTGCGCACGCCGCACATCGAAGCCGACTACCACCTGAAGCTGATGCCGGGCACCAATGTCGCGCTGATCAACTCGCTGGCGCACGTGATCGTCACCGAAGGCCTGGTCAAGGAAGATTTCGTCGCCGAGCGCTGCGATACCGAATCGTTCAACAAATGGCGCGTGTTCGTTGCCGAAGGCCGCAACTCGCCCGAAGCGATGGAAGCGATCACCGGCGTGCCGGCGGCGATGGTTCGCGGCGCGGCGCGGCTGTACGCAACCGGCGGCAATGGCGCGATCTATTACGGCCTCGGCGTCACCGAGCACAGCCAGGGTTCGACGATGGTGATCGGCATCGCCAATCTGGCGATGGCCACCGGCAACGTCGGCCGCGAAGGCGTCGGTATCAACCCGCTGCGTGGCCAGAACAACGTCCAGGGCTCCTGCGACATGGGCAGCTTCCCGCACGAGCTGCCGGGCTACCGGCATGTCTCGGATACGGCGGCACGCACGCTGTTCGAGCAGGACTGGAAGGTGTCGCTGTCCAACGAACCGGGCCTGCGCATTCCGAACATGTTCGAGGCTTCGCTCGATGGCGAATTCCTCGGCCTGTACGTGCATGGCGAGGACATCGCGCAGAGCGATCCGAATACCCAGCACGTCACCGCAGCCTTGAGCGCGATGGAGTGCGTTGTGGTTCAGGATCTGTTCCTGAACGAGACGGCGAAGTTCGCTCACGTCTTCCTGCCGGGTTCGTCGTTCCTCGAGAAGGACGGCACCTTCACCAATGCCGAGCGGCGCATCTCGCCGGTCAGGCAGGTGATGCGGCCGAAGAGCGGCGTCGGCGAATGGCAGGCGACGCAGATGCTGGCCAATGCGCTTGGCTATCCGATGAACTACCAGAGCTCGGCCGAGATCATGGACGAGATCGCGCGCCTGACGCCGACTTTCCACGGCGTCTCGTTCAAGAAGCTCGACGAGATCGGCAGCGTCCAGTGGCCATGCAACGACGAAGCGCCGTTGGGCACGCCGACCATGCACATCGACGGGTTCGTCCGCGGCAAGGGCCGCTTCCTGCTGACCGAATACGTGCCGACACACGAGAAGGTGAACGGCAAGTTCCCGCTGATCCTGACCACCGGCCGCATCCTCAGCCAGTACAACGTCGGCGCGCAGACGCGGCGGACCTCGAACAGCGAATGGCATAGCGAAGACGTGTTCGAGATCCACCCGCACGATGCCGACGAGCGGGGCGTCAAGAACGGCGACTGGGTCGGCATCGAAAGCCGTTCCGGCAACACCGTGCTGCGCGCAAGAGTCACCGATCGCGTGCAGCCGGGTGTCGTCTACACGACCTTCCACCATCCGTTCAGCGGCGCCAACGTGATCACCACCGATAACTCGGACTGGGCCACCAACTGCCCCGAGTTCAAGGTCACCGCCGTGCAGGTGACGCGCGTCAGCCAGCCCAGCGAATGGCAGCGTCGCTATCGCGAGTTCAGCGACAACCAGCAGCAACTGCTGAAGCAGGCCAGCGATGCCGGTCATGCCGCGATCGCCAAATAAGTCTTTGCCAGAAGCCGGCTCGTCGCCCGATCCGGCGACGGGCTATGCACTGCTGCCGGTGCACGTCCAGCGCGATGGCGCGGCCAGCGATACGCAGGACTACGTCGCCGAAGAAGTGCCAGTCGCGTTGATCGTCAACGGCCAGCCGCATGTGGTGATGATGGCAACACCGGGCGATCTCGAAGACTTCGCGCTCGGCTTCTGTTTGAGCGAAGCGATCGTCACTAGCGCCGGCGAAGTGGAATCGCTGACCGTGAACGCACTCGACAACGGCTACGAGATCGGCCTGCGCATTCCCGCCGAGCGTGCGGCGCTGCTCGCCGATCGTCGCCGCAATCTGGTCGGCCGCAGTGGCTGCGGGCTGTGCGGCTCGGAAACCATTGCCGAAGCGATGCGCCCGGCGCCTCACGTACCAGCCGGATTGCCGATCAGCAGCGCGGCGCTGCATCGCGCGCTGCACGAACTGCGCGAGCGTCAGCCGATCAACGCCGTCACCGGCGCCACCCATGCGGCAGCTTGGGCCGATGCTGCCGGCAAGCTGCTGCTGGTACGCGAAGACGTGGGCCGCCACAACGCGCTCGACAAGCTGATCGGCGCGATGAGCAGCGCCCACATCGACAGCGCACGCGGCTTCGCCGTCATCACCTCACGCGCCAGCTACGAAATGGTGCTGAAGGCGGCGACCGTCTGCATGCCGCTGCTGGCGGCGATCTCGGCCCCGACCGCACTCGCCGTGCGCATGGCCGAGGAAGCCGGTCTGAGCCTGATCGGCTACGCACGTGGCGGCAACCATGTGATCTACGCCTGCCCCGCCCGTCTCAGCGACACCGCGCCGCTGCCCACCTCCATCGAAACCGTCTCTGCATGAATCCCCAGAACCTGAGCGAGATGGCGAACAACATCGCCGCCTTCTTCGCCGCCGAACCGAATCACGTCGAAGCCGTGAGCGGCGTCGCCAATCACATCGACAAGTTCTGGGAGCCGCGCATGCAGAAGCAGTTGCGCGCCTGCATCGCCAAGGGCGAGGAGCAGGTGCATCCGCTGGTGATCGAAGCGATGCAGAAGCTCAGCCTGCCGGCTTAGGGCGGGCCACGCCCGCCGCTTCGGTTAGGTTCAGCGCGCGGGGCTGGCGGCCACGGGCCGCCCTACTTCAATCCCGATTCGACGGCCGCTTCGGCGCGGGCTGATCCGGCGATTCCTTCATCCGCGGAATGATGTCGACCAGATTGCAGGGCTGCGTCGACGTGTTCAGCTGCAGGCCGATGATCTTGTCCCAGGCCAGTTCGCAGGCGCCACGCGAACCTGGCAGGCAGAACACCAGCCGGCTATTCGCCGAGCCGGCAAACGCGCGGGACTGGATCGCCGAGGTGCCGACATCGGCATACGACAACATCCGGAACAATTCGCCGAAGCCATCGGTGATGCGGTCGAGCAGCGGCCGCACTGCTTCCGGGACCAGATCGCGGCCGGTCAGGCCGGTGCCGCCGGTGATGATGATCACGTCGACGGTGTCGTCGATCAGCCAGTTCGAGAGCTGCGCGCGGATGCCGTAACGGTCATCGCTCTTGATCAACCGCGCCGCGAGGCGATGACCATCGGCAGCGATGCGCTCGACCAGCAGATTGCCGGACTTGTCGTCGGCGAGCGTGCGGGTGTCGGAAACGGTCAGGACAGCGATGCCGAGGCTCATGCGGAGTTCCTTCTGTTCGATTTCACTTGGCCAGATGGCGCCAGCGAAGCGCCAGCAGGCTCGGCAGCAGCACCAGCGCGCAGAGCAGGGTCATGCCGAGACCAAGCGTCAGCAGCAGGCCCATGCTGACCATGCCCGGATGCTTGGCGAAGGCCAGATTGCCGAAGTTGACCATGGTGATCAGCGCGCCGAACAGCACGGCGCGCGCGGTGCCGGTCTTCAGCAGCGAACCGTCGGCAGCCGCGCGGCCACGCTGGACGAGATAGACACCGTAGTCGACACCGACGCCGAGAATCAGCGGCAGCGCGATCACGTTCGCGAAGTTGAACGGCACGCCGGCGAGCACCGACGCGGCGACGGTCAGCAGCCCGGCCATGACCAGCGGGATCAGCACCAGCAAGGTGTCGATCACCGAGCGCAGCAGCACCAGCAACAACACGGTGATGACGATGGCCGAATAGGCGAACGCTTTCTGGAACGCTTCGACCACCGACTTGCCGGCTTCAGCCTGCGTTGACGGGCCACCGGTTGCGGTCGGCGCGACCGATTGCACGGCGGCGATGAACGCGGCTTCGTCCTTGGGGTTGTCGAGCACGGCGCTCGGCATCGCCTGGACGCGATACAGGCCGTCCGCGCTCTTCCAGCGATCGACCAGCGATGGCGGCAGGTCCGCGGCGGTGACTGCGCTCGCTTTCAACGCGTCCTTCAAGCCGGCAAGCCGCGCCGGCAGGCTGCCGAGCAGATTGGCGCGCAAGGATGCGAGCAAGGCCGCCTGACCGGCCGCATCGCGCTTGCCGTACTCGGCGGCAAAGCCGTCGAGCGCATCCTGCAGCGTTTTTGCGGCTTCAGCCTGCTTGCCGGTCTGGGCCGCGACATAAGCCGGAAGCCCGACGCGCATCTGCTCGATCAGCGCGTAATCGTCCTCGCGCACCGCAGGTTCGCTCGGCGCCGGCGCATCGGTCAGCTGCGGACCGAGCGCGAAGCGCAGGTCTTCGATGATCGCCAGTTTCTCTTCCTGATCGGCCGGCACGAAGCTGTTCAGGCTCATCGCCCGCTTGACCTCGGGCAGCTTGCCCAGCGCCTCGGCAAGCCGAGTCGCCGTGTCCTGATCGGGAACCAGTGCGGACAGGGTCAGGGTCGGGATTTCCGGGTCCTTGAGCAGGTCGCGGAAGGTCATGATCGCTTCGGTCTTGGGATCGCGCAGCTTCAACGGATCGCTGTCGAAACGCGCGCCCGGCACCAGATACAGCGAGCCGGCCACCAGCACGGCGGAGACGATCCAGATCGGCTTGGCATGGGCGAACGGCCAGGCCAGCAACTTAGAAAGCGTGCTGCCGATCGCCGGCGTCCAGGCCAGCTTCTTCGGATCCGGCGCCAGCAGCTGGATCAGTGCCGGCAGCAGGGTGACGGTGACTGCCAGGCTGATGATCATGCCGGCGCCGGAGATCACACCGAGTTCGGCGATACCGAGGAAATCGGTCGGAATGAAGGCGAAGAAGCCGAGCGAGCAGGTCATCGCGCAGACCGTCATGTAGCCGCCGACATCAGACGCCGCGACGCCCAGGGCGCCCTTCACCGCCAGTCCCTGCCCCAGCCGCTCGCGGTACTGCATGCACAGATACAGCGCGTAATCGAGGCCGAGGCCGATATAGAGCACCCCGAAGGCAACCGAGATCAGGTTCAGATGGCCGACCGCGATCGCCGCGAACGCCGTGGTCAGCAGCAGGCCATAGGCCAGCGACAGGATCGTCGCCAGCATCAGCCGCAGCGAACGCAACGCAAACCAAAGCAGCACCGCGGAGACCGCCAGCGCCAGGAACAGCGCAATGCCGGCACCGGAGAACGCGGTCTGGATTTCCTCGTGCTCCATGGCGACGGTGCCGGTGAGTCGCACCTTGAGGCCCTTGTCGGCCAGCCCCAGATCGCGCACCGCATCACGCACCGCCTGCACCGGTAGTTCAGCGGGCAGCAGGCGCTTGAAGTCGAGCTTCGCCCCCAGTTCGATGAACCGCCGCGATCCCGCGAGCTCGCTGCCGCCGCCACCGACCAGCGCCTGCCAGCTCAAGGGCGCATCGACACCCTGGGTGCTGCCGGCGACGCTGGTCGCGATGCCGTTGAAGGCTGGCGACAGATCGAAGTCAGTGCCCACCGGCGCGGTCAGCGCGCGACCCAGCAGGGTGAACAGGCCTCGCAGGCTCGGGTCCTGATCGAGCGCACCGAGAAACGGCTGGGCGGCGGTGATGTCGTCGGCTAGCTTCTGAAGCTTGTCGGCCTCGAAGAACATCAGCCCGTTGCGACGGAAGTAGGCTTCGGTTTCGGTGGCGAACACTTCGGAGAACACGTCGGTGCGCGGCCGCAGTTTCTCGATCAGCTGCGCCTGCGCGGCATCCATCACTTCAGGAATCCCGCCCTCGATCACCACGACGAGCGTGTGACTGAGCTTCGGGAACTGCCGATCCATCTCGATCTCGGCCTGCCGCCACGGCAGCTCGGGCGCGAGCAGATTCTGAAGATTGGTATCGATGCTCAGGTGCTTGGCCGTATACGCGGCGAAGCCGGCGCCGGCCAGCAGCGCCACGATCACTACCAGGACGGCACGACGCTGGGACGCGTCGACCAGCGCTGCAAGAAAACGACTCATCCGCCAAAAACCCCTGTGCCAGACTTTAGACTTCGAACTGAACTTGCCGAGGGGAGCCGGGTCGATATCAGGCACTTGGACACCAACGCCCCGCCCCATTTCCCATGAGCTCAACATTGTCGCCGATGCCGAAACGTCTCGTATTGATGCTGTGCCTGCTGCCGTCCCTGCTGTTGGGTCGACCCGCGTTCGCTGCCGGCACGCCGGCCGATACCATCACCACGTTCCACGCGGTGCTGATCGACAACATGAAGAACGGTGCGACGCTGAAATGCAGCGGCCGCAGCGAAAAGATCGGCGCGGCCGTCGATGCCGGTTTCGATCTGCCGTTCCTCGCCCAGCGCGTATTGCGCCGGCAGTGGAAGGATCTCAGCGAGGAACAGCGCGCCACCTTCGTCACCACTTTCCGTGATCTGGTGCTGGCCACCTACACCAGCCAGTTCGCTCAGTTTGGCGGCGAGAAGTTCGAGACGCTGACCACCAAGGAACTGGCTGACGGCACCCGCCTGGTCAACGCCAAGCTGACGCCGGGCCGTGGCGCGCCGGTGAACTTCGACTACGTGCTGCGCGAGAGCAACGGCGCCTGGCGCATCGTCAATGTCGTCGCCGATGGCGTCAGCGATCTGGCCCTGCGCTCCAGTCAGTACGACAAGATCTACAAGGCCAATGGCTTCGACGGCCTGATCGTCCAGATCAAGCAGCAGATCGAGGCGAACAAGAAGGGTTGCTGAACGGGCTGAAACTCAGCCCCAGTGGAAGTGTAAGGCCGCGTCGGTCGGCTGCGGGCCGGGACGATCGGCATCCAGCCACGCGGTGATCGCCATCAGGCTTAGCCCATCGGCCACCAGCAAGGTCTTCAGCGCCGCTGCGTAAGCATTGCTGCTGGTGCCTGCGAACTGCCACAGGCCGAACCAGGCCGCGAGTCCCGAGGCGATCAGCAGGCCCAGCGCCAGCCAGCGGATCACTGGTGACAGGAATGCCGAGACCAGCGCGAACGCGCCGAGACCGAGCAGCACCGCACCATGCTTCAGCGCCAAGGTCGAGACGGCCTCCGCCGGCAAACGCGACTGGCCGATTTCCAAGGCGAACACATCAGGCGCCGACCAGATTCGCGCGCCCAGCAGCATCAGCACCAGACCCGACAGCAACAAGGCCGCAAACGAAATCCGCGTCGTGGTTTTCATCGTCCAACCCCCATCCCTTCAACCGCATCAGCCGGATCGCCGGCCCCGTTCCGCTGTTTACTGGTTTCGCGTTTCGGCGAGTTGCCAGTACACTATGGCAATCACCATAATATGGTGACCACCCTACATAATCGTCAGCGACGATGCAAACGCCGTTCGTCAGCTGAAGCAGGAGGAGCAGGCAATGGCCAAGACCAGTAACGCCCGGCAGGACGCCGTCGAAGCCGCTGTGCGGCTGTTCCGGACGCAGGGCTATTCGGCGACCGGGCTGACTCAGTTGCTGGAGGAAAGTGGCGCGCCGAAAGGCTCGTTCTACTTCCACTTTCCCGGCGGCAAGGAACAGCTGGCGCTCGAAGCCCTGCAGGTATTCGGCAGCGAACTGCGCGGCCGCATCCAGCGCCGTGCGGCTGCAACCTCGCCCGGCGATGAGCCGGCGTTCGTCCGAGCGCTGTTCGAAGCCACGGCGCGGGAACTGGAAGCCAGCGATTACACCGCCGGCTGCGTCGCCTCGAATCTCGGCGGCGAGCTGTCGTCAGGCAATCGCACCATTGCCGACGCCGTGAATGGCGCGGTGCAGAGTTGGGTGGAAGCGATCGCCGATGGCGTCGCCGATCGCTTCGAGACCCGTGAAGCCGCAGTCACTTATGCGGCGACGGTCATGGCCAGCCTGAGCGGCATGCGAACGATGGCCCGCGCCCAGCGTTCGACGGCGATGTTCGCCGCGATCGCCGAGGTGCTGATCAACGGGCTGCCGGCGGTGAAGGCCGCCGCTTCGTAGGGTGGGCAAGCCGTACCTGCCCACCGATTCGCCGACCTCTGTAATGCGTGGGCAGATGAAACCTGCCCACCCTACGAGCTGCCCCGCGCGGGTCAGCTACGACTTCAGTGATCGCTCGCCGCCCACCAGGGCTTCAGCGCGTCCTTGGTCGACTGGTACTCGCAGCCCAGCGCTTCGGCCACCGCCTTGTAGGTGACCTGACCCAGATGCACGTTCAGGCCTTCACGCAGATTCGGATCATCGAGCAGCGCGCGCTTGTAGCCCTTGTCGGCCAGTGCCAGCACGAACGGCAGGGTCGCGTTGGTCAGCGCGAACGTCGAGGTGCGCGCCACGCCGCCCGGCATGTTCGCGACGCAGTAATGGACGATGCCTTCCTCGACATAGGTCGGGTTCTGGTGCGTGGTCGCCCGCGAGGTTTCGAAGCAGCCGCCCTGGTCGATCGCGACATCGACGATCACCGTGCCCGGCTTCATTTCTTTCAGCATCGCCCGGGTCACCAGCTTAGGTGCCGCCGCGCCTGGCACCAGCACGGCGCCGATCACCAGGTCCGCCTGGGTGACGGCAGTTTCGAGCGCATCGACGGTCGAATACAGCGTGGTCAGCCGGCCGTCGAACGCGGTATCGAGCCAGGCAAGACGCGGCAGCGAGCGATCGAGGATCGTCACCTTCGCACCCATGCCGACGGCAATGCGCGCCGCGTTGTAGCCGACCACGCCGCCGCCGATCACCACGACATCGCCCGGCGCCACACCGGGCACGCCACCGAGCAGCACGCCGTTGCCGCCCTGCGCCTTTTCCATCGCGTGAGCGCCGGCCTGGATCGACATGCGACCGGCCACTTCGCTCATCGGCGCCAGCAGCGGCAGGCCGCCACGGCCATCGCTGACCGTCTCGTAGGCGATGGCCACACAGCCGGAGGCCACCAGCGCCTTGGTCTGCTCCGGATCGGGCGCCAGATGCAGATAGGTGAACAACACCTGGCCCTCGCGCAGCATCGCGCACTCGGCGGCCTGCGGCTCCTTGACCTTCACCACCATCTCGGCACGGGCAAAGATTTCCGCCGCCGTGTCGACCAGGCTGGCACCGGCTGCGGTGTAAGCGCTGTCGGCAATGCCGATGCCGACACCGGCCGACACCTGCGCGATCACCTCGTGACCATGCGCCTTCAACTCGCGGACGCCGGCCGGGGTCAGGCCGACGCGGTACTCATGAACCTTGATTTCTTTCGGGACGCCAATCAGCATGGGACAACTCCTGTGATGGCCGGCAATGGCTTCAGTCTACGCAGGAAAATTCCCACTGCACCACGCGCCCCGGCTGGCGCCCAGCGCCCCGAATCCATGCGTCGCAATATCCGCCTGTACGTTGCCCTGCTGTTCGCCGTCGCCGGTCTCGGTCTGAGCCTGTATGGCGGCTATCGCCTGCAGACGATGCCGGTCTACAGCGAAAAGGATCTGGAACTGGCGACCGAGCTGAATCTGAGCCTCGATCTCGCCCGCATCCCGCCTGATCGCCAGCCACCGGCCGAAGAGCTGCCGAAGCTGCGCGAAGGCGTGCGTGCCGAAGTGGAAGCTGACATGAATCGCGATAGCAATCTGGCCAAATCCTGGTTGCAGACTGGCCTGGTCCTGCTGGCCATGTCGGTGCTGCAGGTGCTGCTGCAGCGCTGGACCGCCCGTTCGCTGCGCCCGCATTGACCCGATGACGATCATGACCACCAAGCCGGCAGCGCAGTCCCACTGGAATCTCGATGAAGTGGTCGCAGGCCTGCGCGAGCAGCGGGCGCGCTGGCGCGAGGCGCGTCATCGCAGTCTCGATTCCGGCGGCCGCGAATTCCCGGCTCGCGATGTCATGCAGACGATCATGGATCAGCTCTGCGGCGCGCTGTTCCCGATGCGCCTCGGTCCGGCCGAGTTGCGAGCGGAAAGCGAGGACTACTACGTCGGCCACACGCTCGATACCGCGCTCAATGCGCTCTACAACCAGGTGCAACTGGAACTGAGTTACACAGCGCGCCAGCAGGGTCGCGATGTCGCCGAAGTGCCGCAGCAGGCGCGCGACATCACCGACGCATTCGCAGCCTATCTGCCGATTGCACGCGGCCTGCTCGATACCGATGTCGAGGCCGCGTACGAAGGCGATCCGGCCGCGCGCAGCGTCGACGAAGTGCTGCTCTGCTATCCGGGCGTGATGGCGGTGATCTATCACCGTCTCGCCCACAAGCTCTACAGGCTCGAGGCGCCGCTGCTGGCGCGGATCATCGCCGAGCTGTCGCACTCGGCCACCGGCATCGACATCCACCCCGGCGCCCAGATCGGCAGCCGCTTCTTCATCGATCACGGCACCGGCGTGGTGATCGGCGAGACCGCGGTGATCGGCGATCACGTGCGCCTGTATCAGGCCGTCACACTCGGGGCGAAGCGCTTCGCAGCCGCCGAGGACGGCAGCCTGATCAAGGGCCAGCCACGCCATCCGATCGTCGAGGACGATGTGGTGATCTACGCCGGCGCGACGATTCTGGGCCGAGTCACCATCGGCAAGGGTTCGAGCATCGGCGGCAACGTCTGGCTGACCCGCAGCGTGCCACCCGGCAGCAATATCACCCAGGCACAGTCCGAGCAGCACAGCCCCAGCGCGTCACCGCCGCCAGGCTTCTGACGCCTTCCCACCGTTCGAGAAACGCAGACTGAGGAGTCCGCATGTTTCTGGTGCCCACCTATCTCGCGACCAGCCCCATCCACGGCCTCGGCGTGTTCACGCCGGTGGCGATTGCCGCCGGCACCGTGGTCTGGGATCTGAACCCGGACATCGACTGGGCGATCACGCCGGCCGAACTCGAAGCGTTCCCGGAACCGTTCCGCACCCGCATTCGTCATTACAGCTATCTGAATGTCGATGGCGTTTACATGTTCTGCGGCGACAACGGCAAGTTCATGAACCACGACAACGATCCGAACTGTTACGAGGACGACACACGAACGATCGCCGCCCGGGACATCGCCGCCGGCGAGGAACTGAGCTGCGACTACCGCGCCTTCGAGCACGCACCCTGGGTGCACCAGCTGAAGTGAGGCGCTGAGCTGGGCTGACGAAACAGCCCGGCAATTCAATCTCCCCGTGTTGGCCTGATTCAAGCTACGGTAAGCGCAGCCACTGTCAGGAGTCAGCCATGCTTTCGTTACTCGTCAACGATGAATCGCGCGCGGTCGATGTCCCCAGCGACATGCCGCTGCTCTGGGTGCTGCGCGATGTCATCGGGCTGACCGGCACCAAGTTCGGTTGCGGTATCGCCCAATGCGGCGCCTGCACGGTTCATGTCGATGGCCAGCCGATGCGCTCCTGCGTGCTGCCGGTCGGCGCCGTCGGCACCCGCGCCATCACCACCATCGAGGCGATCGGCAAGACCGACAGCGGCCAGAAGATCCAGAAAGCCTGGCTCGATATCGATGTCGTGCAATGCGGCTACTGCCAGTCCGGGCAGATCATGTCGGCCACCGCGCTGCTCAAGCACACCGCGAATCCCAGCGACGCCGATATCGACGCCGCGATGTCCGGCAACATCTGCCGCTGCGGCACGTATCCGCGCATCCGGGCGGCGATCAAGCAGGCGGCGACCGGCAAGCACGAAGTGCCGCAGACGACGCTGACCTCCGCACCGGCGAACGCCTCATGAAGGCCGTCATTGCCGAAACCACGGGCGCTCAGGCGCTGAAGAACCCTGCGCGGCGACGAGTGCTGAAGACCGGCGGTCTGGCGATCGCCTTCGTCTTCGTCGGCGGAGTCGGCAAAGCCGCTGCCGCACTCAATGCCCGGCGCCAGCCCGGCGACGCGGCCGCCGCGCTGGCCGATGGCAACCCGCCGTTCGCCCCCAACGCCTTCATCCGCATCGATGCCGACGGCAGCGTGCGGCTGGTGATGCCGAGCGTCGAAATGGGTCAGGCGATCTATACCGGCTCCAGCATGATGCTGGCCGAGGAACTCGGCGTCGGCATCGACCAGATCAAGGTCGCCCACGCACCGCCCAGCGAAGAGCTGTACTCGATGCCCCTGCTCGGCGGCCAGATCACCGGCGGCTCGACCAGCACCCGCGGCACCTGGCAGGTGCTGCGCGAAGCCGGCGCCGTGGCCCGGACGATGCTGGTCAGCGCGGCGGCCAGCCAGTGGAAAGTCGAGCCTGCGACCTGCACGGTCGAGCGCGGTGTGGTCTATCACCTTGCAAGCGCTCGCCAGCTCAGCTTCGCGGCGCTGGCCGTTGCCGCCGGCAAGCTGCCGATGCCGGACAAGGTGCAGCTCAAGGACCCCAAGGATTTCAAGCTGATCGGCCAGCCGCTGCGCCGTGTCGATTCCGCCGACAAGGTCATCGGTGCAACGCAGTTCGGACTCGATGTCCGCGTGCCGGGCATGAAGGTGGCCACGGTCAAGGCCTGCCCGACGCTCAACGGCAAGCTCCGCTCCGTGGACGACAAAGCGGCACTCGCAATCCCCGGCGTGATCGCCGTGCTGCGCATCGCCGATGCGGTAGCGGTGGTCGGCGAGCACTTCTGGGCCGCGAAGAAAGGCCTCGATGCGCTGAAGATCGAATGGGATCTCGGCAGCAACGCCGAGTTGACCACCCAGAAGCTCCGCGATGCGCTGGCGAAAAGCTCGCTCGACGGTGCATCGCTGATCGCCAAGGAAGTCGGCACCCGCCCGCCCGGCAAGCTCGTTGAAGCCACCTACCAGCTGCCGATGCTGGCGCACGCGACGATGGAGCCGCTGAACACCACGGTGCATGTCACGGCTGACAAGTGCGAGATCTGGGTCGGCACGCAAGTTCCAACGCGTGCAGTCGCTGCAGCCGCTCAGATCACCGGGCTTGCGCCGGAAAAGATCGAGCTGCACAACCAGTACCTCGGTGGTGGTTTCGGACGGCGCCTGGAGACCGATTCCGTCGAGCAGGCGGTGATGTTCGCCAAGCAGGTGCCCTACCCGCTCAAGGTGGTCTGGAGCCGCGAAGAAGACATCCGCCACGACCGCGTGCGGCCGATGTATCACGACCGCATTTCCGCGGTGCTCGGCGATGACGGCCTGCCGCAGTGGCTCGGCGACCGGACCAGCGGCGGCACCGTGCTCGGCCGCTGGGCGCCGGGTGGCATGCGCAAGAACGGCATTGACGCCGATGCCGTCGAATGCCTCGAGGAAACGCCGTACGGCATTCCGAACACCAAGATCGAATGGGTCCGCCACGATATGCCGGAAGGCCTGGTGGTGGGCTGGTGGCGCGGCGTCGGGCCGACCCACAATCTGTTCGTGCTCGAAAGCTTCATCGACGAGCTGGCCGTGGTCGCCAAGCAGAACCCGCTCGACTATCGACGGGCGATGCTGAAGAACAATCCGCGCTCGCTGGCGGTGCTCAATCTCGCGGCCGAAAAGATCGGCTGGGGCGACAAACCGCTGCCGCCGAGAGTCGGCCGTGGCATCGCGCTCGGCGAGCCTTTCGGCAGCCGGGTCTGCGCGATCATCGAAGTCGAAGTGACGCCGCAGGGCGAGGTCAAGCTGCTGCGTGCGGTGCTCGCGCTCGATTGCGGCATAGCCATCAACACCAGTTCGATCGAAGCGCAGATGCAGGGCGGCCTGGTGTTCGGCCTGAGTGCTGCGCTGTTCAACAAGATCACAATCAAGGATGGTGCGATCGAGCAAAGCAACTTCCACGACTACCGCACGCTGCGTATTCACGAGACGCCGCCAATCGAGCTCTATCGCGTCGAAAGCGCAGAGCCGCCCGGTGGCCTCGGTGAAGTCGGCACCGCGATCGCGGCGCCGGCTCTGGCCAATGCGATCTTCGCGGCGACCGGCGTGCGGCTGCATGAGCTGCCGGTCGATCGCGCGCGGCTGGTCGAAGACGCGAAGGCGCTGAAGAAAGTCGTCTCCGCCGAGCAGGCGCAGATCCGGAGCGCGTCATGAAACGTCTGCTGGTGGTTGCCGTGGTCCTGCTGATGGTCGGCGCTGGCGGCTATGTGCTGCTCAACCGCAGCGATTCCGCCGATGGCCAGGCACCGGCGCTGGCCGGCGTCGCGGCCTCGACGGATATCCTGGCGCGTGGCGAATACCTGACCAAGGCCGCCGATTGCATCGCCTGTCACACCGTGCCGGGCAGCGACAAGCCCTACGCCGGTGGCCT
Source organism: Nevskia ramosa DSM 11499 (assembly GCF_000420645.1). Classification (NCBI taxonomy): domain Bacteria; kingdom Pseudomonadati; phylum Pseudomonadota; class Gammaproteobacteria; order Nevskiales; family Nevskiaceae; genus Nevskia; species Nevskia ramosa. The sequence goes on along the minus strand of NZ_ATVI01000005.1, from coordinate 282,702 downwards.
TGCCTTCAAGCTGCCGTTCGGCACCATCTACTCGACCAACATCACCGCCGATCCCGAGCACGGCATCGGTGCCTGGACCGACGATCAGTTCGTGCGCGCCGTGCGTGAAGGCATCCGCAACGATGGCCAGCGCATCTATCCGGCCTTCCCCTACACGTCCTACACGCTGCTGAGCCGCGACGACGTGCTGGCGATCAAGGCCTATCTGTTCAGCCTTGCACCGATCGCCCAGGCCGACAAGCCGAACGAACTCGGCTTCCCGTTCAACCAGCGCTGGGCGATGGGTTTCTGGAACGCGGTGTTCTTCAAGAGCCAGCGCTTCGTCGCCGATGACAAGCAATCGCCCGAGTGGAACAGCGGCGCCTACCTGGCCACGGCACTCGGCCATTGCGGCGAATGCCACACGCCGAGAAATCTCGGCTTCGGCCTGAAGCATGGGCAGGCACTGGCCGGCGAATCGCTGCAGGGCTGGCGCGCCTACAACATCACTTCGGACAAGGAACACGGCATCGGCGCCTGGAGCGACAGCGAGCTGGCCAGCTACCTTGCCAGTGGACATGCCGACGGACATGCCTCGGCTGCGGGGCCGATGGGCGAAGTGGTCGAGTACAGCCTGCAGCACCTCGCCAAGCCGGACGTCGCCGCGCTGGTCACCTATCTGCGCAGCGTGCCGGCACAGAAGGGCAAGGACCCGATCACGGTCGATCCGCAGCCTGCGCGGGCGCTGGCATCGAGTGCGCTGTTGCCGGGCCAGCGTGATGGCGATGTCGCATCGTCAGGCGAAAAACTGTTTGCCGGCGCCTGCGCCAGCTGCCATCAGTGGAACGGCAATGGTCAGCAGACCCAGCACGCCGGCTTGCTGGGCAATCGCGGCGTCAACGATGCCGAAGCCCACAACGTCACTCAGATCATCCTGAAAGGGATCGACATGCATGTCGGCGACCAGCACATCTACATGCCCGGCTTCGCCGCCACCTACTCGGATACCGAAATCGCCGAACTGGCGAACTATGTCGTCGCGCAGTTCGGCAACAAGCAGGGCAAGGTCAGCCCGGCGGAGGTTGCCGAGCGGCGCGATCAGTAACAGCCCCTGAAACCGCCTGACGGCTCACCGTCACGACGCCCCCCGAATGAGCCGATACAACCCCTGAGTCGCGTGATACCCGCCGCATCGCCCGCCCAACATGATCCATGTCAGGGCGGGCCATGCGGCCGGGCGCCGGCTTTCGTTCCAGCCGCCGTCGTTCAAGCGACCGATCCAGACCCGTCCAGGTGCATGAGCCGGTAGCGGGGTGTTCGCGCCTCCCGTTTCGCCCATGCCGATCGAACGAACGGAGGGGGAGACGCGCATGTGGCTCGATGAACGGCAGATCAAGGAAATAAGCTCGCTGGACGATGGCAAGACCGGCTGGCCGGTGCCCACGCAGATGATTTCCAACGGCGAATTCCTGCCGATCGCGCAGACCGAACAGCAGAAAAGAGTCGAGCACGAACTCGGGCAACTGGCCACCATTCACAGCCGCAAGCTCGGCGTCAGTCGTCGCGATTTTCTGCGCAGCAGCGTCGGCATGACCGCCGCGTTCGCGGCGATGAACACCGTCTTCGGCAGCTACTTCAACGATGCCAACGCCGCCGCGCTCGATCCGGACGTGGCCAATGCGCTGCGCAAGCGACTGCTCGACCAGACCATCATCGACGTGCAGCTGCACTTCGTCCGCGACGACTACAAGAAGAACATCGTGCTGTCGCTCGGCGAGTACGCCAAGAACTGGAATCCGGTGATGGCGAAGGAAGGCGTCAGCATCGAACGCTACAAGTTCGATCACTTCCTGAAAGAGGTGTTCTTCGATAGCGACACCACCATCGGTTTGGTCAGCGCCGCACCGTCCGAGCAGGGCGACAACGTCATCGTCGGCAATGCCGGGCTGGAGCAGGCACGTCGTCTGGTCAACGAGGCCGCCGGCTCGCGCCGCATGCTCTGCCACAGCGTCATCGCACCTGGCCAGAAAGGCTGGCTCGAAGAGATCGACAAGGCCATCGAGTTGTATAAGCCGGACGGCTGGAAGGGCTACACGCTCGGCGATCCGTTCGAGAACTCGCAGTACCCGTGGCGCATGGATGACGAGAAGCTGATGTATCCGGCCTACGAGAAGATGATGAAGTCCGGCATTCGCACCGTCTGCGTCCACAAGGGCCTGCTGCCGGACGACTACAAGCGGACCATGACCCACTGGCAGAACGCCATGGTCGACGACGTCGGCAAGGCTGCGAAGGACTGGCCGGGCCTGAAGTTCGTCATCTACCACTCGGGCTTCCGCAACTTCCTGTCGAGCCCGGACCCGGTGCTTGCCGAGTTCGACAAGACCGGCCAGATCGACTGGGTAACCCAGCTCGCCGAAGTGCCGGCGAAATTCGGTGTCAGCAATGTCTACGCCGAACTCGGCACCACCTTCGGCAGTTGCGCGGTCACCCACCCGAAGCTGGCCGCAGCGGTGCTCGGCACGCTGATCAAGGGCATGGGTGCGGATCACGTGGTCTGGGGCACGGACTCGGTCTGGTATGGCTCGCCGCAATGGCAGATCGAAGCGTTCCGGCGCATCGAGATTCCGCAGGCGATGCAGAAGGCGCACGGCTTCGCGCCGCTGGGCCCGGCGGATGGCAAGGTGAAGTCGGACATCTTCGCGACCAACGCTGCTGGCGTGTTCAATCTGCACAAGGACATGGCCGCCAAGCAATGGCGCGGCGATCTGCTGGCCCAGGCCAAGGCCGAGTACCTGGCCGCTGGCGGCAAGCCGTCGAACCAGTATTACGGCTTCATTCGCAAATCGAGCGGGCAGAGTTCATGACTGCCGACTTCGCCGGCAAGACCGTGCTGATCACGGGCGCAGCCGCTGGCATCGGCCGCGCCATCGCTTTTGCCGCCGCTCGCGAAGGCGCGCGACTGGTGCTCGGCGATGTCGATGCAGCGGGTCTGGACGAAACGCTGGCATCGGCCGAATTGAAGGGTATTGAAGTCATCTCCGCCTGCTGCGATGTGCGCAGCCAGGACGATCTGGACAGCTTGTTCGCGAAGAGCGCAGCGGGCTTCGGCCATCCGGACGTGGTCTACGCCAACGCCGGCATCCTCGGCCAGCCAGCAGACGTCTGGGCGCAGTCCGAGGCGGACTTCCAGCGCCACATCGACATCAACCTCGTCGGCACCTGGCGCACTTTCAAGGCTGCGCTGCCGAAGATGATCGAGCGCAAGTCCGGCGTCCTCGTCGCAACCGCCTCGGTCGCCGGGCTGGTCGGCGCTTCGGGACTTGCCGCCTATGTCGCCAGCAAGCACGCGATCCTCGGCCTCGTGAAGTCCACCGCGCTGAATGTGGCAAAGCACGGCATCCGCGTGAATGCCCTGTGCCCGCACATGGTCGATACGCCGATGCTGGACCGACTGTTCGGCGGCGATGCCGCGATCCGCGAGGCACTCAAGGCGATGAACCCGATGGGCCGCAACGCCAGCTGCGAAGAAGTGGCCGAGGCCGCGCTGTTCCTTGGCTCCAGCCGCTCGGGCTACATCACCGGCACCCATCTGGCCGTCGACGGCGGCCACATCGCGCAGTAGGCATTTCCAAGGATGAGCACATGAACGACACCAAAGAAGCTTCCGAGAAGCTGGTGCGCCATTTCCTCGGCGCCTGGACCGGCCGCAACCTCGAAACCCTGTGCGGCTGCTTCGCGGACAACGCGGTCTACCACAACGTGCCGGTGGCGCCGATCAAGGGCATCGCCGGCATCCGGCAGATCTTCGTCGCCTTCCTCGACGCGTTCGAACTGGCAAGCCTCGACGTCATCACCCTCGCCGCCGAGCCTGGGCTGGTGATCGCGGAACGCATCGATCACTTCCTGATGCGCAACGGCATCCGTATCGCGCTGCCGGTGACCGGCGTGTTCGAGATCCGCAACGGCAAGATCACCCGCTTCAGCGACTACTTCGATCTCGCCGATTTCGAGCGGCAAAGCGGCATGAAGCTCTAGCTCTGAACATCGTCGAGATCGAGGCCGAAGCGGAACCAGCGCGGAGTATGCTGAATTCTCTCCGCGACGCCGGTGGCTGCCCATGACGAGCTTGTGGTCTGCATCACCCGAAGTGCTGCGGCTTGATCGCGAGCGGCTCTGGGTCGAAGCCGGACAGGACGAAAATCGCCTGCGCCGCGCCGAGAAGGACATCCGCTGGCTGCGCAACATCGGCCTGGTCGGCTGGTTCATCGTGCTGCGCGGCCACGGCTACGCGCTGGGGCTGACACCGGTCTGGGCGGTGTACACGGCTGGCGTCGTCTACGGCATCTGGGCGCATTTCGAAGCCGCGCGCACTCGCAACATCCGCCGCACGGCCGTGATCACCACGTTCAGCGATCCGTTGCTCGCGGGCATGATCTGTCTGGTCACCGGCGGCATCGACTCGATCCTCTACCCGTTCTTCTATTTCACGCAGATGTCGGTGGCGATCCGCTTCGGCGTCTGGGAATCGCTCGGCATCGCCTGCTTCAACTGCTTCGTCACCTTGCTGATCTTCTTCACCGAGCCGCAGTACAGCAGCCTGTACGGCGGCGACGCCGGCCGCGAAACCTACTTGATGCTGACCACCAAGTTCTTCCTGCTTGGCTTCGCGGGATTCATGGGCGCGATCCTCGCCGAGTGGGCACGCGAGCACGCCAGCCTGATCCTCGAACACGCGCGCACGCTGCGTGAATCCGGCGACCGCTACCAGGCCGTGCTGCGCCGCTTCGCACAGGTACAGGAAGAAGAACGGCGCAACATCTCCGGCGAACTGCACGACCGCATGAGCGGCCACCTGTTCGGCTTGAGGCAGGGCATCGAGCAATGCCAGGACGGGCTCGACAACCGCGAAGCGCTGCGGGAAAAACTTGGCGAACTGGAAATCACCGTGCGCGCCTGCACGCACGACGTGCGCTCGATCATGAACGAGCTGCGCCCGACGGTACTCGACGAGCTGGGCTTTTATGAAGCCGCCAGCGAACATCTCGCCCGCCACTCCGAGATTGCCGCCTACCGCCTGAGCTGCCGCATCGATCCCAGACTGCGCGACTGGCGCTCGCGGCAGGACGCGATGCTGTTCCGGCTGCTGCAGGAAGCGCTGCTGAACATCCAGAAACACGCTCATGCAAGCTCTGTCGAAGTAGTGCTCGAACCTCAGGGCGGCGACGAAGTGCTGCTGAGCATCAGCGATGATGGCTTGGGCTTCGATCCCGGCAAGGTCCCGATCGGCCACTACGGCCTGATGACGATGCGCGAACGCGCCGAGGCTGCCGGCGGACGTTTGAGTGTCGAGGCTGGCAACGGGCGTCGTGGTACTCGCATCGAAGTGCGTCTGCCGAGAACCGAATCGTGAACGGCCAGACCCATGTCTTCCTGATCGACGATCACCACGTGCTGCGCCAGGCCATCGCCCGCATGCTCGATCAGGAAACCGACATCACCGTGGTGGGACAGGCGGGCGACGCACAGAGCGGCATCGCCATGATGGAGACGCTGCTGCCCTATCCGGAGATCATCGTCATCGACCTCAAGATGCCCGGCCAGAGCGGCATGAGCGCGATCGCCGAAATCATGGCCGCGCATCCGGAAACCCGGATCATCGTCTTCACGATGTACGACAACCCCGGTTATGTCTGGAGCACGATGAACGCCGGCGCGCGTGGCTATCTGCTCAAGAGCGCCTCCGGCAACGACCTGCTGCGCGCCGTGCGCTCGGTGGCCCACGGCGGCGCCTACCTGCAAGCCGAGATCACCATGCCGCTGCTCAAGCGCCTGGTGCAGGACGCCCGCACCGCCGACGATCGCGGCGCACTTTCAGTCCGCGAGATGCACATCCTCGAAGCCCTGGCCGACGGCCTGAGCAACAAGATGATCGCCAAGACGCTGTCGATCACCGAGGAGACGGTGAAGTCCCATCTCAAGAAGATCTACGAAAAGCTGGGCGCAGCGGACCGGGCGCATGCAGTGGCGATCGCCTTGCGGCAACAGCTGATCGGCTGAATTCAGCGAGCCTGCTTGCGCCGATGTGCTGCCAGCGCTTTGGCGAATACTTAGACGTTGAGCGGAATAATCAGGCGATACAGATAGCGCAGGATCTGCCCTGGAAACAGCCGTCCGCGCTCCTCGAAGGCGACGCGCGCCCGCGGATGATCCATGAACGTGGGATACGGAAGCGGAAAGCGGTAGGCGCGGCGATCGCGCCAGAATTCGATCGCGACCAGATGCTTGACGTTCTTGTAGCCGTAATGCGCCGGCGCAATCAAACGCAGCGGCGCGCCGTGCTCGAGCCCATGTCCGACACTGTGGCCATCGAGACGGTCGGCCAGCATCACGTCATCTCGCAGCAAATCTTCCAGCGGCAGGCAGCTGCAGTAACCATCCTCACCCCGTAGGACCACGAACTCGGCTTGTGCCAGGGGGCGAGCCTCGGCCACGACGATCTGCCGATAGAAATCGGCGAAGCGCCAGCCGCTCCAGCGCGCCCCGATGATCGACCAGGTGGTGACACAGTGGAAATCGCTCTGCTGCTCGATCCTCGGCAAGGCCTGCAGCAGCGCCTCGACGTTCAGCTTGCGCTCGACATCGCCGCCGACCTGTAAGCGAATGCGGTCCGGTTCGGCGGGAAACCGCCGCGCGAACTTGCCGAGACCGAAGCGCGGGAACTGCGGGCGCTCGATCTGGCCGGGTGGCAGCGGTATCGACATGTCTAGCGGCCGGTGAAGCGCGGCTTGCGCTTCTCGTTGAACGCGACCAGACCTTCGCGCGCGTCCTCGGTGGATGCAACGCGTGACAGCGCCTGCGCTTCCATTTCCAGCTGCGTTTCCAGCGGCTGGTCCTGCACCGACAACAGCAGGCGGCGCACTTCGCCGTAAGCCTTGGTCGGCCCTGCCGCGAATTTCAGTGCGATCGCCTCGGCCTTGGCCAGCAACTGCTCGGCAGGCACCACTTCATCGACCAGACCCGCCGCAAGCGCGGCCTGCGCATCGAGCGTCTGATTTCGCAGCAGGAAATTGCGGGCGCGGGCGAGGCCCATGCGGCGCGAGAACATCACCGTGGCGCTGGCGTCGGTGCTGTAGCCGATGCCGGTGTAAGCGGCGACCCAGCGCGCATTGTCTGCACTGACCACGACATCGCAACCCGCGGCAAAGGCCGCCGATCCACCGGCGCAGACGCCCTGCACGGCGACCACCATCGGCGCATCCATCCGCTGCAGGCGGGCGATGGCGCTATGAATCGTCGCGGTCATCCGCTTGATCTCGGCCGGCAGCTGGTCGCCCTGGCTGACGAAGTGCGCGATGTCACCGCCGAAGCCGAAGTTCTTGCCTTCGGCCGTGACCAGCACCACCCGTACATCGTTGCGGCAGGACAGTTCGATGGCGCGGTCGCACATCTCGTCACAGAGCCGGCGGTTGATCGGGTTGCCGTGCTCGGGATCGGTGAAGCGCAGGCGCGCGATGCCGTTCTCGACGGTCAGTGCGGTAGCAGTCGTGGACATGGTTTGGGGAGTGGTGGTGGAGTGAAGATCAGGCGACGGCGACAGTTCTGATGCGGCCGGCACTGAGCAGCAAAAGATGCCGCCCCGCGAAGACGAAACCAAGCCCGACCAGCACACTGATCGCTGCGGCCGGCTGAGTCTGATCGTAGCCCGCACCATCGCGATAGAGCACGACGGCCGATGCGCTTAGATACCCAGATGATAGCCGCCGATGACCTATCCTCGCCGCTCGTTATCGTTGTTCTGGGTGCTGCTTGCGACTCAGCGCCTGCGAGCTTCGCAAGGCTGATGCGCGTAGGTTCTCGGCTCGATACCGGCCTTGAGCTTCCAGTCTTCGCCGAACTCCTCGACGGCGTGCAGCGGCTGGACCGGCACCTGATCGAGATGCTTCAGACGCTCGCCGAGTGCTGCCAGGTAGTCGGCGCGAGCCTGATCGTCCTCGTAACGTACCGACCAGGTCACGAACGGCTCCAGCACCTCGAAACCGACATAGGCCAGGGTGCCGTACTGCAGATGCCAGAGGATGGCATCGAGATGGCCCATCACCCCGCCCTCGGCGACCATGCCCGGGAAGCAGCCGGTGGTCGTCGACACCATCGCCCGCTTGCCGCGCATGCCGCCCTTGTTGAAACGGCCGAACTGGCCGTACATCAGGCCGTTGGCGAACACCCGGTCGAACCAGCCCTTCATGATCGCCGGCACCGAATACCACCAGAGCGGGAACTGCAGGATCAGCAAGTCACACCACTGGACCTTGGCGATCTCGACAGCGATGTCATCGCTGAAGCTGCCGCTTGCCACCGCGGCCTTCTGCTCGCGGTCGTACTGCAGATGGCCTTCGAAGCGACGAGCCTTGAAGTCGGCCTCCGATGCGACCGGATTGAAACCCATCGCATAGAGATCCGAGACCTGCACCTCGTGACCCTCCGCCTCCAGCGTCTCGACCGCCGTGCGCAGCAGCGCACCGTTGAATGAAGTGGGTTGCGAGTGGGCGTAGACGATCAGGACTTTCATGCGTGGCTGGCGAGTTCAGGAAACGATGTTCGGTGGACTCGCAGATTAGCGCCGGAGCGATCCGCAGTCTGCGACATCACGCACCGGGCGTAGGGTCCCAGGGACGATTTCTCGTCTAACTGGACATCCCCACTCGCCGGATCGTCCCCCATGCGCCCACGCCATCCGCTGTCGATCACCTCCGTCTGCTGGCTGATCGTTACCGCAGCCATCACGCCTGCTGCTGCATGGGCAGAGTTCGCGGTCGAAGAAGCGACGATCGAACAGATCCACGCGGCCTACCTCAGCGGCAAGACCACGGCGCACGAGGTGACCGCGGCCTACCTCGCGCGCATCGAGGCCTACGATCAGCAGGGGCCGATGCTGAACGCCATCATCACCGTCAACCAGCAGGCGCTGGCGCAGGCCGATGCGCTCGATGCCAGGCTCAAGGCGACCGGCAAGCTCAGCGGCCCGCTGCACGGCATTCCCTTCGTCGCCAAGGACAACATCGACACCGGCGATCTGCCGACCTCGGGCGGCTCGGCTTCGCTGGCGGACTTTCAGCCGCAACGCGATGGCACCTCGATCGAACGCATTCGCAAGGCCGGCGGCATCCTGATCGCCAAGGCCTCGCTCGCGGAGTTCGCCAACGGTGGCTTCGACAGCATCAATTCGCGCTCGCCTGGCTACGTCCGCAACCCCTACAACACCGCCTATGCCTCGGGTGGATCATCCGGCGGCACCGGTGTGGCGATGGCGGCCAATTTCGCGGTGGTCGGCCTGGGTACCGACACCGGAATTTCGGTGCGGGCACCGGCGTCGATCAACAGCGTGGTCGGCTTGCGGGTTTCGCATGGCCTGGTGAGCCTCGATGGCGTGATGCCGCTCAATGTCTTCTGGGATACGGTCGGGCCGATGGCACGCACGGTGCGCGATACGGCTGCCTTGCTGGAGGCGATCGCCGGCCCCGATGCGCGGGATCCGATCAGCCAGAAAAGCAAGGGCCATGTTCCCAAGAGCTATACCGCCGGGCTCAAGCCGGGATCGCTTAAAGGCAAGCGGCTCGGTGTGCTGCGGCAGATCGTGCCGGCCGACAACTCCGATCCAAGAGTCGTTGCGCTCATGGATCAGGCCATCGCCGATCTCAGAAAGGCCGGCGCGGAAATCATCGATCCCTTCGCGATCCCGGAGCTGCCGGAACTGACCAAGGACTGGAAAGGCTTCACCCGTCTGCGCGATGACTTCGATGGCTATCTGGCAAAGCATCCGACCGCGCCCTACAAATCGTTCAAGGACATCGTCGCCTCGAAGAAGTACCTGGCGCCGCGCTTCGAGACGGCGTTCACCAACCAGGCCAACTACGAATATCCAGCCGACAAGGACCCGACCACGCCTGCGAAGCAGCAGCGCAGTGAAGAGATACGCCAGCTGTTCCTGAAAGCCTTCGATGGGGCGAAGCTGGACGCCATCATCTATCCGCAGTTCAATTTCCCGCCGAAGAAGAACGGCGACACCTACACGCCGCTAGGCCGCGATCAGAACATGTACTCGTCGATTACCGGCTTTCCGGCGCTCGTGGTGCCGATGGGCTTCGTCGATCCCGGCCTGCCGATGGGCATGCAGTTCTTCGGCCGGCCTTGGAGCGAAGCCACCCTGTTCGAGATCGGCTATGGCTTCGAACAGGCCACGCATCATCGCGTGCCGCCACCGACCACGCCGCCGCTGAAGGACAGCTTCGCCTCGACGTTCATCGGTACCTGGAAGCTGGTCGCGATCGCCGATCGTGATCCCAGGACCGGCGTGGAAACACCGGCTGAGCGCGCCGCCGCCGATGGCCAGCTCGTCTATGCAGCCAATGGCCGCCTGTCGGTGCAGATTGTCCGCACCGGTCGCGAGCAACTGCCCGCAGGTACTGCCGATGGTTTCAGCAGCTACTTCGGTCGCTGGGAGTTGCTGCCGGCAGAAGGCTGCATGGTCCATCACCAGGACGGCAATCTGAATCAAGCCCGCATCGGTGAAGCGGCCAAGCGCTACTACAGCTTCGATGCGCGGGGCCATCTGTCGCTGGCGACGCCGCCGAGCAAGCGCGCGGATGGCAAGGAGGCATCGTCCGTGTTCATCTGGGAAAGAATTCCCGGATGATCCGAGTGGGGGCAGCGGGTTGGTCCGCACATACGGGGGACGAAGCTTGGGCTAGATTCATCGGCACGCTCCCTCCAAAGACCGGCCCAGGCATGAACGCCAAATCAGTGATCGACGACGCAGCCAGCATGAGCGAGCGCATGCGCACCCTGCTGTTCCTGAACGGGGTGGGCCTGCTGGTGCTGGCGATCCTGATCGGCTGGGTCTGGTTCTTCACGCTGCTCGGCAAGATCGTGCTCTGGCCCTTGCCGATCGACATCACCATCTCGGTGCCCGATGACGGCCGCGCCTGGCGCATGGCCCACATGGAAGGCATCACGCACGGCCTGATCCTGATGGCCTTCGGCGCCGGCGGACGCTTCCTGCGCCTGCGTGCGCGACAGTTCACCTGGTTCTTCTGGTCGGCCGTGGTGACCGCCTGGCTGTTCACGGTGCCGGCGATCTTCAATGCCTTGTTCGGCACCCGAGGCCTGTCTTTCGGCGGCGCGCCGTTCAAGGGCGGTCTCGCCAACGACATCATCTATCTGTTCGGCTGGCCGCCGGTGATCGGCGTGCACATCATGCTCGGGCTGGGTCTGCTCGGCGTCTGGCGTCATCTGCGCACGACTGCCTAGAGACCCAACGCACTAAGCCCTCCCCCGAATGGGACGCAGCCAGCACTGGATTGCGTGATTCCCCGCCTCGTCGCCGAGCCGAACAATGGCTCAGGCTCGCAAGGGGAGGCATGGGGTGTTCGGAGATTCGGCAGACAGACGGCACAGGGAAGCGGCGGGCTTCGAACCGGAGCGCGGCGCGGTGCAACGCGCCGCAGTTATGGCGGGCTTCGATGCCGCGAAGTTTCGTGCCGAAGTGCGCGGATTCTGCCGCGATCAGGTTTCGGCCGACATCCACGAGCAGATCGGCAAGCATCAGTACTTCTCGCGCGAGCAGCGCATCCGCTGGCAGCGTCTGCTGCAGGCTCAGGGCTGGTTCGTCGGGCACTGGCCGAAGGCACACGGTGGCCAGGGCTGGGGGCAGCTGCAGCGCTTCATCTTCATCGAAGAACTGGAGCGCGCCGGCACGCCGTGGCTGACTCATTTCGGCACCTCCTTCCTCGGCCCGGTACTTTGCGCGTTCGGCAACGATGCCCAGCGCGCACGCTTTCTGGGGCCGATCCGCGACTCCACGGAATGGTGGTGCCAGGGCTTCTCAGAACCGGGCTCGGGTTCCGATCTCGCGTCGCTGAAGCTGCGCGCGGATCGCGGCGAGACGCACTATCGCGTCACCGGTCAGAAGACCTGGACGACGATGGCGCAATGGGCGGACTGGATTTTCTGCCTGGTCCGCACGCAAGCCGGCGGCCGGCCACAGCAAGGCATCTCCTTCCTGCTGATCGATCTGAGAAGCCCCGGCGTGACGGTGCGCCCGATCGAAACCTTCGACGGTGGTCAGCACGTCAACGAGGTGTTCTTCGACGACGTCGAAGTACCGCTCGCCAACCTCGTCGGCCAGGAAGGCGAAGGCTGGGCGATCGCCAAGTTCATCGTCAGCCGGGAGCGCCTGCTGGTCACCGAGATCGGCAAGGCCTTTCATCTGCTGGGCGAGCTGCATTCACTCGCGGCGACGATGAGCGCAGGCACGCAAAGCTTGAGCGATACAGCCGCGTTCCGCCGCCGCGCCGCTGATCTGGAAGTGCAGTACCGCACGCTGCGCGCGACGGCCTACGCAGCAGTGATCGAAGCCGAGGCCGGACGAGAACATGCCATCGACGCGTCGCTGCTGAAGATTCGCGGCTCGGAACTGCAGCAGGCGATCCACGATGCGATCACCGATCTGCTCGCCCGCAGCGGCCTCGCGTTCCAGACCGAGGGCATCAGCGCTGACATCAGCGGCTATCGGCACGGCGATCTTCGCCTGCCCGGCCTGCTGCACGAGCATCTGCATAGCCGCGCCGCGAGCATCTACGGCGGCAGCAATGAGATTCAGCGCGGCATCATCGCCAAGACGGAGCTGCGCGTCTGATGGACGCCGAATCGCAAGCACTGTTCGCGGAGATGCTGGACCGTTACAACCGCGACCACTACGACGCAAGCCAGTGGTCCGAATACGGACTGTCGCCACAAGGCTATGCGCCAGCGCAGTGGTCAGAGATGCAGACGATGGGCTGGTTCGAGTTGCTGCGTCCGGACGACGGCCGGGCAGCCGCACCGCTTGCCGACCTGCTGCCGCTATACGCCTCTGCCGGCGAGGCTTTGTGGCGCGAACCGATCGGCAACGTGCTCGCCGAGCCTGTTGCGGCGATTGCAGCGATGGACGACAGCGAGCGCCGACGCGAACTGCAGGCAGGCCTGATCTCCGGCGAATGGCCGCTGGCCTACGCGCACCGCGAACCGGGCGATGGCTGGTCCGATGCCATCGTGACGACGGCGACGAAGACCGCGGCCGGCTACACGCTCGATGGCCGAAAGACGATGGTCATCGGCGATGCCGCCTGTGCTGCGTTCCTCGTCTCGGCCATCGATCTGGAGACGCAGGCTCCCGCGCTGTTTCTCGTCGAAGCTCGTGCGCAGGGCTTGGGCGCACAGCGCTACCGGACCCTCGACGATCTCGTCGCCGCCGATCTGAGCTTCAGCCACACGCCAGCGGAAAGGCTTTGCAGCGGCTCCCCCGCGATTCAGCGAGCAAACGCACGCGGCGCAATTCTCGCCGCCGCTGAATCGCTCGGGATCATGCGTGGCGCCAATCGCGACAGCACCGAATACCTGCGCGAGCGCAAGCAGTTCGGCCAGGCCCTGCTCGGCTTTCAGGCGCTGCAGCACCGGCTGGTGGAGATGCACATGCGCCAGCACGAATGCGAGGCCCTGGTCGCATCGGTGGCCGAGGCTTTCGACGACCAGGCACCCGATCTCGATCGGCAGTTGCTGGTGCTGCGCGTGCAGGTGTCACGCGCGCTGCGCCACACCACCCGTGAGGCGGTCCAGCTGCACGGCGGCATGGGCGTGACCCAGGCGCTGCGCATCGGCCGCTACTACAAGCGCGCGCTGATGCTCGACAGCCTTCACGGCACGGCCGACTGGGCGCTGGAAGCCCTCAGTGAATTTCATTAACGGCCCCACCCGACTCCATTACCCCCGCACGACGACGAGAAAGACATGCGCATCGAAGACAAGACCTACACCACGATCAAGTTCAGCCGCCAGGGCCGCATCCTGACCGCAAGCATCAACCGGCCGGAAGCGATGAACGCCGTCAACGGCGAACTGCACGAGGAACTGTCGCGGCTGTTCTATGACCTGGCTGACGATTCCGACTCCGACGTGCTGGTGCTGACCGGCGAAGGCAAGGCCTTCTGTGCCGGCGGTGATCTGGTCTGGCTGCAAGGGGCGATCGACGATCCGGCGGTGTTCCTCAACACTGCTGGCGAAGCCAAGCGCATCCTGTTCGGCCAGCTCGATCTGGAGAAACCGATCATCTGCCGCCTCAACGGCGCAGCCGCCGGACTCGGCGCTTCGATCGCGCTGTTCTGCGACATGATCATCGCCAGCAGCAATGCCTCGATCGGCGATCCCCACGTCTCGGTCGGCTTCGTTGCCGGCGATGGTGGCGCGATCATCTGGCCGCAGCTGGTCGGCTATGCGCGCGCCAAGGAATATCTGCTGACCGGCAAAATGGCCAAGGCGGTAGAAGCGGAACGCATCGGCCTGATCAACAAGGTGGTGCCGCCGGAACAGCTCGACGAAGCGGTCTACGGCCTGGCCCAGGAACTCGCGGAAGGCGCGACCAAGGCGATCCGCTGGACGAAAGTTGTCACCAATATTCCGCTCAAGACCATCGCCCATTCCCTGTTCGACATGGGCCTGGCTTACGAGAACCTGTCGAACCTGACCGCGGATCATCAGGAAGGGCTGAACGCGTTCCGCGAGCGGCGCAAGCCGGTCTTCACCGGCAAGTAGCCGCCGTGGACAATCTCGACTGGGAGCGTCTTGGTCATCAGCGGGTACCCATCGCTGCGGGCCTTCGCGCGGCCGCGACCACGCTGGCTGAGCTTGCACACACAGCGGCCCGCGAAACACCTGACGCCATCGCCTTCATCGACGGCCTGCGCACGCTGAGCTTCGCGGCGATCTTCGACGAAGCGCAAAGCCTTGCCGCTTCGCTGTGGAAGCTCGGTCTGCGTTCGGGCGATGTACTGAGCTTCCAGTTGCCCAACTGGTCCGAGACTGCGGTGATCAATCTCGCGGCCTGTCTCGGAGGCTATGTCTGCAATCCGATCGTGCCGATCTATCGCGATGCCGAGCTGACCGCGATCCTCGCCGACTGCCGCAGTCGCGCGTTCTTCGTGCCTGGCGTATGGCGAGGCATCGACTACGGCGCGATGGCCCAGCGGCTTGCCGCAAAGCTGCCGTCGCTGGCCTTGGTCATCAGCGTTCGCAGCGACGGCCGCTATCGGTACGACGAGCTGATCGCGGCCGGCGCGAAGCAGCGCGTCGAGTTGCCGCAAGTTTCGCCCGATGCCGTGAAGCTGATCATGTACACCTCGGGCACCACCGGCCCCGCGAAAGGCGTGCTGCACAGCCATTGCAGCCTGCCGGTGGCTGTGATCTCGGCCGTCCGGCAATGGGGTTTGCGGCGTGGCGATGCACTGCTGATGCCTTCGCCGGTGACCCACGCGACCGGCTACACGGTCGGCCTGGAACTGCCGTTCACGCTGGGCCTGACCACAGTGCTGATGGAACGCTGGAACGCCGAGGAAGCGATTGATCTGATCGAGCAGCACCACATCGCTGCGGCGGTCGGTGCCACGCCGTTCCTGCAGGAGTTGCTCGAAGCGATGGACGCCCCCAGCCGCACGACGGGCCGCGGAATCCTGCCGCTGAAAGTGTTCGTCTGCGGTGGCGCAGCCGTGCCTTCCGAGCTGATCGTTCGCGCCGGCAAACGCTTCGCCGGCTATGCCTGCCGAGGCTATGGTTCGACTGAATCGCCGTTCATCACCTTCGGGCGCAAGCCGGGAGATTCCGAAGCCATCGGCGCGCGTACCGATGGGCGTCTGAACTGCTACGACGTTCGTATCGTCGACTCTCAGGACCATGAAGTCGTACCGGGCACCGAAGGCGAAATCCTGGTCCGCGGCGAAGGGCTTTTCCTCGGTTATTCCAATCCGGCGGCAACACTCGAAGCGTTCACTGGCGACGGCTACTTCCGCACCGGCGACATTGGCTTCCGTGCCGTGGACGACACGCTGACCATCACCGGTCGCAAGAAGGATCTGATCATCCGCGGCGGCGAGAACATCTCCGCGAAGGAGATCGAGGACGTGCTGCACCAGCATCCGCTGATCGCCGAGGCCGCGGTGGTGTCGGCGCCGAGCGCGCGACTGGGCGAGAGCATCGCTGCCTATCTGCGTACTCGCGATGGTGCGCAGCTTTCCGCTGAAGAACTGGCCACGCACGTTCTGAGCGCCGGCCTCGCGCGACAGAAATGCCCGGAGCACGTGCGCGTGCTCGACGAGCTGCCGCGCACTGCCGCCGGGAAGATACGCAAGGACGTGCTGCGCGGAATGATTCGCGCCGAGCTGGCGGCGAGTGCCGCGCTCCGCGACGGCGCTCCGGAGACTGCACCTTGAGCGCGCCGCAGCGATCCCCGGTTCGGGTGATGGCGAGCCTGGCCTGCGCGGCTGAAGCTGCGTCGACGAATCGTGTTGTTCGGGAGTGTCGCCATGAATCATGAAGTCACCATCCGTTATCTCGGCGGCGTCGAGAAGCGCATGCGCGTTGCGCAGGATCAGACCATTCTCGAAGCCGCCGAAGCAGCCGGCCTGCCGATCGTCAGCGAATGCCAGAGCGGCGTCTGCGGGACCTGCATCGGTGCCTGCACGTCCGGCAGCTTCGAGATGGGCAGAGTCGAAGGCTTGAGCGATGTCGAGCGCGAAGCCGGCAAGCTGCTGACCTGCCAGACCACGGTGACTTCAGACTGCGTGCTGGAACTGCAGTACCCGCTCGGCGACAACGCAGCGCAGCTGCTGAGCGGCGAAGGACGTGTCACCCACGTCGAACGGCTATCGCCGACCACGGCGCTGCTGCGCATCGATGCTTCAGGCATCGGCGACATGATCCGCTACAAACCGGGCCAGTTCGCGCAGCTGAAGGTGCCGGGCAGCGAGCAATGGCGCAGCTATTCGTATGCGCATCCGGCGAACGCTGGCAATCAACTGGAGTTCATTGTTCGACTGCTGCCGAGCGGCGCGATGTCGGACTATCTGCGTGACGTCGCAAAACCTGGCGACGCCATTTCCCTGCGCTGCAGCAAGGGGGGTTTCTTTCTGCGGCCGGTGGTGCGGCCGGTGGTGCTGATGGCTGGCGGCACCGGGCTGTCGGCGATCCTGGCGATGGCCGAGAGCCTGGGCGCAATGACGCTTGCGCAGCCGGTGACCCTGCTCTACGGCGTCACCCACTTCGATGAGCTGTGCAAGCTCGATGAGCTGCGCGAGCTTGCACGACGTCAGCCGAAGCTCGGCATCCGGACCATCGTCGCGCGCCCCGATGCACGCTGGACCGGACCGGTCGGCGTGGTCACCGATCTGCTCGATGCGGCTGCGCTCAATGACGGTGACGTCGACATCTACCTCTGCGGGCCGGCGGCGATGGTCGAAGCCACGCGAGACTGGCTGACGCGCGCGGGCATTCAGCGCGCCGGGCTCTATTACGAGAAGTTCGTCGCCAGCGGCGCCGGCCTGCGTTCCCGCGCTGCGCGGCAAGTCGACGTGAAGTCTCTGGACCTCGCCGCGATAGCCCGTGCGGGACGCGGCACGGCCGTGGTGATCGGCGGCAGCATCGCCGGCATCTCGGCCGCGAAAGTGCTCAGCGATCAGTTCAACAAAGTCGTGGTGCTGGAGAAAGACGGCCAGCACGATCGCCGCGAAGGCCGGCCGGGCGCCGCCCAGGGCTGGCATCTGCATCACCTGCTGACCGCCGGCCAGCAGGAACTCGAACGCATCTTCCCCGGCATCATCGACGACATGGTTCGCGAAGGCGCGTTCAAGGTCGACATGGCCGAGCAGTACCAGCTACGACTGGCCGGCAGCTGGAAGAAGGCTTGCAAGAGCGGCATCGAGATCGTCTGCGCGAGCAGGCCGCTGCTGGAATGGTGCGTGCGGCGCCGGCTCGATAGCGAGCCGAAAGTCGATTTTCGCTACAACGCCGAGATGCAGGACCTGATCTACGACCCGACGACCAACACGGTGATCGGCGTCGCCGTCGATCACCAGGATGGCCTGCAGGTGATCCCGGCGGAGTTCGTCGTCGACGCTTCAGGCAAGAACACGCGGCTGCCGGAGTTCCTCGAACGGATGGGCACCGGAGCGCCGGAACTGGAGCAGGACATCCTCAACTGCTTCTATTCGACGATGCGCCACCACGTGCCGCCGGAGCGGCGCTGGACCGACAAGGTGATGGTGATCTGCTACGCCTACCGGCCCAACGAACAGACCTATGCGGCCCAGTACTACACCGACAGCAGCCGGACGATCCTGTCGACGTCGCTGATCGAATACAACTGCTATTCGCCGCCGCGCAATGCGGTGGAGTTCCAGGCTTTCGCCAAGCGCATGCAGTCGCCGGTGGTCGCGGAACTGATCGACGGACTGGAGCCGGCGTCGCCGGTCTACAACTTCCGCAGCCCGCGCATGCAGCGCTATCGCTACGAGAAGCTGCGCAAGCTACCCAATGCACTGGTCGCGATCGGAGACGCCTATACCAGCACCGATCCGGTCGCCGGCCTCGGCATGACCATCACCCTGCAGGAAGTGGCACGGCTGCGTGAACTGCTCGCGAAGCACGCGCCGCAAAGCGCGGAGTTGCCGAAGCGCTACTACCGCGCGATCAGCAAGATCGCCGATGGTGCCTGGTTCGTGATCCGCGAACAGACGCTGCGCTTCCCCTGGGTGAAGGACGTCGACAAGAAGCGGCCGTTCTATTTCCGCGCGCTGAACTGGTACATGGACCGTCTCGTCGAACTGGTCCATGACGATCTCGCCTCGTACCGGAAATTTCTCGCCGTCATCCATCTGGTCAAGCCGCCGCTGATCCTGATGACGCCGCCGATGATCGCGAGAGTCATCGGCAAATGGCTGCTGATCCGGCTGAGAGGACGGAAGAGCCTCATCGAGCGAAATTTCGGCACGACGGTTGCCGCGCCGGCCAGCGAGCTGCCACACGTTCAGACCGCGCCGCGCTGAGCCTGCCGCCCTTCATGAATCGACAAGGAGAAACAAATGACACGACTGCACAGGATGCTCAAGGTCAATGGCGCGCGGATTCACGCGGTCGAGGAAGGCCAGGGTCCGCTGGTGGTGCTGATCCACGGCTTTCCCGAGTCCTGGTACTCGTGGCGACATCAACTGACCGCGCTGGCGGCGGCCGGCTTCAAGGCCGTGGCTATCGATCAGCGCGGCTACGGACAATCCTCGAAGTTTCGCGTGCAGGAGGCCTACCGGATCGGCAAGCTGGTCGACGATATCGCCGGCGTCATCGACAGCTACGGCGTCTCGTCGGCATTCGTGATCGGCCATGACTGGGGCGCGCCGGTGGCCTGGACCTTCGCCTGGCTGCATCCGGACAAGTGTCGCGGTGTGGTCGGCATCAGCGTGCCGTTTGCCGATCGTGCGCTGATCGGCCTGCCCGGCAGCCCGTTCGGCGAGCACCGGCCAAACGATTACCACCTTGAGCTCGCGGGGCCCGGCAAGCAGTTCTACCAGGACTACTTCGCCGAGCAGGACGGGATCATCACGGAGATCGAGGAGGACGTGCGCGGCTGGCTCAAGGGCCTGATCTGGACCGTGTCGGGCGATGCCATTGCGCCACAGGTTGCCGCCGCCGTTGCCGCCGGCTTGGCGCCGATGGACCCCGTGGAAACGCTGCGCAACGGGCCGCTGTGCATGCCGACCGGCGCCCGCATGAAAGACGCCTTCGTCTATCCCGAAACGATGCCGGTGTGGATGAGCGACGCCGATCTCGATTTCTTCGCCGCCGAGTTCGAGCGCTCCGGCTTCGGCGGGCCGCTGAGCTTCTATCACAACCTCGACGCCGGCTGGCAGGATCTCGCCGAGCAGTCCGGAAAGCCGCTGACGCCACCGGCCCTGTTCATCGGCGGCGAGTTCGATGTCGGCTCGATGTGGGGCTACGAGGCCATCGCTCGCGCCCACGAACGCATGCCGAACTATCACGGCACCCACATGCTCGCGGGCTGCGGTCACTGGATCCAGCAGGAGCGGCCGGAAGAGACCAATCGACTGCTGATCGACTTCTTCCAGTCGCTGATCTAGCGGCGTTCAACTGCGCGTGGCAGCGCCGCTCGCTCGGGGCGTCGCCCACGCTGGCACTTCCGCGAGACGACAAGGCCGGCGCGGCGTTGGGGCAATCATTGAAGGAAACACACGGCCGAAGGACCCGCCCATCGATTCCGTGGACTGCTGAAAGCCTTGCCAACCAAGGGTTTCAGAGGTGGAGGCTCGAGCCGGAATTGAACCGACGTACGGGGATTTGCAGTCCCCTGCATCACCACTCTGCCATCGAGCCAGCGTCGGTCGCATTGCGCGAACCGCTTGCAGCGCAGGGCCTGTTTCGAGCCCTGAAGCGAAAAAACCTCGTCGTTAAACGAGGTTCTGTCTGTCGAAACCGATGGAGCGGGAAACGAGATTCGAACTCGCGACCTCAACCTTGGCAAGGTTGCGCTCTACCAGCTGAGCTATTCCCGCACCGTGTTCCGAGGCGCGTATTCTAGTGATTGCCGACGGGCTGTCAAGCCAAACGACGACTATTTTTCGGCAGCCCGCCGAGGCGCTCAGGCCGGCCGCTGGAGGCCGTCTCTCATCAGCGGCCAGGCAGCCTTCATGTAGACCGCCATCGACCACAAGGTGAGCGCCGCAGCGCCGAACAGCAGGCCGTAGCCGAGCTCGTAGACCGGGATCGGCCCCACCGGCAGCTTCCACAGCATCAGGCTGATCGCGGTCATCTGGAACGCGGTCTTGATCTTGCCGAGCATGCCGACGGCGACGCGCTTGCGCTCACCCATCTCGGCCAGCCATTCGCGCAGTGCGGAGATGGTGATCTCGCGGCCGATGATGACGGCGACCAGCACGCCCATCAGGCCGGTCGAGTGATCGCGCAGCAGCATCACCAACGCGACTGCGACCAGCAGCTTGTCGGCGACCGGATCGAGGAAGGCGCCGAAGTTCGAGGTCTGGTTCCAGCGGCGGGCCAGCCAGCCGTCCAGCCAGTCGGTGAACGCGGCGATGACGAACAGCACGGCCGAGGCTTGGCGGGCGTGCTGCCAGTCGACATAGAACAGGCCGAGCACGACCGGGATGATGGCGACACGGCCGAGTGTCAGGGCAGTTGGCAAATTGATCCGCATGGGTGAAGCAGTGTCCCGTGGTCTGTGACTAGTTTCCAGCAAAAGCAGACGCAAATGGCTGCATTCCATCTGCAAGCTGCTTGCCTGACCACGCGATACTGACCATCAGTCTTTGCTCGTCAATGAAAGTGCGCATAGATGCGCTCGGCAAGCCGGCGGTTGATACCCTCGACCTTCGCCAGTTCGTCGATGCCGGCGCGCTTGATCTGGCCAAGTCCGCCGAGAGAATTCAGCAACGCGCGGCGCCGGGTCGGCCCCAGACCTTCGATCGCTTCCAGACCCGAGGTGATGCGCGCCTTGTCGCGGCGCGCGCGGTGGCCGGTGATCGCGAAGCGATGCGCCTCGTCGCGGATGCGCTGGATCAGGTGCAGCGCTGGCGAATCCGGCGGCAGCACGATCGGCTGATCGCGTTCCGGCAGGATCAGCTGTTCGAGGCCTGGCCGGCGCGTCGGCCCCTTGGCGATGGCGACGATGCGCACGCCATCGAAGTTCAGCTCGGCCAGCGCTTCGACGGCCGAGGCCAATTGCCCCGCCCCGCCATCGATGAACAGCACGTCCGGCACCTGCACTTCGCCGGCCTTCACGCGGGCGAAGCGCCGCGATACCGCCTGCTTGATCGCCGCGTAGTCATCGCCCGGCGTGATGCCTTCGATGTTGAACTTGCGGTAGGCGATCTTCAGCGGCCCTTCTTCGTTGAACACCACGCAGGACGCCACCGGCAGCTCGCCCATCGAGTGGCTGATGTCGAAGCATTCGAGCCGCCGCGGCGGCGCATCCAGATCCAGCGCCTGCTGCAGTTCGAGCAGGCGCTTGTCCATGCTTGCGGCCTCGACCAGCCGCGTCGACAGCGCCTGATTGGCGGTGTTGATCGCCATCTCCATCAGCCGCTGCTTCGGCCCGCGCTGCGGCTCGGTGATCTTGACCTTGCGGCCGGCCGCATGGGCCAGCGTGGTTTCGATCCAGTCGAGGTCGTCCGGCTGATGGCTGATCAGCACTTCGGGTGGTACCGGCCGGTTCAGGTAGTACTGGCCGAGGAAGCTGCCGAGCAATTCAGGAATCTCGATGCCATGCGGATGCTTCGGGAAGAAGCTGCCGTGGCCGAGGTTCAGGCCGTCACGCACCGAAGTGACGACGATGCAGCTCGCCGACGGATGCTGGGCCACGGCGATGACGTCGATCTCGTCGGCGCCGCCGGTGATCGCACGGTTCTCGCGGACGCGGGCGAGTGCTGCGATCTGATCGCGCAGCTTGGCGGCGCGCTCGAACTCCAGCGCTTCGGCGGCAGCTTCCATCTCGGTGCCGATCTCCTTGGCCAGCTCGTCGCCACGGCCTTCGAGCAGACGCACCGCGCGCGCGACATCAAGCGCGTAATCCTCCGGCGCGATCATCTTCACGCAGGGTGCCGAGCAGCGGCGGATCTGATGCT
This sequence comes from Nevskia ramosa DSM 11499, assembly GCF_000420645.1. Lineage (NCBI taxonomy): Bacteria > Pseudomonadati > Pseudomonadota > Gammaproteobacteria > Nevskiales > Nevskiaceae > Nevskia > Nevskia ramosa. The sequence goes on along the minus strand of NZ_ATVI01000005.1, from coordinate 260,215 downwards.
GCAGACAGGGACGGCGGCGGTTGGCGAAGAAGCTGTCGTTGCAGGGCCTCAAGCGGAACAGCTTCTGCAGCGTGTACAGCGTTTCGCGCACCGCGGTCGCGCTCGGGAACGGGCCGAAGTAGCGCGCCTCGCTGTCCTTGCCGCCGCGATGGAAGCCGATGCGGGGGTAGTCATGCCCATTCGTGATCTTCACGTACGGGTAGCTCTTGTCGTCGCGCAGACTGACGTTGTAACGCGGGTTCTGCTCCTTGATCAGCGTTGCTTCGAGCAGCAGCGCCTCGTCCTCGGTGTGGGTCAGCGACACCTCGATACGCGAGATCTGATCGACCATCGATTCGATGCGCGGATTGCCGCTGGCGCGCAGGAAATAGCTCGATACGCGCTTCTTCAGATTGCGCGCCTTGCCGACGTACAGCAGCTCGTTGCCGACGTCGTACATGCGATACACGCCGGGCGAGCTGGTCAGCTGCGACAGGAAGGCCCGGGAGTCAAACGGGGAAGGAAGCGGTTCGCTCATCGCGCGAAGGATACCGGCGTGGCCGGTGCAACGGCAGACCTGGAACGCAAGGCCTGCAAACAGCAGATCAGCCTACCGGGCGGCATTGCGCCGCCCGGTATCAGAAACAGCAGCTCAGCTGGTGGGAGACGCTTCCGGCGCAGCCGCGGGATCGGCGGCAGGTGCCGATTCCGGAGCGGCCTCCGGCGTTGCCGATACCGGTGGCAGGCTTTCGGCAAGCACCTTCAGGCGGCTCAGGCCCTTCTCGTAATCCTGGCCGATGTACTTGTCCATCATCAGGCCGAAATAGCGATGGATCGGGTTGCTGCCCAGCTCGGAATCCATCGACCAGGTCACCAGACTGCCGTTGCCGTCCGGCTTGATCGCCAAGGTGGTCGTGCTGGGCTGATCGAAACCCTCGAAATCGAGTTCGATCTTGATCTCGCGGTCCGGCGTGGTGGCGATGATCTCCTGGCTGCCGGCGCCGACATCGGCATTGCCGTGCCAGGTGTAACGGGCACCGACACCGGAGGCGGGGCCGCTGCGCTCGACCTTCACGTGCGGATCGAGGTCCGCCCAGGGCGACCATTGGTCGAACTTCTCGAAGCTGTTCAGCACGGTGTACAGCGTGCTTGGCGAAGCCAGGATCTTCGCGCTGCGCTCGACATGGACCTTGTCCGCCAGCAGGAAGCCGATGCCGACCAGACCGACCAGCAACACCAACACAAACACCACGACGCGGATCAGCAGACGCATTGCACTCCTCCCTGGTTATGTTTGCGACGAACTCTTGGGGTTCTTCGACGCGAGTTCACGCGCCGGCCGAGTGTACGCCGCAGGCCCGTCTGGCCGCGACCGTGCTGCTTCACAGGCGCGAAGCCGCAAGCTTGATATCGGCATGCTGCCAAGCCTGCTGGAAGCGTAGCTCGGTGACATCGGCCTCCTCGCTTTTCTGCTGTGCGCGCAGCGCCTGAGCCAGCCCGAATAGCGACCAGCCGTTGTCGTGGAAGCGCGCGAGATCCTGGCGATAACTCGCTTCGGCCGCCGTCGCCTGCCCGGCCGCGAGCTGCACGGCGCCCAAGGTCTGACGTACCGGCTGGTGCCAGACCGGCGGCTCGTAGTAAGCGATGTCATCTTCCAGCGCTGCTGCCTGCGTGAGCGCGGCGAGCGCTGCCGGATAGTCCTTGCGCGCCGCCGCCAATTCGCCGGCCAGCATCCGCTCGGCAATCTTCAAAGTACTGGACAGCGTGTGCTGAGGGCCAATGTAGGCCTGCTCCCAGACCGGGTCGGCGGCCGCAGTGGCGAGTGCCGTCAGATGCGCCTGGGCATCGTCGAGCCGCGCCTGATGCAGGGCCGCCATGCCCTGGGCGTAATGCCAGATCGCGGTCGGATAAGCGAGGTCCTCCGCCGGCTTCGGCGTGGCGACGATCTCGTCCCAGCGGCCGAGCTGGGTGCGCGCCTTCAGCGGCGTGACCATGAAGTCCTGCAGGAAGATGAAGCCGGGCTGGCGGATGAGCGCGTCGACAGTGGCGCGCTTCGCGGTCTCGTCGGCGGACGCGATCGCTTCGGCGCTGGCGCCTTCCATCGACGCCGCCCACCACAGGAAGTGATGATTGTGCGGCACATAGGCCAGCGGATAGACCGCCGCGCCCGGCTTGCAGGTCGCGAGGAAACTGTCGTCGGCGGCGACCGCCAGCCGGTTCGCCAGCACCGCGTCGTGATAGCGGCCGACCCGCGTGTAGATGTGCGCCGGCATGTGCACCAGATGCCCGGAGCCTGGCAGCAGCGCGCGCAGTCGATCGGCGGCGACAACACCCCGCTCCGGAATATTGGACGCTTCGACTGCGTGCACGTAGAGGTGCAGCGCACCGGCGTGCTCGGGCTGCCGCTGCATCACCGACTCAAGCGTCGCGACCACTTCGTCGATATGCCCTTTCGGCTGGCCCTTGAGGTCGTAGTAGTTCCAGGGCTGCAGGTCCATCAGGGCTTCGGCGTGAAAGACGGCGGCGTCGACGTCGTCCGGCGAGGCCTTGACCATCTCACCGAGCGCGGCGGCCCAAGCTTCGTCCAGCGGCTTGCGATCGGCCGGCGGCTGTTCGGCGTAGCGCGCGGCCAGCGCCTTGATGTAGGCCTGTTCGCGCGGCGTGGTGGTGGCGGCCAGCGACAGCGCCTTGAGGCTGCGCTGCCAGGCCTTGGCATTGTTGGCAGGATCCATCGGCGCGTTGACATGGGGGCCGAGCACCAGCGCTGCACCCCACCAGCACATCGCGCAGGCGGGATCGAGTTCAGCGGCTTTCAGAAAGGAGCGTTCGGCGGCTTCGTGATTGAAGCCCCAGGTCAGCGCCAGGCCCTGATCGAACCAGCGCTGCACGGCGGGCTGGCTGCTGGTGATGATGAACGGAGGGTTGCCGGCGACCGGCCCGAGGCCGGGCAGCAGGGTCGCGCCAACCGGTGTCAGTGGCGCTTCTGCCGCAGTCCCCACCGGGCTCGATGGCAAGCGCTGCCTGACCAGCCACAAGCCCGCACCGAAGGCGAGAATCAGCACCGCGAGGATCGGAAACGAACGTTTCATGGCGATGGCTCCGTTGGCGAGTATCGCGACGGTGTACGCCACAAGCTCGCGGCCGGCAAGCCGGGATGCGGATCCGAATCCGCAAAAGAAAAGAGCGCCCGGAGGGCGCTCTTTTCAAGGCTAGGGGCCGATGCATCCAGCCCCTCGCATGCTGCTTAGTGGAACTGCTCTTCTTCAGTCGAGCCGGTGAGGGCCTTGACCGACGACGAACCACCCTGAATCACGGTGGTCACGTCGTCGAAATAACCGGCGCCGACTTCCTGCTGATGGCTGACGAAGGTGTAACCCTGGTCGCGGGCCGCGAATTCCGGCTCCTGCACCATCTGCGTGTAGTGCTTCATGCCTTCGCCGCGGGCGTAGGCATGGGCGAACTGGAAGGTGTTGAACCAGTTGATGTGGATGCCCGCCAGGGTGATGAACTGGTACTTGTAGCCCAGCGCCGACAGATCTTCCTGGAACGAGGCGATCTGCTTGTCGTTGAGGTTCTTCTTCCAGTTGAACGACGGCGAGCAGTTGTACGACAGCAGCTTGCCCGGGCAGGCAGCGTGCACGGCCTGCGCGAATTCACGGGCGAAGCCGATGTCCGGCACGCCGGTTTCGCACCAGACCAGATCGGCGTACGGCGCGTAGGCAACGCCGCGCGAGATGGCCTGCTCGAGGCCGTTCTTGACGCGGTAGAAACCTTCCGGGGTGCGCTCGCCCGTCAGGAACGGCTTGTCGTTCGCGTCATGGTCGGAGGTGATCAGGTTGGCGGCTTCGGCATCGGTACGGGCGAGCACGATGGTCGGCACGCCCAGCACGTCGGCAGCGAAACGGGCCGAGATCAGCTTCTCGATCGCTTCCTGCGTCGGGACGAGAACCTTGCCGCCCATGTGGCCGCACTTCTTGACCGCAGCGAGCTGATCTTCGAAGTGAACGCCGGCGGCGCCGGAGACGATCATGTTCTTCATCAGTTCGAAAGCGTTCAGCACGCCACCGAAACCGGCTTCCGCGTCAGCGACGATCGGCAGGAAGTAGTCGATGAATTCCTTCGAGCCCGGCTCGATGCCACGCGACCACTGGATTTCGTCAGCGCGCTTGAACGTGTTGTTGATGCGGCGAACCATGGTCGGCACGGAGTCGTACGCGTACAGCGACTGATCCGGGTACATGGTTTCGCTGGTGTTGCCGTCGGCAGCAACCTGCCAGCCGGACAGATACACGGCTTCGAGGCCGGCCTTCGCCTGCTGCATCGCCTGACCGGCAGTGATCGCGCCGAACGCGTTCACATAGCCCTTCTTGGCGCCGCCGTTGACCTTGGCCCAGAGCTTCTCTGCGCCGTTCTTCGCCAGCGTGTAATCAAGCTGGACGCTGCCGCGCAGACGGACGACGTCAGCGGCGGAATAACCGCGCTTGACAAGCGCCCAGCGGGGGTTGGTTGCCCAGTCTTTTTCCAGGGCCTTGATCTGGTCTTCACGGCTCGTCATTGCAGCATCCTCTTGGGGTTTGACCCGGTTGGTGTGGGTTGCAGCGAAAAAGCACTCCGACGCTGTCGGCAGAGTGCTTAAGTTGAAACGGAATCAGTCGCCAATCAATCAAGGTAGTCGTAGCTGGCGAGGGTCAGGAAGTCCGCGCACTTTTCGGCGGTGGACATGCGCGCCATGATGCCGGCGGCTTCCGCGAAACGACCCTGGTAGTAGCGCTCGTCGCCAAGCTGCGCCTTGTAGGCGGCCAGCTCTTCGTCGATGGTCTTCAGCACCAGATCCTTGGTGACCTTGCGGCCATCGGACAGCGTTGCGCCGTACTTCAACCACTGCCAGACCTGGGTGCGGGAAATTTCGGCAGTCGCCGCGTCTTCCATCAGGTTGTGCAGCGGCACGCAGCCGTTGCCCCCGATCCAGGCTTCGACATAGCCGATGCCGACATTGATGTTGTTGCGCAGGCCGCCTTCGGTGATCTCGCCGATCGGCTGCTTGAGCAGATCCGCCGCCTTGATCTTGTAGTTGAACTGCTTGGCGAGCTGGTTCGGCTCCGGCATGTGTTCGTCGAACACGGCCAGGGCGACCGGCACCAGACCCGGATGCGCGACCCAGGTGCCGTCGTGGCCATTGCGCACTTCGCGCAGCTTGTCGGCCGACACCTTGGCGAACACGGCGTCGTTCTTCGCCTTGTCGTTCTTGATCGGGATGAAGGCGGCCATGCCGCCCATCGCCATCGCGCCGCGCTTGTGGCAGGTCTCGCAGAGCAGCTTCGAGTAGCTGTCGAGGAAGTGGCGATCCATGCCGACCGAATGACGGTCCGGCACCATCCAGTCGCCATGCGCGTTCAGCGTCTTGATGCAGCTGAAGATGTAATCCCAGCGGCCGCAGTTCAGAGCGACGATGTGGTCGCGCAGCTCATAAAGAATCTCGTCCATCTCGAACGCGGCCCACAGCGTTTCGATCAGCACGGTGACCTTGATGGTCTTCTTCGGAATGCCGAGCGCCTTCTGGGCGTCGACGAACACGCTGTTCCACAGCCGCGCTTCGAGATGCGACTGCATTTTCGGCAGATAGAAGTACGGGCCCGAGCCCTTCTTCAGCAAGGTGGCCGCGTTGTGGAAGAAGTACAGGCCGAAGTCGACGATGCCGCCCGGGGCCGGTTCGCCGTCGACCAGGATGTGCTTCTCGTCGAGATGCCAGCCGCGCGGACGCACGATCAGCGTCGCGACTTCCTTGTTCAGCTTGTATTCCTTGCCTTCCGGCGAGGTGTAGCTGATGGTCTTGTTGACCGCGTCGCGGAGGTTGATCTGGCCGTCGAGCATCAGCTCCCAGGTCGGCGATGCCGAATCCTCGAAGTCGGCCATGAAACACTTGGCGCCGGCGTTCAGCGCGTTAATGACCATCTTGCGGTCGACCGGACCGGTGATCTCGACGCGGCGATCCTGGAGATCGGCCGGGATGCCGGCGATCTTCCAGCTGCCACTGCGGATGTCCTTGGTCTCGGCCAGGAATTTCGGCAACTTGCCGGCATCGATGGCGAGCTGACGCTCCTTGCGGAGCTCCAGCAACTCGCTCCGCCGGCTGCGGTGCTTGCGCACCAGCTTGGCGACGAACTCGATCGCGTCCCTGGTCAGGATCTTCTTGTACGCAGGACGAATTTCGCCCGTGATTTCAACGCCTTCCACTGCACTCATCCGAGACTCCGCTGCCATTCTTGGGTGAGCCGCTGCGCTTTTGTCATGCGTCGAATCACATGACATGCAGCGGCGAACGCCCGGGCCCTAGCCCGGGCCGGGGTTTGGGGTCGCGCATGATAGCGAAAGGACGATTACGCCGCAATGCAACAAAAACAGCCGGGCACCGGTCTCGAGCGATCGCAAGGACCGTCAGCGGCGGCGGGCTGAGTCAGCCGACGAAAGCCGCGTCAGAAGCCCGCTCTGCGGCAAAGACCCACCGGGCTCCCGCACGACCGACGCCGCCGAACATCAGGTGACGAACGGAGGCAGTCGTCAGGCTGTGAGCATTTCGGTTCGGACGTCCGATTGCGACATTTCCGTGACGGAGCAAGGCTTTATGACGGTATCGCGTATCGCTCGCAAGCCATTGAATTTACATTTGTAAATCAATAAAAAAACATAATTTTTACAATAACTTGCGTCTTCAAATGATCACTGCTGGAGGATCGCGCCAAGCCCCTGACAATTTCACGAATCCGTCATATCCGGTCAGTACGTTGCCGCCATTCCAAACGGCGCCGCCGTGGGCATTGATCTACTTATCGGGGAAATTTTCTTATGACGCGTGCACGTCTTGCCACGTCACTGTTTGCCATTGCGGTCGCCGGCCAGGTCGAGGCCGCACAGGTTTCGCCGGGAGAGGTTGCTGTCGCTGTGGTGCGGGGCGCTGAAGGTGTGGCCGGGCTGACCGTATCGGTCGACGGCCAGTCGATCGGCACCACGGATGCCGGTGGCCGCATCAGTTTCAGAACCACCAGCGGCCTGCATCGCATCGTGCTGACCCGCGGAACCACCAATGTCGCGTTCACCGAAATCCGTCTCGGCGATACCGATGCTGCCGAAGTCGCCGTCAACCTGCCCGCCGACGCTGGCGACGCCAAGGTCGAACGCGACATCTTCAATGCCCGCGAAGCCGCGGTCACGCCGATCGCCGGTACCGTCACCGACAACAGCGGCAAGCCGCTCGCGGGCGCCAGAGTCTCGGCCGCCGACACCGCCGTCAACACCACGACCGACGCCAGCGGCGCTTTCAAGCTGGATGTGCCGCGCGGCGAATACACCGTGCAGGTCGCCGCCGAAGGCTCGGCACCGCAGGACATTCCGGGCGTTCGTGCCTCGCCGCTGCTGGGCGGCTCGCTGGCGGTCAGCGTCAGTGCCAATGCACCGGCGCCGGCGGCCGCCACGACCAAGGCCGGCACCTCGGGCAGGGGCGCGGCTGCACTCGGCACGGTTACCGTCAAAGGCGTAGTCCGTCGTCAGTCGACGGCGACCAAGGAAAGAGTCGCCACGTCGGTCATCGACTCGGTTTCGCAGGAAGAAATCGCCGCAGCTGGCGATTCCAATGCCGGAGAAGCGATCCGCCGCGTGACCGGCGTCAGCGTGCAGAACAATGTCGTGGTCGTGCGCGGTCTTGGCGATCGTTATTCGACGACTCTGGTCAACGGCGCGGAAATCCCGAGCTTCAACCCGAGCCGTCGCGTGGTCGCCGTCGATGCCTTCCCGAGCGAATTCCTCGGTGGCCTGACGGTGCAGAAAACCTACAGCGCCGACCTGCCGGGCGAGTTCTCCGGCGGTGTGGCGCTGATCGAGACGCGGCCGACGCCGGATTTCGAAACCGGCGCGATCAGAGTCAACGTCGGCGGTAATACGCAGACCACGTTCTCGCCAGTGCTGACCTATCAAGGTTCGGATTTCGATTACCTCGGCACCGACGGCGGCCAGCGCGATCTGCCCGGCAGCTATCGCGACATCACCAACAACGGCGCCAACACGCTGGGCGGCGCAACGCTCGCGGACCGTCTGAAACTGCTGCAAACGCTGCCGAACCTGTTCGATCTGCAGCGCATCGACAAGGCCCCGGCCGACTTCGGCGGCAGCCTGACCTACGGCAACGTGTTCAAGCTCGGTGGCACCCAGAAGTTCGGCTTCCAGGTCACCGGTTTGTACGACACCAACTACCGCTTCCGGCGCGAACAGCGCGGCGTGTTCACGGCGGGCGGTGGTGGCGGTCAGGACGTGTCGCGCCAGGACGTGGAGGAACTGCAGCGTTCCGAGCAGACCTTCGAAACCGGCGGCACCCTGGGCCTCGGCTACGAATACTCGAAGCAGCACAAGGTCGATTTCGTCACGCTGCTCAGCCGCCAGACCCAGAAGGGTGCTTTCTTCGGCCGCGCGGTGGCCAGCGATGCTGGCTTCGCGACCGATCAGGAACGCATCACGCTCGACTACGTCGAAGGCCAGCTGATCACCAACCAGCTCACCGGCAAGCACACCTTGACCGATGCCGGTGGACTCAAGATCAAGTGGCAGGCGGGTTACTCGATCGCCGATCGCGACGTGCTCGACCGCCGCACCTACGGCCGCTTCCGCGCCGTCGGCACCGACGATCCGTTCCTGATCGGCTTTGGCCAGTCCGGCGAAGCTTCGGAGCCGCGTCGCACCTGGGAATTCCTGCAGGACAAGACGCTCGATCTCGGCGTCGATCTGAGCCTGCCGTTCGAGGCCTCGGACAACCTCCGCGGTGATTTCAAGTGGGGCGCGCGTGGGACCCGCCGCGATCGCGATTTCGAATCGGTGCGCTTCGCCTACTCCTCCCTGGCGACGCAGCGCAGCGACCTGTTCCGGACGCTGCAACTGGTGCCCTCGCTCGAAAACGTGCTGACCCCGACCTTCTTCGGGCCGGGCGGCTTCGATCTCACCGATCTGAACATCTCGATCCGGGGTGGCGGCAACGCCAACGTCTATGACGGTGCCCAGGACGTCAACGCCTTTTACGTGATGACCGACGTGTTCGTCGGCGAGCAGTTCGAAGTGCAGGCCGGCGGCCGCCTCGAGAAGTCCACCATCGACGTCGAAACCGGCGATCCGGCCGGCGGCGCAACGGTGAACTCGCGTCTCACCGACAGCGACATCCTGCCCAGCCTCAACGCGACCTGGTTCATCAGCCGCCAGACGCAGGTGCGTATCGGCGTGTCGCAGTCGCTGAACCGTCCACAGTTCCGCGAACTGGCGGAAGTCGACTTCCTCGATCCGGAAACGCGCTTCCTGACGGTCGGCAACTCGCAGTTGCGTTCGGCGAAGCTGACCAACTACGACCTGCGCTTCGAGCAGTACTGGAGCAATTCGAAGGCGGCGTCGATCGGCGTGTTCTACAAGGACATCAAGAACCCGATCGAATTCAACATCGACGCTTCGTCGGGCAACCAGGTGGTGCGCTCGTTCCAGAACGCCAACAGCGCGAAGGATTACGGCATCGAACTCGATGCCCGCTATGACCTCGGCATCCTCCAGGCCATCGCCCCGCAGCTGCAGTTCGCCTATGTCGCCGGCAATTTCTCGCGGATCGAATCGGAAGTGACTTTGCCGAATGGCTCGACGCGCCAGCTGCAGGGCCAGTCGAACTATCTCGCCAACGCCACGCTCGGCTATTCGAATCCAGCGAGCCGCACCGACGCCACCTTGCTGTTCAACATCTTCGGCGACCGCCTGGCCGAAGTCGGCATCAACGATCTGCCGAACTCCACCGAAAAGTCCTACCCGGTGCTCGATTTCAACATCCGGCAGGGCATCGGCCAGCACTGGCAGATCGGGCTCAAGGCCCGAAACCTTCTTGATCCGCGCATCGACATCGAGCAAGGCCAGTTCAACGGCCAGGCTGCGCTGCAGCGCAGCTACAAGCTCGGCCGTTCCGGGCAGATCAGCGTGCAGTACCAATTCTGAGTTGAAGAGAGCGTCGCCGGCCCTCTTCGGCGGCCGCAGCAGTCAGCAGCCATGAAACATCAGCAACACGAACCCATCTGGAGATTAGAGATGCATTTCAAGAAAACCGCAGTCATCGCGGCGACCCTGATCGGTAGCGGCTTTCTCGTCGCCTGCGAAGGCACCGATCTGAATCCCAACACCACGATCATCAACGTCGGCGGCGGCACGACCGGTAGCACCACGGGCGGTACCGGCGGCGGCACGACCGGTGGAACCACGGGCACCACGACCGGTGGCAGCACCGACCCGAACACCCCCCCGGCCGGCGCGCTGAGCGGCTCTCTCGGTTCAGGCACCGGCACGACGCTCGTTGGTACCGGCCTGATGGATCCGTTCTCGATCGCCACCTACTTCGCGCTGCCGGGCTTCAACAACACGCAGAGCGTGGCCGGCCGCATCGACGCCACCGGCTACCCGATCACCGGCACCACCGGCCTCAACGCCGCCTTCGCGGCCCCCTCGGTCTGGCCGCCGGCTACGGCGACCGATGCGATCTCGCTGCCGGTGCCGTCCACCGTGGTCAGCACCAGCTACATCGGCGCCTTCGATCCGGCAGTGACCCGCGCGAACGCCTGGACCGCCGGCTGGACCGTGAGAGTCAATGGCAACGACGACATCTGGCGCTTCTTCGGCGGCACCGCCGGCACCGCGCTGTCGGGCGCTTCGGTGGCCCAGGCCACCAGCACCTGCCCGGCCGGCACCACCCTGGTCGGCGACTTCGTGGCGCTGTTCGGCCCGCTGTCGCGCGACGAAACCGGCCTGTTCACCGGTACTGCTGCAACCGGCAACTACGATGTCTGCCGCCTGCCGGCCCGTTTCAACACCGCGGGCGCGCTGACCCTGACCAACGACAACGTCTACGAAATCGAAGCCGACAGCTTCCCGGGCGCGGTCATCGGCAACGGCGATCTGCAACGCACAGCGGTCGGCTATGCCGAAACGCCGTCGGTGCTGGTCATCGAGCCGGGTACGCTGGTCTATGCCTCCGGCCGTTCGGCCCTGGTCATCAGCCGCGGCGCGCAGATCATCGCCAACGGCACCGCGGCAGCGCCGATCGTGCTGACTTCGCGCACCCAGATCGCCAACCGCTTCGACGGCAGCGCCGCAACGCCGACCGACGCCCCGGCTGGCGGCTGGGCAGGCCTCGCGCTGCTCGGCCGTGCGCAGGACAGCCAATGCGCCGGCACTCCACCGACCAACTTCGATACTTGCGACGTGCTGATCGAAGGCAATGTCGGCCGCTACGGCGGCAACTCGCCGAACGACAGCTCGGGCTCCCTTCGCTACGTGATCGTCCGCGCCACCGGCTCGATCATCGCGGAAGGCAACGAACTGCAGGGCATCACCGCGGGCGGCGTCGGCCGTGGCACTTCGATCGACTACGTGCAGGTGCACCGCTCGAACGATGACGGCATCGAGTTCTTCGGCGGCAACGCCTTCGCGACCCACATGGTCTTCACCGGCGCGCAGGACGACTCGATCGATCTCGACAACGGTTTCACCGGCGGCGTGCAGTTTGCCCTGGTGATCCAGGAAAACGATCTGCCGAACTCGGGCTTCGAGATGGACGGCCGCTTTGCCCGTACGCCGACCACTTTCCCGCTGCTCGCCAACATCACGGTGCTCGGGCCGTCGGCTCGTCCGTTGCCGGCAGCCGGTGACCGCCTCGGCATGCTGGCCCGCGAAGGCATGCGCTTCTCGATCAACAACACCATCATCACCGGCGACTTCCCGTTCGGCTGCATCGACCTCGATGACAACGACGGCAACAACGTCGTCGAGAACACCTTCAATCGCGTCAACGAAGCCGGCGGTTCCTCGACGACCGGCGGCCCGCATCTGGTATTCCGCAACGTGATCGCCGATTGCAGCGCCGTGAACTTCCGCGAGAACGACGAAGTGGCACCGTAAGCCGGATCGCGACACCGCAGCACGTCGAAAACCGGGCGGGGCCGCGCAAGCGGCTCCGCCTTTTCGCTGGGCGGGCTTCGCCTCCCGGCCCGACCCGACTAGCTCAGACCTTCCACCAGGGCCCTTCCACCGCATAGGTCACGCCGTCGGTGCCGACCAGATTGCTGGTGCCGCGCTGCGAGCTGAAATAGAAGAAACGGCCATCCGGCGAGAACGCCGGGCCGGTGACTTCGGAGCCGACATGCTTGGGCCCGAGTTGCACCAGCGGCTGGAAGCGGCCATCCGGGCGGATCGCGACAGCCATCTGTTCGCTGTTCTGATCCTCGGCGACGATCACGTCGCCGCCCGGCGTCATCACCAGATTGTCGACACTGGTCAGCGGCGGCGTTGCGAACGCGGCATCGTCGTAAATCACCTGCAGACTCTGCGCAGCGACATCGAGCGCCCAGACCCGGCGGTCGCCCTTGGTCGAGAAGTAGACGACACCGCGCTGCTGCCAGATGCCTTCACCGCCGTTGAACGCAAAGCTGTCCGGCTGCTGCTTGCGAGTCGGGACCGCCGATGACAGCAGGCCCAGGCGTGGATTCGGCTCGGCGATGTCGAGCCACTCGACCGGATAGCGACTGCCCTGCCCGGGCGTGTTGATCAGCATTGCATCGGCCAGGATGCGCAGCGCCTGCAAACGGCCACGGCTCAGATCGGCGCGGCCGCCGATGTTCGGGGCGTCGGACAGGAAGCGGTAGAAGCGGCCGTCCGGTTCGTCCTCGGTCAGGTAAACGATGTTCGCGGCGGGATCGACCGTCGCCGCTTCGTGCTTGAAGCGGCCGAGCAGCGGCCAGTTCTGCGGCTCGGCGACGCCGAAGGGATCGCATTCCCAGATCAGGCCGCGATCGAATTCCTCGCCGCTGAACCAGGTCTGCCACGGCGTCACGCCACCACCGCAGTTGGTGCGGCTGAGCGCACCGGGCAGGATTTCGTAGGCGCGTTCGATCACGCCCTGGGCATTGAAGGCGATAGCGTTGACGCCGCCGGGCAGATGCTCGCGATTGGAGACATAGACCCAGCCGCCATCCGGCTTGGCGAACACGGCGGCGCCGTCCGGATCGGTATGCCAGCGGAAGCTGGTGCCCAGCACGGCTTCGCCGGCGCGGCCGATGACACGGGCGGTGAAGCCGGCTGGCAGCAATAGATCATTGACGTCCGGCGTCGTCGACAGCGGGCCTAGATCGGCGAGCGCACCGCGCCCGCCAACGCCATCGCCACGCGTGCCGCCATCCGCCGAACCGCCGCCCTGGCAAGACGCCAGACCACCGCCGACAGCGACCAGTCCCAAACCCAGCAGGCCACCACGCAACACGCTGCGGCGGTCGAGGTGCTGGCTACGCCGCTGCCAGCGGCCGGTGCGATGATCGAATTGCATGAACGGCTCCAGATCAAGTCAAGATCGTTCAGATTAAGTCAGGGTGATGACACTCTCGTCACAAGCGCTCGCAAGGACACCGCCATGCCGCACCGCTATGCCGAACTGATGTTCACGCCCGACGTGCTGGCGATGCAGACGCACTACAGTGCGGCGCTGGACATGGCCCGCTACCGCGATGACAACGGGCCGTTCGACAGACTCAGCGAAACCGAGGCGAACTTCATCGCCCGCCGCGACAGTTTCTATCAGGCCAGCGTTTCCGAAACCGGCTGGCCTTACCTGCAACATCGCGGCGGCCCGGCGGGCTTCCTGAAAGTGCTCGATGCCAGGCGACTGGCCTACGCGGATTTCCGCGGCAACCGCCAGTACATCTCGGCCGGCAATCTGGTGGGCAACGATCGCGTGGCGCTGTTCCTGGTCGACTACCAGAACCGCCGCCGGCTGAAGATTCTCGGCCGGATGAAGCTGGTCGATGTGGCCGAAGCCGATGAAACGCTGGTGGCGGCATTACGGCCTTACCCGTATCGCGCGGCGATGGAGCGGATCGCGATGATTGCGGTTGAAGCCTACGACTGGAACTGCTCGCAACACATCACGCCGCGCTACACGGAAACGCAGCTGCGCGGCGCCGTGGAGCCCCTGTACGAGCGGATTGCCAGACTTGAAGCGGAACTGGCTGAACTGCGCGGCCGAGCGATCTAGTTCGCCGGCATCGGCCCGGTGTGCTTCTGGGCGTCGACCTTCTGCTCGAACCAGTACAGGCCCCAGTGCAGATGCGGGCCGGTGACACGGCCAGTGGCGCCGCTCAGGCCGACCTGCTGCCCCTGCTCGATGCGGTCGCCGACCTTCACATCGAGCCTCGACATGTGGACCATCACCGACTGCAGGCCGTGGCCGTGGTCGATGAATACGGTGCCACCGGTGAAGTAGAGATCCGGCTCGGCAAGGCTGACGATGCCGCCCGCCGCGGCGACCAGCGGCGTGCCGACCGGCACCGCAACGTCGACACCGTAATGCGGCGATTTCGGCTTGCCATTGAGCACGCGCTGGCTGCCGAAGACGCCGCTGATGCGGCCCTTCGCCGGCCAGATGAATGGCGTGGCGAAATCGTCGATCGCGGTATCTCGGGTTCGGGCGCGCTTGATGATCACCTGCTCGGCGGCGATGCGCTTCTGCACCTTGGCCGGCGGGTCGACGAACTTCGGCTCGATGCCGGTCAGCGCCTGCACGTCCCATTCGCGTTTGGCAACGTCATGCGTCTCGACGATGGCAACGCCGCCCGGCGGGGTGATCCGCAGTTCGACTTCGGGCTTGGCATCGCGATCGAGGCCGATCACGAAACGGCCATCGTCGCTGAGCTTCAAGGTCTGGCCCTCGAAGCTGAGCTTGCTGCCCGGCGCCGCCTTGCCGATCAGCAAGCCGCCCTGCTCCCACTCGCCCTTGAGCAGCGTGTAAGGCGCTGCGGCCTCGGCAGCGAAGACCGACGCAGAAACCAGCAACAGGCCGGCGGCGGCAACACGGATCAGGCGCATGGGCGAACTCAGGCGGTCTGCAACTGCAGCAGTGCATCGGCCAGCGACAGGGTTTCCTGCCGTTCCGAACCGAGGCGACGCAACGTCACGGTGCGCTCTTCAGCTTCCTTGCGGCCGACGACGATGATCACCGGCACTTTCTGCAGCGAGTGCTCGCGGATCTTGTAGTTGATCTTCTCGTTGCGCAGATCGGTCTGCACACGGACGTCGAGCTTGCTCAGTTCCGCGGCGACTTCGGTCGCGTAGGCATCGGCGTCCGACACGATCGGCGTGACCACGGCCTGCACTGGCGCCAGCCAATACGGCAGCGCGCCGGCGTGATGCTCGATCAGGATGCCGATGAAGCGCTCCATCGAACCGACGATCGCCCGATGCAGCATCACCGGATGCTGGCGCGCGGAGTTCTCGTCGACATAAGTCGCGCCCAGCCGCTCGGGCATCATGAAATCGACCTGCATGGTGCCAACCTGCCAGGCGCGGCCGATCGAATCCTTCAGGTGATATTCGATCTTCGGGCCGTAGAACGCGCCCTCGCCCGGCAGCTCGGTCCAACTGGCGACGCCGGCGGCGCGCAGGGCCGAGCGCAGCGCATCTTCGGCGCGATCCCAGGTGGCGTCATCGCCCAGTCGCTTGTCCGGACGCAGCGCCAGCTTGACGTCGAGATTGGTGAAACCGAAGTCGGCGTAGACCTGCATCGCCTGCTGATGGAACGCGGTCACTTCCGGTTCGATCTGCGCTTCGGTGCAGAAGATGTGGCCGTCGTCCTGGGTAAAGGCGCGCACGCGCATGATGCCGTGCAACGCACCGCTCGGTTCATTGCGATGGCAGCCGCCGAACTCGGCGTAGCGCACCGGAAGATCGCGATAGCTGCGCAGGCCGGCATTGAAGATCTGCACGTGGCCCGGGCAGTTCATCGGCTTGATCGCGTAGGTGCGCTTCTCGCTTTCGGTGAAGAACATGTTGTCCTGGTAGTTATCCCAGTGCCCGGACTTCTTCCACAGGCTGACGTCCATGATCTGCGGGCCGCGCACTTCCTGATAGCCGCCGGCCTTGTAGACCTTGCGCACGTACTGCTCGACCGCCTGCCAGATCGCCCAGCCCTTCGGATGCCAGAACACCATGCCCGGCGCTTCTTCCTGCTGGTGATAGAGATCGAGCTGCTTGCCGAGCTTGCGGTGATCGCGCTTCTCGGCTTCCTCGACCATCTTCAGATGAGCTTCGAGATCGGCATCGTTGGCGAAGGCCAGGCCGTAGATGCGCTGCAGCTGGGCGTTGTTGGCATCGCCGCGCCAGTAGGCGCCGGACACGCGAGTCAGCTTGAACGCGGTGCCGAGCTTGCCGGTCGATGGCAGATGCGGGCCCAGGCACATGTCCAGCCATGCATCGCCCTGCCTGTAGATGGTCAGCTCTTCGTCGGCCGCGATGCCATCCCGAATCCACTCGGCCTTGAAACTTTCGCCGGCCTTCTCGAAGTGTTTGACCGCTTCTGCATGCGACCACACCTCGCGGACGATCGGCAGGTCGCGCTTGACGATGTTGCGCATCCGCTGCTCGATGGTCGCCAGATCGGCCTCGGTAAACGGCTCCGGACGGGCAAAGTCGTAATAGAAGCCGTACTCGGTCGATGGCCCGAAGGTCACTTGGGTGCCAGGAAACAGCTCCTGCACCGCCTGCGCCAGTACATGGGCGGCGTCGTGGCGGAGCACTTCGAGCGCTTCGGGCTTGTCGCGAGTGACGATCTCGAACGCGGCATCGCGATCGATCGGCCGGTTCAGGTCCCACAACTCGCCGTTGACGCGAACGACGACGGCTTTCTTGGCCAGGCCCGGTGAAATGCCGGTGGCGATCGCGAGGCCAGTCGGCGGGACATCGAAGGCTTTGACGTTGCCGTCGGGGAAGGTGATGGAAATAGACATGTTCGGTGTTCCGTATTCAGTAAAGAGCGGCAGCAGCTTCAGGCGCGGGCGACGGCGGCGGCCAGCCGCGCCAGCGTCCGCTCACGGCCGAGCAGGAACAGCGTTGCGTCGATCGGCGGCGACACCGCCATGCCGCAGACGGCAACCCGGATCGGCTGGGCGATCTTGCCGAGACCCAGACCCTTGGCTTCGGCAAAGCCGTTGACCGCCGCATGCAGCGCTTCGGTGGTCCATTCCGGCAGCGCTTCCAGCTGGGTGCGCAGTTCGCCGAGCAGGGCCAGCGAATCGGCGTTGAAGTGCTTGGCGGCATCTTTCTCGTTGTAGCCGTCGAGGTCGGCGAAGAAGAACTTCGACTTCTCCGCCATCTCGACCAGCGACCGGCAGCGCTCGCGCTGCTGCTCGATGATCGCGGTCAGGCTCGGGCCGGTGGCGACATCGACGCCGATCCTTTCCAGATGCCAGGTGAACTCGGGCACCACGACGGCCGGATCGACACTCTTCAGGTACTGGTGATTGACCCACCAGGCCTTCTCCATGTCGAAACGTCCCGGGCTTGCCGAGACATGGTCGAAGTCGAACTTGGCGATCATTTCCTCGCGGGTGAACAACTCCTGATCGCCGTGGCTCCAGCCGAGGCGAACCAGGTAATTCAGCAGCGCTTCCGGCAGGAAGCCCATCGCCCGGTATTCCATGACGCCGAGCGCGCCGTGGCGCTTGGACAGCTTGGCGCCGTCGCTGCCGAGGATCATCGAGACATGGGCGTAGGCCGGCGGCGTCGCACCAAGCGCGCGCAGGATGTTGATCTGGCGCGGCGTGTTGTTGACGTGGTCATCACCGCGGATGACGTGGGTGACGCCCATGTCCCAGTCGTCGACGACGACGCAGAAGTTGTAGGTGGGCGTGCCGTCGCTGCGGGCGATGATCAGATCGTCCAGCTCGTCGCTTGCGAACACGATCCTGCCCTTGATCAGGTCATCGAGGACGACCTCGCCTTCAGTCGGATTGCGAAAGCGCACCACCGGCGCGACGCCAGCCGGCGGCGCCGGCAATACCTTGCCGGCCTCCGGACGCCAGCGGCCGTCGTAGCGCGGCTTCTGCTTGTTGGCCATCTGCTCGGCACGCAGCGCGTCGAGCTCTTCCTTGCTGGCATAGCAGTGGTAAGCCGTGCCCTCAACCAGCATCTGGGCGATCACTTCCTTGTAGCGATCGAAACGCTGGGTCTGGTAGATCGGCTCGGCGTTGTCGCCATTCAGACCGAGCCAGGCCATGCCTTCGAAGATCGCGTCGACCGCTTCCTGGGTGGAGCGCTCGCGATCGGTGTCCTCGATGCGCAGCAGGAACTTGCCGTTGTCGCGCTTCGCGTACAGATAGGAGAACAGCGCGGTGCGCGCGCCGCCGATGTGCAGAAAACCGGTCGGGGACGGAGCGAAGCGGGTGGTGACAGACATGGCGTGAGAACGGCGAATCCTTGGAAGGCCGCGATTCTAAACCATCGCTCCTGCCCTACTTCGTGGCCGCTGCAGAGTCCGGCTTGCCGGTTTCGATCAGTTTCTGCAGGCGTTCCAGCTGCTCGCGGATGACCCCGTCGACCGGCGTCGCCCAACCGGCCAGACCGCCCGCGGCCTGACCGCTTACGACGTAGGTCTGGCTGAGGATGGTGCGCTCGCCATCGGCCTTCAGCTCCCAGCTCAGCACTGCGTTGACCGCCTCGGCCTGCAGCGGACCAAGGCCGCCGGTCAGTCGCAGCAGGTGATTCGGCGTGACCATCACGACATGCTGATGCTCGACGCTGCCGCCGTCGGCAAGGCGTTCGCAGAAACAGCCGCCGGCCCGCGCATCGAGGCTGAAGTTGGCCGCCTTGCCGGACCAGCTGTGCTCCTGGTTCCACCAGCGCGCGGGTTCGATCAGCGCTGCCCAGACCTTCGCCGGCGGCGCGGCGATGATCAGCCGGTTGCGGGCGAGGAAGCCCTGTTCGCTCGATTTGACCACCTCGGCAATGGCGCTCAGCGGCAGCAGCGAACTCAAGGCAAGCGACACGAAAATGGTCAAACGTGAAGAACAAGACATGGTTCGGCTCCGATACGGGGCCTGATTGTCCGGCCAGCAGATGACGCGGCGCTACACTGTGCGCCGCAAATCCCCCGAAAATCCCCAAGCATCCTCGCGTTCCGCCATGTCCCGCGTCCTGTCCAGCCTGTTCGTCGAACAACTCACCGTCATCGACTGCGCCTATCTCGATGCGCAGCGCGGCGTGGTTGGCGAAAGCTGGATCGTCGACATCGAACTGCGCGGCGAGCTGGACGCGCAGTCGATGGTGCTGGACTTCGGCGAGGTCAAGAAGGGCCTGAAGCGCGCGCTGGATGACAGCGCCGATCACACGCTGATCGTGCCGCGCCGCCACGCCGGGCTATCCGTGCATGAAGCCGGCGGCAGAGTCGATCTGGAATTCCGTGGCCCGGCGGCGGGCGCGATCGAGCACAGCTCGCCGGCGATCGCCGTGACCCTGCTCGATGCCGAAAGCGTGACCGCTGAGGCGCTGACCGCACATCTGAAGCCGGTGCTGGCGGCCGTGGTGCCGGCCAACGTCGCCGAACTGGTTCTGAACCTGCGCAGCGAAGCGATCAGCGGCCCGTACTACCACTACACGCACGGCCTGAAGAAGCATGCCGGCCATTGCCAGCGCATCGCCCACGGCCATCGCTCGCGGATCGAGATCCTGGTTGACGGCGTTCGCGATGCCGCACTCGAAGCCGAGCAGGCCGCGCGCTGGGCCGACATCTACCTCGGCACCCGCGAAGATCGGGTGTCGACGGCCAACGCCCGCCAGCGTTACGAGTACACCTCGGCCGAAGGCGCGTTCGCGATGGAACTGCCGGCCGAGCGCTGCGATCTGCTTGAAACCGACACCACGGTAGAATGCATTGCCGACCACCTCGCCGGCCTGGCTGCTGCTGCTCGGCCGGGCCGGGACATCGCCGTGCGCGCCTACGAAGGCGTGATGAAAGGGGCGATCGCCCGGCGTCTGCGCTGAGCGCGGGCGAAAGTCGGTTTTCGTTCAGCGGCAATTCAGATCGGCGGCGTACAGTTCGGCCATGAACAAGGCTCCCGTCAAAATCATCGTTCGTGTTCTGTCCCTGATCGGCATCGCTGCCACGATCGCAGCCTGCACGCCGCTCGAAACCTACGACGATGACTACGGCGGCCGCAGCCAGCGCGACGTGGTGGTGCGCTACGAATCCTACGGCTACCCCGATTCCTATTACGGCCCCGGCTATTACGGCGCCGGCTGGTACAACCCGGGCTGGTACGGCGGCTACTACTATGGCGGCGGCTACTACGACGGCCGGCCTTATTACGGCAACGGCCAGGGTTACTACCGCGGCCAGCGTTACTACCCGCCCGGCTACAACGGCCGCCGCGATGACGACCGCAACTGGGATCATGACGGCCGCGGTCGTGACCGCGATGGCAATGGTCGGCCGCGCAATTCCGAGCCGCCGATCTACGCCGACCCGAATCCGGGCCGCCCGCGGCCACGCGATCCGGATCGCGGCAACGGCTACGGTGGCGATCATCGTCCGCCGGTCGTTGCGCCGCCGCTGCCGCCGGGTCAGCGCGGTGATTCATCGGAACGCGACCAGGGCCGCGATCAGAATCGTCAGCCGCCGACGGTCCCTGGTCAGCGTCCTACGGCTCGAAACGATGGTCGCGACGGTCGCAACGACTACCGCAACGACCGGAACGACGCGCCGAGCCGTTACTCCGCGCCGCAGCGTCAACAGCCCGAACCGGCGCAGCGTCCGCCGATACAGGCGCCGACGCAGCGGGCGCCTCGGGACGATGACGACAACCGCGGCGGCGGCCGTCGCCCGCCCCGTGGTCCGGCGGCTTATTGATCTTCAAATGGCACTCGCGCCGGCTAGTTCAGCCGGCGCGTTTATAATCGCCGCCCGCCAGACCCGTTTGATCTGCTGAGCCGCCATGACTGCCGCCAATCAAGATGTCCGTTTCGAAGCCCGCCAGACCATCGAACAGGTCGAGGAAGGTCACGACCTCGCGCCGAAATTCGACGAACACGGCCTGATCGCCTGCGTGACCACGGCGGCGAATACCGGCGAAGTGCTGATGCTCGGCTACATGAACGCCGAAGCGCTGAAGCTGACGATCACCACCGGCGAAGCGCATTACTACAGCCGCTCGCGGAAGGTGCTGTGGCACAAGGGCGCGACCTCTGGCCTGGTGCAGAAGGTGGTCGAGATGCGTATCGACGACGATCAGGATGCGGTCTGGCTGCGGGTCGAAATTCCCGGCGATGCCAGCTGCCACGTCGGCTACCGCTCCTGCTTCTATCGCTCGATCCCGACCGGCGAAGGTGACTTCTCTCGCGTGCTGAAGTTCGAAGAGAGCGAAAAGATGTTCGACCCGAAGGCCGTCTACGGCGACGCGCCGAATCCAACGATCCTCTAGTCGTCTTCAGCAACAAGAAAAAGCCCGAGGGCGGAAGATCCGCCCTCGGGCTTTTTCGTGGCCGACGCCTCGCGATCAGGCTTTGGCTTGGGTCCAGCGATTGGCTCGCCCGAAGGTGCCGACATCATTGAAACGCACGCCCATCTCGCGCATCACCTTGTGGGCCACCGGCGCGCTCATCTGGCGGATGTAGAACGGTTCCTTGACCACGAAATGATGGATCGCATGGGTAGAGCCGAAGTTGAAGCAGAACAGATGGAACGGCGTCATCCACCAGGCGTTCAGCACCTGGCACTGCTGCAGCTCGTTGCCGGGCTCGACGTCACCGAAGTAATGCATGTTCGAGCTGACGAAGTGCAGGCTGAAGCTGCGCAGCACGTTCGGCGCGATCCAGGTCACGGTGAGGAAGTTGATCACCTGCATAGCAGTCAGGATCCACGACCACCAGACGATCTCGGTACCGGCCAGCTGCGCAGCGCCATTGATCGCGTGGAAGCCCAGAAAGTTGTACCAGATGCCGATCTGCAGCCAGCCAAGCGGGAAATAGCCAGCCGCCGCGCTCAGGAACAGCTTGGCGCGCTTGTGCGCCGGCACCTTGCCCATGCGCAGCGCCACCGACAGCACGTTGTCGCCGGTCATCAGCAGGCGCTTGATGCCCCAGCGCTCGCCATTGGTGATCGCGCGCTCTTCGAGATCGTTCTGCTGGCCCGAGAACTTGTGATGGTTGAAATGCAGCGTGCGCCGCGCCCAGGGGTTGATCGTCGTCGGCCGTGCCAGCCAGACCAGCGCCATCATCGTGTGATGCGCCCAGGGGGTCTTTTTGAAGTACATCCAGTGGATGAGGTCGTGCTCCAGCTCATGCGTCAGTGAGGCGAAGATCGCGACCAGCGGAATGCACAGCCAGGCCGACAGCGCGCCCTCGTAGTACGCCCGGCCGCAGGCGATGATGCCGAGCCAGGAGATCGCGAGAATCGCCGCACCGATCGCGTTCTGATGCTTGAGGATCGGATGCGCCTCGCGCAGCCGCTGGCCTTCGGCAGTGACCACGGCCTTGATGTGCGCGGCCTTCTGCTCGTCGCTCATGCGGCTGGGGTCGATGACTGCTGTGCTCATGGTGAGTTTCCGGACGATCGCTGGATTACGATGCGATGCATTGTTGTCCCGCCCCGCCACGCCCGCCTGATCGCCGACGCCACGATGTTGTCCGTGCACGACAAGCTGCCGATTCCAATAGTCAGGGCCACCACGGCGACCACGCTGACCAGCTGGGCCCGGGCGATCCGCAAGGCGCTCGATGCCGCCGGTGTCGACAGCGCGGCCCTGTTCGCCGAAGCCGGGCTCGATATCGCCGCACTCGCCGATGCCCAGGCGCGCTACCCGGTCACCCGGACCAACCGGCTCTGGCAGCTTGCGGTCGAGGCCACCGGCGATCCGGCCTTCGCGCTGACCGTGGCCCGCCAGTCCGGACTGCTGACCTTCCACGCGCTCGGCTATTCGCTGTCGGCCTCGGCGACCCTGCGCGAAGCCTTCGAGCGGCTGCTGCGCTATTTCCGCGTGGTCAGCGATGGCGCCGAGCTGCGCTTTCGCTGCGACGGCGCGCAGTGCATCTACGAGATCGCGCCGACCGCTGACGGCCATGCGCCGATTCCGGAAGCCGTCGATGCTTTCGCGTTCGTCGTCGTCCGTCTTTGCCGGGGTCTGTATGCACGCGATCACGCGCCGCTCGAAGTGCGGCTGCGCCGCGCACAACCGGCCAATCCAGACCCATGGCTGCGCGCGTTCAAAGCGCCGGTCGTGTTCGGCGCCGATCGCAACGAATTGATCTTCGACGCCGCCGCCTTCGATGTGCCGCTGGAAACCGCGAATCCGGAACTGGCGCGGCAGAACGATGAAGTGGCGGCACGCTATCTGGCGCGGTTCGGCAAATCATTGGTCCGCGAGCGCCTGCGCGCAGTACTGATTGAACAATTGCCGCGTGGCGAGCCCAGCCAGGATCGCGCCGCCGAAGCACTGCACCTGTCCAGCCGCAGCCTTCAGCGGCGATTAGCCGACGAAGGCACAAGCTACAAGACCGTGCTCGACGATGCGCGCCGCGAACTGGCGCTGTCCTATCTGCGCGAAGCGCGGCATTCGATCAGCGAGATCACGTACCTGCTCGGCTACTCGGATACGTCCAGCTTCACCCACGCCTTTCAGCGCTGGACCGGCGTTGCGCCGAGTCGCTGGAAGCCGGGCTAAAAGCTGGATCGTTGCTTGAATCGCGGATTAGATTTCGCCGCGAAACTCGGCAATAACCTCGATTACGCCGACGATGTTTTCGTTGAACTGTTCAAGCTCGTCAGCAGGAATCCACCACTCGGTGTGGTGCGCGGCACCCACATTCTGAATCTCGTAACGCTTCATAAAGTCGGCGCGAACCAGAAACCGGGTGACATAACCAACGCCGCTATCTTTAACGTTCCAGCGGCTCGCGATCTCTACCGCATATTGCTCGTTGGTCACGGGATAGAAGATCGGCTGTTCTGGAAGGCGTGGTGGCCAGCGCAGATAACCACTCTCCTTAACAAGTTCTAACTCGGCTGGGCCGGTAGGACGGTAGAGCGTGAGGGTTTCCATCAATGCGAGTCCATAGGTTCAACGCTTCTTCGCTTTCTGCCCGGTCATCTTCCTCAGCAGACCCAGCCCCGGCACCAGTTCGCTGACCACCTTCGGCTTGCTGATGCCGGCACGGACCAGGGTCATCGCGAATGCGCGGACGATGCGGTCGCGGTTCTTGAACACGCTGTCGACCATCGGGATCGCGCGGTCGTTCATCATCGTCACGGTGTCGTCCGGCTCGTCGCCGAAGCGGTAGCGCAGGGTCAGCTTCACTTCCAGCGGCTCGTTGCGGCGACGGCGGCGCGGCTTGGCGTCTACGCTATCGGGGTCTTCTTTCTTGCCCACGTTCCGTCTCCATGACTGCTGCTAAAACGCTGCCCGCCCCACTACCAAACCACCTTCTGGTATTCGCCCACGGCAAGGAAAGCGGTCCCTGGGGCATCAAGATCAGCCAGCTGGCCAAGGTTGCCGAGGCCTGCGGCTACATGGTGATCTCGCCAGATTATAGACAGACGATGGACCCGGACCGCCGGGTCGAGCAGCTACTCGAACTGGCGCCGAAAGCGCGCGGCGCGCTGGTGCTGGCTGGCTCCAGCATGGGCGGCTATGTGTCGGCGATGGCGGCCGGCGGCCTGGAGCCGGACGGCCTGTTCCTGATCGCTCCGGCGCTGTACTTCCCCGGCTACGACCGCGAACCGCCACCACCGCCGGCGCTGACCCGCGTCGTTCACGGCTGGGACGACGACGTGGTGTCACCGGAAGCGGCGCTGCGCTTTGCCCATACGCACAAGGCGCAGCTGACCATGCTCAACGGCGATCACACGCTGAACGCGCGCATTCCCGAACTTTCGGCCGTGCTGCGCGAGCTGCTCGAAGTCGCCAAGCTGCACGCCGCGTATCGCCTGGCCCGCTATGTGGTCAGCACGCCGGCGGGCCCGGTCGAAGTGCGCATCGGCGAGGTCGATGCGGCGACCGAAAGGCTGCTCGCCGCCCGCTGCGACATCGATTCGAATTGGGCGATCGTCACCGCCTGCAACCCGCTCGGCGAAATCGCCGGGGACGAAGACAACGCGCAAGCGATGGCCGAGTTGCAGGGCCGGCTCGATGCGGCCGGCGTCCGCAGGTTGCCGAGCGTGGCGCTGGATCCTGAAGGCGTCTGGCCGGCCGAAGTCGGCGTGCTGCTCTGCGATCCGCAACCCGGTTTCGCCGAAGCGCTGGGCCGCGAGTTCCGCCAGAACGCGATCGTCCGCGCCGTGCTCGGTGCGCCGCCGGAACTGCGCTGGCTGCGCTGAATCAGGCGGGCGTGCTGCCGTCGCCGACGGCCTTGTAGACCGCCAGAAACTCCGGCGGCTGACGACGCGGCCGGCCACGTTTCATGTCGACGCAGACCCACAAAGTGCGCGCGCGCATCACCGTCTTGCCGTCGGATGGCCGGATGATCTGGTAGCCGCGCCACATGGTGATGCGCTGATCGTTGTCGATGATCCAGGTGCCGAGCAGCAGCTCGTCGCTGGCAAAGCTTGGCGCCAGATAGTCGAGTTCGTGACGGCGGGCGACGCAGCCGGCATCGAGCGCGCGATAGCGCTCCATGTTCATGCCCAGCGCATGCGAATGGCTCCAGGCCACTCGTTCCAGCCAGCCGAGATAGACGACGTTGTTGGTATGGCCCATCTCGTCGGTATCGGCCGGCTGCACGGTTACCGGCAGCTGGTGCACGTGCTCGGGGGCGATGTCCCATTCTTTGGCCCAGGTCTCGCTCATTCGTTCTTGTCGTAAGTCGGTGATCGGCCATTCATTGTCGCGCAGGTGGACGCGGAAAAAACGACGCGGCCGTGGCTGATATAATCCGCACCAGTTCGGTCCCCTATCGGGCCAACATCGGATTCCGCCCCATGCTCAAGATCGCCAAGCTCACCGATTACGGCACGCTCGTGATGACCACGCTGGCGCTGGAACCGGCCGCCTGCCTGAACGCGCAGGAGCTGGCGGCGCGCTCGCACGTGGCGGCGCCGACCGTCGCCAAGCTGCTGAAGTTGCTGGTCAAGGGCGGGCTGGTGGCGTCGACGCGCGGTACCCACGGCGGATACCGCCTCGCCCGCGGCGCCGAAACGATCACTGTGGCCGATGTCGTCTCCGCACTCGAAGGGCCGATCGCTATTACCGCCTGTGCGCAGCACGGCGGCGGCTGCACGATCGAAGGCAGCTGCACCTCGCGCTCGAACTGGCGTCTGATCGACGAGGCCGTGCGTCAGGCCCTGTCCGCCGTCACCCTGGCGCAGATGGCCGCGCCGCGTGCCCAGATCCATAGCGCGCGCCTGCACGGCAAGACCGTGCCCTTGCATGCCGTCGCCGCCCGCGAGTGAAACGCCGCGAATGAATAGCCACGAATGAACCGACTTTCGAATTGAACCAGGGACCAGCAACCACCATGGCAGCCAACCCCCAGACCAGCGCCGCAGCAAACGTCCGCGATGTGACCGCGATGGTCACCAGCCGAAAGCTCTATAGCGCTGGTTTCATCACCGACATCGAGGCCGACAAGGTCCCGCCCGGTCTTTCCGAGGACGTGATCCGTCTGATCTCGGCGAAGAAGGACGAGCCCGAGTGGCTGCTGAACTTCCGTCTCAAGGCCTATCGCCGCTGGCTGACGATGACCGAGCCGGAGTGGGCGCATGTCGACTATCAGAAGGTCGACTACCAGTCGATTTCCTACTACTCGCAGCCGAAGTCGATGAAGGACGGCCCGCAGACCTTGGCCGATGTCGACCCGAAGTTGCTCGAGACCTACAAGAAGCTCGGCATTCCGCTGCGCGAGCAGGAAATGCTTGCCGGCGTGCAGAACGTCGCCGTCGACGTGGTGTTCGATTCGGTGTCGGTCGGCACCACCTTCAAGAAGAAGCTGCTCGAAGCCGGCGTGATCTTCTGCCCGCTGTCGGAAGCGGTGAAGAGCCATCCGGAACTGGTCAAGAAGTATCTCGGCTCGGTGGTGCCATTCGCCGACAACTTCTTCGCCGCGCTGAACACTGCCGTGTTCACCGAAGGCTCGTTCGTGTTCATCCCGAAGGGCGTGCGCTGCCCGATGGAACTGAGCACCTATTTCCGCATCAACGAACGCAACACCGGCCAGTTCGAGCGCACCCTGATCATCGCCGAGGAAGGCTCGCATGTGAGCTACCTCGAAGGCTGCACCGCGCCGCAGCGCGACGAGAACCAGCTGCACGCCGCGGTCGTCGAACTGGTGGCGCTCGACGATGCAGAGATCAAGTACTCGACGGTGCAGAACTGGTATCCCGGCGACGAAGACGGCAAGGGCGGCATCTACAACTTCGTGACCAAGCGCGGCGACTGCCGTGGCGCGCGCTCGAAGATCAGCTGGACCCAGGTCGAAACCGGCTCGGCGATCACCTGGAAATACCCGAGCTGCATTCTTCGCGGCGATGACTCGGTTGGCGAGTTCTATTCGGTGGCGCTGACCAATCATCGGCAGCAGGCCGATACCGGCACCAAGATGATCCACATCGGCAAGCGCACCAAGTCGACGATCGTCTCGAAAGGCATCGCTGCCGGCCGCGGCCAGCAGAGCTATCGCGGTCTGGTCCGCATCCTCGAATCGGCCGAAGGCGCGCGCAACTACACCCAGTGCGATTCCCTGCTGATCGGCGATCAGTGCGGCGCCCACACCTTCCCGTACACCGAAGTGCGCAACCCGACCGCGACCCTGGAGCACGAAGCCACCACCTCCAAGATCGCCGACGACCAGCTGTTCTACTGCCGCGCCCGGGGCATCGGCGAGGAAGAAGCGGTCAGCATGATCGTCAACGGCTTCTGCAAGGACGTGTTCAAGGAACTACCGATGGAGTTCGCCGTCGAGGCGCAGAAGCTGCTCGCCGTATCACTCGAAGGGGCGGTTGGCTGACGCCATGCCGGAGATCAGCGAGGCCTGTCAGGCTGCCGATTACGTCCTGCAACTGACGTTCAGCGACGGACGTCGCGGCCGGATGGATTTCACAGCATTGATCGAGTCGGGTCTGCCTCCGGTCTTCGCAAGCCTGCTCGATCCGGCCGTGTTCGCCGAGTTCCGGCTGGAACACGGCACGCTGCACTGGCACGGCGATCTCGATCTCGCCCCCGAATATCTGTATTTCCGCGCATTTGCGCATGAGCCCAGCCTGCAGCGGCAGTTCGCCGACTGGGGCTATCTGGAGCAGCAAACTGTCCATGCTTGAAATCAACAACCTCCACGCCCGCGTCGAAGAGAAGGAAATCCTCAAGGGGCTCAACCTGTCGATCAAACCCGGCGAAGTGCACGCGATCATGGGCCCGAACGGCTCCGGCAAATCGACGCTGTCGAACGTCATTGCCGGCCGTGAAGGCTACGAAGTCACCGAAGGCACCGTGCTCTTCGACGGCAAGAATCTGCTCGATCTGGACCCGGAAGTTCGTGCCTGCGAAGGCATCTTTCTCGGCTTCCAGTATCCGGTCGAGATTCCCGGCGTCAGCAACATGACCTTGCTCAAGGCGGCGATCAATGCGCGCCGCAAGCACCAGGGCGAAGCCGAGATCGCGCCGAACGATTTCCTCAGCTGGGTGCGCGATCGCGCCAAGCTGGTGAAGATCGATCCGAAGATGTTGTCGCGCGGCGTCAACGAAGGCTTCTCCGGTGGCGAGAAGAAGCGCAACGAGATCCTCCAGATGCTGGTGCTGCAGCCGCGCTTGATGATCCTCGACGAAACCGATTCCGGCCTCGATATCGACGCGCTGAAGGTCGTTTCCGACGGCATCAACGCGCTGCGTGGCCCGGAACGCGCGACTGTGCTGGTGACCCATTACCAGCGCCTGCTCGACTACGTGCAGCCGGATTACGTGCACGTGCTGGCGCGCGGCCGCATCGTCAAGAGCGGCGGCCCGGAGCTGGCCAAGGAACTCGAAGAGAAAGGCTACGGCTGGCTGGAGGCTGCGTAAGTGTCAGCCCAGCCCCATGAACTGGCGACCTATAGCGCGCAGTTCGAGCGCTACGCCAACGCCCTGACCGCCGCCGAACGCGCGCCGCGCAGCGTGCAGTTTTCGCGCTTCCTGGCCTCCGGCTTTCCGGACAAGCATCAGGAAGACTGGCGCTACAGCGATCTGAGCGCGCTCAACGAACGCAACTACGAACCGGACGTCACGACTGCCGATGTCTCGCCGATCGCGTTGCTGCCGGACGCCGATGCGCTGGTCTACATCAACGGCCATCTGCAGGATGCGCCGAGCACCTCGCGCTGGCACAGCGATACCTGCGAACTGCCGCCGCCGGCCACCGGCGTCGATGCGCTGAATGCGGCATTCGCCTCTGGCGGCCTGCGTCTTCGCCTCGATCGCGACACCAAGCTCGAGAAGCCATTGCAGGTGCTGTTCATCAGCCGCGCCGAAGCGCAGGCATCGATGAGCCATCAGCGCCATCGCATCGAACTCGGCGATCAGGCCGAAGCGACCGTGCTGCTCGATTTCAGCGGTGATGGCGGCGAGCGGCTGGCCACGCATTTCTTCGACGTGCGTTTGGGTCGCGGCGCCAAGCTGACGCTGTATCGCATCCAGAATGAAACCGTGGGCGGCACCCTGGTGACGCGGATCGACGTCAAGCTGTCGCGCGATGCGAAGTTCGAAGCGCTGACCGTCGACCTCGGCGGCGGCTTCATCCGTCACGATCTCGATGTCGTGCTTGCCGAGTCCGGTGCCGAAACCATCGTCGCCGGCCTGTACGCGCAGGCGAAGAATTCACACATCGACAACCACGTGCGTGCCGTGCACGCAGCACCGCATTGCACCAGCCGGATGACCTATCGCGGTCTGGTCGACGAAAAGACCAAGGCGGTGTTCAACGGCAAGGTCGTGGTTCAGCCAGGCGCACAGAAGACCGATTCCGAGCAGCGCATCGCCAACCTGCTGCTCAGCCGCAAGGCCGAGGTCAACGCCAAGCCGGATCTGGAGATCTACGCCGACGACGTCAAGTGCGCGCATGGCGCGACAGTCGGCCAGCTTGATGAAGTGGCTCTCGCCTATCTGCGCAGCCGCGGCATCGCCAAGGACGTGGCCCGAGCCATGCTGCTGCGCGCGTTCGCGCTGGAAATCCTCGATCGCATCGAATGGCCGGCACTGCGCACGCGCATCGAATCGGCGCTGCATCTGCCGTCCGAACTGACCGTGGACTTCGAGGCATGAACGCGCCCGTGACCGGCCAGCCTGCGCTGGCTTTCGATATCGATGCGATCCGCGCCCAGTTTCCGATCCTGTCGGAGCCGGTGCGTGGCGGCCGCCTCGCTTATCTCGACAACGCGGCGACGACGCAGAAGCCGGAAAGCGTGCTGGCAGCGATCGACGATTACTACCGGCACAAGAATTCCAACGTGCACCGCGCCGTGCACGATCTCGCCGAACGCGCGACCACCGCCTACGAAGGCGCGCGTGATCGCATCGCGCAATGGTTCAACGTCGCCCGCGAGGAAATCGTCTTCACCCGTGGCACCACGGAAGCGATCAACCTGGTCGCCTACAGCTTCCTGCGCCCGCGTCTGCAAGCCGGCGACGAGATCCTGCTGACCGGCATGGAGCACCACTCGAACATCGTGCCCTGGCAGCTGGTGGCCAAGGAAAAGGGCGCGAAGATCGTCGCTGCGCCGGTGCTCGATGACGGCTCGCTCGACTTCGAAGGCTGGACGGCGCTGCTCAACGAGCGGACCAAGTTCATCGCCGTGGTCCATGTCTCGAACTCGCTCGGCACGGTCAATCCAATCGAGCAGATGATCGCGGCGGCCAAGGCGCGCGGCATTCCGGTGCTGGTCGATGGTGCGCAGTCGGTCGCTCACATCGCGATCGACTTCCCGGCCCTGGGTGCCGACTTCTTCACCTGCTCGGCGCACAAGGCCTACGGCCCGACCGGCTTCGGCTGCCTGGTCGCCAAACGCGAGCACCTCGACGCGATGCCGCCCTGGCACGGCGGTGGCGACATGATCCGCACCGTCAGCTTCGAGGAAAGCACCTGGAACGAAGCGCCGTATCGCTTCGAAGCCGGCACGCCGGACATGGCAGGCGCAGTTGGCTTTGCCGCGGCGCTGGACTGGATCGCCTCGGTCGGTCTCGAAGCCATTGCTGCCCACGAACATGCCTTGCTGCTCGAAGGCACGGCGCTGCTCGCTGAAATTCCCGGCTTGCGGATGATCGGCACCGCGAAGAACAAGGGCGGCGTGATGTCCTTCGTGATGACCGTCGGCCACGCGCAGGACATCGGCACCATCCTCGATCAGTACGGCGTCGCCGTGCGCACCGGCCATCACTGCACGATGCCGCTGATGGCGCGCTTCGGCGTGCCGGCAACGGTGCGAGCCTCGCTCGCGGTCTACAACAATCGCGAGGATCTGGAGCAGCTGGCCAAGGCTCTGCACAAGGCGAGCAGGCTGCTGGCCTGAGGCAGCGCCAGTAAATCTGTTCCGCAGGCGCGGCCGTTGATTGCGAGCCGCGCCCGGCTATGATTCGCGGTCGCGATCCGAATTGACGGATCGACCTGCCGGAATCCGCTCAGCCCATGCAATCAGCGGTTCACAACAAGGGTTTCACCTTGCTGGAACTGATGGTGGTGCTGACCGTGGTCGCGATCCTGGTCACCGTCGGCCTGCCCAGCTTCGGCGCGATGGCGCGCCAGAACTGCACGGTGACCAGCGCCAATACCCTGCTGACCGTGCTGCTCGCCGCGCGCAGCGAAGCGCTGAAGCGCGACCGTTCGGTGGCTTTGTGCAAGACCGTCGACGGTGTGACCTGCACAACGGCTGCGGCGATCGGCTGGGATCGCGGTTATCTGATGTATCTCGATGACAACGACAACGGCCGGCGCGATGCCGCCGAGCCCTTGCTGAAAGTCGAACTGCCGCTGTCGACCTGCGCGTCGATCAGCGGCGGCACCGCCGGCTACGTCAACTCGCTGGCCTACGATGGCCTTGGCCGCGCCTCGAAGCTCGGCAATTTCAAGGTCGTCGCCAAGAGCGATTCCTCGTACGAGCGGCGCGTGGTGATCAGCCCCGGCGGCCGGCCCCGCATCTGCAATCCGGCGCTGGTGCCGGGCAGCGGCGGCACTGCCTGTCCGATTCTGTGAAGCACGGCAGCCCAGGCGCCATGGCCGGCCTGACCCTGATCGAGGTCATGGTCGCCGTGCTGGTGCTGGCGATCGGCCTGCTCGGCATCGCCGGCCTGCAGTCGGCAGCGCTGGCCAACAACCTGATCTCCTACCAGTACACCCAGGCTTCGACCCTGGCCCAGGCGTTGATCGAACGGATGCGCGCCAATCGCCAGGCCGTGATCGCCGGCGATTACCTGCTGGCCGCCAATGCCTCGGCGCCGAGTGCCAGCGCCGACTGCGGTGCCAGCGGCGCACGCTGCTCGTCGCGCCAGCAGGCGCAGTGGGATCTGGCGATGCTCTACGCGCAGCTATCGGCCGATGCCAACATCACCAATCTGCAGAACGGGCCAAGGGCGATCCTGCCCGGCGGTCGGCTGTCGGTGAGCTGCGAAGCCGGCTGCGGCGACACCGCGCTGCGCATCGTCACCATCTACTGGGATGCCGCCCGCAGCGGCGCCACCGGCACCGATTGCAGCGACAGCCGCAGCCAGTTGCGCTGCCTGCGGCTCGGCTACCTGCCATGAACGCCAGCCGCCATTCGCGCGCAGCCGGCTTCTCGCTGGTCGAGCTGCTGGTGGCGCTGGCGCTGGGCGCGCTGGTGCTGGCCGGCGTGGCCAAGGTGTTCATCAACTCCAAGCAGGGCTACCGGGTGCAGGAAAGCGCCAGCCGCATGCAGGAGAACATCCGCATCGCTGTCGATTACTTCGGCCGCAACCTGCGTCTGGCCGATCTCTGGGGCGGCGTCGAGTCAGCCCAGGTCAGCCTGATCGGCGCGCCGGTCTACAACGGCCCGGGCGGCTGCGAAAACGCCTGGATACTCGATACCGCCAGCGGCGTGCGCGGCTATGCCGGCGGTGTGGCGGCCCCGGTCGGCCTGCCCGCCGGCTGCCTCAGCGACTACGTGTCCGGCAGCGATGTGCTGGCCGTGCGCTATGCCAATCCCGATGCCTATGTGTCGACTGCCCAGCTCGGCGCCAGCGGTGCCGCCAACGCGCTGAAGACCAACGGCAAGTACTACCTGCGCGCCAAGGTCGGCCAGCGGGCGGTGCTGTTCGACGTCACCAATGACGCGAACCGCCTGCGTGCGATCAGCGTCGACATCCCCGGCGTCGCCGAGGACGGCGTGCTCAGCTACCAGTACCAGACGCTGCTGTTCTACCTGCGCAATATCGATTTCGGCCGCGGCCCGGTGCCGACCCTGAACATGCTGCGCCTGCAGAGCGACAGCCTGCAGGCCGAGCAACTGGTCGACGGCATCGAGATGCTGACCTTCAGCTACGGCATCGACAGCGACGACGATGGCCAGGTCGACGCCTATCGCAATGCCGGCGAAGTCAGCAACTGGCAACAGGTGCAGAGCATCCGCGTCGCCTTCATCGCCCGTGGCGATGAGCTGGACCGCTACACCGACACGCAGCAGTACCCGATCGCCGCCGATCGCTGCTACGGCCCGGCCAGCTCGGCCTGCAGCTTGAAGTACGACGATGCGGCCGCGCGCTTCCAGCGGCGCCTGGTGGTCAAGGACATCCAGCTGCGCAACCGGGTGCGCGGATGAAGCCGCGTTCGCAGCCGAGCCGTGGCTATGCGCTGGTCACGGCGATCGTCTTCCTGGTGCTGCTGACTCTGGTCGCGCTGGCGGCGATCCGCGGCACCGGGCTGGAAGTGAAATCCGGCAGCAACAGCGCGCTGCGCGCCGAAGCTTTCGAAGCCTCGGAAACGGCGCGCACCCAAGTCGGCTCCCTGATCGAACGCCTGTGCCGCAACGGCGGCTGGCCGGCGGCTATCGGCGGTCAGGTACCGAATGCCGAGTTCACGGCGGCGCTGCCGGCCGGGATCACGATCAACAATCGCGATGGCGCCAACGGCCCGGACAACTGGTGCATCGAGCCGGACAGCGAACTGGTCTTCGACCCGCGAACCATGGATACCGATGCTGTCTACAGCCGCGATCTGCGCAGCACGCTCGGCGTGCAGATCAATGGCGAAGTCGCGGTGCGGCGCCTGTATACCAGCACGGGCAGCGGTGCCGGCCAGGCCCAGGCCGCCGGTTATTCCAGCGCCGGCATCGGAGTTGCCGGCGGCGGTGGCCAGACCTTCTTCTACGTCCGCAGCCGTGGCACGGAACGCGGCGACGGTGCCGAAGCAAGCACCGACACCGCCGCCGTCTATCGCTACGTGATCCGGCGATGAACAGACCGATGAGCCGGCTGGCGCGAGGTCTGCGAGTTGCGGCCTGGCTGACGGGCCTGATCGGCGCCGCCAGCTTGCCCGGCGCGATCGTCGCTCAGGACGGCGCCGTCAGCATGGCCAGCCTGTCCAACGAAACCGCCGCCAGCTACGTCGCCCAGCCGCTGACCTCGGGCACCAGCGCGGTACCGGTCGTGATGCTCGGCCTGTCCATCGACGAACAGCTTTACCGGCGCGCCTATGACGACGTCAGCGATCTCGACGGCGACGGCCTGCTCGATACCGGCTATCGCAACACGCTCGACTACCTCGGCTATTTCGATCCCGCGCTCTGCTACGCCTACGCCGGTGGACGCTACAAGGCTGCTGTCGCGGCCAGCGGCGAATCCCGCCACCAATGCCTCGCTGCCGCCGCCGGCAACTGGAGCGGCAACTTTCTGAACTGGCTGAGCATGAGTCGGCTCGATGTGTTGCGCGCAGCACTTTACGGCGGCCGCCGCAGCACCGACAGCTCGACCGTCACGGTGCTCGAACGCAGCTACGTGCCGGCCGATTTCCACGCCTGGGCGAAGTTCTACGACGGCGCCGACGCCAACCTCTACACGCCGTTCACGCAGGACGCCGGCGCGCCCGGCCTGTCGTTCTGCAATGTCAGTTTCGTCGCTGGTGGCGATGTTGATTCGGCGTCCTCTACCGCCGCGCCGCAGTTGCGCGTGGCACGCGGCAGCTTCCGGCTGTGGGCAGCAGCCGAGACGCGCGAATGCCTGTGGAACGAGGAATCCGGCTCGGCCGATCAGCCGACCCGTGCAGCGGCCAGCCTCGGCGAAGGCGAGTACCTGGTCCGTGCCGAAGTCTGCGATCCGGCAGCACCGGCAACGCAGCGCGAAGCTTTCTGCCGCCAGTATCCGAACGGCCTGAAGCCGGCCGGCCAGTTGCAGCGTTTTGGCGAGGACGGCCAGCTGCAGTTTGGTCTCTTGTCCGGCAGCTACGCGAAGCCGCGCTCCGGTGGCCAGTTGCGGCGCAATGCCGGGCCACTGGTCGGCAACGGCGATGGCAACTGCGCGGCCGGTGACGAGATCAATCTGGCTACCGGGCAGTTCTGCATCAGCGCCGATGGCGCGGCCGGCATCGTCAACACGGTCGATCGCCTGCGCATCGCGCGCTACCGCTCGACCGATGGCGACGCCGGTTACAGCGACTGCGATGGCAAGACGATCAATCGCGGCAGCAGCGGGCCGGTGCTCGACAACCCGGGCAGCGGCAGCAACACCTGCACCGGCTGGGGCAATCCGCTGGCCGAGATCTACGGAGAAATCCTCCGCTACATCGCCGGCGAACCGGCGCCGACCACCGCCTTCACCGGCGACGATGCCCGCAGCCTGCCCGGCCTGCCGACCGCCACCTGGCGCGATGCCTACGCCCACACCGAGCACTGCGCCGAATGCAGCGTGGTGATGCTGGCCAGCGGCAGCAACTCCTTCGACAGCGACGAGATCCCGCCGGTGGCGGCACTCGGTGGCGCGATCGCCGGCACGGCAACTGATGCCATCGGCAGCAACGAATCGCTGGCCGGTCCAGCGCTGCTCGGCCGCATCGGCCTGACGCCGCTCGGCAACAGCCCGACGACCAATGCCGACCGCTGCTCGGTGAAGACGCTCGGTGCCTTGTCGCAGGCGCGCGGCATCTGCCCCGCAGCACCGGCGCAGGAAGGCAGCTATCTGATCGCCGGCCTCGCGCATCGCGCCTGGACCGGCGATCTGCGCCCGGACAACGGCGCCGCTCCGGCCTCGGCTGGCCAGCAGCGGGCGCGCAACTACGGCCTGCAGTTCAGCGGCGCGCTGCCGGGCATACCGGTGTTGACGTCGGCTGGCCAGCTGATCATCACGCCGGCCTGCGAAGCCAATCCGCTGCCAACACCCACATTCGACGACAGCCAGTGGCATAGCTGCAGCTACGGCAGCATGACGCCGGGCGCGATCCGCAGTGCAGCCGGCCAGCAATACGGCCGCGCGCTCAGCGCCGATGGCCGCGCCGGCAGCTTCCTGATCGCCTGGAACGACGCCAGCTACGGCGGCAGCCAGCAGCGCGATCTGCTGCAGATGCTCAGCTGGTGCGTTGGCGCCGCTTGCGCGCAGGACCTGCAGGCGCCAGCTGGACCGGACATCTGCGCAGGTTCGGATTCGACTGCGCTGTGCACCGCCGAAGGCCAACTCGCCCGCAGCACCGGCGAGGACGAAGTGCTGGTACGTGTCGAGTTGATTGCAGGCCGTGATGCCGACACCGCGCTGCTCGGCTATACGATCTCCGGTGCCGTGACCGGCAACGGCGTGCAGCGACTGGTCCGCCGCCAGCGCGGCGACAACGGCAATCTTCTGGCCGCTGCTCATGCGCAGGATGCTAGCGAGCGCTGGTCCCGGCCGAAGGTTTCGAGCTACACGCCCGGCGCCGGTCCAGGCCGAGTCCTGGAATCACCCTTGTTCTACGCTGCTAAGTACGGCGGCTACGACTACCCGGCCGGCGCCGCAGCAGCGCTGCCATCGCCCGGCACCGGCGCAAGCACTTGCACGGATACCGCCTGGGATCATCTGAACAATGCCAGCGACGCCGGCGGTGCCGACTGCATTCCCGACAACTACTTCGCACTCGCCAATCCGGCACGGCTCAAGGACCGGCTTGGTGCGGTGTTCAACAGCATCCTCCGGCGCAGCGGCAGCGGTGGCGTGGCGGCGGTGTTGTCCGGCTCAGGCGCCGGCCCGGGCGCCGTCTACCAGACCAGCTACAACGTCAGCCGCAGCGACAGTGCCGGCCGCAAGCTGGTCTGGGTCGGCAACCTGCAGGCCCTGTTCGTCGACAGCGACGGCCGCCTGCGCGAGGACGGCAATGGCAACGCCCAGCTCGATGAAGCCGATTACTCGGCGGCTGGCGATCCGGTGGTCGAGCTTTACTACGACGCCGAACAGCGCCTGAGCCGCTTCCGCCGTTACTCGGCAAAACCGGGCAGCGCGCCGGACTCGTTCACGGTGATCGACGATCTGAGCACGCTGCGGACGATCTGGAACGCGCGGCGGGCCTTGTCGGCGGTCGGCGATGTCGCCACCCAGCGCGACTACTCGACGCCGGCATCCAGTGGCCGCTACCTGTTCACCTTCGTGGACTTCGATCTCGATGGCCGCGCCGAAGCCGGCGAACAACTGGCGCTGACCCCTGCCAACTTCGGCGCCGGCCGCTACGGCCTGCTCAATGTCGGCAGCGCGGCGGCGGCCGAGAAGCTGATCCGCTACACGCGCGGCGAAGAATTCCCCAGCTTGCGCAACCGCACGGTCGACGACGATGGCGACGGCCGGCCCGAAGTGCTACGCCTCGGCGACATCGTCAACTCGGTGCCGCTGACGGTGGCCGCACCCGCGGAATCCTATGACTTGATCTATGGCGACCGGACCTACGCCGAGTTCTTCAATCGCTATCGCGGCCGGCGCAATGTCGTCTATGTCGGCGCCAACGACGGTTTGCTGCACGCCTTCAACGCCGGCTTCTATCAGGCATCGACGAAGCGCTTCCTGACCACGCCGAGCGATAGCGGCGGTGTGACCGCGCACCCGCTCGGCAGCGAGCTGTGGGCCTATGCGCCGTTCAATCTGCTGCCGCAACTGGGCTGGCTGGCCGATCCCCGCTATGGCCATCTGTGGACGATGGACGGCTCACCGCGCGCTTTCGATGTTCGCGCGTTCGCCAACGATGCAACGCACCCGAATGGCTGGGGCACCTTGCTGGTGATCGGCATGCGGCTCGGTGGCGGGCCGGTGACGATTCCGAATGTCGATGCCGGCGGCAGCAACCGCGACGCCGTCAGCGATTTCGCCGTTGGCCTCGGCAGCAGCAGCACGCTGAGCACGCGCTCGGCGTTCGTGGTGCTCGACGTCACCGATCCGGAACAGCCGCCGGTACTGATCGCCGAGTACAGCGATCGCAACGGCCGGCTCGGCTACACCACCTCGAACCCGGCCGTCGCGGCATTCGCCCGGCGCAACGCCAGCAGCGCCGCACCGCCGGCCGAAGACCGCTGGTACCTGGTGTTCGGCAGCGGCCCGACCAGCCTGTCCAGCGCTACCAGCAACCAGGACGGCTTTCTGTTCGGCATCGATCTGAAGCGGCTGTTGCTGAGTTCGATCCCGGTGGCGGACACGCTGATCTACAACGGCCCCTACGATCTCGGCAACGGCCCCGCGTCCGGCGCGCCGCTGAGCCTGGTCGGCGATCCGGTGGCCGTCGACTGGGATCTGAATTTCCGCGCCGATGCCCTGTACTTCGGTACTGCCGGCGGCAGCACGGCAGCGCCGACCGGCAAGCTGTTCAAGCTCGATTTCAACCTGGCCGCCCTCGCCGACAGCGAAGGCAACGATCCTTCCGGCTGGCGCACGCCGGCGGTGCTGCTCGATACCCGGCGACCACTGCTGACGGCACCGTCGCTGACCCAGGATCGCAGCGGCCGCCGCTGGGTCTTGTCCGGCACCGGCCGCTTCCTGGCGCCGGGCGACAAGACCAGCAGTGCCGAGCAGGCGCTGTTCGGCTTGATCGACAACGCTCCGGCCAGCGCCAGCCCGGCGTTCGCGAATTTGGTCGACACCAGCAGCGCGGTGGTCACGCCGTCCGGCGCGGTGACCGGCGTCAGCGGTGTGAGCAGCGAGATCGAGCTGACCAGCACGGCCGCCGCCGCCGGTGGCTGGCGCTACATGCTGAGCACCTCGCCGACCACGGCAGCCGAACGCAACATCAGCCGCACGGCGCTGATCGATGGCCTGCTGTTCGCGAGCAGCTACACGCCATCGGCATCGCTGTGCTCGGGCGACGGAAACAGCCGCCTGTTCGGGTTCAACTATCTGACCGGTGCGCCGCGCGCGCAGCGGCCGGCCTTCGGTGTTCGCCGGGTCACCGTCAGCAATGCCGAGATCGACAGCAGCGCCGGCATCTTCGATCTCGGCCTCGGGCTCGGTTCGGCGCCGTCGCTGCATGTCGACGACCGCGATGGCAGCGGTCTGTCTGTGGTCACGGTCAACGTACAGACCTCGCGCGGCAGCGTGGTGCAGCAAGATGTGCGGGTGTCGGGCGGGGTTCGTTCCGGCGAGATCGATTGGCGACAGACGCATCGGAATCAATGAAATCCGTGAACTTCGGCCTACCGCGCGGCATGACCCTGATCGAACTGCTGATCGCGGTGGCGATCGTCGGCGTGCTGGCCGCGATCGCGTTGCCGGCCTACCAGTCCTATCGGCAGAAGTCGGTGCGTAATACCGGCGCTGCCTGCCTGATCGACGCCCAGCAGCGCATGGAAAGCCTCTTTGCCCGCACGGGCCGCTATCCGCCGATCGGCGCGAGCCTGACCGTGCTCGGCTACGCCGACGATCCGCAGCGCTGCGATGGCGACGATCTCTATCGCCTGAGCCTGGTCATGGCTCGCGATCCGGTCCGCTACACGCTGACCGCTACCGCCCGCGGCAGCCAGGCCGACGATGGCGATCTGCTGCTCGACGTCGATCCCGGCCAGGTCAATCCGGACGAGCATCTGCAGAAGCGTCATCGCCGCCAGGACGGCACCGTGCTGCCGGGCTGGGTCTTCAAGCCGGGGCATTGATGCGTTCCCGGACGCGCGAGCGAGGCTTCACGCTGATCGAGCTGATGATCGCGGTCGCGATCCTGGCGCTGCTGGCCACCCTCGCCCTGCCCGCCTACCGCGGCCACGTGCTGCGCACCCATCGCGCCGTCGCCCGCGCGGCGCTGGTCGATCTCGCGGCGAAGATGGAAGTGGAGGTGCTGAAAACCGGCGCCTATCCGGTCAACTTCAATTTTCATCTTGCCGGCGGCGACGTCGCGATGAATGATCTGAGCCGCTACGCGATCACCGCCAGCGGCGAGGTGCAGGCGGCGCGCGATGACCGCAGCCTGTACGAGATCAGTCTCGAAACCAGCGATGCCGCAGCCACCGTGCGCCGCTTCAAACTGGTCGCCACCGCCGTCAACGGCCAGGCCGGGGATGCCGCCTGTGCCAGCCTGAGCATCGACTCGGCCGGCAGGCGCCTGCCCGTTGCCGGCAGTGCTGCCGGGGGCGATTGCTGGACGCGCTGAACGCTGCAACCATTGCCTGTACGCCCTTCATCCGCGCGCCGGGGCCGCTGGTCCGGCGGGGCGGCACCGCAATTCCGGTGCGACGGGAATCAGGCTAACGTCCGACGACTTTCCGCTGCCGTTCAGGTCATGTCCGCACAACGGGGTTTCACTTTGCTGGAGCTGATGATCGTCGTGGCGATAGCCTCGGTGCTGATGGCGCTTGCCGGTCCCGGGCTGCGCAGCTTCTTCCTGGCCGGTGCCCGGGGCGATGCAGCAGCGGCACTTTACGGCGCGATGGTCCAGGCCCGCGCGGAAGCGATCAGCCGCAACAACACCGTCACCTTGTGCCCGCGTGCGGCTGGCACCAGCGCCAGCTATCCGCAGTGCGCCAGCGGCAGCACCGCGAGCTGGGCCAACGGCTGGGTGACCTATCGCGACAGCGCACCAAACACCACCGGCAGCAAGCCAACCGTGGCCGCAGACA
Source organism: Nevskia ramosa DSM 11499 (assembly GCF_000420645.1). Taxonomy (NCBI): domain Bacteria; kingdom Pseudomonadati; phylum Pseudomonadota; class Gammaproteobacteria; order Nevskiales; family Nevskiaceae; genus Nevskia; species Nevskia ramosa. The sequence goes on along the minus strand of NZ_ATVI01000005.1, from coordinate 219,423 downwards.
TTCTTTCGATCGGCGAGCCGATCGATGGCGTGCTCAATTACCTCGTCGATCCCGCCTCGACCAGCGTCGTCCAGTTCGAACCGTCCGGCCGGCTCAGCGCCAGCTCGCGGGTCAACCTGCGGCTGTGCAAGACCGGCGACAGCAGCTTCGACGGCCGCCGGGTCAGCATCGATCCGAACGGCCGCATCCGGCTTGCTCGCGACACCGGCTGCAGCGTCTGATGCAATCCGCCTCCAGCCAGCGCGCAGCACGCGGCTTCACCTTGGTCGAGGTGATGATCACGGTGTTCGTGGTGGCGGTCGGCCTGCTCGGTGTCGCCGGCCTGCAGGCCTATGCGAAGAAATCGAACTTCGATGCCGTGCAGCGCACCCAGGCCGCGGCCCTGGCCCAGGATCTGATCGAACGGATCCGCGCCAATCCCAGCCGCGGCGCCGACTACCTTACCGATGCCAGCAACGGCATCAGCCTCGCCAATGCACCTTCATCCCCCGGCACCGCCTGCACCACCAGCGGCAGCAGCGGAACCCCGGCCTGCACGCCGGCGCAGGTCGTCGCCTTCGATCGCTACGAGTGGTCACGGGCGCTGTTCGGTGGCGTCGAGGTCAGCGCCGGTGCAGCCAGCGGCGGCCTGAGCGAACCGACGGCCTGCATCACCAACAGCAATGCGCCCTGCGGCGTCTACACCATCGCCATCGCCTGGCGCGGTATCACGCCGCTACCGCCGGCCGATCCCAACGACGCCAGCGATCCGGCGAACAATGCTTGCGGCAGCGGCAATGCCTCCTATGACGACATCACGACCACGGACACCGACACCCGCCTGCGCCGGATCATCGTCATGCGCACCGTGATCGACGATCACAGCGGCCAGTGCATCGCGGCGGCAACACCATGAGAATTTCGATGATTGCCCGGACGACGCAGCGCGGCCTGTCGCTGGTCGAGCTGATGATCGCGATCACCCTCGGCCTGATCGTGCTGGTGGCGATCCTCGCCGTGTTCAGCCAGAACAGCCGCAGCTTCCGGCAAACCGAAACCGTCGCCCACATGCAGGACAGTGCCCGCTTCGCGCTCGACAGCCTGGCCCGCGATCTGAGCATGGCCGGCTTTTACGGCGGCATCTACGGCGCCTCGAACATCACGGTGGCGATCGGCACACAACCCACCAACGACTGTGGCTCCGACGCCACCTCACCCTGGTGGGCCTTCAAGCTGCAACGGCGGGTGGAGTTCCGCAATCACACCTCGGCGACCACGGTCGGCACCGCTTTTCCCTGCCTCGGCACCGCGACCACGCCGGTGGCCGCCAACACCGACATCGTCGCGATCCGCCGGGTCGCCGGCCAGGCGACCGCCGACATCAGCAGTGGCTCCAGCGTGCAACTGCGCGCCGGGAATTTCTATCTGAAGACCAATGGCACGGTCGGCTCGCTGATCCAGAACGGCAACAGCGCGACCTATCAGATGTCCACGAGCACCGATGCGCCGCTGCAGGCGCCGGTGACGTTCTGGAAATACCAGCCACGCGTCTACTTCATCCGCAGCTATGCCGAGACGGTGGGCGATGGCATTCCGACGTTATGCCGCATGGAACTGCAGCAGGTCGCGGGTGCCTCGATGGCGGTCGAATGCCTGGCCGATGGTGTCGAGAACCTGCAGATCGAATGGGGTCTGGATTCCGACAACGACTGCGTCGTCGATACCTACACCTCGAACCCCGATGCCGACGCGCTGGCCCAGACCGCGATCACCGCAAGAGTCTGGCTGCTGGTGCGCAGCACCGATATCGATGGTGGCTACACCGACGACAAGACTTTCAACTTCGGCGACTACCAGCGTACCCAGGCGCAGGCCGACAGCTTCCATCGCCGGGTCTATTCGACGACCGTGCAGCTGCGCAATCCGGTCGGTGATCTCGGTCCCTGCAGTGCGAGCACCGCAGGAGCAACGCGATGAAGCACCCGATCAAGCATCGGCAGTCTGGTGCTGCGCTGGCCACAGCGCTGCTGATCCTCACCGTATTGACCCTGCTCGGCCTCGCCGCGATGCGTGGCAGCAAGACCGAGCTGCGCCTGTCGCAGAACGCCGAAAGCCGTGTCAACGCGCTGCAGTCGGCGCAGGCGATCGCCGACGGCGTCACCCAGAACGACGGCAATCTGACCATCGGCAACGGCCCCGGCTTCAGCGCCTGCTATGTACCGAGCAGCAGTGGCTCGGCACCGGACAGCCTGCCGTTCACCTGCACGACCTCGGGTCTCGCTGCTCCCGGCGACACCGCGCTGCAATCCTGGACCTACGCCCGGGTGCTGCGCGAAGACCCTGAATTCTTGAGCGCCGCGGCGCTGCGTGGCGCCGGCAACAGCGGCCGTTCCTACGACTACGCGCGCTTCACGGTGACCGGCGGCTACGACCATTCGGTGAATGGCTTCGGCGCCGCCGAGGTCGTGCAAGGCGTGTTGAAGCTGCATGCGAAACCGACAGGAGTGAGCTACCAATGAGCCTGTCACGAGTACGGTCCATGAAGCTGGTGCGCTGGTTCCCGGCGTTCATGGTGACCCTGATGATGCTATGCGCCGGCCTGCCCTCGCGCGCCGACGACATCGACATCTACAACAACCCGCTCGCCAACACACTGCAGCCGCCGTACACGGTGATCGTGCTCGATCTCAACCTGCTCGGCATCTGCAACAGCGTGCTGACCCAGACCAGCAATCCGAACAACCCGGATGCGCCACAGCTCTGCCTCAATATCTCCAGCAGCGTGGTCCTGAGCGATCTGCTCGCCGGCATCACCAGCAATCCCAGCCAGTTCCTCAGCACCCTGCTGCTCGGCAGCGGCACCACTGACGCTACCCGCGCTCAGGCGCTGTGCAATCTCTACGGCATCCTGGGCATTGCCTCGCCGGTGGTTGCCTTGCCGGTGGTCGGCCTCGTGCTCCAGTTGCTGCTCGGTGGCGTATCGACCCTGACCTGCGGCACGCTCAATTTCCTGCTCGGGCTGCCGGCGCTCAGCGCCATTCTCAACCCGCTGCTGAGCGGCTTCGTCGGGCAACTGGTTGCCGGCCTGTTGAGCCCGTTGCTGACGACGGTGGTTGGACAGCTTCCGGGTGCGGTCATCGGTCTGCTCAACACCACGTTCAGCGGCATCCTCAGCGCCGGGCAGGTCAATCTGATCTCGCTGCTTGAAGCGATCCTCAACAACCTGATCAACACCAACGTCGCGGTCATGGTGTCGCACGCCGATCGCAGCAATGCGACCGGCTCGCCGGGCAGTACCTGTAGCTTCGCCGAGGTAGCGACTATTCCCGGCGTGCGCCGAACCACGGCCGGCTGCAGCAACGGCGCCTACATGCTGGTCGGCTTCACGCCGCTGGTGAGCCAAGGATCGATCACCACCTTGCTGAACAAGGTCGGCAGCTTGCTGACCAACACTCTTAATCCGACCAACCTGCTGAACTCGGTCACCGCGATCCTGAGCACGGCGGTGACCACGCCGACCCAGCTGCTGCCGCCGTATCAAGGCAAGGAGGCCTATGCCGAGCTGATGCATTACCTCGGCGGCAAGGACGTCTACAACGCCCCGCTGGCTCGCTGGGACGGGCTCACCGCCCTGCTGACCCGCGACACCACCATCGAACAGGCCGACGGCAACTACCTGAAGCCGGCGCTGGAATGCCGGACGGCGAACGTGCTCAACGTGATGCTGACCAACAACGTCCGCGATGGCGAGTCCGACGCGACCCTGCGCGCCTATCTGCCGGGCCTTCCGGCCAGCGGGTCGACACTCGGCGACGTCGTGCGCCTGACCACGAGCCCGAACTCGTTCAAGGACAAGGACAACAACGACATCACCTTGAATTCGTTCTTCCTGATCCAGAACCTGCTGACCAGCACGGCGGCGCTTGCCAATGCCGGCGCCACGGTGCTGGGCTATGCCAACAGCCTCGGGCTGCTCGGGCTCGGGCAGACCTTCGCCTCTCTGCTCAAGCCGACCTTGGTCGTCGACGCCTCGCTGGTCTCGGCGGTGGTCGCCACCAGCCGGGTCTCGGCCAACGGCCTGCTCGAACCGAGCTTCTTCGCCCAGTTCCAGCCGAAGGCCGCCCAGAAGCCGGGCTGGACCGGCAACGTCAAACGCCTGCAGTACGCGAAGAACAGCGCTGGCGTGCTGGCTTTCCGCGACGCCAGCGGCACGGCGGCGATCGCCAGCGATGGCCGCATCCTCAGCAGCGCCCTGACCGTCTGGACCAATGGCAGCCAGCTCGGCACCGCCAGTGCCGACGGCCGCAACACCCAGCTGGGCGGCGCCGGCCAGAACATCCCTGGCTACCAGTTCGGCGGCGGCGGCAATCCGGGCCGCATCAATGCCGACGGCCGGCGCCAGTTGTTCTACGACTCGCTCAGCGCCGGCAATGTGCCGTCCCTCGCCGCGCTCGATGCCGACAGCCAGACGGTGCGCGATGCGCTGAAAACCGATCTCGGCGTCACCGGCACCACGGCTGCCGACGAAACCCTGCGCCGAGGACTGCTGCTACACGCGCGCGGCTTCAATGTCGGCACCACGGCGAATCCGGTCGGCACCGGCGCCAGCTTGACCGGCGTTACCGGTCGGCCGTGGCTGCTCGGCGCAGTCATGCATTCACGACCGGTGGCAGTGAACTACGGCGCCCGCAGCGGCTATACCGCGGCAGCACCGGATGTCCGCGTGCTGTTCGGTTCCAGCGATGGCTTCCTGCATTCGGTGCGCAACGGTACCGCCGCCGCCCCGAGCGGTGCGGAGACCTGGGCGTTCATGCCGCGCGCGACGATGCCCAGCCTGAAAATCCTGCGCGACGATCAGTACACGCCACAGTTTCCGTATGGCGTCGACGGCGCGCCGTCGGTGCTGATCATCGATCGCGGCACCAGCAGCACCCTGACCGAAGGCGGCCCGAGCGATGGCGTCATCAACGCCAGCAATGCCAACGATCACGCCTACGCCTTCTTCGGCCTGCGCCGCGGCGGCCGCACCTACTATGGCCTCGACATCACCAACCCGGATGTGCCGAGCCTGATGTGGCGGATCGGCCCGGATGGCCTGTACAGCGCCACCGCGTCCTCACCCGGCCTGGTCAGCGGCTCGGCGACGCAGTTCGCCGAACTGGCGATGACTTTCGGTGCTCCGGTCGTCGGCCGCATCCGCTATCGCACCGGCACAGCGGCAAGTACGGAAGTGACACGGCCGGTATTGCTGTTCGGTGGCGGCTACAACGGCGGCGTCAACGCCAGCGGCGTGCGCAGCGGCAAGGATCTGAACAACAGCCGCAATGCCGTGGTCACCGCCCAGGTCGGCGTCGACGACAGCAGCGGCAACGCCGTATTCATCGTCGATGCGGTGACCGGCGAGCTGATCTGGAAAGCCAACCGCAGCGCCGGCACCAGCATCACCGCCTACGACTCGACCTCGAAGACCTTCCGCCATCCGCTGCTGCAGGACAGCATCGCGTCCGATGTCTCTGCCCTCGATACCGATGGCGACGGCATCACCGATCGTCTCTATGTCGGCGATACCGGCGGCAGAGTCTGGCGCGCCGATTTCCCGGGTACCGACCGCAGCGCCTGGACCATCGGCCCGATCGCCAGCCTCGGCCGTGGCCATCCGATCGGCGCCGCCGCGCCGGATCTGACCAATGCCAGCGACCGCCGCTTCTTCCATGCTCCGGATTACGCGCCGGGCCGTGATGCCAGCGGCGGCTTCGACGCCGTGGTGATCGGCAGCGGCGATCGCGAAGATCCGTTCAACACCGGCACCGTCAACGCGCTGTACACGATCCGCGACCGCGACACGATCAGCGGCAAGTCGCTCACCGATACCACCAGCGTCAATGGCGTGATCGCCAGCGAAGCGGATGCGCGGCTGATCAAGCCGAGCAACCTCACCGACATCACCACCGCTTGTGCGACCGCCAGCAGCGCGGCTTGCACCGTCGGCGCGAATGCCGCCAACGGCTGGCGCCTGCAACTGCCGAACAGTGGCGAGAAAGCGATATCGGCACCAGTGACCGTCGGCAGCACGGTGAGCTTCTCGACCTTCGTGCCGCCTCCGGCCGGTGGCACCAGCTGCAGCCCCAACGAAGGCAGCAGCCGTCTCTATGGCATCAACCTGATCGATGGTCGGCCGTCGGTGACGCAGTTCATCAACGATGGCGACGGCTACCCTCGCAGTGCGCTGGCGAAGGCACCGGGCATCGCTGGCGAAGCGACCGCGCTGACGCCACAGCTCACGATCATCAACGCAGAGACGCTCAGTACGACCGTTCCGCTGATCTATCGCACGTTCTGGCGCGAACGCCGTGAGGATGAAGAGCGTCCGGTGGCACAATGACGCCCTACAAACCGTGATTCACAGGCCCCGGTCACTCATGTCGCAGACGCGCGGCTTCTCGCTGATTGAGCTGATGGTTGCCGTGGTCATCGTCGCCATTCTGGCGACGGTGGCGCTGCCCTCTTTCCGACAGTATTCGGTGCGCACCAATCGGGTCGTCGCGAAGACCGTGCTGAGCCAGATTTCGCAGCAGCAGGAAGCCTGGTTCAGCGATCGCAAGACTTACGCCTCACGCCTGAGCCTGCTCGGTTATCCGGCCGATGCGCTGTACATCGATTCGTCCGGCGAGATGCACACCGGTACCACCACCAGCAGCATCTATAGAGTCAGCCTGGCCGGGGTAGGTACCGGCGCGTTCTCGCGCTGTTCGACCAACGCCGCGGCGTCGACCCGGTTTTCCTGGGTGCTGATCGCCGAGCCGCAGAACTCGCAGGTCGCCGGCGATTTCGTCTGCGGCACGCTGTGCCTGTATTCCACCGGCCAGCGCGGTGCGACCTCGCCGGTCGACGCCGATCAGATGTACAAGCAGTGCTGGGCGAAGTAAGTCCGCGCGACTAGCTCGCCTTGTCCGCTTTGGTCCGGCTCAGCGCCTGCACCAGCAGATCGAGAATCATCAGACCGGCACCGAGCGTGATCGCCATGTCGGCGACATTGAACGCGGCGAAATGCCAGTCGCCGACGAAGAACTGGATGAAGTCGAGCACATAGCCACGTGTCGCCCGATCGATGGCATTGCCGAGCGCACCACCGAGCACGAACACGAAGGCCAGCGCATTCAGCACCTGACCGTGACGGTTGACTCTCAGCCACCACAGGATGCCGATGCTCACTGCCGCACTGAGCAGGATGAACATCGCCGCCGGCGCCTGATTCATCATCGAGAACGCGGCGCCGGTGTTGTGCAGGCGCACCAGGTTGAAGTGCTCGATCACCGGAATGGAGTCGTACAGCACCAGCGCCTCGCCGACGAAATACTTGCTGATCTGATCCACCGCGATGACGAATGCGGAAATCCACAGCAGGCGCAGATTGTCGAACGGCGGCTTCACCTGGGGCTCAGACATGAAGTCGAACCTCGCCGGCGCCGTCGCCCATCCCAGTAATGTTCTCGATGCAGCGGCCGCACAGCGCCGGATGCGCGGCATGCGAGCCTACATCTGGACGGCGGTGCCAGCAGCGGCCGCACTTGTCGGCCGTGGTCGCCGTCGCCGCGATCCAGATCGTCTGGCCGTTCTCGAGCTTGGCGACGCTGGCCGTTGCCGGCTTCAGCGACAGCGGCTGTGCCGACGCGCCCGAGGTAATGAACCAGAAACGCAGCTCATCACCCAGTGTGCTCAGCGCATCGAAGGCTGCGCCGTCCGCATAGATCGCGACATCGGCGTCGAGTGCCGAGCCGATGGTGCCGGCGGCACGCAGGGTTTCCAGTTCCTTCTTCACGGCTTCGCGAGCGGCCAGCAAGCTCGCCCAGTCATCGCCGGCCACCGGATTGCTGGATGCCACAGGCACCGGATACCAGATCTGGATGAACACGCTCTGAGCGCGATCGCCCGGCAGCAGCTTCCAGATTTCGTCAGCCGTGAACGACAGGATCGGCGCGATCCAGCGGGTCATCGCTTCGGCGATGTGCAGCAGCACGGTCTGCGCCGAACGCCGCGCCGGGCTGGCTTCCTGCAGGGTGTAGAGACGGTCCTTCAGTACGTCTAGGTACAGGCTGCCGAGGTCCACCGCGCAGTAGTTGTGCAGCAGCTGGTAGACCTGGTGGAACTGCTTGGCCGCGTAGGCCGCCTTGATCTCGTCCTGGGTGCGCAGCAGCTCGGACAGCGCCCAGCGATCGATCGACAGCAGCTGATCCGGCGCGACCACGTGCCGCGCCGGATCGAAGCCATGCAGGTTCGACAGCAGATAGCGCACGGTATTGCGGATACGGCGATAGGCGTCGGCGATGCGCTTCAGCAGGTTGTCGCTGATCGCGATCTCGCCCGAGTAATCGCTGGCCGAAACCCAGAGGCGCAGCACGTCGGCACCGAGCGTCTTGGTCACCGTCTGCGGGGCGACGACATTGCCCAGCGACTTCGACATCTTGTTGCCCTTCTCGTCGACCGTGAAGCCATGCGTCAGCACGGCCTTGTACGGCGCCCGCGAACGCATCGCCACCGAAGTGAGCAGGGACGACTGGAACCAGCCGCGGTGCTGATCCGAGCCTTCGAGATACATGTCGGCCTGCGGCGCCAGACCGTCGGCATCGAGCTTGTCCGGATGCACGGAGACGAACGAGCACTGATGCACCGAGCCGGAATCGAACCAGACGTCGAGCGTGTCCGGGCACTTCTCATAGTGCTCGGCGTCGGCGCTGATCCAGTCGCCGACCGAAGAGCCGAACCAGGCTTCGAGGCCATCGGCTTCGACGGCGTCGGCAACGCGCTTGAGCAGCGCCGCGGAATCCGGATGCAGGGTCTGGTTGCGCTTGTCGACCAGGATCGCCATCGGCACGCCCCAGGTGCGCTGGCGCGAGATGCACCAGTCCGGACGCTCGCCGACCATGCCGCGGATGCGGTCCTCTCCCCAGCCCGGAATCCACTCGGTCTTGCCGATCGCCACCAGCGCCTGCTGGCGCAGACCGTTGCCATCCATCGACATGAACCACTGCGGCGTGGCGCGGAAGATCAACGGCGTCTTGTGGCGCCAGCAGTGCGGATAGCTGTGATCGAACTTGGTCACGTGGATCAAGGCACCGGCTTCGCGCAGCGCATTGATGACCGGCTCATCGACCTTGCGCACATACAGGCCGCCGACCACCGGCGTGCCGACAACATAGACGCCCGTGCCCATCAGCGGGCTTTCGACCGGGATGCCGTTGGCGATGCCGATGTTGTAATCGTCGACGCCATGCGCAGGTGCGGTGTGGACGAGACCGGTGCCGGCATCGAGCGTGACGTGATCGCCGCAGAGGATCGGCTTGGCCGCGCCTTCGGCATCGAAGGGATGGGTGTAGGTCTGGCGCTCGAGTGCTGCGCCCTTCACGCGACCCAGCACGTTCGGCGACACAACGCCGTAACGCTTGGCACAGGCTTCGAGCAGGCCTTCGGCAACGATCACGCGACCGTATTCACCCATCTCGACCAGCACGTAGTCGAGTTCGGGATTGACCGAGGTCGCCTTGTTGGCCGGGATCGTCCACGGCGTCGTCGTCCAGATCAGAAACCTGATCGATGCGTCGCCGCTTGTACCAAACACGGCTGCAAGCGCCGCTGAGTCAGTCGACGTGAAGCCGACATCGATCGCGAAACTGGTCTTGTCCTGGTACTCGACTTCCGCTTCGGCCAGCGACGAGCCGCAATCCAGGCACCAGTGCACCGGCTTGAAGCCGCGCGTCACGTGACCGTTGGCGACGATGCGCGACAGCACGCGCAGCTGTTCGGCCTCGAACTTCGGCTGCATCGTCAGATAGGGTTTTTCCCAATCGGCGAGCACGCCGAGGCGCTTGAAATCGACTCTCTGGCGGGCGATCTGCTCGTTGGCGTACTTGCGGCACTCGGCGCGGAATTCGGCGGCGTTGAGCTTGTCACCGACCTTGCCGAACTTCTTTTCCACCTGCAGCTCGATCGGCAGGCCGTGGCAGTCCCAGCCCGGCGTGAACGGTGCATGGAAACCGTCGAGGCGCGCGGCCTTGACGATCATGTCCTTGAGCACCTTGTTGACCGCGTGACCGATGTGGATATCGCCGTTCGCGTACGGCGGGCCGTCGACGAACCAGTAATCCGGGCGGCTGGCGGTAGCGGCATCGATCTTCGCGTACAGGCCCTCGGCTTCCCACTGCTCGAGCATCTTCGGCTCGCGCACGGCGAGACCGGCCTGCATCGGGAACTCGGTCTGCGGCAGATTCAGCGTCTGCTTGTAGTCGATGGCCGGCGCCGCGGCCGGGTCTTGCACGGAGTCGTTCACGAGGGAATCAGGTCTTGAGAAAAATGGGCGCGCGCCGCCAGGCCATCGGCCTGCATCTGGGCGGCAAGCGTGTCGAGGTCATCGAACTTCAGCTGCGGACGCAGGAACTTGTGGAATTCGACAACCACTTCCTGACCATACAAGTCCGGCTTGAGGTCGAAGACGTGGGTTTCGAGCAGGCAGGCCGTCAGCCCCAGGGTCGGCCGCACGCCGAGGCTGGCCACCCCCGGCAAACCTTCCGGAGCACCCGGCCAGGCGAGCCGCACGGCATAGACGCCGTGTGCCAACGCCGGCGGCCGGCGCAGATGGACGTTGGCGGTCGGCATGCCGAGCTGCCGACCCAGCTTCAGGCCGTGACGCACGCGGCCGACGATGCGGTAGCGGCGATCGAGCAGGCGCTCGACCTTGTCGAGATCGGGCTGCGCAAGTGCAGCACGCAGTACCGTGGAACTGCAGCGCTCACCTTCCAGCTCGACGGTGCCCAGGCCTTCGGCGCTGAATCCTTCGACGGCGCCAATGGCCTTCAGCAACGCCAGATCGCCGACTCGCTTGCTCCCGTAACGGAAGTCATCGCCGACGATCACCGCCCGCGCGCCGAGGCCGTCGACCAGTACCTGCTGCACGAAAGCCTGCGCGGACATCGCCGCCAGCCGCGCGCCGAACGGCAGCACCACGACCCGCTCGACGCCGAACAGCGCGAGATCACGCAGCTTGCCGCGCAGATCGGCGATGCGCGGTGGTGCCGCCGCACCCTGGAAGAACTCGCGCGGCATCGGCTCGAAGCAGACCACGGTGACCGGCACCCGATGCTGGACAGCCAGCGTCCGCAGCCGGGCGATCAACGCCTGGTGGCCGCGATGCAGACCGTCGAAATTGCCGATCGACACCACGCTGCCGCGATGTCGCGGCGCGAAGTTGTGCAATCCGCGGATCAGCTCCATGGCCTTGTCGATACTCGGAAAACGCTGATTATAAAGGCCGCGTCAGCGGCGGGCGGCACGGAAATGGCTCGCCCTCAGACCACTCGCCGCGAGCACGCCGAAGTACACCGCGATCGCCGCAGCAACCAGCAGCAACATCCGCCCGCCGCGCGCCCATTCGCCTGCCGCGAGCCAGCTCGACAGATCGCCGGCCAGCCACAGCACCGCCGCGCCCATCAGCAGGTTGGCGATGATCAGGCGCAGCCAGAACAGACCCCAGCCGCTGTCCGGCCGATAGATGCCATCGCGGCGCAGACGCCAGAACAGCAGGCCACCGTTGATGCAGGCGGTCAGCGAGGTCGAGGCCGCGAGGCCGACGTGGGCGGCTTCGAACGCGTAGAACTTCGAGGCCGTGAACAGGCCAAGGCTAAGCGCCATGCCGATCACCAGGCTGATGATCGCGTAGCGCACCGGAATCCTTGTTTCCTGCCGTGCATAGAAACCGGGTACCAGCACTTTGACGAACGAGAAGCCCATGAAACCGGCGCCGTAGGCCCACAGTGCATAGGTGGTCATCCGCACGTCATCGGCATTGAACGCGCCGTGGCCGTAGACCGTCGACACCAGTGGCCCGGCCAGCAGGATCATGCCGAACGCCGCCGGCAGGCCGATCAGCAGGATCACGCGCAGGCTCCAGTCCAGGGTCGCCGAGAATGCTTCCGGCGTTTTCTTCGCATGCTGGGCCGATAGCGCCGGCAGGATCGCGGTGCCGACCGCGATCGAAAAGATGCCGAGCGGAAACTCCATCAGCCGGTTCGCGTAGTACAGCCAGCTGACCGAGCCGTTGCCGATGTGGGTCGACAGATTGGTGTTCAGCAGCAGGGAAATCTGCGCCACCGAGGAGCCGATCATCACCGGGATCATCAGGCCGAGGATGCGTTTCACGCGCAGATCGCCCCAGGCCCAACGCGGTTTCGGCAATAGGCGCAGCTTCGCCATCAGCGGCAGCTGGAACAGGAACTGGAGCACGCCGGCCACGAACACCGCGTAGGCCAGTACCTGCACCGAATTCGCATCGATGAACGCAGTGGCGATCAGGCAGAGGTTGAGGATCACAGGGGTGAACGCCGGTACCGCGAACTTGCCGTAGGCATTGAGCACGCCGCCGGCCATCGAGGTCAGCGAGATGAACATCAGGTACGGGAAGGTCCAGCGCAGCAGTTCAGTGCCCAGCGCCGCCTGCGCCGGATCCTTGGTGAAGCCGGAGGCGAACAGCCAGACCAGCACTGGCGCACCGAGGCAGCCGATCACCGTGACGATGCTCAGCACGCCGCCGAGCGTGCCCATGACCACGGCGACCATGTCTCGCGCTTCGTCGTGCGTACCGGTGGTCTTGACCTCGGTGAACACCGGCACGAAGGCCTGGCTGAACGCGCCTTCGGCGAACATGCGGCGGCCGAAATTCGGGATCATCAGCGCGACCAGGAAGGCGTCCATTGCCGCACCGGCGCCGAAAGCGGTGGCCAGCATGATTTCGCGAACGAAACCGAGCAGGCGCGACAGCAGGGTCAGCAGGCTGACGACGCCGCTGGATTTGAGCAGGCTTCTGGACATTCGGGAGACGTTGGCGGAACTGGCAGAGCGTTCTGGCGTCAGGCTGCGCCCGGAACGGGTGCGTTGACAGGGAGCGGGTCCGCGAAGATACTAGCGCGCTTCGATTTTGTCAGTCGCCGTTTCAGGTGCCGACAGGTCGCAATTCCCGTCACACCGAACCGCTTCAGGAGCTTTACCTTGGCCAACACCCCGCAGGCGCGCAAGCGCGCACGCCAGTCCGAACAGAACCGCGAGCGCAATGCCAGCCAGCGCTCGATGATCCGCAGCACCATCAAGAAGGTCGTCGTCGCCATTGAAGCGAAGACCAAGAGCGAAGCGGAAACCGCTTACTCGGCAATGGTGCCGGTGCTCGATCGCTACGCGAACCGTGGCCTGATCCACAAGAACAAGGCTGCTCGCCACAAGAGCCGTCTGCTGGCGCACATTCAGGCACTCGCCTAAATCGCATCGGCAGTACGAAAAACGCGACCTTCGGGTCGCGTTTTTCGTTTCAGGATGTTTCGAGTTGGCGCCGAGCGCCCCTTCTCAGTCGTCGCGACGCGGGGCCATCGGCTGCGCCAGCGGCGCACCACCGCCAAGCGATTTCGAGGGCGGATGACTATCGTCAGATCCGTCACCTTCGGGCGCTCCGAACCAGCGCGTCGCACGCTCGCCGATGCGCTGCAGATAGGTGAACAGCACCGGCACCACGACCAGGGTGAGCAGGCTCGAAGTGATCACGCCGCCAATCACCGCGCGGCCCATCGCGGCATTGGTTTCGCCACCTGCTCCGGCGCCGATCGCCATCGGCAACATGCCGAAGATCATCGCCAGCGTGGTCATGATGATTGGCCGCAGGCGCACCTGACCAGCCAGGAGCAGCGCTTCGCGCAGACTCCTGCCCTCGCGCAGCCCCTGGTTCGCGAAGTCGACGAGCAGGATCGCGTTCTTGGTCACCAGGCCCATCAGCATGATGAAGCCGATGATCGAGAACATGTTCAGGGTCGTGCCAGTGACCAGCAGCGCGATGAACACACCGGCCAGAGACAGCGGCAGCGACACCATGATCGCGATCGGCTGCAGGAAGCTGCCGAACTGCGAAGCGAGGATCAGATAGATGAAGATCACCGCCAGCCCGAGCGCGGCCATCGCCGCCTTGCCGGACTCGTCCTGGTCTGCCTGCTGACCGCCGATATCCCAGCGATAACCCGGCGGCAGCGGCCAGTTGTTGATGATCTTCTTGACGTCCTCGCCGACATCGCCTGCCGGACGGCCTTCGGCATTCGCATAGATCGACACCCGGCGCTGCAGGTTCTGGCGCTTGATCTGCTGCGGGCTGGTGGTCGGCACCAGATCGGCGACCTGGCGCAGCGGCACCAGCATCGGCGTGCCATCGGCATTGAGCCGGGTGCTGGTCAGCGCCAGATTGCCGAGATCGCTGGCGATCTCGCGGCTGGCACGCGGCAGGCGAACGATGACTTCATAGTTCTGGCCATCCGGCGCCAGCCAGTAGCTGATCTGATCACCGGCGACCAGCGGCCGGAGCGCCGCACCGATGCGGGCATTGCTCAAGCCCAGATCGCCGGCCAGTTCCTGATTGATACGCACCGCGATGCCTGGGCTTTCACCCTTCTCGCTGCTTTCGAGATCGGAAATGCCCTTGACCTTGGCCATCTCGACGATCACGCCCTTGGTGATCTCGGTCAGCTTGGTCGCATCGGGGCCGAGCAGCGAGATGAAGATCGAGCCGCCGAAGCCCACCGTGAGATCGATGCCGGCAACGCCCTTGATCCGCTCGCGTACCGCTTTTTCGACCTCCTTCTGCGGGCGGCGATGGGTCTTCTGGCGGTCGGTCAGACGCAGGTTCAGGCGCGCGTAATTCTTGCCTTCCTCGGTGCCGACCTCGGTGGCGATGGTTTCGATTTCCGGAAACTCATGCAGGATCGCTTCGACCTGATGCGCCTTGGCATCGGTGTATTCCAGGCTCGAACCGAGCGGCGTGTTGATACGCAGGGACGTGAAACCGTCATCGCCGCGCGGGAAGAATTCGCTGCCGATGAAGGGCAGCAGCGCGAAGCTGCCGAAGAAGGTGAACGCCGCGATCCACAACACGATGCCGCGATTCGACACGGTACCGATCTGCCGCCAGTCCAGATTGCGCGCGGCGTGGGCCAGGCCAAAGATCGGCAACCAGACCCGGCGGCGCTCGGTGCGCAGCGCCCAGGCCAGCACCCGGCCGTAGACACGATGCAGAAACTCCACACCGTGCTCGACCTTCTCCATCAGCCGGCCGAGCCAGGGCGCGTACTTGAAGCGATCCTGCGGGGGATCGCGCCAGACTGCGGACAGCATCGGATCGAGCGTGAAGCTGACGAACAAGCTGACCAGCACCGCGACCGCAACGGTGATGCCGAACTGGAAGAAGAAGCGGCCGATGATGCCGCTCATGAACGCCACCGGCACGAACACGGCCAGGATCGCGAAGGTCGTCGCCATCACCGCCAGACCGATCTCCTGGGTGCCATCGAGTGCCGCTCGGACATGGCTCTTGCCCATCGCCAGATGGCGAACGATGTTCTCGCGGACCACGATCGCGTCATCGATCAACAGGCCGATGCACAGGCTCAGCGCCATCAGGGTCAGGAAGTTCAGCGTAAAGCCGAAGGCGTGCAGCGCGATGAACGTCGCGATCACCGAGATCGGCAAGGTGAGGCCGGTGATGATCGTCGAGCGCCAGGAATGGAGGAATAGGAAGACGATCAGCACGGTCAGCAGGCCGCCTTCGATGATCGTTTCCTTGACCTGTTCGACGGAAGCGGTGATGTCATCGGCGGTCGCGTAGATCTTCACGATCCGCACGTCGGCCGGCAGTTCAGCCTTCAAGCGCTCGATCGCCTTGGCCACACCCTGTGCCGCGCTGACGATGTTGGCGCCCTGCACCTTGAAGATGTCGATGCCGACCGAACGCTTGCCGTCGACTCGCGAAATCGAGGTTTCTTCGGCTTCGCCGTCGACGATTTCGGCCACCTGATCGAGATGGATCGAGGTGCCGTTCTGGGTAGCAACGACGATGCGCGCGAACGCGGCCGGCTCCTTGATCTTGCCTTCGATGCGTACCAGCTGTTCGGTCGCGCCGCGGCTGATCGCGCCGGCCGGCAGATCCTGATTCGCGGCCTGGATCGCGGTGATCACCTGATCGACGCCGACTCGCCAGGCTTCCAGCGCATCGGGCTTCAGGAAGATCTGGATCTGTCGTTCGGACTGGCCGTTGACCTGGATGCTGCCGACGCCGAGCACGTTCTGCAGCCGCTTGACCACGACCTGATCGACCAGGGTCGATACCTCGCGCAGCGTGCGGGTATCGGAAAACAGCGCCAGATTGATGATCGGCTGCTGGTTCTCATCGTTGTTGGTGCGGGTGATCAGCGGCGGCTTGGCTTCGCGCGGGAAAGTCGGCTGGACCTGCGCAACCTTGTCACGGGTTTCCTGGGTCGCGCGGGCGGCGTCCACCGACAGATCGAACTCGATCTGCATGAAGCCCAGGCCTTCGCGAGCGGTGCCATAGATGCGCTTGACGCCTTCGACCGAGTTGACCACTTCCTCCAGCGGCTTGAGCAGATCGTTCTCGACCGCTTCCGGCGAGGCGCCGGGATACTCGATGGAAATGCTCAGCACCGGCACCGAGACATCCGGCAGTTTCTCGACCGGCAGGCGCTGGTACGAGAACACGCCGAGCACCAGCAACGCGACCATCACCATGGTCGCGAATACCGGCTGATTGACGCTGGTCTTGGTGATCCACATGGCGCTTACTTCGCGGTGGCCGACGGTGCGAGCTTGACGGTCGAGCCGTCGTGAAGCGCGTCGATCTTCGCCGCCAGCACCTGGCTGCCGACACTGACTCCGTCACGCACTTCGACGAACGACGCGTCGTCGGTCTTCAGGCCCAGGGTCACCGTGTGGCGCACCAGCTTGTCCTGTTCGACGGCCAGCACATAGGTCACGCCGCTGTCGCTGCGGATTGCCGAGGTCGGCACCGTCGGCGACGGCGCGCTCTGATCAAGCACCAGTTGCCCCTGCGCGAACATGCCGCCGCGCAAGGCGCCATCGGCGTTGTCGACGGACAGATACAGCTTGATCGACCGCGTGCCGGCATCGGTGGACGGATTGATCCGCTCGACCTTGGCAGTGAACACGCGCTCACCGTAGCCGCCGACCTTGAAGCTGCCGGTCTGGCCGATCTTCACCGACGGAATCTCCGACGCCGGTGCCGGTGCTTCGAGTTCCAGCAGGCCCAGATCGACGATCGCCAGCAGCGGTGAATCCGGCGACACCTTTTCACCCGGCTGCACCATGCGCTGCGAAACGATGCCGGCAATCGGCGCCCGGACCACGGCATCGTCGAGACCGATCTGCGCCAGCCGCGCCTGCGCTTCGGCAACCTTGACGCTGGCGGCGGCGGCGTCATACGCGCTCAGCGCCGAGTCGTAGGCGTTCTTGGAGATGAATTTTTCCTTCAGCATCAGCGCATTGGTTTCGCTGTTGATCTTCGCCAGCGCGAGATCGGCGCGTGCCTTGTCGAGCGAAGCGCGTTGGGAGTCGAACTGGGCACCTAGGTTGCGGATGTCGATGCGCGCCAGCACCTCACCCTTCTTCACTACCTGCCCTTCGCGGACCAGCACTTCCAGCACGTCACCGGAGACGCGGGATTTCACGGTCGCCTGCACCAGCGGCGTCAACGAGCCGGACAGCGGCAGCGAACGCGACAGGGCACGCTGCTCGACCGTCGCGACATCGGCCGCCGCCAGTTCGTAAGGTCCGGTGTACGCCTTGGCGTTCGGGTCAGCCGGCTTTTCGGCAGAGCCGCCACGGGTGGCCATGAAGATCGCGGCGAACGCAGCGACGATCAGCAGGATCACCAGCAAGAGTTTGAGTTTCCCGCCGGCGCTGTCGGCGTGGCGGTTGTGGGTAATGACGCTCATGCAAGGATTCCCTGAGTGGCCCCATTCGGCGCACAGCCTTTCAGGCGCGCAGCCGATCAGACAATGGTGGGTTAGCTGCACTTAAGATGCAGCAACAATGCGCCTTGGATGCGTCAACCGCTGCCTGGGTTTGATCCAGCGTATCGCAGAAGCCTGAGAGGCCGAATTTCCTGCGATCTCAGGCAGTCAGCACCAGATTGTCGCGATGGATCAGCTCTGGCTCGCCCGGATAACCGAGGCGGCTTTCGATCTCGGTACTCGGTGCGCCGATGATGCGGGTCGCTTCGCTGGCGCCGTAGTTGCTCAGGCCGCGAGCGATCTCGCGGCCGTCGAGACCGAGGCAGAGCACCAGATCGCCCCGATCGAACTCGCCGCTGATATGGCGCACGCCGACCGGCAGCAGGCTGCGCCCTTGTTCGCGCAGCACTTTCACGGCGCCATCATCCAGGGTCAGGCGGCCGCGGACCTGCAGCTGTCCGGCGATCCAACGCTTGCGCGAGGCCATCACCGATTGCGCCGGTTTCAGCAGGGTGCCGATCGGCACGCCGCCGGCGATCTTCAGCAGCGCGTCCGGCTCGCGGCCATAGGCGATCACCGTCGAAGCACCCGAGCGCGCCGCCCAGTGTGCCGCGGTGAGCTTGGTACGCATGCCGCCGCGGCCAAGTTCGCCCTTGCTGTCGCCGGCCATGCCGCCGAGGTTGGGGTCGGACAGATCGGCTTCGGACAGCAGCTTGGCATCCGGATTACTGCGCGGATCGGAGTCGTACAGGCCTTGCTGGTCGGTCAGGATCACCAGCAGATCGGCTTCGATCAGGTTGACGGTCAAGGCGCCCAGCGTGTCGTTGTCACCGAGGCGGATTTCGTCGGTGGCGACCGTGTCGTTCTCATTGACCACCGGCACTACGCCAAGCTCCAGCAAGGTGTTCAAGGTGCCGCGCGCGTTCAGATAACGGCCGCGATCGGAGACATCCTCATGGGTCAGCAGGATCTGTGCGGCGCGGATGCCGTGCTTCTCGAACTCGGTTTCATACGCTCGAACCAGACCCATCTGGCCGACTGCGGCCGTGGCCTGCAGCGCGTGCAAGGTGGTCGGCCGCTTCGGTAGACCGAGCCGCGCCATGCCTTCAGCGACGGCGCCGGAAGACACCAGCACGATCTGCCGGCCCTGGGCCCGAAGCACGGCGATCTGCGCGCACCAGTCGGCGATCGCTTCCCGATCCAGCCCACGGCCGCGCGCGGTGACCATCGCGCTGCCGACCTTGATGACCCAGCGACGGCTGGTGTTCAGCGCCTCACGGCTCTTGTTCTGCGTCATGGATTCAGCCTGCGGCGTTGTCGTCGTCAGCGTCGGTTTCGAGATCGGGTTCTGCTGCGGCAGGCGGCGCGTCTTCCAGCAGCGTGTAATCGGGCACGGTGCGGACCGGGGCGTGGGCTTCCACCCACTCCATCGCGTCCTTGCACAGCGGGTCCAGATTGCGGCGCGCGGCGGCCGAGATGCGGTAATGACGGCCCGTCCAGCCGAGGCGTTCGAGGGCGTCGTCGATCAGCGCGTCGGACTCCTCGTCGGTCATCAGATCGATCTTGTTGAACAGCAGCCACTGTTCGCGGCCGGCCAGTTCCTCGCTGAACTCGTTCAGCTCGTTGTTGATCGTTTCGATGTGCTCGACGATGTCGCCTTCGTCCGGCGGCAGGATGTCGACCAGATGCAGCAGCAAGCGGGTGCGCTGCAGATGCTTCAGGAAGCGGATGCCGAGACCCGCGCCTTCGGCAGCGCCTTCGATGATCCCCGGGATGTCGACCATCACGAAGCTGCGATTCATGCCGACCGACACCACGCCGGGCTGCGGGTAAAGCGTCGTGAACGGGTAATCGGCGATCTTCGGACGCGCGGCTGAAACCGAGCCGAGCAGGGTCGACTTGCCAGCGTTCGGCATGCCGAGCAGACCGACATCGGCGAGCACGCTCAGTTCCAGGCGCAGTTCACGGCGCTCGCCCGGCGAGCCGGGGCTGGCACGGCGCGGAGCGCGGTTGGTCGACGACTTGAAACGGGTGTTGCCGAGGCCGTGAAAACCACCGGCGGCAACCTTGATCCGCTGGCCCTTGACGGTCAGCTCGCCGATCAATTCTTCGGTATCGACATCGAATACCTGAGTGCCGAGCGGCATCGGGATTTCGATGTCCGGGCCGCCAGCGCCCTTGCAGTCCGAGCCGGTGCCGTTCTCGCCGCGTTTGGCCTTGAACGTCCGATTGAAGCGGAAATCGGCCAGCGAATTCAGGTTCGGCTCGGAGATCACCCAGACCGTGCCGCCGTCACCGCCGTCACCGCCGTCCGGGCCACCGAACGGGATGGCCCGCTCGCGCCGGAAGCTGACGCAACCGTTGCCGCCATCGCCGGCCTCGACGCGGATGGTGGCTTCGTCAACGAATTTCATGTCTGCAGGTATCTATGGTTCAGCTTGGGGATGCAGCTTCAGGTGCTGCAAATGACAAGGCCCCGTCGTGCGGGGCCTTGTCGCAACACCGGTGCGGATCAGGCCGCGACGATGTCGACGAACTTGCGGCTGTTCGGACCACGGGTAACGAACTTCACATGACCATCCGCCTTCGCGAACAGCGTGTGATCGGTACCGATACCGACGTTCACGCCCGGGTGCACCTGGGTGCCACGCTGACGAATGATGATGTTGCCCGCGATCACCGCTTCGCCGCCGAAGCGCTTGACGCCGAGGCGCTTGGACTTCGAATCGCGACCGTTACGGGTTGATCCGCCTGCTTTCTTATGTGCCATTGCTGTACTCCTGCTTCGAGAGCGCCGCCCTTAGGCGACGATCTCCGTGATCGTGATCGCCGTGTAATTCTGCCGGTGGCCCATTTCCTTGTGGTAGTGCTTGCGGCGGCGGTGCTTGATGATGCGGATCTTGTCGCCGCGGCCGTGGGCCGTGACTTCCGCCTTGACGATGGCGCCAGTGACGATTGGCGCACCGATCGTGATGGCTTCGCCATCGGCAACCATCAGCACTTCGCTGAAGCTGATCGTATCGCCGACGTTGGCGACGATCGTTTCAACCTTGAGGGACTCGCCCGGGGTGACCCGGTACTGCTTGCCACCAGTCTTGATGACTGCGTACATGCTTGATACTCCAAAGAAAATTGCGACTGTCTATTTGCTTTTGTAAGGCTCGAACGCAACGACACGCCAACGCGAGCAGCCCCGTGAACCCGGCATTCTAGTTTTGCCGCTTCGAGAGGTCAAACAGGCCGGAAAGATCGGGACATCCTGAACCCGGATCTGTCCTCATCCAATCTGCCGCCGTCGCCCGGAACCGGCCGACATTGACGCTATGCTGCGGCTCACGGTCATTACGGCAGCAAGCCGCAGGAGCCGCCCCTTCGCTGCCGAACGATTCCCCAAACCGTGACTGGTACTTCAACTCTCGTTCTCGGCTTCCTGCTCGGCCTGCGCCACGCGACCGAGCCCGATCATCTGGTCGCCGTCGCCACCTTGGCGACTCGCCACGGCACCTTGCCGGAAGCGCTGCGCCAAGGCCTGGCCTGGGGCCTCGGTCACACGCTGACCCTGCTGCTGATCGGCAGCATCGTGCTGGTGCTGGAACAGGCGCTGCCGCCGCACTTCGAGCAAGTGCTGGAGCTGGGGGTCTGTCTGATGCTGGTCGTACTCGGCGCCGACGTGCTGCGCCGCACCTTCATCGAGCGCCCGCATTTCCACGCGCATCGCCATGCACCCGGTGAGCCGGCGCATCTGCATGAGCACAGTCATCGCCAGTCGCTCGGCGGCGATGGCAGCGCGTCCTTCGCAGCGATGCAGTTCAGGCCGCTCGCCGCCCGGCCGCATGAAGCGCTGCCGCATGTGCACCGTCATCCTCCGCTATTGCCGCTGCGGGCATTGCTGGTCGGGATGATGCACGGCATGGCCGGCTCCGCAGCGCTGATCGCGCTCAGCATCGGCGCGGCGGAATCGCTGGCCGCCGGCCTGCTCTACATCCTGCTGTTCGGGATTGGCGCGATGGCCGGCATGGCCGTGCTGTCGACTCTGATCGCGGTGCCTTTGCGACTGTCGGCAGGTTCGATGCTGCGCCTGCATCGGCTGCTGACGATCGCAATAGGCCTGCTCAGTGTCAGTCTCGGCGTGCTGACGGCGATCATGATCGGACGTCAGTTGTTCTGACTTACCAGCGCAGCAGCACCGTACCCCAGGTCATGCCGCCGCCAACGCCCTGCAGCATCACCAGATCGGCGGGCTTGATGCGGCCGTCCTTGACCGCCGCGTCCAGCGCCAAAGGCACCGAAGCCGCCGAGGTATTGCCCTGCTGGGCCACGGTGATGACCACCTTGTGCTTCGGCACGCCGACCTTGTCGGCCAGCGTGTTGATGATGCGGATATTGGCCTGGTGCGGCACGTACCAGTCGAGCGCCGAGGCCTTGAGGTTGTTCTTTTCCAAGGCTTCCTGCGCGCACTCGGTCAGCGATTTCACGGCGACGCGATAAACCGCCTGGCCGTCCATCTCCAGATACGGCGAGCCGCGCAGCTGGCCGCCGCTGATGCCGCCCGGCACCTTCAGGATGTGGCTGAAGCTGCCATCGGCATGCAGATGCGAGGACAGGATGCCCGGCGCCTCCGAGGTCTTCAGCACCACCGCACCGGCACCGTCGCCGAACAGCACGCAGGTGCGGCGATCGTTCCAGTCGAGAATCCGCGAGAACACTTCGGCGCCGATCACCAACGCGCATTTGTGCTGCCCGCAGGCCACCAGCTTGTCCGCGATCGCCAGCCCGTAGATGAAGCCGGTGCAGACCGCTTGCACATCGAAAGCCGCGCCCTTGGTGACCCCGAGCTTGGCCTGCACGAGGCAGGCCGTCGACGGGAACACCATGTCCGGCGTCGTCGTCGCGACGATGATCAGATCGATATCGTCGGCGGTCACGCCGGCCGCGAGCATCGCGGCCTGCGCGGCGTGCAGCGCCAGATCGCTGGTCAGCTCATCGTCGGCGGCAACGTGGCGCGCCTCGATGCCGGTACGGCTGACAATCCAGTCGTCACTGGTCTCGATCCGGTCTTCGAGTTCGCGATTGGTGACGATGCGCTTCGGCAGATAGCTGCCGGTACCGACGATGCGTGAGTAGGTCATGTAAGCAAGTTTACCGTGCGGCCGAGGATCGCTGAGGCATCAAGAAGTCTCATTCGAGCTCGATCAGCAGGTCACGAGTGTTCACCGTCGCACCCGGTTTGACGTGGATGGCCTTGACCTTGCCGTCGCGCGGCGCGCCGAGCACGGTCTCCATCTTCATCGCTTCGAGCGCCAGCAGCGGCTCGCCCTTGGCGACCACCTGCCCCTTCTGCACGGCGACCCGGACCACCATGCCCGGCATCGGCGCGCCAACGTGGCTGGTATCGCCCTCATCGGCTTTCGGCGTCTCGAATTGCGCGGTCGCGCCGGCCTTCGGCACGCGCACCAGTCGCGACTGGCCGTTCAGCTCGAAGAACAGCTTGACGATGCCTTCGTCCTCGAACTCGGTGCGGCTTTGCAGACGGATCACCAGCGTCTTGCCGGTGTCGATGTCGACGCTGATTTCTTCCTGGTCCTTCAGACCATAGAAGAAGGTCGGCGTCGGCAAGGTCGAGACATCGCCGTACAGCTTGCGATGCTCGGCGAAGTCGCGGAACACCTTCGGATACATCAGATAGGACGCGAGATCGGCATCGCTCATCTCTTCGCCGACCAGCTTCTCGGCTTCGATCTTGGCGGTCACCAGATCGACCGGCGGCATCGACGCACCCGGTCGTCCCACCAGCGGCGGCTTGCCCTTGAGGATCTTCGTCTGCAGCGCCTTCGGCCAGCCATCCGGCGGCACGCCGAGTTCGCCCTTGAACAGGGACACCACCGATTCCGGGAAATCGATGTCGCGATCCGGGTTGTTGACGTCGTCCGCGGTCAGGCCGTTGCCGACCATGAACAGCGCCATGTCACCGACCACTTTCGAAGTCGGCGTGACCTTGACGATGTCGCCGAACAACTGATTCACCGTCGCGTAGGCACGCGACACTTCCGGCCAGCGCGCTTCGAGACCGAGCGCCCGGCCCTGCTCGCGCAGATTGGTGTACTGGCCGCCCGGCATTTCGTGACGATAGACATCCGCGGTGCCGGAGCGGATATCGGCCTCGAACGGCGCGTAGTAACGACGCGCGCCTTCCCAGTAATCGGAGAGCGACTGCATGGCGTCGAAATCGACCCGCGGATCGCGCTCGGAACCGGACAGCGCCGCGGCAATCGCACCGAGATTCGGCTGCGAGGTGAGCCCGGACATGGAGTCCATCGCGCCATCCACCGCATCGCAACCGGCTTCGATCGCAGCCAGCACGCTGGCAGCAGCGATGCCGCTGGTGTCATGGGTATGGAAATGGATCGGCAGTCCGATCTCGTTCTTCAGTGCCTTGACCAGCTCGCGCGCCGCACGCGGCTTGCAGATGCCGGCCATGTCCTTGATGCCGAGAATGTGCGCGCCGGCCTTCTCGAGCTGCTTCGCCATGTCGACGTAGTACTTGAGGTTGTACTTCGGCCGCGCGCTGTCGAACAGATCGCCGGTGTAGCAGATCGTGCCTTCGCAGACAGCGCCGCTGGCAATGACCGCAGTCATCGCCACCCGCATGTTGTCGACGGCGTTCAGCGAATCGAACACGCGGAAGATGTCGATTCCATTCTTCGCCGCCTGCTGAACGAAGTATTCGACGACATTGTCCGGATAGTTGGTGTAGCCCACCGCGTTGGCCGAACGCAGCAGCATCTGGAACGGAATGTTCGGCACGGCGGCGCGCAGCATCGCCAGACGCTGCCAGGGGTCTTCCTTGAGGAAGCGCATCGCCACGTCGAAGGTGGCACCGCCCCAGCATTCCAGCGACAGCAGGCCCGGCACCAGCCGCGCGTAATACGGCGCGATGTCGACCATGTCCCGCGTACGCATGCGAGTTGCGAACAGACTCTGATGCGCGTCGCGCATCGTGGTGTCGGTCAGCAGCACGTTCGGCTGCGCCTTGATCCAGTCGGCAAAGCCCTTCGGGCCACGCGTCTTCAGTTCATCGCGCAGGCCTTTCGGCACTGGCGTCATCAGATCCACTTTCGGCTTCAGCGGCAGCGCCAGCACACCTTCCGGCGCCTTGCGGCCCTTCATTTCCGGATTGCCGTTGATCGCGACATCACCGATGAAGCGCAGCACCTTGGTGGCGCGATCGCGGCGGGCGGTGAAGCGGAACAGTTCCGGTGTGGTGTCGATGAAACGCGTGGTGCAATCGCCGGACTTGAACAGCGGATGCAGGATGACGTTTTCGAGAAACTGCAGATTGGTCGAAACACCACGAATGCGGAATTCGCGCAGCGCACGATCCATGCGCGCAATCGCCTCCAGCGCGGTCGGCGCCCAGGCCGTCACCTTCACCAGCAGCGAGTCGTAGTACGGCGTGATCACCGCCCCCGAATAGGAGGTACCGCCATCGAGACGCAGACCGAAACCGGCCGGGCTGCGGTAGGCCATGATCCGGCCGTAATCCGGCGTGAAGCCGTTCTCCGGATCTTCGGTGGTGACGCGGCACTGCAGCGCGAAACCATCGAGCTTGACCTTGTCCTGTGCTGGCAGCAGGCCATCGTCGGCGCCGATCTCGGCACCTTCGGACACTCTGATCTGCGCCTTGACGATATCGACGCCGGTGACCTCCTCGGTCACCGTGTGCTCGACCTGGATGCGTGGGTTGACTTCGATGAAGTAGAACTTGTCAGTGTCGGCATCCATCAGGAATTCGACGGTGCCGGCATGCGTGTAGCCCACCTGCTTGCACAGGCGCACCGCCGCATCGCACAGCTCCACTCGCCGTTCCGGCGTCAGGTAATGCGCCGGCGCGCGCTCCACCACCTTCTGGTTGCGGCGCTGCACTGAGCAATCGCGCTCGAACAGATGGATCAGATTGCCGTGCTGGTCGCCGAGCACCTGCACTTCGACATGGCGCGCGCGGCGAATCAGTTTCTCGAAATAGGCTTCATCGTTGCCAAACGCGGCCAGCGATTCGCGGCGCGCCGATTCCACCGCCGACGGCAGCTCCGCTTCGTTCTCGATCGCCCGCATGCCGCGGCCACCGCCACCCCAGCTCGCCTTCAGCATCACCGGATAGCCGATCGCGGCGGCGATCTTCTTCACTTCCTCGATGTCGCGCGGCAAGGCCTGAGAGGCCGACAGCACCGGCACCTTCGCGGCCTCGGCGGCAGCGCGCGCCGCCACCTTGTCGCCGAGCGCGCGCAGTACTTCCGGCTTCGGGCCGACGAACAGGATGCCGGCGGCCGCGCAGGCTTCGGCGAACGTCGGGTTCTCCGACAGGAAGCCGTAGCCCGGATGGATGGCATCGACACCCGCATTCTTGGCGATCCGGATGATGTCCGGAATATCGAGGTAGGCGGCGATCGGCTTCTGCCCCGCGCCCACTACATAACTTTCATCGGCCTTGAAACGGTGCAGCGCAAAGCGATCCTCGTGGGCGTAGATCGATACCGTGCGCACACCCATTTCAGCGGCAGCGCGCATCACCCGGATCGCGATTTCGCCACGATTGGCGACCAGCAGCTTGCGGATGGACATAGTCCTTTTTGAGTCCCTTTGATTTCTGTTGTGGATCGTTGGACAGGCTTGTGACGCGACCAGGCACAGCCACATCTGCCATCCGCACTTATTACAGCACAGGGAGCGTCGACGACCCCCGACTTAGGGCCTGCCCGCGGGTCATGGCCTGACAAAGCTCCCTGCGCAAGCGCTGTGCAAAAAAACGACAAAGCTGCTGAACGGATGCTCCGGATGTTCAGTCAGAGAGTCTGACACCCGCGTTCGGCGCCCCTGATCACTGATCAATCCGATCTTTTTCCCAAGCACATTTAATAGCCATCGGCAATATTTATGTTTGGAGTGAGATACCATTCAACGCGGATGCTCGAAATCGAATAGGCACGCACCGTGTTGCGTCCATCCCATGGAGTCAAGCTTGAAAACCAAAACCCGTTCCAAAAAGGCAGGCAAAGTAATGACATCGGAAACCTCCTCCCCTCGTCGCAAGCGTCAGAGTGGAGTTCGCGGTCGGATTGTCGAGATGCTCGGCACGGGCCCGATGCTCGCCCAGGACATTCTCGAGCGCGGCGGCTTTTCGCCGGCTTCGCTGTATCTGAATCTGAAGGCGCTGAAGTCGGAAGGTGTGGTCGATACCACTCGTGAAGGCCGTTCGGTGCGCTACACGCTCACCGGTGCCGCTGCCAGCGAAGGCAGCGTCGTGGTTGCCAGCGAAGGCAAGATTCGCAAGAAGCCGGGCCGCAAGGCCGGCAGCAAGAACAAGAATGCCGCTGCTCCGGCTGCTGGCGATCTGAAGGGCGCACTCGGCGTGCTGATGGCGCGCCTCGCGCCGATCGACAAGGTCGACGAGAAGCTGATGGTGCTGAACCAGCTGGCCGGCTCGCTGCCAGGTCCGGTGTCGAGCATTCTGAAGTCGGTCATCGACGACCTGAGCCGTCTCTCCGGCAGAAGCTGATGCGATGACTCCAGTCCCGCTGCAGGCCCTGATTTTTGATGTCGACGGCACGCTGGCCGACACCGAACAAGACGGGCACCGGATCGCTTTCAATGGAGCGTTCGAGGCAGCGGGACTGGACTGGCATTGGGATGTGGCGCGCTACGGCGAACTGCTTGCAGTCACCGGCGGCAAGGAACGCATCCGTTATTACCTGACGCAAAGTTATCCGGCCCTGCTGGATGAAGCGGGTATTGACGAGCGTATCGCCCAGCTGCACAAGGCGAAAACCGCGCTCTATTCGAAACTCGTGGCGGGCGGCGCTCTGCCGCTGCGGCCCGGCGTTGCCCGGCTGATTGCCGAAGCTCGCGCTGCTGGCCTGCGCTTGGCGATCGCCACTACAACGACGCCGGAAAACGTCGCAATCCTGCTCGAGCATTCACTGGCGCCGGGCAGCAGCGCCTGGTTTGAAGTGATCGGCGCCGGCGATGTCGTGCCGGCCAAGAAGCCGGCACCGGACATCTATCAATGGGTGCTTGAACGCTTGCAATTGCCGGCTTCGGCCTGCTTGGCGTTCGAGGACTCCGAAAATGGATTGCGCGCCGCACGAGGTGCGGGGCTGACGACCATCGTCACCGTCAATCCCTACACCGAAGATCAGGATTTCGGCGATGCCGAGATCGTGCTGTCCGATCTCGGCACACCGACGGCCGCTTTCCACTGCATTGCCGGTGATGCCGGCACGGCGACTCAAGCCAATATTGAAACGCTGCGGCGCTGGCACGCTCGCAGCACACGGTAGGGCCGGCTCAGGACTCCACTAAGGAGCCACCGGCAAACGCTCCAGCGGCTCCGGCATGTCAGCCAGCCACCAAGCCAACGCCGCCGTCACCGCCACATTGCGGCGCAGATTCTCCGGCTCCACCTTGTCGAGCGTATCGGCAGCACTATGGTGGTAGTCGAAGTAATGACGGGTATCGAGTTTCGGCTGGAAGCCGGGCACGCCGGCATCCTGCAGCGGTGAAATATCGGCACCAAGCGAACGATCGCTGCGATCGATCACCGGTGCGCCAATCGAACCCAGCACCTGCCGGAGCGGTTCCAGACGCGCCATCGAGGCCGGCGTAACTCTGGCATCGAAGCCGAGCGGCCGCCCTGCCCCGGTGTCGCTTTCGATCACCGCGATCTGATTGGCAAGCTGGTCCTTGCGGGCAGCAGAATAGGCCGCCGCTCCGCGCAGGCCGTTTTCTTCGTTCATGAAGGCGACAAAGCGAATCGTGCGCCGTGGCTGCAGGCCGAGATCCTTCATCAGCTTGAGGGTCGCCATGGCCACGACGACGCCGGCACCGTCGTCGATCGCGCCGGTGCCGAGATCCCAGGAATCGAGATGGCCAGAGACGACGACCACTTCGTCCGGCCGCTCGCGGCCGGGCCAGTCGGCGATCACGTTGTAGCTGTCGGCGTCCGGCAAAGTTTTCGGCGTCAACAGCAGTTGCATCGTCACCGGGCCTTTTGCTGCCAGACGCTCGATCAGCAGCGCGTCCTCGACGGTCACCGCCGCCGCCGGAATCCGCCGTCCGCCTTCTTCCCAGCGCGTGTCGCCGGCATGCACCTGGCGGTAGTGGGCGCCGCCGATCGCGCGCACCAGTACTGCCGCTGCCCCCAGCTTGGCTGCGGCCGCCGGGCCACGTAGACGAGGCACCAGACCCTGCACGTACGCGGCACCTGCCTGATCGTTGTCGGCCAGGCTTTGGTCGAAGGGCACGCTGATCAGCACGATGCGGTCGCGCACCCGGGCTTCGTTCAAGCTCAGCTCGGCGAGACTGTGGATCACCAGCACTTCGCGTTTCAGGCCCTTGCCCGGTGTCGCCGCCGAGCCACCGAGCGCGGCCAGCACGATGCGCTGACTGATGCCTTCCGGCCGGCCCGGATATTCGACGAGCTCCGCGCGTTCCTCGCCACGCACCCAATGCGGCACCTTGACTGGCTGCAGGCTCACCTTGGCACCGAGCGCCCGCATCGCGTCGGCAACCATCGTCACGGCGGCGGCGGCCTGCTTCGATCCGGTCAGGCGCGGACCGATGGTGTCGCTGAGCACGGTCAGTTGATCCATCGCGTAATCGCTGCGCAGTGCGGCATCGCGCAGATCGGCCAGCACCGCGATGCGCCCCTGGGTCGCCGACGGTTCTTCATCGGCAGCCACCGCAGTAGCAGCAACGGACATCAGCAGTACGGCAGCAGCCGCAGTCCACCGGGACACAGGCAGGGGCATGAGCGTCTCTATTAATAAGAAGGGTGGCTGGAGTCTACGGCTGCCAACAGCATGACCAATGATTCAAACGAGCAAGGTTCGCGCCGGATCGTGGACAATCCGGCCCACGTTCTTGCGATCTTCCGAGGTGCCCGATGTCTTCTGCAATGCCCGATCTCGTCAACCGTCTCTACAAACTCGCCGCGCGCCCGTTCGGTCTGCCCAAGGCCAGCGACTGGCTGTACGAAACAGTTGCCGTGCCGGCGCCGCAGGACGGCGAACTGCTGATCAAGGTCCGCTACATCTCGCTCGATCCGGCGATGCGCGGCTGGATGAACGAGGGCAAGAGCTACATCAAGCCGGTGGCGATCGGCGAAGTGATGCGCGCCGGCACGCTCGGCGAAGTGATCGCTTCCAAGCATGCCGGGTTCGCGGTCGGCGACTGGGTCACCGGCACGCAGGGCGTGCAGGCCTATGCGATTTCCGACGGCCGCGGCTTGAACAAGGTCGATCCGACCGCCGCACCGCTGCCGACCTGGCTGAACGCGCTCGGCATGCCGGGCATGACCGGCTACTTCGGCCTGCTCGACGTCGGCCAGCCGAAAGCCGGTGAAACCGTGGTCGTGTCGGCGGCGGCTGGCGCCGTCGGCCAGGTGGTCGGCCAGGTCGCCAAGATCATGGGCTGCAAGGTCGTCGGCATCGCCGGTGGCGAGGCGAAGTGCGATTTCGTGGTCAACGAACTCGGCTTCGATGCCTGCATCGACTACAAGCGCGGGCCGATCTTCCCCGGCCTGGCCAAGCACTGTCCGGACGGCGTCGACATCTATTTCGACAATGTCGGCGGCGACATTCTCGACGCGGTGATGGCGCGTCTGCGCATGCGTGCCCGCATCATCGTCTGCGGCGCGATCTCGCAGTACAACAACACCACGCCGATCGCCGGGCCGAAGAACTACCTGTCGCTGCTGGTCAACCGGGCGCGGATGGAAGGCATCGTCGTCTTCGACTGGGCCGATCGCTATCCGGAAGCGATCACAGCGATTGCCGGCTGGATGCGCGAAGGCCGCTATGTGTCGCGCGAGGACATCGTGCCAGGCATCGAGCAGTTTCCAGACACGCTACTGAAGCTGTTCCGCGGCGAGAACTTCGGGAAACTGATCATCGAAGTGGCCTGATCGGCGCCGGGCAAGTCCGGCTTGACCCTCTTCCAGCCGGTCTGTCCACTCATCTGGCAGGCCGCGCCCGGCCTCTGTATAGTGCGCGGCTCGCTGCGTCTGGTCGCGGACGCGGCTTTTGTTGTAATACCCGGAGATTCACATGAAACAGTCATTTGCCATCAGTGCCGAAGTCCGCACGATGCACGGGAAGGGTGCGAGCCGCCGCCTGCGTCGCGAGGGCAAGGTACCCGCCATCATTTACGGTGGCACCGAGAATCCGCAGGCCATCCAGGTCAGCGCCAACGAGCTGATGAAGAGCCTGAAGCACGAGGCCTTCTACTCGGCGATCCTCAACGTCGAAATCGCCGGCAAGGCCGAAAAGGCCGTGCTGAAGGATCTGCACCGCCACCCGGTGCGCAACGACGTGATGCACATGGATCTCCAGCGCGTGCTCGCCAATGTGCTGCTGCGCATGCACATCCCGCTGCACTTCAAGGGCGGCGACGTGGCCCCTGGCGTGAAGACCGGCGGCGGCATCGTCGAACATCAGCAGATCCAAGTCGAAGTCGAGTGCCTGCCGAAGGACCTGCCGGAGTTCATCGAAGTCGATCTGTCCGAGCTGAACCTCAACGACGCCGTGCATCTGTCGCAGCTGAGCCTGGGCGAAGGCGTGCAGTTCGTCGAACTGGTGCGTGGCAACGACATCTCGGTCGCCGCCGTGCATCTGCCGCGTCTGCCGACCGAAGAAGAACTGGCTGAAGACGCCGCCAAGGCTGCTGCCGCAACGCCGGCCGCGGTCGGCAAGGCCAAGGCTGCCGCCAAGGCGCCAGCACCGGCGGCTGCCACCAAGGCCGCCCCAGCGAAGAAGAAGTAAGGCTTCGGGACGGTCCCCGTCCCGGCAGCAACCGACCCGTCCGTTCGCCAGCCGAACGGGCGGGTTTTTCATGAGACGAGTGAGACGAGAGCGATGTCGGAACAGCGCCTGCGTGCCATCGTCGGACTCGGCAATCCGGGTGCGGAATACGAGCGCACGCGACACAACACCGGTTTCTGGTTCGTCGATGCGCTGGCGTCGGCGTATCGCGGCAGCTTTCGCAGCGAACCGAAGTTCAAGGGCGAAGTGGCGCGCATCCGCATCGGCAACGATGAGGTGCTGCTGCTCAAGCCGATGACCTTCATGAACAAGAGCGGCGAGGCCATCCAGCCGCTGGCGGCGTTCTACAAGATCGCGCCTGGCGACATCCTGGTCGCCCACGATGAACTCGATCTGCCGGTCGGCACGATGAAACTCAAGCGCGCCGGCGGTCACGGCGGTCATAACGGTTTGCGCAGCGTGCATCAGCATCTGGGCGAGGAATACCTGCGCCTGCGTATCGGCATCGGTCATCCAGGCACCAAGGATCAGGTGCTCGGCTATGTGCTCGGCAGGCCGAACAGTGCCGATGACAAGCTGATCCGCGACGGTCTGATCGACGCCATGAATGCAGTACCGGTCTGGCTCGACCAGACGCTGGAAAAAGCCATGCAGAAGCTGCACAGCGCGCCGCCAGCCGCGCCCGTTTCCAAGCCCCCTTCCAACTAGTCATCACGCCGCACACAGGATTCGAAACCATGGGCATTCAATGCGGCATCGTCGGTCTCCCGAACGTCGGCAAGTCGACCTTGTTCAACGCGCTGACCAAGGCGCAGATCGCCGCCGAGAACTATCCGTTCTGCACGATCGATCCGAACGTCGGCGTGGTCGGCGTGCCTGATCCGCGTCTCGAGGCGCTGGCGAAGATCGTCAAGCCTCTGAAGATCCTTCCGGCCACCGTCGAGTTCGTCGACATCGCCGGACTGGTCGAAGGTGCTGCCGAAGGCAAGGGCAAGGGCAATGCCTTCCTGTCGCACATCCGCGATACCGATGCGATCGCCCACGTCGTTCGCTGCTTCGTCGATGACGACGTCATCCACGTGATGGACAGCGTCGACCCGATCCGCGACATCGAAGTGATCGGCACCGAACTCGCCCTCGCCGATCTCGAGCGCGTCACCAAGGCGCTGGAGCGCTCGACCAAGCTGGCCAAGTCCGGCAACGCCGAAGCGATCGCCCGCAGCGCTTGCCTCACCCGCGTGCAGGCGCACCTGAACAATGCCGAAGCGGTGCGCGGCATGACGCTGGATGCCGACGAGAAACTGATCGTCAGGGAACTGCAGCTGATCACCGCCAAGCCGGGCCTGTACATCGCCAACGTCGATGAAGCGGGCTTAAGCGGCAATGAGTACGTCGATCGGGTCAAGGCGCTTGCGGCGAAGGAAGGCGCCACCGTGGTCGTGGTCTGCGCCCAGATCGAAGCCGAAATCGCCCAGCTCGACGACGCCGACAAGAAGGACTTCCTCGAATCCCTCGGCCTTGAAGAACCGGGCCTGAACCGCGTGATCCGCAGCGCCTATGCGCTGCTCGGCCTGCAGACCTACTTCACTGCCGGCGTGCAGGAAGTACGCGCCTGGACGGTCAAGGTCGGTGCCACCGGCCCGCAGGCGGCCGGCGTCATCCACACCGATTTCGAGCGCGGCTTCATCCGCGCCGAAGTCATCGCCTATGACGATTACGTCCAATACAAGGGCGAACCGGGCGCCAAGGAAGCCGGCCGCTGGCGTCTGGAAGGCAAGGAATACATCGTCAAGGAAGGCGACGTCATGCACTTCCGCTTCAACGTCTGAGTCTGCTGTCGGTGGTCGTTGGCGCCAAAGGCTGCCGACGACCGCCAGGCGGTTGCAGAAAGCGAATGGCGGTGCCGATAGCGGTGGATGAGCCTTCTTCCACGCTTCGCCATGACCCCGTCCAGCCACGACACGCTGATCGAGCGCCTGCGTGCCTGGTCCTGCGAGCCCTGCGCCGCATTGTTCGTGATCGACATCCGCCATCTGCGTTCGGTGAATCGCATCGCTGGTGCGGCCGAGGGCGATGCGGTGATCGCCCAGGTCGAACAACTGCTGCATGAATGGATCGGCAAGCACGGCATCGCCGGCCGTTTGTGGAGCAACGAGTTCGTCGCCGCGCGGATCATCGATCACCCGCAGATGGCGATCGACGATGCCATCGATCTGCGTGATCGACTGACCGCGCTGCGCTTCCGCGCGCCGCTCGGCGAAAGCCCGGTTTCGGTATCGATCGGCGTCCGGGTCGTGCGCCCGGGCATCAACTGGATCGAAGCACTGAGCGAGGCTGGCGAGGCCTGCGAGCAGAGCAAGCATCTCGGTCTGAATCAGGTCGCCTTGCATAACGCGAGTGGCACGGCGCTGCGCAAGCCGCCGGTCAATGCCGGCGACGTCACCCAGTTCCGCAAGCTGATGGCCGCCGGCCGGCTGTCCTTGCATCCGCAGCCGATCATGGATATCCGCCGCGGCGAGCCGCGCCTGCGCAAGGCCGAGTTCCTGCTCCGCATGGAAAAGAAAGGCGTCTTCATGCCGGTGCCCGCCGGCACCATCGAAACACTTGAATACTTCGGCCTGATCAACGAACTCGATCGCTTCTCGACCCAGTTCATCCTCGACTGGCTGGCCGACAACCGCGGCGCGCTCGGTCGCCTGCAGAGCGTGTCGATCAACCTGTCGGCGCGCTCGATCGTCGACGGCCGCTTCATGGACGAGCTGCTGCGCGACGTGAAGAACGCGGGCCTGCCGCCGGGAAAACTCTGTTTCGAAATCACCGAAACTGCGGCGATCGAGAACCTCGATATCGCCGCCGACGTGATCCGCACCTTCCGCGCCGCAGGCGTCAGCTTCAGCCTCGATGACTTCGGCTCCGGCCTGTGTTCGTTCGGCTACCTGCAGCGGCTGCCGGTCGACGAGGTCAAGATCGACGGCTGCTTCATCAAGGAAGTGGCGCAGAGCGGCGCCTCGCAGGAAATCGTCCGCGCCATCCACCAGGTCGCCCACGCCACCGGCAAGCGCACGGTCGCCGAGTTCGTCGACGATCCGCGCAAGCTCGCCGCGCTGCGCGAGATCGGCGTCGACTACGCCCAGGGCTGGCTGTTCTATCCGACGGTGACGCCGGAAAAATTCCTCGAACTGGTCGCCGCCCAAGAATAAGCCGCGGCTATCTCGAGCCGCGCTGCGCGGCGTACAGCGCCGTCAGATCCTGCATCGTCAAGGTACCGATGATGTTGCGGGCATCGTCGAGCAATTCGTACAGCAAGCCATCGCTGCCACGGATGCTGAACAGCACGATGACATCTTCGGCACCACCGCCTTCGCGATGCGGTTCCGGATTGGGCGGGCTGATCGTGTAGCTGCCGGTCGGCCGGATTTCCTTGATGCGGCCGTCGGGCTCGTACAGGCGATGTTCTCCCTGCACGACGAAGGTGTGATTCAGGGCCAGGTGCCGGTGCAGGACAATCTGCTCGTTGGCAGCGAAGCGGAACAGCACATCGGCCGTCTGGCGTGGCGGATCGATGCTCAGCACGGTGTATTCGAGATGCGCGATGCCGTCGAGGCGGCTCCACTGGATCTGTCGGTCATCGAAGCGTCCATCGGCCATCGGCGTTCTCCTCGTCATCATCGCTGCCGTGCCGGTTCACGACGAACCCGCTGGGTGGCAAGCGGAATCATCGCCGAGCCGTTGGCCCGAACGCTATGAAGGCGCGCCCCTATACGGCCCCGGGATATCTGCTCGGAGCCGATGCCGAAAATCACACCCGCAGGGCTCGGCACGAAGAAACGCCTTGTTTTCAATCGCTCGCAACGGCAATGCGAATTCGTTAGCAATCCGATGGAACTGCGTTAGGACTGCCAGCCAGTCCGGACCCGAGCCTTGCCCCACACCTTCCAGCAGGGCGTGGTCATGGGCGCTTCCGCCATCCGTTACGAAAACTGGCTGCCGTCGCCGACCGACAGCGGCGTCCAGTGGTGGCCGTCGCCACCTCCCCCGGGCAGCGAGCCGGTAACGACCGAAGCGCCGAAACCAGGACCAGAGCAGGCGCCGAACGACACCACGCCGCTCCCGCCCCCGAGAGACGACGACACAGGCGGAAGCGGCCAGGCACGGTCATGACCCAGCTCGCCATCGAAGTGATCAGCGGCGACGAGCTGCGTCGCAACGCCTGGCTACGCACCGAACTGGCCCTGCTCGCCGCACCGAGCTACGACGACGCCAGCGCGATCCTGGCCCGCGAAGTCGCCGCCTGCAGCCACCTCTACATCGGCCGCGAGGGCCAGGGACAGCTTGCCGGCTTCTTCATGACCAGCCGCGAAGATCTGAGCGCCGTCCACGGCCTGCCCTTGGACCTGGCGCTGGTCCATGTCGGCTGGAGCGCCTGTCGGAATGATCTGAAGAACAGCGGTGCGACGATGGCGCTGTTCGAACGCTGCATCGTCGATACCCAAGTCTGGGAACACAAACTGGGCCGTAGCGCGCTGCTGTGGTCGACCACTGCGTCACCGACGATCTATCTCGGCGTATCGCGCTACCTCGCCAACGTCGAGCCACGTTGCGACGGCAGCTACAGCAGCGATGGCGCCCGCCTTGCGCACTGGCTGCGCGAACGCCTCGGCGCACCGGCTGCTGCAGAAGGCGAACACCCTTTCGCCCTGCGCGGCATCGCCACCTCCACGCGCTACTCCTGCGCAGAGCGCGAACGCATCGCCCGGATCGTCGAACGCAAGCAGTTCGGGCTGTTCGCCCAGCTCGACATCGATGAAGCCCGCGAAGACCGCCTGATCTTCATCGCCCGTACCCCGGCCCAGATCGGCACCGCCCTGTCGCGCGCCTCGATGCTGGCGCTGATGAGCCGTAACCGCCGCACGCGACGGAGGACTGCATGATGGCCGAACTATTCACTTTCGATATCTGGACGGTCAGCCTGCTGATCGCCTTCGCCACCTGCCTGCTCAGCTTCAACTGGGGCATGTACCGCTTCTTCACCGAACCCAGCGGCAGCAACAGCGGCATCGACACCATCAAGCTGCTCGGTACCGCGCTGGGTTTCATCAGCCTGAGTGGCATTCCCCTGTTCGGCATCGCCTCGGCGCTCGGCGGCCTGACTGCCTTGCTGCTCTGTGCCGCAAGCCTCGCCCTGTTCTGGTGGGCCATCCGCGCCAACCGGACCCGCCCGCTGAGCTTCGCGTTCTCCGAAGACGAACCCAGTCACCTGGTCAGCACCGGCCCGTATCGCTGGATTCGCCATCCGTTCTACAGCGCCTACCTGCTGGCCTGGCTCGCCGTTCCCGTCGCCACACTTCAGCCGCTGATGCTGATGCCGCTACTGGCGATGGGTGCGATCTATGTGTCGGCGGCGCGGGTCGAGGAAGGAAAGTTCGAGACCAGCGTGCTGGCAGCGGCTTACGCCCGGTACCGCGACGCGACGGGAGCGTTCCTGCCACGCCGCTGGCATTGAACCGATTGGCTGTTTCAGCGGCTCAAAACAACTCCACCGCCCCCGCCTGCATCGACAACTGCGCCACCGGCTTGTGGGCCGGCACTCGCCAATCATCGTTGGCGGCTTCAGCCACTGGCGTCGGAGCAGGCTTCGGTGCGACATAGCTGGGTGCTGCGGCTGGCAGCGGCTGGCGGATCGGCTCCGGCCGAGCTTCGTTGACCAGCACGGCCTGCAGGCCGCGGGTTTCGTCGCCGATCTGGTGCAGGTGGCGGACGTGGACCAGGGCCGCGCCGAGTGCCTGGGTGGCGATGTCCTCGAACTGCAGGCAGCGCACGGCCTGGCCGACGGCGATGCCGATCTGTTCGCCGGCGGCGTGGGCTTCGCGGGCGCTGCCGGCAACGGCGACGTTGATCTCTTCGACCTGGGCCATCAGGCGGCCGACTTCGTTGCGGGCGTGGAGGCTCGCACCCATGTCGCGGGTCGCCATCTCGCCGACCGCTTCGCGGACCTTGGCGATCGAATCCTTGGAGCTGAACACCAGTTTGCGGATCTGTTCGTTGAAGCTGGTCGAGCGCTCGGACAGGTTGCGCACTTCCTCGGCGACCACGGCGAAACCGCGTCCGGCTTCACCGGCGCGTGCCGCTTCGATCGCTGCGTTCAGCGCTAGCAGGTTGGTCTGATCGGCGATGGTCTTCACATCACCGAGCAATTCGAAGATCGCATCCAGATGCTTGACCATCGCATCGATGTGCTGCACCGAGTTCGCGCTCTGCTTGCTGACGCCAGCGAGGATGTCGACCAGGCCTTCCATCAACTGGCTGGCCGTGCGGGCGAAGTGCTGCACGTCGACGCCATTGCCGCCGGCGCCGCTTTCGGCACGACTCAGGATGCGGCCGACGGCCGTTTCCTGAGCGCGGGATTGCTTGTTCATCTGCTCGAAGGCACTGCCGAGCGTGCGCACCGATTCGAGGATCAGCGTCCGCACTCGTTCGACTTCGTGCTGCACGCCGGCCGATTCGTTGACCAGGCCGCTGCGCAGTTCCTCAAGCAATTGCCGATGGTGTTGCAACTGGCCGTCGTGGATCGCTGCGAGCTGGCGCTGGTTGCCGGTGCTGCGCCGATTGCGCCAGGCGAATGCAGCCCAGCCGGCGACGACGAGCGCCCCGCCGATCCAGCTTGCCGCTGGC
Organism: Nevskia ramosa DSM 11499; assembly: GCF_000420645.1. Taxonomy (NCBI): domain Bacteria; kingdom Pseudomonadati; phylum Pseudomonadota; class Gammaproteobacteria; order Nevskiales; family Nevskiaceae; genus Nevskia; species Nevskia ramosa. The sequence continues at coordinate 181,121 of NZ_ATVI01000005.1, read as the reverse complement.
GTCGCCACCATCTGCAGCGCAGCGCCCACCACGGTGCCGGATAACGGCAGCAGCCAGGCTTGTTGATCGAGGGTGTTCATGTCGGAGGGTCCAGGTGAGCGGAATCAAGAATTCAACGAAAGGTTCATTGCAGGGTTATCGGCCGTAGAGGACAGGACTGGAGCGCCGCCAAGCACTCTCAAGCGGCCCGTCGATCAGTGCTGCATTGACGCAGTAACTCGGTGGCGATCGCATCGAGCGGCAGTACGCGATCGGCAGCGCCCAGCTTGAACGCGGCGCCGGGCATGCCCCAGACCACGCTGCTCGCTTCGTCCTGCACCACGGTCGAGGCGCCGACCTTGCGCATCTCCAGCAAGCCGCGCGCGCCGTCGTCACCCATGCCGGTCAGGATCGCGCCGACGGCATTGGCACCGGCGTGCTGGGCCACTGATTTGAACAGCACGTCGACGCTCGGCCGGTGGCGGTTTTCCGGCGGCGCATCGGTGAGCTTGCAGATGTAGCGGGCGCCATCGCGGCGCACTTCCAGATGGCGATCGCCGGGCGCGATGTAGGCGTGGCCGGGGACGATCTGCTGACCATCCCTGGCTTCGCAGACCGACATCGCCGAACTCCGATCCATGCGCGCCGCGAATGGCCCGGAGAACAGCGCCGGAATGTGCTGGGTGATGACGATGGCCGGCGAATCGGCCGGCATCCGTTCCAGCACTTCGCGGATCGCTTCGGTGCCGCCGGTCGAGGCGCCGATCGCGATCAGCTTTTCGGTGGTGCGGAAGATCCGCGACCCGCCTGCGGCAGCGGTGCGCGAGCCGCTCGGTGCCGGCATCCGGCCGCGGACCTTGGCGCGCGCCGCGATCTTGATCTTGGCGACCAGCTCCTCGGCATAGAGGCGCAGACCGGCCTGCACATCGATCTTCGGCTTGGTGACGAAATCGATCGCGCCGAGTTCCATCGCCTGCAAGGTCACTTCCGCGCCCTTCTCGGTCAGCGACGACACCATCACCACCGGCATCGGCCGCAGCCGCATCAGGTTCTCGAGGAAGCTCAGGCCGTCCATGCGCGGCATCTCGACATCGAGCGTCAGCACGTCGGGATTCAGCGCCTTGATCAGATCGCGGGCGATGTAGGGATCCGGCGCGGCGCCGACCACTTCCAGTTCGCGGTCGCCGGACAGCAGTTCGGTCAGCAACTGACGCATCAGCGCCGAGTCGTCGACGATCAGCACCTTGAGAATCTTGTTCGGGATTGCAGGCATCAGAAAAGCTCCACGCTGCCAGTGTTCGGGGATTCGGTGAGCTTGTGGCGGTACAAGCGCTCGCTGGCCAGCACTTCGGTGTCGTTGGCGGAAGCAAGGCGCTTGACCATCACGCGGCCGGTGAGCGGAAAGTAGTGAACCCGCCTCGGGCAGGTGTCGTACAAGTCCTGGGCCGCGACGCTCAGGCCTTCGGTGGCCAGATAGCGCAGCACGAACTCGCCGTTGCGCTTGCCGACATTGGAGACCGTGAAGCCGGCCAGCACCGCGCCGCCACCGAACAGCTTGGTTTCCAGACGGCTGCGCGCGGCACCGCGCTTCAGCAGTTCGTTGATCAGCATTTCCATCGCGTAAGAGCCGTAGCGCGCGCTTTCATTGGCGGCGCCGGCGTTCTCGATGTCCGGCAGCATGAAATGGTTCATGCCGCCGACCTTGGCCAGCGGATCGCGAATGCAGGCCGAGACGCAGGAACCGAGCACGGTCACCAGCATCACGTCGCGATCGGTCGCCACGTATTCGCCCGGCAGCACCTTCATCGCGTGGGCGCCGAACTTGGGGTCGAAATAGGTCGTCGGATCGGCGATCGCCTGCACCTTGTCGCGTACCTTGCGGATCGCGTACATGGCTAGCGGGCTGTCCGCCGGTACACGGTGCGGCCGATCGACGTGACAATGTCGGTGGCGTGGAAGAAGCTTTCCGAGTGGCCGGCGAAGAACAGGCCGTCCGGGCTCAGCAGCGGCGCGATCTTGCCGAGGATGTCGCGCTGCGTGGGCTTGTCGAAATAGATCATCACGTTGCGGCAGAAGATCGCGTCGAACGGGCCGCGCATCGGATAACGGGCATCGAGCAGATTCAGCGGCCGGAAGCTGATCATCTCGCGCAGCTCGTCGATGACCCGCACACGGCCGGCATTGGCGCCGGCACCGCGGCGAAAAAAGCGCCGCTTCTGGGCATCGTCGAGCTTGTCGACACGCTCCTCCGGATAGACGCCGGCCTGCGCGGTTTCCAGCACCTGGGTGTCGATGTCGGTGGCCAGGATCTTCACCGACGGCGTCAGCGAATCCAGCGCTTCGGCGGCGGTGATCGCCAGCGAATACGGCTCCTCGCCCGTCGAGGCCGCCGCGCACCAGATCTTGATCGGCGTCTGCCGACCACGCGCCTTCAAAAGTTCGGCGAGCACTTCGAAGTGATGCGCCTCGCGAAAGAACGAGGTCAGATTGGTGGTCAGCGCATTGGTGAACGCCTGCCATTCATCGGCATCGTTGCGTGCTTCCAGTTGATCGAGATAGGTCTTGAAGCTGTCGAGCGACAAGGCCCGCAGCCGCCGGCCCAGGCGGCTGTAGACCATGTCGCGCTTCGATTCCGACAGCGCGATGCCGGCCTTGGCGTGGATCAAGCTCCGCACGCGATCGAAATCGCGGGCGGTGAAGTTGAAGTCACGATCGTCCGTGGCTTCAACGCTATCGAGATGACTGGCTGCAAGGCTCATCGCAGGCGTCTCAGAACTCGGTCCACTGTTCGCCACCGGCGGCTCGTGCCGGTGCCGCAGCAGCAGCCGTACGACGCGGCGCCGGCTTCGGTCGCGCAGCGGCCCGCAGCGGCACGGTGGTGGTCATCGGGGCCGATGCGCGTGGCGATACTTCCGCATCGCGCTCGTTGACCCGGAAGCCCGCCACCGCTTCGCTCAAGCCATTGGCCTGCGCTTCCAGCGAACGGGCGGCGGCCGAGGCTTCCTCGACCAGCGCGGCGTTCTGCTGGGTCACTTCGTCCATCTGGGTGATGGTCTGGTTGACCTGCTCGATGCCCTGGCTCTGCTCCTGCGAAGCCGCGGAAATCTCGGCCATGATGTCGGTGACCCGCTTAACGCTGGTGACGATCTCTTCCATCGTCTTGCCGGCGTTCTCGACCAGGCGCGTGCCGTTGCCGACCTTCTCGACCGAATCGCCGATCAGGCTCTTGATCTCCTTCGCGGCACCGGCCGAACGCTGGGCCAGGCTACGCACTTCGGCAGCCACCACCGCGAAGCCTCGGCCCTGTTCACCGGCGCGTGCTGCTTCCACCGCGGCGTTAAGTGCCAGGATGTTGGTCTGGAAAGCGATGCCATCGATGACGCTGATGATGTCGACGATCTTCTTCGACGACGCCTGGATATCGCTCATCGTGCCGACCACTTCGCCGACCACCTTGCCGCCTCTGAGCGCGACATCCGATGCACCCAGCGCCAGCTGATTGGCCTGGCGGGCGTTCTCGGCGTTCTGCTTGACCGTCGAGGTCAGCTCTTCCATCGAGCTGGCGGTCTCTTCGAGAGAAGCGGCCTGCTGCTCGGTGCGCGCCGAGAGGTCACTGTTACCGCTGGCGATCTCCCGTGCCGCAGTGTTGATCGCTTCGGTGGAATCCTTGATCCGGGTGACGACGCTGGCCATGTTCTCGACCAGCGCGTTGACGCCGCCGCACAGTTCGCGGATCTGGCCGGACTTGTCGTCCAGCGGCACGCGCTGGGTGAGATCGCCTTCCTTCGCGGCGATCGCCACCGCCTGCGTCTGCTCCACTGCGCGGTTCAGCGCCAGCTGGGCATTGACCTGATCGGTGACATCGGTGGCGAAGATCGCCGCCTTGCAGGGCTTGCCGGCGAGATCGAGGATCGAGTTGTAGTTGGCCTGGAACCAGACCACCTTGCCGTCCTTGCCGATGCGCTTGAACTGGCCGTTCGGGCTGTCGCCGCGATTGATCCGGGCCACCAGCTCGCGGCCTTCGGCGAGCGCCTGCGGCGTCTGCTCCAGCAGCATGTCGTGATGACGGCCGATCAGGTCTTCGGCGGTGTAGCCGGTGGCGCGGCAGAAGTTGTCGTTGGCGAGGGTGATGGTGCCGTCGAGGGTCAGCTGGATCGCGCAGCGGGCGCGGTAGACGGCGGCCATCTGGCCGGCGGCATCGGTGTCCTTGACCTTCTGCGCGGTGATGTCGGTGGCGTACTTGATGACCTGGGTCGGACGGCCGGCGGCATCGACGATCGGGTTGTACGACGCGTTCAGCCAGATCTCGCGGCCATCCCGGCCGTAGCGGCGGTATTGGCCGGTTTCGGCTTCGCCGCGGCCGAGCTTTTCCCAGAACTGCTTGTACTCGGAGGAGCCGCGCAGCGCCGGGTCGACGAACATGCCGTGATGCTTGCCGACGATCTCGTCGAGCGCATAACCGGTGGCGTTGAGGAAGTTCTGATTGGCGTCGAGGACCTTGCCGTCGAGCGTGAACTTGATCACCGCCTGGGTCTTGGAGATGGCGTCGAGCTGGCTTTCGTAGACCGCGGCCTTGAGCTTGGCTTCGGTGATGTCGGTGGCGTACTTGACCACCTTCAGCGGCTTGCCGTCCGGCCCGATGATCGGGTTGTAGGTGGCCTGGATCCACACTTCGCGGCCGCCCTTGGCGATGCGCTTGTAGATGCCGCCATCGAATTCGCCGCGGCCCAGCTTGGTCCAGAACTGCGTGTATTCCGGGCTGTTGCGGGAAGCGGCATCGACGAACAGCGAATGATGCTGACCCTTGATCTCGTCCAGCCGATAGCCGAGCGCGTTGCAGAAGTTTTCGTTGGCGTGCACCACCTTGCCATCGAGGGTGAATTCGATCACCGCCTGAGCCTTGCTGATCGCGTTCAGCTGGCCTTCGTAATCGGCCGCCTGCATCTTCGCGGCGGTGATGTTGGTGGCGTACTTGACCACCTTGAACGGCCGACCGGACGGATCGAGGATCGGGTTGTAGCTGGCCTGGATCCAGACTTCACGGCCATCCTTGCCGATGCGCTTGTACTGGCCCGAGTCATACTCGCCGCGGCCGAGCTTGGCCCAGAAGTTCGCGTACTCCGCGCTGCCGCGGGTCAGCGGTTCGACGAACATCGAATGATGCTTGCCCACCACTTCATCGGCGCGATAGCCGAGTGCGTCGAGGAAGTTGTCGTTGGCCTGGACGATCTTGCCGTCCAGGGTGAATTCGATCACCGCCTGGGCCTTGCCGATGGCGTTCAGCTGGCCGGCGTAATCGGCGGCGCGCAATTTGGCATCGGTGATGTCGGTGGCGTACTTGACCACCTTGAACGGCCGGCCGGCCGGATCGAGGATCGGGTTGTAGCTGGCTTCCAGCCACAGTTCGCGGCCGCCCTTGCCGACCCGCCGGTACTGGCCCGCGTCGTACTCGCCACGGCCGAGCTTGACCCAGAACGCCGCGTACTCCGCACCGTTGCGCTCGGAGGTATCGACGAACATCGAATGGTGCTGGCCCTTGATCTCGTCCAGCCGGTAGCCTGTGGCCGCCAGGAAGTTGTCGTTGGCGTTGAGGATGCGGCCGTCCAGCGTGAATTCGATCACCGCCTGGGCCTTGCCGATCGCCGCGATCTGGCCATGGAAATCGGCCGCCTGCATCTTGGCTTCAGTGATGTCGGTGGCGTACTTGACGATCTTGTACGGCTTGCCCGAAGGATCGAGGATCGGGTTGTAGCTGGCCTGGATCCAGACTTCCCTGCCGTTCTTGCCGATCCGCCGGTACTGGCCGGCGTCGTACTCGCCACGGCCGAGCTTGTCCCAGAAGCTGCGATAGGTCTCGCTGTCCTTTTCGGCGGCGGTGACGAACAGGCTGTGGTGCTGGCCGCGCACTTCATCGAGCGTGTAGCCGACCGCCTTCAGGAAGTTGTCGTTGGCGTGGATGATCTTGCCGCTGGTCGAGAATTCGATCACTGCCTGTGACTTGCCGATGGCCGACAACTGGCCTTCGTAGTCCGCGGCTTTCAGCTTGGCTTCGCTGATGTCGGTGGCGTACTTGACCACCTTGAAGGCCTTGCCGTCCGGGCCGTAGATCGGGTTGTAGGAAGCCTGCAGCCACAGCTCGCGGCCACCCTTGCCGACACGGCGATACTGGCCGGCGTCGTACTCGCCACGGCCGAGCTTTTCCCAGAACAGGCGGTAGTCGATCGAGCTCTTCTGCTCCGCCGTCACGAACATCGAATGGTGCTGGCCGCGCACTTCCTCGATCGTGTAGCCGACCGTTTTCAGGAAGTTGTCATTGGCCTGGATGACCTTGCCGCCCAGGGTGAATTCGATCACCGCCTGAGCCTTGCCGATGGCGTTCAGCTGGCCTTCGTAATCGGCCGCCCTGATCTTCGACTCGGTGATGTCGGTGGCGAACTTGACCACCTTGACCAGCTGGCCGTCCGGGCCGTGGACCGGGTTGTAGGTAGCCTGGATCCAGACCTCGCGGCCGCCCTTGGCGATGCGCCGGTACTGGCCGGAATCGAAATTGCCCTTGCCGAGCTTTTCCCAGAACAGCCGGTAGTCGATGCTGGCGCGCTCTTCCGGCGTCACGAACAGCGAATGATGCTGGCCGACGATCTCGTCGAGTCGGTAGCCGGTCAGCGCCAGGAAATTCTGGTTCGCGGTCAGCACCTGGCCGTCGAGCGTGAACTCGATGACCGCCTGCACCTTGTCGATCGCCTCGATGCGGCTGGCGTAATCGGCGATCCGCTTGCGATCGGCTGAGCGGGAGAACAGGGAGTCGAGGAGTTTCATGAGTCGGGTCCTGAATGAGAGACAGGGACAGGTGTCGTCGGGTTTCTGCAATTCCGGTTCCCGCGCGTGGTGCCGGGAAACAGGCTTATTGGGATGCTGGTTCGGGGTGTTACTGGAGTGCTTGCGACTGCGCTTCGGGGCCGGCCATCAGCGCCATGTCGGCGCCGGACAGCAGCTTTTCGATGTCGATCAGGATCAGCATTCGCTGATCGAAGGCGCCGAGGCCGGTGATGAAGCGGGCGTTCACCGCGCTGCCGAATTCCGGCGCCGGTCGTATCTGTTCGGGAGTCAATTGCATGACGTCGGAAACACCGTCGACGACCATGCCGACGACTCTGCGCGCGACGTTCAGGATGATCATCACCGTGAACGAGTTGTACTCGACCTTGCCGAGCCGGAACTTGATCCGCATGTCGATCACCGGAACGATGGTGCCGCGCAGATTGATCACGCCCTTGATGAAATCCGGCGCATCGGGAATGCGGGTCACGGTGTCGTAGCCGCGAATCTCCTGAACCTTGAGGATGTCGACGCCGTATTCCTCGTCGCCCAGCGTGAAGGTCAGAAACTCATTGGGCTGACCGTTGCCATCGGCCTGTGCGTTGATCGTGGCGTAGTCGCCTGCTGCAGTGTTCATGGGATGACTCTCGGGATGCTGTGGGTGGAGTGCCAAGGCTGGCGTCGCAAGTTCTTCAGGCCGCAGCCGCCACCTGACTGGACTGGCTGGACAGCCGCACGATGGCGCCGACGTCGATGATCAGAGACACCCGGCCATCGCCGAGAATCGTCGCGCCGGAGACGCCGCGAACCCGGCGGTAATTCGCTTCCAGACTCTTGATCACCACCTGCTGCTGGCCGACCAGTTCATCGATCTGCATCGCCAGCTTCCGGCCTTCGGATTCGACGATGACCACGATCGCCTCCGAAGGCAGGCGGCGCTGGCCCGGCAGGCCGAACCACTCGCGCAGATCCATCAGCGGCAGATATTCGTTGCGCACGCGGACCACAGTGCCCTGCCCGGCCATGCGCTTGACCTGCTCCGGCAGCGGCTGCAGCGATTCGATCACCGAGCCCAGCGGCAGGATGTAGACGTCGTCGCCAACGGCGACCGACATGCCATCGAGAATGGCCAGGGTCAGCGGCAGACGGATGATCACCCGCGTGCCGCTGCCAGCCGGCGATGACAGATCCACCGATCCGCCGAGCGCCTGGATGTTGCGCTTGACCACGTCCATGCCGACGCCGCGGCCGGAGACATCGGTGACCTGCTCGGCGGTCGAGAAACCCGGCGCGAAGATCAGCTGCCAGACCTCGGCATCGGCCATCGTCTCGCTGCAGGCAATGCCCTTCTCCTGCGCCTTGGCGAGGATGCGGGCGCGATCCAGACCACGGCCATCGTCGGACACTTCGATGACGATGTTGCCGCCCTGGTGCGACGCGCTGAGGCGAATGGTGCCGGTGACGTCCTTGCCCTTGGCGATGCGATCGGCCGCTGTTTCCAGACCATGATCGAGACTGTTGCGGACCAGATGATTGAGCGGATCGGTAATCTTCTCGATCACCGATTTATCGAGTTCGGTCTGCTCGCCAACGGTGACCAGACGCACCTGCTTGTTGAGCTTGGTGGCGAGATCGCGCACCACTCTCGGGAAGCGGCTGAACACTGCTTCCATCGGCAGCATCCGCGTTGCCATCACCGCTTCCTGCAGCAGCCGCGTGTTGCGATCGAGCTGGGACAAGCCGTTGAGCAGCTTTTCGTACTGCACCGGGTCGAGATCGGCGGCGCGCTGGGTCAGCATCGCCTGGGTGATCACCAGCTCGCCGACCAGGTTGATCAGCGCATCGATCTTCTCGGTGCCGACTCTGATCGAACCGGCATCACCCTGTCGCGGTGCTCCAGCATTCGGCGGGCTTGCCGGCTCGGCCGACTTGACCAGCGCCAGTGCTGGCTTGCCCGGCTCGATGCCGACCACCGCTTCTGCAAGGGCCGGAGCATCGATGTTGACGGCAGCAGCCAGTGGCTCGATGAGCAGCCGGCATTCGTCCTCGACCCAGGAAAACAGTTCCTCCACTTCACCACGCGTGGCATCGCCATGCAGGCGCAAGGTCCAGGCGAGATAGCAGGATTCGGCGTCGGCATCCGCGAACGAAGGCAGGCCGGCGGTATCGACTTCGACCTCCATCGGCCCCAGCGCATCGAGCCCGCGGATGATCCGCAGCGGATCGTTGCCGCTGCGAAACAGATCGGTCTTCGGTTCGAAGCGGATCAGCCAGCCGCTCGGCGCGGCGACGATTACCGGCTTGATGGCGGCGACCACGGCCGGCGCTTCTCCCGCCAGCGCCAGCGCGATTTCGGCTTGCGTCGAAGAGACTGCGGCCGCGTCGAACGCGGTGCCGTCACGCGCCGCGCCGAGCAGGCCGCGCAGCACGTCGACGACTCTCAGCAGCAGATCGACATCGGCCTTGGTGACCTGGCGCTTGCCGCTGCGCATCTGGTCGAGCAGGGTTTCCACGCCATGCGTGTAGTCGGCGACGCTGGCGAAGCCGAAGGTCGCGGCACCGCCCTTGATCGAGTGGGCAGCCCTGAAGATGGTGTTGATCGTTTCCGCATCGGCGGCGGAGATGTTCAGCGCCAGCAGCGCCTGCTCCATCACATCGAGCCCTTCGAAGCTTTCCTCGAAGAAACTCTTGTGGAAGCGTTCGAGATCAATGCTCACGGGCATGACCTCGACTCGCTGTCACGGAAGGACGAAGGGTTCTGGGTCATGGGCCTGTCTCGTTCGCTGCCGGCAGCAGGTGGCGCTGGCGAAAGCGCCTCGGGCGCCGTCGCAAAGCATGTTCTGCAGGCAAGCAGGCAAGCCCTGTTCCAGAGCACGAAGACAAATCCTTGACGCAATGGGGAAACTGAAATCAGTGCAGAACAAGCTTGTATCGGCCGCTCGGTCTATCCAATAGCGCAGCACAAAAGCCCTCTCACCTTGCGGGAGAGGGTTGGGAGAGGGATCGAAAACCTGCGTTAAGCTTGCCGGCCAGAGCCTTTCTGTGTCGGGGCTTGTACCGGACCCTGGGTCCGGTCCCATCCTTCACTCATGTCGAGTCCCATCACTCCTCCTGCTGATCATCGCTGGCTAGGTCCTGGCGAACTTGCGCGCGAAGCAAAGACCTCCATCAAGGCGCTTCGCGTTTATGAAAAGGCGGGACTGCTCACGCCCGATCGTCGCGAAGGTGGCTGGCGGTTTTACGGGCCGGCACACGTCGCGCGCCTGCATCAGATTCTGGCGCTGAAGACCCTCGGCCTGTCGCTGAAACAGATTGGCGAGATGCTCGACCGCGACGGTCTCGCCATCGGCCAGATCATGGATCTTCAGGCCAGACACTTGGCGTCGATCATCCGCACCGCCCGCAATCAGCTGAAACGGGTTCAGCAGGCACGCGATCAGTTTGCGACCAGCGGCGAAGTGTCAGCGCAGTTGCTGCTCGAACTGGCGCGTGATCTCGCCCCTCTGCCGGCGAGCGACTTGAAGACCCTACGTACGGCGATCGAGGCAGCGGCCTGCGATGAAAGCGAGCAGGCGGCCGTGCGCGCCATCGTGAACCAGTCTGTCGCCGACGGGGTTACGGAAGCGGAGATCGGCGAGTTGCTCGGCGAGGCAGCCATTGCCGCCGCGGATGGCGATCCCGGCTCCGACAGGGCTCGTGCGCTGGCGGATCGTTGGCTGGTGCTTGCCGCTGCGCTCGACATCCCAGGTGCCGACACCGCGGAAGCCGCCGCACTTCGCCGCGTCGTGATCCGCATAACCGCCGATCCCGCCTTGGCCGAAACGCTGGTATTCCTCCGCTCCGCCATCAATCTGCGGATCAAATCGCCTGAGAAAGGTTGAACTATGCGCATGCGCTCGCTTTTTGCCGCCTTGCTGATGCTCGGCACAGTATCTTTACCAGCCCTCGCTACCGGCGAGACGATCTATACGGGCGTCACCATCCTCGATCCGCTGACCAAACATCGGCTCCCGGACCGCTACGTAGTCGTTCTCGGGGAACGCATCGAGACTATCGGGCAGGGTCGTGTGCCTCGCCGCTACGCCGGGGCTGCGCGCGCCAAAATGACGGGGCGTTTCGCAATGCCCGGACTGTTCGACACGCACGCGCACATCACGCTTGGTCCGGTGACACCGCAGGTCAATGATGGTGCGGTCAGCCTGATGGTTGCCGGAAGCGACGCGATCACCCGCCACGATGCGCTGATGCTGCTGGCAGCTGGCGTGACAACGATCCGCGATCCGGGCGGCGATACCGCCCGCGCTGTCGCCTATCGCGATGCGGTCAAAGCTGGACGCCTACGTGGGCCGGAGGCGAAGGTCGCGGGAGCAGTCATCGATCGATCCGCCTTTCCCGTGCGTGGTCTCGTCGATCGTGTCGACGATACGCATGATGTTGCCGGCTATGTGCAGGCCCAAGCCCGCGCCGGGGTCAACTATGTGAAGCTCTACGAGGCTCTGACACCGAGCGACTTGGCGTCCGGCATCCAGGCCGCCAATGCCGCTGGCGTCACCACGATCGCGCATCTGGGTGACGTGAGTTGGGCAGAGGCGGCGAGGCTGGGGATCGACTCACTGGTGCACGCCATGCCGATCTCGCCGTACCTCCTGCCGTCCGACAGGCGTGCGGCCTACCTCGCGCAGCGTCGTCCCGGCCCCTATGCCTTCTTCGAATGGTACGAGCAGGCCGATCTTGACGGCCCCGAAATCACCACCATGATCCGGACGGTCGCGGAGAAGCGCATCCCGGTGGATGCGACGCTCATCGCCTTCAACCTCGCCTTCCATGGTGACGACCTCGCCTATCGCGACCGGGACGTGGCATGGGCCTATCCGGCGATGGTCGAGAACTGGAAGACTGCGTTCCGCTTCGATCTCGGCTGGAAATCGGACGATTACACACGGGCTCAGGCCGTGTGGCCCAAGGTTCAGCGGTTTGTGCGGATGCTGCATGAGGCTGGCGTACCCCTGACGATCGGAACCGACATGAACAATCCATTCGTGGCCCCCGGCGTCAGCGTCGCACGCGAGGCGGAATTGCACGTCGCGGCCGGCATCCCGGCTTGGGACGTGCTGCGGATGGCGACGTCGAACGCGGCGCACCTTCTGAAGCTGGATGACCGGACAGGACGCCTGCAATCGGGGATGGAAGCCGACATTCTATTTCTCGATGCCGATCCGTCGATCGACATCCATGCCCTGTCCCAAGTCACAGGCGTCGTAGAGAACGGTCGTTATCATCGGCCAGCGGATCTGAAGGCGGAGGCGAAGCGGTGATCGCCATGGCTGTTGCCCTGATAGCCGCCTCGACGGCTTCGCCATCTGTCTGCCGTGACGGCGAAACGGCAGATAGCGCAGTGAGCGCGGTCTACGACCTTGTGTCCGTGCCAGCAGGCGGAACCTGGGATTGGGATCGGATTGGCGGGCTGTTCGTCGACCAAGGCGTTTTTGTCACGATGATGCCCGGTGCCAGCAACGCCCCGATGATCAAAGCCGATCTCTCCACGCTACGCACACAGACGCAGGAGGTCTATGGCCGGTCCGGCTTCATCGAACGCGAGTACAAGCGCGAGACGCGTATTTTCGGCGACATCGCCTCGATCTACAGTAGTTTCCAGATCGCCGTTCCTGCGAATGAAGGCCGCCCGCTCGCGCGGGGGCTGCACCATTTCCAGTTGGTCCGGTCGCGGGGCTGCTGGCGCATCGTCAGCAACATCTCCCAGATCGAGGGCAGCGGGTGGCAGCTTCCGGCTGCGTTCGCGACCAAGCGTTCCGGACGATGAAACTCGAAGAACAGATCATCGACAAGATGGCGCGGGCACGCTGCGACATGAAAAGGGTTTTTTGAAGTTCTGAAACCCTTTCCCGCGATGAGAGAGGGAGACTATCTAAAACGCTTCTCTCAGCTCAAAACCCGCTGAATCGTCGCAATCAACTGATCCGGATTGAACGGCTTCACCAGCCAGCCCGTGGCACCCGCAGCCTTGCCTTCAGCCTTCTTTTCCGGCGTCGATTCGGTGGTCAGCATCAGCAGTGGCGTGAACTTGTAGTCGGCCAGGGTGCGCAGGTTCTTGACCAGGGTCAGGCCGTCCATGTTCGGCATGTTGACGTCGGCCAGCACCAGGCGGAATTTCTCGGTCTGCGCCAGCTTCAGCGCCACCGCGCCGTCTTCGGCTTCGGCCACGTCGTAGCCGGCGGCCTTCAGGGTAAACGCCACCATCTGGCGCATCGAGGCGGAATCATCGACGGCAAGGACGCGCTGGCTCATGAGGGATCAACCTGGAGTAGTGAGGCAAGGCCGAGCACTTTCGCGGCGGCCTGCAAGGAAGTGGAGGGATCGCGCCAGACGGTGGCGCGGCCGGCGGCCTGGCGGCTGCGGCAGAACATCAGCAGCAGCTGCAGGCTGGCGGTGTGCAGGCGCTGCACGTCGCCGGCGGCGAACACCACCGGCTCGGCATCGTCGATGCAGGCGGCCAGTTGTTCGCGTAGCGCCGCGGTCTGCTCGATGCCGAGGTCGGCGTCGAGCTTCAGCGCTTGCCGGACGGCCGTCTTCGGCGCGCGTCTGGCGGCTTTCGGACGATGGGGGACGGCATGTTCGGCCGCTGCTGCGTTCATGGCTTGATCTCTCGGATTGCAAGCTCTTCAGGCAAGTCCTGTTCCTCGGGCCGGTGTCGGCTTATCGGCGTCATGCGGCATGGGCCAGCGGAGATTCAAGTGCGGCAACCAGGCGATCGGCATCGAGCAAGGTCAGCATTTCGCCCGGCCGGCTGAGCACGCCGAGCACGGCGGACGCGGCTGCTGTCTTCGGACCGCCGGTGACTGGCGCCGGCTTGATCGCGGCATCGGCAATGCGGCGCACGTCGACGACACGATCGACGCGCAAGCCCACCGGTTCGCGTCTCGACTCGCTCTGGCCATCGCCCTTGCAATCGACGATCACGCAGCAGACCGGGGCATCGAGCACTCGCGGCGCCAGGCCGAGGCGGCGGCGCAGATCGATCATCGTGACGATCGAGCCGCGCAGATTGATGACGCCCAGAATCACGCTCGGCGCGCCGGGCACCGATTCGATTTCGGCATCGGCCAGCACTTCCTGCACCTTGAGAATCTCCAGGCCGTAGAGCTGGCCGGCGAGTTCGAAGGTGACCCAGCGGTTGGAGGCGTCCTGAGCGGGGCGGATGTTCATCGTGAGGTCTCGGAAGCGGGTGCCAAGGTGGCAGCGGCAAGGTCTTGATCGGCTTTCGGCCGAGCACTACCGAACTCGATGGCGCGATCGATGGCCGGGGCGAGTTGCTGTGCAAGCGGTGTCGCGGTCGGATCACTGGCATCGCCGTCATCGAAAGCGGCGGTGATCGTCGGTGGCTCGGTGCGCGGGATGACGATCAGCACGCGGCGGTTGCGGTTGCGGCCATCGGCGCTGTCGTTCGAGGCCAGCGGCCGGTATTCGCCGAAGCCGGCCACGCTCATCCGTACCGGCGCGATGCCCTGCCCCATGAACAACGCCACCACGCTCGCCGCGCGCGCCGAAGACAGCTGCCAGTTCGAGGGATAGGCAACCGTCGCGATCGGCAGATCATCGGTATGGCCTTCGACTCTGATGCTGTTCGGGAACGGTTCCAGGATCGCCGCCAGCCGCGCCAGCACCGGCCGTGCGGCGGTGGAGACATCGGCGACGCCACTGGCAAACAGGATGTCGGTACCGATCTCGATTTCCAGCGCCAGCTCGGTGCGGCGCACGCGGATCAGGTTCTTGTCGATCAGATCGACCATCGCCTTGTGCACCTGATCGGCCATCAACTGCAGTTCGCCAGCCGGCTTGCCGGTGGACAGCACTTTCAGCGGCGGCGTGGTCATCTTCGGCAGCGGCTTGATAAGTGCCGGCTTGTCACCCCGCGGTGGCTGATCGCCGATCTGGATCGGCTGTGCCGCGCGTGGCTTGCCGCCGAAGGCTTCGTTGAGCGAATCGGACAGCACTCTGTACTTGCCCTCGTTGACCGAAGACATCGAATACAGCACCACGAACAGCGCCAGCAGCAGGGTCACCAGATCGCCATAGGGGATCGCCCAGGCTTCGTGGTTGGCGTGTTCCTCGTGTCCTCGCTTGCGGGCCATGTCTGCCGCGCCTAGTGAAGAAAGCCCGACAGCTTCACTTCGATGTTCCGCGGGTTCTCGCCGTTGGAAATCGAGATCAGGCCTTCGATGATCATTTCCTGGGTGCGGACCTGATCGGCCACCGCGGCCTTCAGCTTCGAGGCCATCGGCAGGAAGAACAGGTTGGCGGAGGCGATGCCGTAGATGGTGGCGACGAACGCCGCGGAAATGCCGTGGCCTAGCTTCGAGGGATCGTTGAGGTTCTGCATCACCGCCATCAGGCCCATCACCGCACCGATGATGCCGAGGGTCGGCGCATAGATGCCCATGCCTTCCCAGACCTTGGCGCCGGCGAGATCGAAGTGCTCGCGCGTCGATACCGATACTTCGAGGGTCGAGCGGATCACTTCCGGCTCGGCACCGTCGACCAGCATCTGCAGACCCTTCCTGATAAACGGATCGGTCTCGCTGTTCACCGCGCCTTCGAGCGCCAGCAGGCCCTGCTTGCGGGCGCTGTTGCTCCATTCGACGATCTTGGCGATCAGCGCCGGGCCATCGGCATGCGGTGGCTTGAACACCCATTTGGCCATCTGCATGCCGCGCTTGAAGGTCGCCATCGGCGTGTGCATGGTGATCGCCGCCAAGGTGCCGACGATGACGATCACGAACGCTGCCGGCCCCCAGAGTGCGGCGACGCCGCTGCCCTTGAGGATCGAGCCGCCGATCAGCGCGATCATCGCCAGCACGAAACCGATGATGCTCAGGAAATCCATCAGAACACCGGCGTGCCGTGCAGGCGTGTCGACCAGGCGCGCACCAGGCCGGGGAAATCGACGATCAAGGCGACGCGGCCTTCACCGGTCACCGTCGCACCGGCCAGACCGGCGAGCCCGCGCAGGCCGAGGCCGAGCGGCTTGATCACCACTTCCTCGCGCGCCTTCACGGTATGGACGATGAAGCCGTAGCGCTCGCCATTCGCTTGGGCGACGACGACATGGCGCGGCGCGTCACTGGACGGGCCCTGCGAATTGCTCCACTGCTGCAGATCGATCAACCGCAGGGTGGTGTTGCGGTAGAGCACTGCCTGCCACTGATCGAGCCGACGCAGGCGGGTTTCATCGAGCGCGAAGACATCGAAGACATCGGCCAGCGGCAGCGCCAGCAGACGCTGGCCGACCGCGACCATCAGCGCCGGCAGGATCGCCAGGGTCAGCGGCACGCGCAGCTTCACGCAGCTGCCCTGGCCGATCTTCGATTCGATGCTGACGCTGCCATTGAGCGCCACGATCTTCGACTTGACCACGTCCATGCCGACACCGCGGCCGGACAGATCGGAGACCTGTTCCTTGGTCGAGAAGCCGGCCATGAACACCAGCTGCAGGCATTCATCGCTGGTCAGGCGGGCGGCGAGTGTTGCCTCCATCAAGCCCTTCTCGACGACCTTCCTTCGCAGCTTTTCCGGATCGATGCCGGCGCCGTCATCGCGCACTGAAATCAGGATGTGATCGCCCTGGGCAACGGCAGCGAGCACCAGCTTGCCGATCGCCGGCTTGCCCGCCGCCGCGCGAGCCGCCGGCAGTTCGATGCCGTGATCGACGCTGTTGCGCACCATGTGCACCAACGGATCGGCCAGCGCTTCGACGAGATTCTTATCGAGATCGGTGTCTTCGCCGATCAGCTCGACATCCACCTGCTTGCCGAGGCCGCGCGCGACATCGCGCGCCAGCTTGGGAAACTTCGAGAACACTTTCTTGATCGGCTGCATGCGGATCTTCATCACCGCGTCCTGCAGGCTCCGAGTGATGTGATCGAGCTCGCCGACGCTCTTGGCGAAGGCTTCGGCGGTCGCATGCTTGCCGCGCAAGGTCTTCAGCCGGTTGCGCACCAGCACCAGCTCGCCGACCAGATTCATCATCTGGTCGAGACGGGTGGTGTCGACTCTCACCGTGGTTTCGGCCGTTGGCGCGGTGCTGTTCTCTCCTCTCCCGGGGGGAGAGGGCTTTGCGTGCACTTCAGTTGCTGGCTTCGCTTTTACAGAATCAAAACCCTGCACAACGACGGGAATCGCCGCCCCCGGCGCGCCGTTGCCGTGGTACAGGTCCAGCAATTTTTCGAATTCGTCTTCGCTGATCGTGTCCGACGCCGGCGCTGCACTGACGGCCTGCACCGGAGCGGTGCCATGCAGTTGGTCCAGCAGCGCTTCGAACTCGTCATCGGAAATCCCGTCTGGATCAGCGACCGGATCGGCAGCGGGCGCGGCCTTCGCGGGCTTGCGTGCCTTCGGCTTCGGCGCCACAGCTTTCGGCGCGACCACCGCGGCAGGCGGAAGCGTTTTGGCATGGGCGCGCAATGCGGCGAGCAGTGCTTCGGGTGCCGGCGTCGGCTCATTGCCGGCGGCAACCTCGGCCATCATCGACACCAGCTGATCGAGCGACTGCATGGTCGCGTCCATCAGCTCCGGCGTCATCTGCCGCTGGCCGGCGCGCAGCATGCCGAACACCTCCTCGGCGATGTGGCAGAGGGCGACCATCGCCGTCAGGTTCAGAAATCCGGCGCCGCCCTTCACGGTGTGGAAGGCGCGGAATACGGCGTTCAGCAGCTCGCGATCATCCGGCGTCCGTTCCAGATCGACGAGCTGTTCGCCAAGCCGGTCCAGCAGTTCGCCGGCCTCGATGAGGAAGTCGGCCCGGATGTCGTCGTCAATCCCGCTCATGGTCTGATCTTTCCGGGAGTCCGATCAGAAGCCCAGCTCGGCGAGCAGGGCATCGGCGTCCTGCTGGCTCTGGCCTCCGCTGCTCAGGCCTGGCACTGCCGGGCCTGCGAGCTCGCCGTTGGCATTCGCGGTCGGCGATGCCGGCACCCGCTGGCCTTCGTTGGTCGCGCGCAGCAAGGTGATCAAGGCACCTTCGATGTTGTGCACCAGGGTAATCACGCGGCGGATCACCTGGCCGCTCAGGTCCTGATATTCCTGCGCCTGGGCGATGGTCGAGAAGTGGCCGCGCAGGCCTGCCCCGATCTCGCGCATCGTGTGCTCGACCTGATCGATGTCATTGGCCACGGTCAGCGCCCTGAACGGCTGCTGGCTGACCATCGGCAGACGCTCGCGAATATCGTCGAGCGACACGACGCAACCATTCAGACGATCGAGCAGCACGCGGCTGTCGTCGCAGACATCGAGCGTGCGATGAGCGGCGTCCTCGCCGAGCTTGACCACGTAATCGAGCCGCAGGCAGGCATCCGGCAATTCGCTGCCGGCCAGCTGCTGCAGACGATCATCGAAGTTCAGATCCTTGACCGCCTGATGCAGCTCGCGAGTCAGCTTGGCGAGGTTGACGAACAGGCCTTCCTCGCGCAGCCGCATCAGCTGGTTCAGGCGCGCTTCGAACAGCCCCTGATCGTCGGCTTCGAGCGCCGACAGCAGCTCGCGCAGCCGGCCGATGTATTCGGCGCGATCGGGAATCGTCGGCGTTTCGCGCTCGACGGTCCTCGTGTGGAGGTTGACCACAACGGCGCTCACGCGGCTTGCTCGAACCGCTGAAAGATCTTGTCGAGCTTTTCCTTCAGAGTCAGCGCCGTGAACGGCTTGATGATGTAGCCGTTCACGCCGGCCTTGGCGGCGTCGATGATCTGGTCGCGCTGGGCTTCGGCGGTGACCATCAGCACCGGCAGGCTTTTCAGCTTGTCGTCGCCGCGGATCGCGCGCAGCAGGTCGATGCCGGTCATGCCCGGCATGTTCCAGTCGGTGACCACGAAATCGAAGCCGCCGGCCTGCAGCATCGGCCAGGCGGTCTTGCCGTCATCGGCCTCGGCGGTGTTGGTGTAGCCGAGATCGGTGAGCAGGTTCTTGACGATGCGGCGCATCGTCGAGAAGTCATCGACGATCAGGATCTTGAGGTTCTTGTCCATGCGGGCTGGCTCGGGTTCAGTTGACGGGTATTGCGCTGCGGCGCTTGCGGGGTGCGGCTTCGCTGCGGCTGTCGCGCCATTGGCTCAAGCGGGCGCGCAATCGGAGTAGCGCCTGGCCGTGCAGCTGGCAGACGCGGGATTCGGTGACGTCGATGACCTGGCCGATTTCGCGCAGGTTCAGCTCTTCGTCGTAGTACAGGGACATGACCAGCTTTTCGCGTGGCGGCAGTTCGCCGATGGCCACCGTCAGCGCAGTCATGAACGCGGCCTGTTCGACGGCGTCGTACGGCGTGGCGGCGCTGTCGGCGACTTCGTAATCGCGATCGTCGTCGTCATCGTTGGCAGAGCCGTGCATCGACAGCACCTGGCACTGCGTGGCATCGCGAACGATCTCGTGGTACTCGCTCAGGGACGCACCGATCTTTTCGGCGATCTCCGAGTCACGCGCTTCGCGGCCGGATTCCTGTTCGATCGCGCGGATCGCCGAGGACACCGCGCGCATGCGCCGATGCACCGAGCGCGGCGCCCAGTCACCGCGGCGCAGCTCGTCGACCATCGCGCCGCGAATGCGGATGCCGGCATAGGTTTCGAAACTGGCGCCGCGATCGCCGCTGTAGTGACGTGCGGCTTCGATCAGGCCGATGGTGCCGGCCTGCACCAGATCATCGGTATCGACGCTGGCCGGCAGGCGCGCGGCCAGATGCCAGGCGATGCGCTTGACCAGATCGAGATGCTGGCTGACCAGCGCCGCTTCGTTGACCACGGCCGCGCCGCTGCTGCGGGCATAGGCCTGCACCGGAGGCATGGCGGTCATGACGCAACTCCGGCCAGCGCTGGCGTCGCCAGACGCGGCAGCGGCGAATGGACCAGACGCTCGACGAAGAATTCGAGGTTGCCGCGGGCGCCAGTCGGCATGCCCCAGCTATCGGCCTTGCGGGCGAGCTGGCGGAACGCTTCGGACGCCGGGCAGTTCGGATAGGCCTCGACCACCGTGCGCTGGCGGCGCACCGCGCGCTTCAGCCAGTCATCGTTCGGAATGCCGCCGATGAAGCTCAAGGTGATATCGAGGAAACGCTCGGCGACCCGGCGCAGGCTTTCGTAGACGCTCTGCGCTTCACCGGCATCGCGGACCATGTTGGCCAGCACCTGCACGCGCTCGACACCGTGATCGCGGTTCAGCACCTTGATCAGCGCGTAGGCATCGGTCAGCGAGGTCGGATCGCCGGTGACCACGACGATCACTTCCTGCGACGCCTGGCTGAAGGTGATCACCGAATCGGCGATGCCGGCCGCGGTGTCGATGATCAGCACGTCGAGCGGCCGATCAAGCTCGGAGAACGCCCGCACCAGGCCGGCATGTTCGACCGCACTCAGCTCGGCCATGTGCCGCTTGCCGCTCGATGCCGGCACGATCATCACGCCGGCCGGGCCGATCATCAGCGTGTCTTCGAGGCGGCACTTGCCTTCCAGCACGTGGGCCAGGTTGTAGCTCGGCTGCAGGCCGAGCATCACATCGATATTGGCCAGGCCCAGATCGCCGTCGAGCAGCATCACCTGACGGCCGGCGAGTGCCATCGACACCGCGAGGTTGACCGAGACGCTGGTCTTGCCGACGCCACCCTTGCCGCTGGTGACCGCGATCACCCGCACCGGCTGGGCCGGCTTCAGGCGACGCAGGCCGGCAGCCTGATCGAGTACCGGCGACGTGCCTTGACTGGAGAGTTCGAGCTTAGACATGCGCCTGAACTCCTCCGTCGAAACCAGGGGTGAAACCTGGGGCCATGCTCGATGCAAAGCGCATGGCCATCGTTTCTTCATCGATATCCATCGGGGTGGCTCGGGCGAGTTGTTGGGCACGGATGACCAGCTGATCGGCGCGGGCTACCTGCAGGTCTTCAGGCACGCGCTGACCGTCGGTCACATAGGCAATCGGCAACTGGTGGCGAATGGCTGCGCTCAGTGCGCCGCCAATCCGCGTGGTTTCGTCGAGCTTGGAAATGACGCAGCCGGCGATCCTGCTTCCAGGACCGATACCACCGAAGCGGCGCACCACGTCGTCCTGATCGCCGGACTGGCTGGTGGCGGCAATGGTCAGGAAGACTTTCAGGCGGGTACTGGCCTGGTTGAGCATCTGCACCTGCTGCTCCAGCGCGTTGTCGCGCGGGCTCATGCCGACCGTGTCGATCAGCACCAGCTTGCGATCGGAAAGCTTGGCCAGCGTGTCGCGCAGGCTCTGCTGCGGCGTCACCGTGTAGACCGGCACGCCGAGCAGGCGGCCGTACGTGTAGAGCTGTTCGGCGGCGCCGATGCGGTAGTGATCCATGGCCACCAGTGCGATGTCGCGCAGGCCGTGAGCTTCGGCGTAGCGGGCGGCGAGCTTGGCGATGGTGGTGGTCTTGCCGACGCCGGTCGGGCCGACGAGGGCGACGACGCCGCCTTCGAGCACGGCATCGTGCGGGGCTACCGGAATGCGCCGGGCGAGCAGACCCAGCGGCAGGAAGCGGGCGCGTTCGGCGCTGGTGGTTTCCGGCAGTTGTTCGGCGATCTCGCGAGCCAGCGGCGCATCGAGGCCGAGATCGGTCAGCGTCTTCAGCACCGTGTAGCGCTGCGGATGATGGCGGCGCAGATCGTTCCAGGCCATGCCGGCCAGCTGCTCCTGCAGCATCCGGCGCATGCCGCCCAATTCCAATTGCATGGCGCGCTGCAGCTCGACGAATTCATGGGACGCGAGCGCAGCGCCCGGCTGGGCGCTGACCGCGAAGGCCTGATTGCCGGACTGCCCGTAGTTCAGAGAAACGGGGCTCAGAGAAGC
The DNA here is from genome assembly GCF_000420645.1 of Nevskia ramosa DSM 11499. Lineage (NCBI taxonomy): Bacteria > Pseudomonadati > Pseudomonadota > Gammaproteobacteria > Nevskiales > Nevskiaceae > Nevskia > Nevskia ramosa. The sequence continues at coordinate 159,479 of NZ_ATVI01000005.1, read as the reverse complement.
AGCCTGGCTGCGCGGCATGGGGCTGTTGATCGGGGCGGCCGCATGGCTGCTGATCGGCGTCGATGGCCATGCTGCCGGTGCCGCTTCGGGTTCGCCGAAATCGGCCAGCAGGATGTCCAGCGGCACGCGATCGCTGCCCGGTGCCGGCGTCATCAGGGGCCCAGGATTGGATTCGGCTTTCGGCTCCGGCAGCGGTGGCTCGACGGCATCCGCCGGCTGTGCGCCGCGGCGCAGCGACTGCTGCATCAGCGCTTCGTCGTAATCGACGGCAGCCACCACTTCGATGCCGCCCTGCACGCGACGATTCGACAGGATCACCGAATCCGGCCCCTGCTCTTCGCGAACCATGCGGATGGCCTCACGCATGTTCTTCGCCACGAACCGCTTGATCTTCATCGGTCAAAGACTCCGTTCTTGACGCCTTAGCTGATCGCGCCGATCAGGCGGATCTGCTTGGTTTCCGGTACTTCGTTGTAGGCCAGCACATGCAGGTCCGGCAGCGACTGGCGCGTGAACTTGGCAAGCCAGGGCCGCAGGCCTGCCGGCACCAGCAGCACTGCGGGCTGACCGTTCTGCGCCTGGCGACGTACCTGGTCCGACAGCGACTGGTGCATCCGTTCGGCGAGTCCTGGTTCCAGCACCGCGCTACCTCCTTGCAGGCTTTCCTGCAGGACGCGTTCCAGCGCCGGCGCCAGGGTGAGAACCGGCAGTTCGGGCTCCAGACCATTGATTTCCTGAACAATCTGGCGAGACAGCGCAACCCGTACAGCGGCGGCGAGGACGACGGGTTCCTGACTGCGCGGGGCCGCTTCCGCCAGCGCTTCGGCGATGCCACGCAGGTTGCGCAGCGGCACGCGTTCGGCGAGCAGGGTCTGCAGCACACGGACGAAGGCCGACAGCGACAGCACCTTCGGCACCAGGTCCTCGACCAGCTTCGGCGCGCTCTTGCCGAGCGCGTTGAGCAGCTGCTGGGCTTCATCGAAGCCGAGCAGTTCGTGGCTGTGGTCCTTGACGATCTGGGACAGATGCGTGGCCACCACGGTGGCCGGATCGACCACCGTGTAGCCCAGGGTCTGAGCGTGATCGCGGGCACCGCGTTCGATCCACACGGCATCGAGGCCGAAGGTCGGATCCTTGGTCGCGATGCCTTCGACGGTGCCGAACACCCGGCCCGGATTCAGCGCCATGTCGCGATCCGGATAGACCTGGCCGCTGGCCACCGGCACGCCGTGCAGAGTGATGCGGTAGGCGCTGGGCGCGAGTTCGAGGTTGTCACGGATGTGCACCGGCTGGACCAGGAAACCGAGTTCCTGGGTCAGCTTCTTGCGCACGCCCTTGATCCGCGCCATCAGCTCGCCGCCCTGCTTGGCATCGACCAGCGGCACCAGCCGGTAGCCGACTTCGAGGCCGAGCGGATCTTCCTGCTGAACGTCATCCCAGCCGAGTTCGGCCGGTGCCGCGGCGGCTGGCGGCGGTGCGTTCTTCACTGCCCTCGCCTTCTGCCTGGTACGTTGCGCGGTCATGTAGGCCGCGCCACCGCAGATCGCCGCCAGGCACAGGAACACGCCGTTCGGCATGCCCGGAATGATGCCGACCAGGCCGAGCACGCCAGCGGTGACGGCGAGCACTTTCGGCTCGGCGAATACCTGGCTGATCACCTGCGTACCCATCTGCCCGGCCTTGGACATGCGGGTGACCAGGATCGCCACCGAGGTCGACATCAGCAGACTGGGAATCTGCGCGACCAGACCGTCGCCGATGGTCAGCAAGGTGTAGTTCTTCAACGCCTCGCCGATGCCGAGACCGTGGTTCAGCGTGCCGATGAACAGGCCGCCGATGATGTTGATGAACAGGATCATGATGCCGGCGATGGCATCGCCGCGGATGAACTTCGAAGCACCGTCCATGGAGCCGTAGAAATCCGCTTCCTCGCGCACTTCCTCGCGCCGCGCCTTGGCTTCATCGCGTGTCAACAAACCGGCATTCATGTCGGCGTCGATCGCCATCTGCTTGCCCGGCAGGGCATCGAGCACGAAGCGCGCGGAGACTTCGGACACTCGCTCGGCACCCTTGGTGACGACCATGAAATTGATCAGGGTCAGGATCACGAAGACGATGAAGCCGATCGCGTAATTGCCGCCGATCACGAAGTTGCCGAAGGCTTCGATGACGTGTCCGGCCGCCGCTCCACCCTGATGGCCGTGCAGCAGCACGACGCGTGTGGAAGCGACGTTCAGCGCCAGCCGCAGCAGGGTGACCAGCAGGAGCACGGTCGGGAAGGCGCTGAATTCCAGCGGCCGCATCACGTAGACGACGGCCAGCAGGATGATGATCGACAGCGCAATGTTGAAGGTGAACAGCAGATCGAGCACGAACGGCGCCAGCGGCACCACGATCATCGCCAGCACGATCATCAACAACAGGGGCGCGCCCAGCCCCCGCGCCATGCTATCGGGGCCACGCAGATTGGCCAGCAGCTTGTTGATCGCGATCGGCATCGGTCCTCCGGAAAAAGGAGGACGTCTTTGTCGCACGCCCTCGAGGGGGCGGGTGCAAGTTCCGTTCTAGCGCGCTTTCAAGCTAAACCACACATAAAGTCCCGTCATCCCCGCGCAGGCGGGGATCCAGTTTCGGCCCTAGCGCGCCGCATCAGAACTGGATTCCCGCCTGCGCGGGAATGACGAGGGGAAAATTCCTGGGTCGCTCCCCAAAAAATTCCAGCGTCAAATCTGCGACGCCTACTTCGGTATGGCGATGAAACCGTGCGTGCGATTGTCGGCGCCGGCGTATTCGCCGCTCAGCACGCCGCTGACATTGCGGCTGGCCACCGAGGTCGACGTGAAGCCGTCCGGATGCAGGATGCGGCTGTAACGACCGCCGCAATAAACGAAGCCGCGGCCCAGGGTCAGGCTGGCGAGCGTGGCGTAGACGCCGGTCACGCAGCCATCGTTGGACAGGCCGAGCACTTGCGTGAACACCGCCTGCGGCGCGTCGACGATCTCGAAGCGACCGCCGCGCAGCACGAAGCCATGGCGGCCGAAGCCGATCCGCAGCGCCGGCTTCAGCTGCTGGTAATAGCCGGCCATGGTGCCGTCTTCGCTGATCCGCACGACGTTGGTGCCACCGAGATCGAAGCCCTGCCCGTTGCCGGCGTCGGGCGCGTCGATGGTTTCGACGATGCCGCTGCGCAAGCGGAAACCGTGGCCGACGCTGCGCTTGTCGGCGTACTGGCCGACCACGTCACCGAGCGTGTTGAGCCCGTAGACCGAGGAGCCCAGCCCCGCACCCAGCTCGAACTTCGCCTTGGTCTTCGCGGCCGCCTGCGGGATGTCGATGCTGGTGTAGCGGCCATTGCGCAGCACGAAGCCGTGCTGGGCGCCGCCGGTATCGAACCAGGTGCCGGCCATTGCACCATCTTTGGCGATGCTGATCAGAAAGGTCTGCACCGCGCCGGGATAGTCGACCCTCACCAGGGTCGCCGCGCCGATCCGGCCCTGGAACGCATGGTAGTTGCCGGCGGCATCGTCATAGACGCCGACGAAGCGGCCGAAATCGTTGAGGCCGTTGACCGCGGTGATCGAACCCGCGCCGGGCATGTCGACGGTCGTGTAGACGTAGTTGTTCGAAACGTCGGTGATCGGTGCGGCGGCCAGCGGCAGCGCCGCAAGGCTCAGCAGCGCAGCCAGCAGTGTTCGTAGCGTGATCGGTCCCATGTATTCCTCCCCAGGGTCAAGGCCGATGCCGAAACTGTGTTCGGCGGAACCTCGAATCTAGCACCGCACGGGAGGCGCAAGAACGGTCGAAAGCGTTAGCGCTTGACCAGCCCCACCGCAACTTCCTGGCCTGGCACCGCACCTGCGCTGCAGACCCGATTGCGGCCGGTGCGTTTGGCGGTGTACAGCGCGCCGTCGGCGCGCTGCAGCGGGCTGACCTGGCGCTCGACATCGCGCGGATAGCCAGCAACGCCGATCGACACCGTGACCGGCGGCAGGATGCGGCCTTGGCAATGCACGCGCAGTTCGGCGATCTCGCGGCGGACGCGCTCGGCGCACTGCAGCGCCTGGCTGCCGTCCGGGCGGTCACCGTCGTCGATCAGCAGCACGAACTCCTCGCCACCGAAACGGAACGCGGCTTCGCCCGCGCGTACCGATTCCTGCAGGTGCTTCGCGGTTTCGCGCAACACTTCGTCGCCGGTCTCGTGACCGTGCTGATCGTTGATCCGCTTGAAGTGATCGATGTCGATCATCAGCACCGAGAAGCCACGTCCGCTGCGATCGTGCTCGGTCATCCGGGCGCGCAGCAGTTCGTCGAAATGGCGGCGGTTGTAGAGGCCGGTGAGCGGATCGCGGATCGCCTGGCGGCGCAGTTCCTCGCGCAGCCGGACGTTGCCGATCGCCAGGCCGATCTGCTCGACCACCGAGCCGAGCAGCGCCTCGTCCGGCGGCGTCACCAGACTGCCGATGCGCTCCGACCAGCCGAGATGGATCAGGCCGACCGGGCTGCCGAGCGCGGTGATCGGCACGCAGGTGTGCGGTTCCTGGCCATCGGTGCGGCCATCGAGATGCGGGCACAGGTGCGGATGGCTCGGATCGTCGATGCGCAGCAGCTGACCGCGGCGCAGCGCCCAGCAGTCCTCGGTGCTCAGCATCTCCGGTACCGGCTTGCGAGAGCCCCACTCGGCAATGATCGGGAATGAAGGGTTCTTGCCGTCGCCGAGCCAGAGCGCGCCGCCGTAGCCGTTGAACAGGCGCGGCAGATAGTCGCCGATGATGCGGTAGGCCTCGCCGCTGTCGATGGCGGCGGCCAGCAGGCCGGTCATCTTGTTCAGCAGGCTCAGTTCCTGATTGCGTTCGACCCAGCTGTGCACGGTGTCGTTGAGCTGGCGGGTGCGCTCGGTGACACGCTTCTCGAGATCGGCATTGAGGCGCTTGATCTGCGCTTCGGCGTGACGCTGTTCGGTGATGTCGACCACCACCAGCGACAGGCGCACATTGTCACCGGTGCTGCCATCGTCGAGCCGGCGCGCGTACAGCGATACCCAGACCGGCTTGCCATCGTGATGGCGATAGCGCTTGACGAAGTTGTAGTCGTCGATCTCGCCGGCGACCAGGCGGGCGCGTTCGACGGCCTCGGCCGCGCGATCCTTGGGATCGGTGATTTCCTCGCAGCGGTGCTGCAGCAGTTCCTCGGCACCGTAGCCGACGATCTCCCGGAAGCGCTGGTTGACCATCAACCAGTTGCCTTGCGCATCGATCATCGCGATGCCGACCGCGGCCTGCTCGAAGATGCCCTGGAAGCGCGTCTGGCTGTCGCGCAGTGCCGCCAGTGTTTCCTGTTCGTTGCTGACGTTGCTGGCCATCGACAGGACCGATTGCACTTCGCCGTTGGCGCCGCGCCGTATCGAACTGTGCCACTGGCACCAGATGGGACGGCCGTCGCGGTGATAGTTGCGGCAGGTGGTCTGGATGATCGCCGACGGGCTATCGAAGATCGCTGCGGTCTCGACGCCGATGCGGCCCAGATCGTCGTCGTGAACGAAGCGCCAATCGAAGAAGTTCTTGCCGAGGACTTCAGCCTCGCTCCAGCCAAACATCTCGGCTGCATGCAGGGACCAGCGCTTGACCTTCAGATCCGGCGTCCATTCGATGACCGCCAGCGGCGTGTTGTTGAAATGGAAGTCGCGAATCCGCTGATGCTCCAGCGCCTGCTGTTCGGCGTGTTTGCGCTCGCCGATGTCCTCGATCACGGAGACGAAACGCATCGACGTGGTCGCGGTGGCATCGATGCGACCGACATGCAGGCGGACCCAGATGATGCCGCCATCCGGGCCCAGATAGCGCTTTTCCATCACGTAGCCAGGCAGCTTGCCGGCAGCCACCGCCTCGGCCTGGGCGACATCGAGCGCCACGTCCTCCGGATGGGTGATCGACTGGAAATCGCTGCTCAACAGCTCCGCTTCGCTGCGGCCGAGAATCTCGCAGAAGCGGCGGTTGACGGTCAGCCAGTGGCCTTGGGAATCCAGCATCGCGATACCGACCGCCGCCTGCTCGAAGATCGCGCGCAGTTCGCGGCGGTTCTCGTCGAGCCGCAGATTGTTGGCCAGGAATTCGGTGACATCGAATCCGGCGGTGAAGAAGAATTCCGGCTTGCCATCGGCACCGGCCAGCGAGTGACTGTGCCAGCGGTACCAGGCCAGATGGCCGTCCCGGTGGCGGGTGTGGCGCAGGCTTTCGACCGCAGTGCGCTGGCCGGTCAGGAATTCGCGCATCACCTGCGCGTGGTTTTCGGCCTCGTCGGCATCGAGTACGCCCACTTCGTGCAAGGTTCGCCCGACCACCGCTTCTTCCGGCCAACCGAGCATGACTTCCGCCTGCTTCGACCAGCGGCGTACCCGCAGGTCGCGGTCCCATTCGATCATCGCCAGCGGCAGATGCTCGAAATGGAAATCGCGGATCCGTTGCAGCGCCTGCGTCTCCTGCTCGGCCTTCTTGCGTGCGCTGATGTCGATCGCCATCACCACCGCTGCCGTCGGCAGTTCGGCCGAGCCGGGGACCCGCTCGAAATGCAGGCTGACCCAGGTCAGGCCGCCGTCGCGACGCAGCCACTGCCGCTCGACCGAATGGCGCGTCTGTTCGCCGTTGATGAAGTGGTCGAGCCTCTGGCGGGCAGCCTCGCGCGCTTCGGGAACCAGCAGCAACAGCAGCGACATGCCCTGCAGCTCCTGCACGGTGTAGCCGGTCAGCTCGGCCATGCGGTCACTGGCGATCTGCCAGCAGCCGTCGGCGCCGATCAGGCCGACGCCGGCGGTGGACTGCTCGAAGACGATCCGGAAGCGCTGCTCGCTGGCCAGCGCCGACAGCCGGCCAGCGCGTTCGATCTCGGCCAGCCGGGCGTGGGCTTCAACCAGCGCTCGTTGCTGCCGGGTCCAGCCCGTCAGCAGCGCGACGAACAGGCCGTGACCGAGCCAGACGTAGATCAGGGTCGCCATCAGGAACGGCCGCGGCGGCTCGGCGTCGAGCAGCGACAAGCTGCCGGCAGTGACCAGGCTCGCCAGTGCCAACCAGGCGGCGACGCTGCAGCGCATCGACGCCGTGTCCGGCAGCAGGATGGCCAGCATCAGGTAGACCACCGTGTAGTACGCGTATACCGGCATGAACAGGCTGTGCGTACCGTCGGCAAAGGTGTCGTCGATGAACACCATCGCCACCCTGAGCAGCAGCATGCTGATGGTGATGCCGAGGGTCAGCGCGGCGGCCACTGCATAGGGCATGCGGCGCTGCGAGAACAGCAATGCGGTCAGCAGCATCAGGCTGCCGCTGGCGACGAATGCCTGAGGCTCCCAGGCCATCACCTGGGGCTGCGCCGGCAGGGCCAGCGCCGAACTCAGCATCAGCAGGCCGACCAGCATCGCCGTCATCACCAGGATTCGATCACGGCTGGCCGACAACAGTCCGCGAGCCACGGCCGGTTCGGCGTCCTGGAAGGCGGCGATCACGGCGGGCAACGCGGAATCGGCAGATTCATCGCAACTCTCGGGTGCCGTAATTACGGCGCTGATCCGCCTGCTGCAGTTCCTGTTCCAGCAAGTGCAGCGGCGCTCAGGCGGCCGGTGGCTCCGGTCGAGCATCCGGCAGCGGATCCGGCTCGCCACCGGGCACATCGCCGACCTTCGGCACCAGCGGCCGCTCGCCGCCGCGCCAGGCCTTGAGCTGGTAGACATAGGTCAGCACCTGGGCGACGGCGGCGTAGAGCGCGGTGGGAATTTCCTCGTCGAGATCGCAGCCGCGATACAGCGCGCGGGCCAGCGGCGGCGCTTCGATCAGGGTGATGCCGTGCGCCTTGCCCAGTTCGCGGATCGCGGCGGCGACGGTATCGACACCCTTGGCGATCACCACGGGTGCCTTCTTGCCGCCGGCCGTGTACTTCAACGCCACCGCGTAATGCGTGGGGTTGGTGACGATGACATCGGCGCCGGGCAGCTTTTCCATCATCCGGCGCTGCGACATCTGCTGCTGCAGGCGGCGAATGCGGCCCTTCACTTCCGGGCTGCCTTCGCTCTGCTTGTACTCCTGCTGCACTTCCTGGCGCGACATCTTCAGGCGCTTGGCATTGCTGAAAATCTGCCAGGGCACATCGATCGCCGCGATCAGCGCCAGCGAAGCAACCATCCACATGAACGTCGACGCGACCATCGCCAGCCCGTGGCCGATCGCCTGTCGTGCCGGCTCCATCGCCAGCGATAGCAGCTCCCCGCGCAAACCCCACCAGGCGATGCCAGAGACCAGGCCGACCAGGCAGAACTTGGCGATGCTCTTGCTCAGCTCGACCACGCTATTACCGGAGAACAGACGGCCCAGACCAGTGACCGGATTGAGCCGGCTGAAATCCGGTTGCGCAGCCTTCCAGCTCAGGTTCCAGCCACCGATCAGCATCGGCGCGACCAAGGCCGCGAACAACGTCGCGAACAGGATCGGCGCGACGATCGCCAGCCCGGCGCCGAAGCCGGACAACAGCATCTTCGGCATCAGGCCGGGGTCGGCCAAGATCGCCGCATCAAAGCTCAGCGAGCGGCTCATCGCCTCGTAGGCACTGGCACCGACCTTGGCGCCGTAGCCGGTGATCAAGGCAGCACCAACGCCCATTACCACCGCCGTGCTCAGTTCGCGCGAACGCGGAAGTTGTCCTTTCTCCCGGGCTTCGCGCTTGCGTTTCTCGGTAGCGGGTAGGTTCTTTTCCTGGGCGCTGTCGGACATCGATCAGCCTCCGAACAGGGTGGCGAGCAGCGCGTAGCTGTCGTCGAGCATCCGCGCCATCACTGCCGCCAGCCCCGGCAGGCTGAAGCGCAGCAGCACCAGGCCGGCCGCCAGGGCGATCGGAAAGCCGACCGACAAGGCCGACAAGGCCGGCGCCGAGCGGCTCATCACGCCGAACGCCAGATTGACCAGCAGCAGCGCGATCACCACCGGCAGGCCGATCTGCACGCCGCCGGCAAACAGACTGCCGCCCCAGCGCGCCAGTGCGAGGAAGTTGTCGGCGTTCAGCCCGGGACCACCGACCGGCATGCTGACGAAACTTGCGTGCAGCGCTTCGATCAGCCGCAGATGGCCGCCGGTGGACAGGAACAGCAAGGTGCCGAGCACCATCAGCAACTGGCCCACCACCGGCGTGCCGGCACCGCGCAAGGGGTCGACGAGCTGGGCGAACGACAGCCCCATGCCGTAGGCGATCAGCTCGCCAGCCATGACCACCGCCTCGAACACCAGCATCAGCACGAAGCCCATCGCCACGCCGATGACCATCTGCTTGCCGATCTCCAGCCACCAGCCGGCTTCGAACGGCGCCAGGTAGGGCGGCGTGGGCATCGTCGGCGCCATCACCAGGGTCAGCAGCACGGTCAGCACCACGCGGATGCGCACCGGCACCACGCGGGCACCGAGCACCGGCGCGATCGCCAGCACGCCGCCGATGCGCACCAGCGGCCAGAACCAGCTTTCCAGCCAGCCGATGATCTGGGCGTCGGAGAAGGTCATGGGTGAAACGGAGCGCTTTGCGAGCACTGCTCGCTGCACCCCCAGCCCGGCCATGGATGGCCGGGCTGGGGGTGGGGATATAGGCAAGGTCTCGCCATGGATGGCATCTCCGCGCTCAATGAATAAGCGCAGGAATGCTTTCATAAAGCCGCCGCGTGAACTCGGTCAGCAGGCGCAGCATCCACGGCCCGGTGAACACCAGCACGACGGCCGTCGACAGCAGCTTCGGGATGAAGCTCAGGGTCTGTTCGTTGATCTGGGTCGCGGCCTGGAACACGCCGATCAGCACGCCGACGGCGAGCGCGGTCAGCAGCAGCGGCGCTGCGAGCATCAACACGAGTTGAAGGGCTTGCGATCCGGTCGTCAGTACGGTCTCGGGAGTCATGGCGCGAACTCAGTTGACGACGAAGCTGGCGGCCAGCGTGCCCATCACCAGCGACCAGCCATCGACGAGCACGAACAGCATCAGCTTGAATGGCAGCGAGATGATCACCGGGCTCAGCATCATCATGCCGAGGCTCATCAGTACGCTGGCGATGACCAGATCGATGACCACGAACGGGATGAACAGCAGGAAGCCGATCTGGAACGCAGTGGTCAGCTCGCTGGTCAGGAAGGCGGCGGCGAGCACGGTGAACGGCACGTCGTCGGCGCTGGCATAGGGACCGTTGCCGGCGATCTTCGAGAAGCTCATCAGATCCGCTTCGCGGGTCTGCGCCAGCATGAAGCCGCGCATCGGAACGGCGGCTGCTTTCAGCGCCGGCTCGAAAGCCAGCTCGCCATCGAGATAGGGTTTGGCGGCGTTGTCGTAGACCTTCTCGAACACCGGCTGCATGACGAAGAAGGTGAGGAACAGCGACAGGCCGACGAGGATCTGGTTCGACGGCGTGGCACCGGTGCCGAGCGCCTGTCGCAGCAGGCCCAGCACGACGACGATCCGCGTGAACGCCGTCATCGCCAGCAGGCCGGCCGGCAGCAGGGTCAGCGCCGTCATCATCAACAGCACTTGCAGGCTCAGGCTGTAGTTCTGGCCACCGCCTGGTGCGGGCGACACGTTCAATGCCGGAAGGCCCTTGGTCTGAGCCAATACGTCGGCCATCGGCAGCAGCAGTGCGACTGCGGTCAGCAGCTTGCGGATCATGACTTCGGTGCCTGGCCGAGCGCGCGCTTCAGCGCATCGGAAAACGCTGAGACAATCGGCGGCTGCGGCTGGTCGCTGCCAGCGGCCGGAGCAATCGGGGCTTCGGCAAACACGTGCAAGGTATTGACGCCACCCGCCGACACCCCGATCAGCAAATGCTGACCACCCGCTTCGATCATCAGCACCTTCTCCTTCGGCCCTACCTGCAGACCGGCGTGGATGCGCAGATTGGCCGGGCCGCCAAGGCGCACGCCCTGCACGCGCTTGAGCAGCCAGGCGAGCGCGAAGATCAGGCCCAGCACCACGATCAGCGACAGCGCCGTCTGACCCAGGCTGGGCAGCGCCGTGCTGGTCATCGTTGCTTCCGCAGCAGTGCTCATCGAAAGCTGCGGCGCGCTTACTTCAGCTTGCGGATGCGTTCGGCCGGGCTGACCACATCGGTCAGGCGCACGCCGAATTTCTCGTTGACGACCACCACTTCGCCATGGGCGATCAGGGTGCCGTTGGCGTAGACATCGAGCGGCTCGCCAGCGGCGCGTTCGAGTTCGACGACCGAGCCCTGGTTGAGCTGCAGCAGGTTGCGGATCGGGATGCGGGCGCGGCCCACTTCCATCGACAGGGTCACGGCGACGTCGAGAATGACGTCGAGATTGAACTCGTTTCCGAGGCCTCCGGCGTTGGCGGCGCTGCCTTCCAGGTTCTGGAAGCTGGCGCGGGCGTAGTCCTTGCTGGTGCCGCTCTGGGGGGTCGTGCTCATCGGGTCGTCCTGCTTGGGGGCGGTGCTGAAAGGGTTGCTGGGCGTGGTGCTCATGGCGGCGATCAGTGCACGGTGCTGCTGCGCGGACCGCGGCGGATCACTTCGGTGATGCGGACGGCGTTGTTGCCGTGCGACAGGCCGAACGTGCCCTTGAACACCGGCATGTCCTCGACGCAGAGATCGATGGTTTTCGGCAGGTTCACCGGCAGCACATCACCGGGCTTGAGCTGCAGCAGTTCGCGGACGCTGAGGTTGAGCGTGGCCAGCTGGCTGCCAATCTCGACTTCGGCGTCCTGCAGCTGCTCGCGCAGGCTCTGCGTCCAGCGCTCGTCCTTCTCGACACGATCGGACTGCAGGCCGGTATCGAGTTGATCGCGGATCGGCTCGATCATCGAATACGGAAACGTGATGTGCAGATCGCCGCCACCGCCTTCCAGCTCGATGCGGAAGCGCGACACCACGACAATCTCGGACGGCGACACGATGTTCGCGAAGTGCGGATTGACTTCCGAATTCATGTATTCGAAGTCGAGGTCCATCACCGGTGACCAGGCTTCCTGCAGATCGTTGAAGGCCTGACGCAGCAGCAACTGGACGACGCGCATCTCGGTCGGTGTGAACTCGCGGCCTTCGATCTTGGTGGCGATCTTGCCGTCGCCACCGAAGAAATTCTCGACCACCGAATAGACCAGGCGCGGCTCGAAGATGAACAGCGCCGTGCCACGCAACGGCTTGACCCGCACCAGGTTCAGGCTGGTCGGCACCAGCAGCGAATGGGTGTACTCGCTGAACTTGGCCATCTCGATGCCGACGACCGACAACTCCGGCGAGCGACGCAGCATGTTGAACAGGCCGATGCGGAACAGGCGCGCGAAGCGCTCGTTGATCATTTCCAGAGTCGGCAGGCGGCCGCGGACGATGCGGTCCTGGGTCGCGAAGTTGAACGAACGCGCTTCGCCCGGCGCGGCCGGCGGCGCTTCGGTGGCGACCGAGCCGCTGTCGACGCCGTGCAGCAGCGCGTCGATTTCGTCTTGTGAAAGCAAGTCTTGCATGGTCGCGTCCGGGCTTGAAGCGGGCTTACTGCATGACGAAGCTGGTGAAATAGACCGCGTCGACACCGGGCTTGCCGGTCTCCTTGGTCAGGATTCGCTGGACTTCCTCGAGCACCTTCTTCTGCAGCGCTTCCTTGCCTTCGCGGCTGGCGACATCGGCCGAACTCTGGGCGCCAAGCAGCATCAGCAGCGCGTTGCGGATCTGGGCGTTGTGCAGCTTCAGCGCGTCGACCACGGCCGCACTGCGGGCCGACAGTTCGATCTCCACCTGCAGGAAGTGGCTGGCGTCGCCGTCATTGATGTTGACGACGAAGGCCGGCGTCAGCGGCAGATAGTTGGCCGCGCCTTTCTTGCCGTCCTTGTCGCCCGCGTCATGGCCTTCGGCTGCAGCTTCGCCATGACCTTCGGCGGCCGCTTCGACACCGGCTTCGGCACCTTGCTCATGCGCCGGCGCAGCGGCCGGCTTCGGTGCCAGAAAGAACACGGCCGCACCGGACAAGGCCGCCGACAGCAGGGCGGCGCCGATGATCGGAATCAGCACTGCGCTTTTCTTCGGCGCGGCTGCTGCGGGGGCCTCGGCTGGGGTGGCGGCTGCCATGTGCGGATGCTCGTCTGCGGGATCTGCAGACTGTTTTGCAACCGCTGTGCCACTGACAGGCCGACATCAAGCCATTGTTCCTGATGGCTTTTTACCCGTGTCGCGAGCCGTCGGAAATTTGACTGCGCGGCGTGCGGACGGGCCCGCAGAAAACCGCGACGGAAATGCGGCGCCGCTTTCTGCAGGTTTCAGGGCGTGGCCGGCGCTTCCGGTTCGCGCAGGAAACCGAACGCCGCCGGAACGCCGGCCTCGTCGATCCGCTCCAGCGCCAGGCGCTGAGCTTGAAGCGCGATCGCCAGCCCGGTCGCGGCACCCGGCGACAAGGCCAGCACCGCTGCCAGACGTGATTCATCGACCAGCCCTTGATCCGACACCAGGCGCTGCAAGGCCCAGTCCAGATCGCGATCGGTGAGCCAGCCGGGACCACGCGCAGTGAGCAGCCAGAGCCCGCCGTGCTCGTCGATTGCTGCGCGCAGAACGTCGCCAGCCGGCGTGCCGAGATGCGTGCTCAGCGCATCGCCTTCCGCCGGCGCGCTCAACATCAGAGGCGCGGCATCGAGCGCGACATAACCGCGCTGCGGTCCGTTCTGGAAATACCAGGCGCCGCGCTCGTCGGCGACGTAATTCGCATTGATGGTGTCGACGATCTGCGGCCGGCTGATCACTTCGTCCTTGATCAGCCAGCGGCCACGCCGATCCAGCCGCAGCCAGCCATAGAGATGCGGCACGTTCGGCCAGCGCAGCATCGCGCGCTGGGCCCAGGGTTCGATACTGGGCTCTACTGAAGGTTCAGTCATCGGATCAACGATTGGCAGGCGTGACGGCGCGTACGGCGGCGGACAACTGGCGGGCATCGGCCTGTGGCAAGGGCAGGTAGAACGCCGCCATCTCGCCAGCCAGTTTCGCCGCTGCCGCCTGCGGGCGCGGTGAGGTATCGACGAACAGCGTCGCATGTCCGGAGGCGCGCAGCCGGCGCGACGCGGCCAGCGCATCGGCCTCGGCCTGTGCCCGGCCCGGCGCACCGTCGCGGCCGATGTTGGCGCGGCCATCGGTCATCAGCACGATGCCCGGCGTTTCGCCACGGCGGCGAATCGCGTCGGCGAGTTCGATCGCCGCATCGAGCGCCGTTGCCAGCGGCGTGCCGCCCCCGCCCGGCAGGCCGGCGAGGCTGCGCTTGGCGCGAACCAGCGAACGCGTCGGCGGCAACAGCAGTTCGGCGATCGCACCGCGAAAGCCGATCACCGCGACCCGATCGCGGCGCACATAGCAATCGGCCAGCAGCAGTTCCACCGCGCCTTTCGCTTCGGCCAGCCGGTTCAGCGCCGACGAGCCCGAGGCGTCGACGACGAAGATGGTGGTCGTCTCGCGCCGCTGTTCGAGCCGCGCGACGTGGAAATCCTCGCGACGGACCAGCACCCGCGGCGTACTGCCGTCGCCCTTGCCACGCATCAGCAGTTCCTGTCGCCGCAAGCGCTGCCACGGCGCTGCCGCCCGCAAGGTATCGATGATCGCCAGCCGCTGGCCGGCACGCGGCTCGCCGCGCCGCGCACCGGCCGGCCGGCCGCGCGTCGCCGCTTTCTGCAGCGCACCGGATTTGCCCGACGCCCGCGCCTTGCCGCCCTGCCCGCCGGCCTTCAGCTGCGCCAGCAGGTTCGGCGGAATCGCCGCGGCAGCGGCGGCGAGGACTACGTCCTGCATCGCTTGATCGACATCGTGTGGTTGTTGAGGAGGCTGCTCCTGATCCGGTGACGACGAAGATTCCGGCGGTGGCGCATCGGCCTCGCCCGGCTCCGATGGCGCTTCTTCGGGTTGCTCGGGCTGAGGTTCGTTGACCGGCAGCCGCGTTGCCCGCGGTGCCAGCACCAGACGGCTGGCGATCGCGGCATCCGCCTCATTGGCGAGCGCGCGGCCATCGAGCGCCGCGGCAATGCGCGCCGCGCGCGACGCCAGCCAGACCGCGCGCAGCGAAGCGATGCCGAGGGCGATGGCGGTATGGGCCAGCGCGTCGATCAACGCTTCCGGCAACCGTACTTCGGGCAGCAGCACGCGCGCCGCAGCGATCGCTTCCGCATCAATCCCGCTGTTGCTGGCGTCAATGCGGCGCAGGCCATCGAAATCGAGCGCAAACGCCAGGCGATCGAGCAGCGCCGGCGCCAGCGCTTCGTCGGGCTCCAGGCTTTCATCGAGCGCGACCACGCCGAGCCGAGCCGGCACCGCACCGACGATGCCTTCGCGCGCCAGCCGCAGTTCGCCGTCATCGAGCACGGCGGCGATGCGGGCGACGGTGCCGGTGCTCAGTCGCTCGGCCATGGTCAGCAGCAGCACGCCGCCATCGGCCTCGCCAAGCAGGCCGCGCTCGGCGATCGGCCGACCGGCCGCCAAGGTCGCCGACAGATCCAGGCCACCGAGCAGACGACCATCGGCGATATTCAGCGGCACTTTCCGCCACGGTGCAGCCGCCGGCAGCCAGCCGCGAAGCAGTTGCAGCCAGGCGTCGCGCGCCGGGCCGGGAAGCGACCGCAAGGCAACGCCGCCGAGGCTCGCCGGATCGACCGCGAACAGCGCGGCAGCCGAGACCGCGTCGTCGTGGCGTGCCTGCAGGAACTCGTCGTCTGGCGACGACATGACCTTGTCGCTCAGGCGCCGAACAACTGGGCGACGGCGCGTTCGACCCGAACCGTCGAACCGGCATCGTCGAGCGGATTGCGGCGCAGACGATGACGCAGGCTCGGCGCCGCGATGCGCCGCAGATGGCGATCACCGACCGTCGCATCGCCATCGAGCGCAGCCAGCGCGCGGGCGGCGCGCATCAAGGTCAGCTCGCCTCTGAGGCCATCGGTGCCGAGGCTCAGGCACAGGCTGGCGGCGCGTTCCAGCACCGCATCCGGCACGGTCACGGTGTCGAGGCGCTTGCGGGCAGCGACGATCCGGCGGCGGACCTTGTCGTCCTCCTTCTGCCATTCGGCGATGAATGCGGCGCGGTCGCGCTCGAAGGCATCGCGGCGGCGGACGACGCTGATCCGCAGCGCGAGATCGGTCGGCGTCGATACCTCGACCGACAGGCCGAAGCGATCGAGCAACTGCGGCCGAAGCTCGCCCTCTTCCGGGTTGCCGCTGCCGATCAGCACGAAGCGCGCGGGATGGCGAATGCTCAGGCCTTCGCGCTCGACGACGTTCTCGCCCGAGGCCGCGACATCGATCAGCAGGTCGACGAGGTGATCTTCGAGCAGGTTCACTTCATCGACATACAGGAAGCCGCGATTGGCGCGTGCCAGCAGGCCCGGCTCGAACGCCTTGATGCCCTGGGCCAGCGCCTTTTCGAGATCGAGCGCGCCAACCACGCGGTCCTCGGTGGCGCCCAGCGGCAGATCGACCACCGGCACCGGCACCTTGTGGGTCTTCTTCTTCCCGTCGCCAAGTTTGGCGAGGCTGGTCTGGCAGGCCTCGGACGGATCGTCCGGCGCGCAGTGATACGGGCAGCCGATCACCGCTTCCATCGGCGGCAACAACGCGGCGAGCGCACGCACTGCGGTCGATTTGCCGGTGCCGCGGTCGCCGAACACCATGACGCCGCCGATCGCCGGCTCGACTGCCGCGATCAGCAGCGCCAGCTTCATTTCTTCCTGGCCGACGATGGCCGAAAACGGGAACGGCAGGGGCATGCGCGGCGGTCCTCGTAGCGATGTGCCGGAAAAGTGTCATGACAAGCGAACGTCAGCAAGACTTTACCAAAGGCGCAGCAAGCCACGGCCGTTTGTTGCGAGGCTGGCGGGCGTCGGCGAGACTGCCGCATGTCCTCCCCGAACTCTTTGCGCCTGCCGCTGCTACAGGCTGCGGCTGCTGTGCTGGCGCTGGTGATGATCGTGTCCGCGATCCTGCAATTGCGCGAGACCCGCCAGGGTCTGACCGTGACCCGCAGCGTCGTCGGCAGCATTCCGATCACCATCTACGCCCCGGCCGACGGCAAGCCGGGCCCGGCGGTGGTGATCGCCCATGGCTTCGCCGGCTCGCAGCAATTGATGCAGCCGTTCGCGACCACGCTGGCGCACGCCGGCCAGATCGCCATCACCTTCGATTTCCCCGGCCACGGTCGCAATCCCTTGCCGCTGCCGGGCGGGCTCGTCGATCAGTCGACGATGTCGGCGGCCTTGATCGACGCGCTGAAGCAGGTCGTCGCCCATGCGCGGAGCTTGCCGCAGGTCGACGGCCGGGTGGCGCTGCTCGGCCATTCGATGGCCTCCGATGTCGTGGTCCAGGTCGGCATGGACGATCCGCGGCTGGCGGCGACCATTGCCGTATCGCTGTTCGTGCCACGCGCGACGACCACCGCGCCGCGCAATCTGCTGATCATCGATGGCGCGCTGGAAGCCCAGGCCCTGATCGACGAAGGCTTTGCCAGCCTCACCGAAACCGCAGGTGGCATGCCGAAAACAGACTTCACCTACGGTCGCTTCGACGACGGCAGCGCGCGACGCCTGGTGCTGGCGCGCGGCGCCGAACACATCGGCGTGCTGTATGCGCGCGACAGTCTCGATGCCGCAGTCGCCTGGCTGGCCCAGGTGTTCGATCGGCCGGCTGGCGCCTGGCGCGATACCCGCGGCGGCGCGCTGGCGCTGCTGTTCGGCGGGCTGATCCTGCTCGCCTGGCCGCTGGCTTCGCGGCTGCCGGCGTCCTCGGCACCGTCGCTGGGGTTGGCACTCGGCCACCGGGACTTGCTGCACATCGCCGGCCTGCCGGCGATCGCCACGCCCCTGCTGCTGTGGCCGCTGCCGCACGACTGGCTGCCGCTGCTGCTGGGCGGCTATCTGGCGATGCACTTCGCGCTCTATGGCTTGCTGATGGCGATGCTGCTCTGGCGACGCGGGCATCGGCTGCCGAGCTTCGCCAGCTTTGATGGCCGGATCTGGCTGAGCCTGCTGGCCGTGACTGCGGGCACAACGCTGGCCTTCGGCTTCGCGCTCGATGGCTGGGTAGCTTCGGTGAAGCCGATCGCGATGCGACTGCCGCTGATCGCGGCAATGGTCGTCGGCCTGCTGCCGTTCTTCCTCATCGACGAATGGATCACCCGCGGCGCGCGGCCTGTGAAGGGCGGCTATGCGCTGACCAAGGCGCTGCTGCTCGCCTCGCTGCTGCTGGCCGTGGCGCTGAACCTGGGCGAGCTGTTTTTCCTGATCATCATCGTGCCGGTGATCCTGCTGCTGTTCATCGTTTTTGGTTTGCTGGGCGGCTGGGTGGGACGCCGCAGCGGTCAGCCGCTGATCGCGGCCTTCAGCAATGCGCTGCTGTTCGGCTGGCTGATCGCGGTGAGCTTTCCGGTGGTCAGCCGATGACTCTTTCAATGGGCTTGGCGACCCGTCTGCGGTCTGCGACGGCCAGCCTGCATCGTGAAGTCGAAAGCAGTCCGCTGATCGCGACTCTGCTGCGCGGCAAGCTCGATCGCGCCGGCTACTGCCTGCTGCTGCGCAATCTGCAGCCGATCTATGCGGCACTGGAAGCACGGCTGCCGACGCTTGCCGAAGATCCGGTGATCGCCTGCATCTTCGATCCCGTGCTCGCGCGCCTGCCAGCGCTGGAAGCGGATCTGGTCACACTGCAGGGTGCGAGCTGGTCATCGCTGCCGCTGCAGGAAGCTGCCGAGGTCTATCAGGCCCACCTGCTGCAACTCGATGCGCCAGGCCTCGTCGCTCACGCCTATGTCCGCTATCTCGGCGATCTGGCCGGCGGCCAGATGCTGGCGCGCGTCGTTGGTCGCGCGCTGGTGCTCGATGGCGATCAGGGCACTGCCTTCTATGCGTTTCCGTCGCCTGGGGCGGCGGTACTCGGGCAGCGCTTCCGCGAAGGACTGGATCGCATCGTGTTGCCGGAAACGGCACTGAGCCGGATCGTCGACGAAGCCTGTCTCGGCTTCCGCTGGCATGGCGATCTGTTCAGGGCGCTGGGCGTCGACTGCGATCTGGCTCAGCGTTCGCCTTTGCCACTGGCGTAACGGCGCAGCCGGCGATACAGCGCAGCGGCGCGCTGGGTCGAGGTTTCCAGTTCGCGCAGCAGCGGCACGGCGCCGCCGTCGCCGATCGCATCGGAAATCTCCATCGCGGCAACGTTGGCGTTGGCGAGGATCGCGCCGATCACTTCATCCGGCTCGCGCAGCTGAGAACCGCCTTCGCTAGCCGCGAGATCGCGTTCGGCCTGCAGCATCGTGGTCTCGAAATGCTGGCGAGCCGATTCGGTCTGCTGACGTACGGTGAGATCGCTGAGGATGACGATGAAGCCGAGGATGCTGCTGCCCTGCCCCGGTACCACATCGGCACGAATGCCGATCGGCAGCGGCGCGGCGCCGGAAGTCACCAGCCCGGCCTCGCCGCGCCAGGGCAGGCGCTCCTGCTGCAGGCGCTTGAGCATCGCCCGGACTTCACCGGGCTCGAGAAACAGGCCACCGAGATCGTCCAGCGTGCTCAGCGTGGCGGCAGGGCTGCCGGGCAGGCGCTGGAAAGTTTCGTTCGAGTACAGGATCCGGCCGGCCGGGTCGGCGATGATCACCGGGTCTTTGGAGTTGCCGACCTGCGAACGCACCAGATTCAGCTGATGCTGGGCAATCAGCAGCCGCACTGCCTGGATTTGCAGAATGATGTCGCTCAGCGACTGGCCGATCGCCTTCGCCAGAACTTCCTCAGCGCGCGTCCACGGTGCCGCCGTGCCGCGGACGATCTCCGACCAGGCCGCGAACGAACGGCGCGGCGACAGGGTCAGCGGATCGTCATTGAGCAGCGGCTTGGCCGGATCGCCAGCCCAGGTGTACTCACAGGGCTGCTCCTTGCGGAACCACATCAGCCAGTCCGGCCGCGATGGCGACAGCGGCACCGCCATGACGCCGCTCGCAGTGGCTGCCATCGACGCGAATTCCGGGTTGCGACGGACTACTGAAGCACAGGTGTAGACGCCGCCCTCGCCCGGTTGCGCCGATACCCAGGCCAGCAGCGCACGCAGATCAGGGGTCGACGGCACATCGCCGGCGGTCATGATCTCGCCGTCGTGGAACAGCGCCGCGCCGGTGGCATCGACCGGCGTCAGCAAGGTGCGTGAATTGCGGAACAGCGCGTTGCGCCAGTCGCCATCGGTGGAGGTCGCTTCGATCAGCCGCAGCTCCAGGCGCTTGACCAGCACTTCGACCTGCGACTGCACGTAATTCTCGATCGCGGCGATGCGCGTCGAGATCACCTCGGCGAGCAATTCCAGCGCGGCGCGCGAGGTATACGGCACGTAGCGCGGCGAATAGTGATGGCAGGCGATCAGCCCCCAGAGCTTGCCCTCGCGCACCAGCGACACCACCAGGGTGCCGGTCACGCCCATGTTCTTCAGGTACTGCAGGTGCAGCGGCGACATGCTGCGCAGGTGGCACAGCGACATGTCCAGCTCGCTGCCGTCCGGCAACTGCCGCGGCACGATCGCCACCGGTTCGTAATGGACGTCGACCAGCACCCGCACCCGGTTGCGGATGTACAGCTCGCGGGCGCGCTGCGGGATATCGGTGGCCGGATAGTGATGGCCGAGCAACGAATCGAGGTTGGTATCGCGGGCCTCGGCGATGATTTCGCCATGACCGTCAGGATCGAATTTGTAGACCATGACCCGGTCGTAGCCGGTGGTCTCGCGTACGCAATGCACCACGGCTTCGGACAGGAAGGCGATGGTCGGCGCACTGCTGAACTTCTTCACGGCCTGGGCTATGGCGGCCTGGGTCACCGGCTTCGCTGATTCATAGCGCAGGTTGTAGGCGGTGTCGGCATCCTGCTGCGCGAGTTCCAGCTCGACCACCAGCCCGCCATGCGGGGCGCGATGCAGCGTGCCTTCCAGCAGGACGCGGCCAGCGGCGCCATCGACGGTGCAGCGCAGCGGTGCCGGCTCGGACAGATCGGCAACCAGCGCCGCGCGGACTTTGGCCAACAGATTGCCGCCAAGCTGGCTCGCCGACTGGCCCAGCAGCGCCATCAACGGCCGACCCGACAGGCAGACGACATTGCTGCTCGCCTGGACGATGGTGAGAGCAGGTTCGGCGAGCGTCAGCAGCACGCCATGCGGCTGGATCGAGCCCGCGAGATGGATCAGCTCGCGCTCGCAATTGCTGAGCGTGGCTTCGCCGAACGGCGGACTCGCGAGCGCTTCATTCATCCGTCTTGCGTCTCCGAACTAGAGGCCCCCACCAAGCCCCAACAGGCGATGCCCGCTAGTCCGTAAGAGTTTTAATGAATCGACGGATCCGGCGGTTCGAGGCCGGGCATCCGCACGGCGCCGCTACCGTAACCCGGACGCAGGATGAAGCCAAATGATTCTTCGTCATCCTCGCGCAGGCAGGTGCCGGACAGTTCCACCGCGATCAGCCGCCCCTGTTCGCCCCGGACGGTGGTGGCGATGCGCTGGGCGACGGCATCGCGGCGCAGACTGTTCATCAACAAGGCGAGATCGTCCGAAGTGACACCGAGCCATTCGCCCAGCGACCGGCCGACGGCAGCCGCAGGTGCTGCGATCTGGGCCAGCGCGGTGAACGCCGGATTGGCCATCTGCACCAGGCCATCGGCATCGGTGACGACGATGGCATCCGGGCTCATCGCCATCAGCGATTGCAGCTTGGCGTTTGCCTGCGGCACCTGCCATTGCGGATCGATGCTCTTCACCCGCATCAGCAAGGCGGTGCTGGCTTCAGTGCGCAGCGGCGTGATCGAAACCCGCACCATGCCGCGATGCTCCGACAGCACGGCGTCGGTTTCCGCTGCGCGACCGTTGAGCTTGGCGGAGGCAAACAATTCAAGCACCGCCTCGCGCGAATCTTCATGCAGCGGCACGGTGGCACGCTTGCCGATCAGCTGATCGAGGCTCAGACCGAACAGCCGCGCCGCCGAACGATTGGCATCGATCACGTTCAGCGACGTGGCATCGACGACCAGCACCGCATCGGTGGCGATCTGGAACAGCAGCTGATAGCGGGTTTCGCTCTGCCGCCGCTGCCAATAGTCGCGCTCCATCTCGGCCTGCGCATGCACCAAGCGTTGCTGCATCGCCGAGACCACGCTCATGTCGCGGCCGACGACCAGCATCGGACCAGCCTGGCCGAGGCGGACGGCGGAATACGCCATCGGCACGTCGAGACCCAGCGGCGACGGATGATTGACCTGCCGTGAACGGGACAAGCCGGTGGCGGCGACATCGGCGAGCAATTGCTCGACCTTCTTGCGGGTTTCGAGGGTGACGGTGTCGGCCAGATGGCGGCCCACCCATTCGTCGGCCATGGTCTTCACCGGCTCGCTGCCACCGAGCGCGATGCGCTGGATCACGCCCTGATCGTCGATGACCAGGGCGATGTCACTGGCCACCGAGACCAGCATTTCCGCCAGTTCCGGCGCCAGCGTCGACAGCGCCGCCAGATCGTGTACTTCGCGAGGATCACGCACGCTCATGCTGCAGCTCCCGAGGAGCCGCAAGCACAGTCGGCAGTGACAACAGAGAACACGTCGCGAGGCCTCGAGATCGTTCGAACACGGCAAGCGGTTAAGCCGGAAATCCGATTTTCAACCGGAACGTGCGAATCGGCCGTGAAGGGCCGGTGTCTGGTTGGTCCGGGCCGCCATTTGGCGACACAGGAACACCCGCGAAGGTACACGAAGGCGTCAGAGCCGGAAAGCGAGTGATTACAGCCCACTCGCTCGGGAAAGCCGTCGAGGCTCAAGCCCAGCGACGTTTCAGGTCGACCAGATGGCCGATCAGCGAACCACTGAGCGCCAGCGCCAGCCAGGGCCAGGGCGCACCGGCGATCGCTGCGCGCAAGGCCAGCAGCAGACAGAAGCCGGACAGCAGGTTGGCGATCAGATCGGCCGGTGGCGGACCACGGCCGGCGTAGCGGTGGAGCGCGAGCAGCAGGACTGCTTCGGCCGCCATCAGCATCAACACCAGATCGACGGCTAGGCCGCTGGCGAAGAATTCGTTCATGGTGCGCGGCGCGTGACGTACCGTCCTCAGGCCCGCGCCAAGCCGAACAGGTGAGCGAGATCCTTGAAGAAGATGCGCACGTGAGCCATCGGTTTCTTCCGTTCGAGTTTCTTGTTCATGTAGGAATCGAAAGTCAGCTTCTGCACGTCGCGGTCCTCGCAGATCTTCACGAAGCTTTCGCGGCGGCGTTCGCTGCCGTACCAGAACCACTGCAGGATGCCGAGCACCCAGAACACTGTGCCGTGTTCACGCATGAAGCGCTTGCGCGCCAGTTTCAAGGCACGGACATCGCCGGTTGCGAGCAACGCTTCGACTGCTTCGGCGGCGAGCTGCCCGCCGAGCATCGCGTAATAGATGCCTTCGCCAGACGCCGGCGCAACGACACCGGCGGCGTCACCTGCGAGCACGACATCGCGGCCGTTGTCCCAGCGGGCGAGCGGCTTCATCGGAATCGGCGCGCCTTCGCGGCGCAGGGTTTCGCACTGGTCCAGCCCGCTGGTTTCGCGCAGCGTGCTGACCGAGGAACGCATCGAGAAACCCTTGTGGGCGCTGCCGGTGCCGACGCTGACCGTATCGCCGTGCGGGAACACCCAGGAATAGAAATCCGGCGACAGGGATCCGCGATAGATGACGTCGCAGCGGCTGGCGTCGTAATCGACGGCCAGCTGCTTCGGCGCACGGATGATCTCGTGATAGGCGAACACGAACTTCATCTTCCGGGCACCCGGGATCTGCTGGCGGGCGATCAGCGACTTCGCGCCGTCGGCACCAATCACGGTTCGGGCGCGAACCTGCTGCGCGTCGCCATTGCGCGGCCGGTACTGGATCAGCGCGATACCGTCGCTGTCCCGCGTCATCGTCTCGAAGCTGCCGGTACGGCGTTCGGCACCGTGCGTTTCGGCTCGGACGCGCAGCCATTCATCGAAGTCGGCGCGATCGACCATCCCGACGAAACCGTTGTCGATCGGAATGTCGACGCTCTTGGCACTCGGTGACACCATCCGCGCGGAGCGGATTTTCGCGACCAGCATCGCATCGGGAATCTGGTAGTCGCGGATCGCGCGCGGCGGAATCGCGCCGCCGCAAGGCTTGATCCGGCCATCGCGATCGAGCAGCAGCACCTTGCGTCCGCGCTTGGCAAGCTCATCGGCTGCGGTTGCGCCGGACGGCCCGCCACCGACGACGACGACATCCCAGGTCTCTGCTTGCATCATCGCTTACACCTTTTGTCCGGCAAGTTGCGCGCCGGCTGTGGACGGGAACGAGTGGCGGGATGGCTGGGCAGCGGAGAGGCGCGCAGCCAGTCTTGCCGCGACCAGGAACAGCAGCGATTCAAGACCGAAGACCAGCGCATAGGCCGGCCCATCAGCTCCGATCACCGCACGGGCGACATCGCTGGCAGCAGCGCCGGCAAAGCCGCCGAGTCCGAAAGCAATCGCCTGTGCCGCACCCCAGAGGCCCATGCGCACGCCTTCGCGGCCGGCGCGGCCCTCGCTCGCGTAAATCATCATCGAACCGATCGCGGCGACCGCGAAGGCGCCGTTCGCTGCGCCGAGCAGGAACACGTTTTCCTTCAATGGCCAGCCGATGCCGGTCAAGCCACCGACGGTCAGCGCCAGCAGCGCCGCGCAGGAAGCGACACAGCCGCCGACCGTCCAGGTCTGCAGCGACCCGAAGCGCCGGCCGCGCCAGCCGGTGCCGGCGAGCGCAACGAGGATCATCCCGGCCAGCACGCCGCCGTGCTGCACCCCGGCGAGCTTGGTGGACGCGCCTGGCGTAAAGCCGAACACGCTGCCTGCGAACGGTTCCAGGATCAGATCCTGGGCGCTGTAGGCGAGCATCGACACGAACACGAAGATGGTGAAACGCCGCGCCCGCGATTCCGCCCAGACCTCGCGCAGCGCCTTCATGAACGGCGGCTTTTCGGTCTCCGCTTCACCGGTCGAGCGGCCCTGCCCTTCAAGTCCGGCAGTGGCGAGCAGCGTGATCGCCAGAGCGGCCACCGCAACCGCCGCGGTGATCATCAGCAAGCGCTTCGCCGAGTAAGGATCGAGCAGGGCACCGACGATGACCGTGGTCAACACGAAGCCGACGATCATCATCATCCAGACGATGGTCGCCGCCGCCGCGCGTTTCCCGGGATCAACTCGCTTGGCGAGCAGCACCAGCAGCGAAGTGCCGGCGCTGCCGACACCTACGCCGATCAACACGAAGGCGAGCACGGCGAGTGCGATGCCTGCCGCGACATTGCTGGTCATCCAGGCGATGCCGGCGGCAGCGAGCACGCCGCCGAGACCGAGAACAGCCATGCCGCCGACGATCCACGGCGTGCGCCGACCGCCGATATCGGAACCGAAGCCCAGCCGCGGCCGCAGGATCTGCACCGCGTAATGCAGCGCCACCAGCGCACCCGGCAACATCGCCGGCAAGGCCAGTTCGACGACCATGACCCGGTTCATCGTCGAGGTCGCGATCACCACGATGGCACCGAGTGCGGCCTGCACGAAGCCCAGCCGGATGATGCCGAACCAGCCCAGATAACTCGCGCTCGGCTTCATGCCGCCACCTCGACGCCGCTGATCCGCAGCGCAAAGGCGCTGACCAACATGCCGATCACGTACAGCGGAATACCGAAGCCGGAGTACCACAGCGCCTGCTGACGCGGCGCCGAAAGAAAGCGCCGCATCATCGTCAGTTGGATCGCCAGCAGGCCGCCGATGCCGGCAGCATGCAAGGGCATCTGCCAGTGCAGCAGCAGGCCGATCACCACGATCTGCGGCAGCACCATCGCCGCGCAGGCGGTGAGCGCAGCGCGATCAACGCCGAGCCGCACCGGCAGCGAACCGATACCGGTGATCCGGTCGCCTTCGATCGATTTGAAATCGTTCAGCGTCATGATTCCGTGTGCTCCGGCGCTGTATAGCGCCGCCAGCGCCAGCGAACGGGCACTGGGCATGGCGCCGCCGGCCATCACTGCCGCGCCGGTGGTCCAGGCCAGACCCTCGTAGCAGATCGCGCAGGCGCTATTGCCCCACCAGCCGTTGCGCTTCAGCCGGAACGGCGGTGCGCTGTAGGCCCAGGCGAGCAACAGACCGACGACCGTCGCCGCGAAACCCCAGGGACCGAGCGCGATGGCGACGATCATCGACAACGCCGTCCAGCCGATGGCGATGTACAAGCCCCAGAGGCCGGGCATGCGTCCGGAAGGAATCGGCCGGTTCGGTTCGTTGATTGCATCGACTTCGCGATCGAACCAGTCGTTTACCGCCTGGCTGGTCGCGCAGACCAGCGGCCCGGCAATCAGCACGCCGACGATGATCAGCAACCAGTTGCCGCTCAGGCGTTCGCCGGAGGCGACCACCCCGCAGCCGAACGCCCACATCGGCGGAAACCAGGTAATCGGCTTCAGCAGTTCCGTCACGGCCGACAAGGCCGGGCGTGCAGCTGGTGTCAGTGCCGTAGCGTTCAATGGAGGCTGGCCCTAGGCTCAATGTCAGCCTAGGTTTACGCTCGCCAGCCAATATCGTCAATTATTTCTGACAGTCGGTGCTGTCAGCGAGGGCTACCCCTCGGAATCGTCCCGACGATCCGACTTGGAGGACGACGGTTTGCGAATCGTCAACCAGGCTTCGAGGCCGAGTCCGAGGGCAAGCGCCAAGCCTGCCCATTCGAAGATCGGAACCCCGAAGAAGGTCATCACGTGGCCGACTCCGACTCGTCGGGCCCGAGATCGCCGAGGCCGTAGCGACGCAGTTTCACGTACAGGCTCTGACGGCTCAGACCGAGCATTTCAGCCGCCGATGCGCGATTGTCGCGAGTCAGTTCGAGGGCGGCTTCGATGCACAGCTTTTCGATCAGATCGGTCGATTCCCGTACCAATTCCTTCAGCGAAACGCGGCCGACCAGTTCGGTGAGCTGGTTCGCCGAACGCGGCAGTTCCTGAGCGACGCGGGCACTGACCGAAGAAGCTGCCCGGCGGCCGACATCGCGGATCGTGAAACCGAGACAGGGCGGCTCGCCGTGCGGCACCGATACTGCCGAAACTTCGACATCGCTGGCTGCGCCGTGCTCGCCACGCAGCACCGTCGAGAACAGCCGCACCGAACCGTGCTGGCGGATGCTGCCGATCAGCACGCTGAAATCGACGCCGGAACGGCCCAGCCAACGCTCCAGCGATTCGCCGCGCAGCTGCGCTTCGCTGACCGTCTGCGCGAGATCGACGAAAGCGCGATTGGCGGTGATCACCTGCCCTTCGAGATCGGTGACGACGAAGCCGTCCGGCAGGCTTTCCATGACCTTGACGATCGAGCGCGGCACCGCCGCCTCACTACCGTCACCCCGAACCGGCGCCAGGCGAACCAGGAAGAACGAACCGTTTTCCTGCGAAAACAACGAGGCGGCGATCAGGAATTCGCGAGCATCGCTGCTCAACCGCACGCGGGTATCGTCACCGCGGCCGACGGCGCGGGCGCGCGCCAGCAGCAGGCCGATCGCGCCGGTGCTGTCGGCGTCGAAACCCTCGGGGAAGCTGCGGCCGACCACCTTGCGCGCGTTTTCGCCCAGCAATTCACCGGCGGCCGGATTGGCCTCGACGATCTTCTGGGTGGCTGCATCTATGATCAGCACCGCCTCGAGCGAAGACATGAACAGCAGGCGATATCGGGTCTCGACATGGCGCAGGCGCCAGTAGTCGCGTTCCATCGATTGCTGGGCATCGACCAGCCGCTGCTGCAGCTGGGCATTCGGGCGGAGATCGCGGCCGAAGGCCACGACTTGACCATTCTGGCCGACCTGCACGGCCGAATAGAGCACCGGCACATCGGAACCGCGCGCCGAAGGATGATTGACCTGGCGCCAGCGGCGCTCGGCTTTCGAGGTCGCTTCGCGCAGCAGGGTTTCGACTTTCGCGCGGCTTTCGACGGTGACCGTTTCGGCCCAGGGCTGGCCGATCCACTTCCGGCAGCCTTCGAGCAGCATGTCTTCACTGCCGAGCGCGACATCGCGGATCACGCCATCACCATCGAGCACCAGCGCCACATCGGCTGCCGCGGCAATCAGGTCTGCAGCGGAATCCGCGTCCAGACTGCCGAGACGACTGTTCGGTAGTGTTGACGCACTCACTGCAGGGGCACCTTGTCGATCATGTGGGGGCGCAGTCTCGGCGATCTCTTCCAAACTTGCCTCATGAACAATGGCTCGACAGCGGGGGTCAAGGTGAAACCCTAACGCGCTGCGAGTATTTCTGCCTGACGAACGGCTTCGCGAGCATCGGCAGCCGTGGCATCGGCACCCAGCAACGAGGCCAATTCCGGGTGCGACACGAAATGCGGCCCACCCAGCATGACCGACACCGCACGGTTCTTGGACGTGCTGCGCAAGGCTGCGATCCAGGAGGCGAGCCCTTCGAGGCGGCAATCGCCACCGGCCGAAATGCCGACGCAATCGAACCATTCAGTGGCTGCCAGGGTCGCGACATCCTCGCTCGGCACGCCCGGCCCGCCAACCACATGCCAGCCGCTGCGGACGAAGAACTCCTTGACCATCATCAAGCCCATCGAGTGCTGCTCGCCCGGTGCCGGCGCCAGCAGGATGCGCCGCGTATCGGTACGGGCCGTGGGCGATTCGCGAAACACCGGGCTGAACTCGCGGATCACATGCTGAACCCGGCCGAGCGCCATCGTCACGTCGACGAAATCGCAGAGATCCTGTTCCCACAGTTCGCCGAGATGGCGCGCCGCCGGAGCAAGCAATTCCAGATACAGGGTTTCCAGCAGATAACCCTGATCGACCATCGCTTCGATATAGCCGGCGGCGGCGATCGAACTTTGCGTCAGCACCAGGCCGGCAAATTCGAGCACATGCGCCTGACTGGGAATCTCGCCACGCTCATCGGCAATGCCATCCGCCAGCGATTGGCCCTTATGGGCAAGCAGCAACCTCGGAATGATCTCGGCTTCGATGGTGCGGATCAGCGGCAGGTACTGCTGCTCGATCGCACTACGCATCGCCCCTTCTGCAGCTTCGCCACGATGCTCGGAAACTCTGCCCGAAAGCACAGCCTCTCTTGCTGATGTCAGCACTAGCATTTGATTTCTCCTCCAAAATCAAAACGCTTGTATCGACCCCCTGCATCGGCGCAGGGCCGACGGCTTCAGTCGAAGCTGAAGCCTTGTTCGATCCGTGGCACGAGTGACTGCACTGACGCGGTGGGCTTGTTGCTCTGGTGGTCTTCCGTAGAGCCCCCGAATTGTTGCATCGGGATACAGGACGGTCAAAACCAGTTATTTGAGCTTTGCATAGCCGATTCCGATTGTCACTATTTAATTACGTCAATTTTAGTTGACAGTCTGTTTTTGCCGGACTAGATTGCCTCCAAGGCCTCAGCGACCGTGGAGAGAAAGGCATGCAACACGGGGGAACCAGTACCAGAGCACGCAGACCGCTCTACTCCCCGGCCGAGCGGCTGCGGCGAGATGCCAGCGGCTGGACTCTGGTTCAGGGTCTGCTCGCACCGCTGCAGTTCCTGGTGTTCCTGGTCAGCTTGGTGCTGGTGCTGCGCTTCCTGGCCACTGGCCAAGGTGAAACGGCGGCCACGCTATCGATCGTGGTCAAGACGCTGACGCTCTACACGATCATGGTGACCGGCGCGATCTGGGAGAAAGCCGTCTTCGGCCAATACCTGTTCGCCCCGGCGTTCTGGTGGGAAGACGCGGTCAGCATGCTGGTGATCGCCCTGCACACCGCCTATCTCTGGGCGCTGTGGACCCACGCCCTGAGCGTCACCCAGTTGATGGTGCTGGCGCTGGTCGCCTACGCCACCTACGTGATCAACGCCGCGCAGTTCATCTGGAAACTGCGGATGGCGAGGCTCGATGCCGCCAATCCTTCGTTTACAGCGCCGATCGGAGCACTCGCCAAATGAGCGCTGCCCTCGCCGCTGTTCCCGTGGTCGTTCGCCCGAAAGCCGCTGGTGGTTGCAGCGATGCGCCGGTGCTCAAGGAGCGCGGTCAGCGGGAAGTGTTCTGCGGCCTGACCGGCATCATCTGGCTGCATCGCAAGATCCAGGACGCCTTCTTCCTGATCGTCGGCTCGCGCACTTGTGCGCATCTGATGCAATCCGCCGCCGGCGTGATGATCTTTGCCGAACCGCGCTTCGGTACCGCGATCATCGACGAGCGCGATCTGGCTGGCATGTCCGACGCCAACGACGAACTCGATCGCGTGGTCGCCCAGCTGCTGTCGCGCCGCCCGGACATCAAGCTGCTGTTCCTGGTCGGCTCCTGCCCTTCGGAAGTGATCAAGCTCGATCTGTCGCGCGCCGCCGAGCGTCTGGGCCGCAGCTACTCACCAAACGTGCGGGTGCTGAACTATTCCGGCAGCGGCATCGAAACCACCTTCACGCAGGGTGAGGACGCCTGCCTTGCGGCGCTGGTGCCAGGGCTTCCAGCTACTAATGTGAAGAGTTTGATGGTGGTTGGTGCGCTGGCCGATGTCGTCGAAGACCAGTTCCGCCGCCTGTTCGCAGCGATCGGCATTGCCGATGTCCAGTTTCTGCCGCCACGTCGCTCCACCCTGCTGCCGGTCGTTGGCCCGAACACGCACTACCTGCTTGCCCAGCCGTTCCTGGCCGATACCGCCCGAGCGCTCGAAGGGCGCGGCGCCACTCGCCTGGAAGCGCCGTTTCCGCTGGGCGTCGAAGGCACCACCGCCTGGTTCGAAGCGGCGGCCCGCGAATGGAATATTCCGGACGCGAAGTTCCAGGCTGCGATCGCACCCGCCGCGACACGGGCAAGCGCTGCGCTCAGCCGCATCCGTCACCAGCTCGCCGGCAAGCGGATCTTCTTCTTCCCGGATTCGCAGCTGGAAATTCCGCTGGCGCGGTTTCTGTCGCGCGAGCTGGAGATGAATCTGGTCGAGGTCGGCACGCCGTTCCTGCATCGCCAGCATCTGGCCACGGAACTGGAAATGCTTCCGGCCGGAACCATGCTCAGCGAAGGCCAGCATGTCGAGAACCAGCTGGATCGCTGCCGCGCCGCGCAGCCGGACATCGTGGTCTGCGGCCTCGGTCTCGCCAATCCGCTGGAAGCAGAGGGCATGACCACCAAGTGGGCGATCGAACTGGTGTTCACGCCGATCCAGGGCTACGAGCAGGCGGCGGACCTCGCCGAACTGTTCGCTCGGCCGCTGGTTCGCCGCGCAAAGCTGGCCGCCTGACGCCATGCAACTGACCGTCTGGACTTACGAAGGCCCGCCTCATGTCGGCGCGATGCGCATCGCCACCGCGATGCGTGACGTCCACTACGTGCTGCACGCGCCTCAGGGCGATACCTACGCCGATCTGCTGTTCACGATGATCGAGCGCCGCCAGAAGCGGCCGCCGGTGACCTACACGACGTTCCAGGCCCGCGATCTCGGCAGCGATACCGCGCAACTGTTCCAGGACGCCGCGCGCGATGCGTATGAGCGCTTCAAGCCGAAGGCGATGCTGGTCGGTGCGTCATGCACCGCCGAGCTGATCCAGGACGATCCGGGCGGCTTGTCGGACGCGCTGGAACTGCCGATTCCGGTCGTCACCCTGGAACTGCCTTCGTATCAGAAGAAGGAAAACTGGGGCGCGGCGGAAACCTTCTATCAGATCGTCCGCAAGCTGGCCGGACCGAAAGCGCCGCCGCCGGGCACCAAGCCCGCGCCGCGCGATCCGGCTCGCCGCGCCCGCTGCAATCTGCTTGGGCCCACCGCGCTCGGCTTTCGCCATCGCGATGATCTGAAGGAAATCTCGGGGCTGCTGGCGCAGATCGGCGTCGACATCAACGTCATCGCCCCGTTCGATGCCAGCCCCGACGACATCACCCGCCTGGGTGATGCCGATTTCAACATCGTGCTGTATCCGGAAATCGCAATGCCGGCCGCCGGCTGGCTGCAGCGCACCTTCGGCCAGCCGATGGTCAAGACCGTGCCGATCGGCATGGGCGCCACCTGTGATTTCATTCGCGAAGTTGCAGCGCTCGCCGGTGTCGATGCCAGCGCGCTGCTCGATGACCCGAACTCCCGCGCGCCCTGGTACGCGAAGTCAGTGGACTCCACCTATCTCACCGGCAAGCGCGTGTTCGTCTTCGGTGATGCAACTCATGCGATTGCCGCAGCCCGCATCGCCACCAGGGAGCTGGGCTTCACCGTCGTCGGTCTCGGCACCTACAGCCGCGAACTCGCTCGCGAAGTGCGCGAAGCCGCGAAGCTCTACGGCGTCGAAGCGATGATCACCGAGGACTATCTCGAGGTCGAAGCGGCGATCACCGAGCTGAATGTCGAACTGCTGCTCGGCACCCAGATGGAACGCCATATCGCCAAGCGCCTGGGCGTGCCCTGCGCGGTGATTTCGGCGCCGGTGCACGTGCAGGACTACCCGGCGCGCTATTCGCCGCAGATGGGTTTCGAAGGCGCCAACGTGATCTTCGATACCTGGGTCCATCCGCTGATGATGGGCCTCGAAGAACACCTGCTCGGCATGTTCCGCGAGGACTTCGAGTTCCATGCC
This sequence comes from Nevskia ramosa DSM 11499, assembly GCF_000420645.1. Classification (NCBI taxonomy): domain Bacteria; kingdom Pseudomonadati; phylum Pseudomonadota; class Gammaproteobacteria; order Nevskiales; family Nevskiaceae; genus Nevskia; species Nevskia ramosa. Next base: position 126,888 of record NZ_ATVI01000005.1, on the reverse strand, counting down.
GAAGCCGCACCTTCGCATCTCGGTGGTGCCGCCAGCGAGCGCCGCGCCGCGCCTGCCGCCGCTCCCATTGCCGACGCGTTCGCGCTTGCGGTCGAGACCGATGACGACGTGGACGTGATCGAGGCCGAAGGCCCGATCGACCCCGTCTGGTCTCCCGAAGGCGAGAAGGAACTCGGAAAGATTCCGTTCTTTGTACGCGGCAAGGCTCGCCGCAATACCGAGGCATACGCTCGTGAATTCGGCGTGCGCGTCATCACCGTCGAGGCGCTCTACGATGCCAAAGCCCACTTCAGCCGCTAAGGCTGCCGCGCCCATGCGCGTGGTCATCGTGACGATGGACAACCATCTCGCGAGCGCCGCCACGCGTGCAGCGGCACGCCTCGCGCGCGAAGTGCCGGGCTTGGTGCTGAGCATGCACACGGCGGCGGAATGGAGTGCCGAGCCCAAGCTGTTGCAGCGTTGCCATGACGACATCGCTCAGGGCGACATCATCATCAACACGATGCTGTTCGTCGAAGATCATTTCAACGCCGTGCTGCCAGCGCTGCAGGCCCGTCGCGAGCACTGCGACGCGATGCTGGGCTGCATGTCCGCCACCGAGATCGCCAAGCTGACCCGCATTGGTCGCTTCGACATGGACAGCAAGAAGGAAGCGAGCGGCGCCATGGCGCTGCTCAAGCGCCTGAAGCCGAAGGCCAAGGAGGGTGCCGCCAAGGCCACCGCCGGTGCCGAGCAGATGAAGATGCTGCGTCGCATCCCGAAGCTGCTGCGCTTCATTCCCGGCACGGCGCAGGACGTGCGCGCCTACTTCCTGACCCTGCAGTACTGGCTGGCAGGTTCGGAAGACAACCTGGTCAACATGGTGAAGTTTCTCGTTGACCGCTACGCCGATGGCCCGCGTCGCGCGCTGCGCGGCACGCTGAAATCGGAAGCACCGGCCGAGTATCCCGAAGTCGGCGTCTATCACCCGCGGCTCAAGGGCCGAATCAGCGACAACGCCAGTTCGTTGCCGAACGTCGGCAAGCGCGGCACCGTCGGCGTGCTGGTGCTGCGCTCCTACCCGCTGGCCGGCAACGCCGCCCATTACGACGGCGTGATCAACGCGCTCGAAGCACGCGGCTTGAACGTGGTGCCGGCGTTTGCCTCGGGGCTCGATTCGCGTCCGGCGATCGAACAATTCTTCCTGCGTGATGGCCGCGCGACCGTCGACGCCGTGGTCTCGCTGACCGGCTTTTCGCTAGTCGGCGGCCCGGCCTACAACGACGCCAGGGCGGCCGAGGACATCCTCGCCAAGCTCGATGTGCCCTATGTCGCCGCGCACCCGCTCGAGTTCCAGACGCTCGAACAATGGGGCGCAGGCGAACGCGGCCTGATGCCGGTGGAGTCGACGATCATGGTCGCGATTCCCGAGCTGGATGGCGCTACCGGCATGACCCTGTTCGGCGGCCGTTCTGATTCCGCCGGCGAGAAATGCAGCGGCTGCCATCGCGGTTGCGTGTTCCCGCCGTCGAAGTCCGCGCGAGACATGCAGACCTGCGTCGAGCGTGCCGAAACGCTGGCCAAGCGCATCGACAAGCTGGTGACCATGCGCCGCGCCAAGCGTGCCGAGCGCAAGGTTGCGATCGTGCTGTTCAACTTCCCGCCGAACGCCGGCAACATCGGCACCGCTGCGCATCTGTCGGTCTTCGAATCGCTGCATCGCACCCTGATCGCGATGAAGGCCGAAGGCTACAAGGTCGATGTGCCGGTGACCGTCGACGATCTGCGCGAGCGCGTGATTCACGGCAATGCTTCGCGCTTCGGTGCCGATGCCAATGTCATGGCTCGCATTTCGGCGGACGATCACGTGCGCCGCGAACCCTGGCTGAAGGAAATCGAAGCGCAGTGGGGACCGGCGCCCGGCAAACAGTTGAGCGATGGCGGCTCGATCTTCGTGCTCGGCGAAACCTTCGGCAACATCAGCATCGGGATTCAGCCCAGCTTCGGCTACGAAGGCGATCCGATGCGCCTGTTGTTCGAGAAAGGCTTTGCGCCGACCCATGCGTTCTCGGCGTTCTACCGCTGGCTGCGCGAAGATTTCGGCGCCCACGCCGTGCTGCATTTCGGCACCCACGGCGCGCTGGAATTCATGCCAGGCAAGCAGAGCGGCTTGTCTGGCGATTGCTGGCCGGACCGTCTGATCGGCGATCTGCCGAACATCTATCTGTATGCCGCGAACAATCCCAGCGAAGGCGCCATTGCCAAGCGCCGTTCGCAGGCCACGCTGATCAGCTATCTGACGCCGCCAGTGGCGCAGGCCGGGCTGTATCGCGGGCTTGTCGAGCTGAAGAGTTCGATCGAACGCTGGCGCGGACTGTCACCCGATGAAGTCACGGAGCGCGGCCCGCTCGCTTCGATGATCCAGGCGCAGGCCGCAGTCATCGATCTGGTTACCAGCGAACCGGTGTGGACGGCTGAGCAGGCCGAAGCGCAGGTCGTCAAGCTCAATGCCGCGATGCTGGAACTCGAATACACGCTGATTCCGCATGGCCTGCATGTGATCGGTGCGACGTCGTCGAACGAAGAGCGGACCGACATGCTGCTGGCAGTCGCCGAGGCCTCGCACGGTCTGCGACTGGAACGTGCCGCGATGATCGCGCTCGTCGCTGGCGAATCCATCGAGCAGGTGCTGGCCAAGGCAGGGTTGCCGATCAATGACGACACCCGCGGCACCGTCGCCAAGCTGGCCGAGATCAACCGCCAGCTCGGCGAAGAACACGAAATCGAAGGCCTGCTGAAAGCCCTCGATGGCCGCTTCATCCGCCCGGCTCCGGGTGGCGACTTGATGCGGACGCCGGAGATCCTGCCGACCGGCCGCAACCTGCACGGCTTCGATCCGTTCCGCATTCCCAGTGCCTTCGCCGTGCAGGACGGCGCCCAGCAGGCACAGCGGCTGATTGCGCGTCATCTCGAAGATGGCAATCCGCTGCCGGAGTCGATCGCCCTGGTGCTATGGGGCACCGACAATCTGAAGTCCGAAGGCGCGCCGATTGCCCAGGCGCTGGCCTTGATGGGTGTGAAGCCGCGCTTCGATGCTTATGGCCGCCTCGCCGGCGCGACGCTGACGCCACTCGCAGAACTTGGCCGGCCGCGCATCGATGTCGTCATCACCTTGTCCGGCATCTTCCGTGACCTACTGCCGCTGCAGATCAAGCTGCTGGCCGAAGCCTGTTTCCTGGCGGCCAGTGCCGATGAAGCGCCGGAATCGAACTTTGTCCGCAAGCACGCGCTGGCCTACATGGCCGAACACGGTTGCGATCTGGAAACGGCGAGCCTGCGCGTCTACGGCAATGCCGACGGCGCCTACGGCTCGAACGTCAATCACCTGATCGAAAGCAGCCGCTGGGATGGCGAAGACGAACTGGCGGACACCTATACCAAGCGCAAGAGCTTCGCCTTCGGGCGCAGCGGTGCTCCGGTGTCGCAGCCGGCGCTGATGCAGAGCATCCTCGCCAACGTCGATCTGGCTTATCAGAACCTCGATTCGGTCGAACTCGGCGTGACCACGGTCGATACCTACTTCGACACGCTGGGTGGCATCAGTCGCGCCGTGCAGCGAGCGAAGGGCGGCGTTGCCGCTCCGGTCTACATCGGCGATCAGACCACCGGCAACGGCACCGTGCGCACCTTGTCCGAACAGGTGTCGCTGGAAACCCGTACCCGGATGCTGAACCCCAAGTGGTACGAAGGGATGCTCAAGCACGGCTACGAAGGTGTGCGCCAGATCGAGACGCACATCACCAACACCTTCGCCTGGTCGGCGACCACGGGGCAGGTGCAGCCCTGGGTCTACCAGCAGCTTGCCGAAACCTTCGTGCTCGATCCCGCAATGCGCGAACGGCTGGCACAACTCAATCCCACGGCCTCCGCGAAAGTCGCGAGCCGCTTGCTGGAAGCGACCGAGCGCAGCTACTGGCAGCCGGACGAACAGACACTCGAAGCGCTGCGAAATGCCGGTCACGAACTCGAAGACCGGCTCGAAGGCGTCCACTTTGCGGAGGCAGCATGAGCAGCGTCGGAAACATCCCCGTTTCAATGGTTCGCAAGATGGTCCCGCCACCGGATGGCGCTGGCAGCCTGCAGGTACATCTGGATGAATCGCAGAAGATCGGCAATGCGAAGGTCTTCGCGGTTTACGGCAAGGGCGGCATCGGCAAGAGCACGACCTCGTCGAATCTTTCCGTCGCGTTTTCCAAGCTCGGAAAGAGAGTCCTGCAGATCGGCTGCGATCCCAAGCACGACTCCACGTTCACCCTGACCAAGCGCCTGGTGCCGACGGTCATCGACGTGCTGGAGTCGGTCGACTTCCACGGCGAGGAACTGCGGCCGGAAGACTTCGTCTACGAAGGCTATAACGGCGTGATGTGCGTCGAAGCCGGTGGTCCGCCAGCCGGCACTGGCTGTGGTGGCTACGTCGTCGGCCAGACGGTGAAGCTGCTGAAGGAACATCACCTGCTGGAAGATACCGACGTGGTGATCTTCGATGTGCTCGGCGATGTCGTCTGCGGCGGTTTCGCAGCGCCCTTGCAGCATGCCGATCGGGCACTGATCGTCGCCGCCAATGACTTCGATTCGATCTTCGCGATGAATCGCATCGTTGCCGCGATCGCCTCGAAATCGAAGAACTACAACGTGCGCCTCGGTGGTGTGATCGCCAACCGCTCGCGCGAAACCGATCAGATCGACAAGTACAACGCCGCGATCGGCCTCGACACCCTCGCCCGCTTCCCGGATCTCGATGTCATCCGCCGCAGCCGCCTGAAGAAATCGACGCTGTTCGAGATGGAAGATTCGCCAGAGCTGAAAGCCGTGCAGGACGAATATATGCGTCTGGCCGGCAATCTGTGGATGGGCACCAAGCCTCAATTGACCTCGCCGCTGAAGGATCGCGAGATCTTCGATCTACTGGGGTTCGAGTGATGGGCAGCGCCTCCTACGCAGCGCGGCGCAGCCAGCTCGAAACCTATTTCGATCGCACCGCGGCGGAAACCTGGGCGCGTCTGACGTCGACCGCCAAGGTCAGCCGCATCCGCGAAACCGTGCGTGCCGGTCGCGATGAAATGCGCGCCACCTTGCTGAGCTGGCTGCCGGAGGATCTCAGTGGCCGCCGCATCCTCGATGCCGGTTGCGGCACCGGCGCACTGGCGATCGAAGCCGCCCGGCGCGGTGCCGATGTCATCGCCATCGACATCGCCGGCAACCTGGTCAATGTCGCGCGCGAACGGGCACCGAGCGATCTGAAAGGCTCGATCGAATTCCATGTTGGCGACATGCTGAATCCCGAGCTGGGCAGCTTCGATCACGTCGTCGCAATGGATTCGCTGATTCATTACCAGCCAGCCGATATCGCCGATACGGTTGCCAAGCTGATGGCGCGGACGCGGCAGAGCATCGTCATCACCTTCGCGCCGAAGACGCCCCTGCTGACCGTGATGCACAACGTCGGCCTGCTGTTTCCGCGTGGCGACCGGGCACCCGCGATCGTGCCGGTGACGGCAACGACGCTGTGCGATCTGCTGGAGGATCGTTTCGAAGCGGGCGACTGGACCAACACCCGGACGCAGCTGGTCACCAGCGGCTTCTACAAGTCCCAGGCCTTCGAACTGAAACGCGCATGAAAAAGCCCGTGCCAGCCAATCTGACCTTCGCATCGACCTGGACCCGGGTATCGACCCGCTTCCTGCCGTTCGCCGATGCCGCCACCGCCGAACTGCCGCTGAAGCGGCTGCTGCGGCTGTCGCTGTTCCAGGTTTCGGTGGGCATGGCGCTGGCGCTGCTGATCGGCACCTTGAACCGGGTGATGATTGTCGAGCTGCACGTGCCGGCCTGGCTGGTCGGCGCGATGGTGTCGGCACCACTGGTGTTCGCGCCGTTCCGGGCACTGGTCGGCTTCAAGTCCGATACCCACAAGTCCTTTCTCGGCTGGCGGCGAGTACCGTACATCTGGTTCGGCTCGATGCTGCAGTTTGGCGGCCTGGCGATCATGCCGTTCGCGCTGATCCTGCTGTCCGGCGATTCGCTGCAGCCGCCGATCGTGGGCCAAGTGGGTGCTGCGCTCGCCTTCCTGCTGGTCGGCGCCGGCCTGCATACGACGCAGACCGTCGGCCTGGCCCTCGCCACCGATCTCGCGCCGGTGGAATCGCAGCCGCGAGTCGTGGCGCTGATGTGCTCGATGCTGCTGGTCGGCATGGCCGTGAGCGCGGTGATCTACGGCCTGCTGCTGCGCGACTTCAGCCAGCTGAGGTTGATCCAGGTGATCCAGGGCTCGGCGATCGTCACCATGGCGCTGAACATCGCGGCACTCTGGAAGCAGGAAGCGCGAGACCCGTTGCGTACTGCGCATGAACTGCCAACGCCGTCCTTCCGCGAATCCTGGGAAACCTTCAGCCATCGCGGCCATGCCAAGCGGCGCCTGGTCGCGCTCGGTCTCGGCACCGTGGCGTTCTCGATGCAGGACATCCTGCTGGAACCCTTCGGCGGCGAAGTGCTCAAGCTGCCTGTTGCCTCGACCACCGCCTTGACTGCCGCACTGGCATTCGGCGGCCTTGCCGGCTTCGTCATCGCCGCCCGCGCGCTGGTACGCGGCGTCGATCCCTACCGAATGGCGGCTTACGGCGCCGTGGTCGGCATCGCCGCATTTTCCGGCGTGATCCTGTGCGCGCCAATGCAATCGGCCGGGCTGTTCGCCTTGAGCGTGGCGATGATCGGCGTCGGCAGCGGCCTGTTCGGCCACTGCACTCTGACCGCCGCGATGAGCATGGCGCCAAAGGCACAGATCGGCTTGGCACTCGGTGTCTGGGGCGCGGTACAGGCGACGGCAGCGGGTGGCGCGATCGCCATCAGCGGCTTGCTGCGGGATGGTATCGCCAGCCTCGCAGCATCAGGTGCGCTCGGTAGCGCGCTGGTCGGCCCGGCCACCGGCTACACGGTGGTCTATCACCTGGAACTGGGCCTGCTGTTCGCCACCCTGGTCGCGATCGGTCCTTTAGTACGCAACGCATTCGATCAGCACGACGACTCCGGCGATAACGCCAAGGACGTCGCCTGGCCCAACCTGCAGTCCATGAATTTACGGGAGGAGGTAGCACAATGAACCACGGTGCCATCACGGCGAGCCTCGACATCGCCCAGGTTGTTCTCTACTTGTTCTGGGGCTTCTTTGCTGCCCTGATCATCTATCTGCATCGCGAGAACCAGCGCGAAGGCTATCCGCTGGAAACAGCCGATCGTTCGCCGAACAAGCTGCAGGAAGGCCTGGGCGGGCGACCGCAGCCGAAGACCTATCTGCTGCCGCACGGCGGGACCAAGACGGTGCCGGCCGAATGGAAAGCCGGCCCGGCGGAAGTGCTCAAGGCACGGCGTCTGGACCGCAATCCGGACTCGCCGCTGGTGCCGATCGGCAACCCGCTGCTGGCCGGCGTCGGCCCCGGTGCCTGGGCCAGTCGCGACGATCATCCGGACCTGCAGATCGACGGCACGCCGAAGATCGTGCCGCTGAGTGCCGACGCAGCTTACGGCGTTGCCAAGGGCGATCCGGACCCGCGCGGCAAGACCGTGTTCGGCGCCGATGGCAAGGCCGGCGGCACCTGCGTCGACATCTGGGTCGATCGCTCCGAGCGGCTGTTCCGCTATTACGAGATCGAGGTTGCCGGCGGCGCCCATGTATTGCTGCCCGCCAACTTCGCGCGCGTGCAAGGCAGCGGCGCGATCAAGGTCGCCTCGATCCTCGGCCAGCACTTCGCTGAAGTGCCGCGCACCAAGCAGGCGCAGCAGATCACCCTGCTCGAAGAAGACGTCATCTCCGCCTACTACGGCGCCGGCACCTTGTACGCCACGCCGGATCGCCTGGGGCCGCTGCTGTGAGCGACCACGATGCCAAGCATGATGATTTCAACTTCACCGGCGTGCGCGAGCTGCCGGGCAAGCTGCCGGAAGGCGAAAGAGTGCTCTGGCAGGGCGGCCCGCGCTGGACCTCGCTGTTCCGGCGCGCCTTCCACGGCCGCACGATCGCACTGTATTTCGCGATCCTGATCGGCTCGCGCGGCGTTGCCGTGGCCAGTAGTGGCGCCGGCATCGCCGACGTGCTGATCGCAATGCTCTGGCTGGCACCGCTGGCGATCACCGGCCTCGGCCTTATCGCGTTCGTCGCCTGGCTCAGCGCCCGCGCCAGCTGGTACACGATCACCAATCGTCGCGTGGTGATGCGGGTCGGCGCAGTGCTGGAGATCAGCTTCAACTTCCCGTTCGCGGTCATCGAATCGGCCGGTTTGCGGCTGCACGCCGAAGGCACGGGCGACATTCCGCTGTTGTTCCACGATGGCAGCAGCATTGCCTATCTGCACCTGTGGCCGCATGCCCGGCCCTGGCAGCTACGCCGCACGCAGCCGATGCTACGCTCGATCGAAGAGCCTCAGAGAGTCGCCGAACTGCTGGCTTCGGCATTGGCCAGCGCCACCGGTGGCAGCGCGCTGCCGATCAGTGCCGGCAAGGCTCCGCAAACGATGCCGAATGGTTCGATGTTGCCCGCCGCAGGCCATTAAACGTACTGATCAGGACCTATCCACGATGAACAATGCTCCGTCTTCCGGCTTTCCGCGCTTGATGCTCTGGGCCATCGGCGGCCTGATGGGCCTGACCATGGTGCTGTCGGCCGCGAGCCGGCTCAGCGGCGCCACGCCTTCGCTGATCGGCGAGTCGCCGACCGTCGCCTCGCGCGAGCTGCGCTTCGAGGATCGCAGCGACGGCAGCATTGCGGTCATCGATGCGACGAACCAATCGCAGATTGAAATCGTGCCGCCCGCCAGCAACGGCTTCCTGCGCGGCACGCTGCGCGGCCTGGTGCGCGAACGCAAACGCGAAAGCATCGGTGCCGAGATTCCGTTCACCTTGATCGGCCGCGCCGATGGTCATCTGCTGATCAGCGATGCCGCCACGCATCGCCTGGTCGATCTCGGTGCCTTCGGCCACACCAATGCCGAGGTGTTCGCGCATCTGCTGACGCCAAGCCCGCACCGGCTTGCAGCCAATACCGATGCTTCGCGGAGCACCCCATGAGCACCGCCACGATGGAAGCACGCCTGCCGAACGAGACCACCCGCCGCGCGCAGGAAGACACGCTGCTGACGCCGCGCTTCTACACCACCGACATGGCGGCGATGGATCGCATCGATGTCGAGCCGATCCGCGCCCAGTGGCAGTCGCTGATGGATGAGTACAAGGCCGACAACAACAAGGTCCACTTCCAGCGTCCGCCGAACCTGATGGCCGACTACTCCGATCTGCCCGAAGGGCTGTACAAGGAGTTCGTCGATTTCATGGTCAGCTCGATCACCTCCGAATACTCCGGCTGCGTGCTGTACAACGAGATCAAGAAGAAAGTCGGCAACGAGGACATGAAGGAACTGTTCGGCTACATGGCGCGCGATGAAGCGCGCCACGCCGGCTTCATCAATCAGTGGCTGAAGGATTTCGGCATCGCCGTCGACCTCGGCTTTCTGACCCGCGCGAAGAAGTACACCTACTTCCGACCCAAGTTCATCTTCTACGCGACCTACCTGTCCGAGAAGATCGGCTACGCCCGCTACATCACCATCTTCCGGCAGATCGAGAAACATCCGGAACTGAAATTCCATCCGATCTTTGGCTGGTTCGATCAATGGTGCAATGACGAATTCCGCCACGGCGAAAGCTTCGCGCTGCTGATGCGCGCCAATCCGAAGCTGCTCGAAGGCCACAACAAGCTGTGGATCCGCTTCTTCGTGCTCGCCGTCTACGCGACGATGTTCGTGCGCGACCAGTCGCGCCCGGAAATGCACGACGCGCTGCAGATCGATCCGCGCGAGTACGACTACACGGTGTTCCGCATCACTTCGGAAATCTCCAAACAGGTATTCCCGTTCACGGTCGATGTCGATAACCCGGCGTTCCGCAACTGCCTGGAAAAGCTGCTGGCGATTTCGATGGCGAACGACAAGGCACGTGCCGAAGGTGGCGTGCTGAACGCGATCAAGCGTATCGGCTACGGCGCCAGCGCAGCGGCGACATTCCTGCGCCTATACCTGATCCCGGTGATCTCGCACGAACTGCCGAAGAACGTGCGTCTCTCCCCAACCTGGTAATCCGCTTCTTTCCCCTTGCGGGAGAGGGCCGGGGAGAGGGGTTCCCGCCATGAAGATCGAAATCTCGAAATGACGGCTCTCAGCTTCACCATTCTCTACACGCTGTTCGTCTGGTGGTTCTCCACCGGCGCGATCCTGTATCTGGATGGCCTGCCGCGGTCGACCTACAAGTACAGCTTCGCCGCCGCGACGCTGGTGCTGATCGCAGCGCTTTACGGCCTCGACCACAGTGCCGCCGATACCAGCGTCAGCGGTGCGGTCATTGCCTTCAGCAGCAGCCTGATGGTCTGGGGCTGGCTGGAAATGAGCTTCCTGATGGGCTACATCACCGGCTCGCGCCGCACGCCCTGCCCGCTCGGTGCACGTGGCTGGCGGCGGGCGCGCTACGCCTTCGAGGCCGTGCTGCATCACGAACTGGCCTTGGCAACAGGCGCGGCAGCTGTGGGCGCACTGACCCTGAATGCCGAAAACGGCACCGGCTTCTGGACATACATGATCCTGTGGATGCTGCGCAGCAGCGCCAAGCTCAACGTGTTCCTCGGCGTGCGCAACTTGAGCGAAGCCTTCCTGCCCGAGCACCTCCGCTATCTGCAGACCTACTTCATGCGCAAGCCGATGAACCTGCTGTTCCCGTTCTCGGTGATCGCGGCCACCACAGTTGCCACCTTGCTGTGGAGACTGGCGCTGATCGCTCCGGAAGGCAGCTACGAAGCCGTGTCCCTCGGCTTTCTGGCGACGCTGTTGTCGCTGGCCGTGCTCGAGCACTGGTTTCTGGTGCTGCCGATTCCGGCCGATGCCTTGTGGCGTTGGGGGATGCGGTCTCGGGGGTCGGAGAATGAGCACCTGATCAAGGATGGCGTCCGGGCTGGCCGCTGAGCCCGACTCCAGGCTGACGGCGCCGACAACAGCCCCGCCGAAGCCTCACTTCACAAGTTGCCAATGCGTCCCCAACCCCTCATCGCCGTCAACGACGTTCCAGCCACCAGTCGCTGGTACCAGTTGGTACTCGGCCTTGAAAGCAGCCACGGCGGCGCCGAGTACGAGCAGCTCAGCTTCGACGGCAGGATGGTGCTGCAGCTCCACCACTGGGATGCCCATCACCATCCGCACCTTGGTAGTCAGGAAGTGCAGCCCTGGGGCAACGGTGTGCTGCTCTGGTTTCAGACCGATCACTTCGATGCGGCGGTTCAAAGAGCGGCCGATCACCAGGCGGAGATCCTGGAACCGCCCAAGCTCAATCCCAACGCCAATCATCGTGAGATCTGGCTGAAGGACCCGAACGGCTACGTCGTCGTGATTGCCGGCGCTTACGGCGACATCTGAAACTCTGCGGCTGTCCCACGATTGCCGGACGACAAACGGAGTACCGACCGACTGGCCGACCAAACTATGGGATGGGCCGTCGTCGGGGCCGAGGGCAGAAGATGCACCGTCGCCTGATCCGGCGTGTAGCCCTGCGAGACCTGCCATGACCAAGAACCTCGATTATTTCAAGTACTTGCTGTCCCCGATGATCCTCAGCGCGCACGCCTATGGCATGTGGATGGGCGGCAATTACACCTGGGTCGGCATGGCCCTGCTGCTGGGCGTGCTGTTCTTCGATGCCTTCCTGAAGGCCGACTATTCGATCCGCGATCTGAGACATGCGTGGATCTACGACGTGATCGTGTCGATCACCGTGCTGGCCAGCTTCGTCAACATCCTGTTCTACGCCTGGCTGATCGGGCACGACCACTTCGCGACCACCGCGTCGGAAGTCGGCGCCTTCCTCAGCACGCTGTTCATCGGTTTCGTGATCGGCGCGCCGCCGGTACACGAGCTGTTCCATCGCGAAGGTCTGTTCCTGCGCTGGCTCGGCCGCATCGGCCAATGCCTGGTGTTCGATCCTTGGCGCGAGATCACCCACGTGGTCACTCACCACATGCGCGTGGCGACGCCGGATGACCCGGACTACGCCCGCCGCGGCGACACCGTCTACGGTCACTTCTTCCGCACTTTCCCGGCACAGTGGAAGGAGAGCTATCACCTCGAAAAGATGATGTGGACCAAGCGCGGTCGCAAGTGGTACGACCCGCGCAATGCCTGGGTGTTCAAGGCGTCCTATTTCGGCATCTTCCTCGCCGCGCTGTTCGCGCTTGGCGGCGTCAAGGGCCTGCTGCTCGCCTCGGCCTCGCTGTTCTTCGGCCCGCGCATGCTTCTGGAAGTGTTCAATTACTGCAATCACTACGGCCTGATCTCGGCAACGCCCGGCCGTTTCGAGAAGCACCACACCTGGAATCACATCACGCCGCTGGTACGCATCCTAGCGCTGGAAATCACCAACCACGCCGGTCATCACGACGACAGCTACAAGCCGTTCTACGCGCTGGAACCAGATCCGAACGGCCCGCAGCAGCCGCAGTTCCTGCTTTGCGTGCTGCTGGCGCTGGTGCCGCCGCTGTTCTTCATGATGATCAAGCCGCTGCTCAAGGACTGGGACAAGAATCGCGCGACGCCGCAGGAACGCGAGATCGCCCGTCGCGAAAACGCCCGCGCCGGCTGGCACGAGCTGAACGACGAGCCGGCACCGAGCGCGCCTCCACGCGGCGCAATGGCCACGGCCTGATCGGCCCCTGACTGGAATCGCGAATCGCCATGCAGGTGCTTGAGAAGAATCCGGCCGTCGAAACCCGGGCCGGCCACTGCCGGATCACCGTCCGTGGCCGCGATGGCGGCGAGACCTCGTTCGAGGTGAAGAGGAACGACATGCTGCTGAAGGCAGCGGTCGACCAGGGCATCGACTATCCGCACAACTGCCGGGTCGGCGTCTGCGGCACCTGCAAGACACGGCTGGTCGATGGCCGGGTCAGCCCGATGGTCGATCTGGCACTGTCGCCCTTGAGCAACGAGCAGATCGAGGCCGGTTTCGTGCTCGCCTGCCAGGCCAAGGTGCGGACCGATCTGGTGCTCGACGTGAAGCTCGGCAATGGCGCGCAGTTGCCGGTGCGCACCGTGTCGGCGCTGGTCACGCGCTGGCAGCGGTTGCCCGGCGAGGTCATCGACCTGCGCCTGAAGCTCGATGACGCGGTGGCGTTCAACGCTGGCCAGTACTGCACGATCGCCGAATCCGGCTCGTTCACGCGGCGCAGCTATTCGTATTACGACGTGCCCGCCGCCGATGGCAGCCCGGCCGGCGAAGTCGGCTTCCTGGTCAAGCGCCTGCCCGGCGGCCGGTTTTCGGAGTGGCTGTTTGCCGAGGACCGCAGTGGCATCAAGTTTTGGGTCGAAGGTCCGTTCGGCGTCATGGGTGTCGACGATCTCGATCGTGACGGCCTCTGCGTTGCCGGCGGCACCGGCCTGGCGCCGATCCTGTCGATCGTCGGCGATCGCCTGCAGCGTTCGGAGACCGCGCGTTTCACGATCGTGTTCGGCGTGCGCAGCGAAAAGGACCTGTTTGCCGATACCCATCTGGCCGAGCTTCAGGCCAAGGCCGGTGATCGCCTGCGGGTGATTCCGATCCTGTCACACGAACCAACCGGTTCCAGTTGGGCTGGCTTGCGTGGTCTGGTCACGGCCGCGCTGACACCGGCGCTCGGTATCGACTACCGCGATACCGCCGCTTTCATCTGCGGCAATCTCGGCATGGTCGAAGCGGTTGAGCGGCGCCTGATCGAGCTGGGCGTGCAAGCGGATAGAATCCATGCCGACAAGTTCGTGCCGTCGGGCACTCCCTGACGGCTGCATCAGACGCTTGATCGGGGTGTTGGCGGCGATGTTGCGTGGACTTGCCGTCCATTCCCCAGAATTCCGATCATGACCCTGCTCAAGACTGCGCCGAACTTCCGCGATATCGGCGGCTTGCCCACCCGTGACGGTCGCCAGACCCGCGCCGGCCTCGTCTACCGGTCCGATGCCCTCGACGCGCTCGATGCCGACGATCTCGTCCAACTCGCCAGCCTGTCGCCAAAGGTCTGCTGCGATCTCCGTAGCGATGGCGAGCGCCTGCAGCGGCCGCATCGCTGGCCGATCGGTGCCGAACCGCGGGTCCTGAATCTGTCGGTCGCCACCGATATCCGCGTGCTGATGCCGGAACTGGTCAGCGAGCTGCGCAACAACGCAACCGCCGAAGGTGCCGCGGCACTGATGCGCCATCTGTACCGCGACCTGCCGATGGTCTGCGCGCCGGTGCTCAAGCGGGTGTTCGCCTTGCTGCTCGACGAAGAGACCGAGCAGCTGCCGCTGGTCGTCAACTGCACGGCCGGCAAGGATCGCACCGGCTTCGTCGTGGCGATGCTGCTACACGCGGTCGGCGTACCGGATGAGGCCGTGCTCGGCGATTACCTGCGCTCCAACGATGCCGCCAGCCGCGCCTCGCTGCAGCACAAGGTTGCCGCCCTGCTGCACGAACTGATCGGCATCAGCGCGCCGCCGGACATGCTCGCCGCGATCATCGCCGCGCGTGCCGAATACCTTGATTCGGCAGTCGCCAGGATCGTGGCCGATCACGGCTCGATCGACATCTATCTCGCCGAGGCGATCGGCCTCGACGACAGCCAGCGCAGCCGCCTTGCCGGCCGTCTGCTGGTCCACTGATTTCCCCTTCGTTTCCGGAGTTCCGATGAGCCTTGCCGAACTGTCTCTCGATGCCGCCTCCGGCATCGCGACGATCACCATCAATCGCCCCGAGGTGATGAACGCGCTCAACGTGCCGCTGGCCCAAGCGCTGCGCGATGTCGCGCTGGAGATTCGCGACGACGCTCGGGTGCGTTGTGTGGTGCTGCGCGGCAACGGCCGCGCCTTCATCGCCGGTGGCGATCTGGCCAGCTTCGCGAAGGATTTCGAGGTCGCCGATCAGGTGGCGGACGATCTGCTCAATGCGCTGCATGTGCTGGTCGAAACACTGCGCAACATCGACGCGCCGGTGATTGCCTCGGTGCACGGTGCCGTCGCCGGAGCCGGCCTGTCGCTGATGACCGCCTGCGATCTGGTCATCGCTGCCCAGGGCACCCGCTTCATGATTGCCTATGACCGTATCGGTGCCTCGCCGGACTGCGGCGGCACCTACTTCCTGCCGCGCCTGCTCGGCCGCAACAAGGCTGCCCAGTTGATGTTTCTCAGCGAAACCCTGGACGCCGAAGCGGCGCTGGCAGCCGGCCTGATCTACAAGGTGGTGGCCGCCGACGCGCTGGCAGCGAGCACGGCCGAACTGGCAACCAAGCTCGCCAACGGCCCGACGCAGGCCTACGGCAACTACAAGCGGCTGGTCGAGAAGACTTACGACCGCAGCCTGAGCGAACAACTGGAAGCCGAACGCGATGCGTTCTCGGCGAACACCAGGACGGCCGACTTTCGCGAAGGCGTCAGCGCCTTCCTTGCCAAGCGGCCAGCCCAGTTCAAGGGCCGTAGCCAGTAGGGCCAGACAGACAATCCGTCGTCATCCCCGCGCAGGCGGGGATCCAGTTCTCTGTTGCCAGCGATGTGTGAACGTCAAAACTGGATTCCCGCCTGCGCGGGAATGACAGGTATTTGTGCGCTCAGCGCGGCTTCAGCGGCGGATCGCAGACAAAAGCCTTGCCATCACGCGAGGCCGAATAGGAACTGACCAGCACGGTATTGGCCTTGAGCCGTACCGCCTGCGCCCGCAACTGGTCCATGCCCACGTTCTTGAGGCCTTCGACGCTGTCGACCGCCACGAAACCCGCATAGGTACAGGCGGCGGTCTCGTTCGGGATTGCAGTGATCACCACCTCGTTCATCTGCGTGCGGATCGAGCCGCAGGCTGCAAGACCTACGGCGGCGAACAGCAAGCTCGCAGCGCCAAGGCTGCGGGTCGACTTCGGATGATTCATGGCGCTACTCCGAAAATGTGATCCCGCAACCTTGGCACCGACGCGCAGCCGCATTACATGTTGCGCCGGTATTCGCCGCCAACGTCATACAGCGCGTGGCTGATCTGGCCGAGCGAGTTGTACTTCACCGCTTCGAGCAGCGATTCAAAAATGTTGCGGCGATCGCGGGCAGTCTGCTGCAGGTTCTTCAGGCTGTCGGCCTGCAGGTCGTTGCGCAGCGCGCGGAACGACGCAACGTTATCGATCTGCTGGTCTTTCTCGTCATCGGTCGAGCGGATCAGTTCGATGGTCGTCGCGATCTCGCCGCCGTGGTCCTTCGGCAGGAAGGTGTTGACGCCGATCAGCGGCAGCGAACCATCGTACTTCTTGTGCTCGTAGTACAGGCTCTCTTCCTGGATCTTGCCGCGCTGGTACATGGTGTCCATCGCGCCGAGCACGCCGCCACGCTCGGAAATCGACTCGAACTCCTTGTACACCGCGTCCTCGACCATATCGGTCAGATGGTCGATGGCGAAGCTGCCCTGCCAGGGGTTTTCGCAGTAGTTCAGGCCCAGTTCGCGGTTGATGATCAGCTGGATCGCGACCGCGCGGCGCACGCTTTCCTCGGTCGGCGTGGTGATCGCTTCGTCGTAGGCGTTGGTGTGCAGCGAATTGCAGTTGTCGAACAGCGCATACAGCGCCTGCAAGGTGGTGCGGATGTCGTTGAACTGGATTTCCTGCGCGTGCAGCGAACGACCCGACGTCTGGATGTGGTACTTCAGCATCTGGCTGCGTTCGTTGGCGCTGTAGCGCTCACGCATCGCACGCGCCCAGATGCGGCGGGCCACACGGCCGATCACCGAGTATTCCGGGTCCATGCCGTTCGAGAAGAAGAACGACAGGTTCGGCGCGAAGTCATCGATCTTCATGCCGCGCGCGAGGTAGTACTCGACGAAGGTGAAGCCGTTGGCCAGCGTGAAGGCGAGCTGGCTGATCGGGTTCGCACCCGCTTCGGCGATGTGATAACCCGAGATCGACACCGAATAGAAGTTGCGGACGCCGCGTTCGACGAACGACTGCTGGATGTCGCCCATCATCCGCAGCGCGAATTCGGTCGAGAAGATGCAGGTGTTCTGCGCCTGATCTTCCTTGAGGATGTCGGCCTGCACGGTGCCGCGCACCACCGACATCGTTTCGCGCTTGATCTTGGCGTAGGTCTCGGCATCGACCAGCTGATCGCCGGTGACACCGAGCAGGGCCAGGCCCAGCTTGTTGTTGTTCGACGGCAGCTCGCCCGAGTAGCTCGGACGAACCTTGCCCTTGAACAGCTCGGCGATCTTCTTCTCGGCGGCCGCCCAGCGCGCCGGCTCTTCCTTCAGATACTTCTCGACCTGCTGATCGATGGCGCAGTTCATGAACATCGCCAGGATCATCGGCGCCGGACCGTTGATGGTCATGGAGACGGATGTCGACGGCAGGCAGAGATCGAAGCCCGAATAGAGCTTCTTCATGTCATCGAGGGTGGCGATGTTCACACCCGAGTTGCCGATCTTGCCGAAGATGTCCGGACGGATTTCAGGGTCTTCGCCGTACAGCGTGACCGAGTCGAAGGCGGTCGACAGACGCGTCGGCGCACCGGGCTGGCTCAGGTAGTGGAAGCGGCGGTTGGTGCGCTCCGGCGTGCCTTCACCGGCGAACATGCGGATCGGATCTTCACCGACGCGGCGATACGGATACAGACCGGCCGTGTACGGATAGCCGCCCGGCAGGTTTTCCTTGAGCAGGAAGCGCAGCAGCTCGCCCCAGCCTTCGTAGCGCGGCGCGGCGACCTTCGGAATCTTCGAGTGGCTCAGGGATTCGCTGTAGTTGTCGCCGGACACCGGCTTGCCGCGCACGTGATAGACGTACTGGTCGTCGGTCACGCCCTTCAGGCGCGCCGGCCACTCGCGCAGCAGGCTGATGGAATCCGACTTCAGGCCCTTGATCGCTTCGTTGTAGCGGCTGCGCAGGATCAGCAGGCTGTTGTCGCCGCCGGCGGTGAGGTCTTCACCGGCGTAGAAGTCGAGTGGCTTCGGCAGCTTGGCGTCATCGAGCTCCTTGAGCGCTTCCCACAGCGACTGGGCGCGGTCGGCGATATCGGACTGCGTTTCGCAATCGCGGTTGATGCTGCGGCCGCCTTCGGCGATTTCGGCGAGGTAGCGCGTGCGGTTGCCCGGGATCAGCACCGTGGCGCGCGGTTCCTTGAGCGTGGTGTCGAGGCTCGGCGTCCACTTGTCGACCGGCAGGCCGAGCTTGTCGCGCAGCAGGCGGCAGAGGTTGGTGAACATCCAGGTCACGCCCGGATCGTTGAACTGGCTGGCGATCGTCGGATAGACCGGAACGTCTTCGTCCTTCAGATCAAAGCGCACGCGATTGCGCTTCCACTGCTTGCGCACATCGCGCAGCGCGTCTTCGGCACCGCGGCGATCGAACTTGTTGAGCACGATCAGCTCGGCGTAATCGATCATGTCGATCTTTTCGAGCTGGCTGGCGGCGCCGTAGTCGCTGGTCATCACGTAGATCGGGAAGTCGACGAGGTCGACGATTTCCGAGTCGCTCTGGCCGATACCGGCGGTTTCGACGATGACCAGATCGTAGGTCAGGCTCTTCAGGAAGGCGATGCAATCCTTGAGCACGGTGTTGATCGAGGCGTGCTGACGGCGGGTCGCCATCGAGCGCATGAACGCGCGCGGGTTGCGCAAGCTGTTCATGCGGATGCGATCGCCGAGCAGCGCGCCACCGGAGCGGCGGCGAGTCGGATCGACGGCGAGCACGGCGATGCGCATCGTCGGGAACGCCTGCAGGAAGCGCAGCAGCAGTTCGTCGACCGCCGAGGACTTGCCCGCGCCGCCGGTGCCGGTGAAGCCGATGACCGGCGTGTTGGCGCCCTTGCTCAGCCATTCCTCGCGCAGCTTGGTCAGCTCCGCTTCGTCGAACATGTCGTCTTCGAGCGCCGACAGCCAGCGGCCGACGCTGATCTCGTCGTCGATGGTCGCCACGCCCGGCTTGATGCTGCCCTGGCGGTGTGATTCGGCGCGCTTGACCAGATCCTCGATCATGCCGACCAGGCCGAGCTTGCTGCCGTCGTTCGGGTGGTAGATGCGCTCCACCCCCTGCCCGTGCAGCGCGGCAATCTCTTCCGGCGTGATGGTGCCGCCACCGCCGCCGAACACGCGGATATGGCTGGCGCCACGCTCGGCGAGCATGTCGACCATGTACTTGAAGAATTCGTTGTGGCCGCCCTGATACGAAGAAAGCGCAATGCCGTCCGCGTCTTCCTGCAGCGCTGCGCGAACCACGTCTTCCACCGATCGGTTGTGGCCGAGGTGCACGACTTCCGCACCCTGCCCCTGGATCAGGCGGCGCATCACGTTGATCGCGGCATCGTGACCATCGAACAGGCTCGCCGCCGTGACAAACCGGAGCGGGTTGCGAGTCTGGGAGGTTTCGGTGTCCTGCGGCAGTAGCGACGGGGAATCAGGCATGGCGACGGTCTTCGGTGATCAATGAATGAGGCGTCCGGATGGACGCTGGACTACGTTCACGGCAAACAACGAACAGCAAATCTGCAGACAGACAACGCGCTATCAATCAGGCAACGGCAGCCGCCTTCGACAATTCATCGCGAACCACGCGCTTCAGCACCTTGCCGGTTGCCGTCATCGGGAAGCTGTCGACGAGACGAACTTCCTTCGGCACCTTATAGCCGGCGATATGAAGGCGGCAGTGGGCAATGATTTCGTCCTGCGTCGGCTTGTGGCCGTCGGCCGGCATGATCATCGCCACCACGCGCTCGCCCCACTTCTCGTCCGGCAGGCCGATTACCGCGCACATGCGCACGCCCGGGTGCTTGGCGAGCACCTGTTCGACTTCCGCCGAATAGACGTTCTCGCCACCGGTGACGATCATGTCCTTGACCCGGTCGACGAGGTACAGCAGGCCTTCGGCATCACGGCGGCCGGCATCGCCGGTCTTGTACCAGCCGTCCTTGAGCACGGCGGCCGTGGTTTCCGGCTGTTTCCAGTAGCCGCCGAAGATCGACGGCGAACGGACCATCAGCTCGCCGACGTCACCATCCGGCACTTCGACACCGAAGGCATCGACGAACTTCACTTCGATCAGCGGCAGCGGCGTGCCGCAGGACTTGAGCTTGTCCTCGTCCTCCAGCACATGCTGTTCCGGCCGCAGCAAGGTGATGGCGCCGGAGCTTTCGGTGGCGCCGTAGAACTGCATGAACTTGCACTTCATCTGCACCAGCGCCCGCTGCAGCAGATGCGAGCTGATCGGCGAACCGGCGTACATGACCAGACGCAGGGACGAGAAATCGGCGGTCTTGGAATCCGGGTGATCGAGCAGCATCTGGATCGCCGTCGGCACCAGCGCGACGACGCTCGGGCGATCTCGGGCGATGATCTTGATCAGCTGGCCGGCGTCGAGCTGCGGCAGGATCGACAAGGTCGAACCGTTGTACAGCGACTGGATGGTCAGACCGCTGCCGACCAGATGGAAGTTCGGCATCACCATCAGCATCACGTCGTCCGGCTGCCACTGCAGCGCCGGTTCGAGATGTTCGCAGAGCCGCATGTAGTGGAAACCGCGATGGGTCAGCTCCACACCTTTCGGCTTGCCGGTGGTGCCCGAGGTGTAGATCAGCAGCGCGGCCTGCTCGGCCTCCAGCGGTGCCTGCGGATCGGTGTTGGCGGCCTTGGCGAGCGCCTGACCGAAAGCGCTGTCCGGATTCGGCGGATCGATCTCCACGATCTGGAACTTATGGCTGCACAGCGCCTTGACGCTCTCGGCCAGCGGCATCAGTTCGCGATCGACGAACAGCAGCGGCGCTTCGGCATCGGCGATCACCGCTGCCAGTTCCGGCGCAGCGAGACGCCAGTTCATCGGCGACATGGTGCTGCCGGCCTTGTTGATGCCGAACAGCAGCTGGAAGTACAGCGAGGAGTTCTTGCCGAGGAAGCCGATGTTCGACTTGGGCTTTACACCGAGGCCGGCAATCAGGTTGGCGATGCGATTCGAGCGATCGTCCAGCTCGGCAAAGGTAGTACTACCCGATCCATCGACAAGCGCGACCTTGGTCGGGCGAGTCCGAGCATACAACCGGGGAATGTCGGCGAGTGTCTTGATGTCGGCATACAACCACATGGTTTCATCCTCTTTCGCTGTCACGAATAGCGCTGATTTCTCGGCAGGAAGTCCCGTTCGGGGGCCGGCTCAGCGTCCTTTGAAAATGGGTGCACGCTTTTCGACGAAGGCCATGATGCCCTCTCGGGCATCTTCGCTGCCGGCGCAACCGGCCAGCGCCTGGGCTTCGTCTTCGAGCTGGGTTTCCAGCGGCTGGCGCAGCGCCTTGTCGACCAGGCGACGAATCTCGCCGAAGGCGCGCGTCGGACCGTTGGCCAGGCGGATGGCAGCTTTCTCGGCCGTGGCGGCCAGTGCTGCGTCCTCAACCACCATGTCGGCCAGACCGCAGGCAGCGGCTTCGTCCGAACTGAGCATTTCGTTGAACAGCAGGAAACGACGCGAACGGGCAATGCCGAGACGCGAAACCAAGCCGAACGAGGCGCCGGCGTCGCAGGAATAGCCGATCTGCGGATAGGCGGCGCCGAAGCGCGCGCTCTTGCCGGCATAGACCATGTCGCAGTTGGCGATCAGCGCCACACCGCCGCCCATGCAGGTGCCGTGCACCGAGGCGATCAGCGGCGCGTCGAGACGCTTCAGGCGCGCGATGCCCATGTGCAGGGTCGAGGTCCATTCGATGATCGATGCCGACAGGGTGTCGATCGACTCGACGAACATGCGGATGTCGCCACCGATCGAGAAGAACTTGCCGTTGGCGCTGAGCAGCACGGCGCGCACTTCCTTCTTGCGGGCGGTGAGCAGATTGGCCGCCTGACTGAACTCCGAGCAGAACTGCGCGTTGAACGGATTGCCAGTGTCCGGCTGATTCAGCGCGAGGCGGGCGATGCCGTCACTGATGCTCAGGTCGATGGTCTTGAATTCCACGATGTCGATCACTCCGGTTCCGCTGTTCAGTAATCCGTACTGTCCACGCAAGCATGTGCACAGGCAGTGAAAAAAAAAGCTCGCCGCCAATGCTGGACGGCGAGCCTTCCGATCTTTAGGGCGATTTCGGGAGCGACTTCCGTGCTCTTTCAGACGCCGACAGTTCTGCTCGGCTAGCCCGCGAGACGCTTCTGGACAGCATCCGCGTCATCGCTCTTGGCAATCGGCTTGACCTTCTCGTGGCCCTGCACGCGGCCGAACAACGAGCGGCCGATGATCAGCTTCATCACTTCGATCGAACCGCCGGCGATCTTGACGATGCGCGCATCGGCGAAGGCACGGGAGATCGGGTATTCCCACATGTAGCCCCAGCCACCGAACAATTGCAGACATTCGTCGGCGATCTTGCAGTGCAGGTTCGACAGCCACATCTTGGCGATCGCGGCATCGACTTCGTCGAGCTCGCCATTCATGAACTTGGTGATGCAATGGTCAGTGAAGACCCGGCCGATGACCGCTTCGGCATGCAGCTCAGCCAACTTGAACTGGGTGTTCTGCATGGCGCCGATGGTGGTGCCGAAAGCCTTGCGGTTGGCGGTGTAGTCCACCGTCATCGCGACCAGATGCTCGGACACCGTCGCCGAGCGAATCGCCTGCGCCAGACGCTCCTGGGCCAGCTTGGTCATCATCAGCTTGAAGCCTTCGCCTTCCTTGCCGAGCATCGCCGAGGCCGGCACGCGCAGGTCTTCGAAGAACAGCTCCGAAGTGTCCTGAGCCTTCATGCCTAGCTTTTCCAGATTGGTGCCGCGCTTGAAGCCCGGCAGGCTGGTGTCGACCAGGAACAGGGTGACACCCTTGCCGCCAGCATCGCCGTCGGTCTTGGTCGCCAGCACCAGCACGTCGCAGAGCTGGCCGTTGGAGATGAACACCTTCTGGCCGTTGATGACGAAGTCATCACCGTCACGTACGGCGCGGGTACGGATCGCCTTCAGATCCGAGCCGGCATGCGGTTCGGTCATGCCGAGCGAGCCGATGGCTTCGCCGGACACCATCTTCGGCAGCCAGCGCGCTTTCTGTTCTTCGGTGCCGAAACCCTTGATGTAGGTGGCGACCAGATCGCAATGGATCAGGAAGCCCGGGCCGGTGAAGCCGCTACGCGCCATTTCCTCGAAGACCACGACGTCGAACAGATAGTCGAGGCCAAGGCCGCCGAACTCTTCCGGCACCGTGCAGCAGAGCATTCCCGCTTCGCCTGCCTTGATCCACAGGTCACGCGGCACGATGCCGTCATGCTCCCACTGGGCGTGATACGGCGCGATCTCGCGCTCGATGAACTTGCGAACGGTATCGCGGAAAAGCTCGTGCTCGTGGGTGAACAGCGTGCGCTTGAACATGGTGCTTCCTCAAAAATTCTGTGAGAAATCGTATGGCAGCCTACTATTCTTGTAAAGCTGCGCCGGAATCCGGATTGCCGCCCCGCGACCAGATCGCGCTCAGTACGACTTCGGCTGATCGAGCACTTTTTCGGCGATGAACGACAGGATCAGCTGCTCGGTGATCGGTGCGATGCGGGTCACCGTCACTTCGCGGAGCAGGCGTTCGACGTGGTACTCCTTCGCGTAACCCATGCCGCCGAAGGTCAGCACCGCCTGCAGGCAGGCATCGAAGCCGGCGCGCGCGCCAAGGAACTTGCCGGCGTTCGCCTCGGCGCCGCAGGGCAGATGGTTGTCGTACAGCCAGGCGGCCTTTTCGACCATGCGCTGGGCGGCTTCGAGATACATCCACTTTTCCGCGAGCGGATGCTGGATGCCCTGGTTCATGCCGATCGGACGGCCGAAGACGACGCGCTCGCGGCCGTACTTGGCGGCGCGACGCAGCGCGTCCTGGCCGATGCCGATCGCTTCGATGCCGATCAGCACGCGTTCCGGATTGAGGCTGTGCAGGATGTAGCCGAAGCCCTTGCCTTCCTCGCCGATGCGATCGGAGTCGGGAATGAACAGGTCATCGATGAAGATCGAATTCGAATCGACCGCCTTGCGGCCCATCTTCGGAATCTTGGTGACGGCGATCTTCGAGCGATCGAGGTCGGTATAGAAGATGGTGATGCCGTCGGTCGGACGCTTGGCGTCTTCGAGCTTGGTGGTGCGGGTCAGCAGCATGATCTTGTTGGCGACCTGCGCGGTCGATGTCCAGACCTTCTGGCCGCGCACGACATAGCCACCGTCGACCTTGGTCGCGAAGGTCTTGATCGCCGTGGTGTTCAGGCCGGCGTCCGGCTCGGTGAAACCGAAGCAGCACTGATCTTCACCGGCGATCAGACGCGGCACCCAGCGCGCCTTCTGCTCGGGCGTGCCGTAAACCACGATCGGGTGCGGGCCGAACAGGTTGATGTGCACGGAGGACGTTGCCGCCATGCCGCCGCCGTGGCTGGCGATCTCATGCATCATAATCATCGCTTCGGTCACGCCCAGACCCGAGCCGCCGTACTCCTCCGGCATGGTCAGGCCGAGCCAGCCGCCGTCGGCCATTGCCTTGTGGAACTCGCGTGGGAACACGCCGTCCTCGTCACGCGCCAGCCAGTAGTCGTCACCGAACGAGCGGACCACGGCGCCAACGCCGTCGCGGATCGCCTGGTGATCGGGATTGATCGAAAAATCCATCGAGATAACTCCGGAAAGGTAAGAGGTAGAAGGAGATTCGGGCCTGCGAGCGGCGCGATTACGCGGCCGGCTTGCGCAGCATCAGCGCTTGGCGCTGGGTGGTGCAGACGATCTCGCCGCGCTGGTTCAGGCCTTCGTGCAGGAAGGTGACGATGCCGGCATTGGGGCGCGACTTCGATTCACGAACCTCGAGCACCGTGGTGCGCGAACGGATCGTGTCGCCGGCGAACACCGGCTTCGGGAACCGGGTGTCGGTCATGCCGAGGTTGGCGACCGTGGTGCCGAGCGTGGTGTCCTGGATCGTCAGGCCGATGACCAGACCCAAGGTGAAGATCGAGTTCACCAGCGGCTGGCCGAACTCAGTGTTCTTGCAGTACTCGGCATCGATGTGAATCTGCGCCGGGTTATAGGTGGCACCACAGAACCAGACGTTGTCCGATTCGGTGACCGTACGACGGATTTCGTGATCGAAAACCCGACCCACTGCAAACTGCTCGAAGTACAGACCCGCCATTGCCGACTCCCGGAAAAGCCGCAGCGCGGCCGATATTTAGTATGGTGCCATACTATCATGTCGGGATGGGGGGTCAACCGGCCTCGGAACTACCCTCTACCAGCAGTCATCCCCGCCTGCGCGGCGATGACGTTCAACAGCAACCTCAAAGCGACCGCGAAATCAGCTCGCGCATGATTTCCGAGGTGCCGCCGTAGATGCGCTGCACGCGGGCGTCGGCGTAGAGCTTGCAGATCTCGTACTCGCGCATGAACCCGTAGCCGCCGAAGAACTGCAGGCAGGTATCGACCAGGCGGCCGTGCATCTCGGTGCACCACAGCTTGCCGATCGAGGCATCCGCCGAAGTCAGCGCATGGCGATCGTGCTTTTCCAGGCATTGGTCGACAAACGCCCAACCCACCGCCAGCTCGGCCTTCAGATCGGCCAGCTTGTAGCGGGTATTCTGGAAATCCATGATCGTCTTGCCGAAAGCCTTTCGGTTGTTGACGTAGTCACGGGTGATGTCGAACGCCTTCTGCGCCGCCGCCATCGACGACACCGCCAGGGTCAGACGCTCCTGCGGCAGCTCGCTCATCAATGACGCGAAGCCGGTCCCTTCGGCACCGAGCAGATTCGAGACCGGCACGGTCACGTCGTCGAAGAACAGCTCGGAAGTGTCCGACGACAGATGGCCGAGCTTGTCCAGATTGCGGCCGCGACGAAAGCCGGGACGATCGGCTTCGACCAGGATCAGGCTCATACCCTTCGAGCCCGGTGCGTCCGAGGTGCGCGCGACGACGATCACCAGATCCGAATGCTGGCCGTTGGAGATGAAGGTCTTCGAGCCATTGATGACGAAGTTATCATCCACGCGAACGGCGCGCGTCTTGATGCCCTGCAGATCACTGCCGGTGCCGGGCTCGGTCATCGCGATGGCGCAGACGGTCTTGCCGCTGACCATGCCGGTCAGCCAGCGCTGCTTCTGCTCTTCGGTGCCAAGGCTGATCAGATAGCCGGCGCAGACATCGTTGTGCACCGACAGATCGGTCTGCGGCCCGGCCATGCCGGCATAGGCCAGTTCCTCGACGACGATCGCGTTGTGCCGAAAGGTACCGCCGACACCGCCATAAGCGTCGCCGACCTGCGGACACAGCATGCCAGCCTCACCGGCCTTGTCCCACATCACGCGATCGACGATGCCTGCCTCTTCCCAGCGTGCGAAATGCGGCACCAGTTCGGCCTTGATGAAACCGCGAACGGCGTCGCGGAACATCTCGTGTTCTTCGGTGTAGACAGCGCGGGCAGGCAGCATTGAAATCTCCTCGAGTTGGCGACGCAAGAGCGATTTCGTCATTCCCGCGGAGGCGGGAATCCCGTTCTGCTTGAGCGCGGCCGCTGAAAAACTGGATTCCCACATTCACGGGGATGACGTTGTATGAAGAATGTCGCGCTCGTTGGCTGCGCAGACAGGCGATGAATTCGACACAGGTTCGCAGCAGCTGCCGGCCGACTGGGCGGCAGCTTCGATCGTCGTTGCCGAGATTTCGATTGGGCCAGCACCCTGCCCGGCACTGCGCAGACCACGGTCGAGGTTTCGGTTCTTTCCAGACGCAATCTAGACGTTGCGGAGAAGCCCGAAAAGTCCGGAGGCGTAACTAATGCCGCAGAAGGCAGTGGCAATATTGAAGTCGCTGCTCGACCGTTCGTCGCATTTTCGGTCTGGTGCTTGACAGAGCCGGAGCGCATTCTGATACAGTCACAACTGAACAGTGTGTTCAATTTTGTTACGCACTAAGTTCCACCCACATGCGGTGCTCCGAATCTCGCGAACCGAAACAGGTTCGCAGACCCTCGGAGTTGCGATCCAACGGTGCCTGAGGAGGCGATGATGAATGACTATCTGAAGTACTGGATTCCTGTTTTTGTCGTAGCGCTGGCCTACTACGGTTTCTATGCCGGCGGCGATTACGTCTGGATCGGCATCCTCTCGTTCCCGATTCTCGCCGTGCTGGACACGATTGCCGGCCGCGACTACAGCGTCCGGAAGATGAACAACGCGACGCTGGCAAACATCCCGATCTGGCTCTGCGCCGTCGGCCCGGTGTGCCTGTACTTCATGGCCGCCTGGCGCATTGGCCAGGGTGACCTGACCACCGCGCAGCTGATTGGCGCCGGTCTCAGCCTGGCCTGGATGGGCGTCATCCCGCTGGTGCCGGCTGCTCACGAGCTTTACCACATGCGTGGTGCCCTGCCGCGTACTGTCGGCCGCTACTCGCATCTGTGCATTCTCGATTGCACCCGCGACATCGGTCATGTTGTCGGCCATCACATCGACGTCGCCACCCCGGATGACGGCGATACCGCTGCTCGCGGCACTAACCTCTACACCTTCACCTGGGGCGCTTTCGTCGAAAGCACCATGTATGCGATGAAGATGGAAGCCGGCGCGCTGAAGAAGAAGGGCAAGTCGCCGTTCCACATCAGCCATCGCGTCTATCGCGCCCTGCTGGCGCTGGCGATCTTCCACGTGATCATCTTCCTGATCGGTGGCCCGGTGGCCAACCTCGTCGCCCTCGGCGGCCAGATCCTGGCTCGCTTCTGGGTCGAATCGTTCAACTACTTCCAGCACTACGGTGTGGTTCGCCTGAAGGGCGCGCCGATCGGCCGTCGTCATCTGTGGAATCACCTGGGCTGGTTCTCGCGGGCCATGGCCTTCGAGATCACCAACCACGCCGATCATCATCTGAACTCGTACCAGGTTTATTACAAGCTCGTGCCGCACAAGGAAGCGATTCCGATGCCGAGCGTGTTCGTCTGCTTCCTGTCGGCGCTGATTCCGCCGCTGTGGCACGAAGTGATCATCAAGCCGGCGCTGAAGCGCTGGGATCTGGAATTCGCCACTGCCGAAGAGCGGGCCCTCGCCGCCAAGCAGAACGAAGCCGCGGGCTGGCCGGATTGGCAGCATGAGTCCGGCGCCGTGGTCGGCAAGGCCATGACGGTCGGCGTCTAACGCAGAGCCGTAACAAAAAGGCGGCGTCATCGAGAGATGACGCCGCCTTTTTCACGTTCGCTTGCTTGAGGCCGCGACTCAGGACTTCTCGTCGGCGAAGATCGCGCAGACGCTGACGTGGGCCACCGCCTTGATCAGGCGATCGAGATCCTCGCCATGACGGATCGCGCTGAAGCGGCCGAGATAGGTGACGACGAACCAGGACAGCGCATCGGCCACGTCATCACCCGTTTCCGGGCGGCAGGCGCCACTGCGATTGACGGCAGCGATCGCAGCCCGGCAGCGGCCGCAGATGGTGTCCATCATCTTCTGGAACTGGATGCCCAGCGCTTCGTCGTTGCGGGCGCTGTCGTTGAACGCCGACAGGATCGCGTGATGCTTCCGGAACGTCTTGCTGACGCCGATCATCGTCGCTTCCATGTCCTGGCGCAGCGGCCGTTCGCCGCCGGGCCCGGTGCCCAGCCAGCTGCCGGCACTATCGACGATCTCGTCGGTGATCAGGCTCATCAGCCGGGCGATCAGCTCGTTCTTGTCGCGGAAATGCGAATAGAAGGTGCCGCGCGACATCCCGGCTTCCACCGCCAGTTCCTCGACCGACAGCGTCACGAAGCGCTGACCCTGTTCGAGCATCCGCTCCATCGCCGCCAGCAGCCGCTCCTCGATGGTCGGCTTCTTGCCGCCATGCTTGCTGCGGGTACGTCGGGTCGGTCGGGGGCCAATCGTCGTCAGCATTCGGAATCCGGGCAGAGCTTCAGGAGTGGCTTCTTTTCGTTGATGCAGAAGCCGTGCCCTCATTCTATCCGGGCCGGCGGACCTATCGGCCGATCAGGTGCAATCGGAACCAATCAGGACTTTGGCATTCGCCAGGCTTTCACGAACAAGCTCACCAGCGACTCCACCCAGCGCTTGCGGCTGGCCGGATGGCGCGACGGCGTCAGCAGCAGGTAGCGCCCTGCCCCGCTGGCCATGCCGGAAATCTGCACGGCGGCGTCGTAGGGCGAATCGATATCGACCAGCCCCTTGTCCTTGAGCGCCTGCAGGTAGGCGACCAGCGGCTCGGAAATATGCTGCGCGTCTTCGAGCATGGCCCGGCCCAGCTTCGGGAAGCGGCCGGCTTCGGCGATCACCATGCGCATCACGGCGAGATAGTCCGGGTGCGTGTAGCCGTCGTAAAGCTTGGTGATGATCGCCCGCAGCGCGGTTTCCAGCGGCACGTCGGCATCGGCCATGGTGCCGAGCCGCGCCCGCACCGACAGCTGCGCGCGGCGCGCCACTTCGACGAACAACTGCTCCTTGGTCTCGTAGTGTCGGTACAGCGTGATCTTCGCCACGCCGGCCTCGCGGGCGATGCCTTCCATGCTCGCCGCCTTCAGACCACGGGCGATGAACAGTTGCAGCGCGGCATCGAGGATGCTCTGGCGCAGCGCCTCGCCTTCCTCCCGGGTAGGCCGGCCACGAGTGCGCGCAACCGGCCTGGGCGGCTCAGCGGCAGCAGACAACGGATCGGGAGGCGTGATCATCGTCTGATTCACGAACCGCTCATCTCGAATGCGGGCTGTCTGGCCTAGCTCCTGGATGAGCGCGTCTTGACGCCTTCGGTGAGCAGTTGCGGCGGCGTGTCCAGATGAAACGCCGCGAATTCCCGCGACTTGTCGTTGTCGAGACCTTCGGTCATCGGCTCCGGCGGATTCCAGCAACGAGCGTTCGGTGCTCCGCCATCGACGCGGATACAGGAACCGGTGATGTAGGCAGCCGCAGGCGACAGCAGGTAGGTAATGGCGGCAGAAATCTCCGCGACATTTCCGTAGCGCTGCGCAGGTACCGACGCGGGATATTTGAGGATGTCTTCCTGCACATTGGGCTCGTAGGTATCGAAGCCGCTGCTGGCGATGCCGCCCGGCGCAACACAGTTGACCCGCACGCCCGAGTGCGCCCATTCCGAAGCAGCGGTCTGCGAGAGCGTCCACATGCCGCCACGCGAAGCACCGGAGTGGCCGTACTGAAACCACCCGCCCCAGATGTCGGCAATCATGTTGACGATCGCGCCGCCATGCTGCTTCATCCAGCGGTTGTAGACCTCCCGCATCACCATGAAGCCGCCGAAGAGGTTGAGCCGGACGACCGCCTCGAAGCCCTTGCTGCTGATCTGATCCAGCGGCTGGCGATACTGCCCGCCGGCGTTGTTGACCAGGCAGTCGATCCGGGCGTGTCGGGCGAGCACGTCATCGATCATCGCGATGACCTGCTCCTCCTTGCGGATGTCGCAGGCGTGCATGGTCACCTTGTCGGCGCCGATGCCGCTCGCCTCGATCTCGCCTTTGACGACCGCCAGCTTTTCAAGATCACGACCGACGAGCGCGACGATCGCCCCAAGAGAGGCAAGTTCATGAGCGGTGCAGCGACCGATGCCGCTGCCGGCCCCGGTAACGATGATCACCTGATTGGCGAAAAGATCTGCGCGGAAGACCGATTGGTAGGACATTGCGTGTTCTGAGCGAGGCGATGGTTGGCGCTATGGCATTCGGACCTGCCGAAAGAGCAGCGAAGCCTCGCGTGCTCAGCTTCGTTCCGAGGTTCGAGCGCGACCTGGGCCGCGCAGCGCACGTTACCCGAACAACTCGGAGAAGAAAAAGGACGCTCTCGGCACTTTTAGCCAACCGGCCGCCCCGCGCGCGGACGGCGTCCGCTTCGACATCTGGCAACTAGCAAACACACTCAAACCACGCGCGCCCACTCGTCGATGTCATTGAGGATGTATTCCTCCGTGCGGCTGCCAGCTTCCATCGGCTTGCGCGCGAGTATGGATTGGGCCAAGTCGATGCGCAGCTGATTCATGTGTGTCGGAGGGCCCGACACGGGATCCGGCCGCAGGCGACCCTGGCTCAGGTAGAAGCGGAAAATCCGGCGAAGATTGCTGATCCGTTCCACCACCAGTTGCGAGCGCGCCATCGCGCTGATGCGGTCATGGAAGATCGAGATGCCATCGGCCATCGCCCGGCGGTCGTAGCTGGTCTTGAACGGGTTGGCCGCAAGTTCCTCCGCGATCGCGAGCAGTTCCTCAGCCTCCTCTCCCTCATGCCGCTGCGCCGCAAAGCGGGAGATCACCGCCTCGGTATGCGAAAACAGGACGTAGAAGTCTTCGACTTCCTGCGGCGACGGCGAGACCACCCGGCAGCCTACCTGCGGAATGATTTCGAGATAGCCCACGCTGCGGAGATACAACACAGCTGCGGCAACAGGCTGTCGGCTGGCCTCGAACTGGCTGGCCAAGGTGTAGATCGAAAGCGTCTCGCCAAAGCGATAGTGACCACTGACCAGCCGCTCTTCGAGCTCGGCGGCAATTTCGCCCGCCTTGCCCGAAAGGTCGTTGGCTCGAACGCCGCGGACGATGGCGCGGCTCCAGCCGGAGCCCGAGATTCGAGCCGTCGCCCGTCCCGCACCTGGGTTGCGAGAGACAGGCTCGGAAATCGCGGCCAAAGCAGCGTGCTCTTCGGTTTCCTCCGTGACGGTTGACGGACTGCGCTTGGAGGCTGGCATCTACGCTCTCGGCTGTGGAACAGGTCCTTCCCGCGTGACGAGTGGGCAGAGCGGGAGCTTTGCGGCTGAAAACCGCAAAGCTCCATCAGCACGCAGTGCCTTCAAATGGACCGAGTATCAGGCAGGAACCAGATCGGGCTTCTTGTCCTTCGATGCCTTGATCATCGGCTCCAGCTTTTCGAACAGTTCCAGCGCGCTGGTTGCGGCAAGTTCAGTGCCGATGCCGTGGCCGCCGGCCTCGGAGGAAGCGAAGTACAAGCCCTTCAGCGGGCTGACCACCGAAGGCCGCTTCTCATGCACCTGATGAATGGTCTGACCGATGCCGATGATGGCGCCGGTCTCACCCGCCATGCCCTTGATCAGCGAGGGCGGATCGACCCAGACCTTCTCGACCTTGCCGTGAGCTTCGGGGTAAACCTCGTAGAACGAGCGCATCAGCGACTCGCGCCATTCGTCGATGTTGTCGCGAATGTCTGCCGGGCAGGCGTGCAGCGAGGTGATCATCTGCTTGCCTGGCGGGGCGAGCTTCACGTCGAATTCGGTCGGCGAGCCGAAGCAGCCACCGATCAGGTGCGGCACCTTGCCCTCCTTCATCTCGTCCGTGACCTTGCAGGGCGGCGACTTGTCGTCAGGGATATAGATCACCACCTGCTTGTCGGTGACCTTCTCGGACAGCAGCACGCGCAGCATCACACCGTGGCAGGAGTAAGTGAGGTTCTTCACCTTCTCCACGTACGCCTTCGGGAAGTGTTGTTCGCCGACGAACTCGGACACGGTCATCTTCAGATCGGCATTGCTGATGATCACCGGCGCGCGGAACTCTTCTCCGCCTTCGGTGATCACGCCCACTGCGGCGCCGTTCTCGACGATGACCTTGGCCACCGGCGTATCGGTCTTGACCACGCCGCCGAACTTCTTGATCGCCTCGATGTAGGCCGCGGGCACCGAGTAGTTGCCGCCCGAAGGGTACGACGTCGCCCGGTTGGACATCACGTCACGGAACGCGCGGATGAATTCTGCGGAGCTGGCTTCGCTCGACGGCACGCAGAAGTACTGGGAGACGAAGCTCTCGATGAGCGTGTTCGCCATCTTGTCCTTGGTAAAGGTCTGCACCCACTGCTCGACGGGCACGTACCAGAGTTTCTCCAGTTCCTCGTCGGTGATCGTGAAAACCGCCCGGAAGAGTCCCTTGAAGTTGTCGCGCTCGTCTTCCGACGCGGCCTCGTACATCGACTGCTTGGAATACTTCTTCTGCTCCTTGCCGATCTGGATGTACGAGGTACCGTTGAGATCATTCCAGGGAATGCTGTCCGGCAAGCCGACGCGATCGAGAATCTCCTGCAGCGGGCCGACCTTGCCCAGGCAGTAGAAGTGCCAGCCCAGGTCCATCACGCAACCCGAGCGGTCATAGGAAATGCAGCGGCCGCCAATCAGCTTGTTGCGCTCCAGCATCAGCACTTTCCAGCCCGCGTGCGCCAAGAGCGTACCGACACCACCACCGCCGATCCCGCTTCCAATCACGATTGCATCGTACTGATTCGACATTGCTTTCCTCCGATCTGTAGGGGCAGCGAGACTCGCGAAACGCGTCCTTGCACTAGCATGCTAGCCTTCTAACACCGCCAAGACAAGTCCGTCTTCTCGCGATTTGCGGCCGACAGATAGCGGGCTTTCCCAAAAGAAACTCGCTGGATCAACTTCAGACAGCTCCCAACAGCATCTGGCGGCTGAGTGGCAATTGAAGCGGCAAGGGCAATATCGTATGGTACCGTACCTTTTTTACCCTCCAGAGAACAAAACGATGGCGCTCTACTCCGCAGACGCACTGGCCGGCAAACGCATTCTCGTCACCGGTGGCGGCACCGGTCTCGGCAAGGGCATGGCGAAACACTTCGCCAGCCTGGGCGCCAACGTCCACCTGTGGGGCCGCCGCATCGACGTGCTCGAAGCCGCCGCTGCCGAAATCAATGCCGACTACGCCGCACCGCGCGCCTTCGTGCAGACCGTCGACATCCGCAAGGCAGAACTGGTCGATGCCGCCGTCGGCGAAATCTTCGACAAGTTCGGCCCGCTGACCGGCCTGGTCAACAACGCCGCCGCCAACTTCATCGCCCCGACCAAGGATCTCTCGCCGCGCGGCTTCGAAGCGATCACCTCGACGGTGATGAACGGCGGCTTTTTCACCACGCATGCCGTCTGCAAGCGCTGGATCGCGCTCGGCCTGCCGGGCTCGGTGGTGTCGACCCTGGTGACCTGGATCTGGACCGGCTCGGCCTATGTCGTACCGTCGGCAATGGCCAAGGCGGCGATCAATGCGATGACCATGTCGCTGGCCGTCGAATGGGCGAAGTACGGCATCCGCCTGAACGCCGTCGCGCCCGGCCCGTTCCCCACCGAATATGCGTGGCAGATGCTCAGCCCGACCGGCGATGCCGCCGTTGGCGCCACCCAGGCCGATGAAGTGCCGGCTGGCCGCTACGGCAAGATGGAAGAACTCGGTAACCTGATGACCCTGCTGATGAGCGACGGCGCCGACTACATCACCGGCGAAACCATCTGCATCGACGGCGGCCATCATCTCGCCGCACCGTCGACCTTCGCCGGCCTGAACAAGCTCGACGATGCCGCCTGGGCGCGCATCAAGGAAGCCGGCATCGCCGCGACCAACGCCAGCAAGGCGCAGCGTTCGGTGTGAACCAGCGGTAACGCAGTAACAGAAGCCGCCCCGCACACCCGTGCCGGGCGGCTTCTTCGTTTAGAGTCCTTCAAGCTGTCAACAACGAGAGAAGCGCCAAGACCTGTCCAGCAGTACATGACGATCCAGGTCGGGCCCCACGATTCGAGGAGTGTGTCCATGAGCCAGCAGCAAACTGCCAGCACCGTCGTCGAGCGAAAAACCTTCTGTGGCATCTGCGAAGCTGCCTGCGGCGTCGTTGTCAGCATCGCCGGCGCCGAAGTCCTGAAGATCCGTGGCGACGTCGACCACCCGAATTCGAAAGGCTTTCTGTGCCCCAAGGGCGCAGCCTTCGGCGCTGTCCGCGACGATCCCGATCGCGTGCTGGAACCGCTGCAGCGCCAGCCGGACGGCAGCTTCAGTGCGGTCAGCTGGGAGGTGGCGCTCGACGATATCGGCCTGCGCCTGCGCGGCGTGATCAAGCGCTACGGCATGGAGTCCGTCGGCGTCCATCTCGGCAATCCGAACGGCTGGAACTACGGTGCCTTCATGTGGCTGCTGGGCATGGCGGCGGCGCTGAAGACCAAGCACCTGTACACGGCGTCGTCGGTCGACATCAACAACTACTGGGTGGTCGGCGAACTGCTCTACGGCCACAACCTGGTGACGCCGTTCCCGGACATTGCCCACACGCAATTCCTGCTGGTGCTCGGTGCCAATCCAGTGGTCACTCACGGCAGCATGATGACCGCTGGCCGGGTCAAGGAGCAGATGGCGGCGATCGTCGAGCGTGGCGGCCGCGTGGTGGTCATCGATCCGCGCCGCTCGGAAACCGCTGTGCAATTCGAATGGCAGCCGATGCGCCCGGATGGCGATCCCTGGCTGCTCGCCGGCATGCTGAAGACCATCCTCGACGAAGGTCTTGCCGATCAGGCTGCACTGCATCATCAGACGCGCGGTGCCGAGTCCCTGCCGATCTTGCTGAAGGACGTGACACCGGCTCGCGTCGCTACCGAAACCGGCATCGCCTGGACTGAGGTGCAGAAACTCGCACGAGACTTCGCAGCTTCGCCGGCGGCCTCGCTGTACGGCCGCTGCGGTGCTTCGCTGGGGCCGTTCTCGACCCTGACCAAGTATCTGATCGACGTCATCAACATCGCCACCGGCAATCTCGATCGGCGCGGCGGCATGGTCTACGGCCAGCCGATGCTCGATACCGAGGGCTTCACCCGGCTGTTCAAGGTCAACGGCTACGACCGCTGGCGGACTCGCGTCGACGGCATCCCGGAAGTGATGGGCACCTCCCCGCTTGCCACCCTGCCGCGCGAGATCCGCACGCCGGGCCGCGGCCAGCTGCGGGCACTGCTGATCGCCTCCGGCAACATCGCGACCACCTCCTGCGCCTCCGGCGATGTCGGTGCCGCACTGGATGAACTCGACCTGCTGATCTCGCTCGATCCCT
Source organism: Nevskia ramosa DSM 11499 (assembly GCF_000420645.1). Classification (NCBI taxonomy): domain Bacteria; kingdom Pseudomonadati; phylum Pseudomonadota; class Gammaproteobacteria; order Nevskiales; family Nevskiaceae; genus Nevskia; species Nevskia ramosa. The sequence goes on along the minus strand of NZ_ATVI01000005.1, from coordinate 91,034 downwards.
ACATCACCGAGACCAACCAGCGCGCCCACTACATCCTGCCGCCGACCCTGTGGCTGGAGCGCGAAGGCATGCCGATCTTCAGCCAGATGCACGCCGGCGTCCCGTACGCGCAATGGGCACCAGCGACGGTCGCGCCACGAGGTAACGCCCGCGACGACTGGTGGATCATCGACGAGATCTGCAAGCGCATCGGCATCGTGCCCTCGGCCTCGAAGGCCGCACAGTTCCTCGGCCGCTTCGGCATCCGCCTGAGTCCAGCGACCGCCGTCGACCTGTTCATGCGCATCGGCCCGGCCGGCGACTGGTTCGGTTTGCGCCGTGGCATCAGCCGGAAGAAATTGTTCGCGCAGACCAGTGGCGTGCAGCTCAATACGGAGCCTGCCGTCGGCGTCGGCCGCAAGCGTGTCCATCATCCGCAAGGCCTGATCCCGCTCGCCCAGCCACTGATGCAGACCGAGATGGCGCGCCTCGTCGCCCGCCCCGCAGCCCACGATCCAGCCTTCCCGCTGCAGCTGATCTCGATGCGCGAACTGCGCTCGCAGAACAGCTGGCTGCACAACGTCCCGAAGCTGACCACCGGCGATCGCCGCCCACACCTGCGTATCCATCCGACGGACGCCAGGCCGCTGGGCCTTATCGATGGTCAGGACGCGGTGATCACCTCGCACTGGGGCGAGATCCAGGCGCCAGTCGCGATCAGCGAAGAGATGATGCCGGGCACCGTGGCCCTGCCGCAGGGCTGGGGCCATGGCGGCGGCTGGCGGCGCGCGGTGGCGATCGGCGGTGGCCGCTACAACGACCTGACCTCGAACGACGCCACCGAGATCGACATCCCGTCCGGCAACGCCGTGCTCAACGGCCTGCGGGTACGCGTCTCGCAAGCCTGCGTCGAGATGGCTCAAGCAAGCTGAAACACTGTCTGTAAGGACTAGCCTGGGCTGGCATCGACGCAGCCCGGGCCTCTACGATGCACGCTCATCACCGCTCCACAGAGAGCGGTTTTTCCCAACGCTGGAGGAGCCCTCAATGCTGAAGATTCATCACCTCGTCGCATCCCGTTCCGATCGCATCGTCTGGCTTGCCGAAGAGCTCGAGATTCCCTACGAACTGGTCCGTCACCTGCGCAATCCGCAGACCTTCCGCGCACCGGATTCGCTGCGCGCGATCACGCCACTGGCCAAGGCGCCAGTGATCGAGGATCAGGGCGTGGTGGTCTCCGAATCGTCGGTGATCTGCGACTACCTGATCGACCAGTACGGTCAGGGCCGTCTGCGTCCCTCGGCCGGCACGCCGGCACGGCTCGACTACGCGTACTGGATGGCGTCTTCGGAATCGACGCTGATGTACCCGGTGCTGATCGACGTGCTGTCGACGATGACCCAGTCCGACGCTGCCGGCTTGCTCGGCTTCGCGATGGGCGAGTACACGACCATGTTCGGCCATGTCGAACGCACCTTGGCCAAGCATGCGCATATCGCTGGCGACAGCTTCACCGCCGCCGACGTGATGGTCTATTACACCTTGGCGATGGCCGCCGGCACCGCGCTGCCGATTCCCAGCCGCGCGCCGATGGCCGACTACCCGCTGCTTAGCGACTACCTCGCCCGCCTCGAAGCACGGCCGGCCTGGCAGAAGGCCAACAAGCTCTGCGCTGCCTGAGAAGTTCTCATCGCGTCATGCCGGCGCACACCGGCATGACGCGCAGCATTCAGGCGACCTGAGACGGCGCCGCTTCCAGCGCTTCCACCAGCAGCGCCAGCGCGGCATCGGCGAACGCCCACATGTTGGCGACACGATCATCGCTGCCGGTGCGGATGGTCCGCACCAGGTTCACCGGCCCGACCACGGCGATGCAGGTATGGCCGGACGGATCGCCATAGCGGTTGCCGCCCGGCCCCGCCGCACCAGTTTCCGAAAGGCCCCAGAGCACCCGTTCGCCATGCTTGGCGCGCACCGCTTCGGCCAGCCATTGCGCGTAGGGCTCCGAGCTGGAGCGGATGCCGCGCGTCGTCATCTCATCGATCGAGATCCCGGCGAGACCACGGATCGAACGCTTCGAATAGGTGATTGCACCGCCGGCGAAATAGCTCGATGCGCCCGACACCGCCAGCAGGCTCGCCGAGATCAGGCCACCGGCCGAGGTTTCGCCGATCGCGACTTTCTCGCCACGTGCTTTCAGCAGCTCGCCGGCGCGGCTGCCCATCTGCAACAGGTCATGCATGGTCTGGACGTTCCTTAAGACTTGGAAGACTCAAGCCTGACAGAACGGCGGCGCTGCTTCAGGCGCGCAAAAGGAAATCGATGGCCAGCGCATTGAACTTGTCGGCGTGCTCCCACTGTGCCCAGTGGCCGCAGCGACCAAAGACGACGAGATCGGCGTCAGGAATGCCCCAGACCGCCTTGATGCCGTTATCGAGTGGCACGAAGCGATCATCGCGGCCCCAGATCACCAGGGTTTTCGCCTTGATCTCCGGCAGCCGCGGGGTGAGGTCGACGAACAAGGCTTTCGGATTCAGCTCGTTGCTCTTGACGAAGTTCGCCAAGTGCTCGGCATTGCGCTGCATGCCGTCGAGGCGGCTCTGGATCAGTTCCGGCGTCAGCACGCTGGGGTCATGGACGAACACGTTCAGCATGGCCTGCAGGTTGTCCATCGTCGGCTGTCGGTACAGCTTCATCAGCAGCTTGATGCCTTCCTGCGGGCTCGGCTGGAACAGGCTCTGGCCCAGGCCGGCCGAGCCCATCAGGATCATCCGGTCGAGGCGCTGCGGATACTCCAGTGCGAAGGTCAGCGCGCTCAGGCCGCCCATCGAGTTGCCGATCAGGTGGGCGCGCTCGATGCCGAGCACGTCCATCAGGCCGTTCACGGCGCGAGCATTGATCAGGCCGCGCGGATCGGCCGACACGATCGGCCCGGATTTGTTGAAGCCCGGACAGTCGAGCAGCAGGGTGCGGAAACCGGCGGCGACGAAAGCGTCGATGTTGCGATGGAAGTTGCTCCAGCCGCCGGCGCCGGGACCGCCGCCGTGCAGCAGGATCACCGCCGGTCCCGTGCTCGGCCCGGCTTCGTTGTAATGCAGGCGCAGGCCGTCGACATCGGCGTGGCGGCTGGTACCAACTTCGGTCAGTGCAGTCATGGCGTTCTCGCAGGAGTGGGATTCAGACCGGCAGTTCAATCAACACGTCGTTGCCGACGACATGCACGGGATAGACGCGGATCGAACAGATCGCCGGCACCGCACGGACCTTGCCGGTCTTCAGGCAGTAGCGGGCACCGTGCAGAGGACATTCGATTTCACCGGCTTCGATGATGCCTTCGGTCAGAGGAAAATCTTCGTGGGTGCAGTTGTTCTCGAACGCGAACCACTCGCCGCCGACCCGGCCAATGCCGATCGGATCGACGGTGCCGGTCACTGGCTGCATCTCGCCGTCCTTCAGTGCGTCCACCGCGCAGGCGCGAACCAGGGGTTTGCTCATCAGAAAAAGATGCTCAGATTGTTGGCCAGCAGGGTGCCCTGGTCGAGCGTGATGTCGCGGCGGGCGATTTTCCAGCGCGAACCATCCGCGCTTGGACGCAGGCGATCACTGCGGCTGCCGACGAAAATATCGACCTGACGTTCGAGACGCGAACGATAGAGCAGGAAGCAGCACTCCACGTCCCATTCACCGGCAACATCGGCGGGCTTGATGTAGACGTTGCTGACGCAATGACGGGTCCGCGACGGCGGCATTTCTGCCCAGGCCTTGCCGGTTTCAAGACGCTTGATGCGCTGACCCAGGGTCACGGTGTCGTCATCGAAGTAACTGGCGACCGGCCCGGTCGGCGGTGGCGCACCGATCGCCTGCTCGTGATGGTTGATCGTCACCGGCATGCGGTAGCTGGCATCCGGCGTGAACAGCGCCAGCCAGGCGCGGTACTCGTGGCGATCGAGCAGCGCCGCTTCCTCGTACAGGAAACGTTCGATGTCGAGCTGCAGTTCGGGCGTGATCGCAGCGCTCATCAGCGCACCTCCGGCCGATGGGCAGCAGCCAGTTCGGCATGGCTTTCGCCGGCCATCATTCGCGCCCAGCGCGTGTAGAAGCCGCGCGCGGCGGCTTCAGAAAACACGTAGCTGAGCTTGCCCGGGAAGCGGGCATCGCTCTGCTCGTTGCCGATGCCCATCTGCAGGTTGAACGGCTGGCGGCGGGACTTCGTACCGCGCAATACGCGCTGCACTTCGATCCAGTTTTCACCATCGTCCTGCTCGAACATGCCGCCGGGGCTGAAGCTGCGGGTGATGCCCTGTCCCCATTGATCCTTGACTGCCTGCGGCGCGTCGGCATCGACCACGGCCAGCGCCCAGACCTCGATCTCGTTCGGCCCGCGCGGATGCCAGACCCGCAGGGTGTTGATGCCGGGCAGGAAGGAGCAGGTCGGGAAGAGGGTCATGTGGGCGCCATTGACCGCCTGGGTGCGCGGGATGCCAAGACGCTCGGCAACGCGGGGCCGCGACTCCATCAGATACTCCGCCACCGCCGGCCCGACGATCGCCGCCAGCAACTGGCCCTGGTCATCGGCCGTATGGAAGCCGGTGCCGTGGCCCGCATTCTCAGAGCGCCACTGCAGGCCTTCCGTCGGCCACTGCACGGCCTCGGGCGGCACGCCTTCCGGCATCACCGCGAGGATCGCGGACATGTGCGACAGCGGTGCGTGATACATGTCGCTGCAGAACTGCTCGGAGGCGAACTTCCAGTTGCAGGGAATCACCCACTTGTGGACGCCGCCCCAGATCTCGGTGCCGGCGTCGGAGCGATCGAACATCGCATCCATGTAGAACTTGGCATCACCGAGCGACTCGTCGAGCGACGGCACTTCGGCATCCCAGCAGCCGAAGATCAGTCCCTTGTATTCCTCGACTCTCGGCACCCGCACCGCGCCCCAGTCGGCCTTGACCAGCTTGCTGCAGTAGCCGTTCTTCTCCATCGGCACGTTGACCAGCTTGCCGGACGAGTCATAGCTCCAGCCGTGATACGAGCAGGTGAAGAACCTGGTGTTGCCGTGATCAAGCCGCGCCAGGCGCATGCCGCGATGGCGGCACTGGTTGAGGAAGGCGACGACGCTGCCATCCTTCTGCCGCGACACGATCACTGGGTCTTCGCCCATGTAGGTGGTGAAGTAATCGCCGGCCTTCAGGATCTGACTGCGATGGGCGAGGAACAGCCAGCTGCGGCCGAAAACCTGTTCGAGTTCGATCTGGTACAGCGCATCGTCGCAGTAGACCCGGGGGTCGAGCGTGCCGGCCTCGACGTCGACCAGCTTGCGGATATCGTCCGCGCTCCAGCCGTGCCTGCTGTCTTCGGGGGTAGCGCCATCTCTCGCCATGTTTGTTCTTCCTCGTTCCACTTCGGGAGAGATCCGGTCAGAAGACTTTCGCGGTGGCCGGATCGACAACATCAATCTGCTTTGCCTTTCGCGCTACAGGCATTCGCCGGTGCTGGACGCTTTCGCGCCGCGGCGGGTCTGCAGGCCACGGTTGTACTTGCTGGCCAGGCGACGCCAGACCAGTGTGTAGCCATCGCCTTCGTAAAGATTTTCGGCACTCCGGTAAGGCTGCCCTTCCATGCCTTGCTCGACACCGAGGTTGGCAACCAGATCGGTCGCGTTGAAATCATCGAAACCCAGCGGCTTCCACTTGTTGATCACTTCATCGTGGAAGGCGGCTTTCTCGGCGGCATCGGTAGTCGGCTTCGACCAGGCAATGAAGTAGCGATGCTGCTTTTCATTGACCGGCACGTACCATTCGTAATGCGCCATGCCGAGCACCGGCCAGGGCGCTACCTTCAGCACACCCGGCAGCCAGATCGAGCCCTCGATCGAGCCGTAGGCGAGATGCGCCATCTCGTTGGGCGGAATCTTCGAGGCCATGCGGCCTTTCTCGCCGTCGCATTCGAACTCGAATTCGAACACCGGCTCGGCCTTGCCCAGTGCATCGATCAGGCCCTTGGGGCCGTCGCCGGTCCGCTCCTCGATCTCATGGAAGCTGTCGCCGTGTCTGATCCGGTTGGCGATCGGGAACGGCCTATCGAGCGCAGCGAGAAAGGCATCGTCCTTGTGAATGAAGATGTGGTTGGGGTCGAAGCCGGAATCGGCCGCCAGCCGCCAGTTGCAGTCGCTGAGCACGTCGATCGCCGGGACCGTGTACCAGTCCGGATCGAGGAAGCCGGGCGGCACATCGTCATCGAGCGGCGGCGGTGGATTCAGATCGCCGACGAAGGTGAACACCATGCCGTTCACTTCGCGGATCGGATACGCGTGTAGCGCGCGCTTGCCGATCAGACGCGAATCCGGTGCGCTCGGGATCGCCACCAGTTCGCCGTTGCGCAAGTTGTAAGTGAACGCATGCAGCCAGCAGGTGATGGTGTTTTTGGTGAAACATTCGGGCTTGGTCGAGAACTTGAAGCCGCGATGCAGGCAGCGATCGGCAATCGCGTAGACGACTCCATCGACTCGCTTGAACAGGATGTCCTCGCCGAGCAAGGTGCGGGCGACGATCTGCTCTTCGCTGATGTCGGTCGACAACATCGCCGGATACCAGTGATTGCGAAAACCAAGCACGGCCTCGTCGTACTTGCCTGGGGTCAGCATCGGGACTATCTGCTCTCCATCCATTTCCTTGCTCCTCAGCATTAACGCGACGATCGTTGTTATTGGTCTTGCAGCCTGATCCCGCGGCTCAGTGCGCTGGCGACTTGTGCCCCCAGTCGCTGAGCTGCGAATAGGTCCGTACTTCCCATGTGTTGTCATCGACGACCAGGCCACCGCTGCCGAACTCGATCGCGAAGCCCGAGGGGCTTACGCAGTAGAACGAGAACATGCCGTCGTTCGGGTGATGGCCCAGGCCCATCATGATCGGCACCCCGGCCGCGATGCAGCGATCGTGGGCGAGGCCGACATCATTGAAGTCGCTGACCTCGATCATCACGTGGTGGATGCGCTTCGGAAATGGAATCTGCGCCGTCGCGAACGAATGGTGGCGACCGGTCTCGGTGTGGAAAAAAGTGCCATCGAATGGAATCGTCCCCATCGGCGTTTCCAGCGGCGCGCGAATGTGATCGCTGACTTTCAGGCCCAGCGCATCTTCGTGAAACGCGATGGTCGCGGCGTAGTCCTTCGCGGCACTCACGTAATGGCCGATACCGAGTTCGCCGGTAACGAAGCGGCCAAGCAGCACTTTCGAGCGGAACGGTCGCGATGCAGGCGCATACGCCGGGCCGTAGAAGAACTCATGCTGCATGCCATCGGGATCGACGCAGGTATAAGCGCGTTCGACTCGGCGCGAAGCAAGCAGCGCCGCATCACAACGCTCGGCGCGAATGCCGCGTTTGCCCAGTTGCAGCACGAAGGTTTCCAGCGCGTCGGCGGTATCGAACTTCCAGCCTGCCGCCACCATGTCGTCATCAACGCCCTCGGCGATCAGGATGCGTTGCTCGTACTCGTCCATGCGTAGCGCCAGAGTACGACCACCGTCGCGGCGCTCGGCGTGCAGGCCGAGGATGTCGACCGCAAAGGACTCCCACGCATCCAGATTGCTGGCGCTCACGCAGACGTAGCCCAGCGTCGAAATCGCTGCCATTCGCTTGTCTCCTCTCTCTCGCATCAACTGTCTTGTCCATCCGCATCGCGGCTGGGCGGGACGTTCTTTGCATCCCTATGGTTGGAACACAGAGCGCAACGGCTGTGCCAGCGCCTTGCGGCATCCGCGCAACGCCTGCACATCGCTGAAAACGTTGCAGTTGTCGCAGCGCAAGAGAAATGGAGCGAGGATCGGATGTCGAGAAGCGTTCAGCAAATTCGGAATTCAGCGACTGTGTGGTTCATTATTTGATGAATCATTGCCGTGTCATGTCCGGAGCCTGACCATGCCTATCCGCCCGCGATCCGCTGCCTCCCGGCCACCGAAGCCCGGCGCAGGCAAGCGCACGGCGCCATCGACCACCGTTCGCCCATCGGGGCTGCACTTCCCGAACATCCGCGATATCGCCTCGCACCTGCACTTCAGTCCCGATCGCGGCCGCATCTGGCTCGATGATCGCCGCATGGTGCTGCTCCATGCCGAAGCCTTCCACAGCTTGCGCAAGGAGCTGGTGGCGCTGGTCGGTGTGGAAGCGGCGCGGGGTCTGGTCACCCGCATGGGCTATGTCGCAGGCTGCCGCGATGCCGAGTTCGCCAAGCGCGCGCGGCCGCAGGCGAGCAGCTTCGACGCCTTTTCGGTCGGCCCGCAGCTGCATGCCTTGAAAGGCATGGCCGAGATCGAACTGCTCAAGTTCCGGATGGATGTAGGCGCCGGAATTCTGTACAGCGAATTCCTGTTCAAGGATTCCTTCGAGGACGAGGCTCAACTGCCTGCCGCGCCATTCGGCGAACAAAGCGCCTGCTGGATGCTGGCGGGCTATGCCTCCGGCTATGCGAGCACCTTCATGGGCAAGCGCATCCTGGTACGCGAGGTCGAGTGCCGCGCCAACGGCCATGCGCAGTGTCGGGCAATTGCCAAGCCCGTCGAAGACTGGGCCGATCCGGAGCTCGATCTGCCCTACCTGCAGCCGCTGCCGACCGAACCATCGACGCGCAGCCCCGGCCGACCCCGCCGCACACCGCGTCCGCAGCCGAGCATTACCACCACCGCGCTCGCGCGCGGCGACGGCAGCGGACCGGTTGGCGGCTCGGCAGCGTTCAGCACCATCCTGCATCAGATCAACCGGGTCGCCGCCACGCGCGCCACCGTGCTGCTGCTCGGCGAAAGCGGTGTCGGCAAAAGCCTGTTTGCCCGCGAAGTACATGACCGCAGCCCGCGCCGCGCCAAACCCTTCGTCGCGGTGAACTGCGCAGCGATCCCCGAGGAGCTGATCGAATCCGAACTGTTCGGCGTCGAACGAGGTGCCTATACCGGTGCCAGCGTGTCGCGCGCGGGCCGCTTCGAGCTGGCCGATGGCGGCACGCTGTTCCTCGACGAGATCGCCACCCTGAGCCCGACCGCCCAGGGCAAGCTGCTGCGCGTGCTGCAGAGCGGCGAGTTCGAGCGACTCGGCAGCACCACGATGCGCAAGGTCGATGTGCGAGTGATCGCGGCAACCAATGCCGACCTGCAGGATGCAATTCGCCGCAAGCGCTTTCGTGAAGACCTGTACTTCCGCCTGCACGTGTTTCCGATCGTCATTCCGCCGCTGCGCGAACGGCGCGACGACATCCCGCTGCTGGTCGGCCACTACCTCGCCAAATTCTCGAAGCTGCACGAGCGCCATCTGTCCGGCATCACGCCGCCCGCCCTCGCTGCCCTGCTCGCGCATGACTGGCCGGGCAATGTCCGTGAGCTGGAAAACGTGCTGGAGCGTGCCGTGATCCTCTCCGACGAGGGCCAGGCACTGGAACGCTCGCAACTGTTCGCAGCGCGAGCCTCCGAGCGCGGCCCCGACATGATGGAACTGGGTGGCGATGGCGACCTGGTACCGACCGATATCGATGACGACAGCCGCGAGCAGCGCCTGGTCGATGACTTCGCGGCTCGGCTGATCGACAGCCCGGCGGTCAGCCTGCCGGCTGCGCAGGACCGCGTGATCCTCGCCGCCTGGAAGAAGACCGGTCGCAACGTATCCGCCGCCGCGAAGCTGCTCGGTATCAGCCGCGCCCAGCTCGATTACCGCTTGAAGAAGCTGCAGCAAGGCGCGACGCCCTCGAAGGCGCCGATCTCGAAAATCAAACGCAAGACAACAATGAGGAGAACGAAGAAATGACCTGGCTGAATGACAACGTGGCACTGATCACCGGTGGCGGCTCGGGCCTTGGCAGGGCGCTGGTCGAACGCTTCATCAACGAAGGCGCCAAGGTCGGGGTGCTGGAGCGCAACGCCGACAGCGCCGCCGCGCTGGAACGCGACTTCGGCGATGCCGTGGTCACCACCATCGGCGACGTCGGCTGCTATGCCGACAACGTCAGCGCCGTCGAGCGCACGCTCGCTCGTTTCGGCCGTCTCGACACCTTCATCGCCAATGCCGCGGTATTCGATTTCTTCCAGCCGCTGGTCCAGTACGAGGGCGACACGCTGGACCGCGCCTTCGACGAGCTGTTCTCGGTCAACGTCAAGGGCGGCCTGCTCGGCGCACGCGCCGCGTTGCCAGCGCTCGTGCAGAGCCGCGGCAGCATCATCTTCACGCTATCCAACGCCGCGTTCTACCCGGCCGGCGGTGGCCCGCTGTACACCTCGGCCAAGCACGCGCTGGTCGGCGTCGTGAAGCAGCTGGCCTACGAGCTGGCGCCGAAAGTGCGGGTCAACGGCGTTGCCCCGGGCGGCATGCGCACCCGGCTTGGCGGCCTTGCCAGCAATGGCACTGCGGGAATGGACGTGTCACAGGTCGAAGGCTTCGAGCAGCTGGTGATCGGCGTCACCCCGCTGCGGATCTGCCCGCAGCCGGCCGACTACTGCGGCCCCTACGTGCTGCTGGCCTCGCGCACGAACGCCGGCACGATGACCGGCGCCATCATCAATGCCGATGGCGGCATGGGCGTGCGTGGCCTGACCCAGATCAACGGCGGCGAAGATCTGTAGACGCTCAACGCGCGATCAGCGGCCGCTGAATACCGGCTTCTGCTTGGCCAGCACCGACTGGATGGCGTTCCAGGAATCCTCGGTCTTCGCACAGGCAGCGATCGCGCGAGCTTCCATTTCCAGCTGGGTGTCGAGCGAGGTATCGAAGGTCGCCAGCAGCAGCTTGCGCAGTTCGCCGTAAGTCCGCGTCGGGCCCGCCGCCAGCTGCGCGGCCAGGGCTTCGGCTTCCGCCATCAGCGCTTCGTCGTCGACCACCCGATTGACCAAACCGTAGCTCGCCGCTTGTTCGGCGCTCCAGGTCTGATTGAGCATGACGAACTCGGCAGCGCGGCGGCTGCCGACCCGACGCGGCAGAAAGGCGCTGCCACCACCATCGGCGACGAAACCGATACCGCTGTAGGCCGCGTAGAAACGCGCGCTGCGCGTGGCGATCGCGAAGTCCGCCATCGCTGTCAGCGCAGTCGCACCGCCGGTGACCAGGCCGTGTGCCGCGAGCACCACTGGCGCATTGCAACGCGACAGCCGGGTGATCGCCATGTGCAGATCGGCGGTCGCGGTCTTCAGCTTGCGCGGCAGTTGTTCACGATCGGCAGCCAGCCATTTCAGATCGGCGCCGACGCTGAAGTACTTGCCCTCGGCGCTGATCAGGACCGCGCGCACCTCCGGGTTCTCGTCGCACTCGATCGAATGCGCGCGCAGCTCGGCGCAGAACGCGAGATCGAAGGGATTGCCGCGCTGGGGCTGACTCAAGGTCAGCCGCGCGATGCCATCCCGCAGCTCGTAGCGGATCGCCGGATCGCTCATCTCGGCATCAGGCCGGAATACGCGCGTTCAGCCAGGCGGTCATGTCCTTGAACACGCGGGCGCGGTCGGCCGGCAGTTCGTTGAAGATCTCGTGATAGAGATCGTCGTAGATGTGCAGCGTCTTGTCGGTGGAGCTGATCCGGTCATGGACCATCTGGCTGCCGGCAACGCCGGCTAGCTTGTCGTCGCGGCCATGCATCAGCAGGGTCGGCAGCTTCAGCGCCGGCAAGGCCGCGGGCAGGAATTCGACGAAGCGGACGATCTCGGCCAGGGTGCGCACCGGCACCTTGCCGTGGGCGTTGAGCGGATCGCTGGCGTAGTCGGCGACCTTGTCCGGATCGCGGCTGACCAGACTCGGGTCGACGGCGAACATGCCGAGCTTCGGCACGATCGACGCGAGGAACTTGGACAGCGGGCCGAGGAACGGCGGCGCGCCATCGAGTGCGACGGCCGGCCCGGACAGCAGCAGGCCGTTGAGCTTGTCGCCGTGCTTCAGCGCATAGCTGAGCGACAAGGCGCCGCCCATGCTGTGGCCGAGCAGGAACAGCGCCTTGGTCGGCTGCGCGCGGCGGGCGAGATCGACCAGCTGGTCCATGTCGGCAACCGCGTTGGCGAACTTGTCGACGAAGGCGCGCACACCGTCGGACTTGCCGTGGCCGCGATGATCGATCGCGTAGACCGCACAGCCGATGTCGTTCAGCACTTTCGCGACTTCGGCATAACGGCCACCGTGCTCGCCGAGACCGTGGGCGATCACCACCGTCGCCTTCGGCTTCGCCGGCAGCCAGCTCTGGTGATAGATGCGCTGCTTCTTGACGCCGATGAAGCTGCCTTCTGCGTGTTTCATGGGGTGGATTCTCAGCTCTTGTCGGTAGCGGTTTCTTTGCTGCTCTTGGCGGCTTTCGCCGTCGGCGCCGGGCGACCCAGCGCCAGCACTTCTTCCAGGCCTTCGCGGAAGCATTCCATCAGCAGTTCTGGTTCGGTTACGGCGGCGCGATCGCTGTTGATGCCGATGCAGCAACGGCCGTTGTGGGAAATCATCGCGATCATCATGCCGCAGCCCGGCACCGGCGCGAACGGCCACAGATGAGTGACCTGGGCGCCGCCGAAATAGACTGGATACGTGATGCCGGGAATATTGCTGATCTGCGCGTCCTGCGCGGTGGTGAAGTCCGCAGTCAGCTTGGTGACCACCGAGATCGGCAGCTTGGTCACCACCGGCATCAGCCGGATCATGATGTCCAGCGCCGGCTCGGCGCGGGTATCGCGGACGAAGCGCTGGATATGGCGAATGCGGGCGACCGGATCGGCCTCGGCAATCGGCGCTGCGTACTGCGAGCCGGCGAACTTGTTACCGCCCATCGCATCGCCTTCGACTCTCAGGCTGATCGGGAAGCCGATCGGCATTTCCTTGATCGCGACGCCCAGGCGCTCGTGATACAGGCGGAAGCCGCCGAGCAGCGCGCTGAGAAACGTATCGTTGACCGAGGCATGCACGGCCTTCGACGCCGCCTTGAGATCGACTAGCGGAATCTCGATGCCATCCATGCGCCAGGACAGGCTGCGGCGCTTGAACAGGCCCGAGCCGGCCACCGGCTTGATGCCAAGCATCCGCTTCGCCGAACTCAGGTAGTCCATCGTCGTCTGCGCGTCTTCCGGATACTTGATCCAGGCGGACGCCTGGCGGCCGAGCTGGCCGGCACCTTCGACCGCGCGGCGCGGCAGCGAGATCAACTGCTTGCGCAGCGCCTTGAAGCCGAGATTGGCGGCCGTCGCAGCCCGCTTGCGGCCGTAGACCGGCGCCGGTTCCGGACGCTGATCGGCATCGCGATCGCGGCTGAACACGCGGCTCATCAGCTGGACGATGCCGAGGCCATCGGTGGTTGCATGGTGCATCTTCAGCACGTAGGCGGCACGGCCGCCGGACAGGCCTTCGATCAGGGTCGCTTCCCAGGGCGCGCGGGCGCGATCGAACGGCGCCATCGCGATCAGCGCGCCGGCATCGAACATCTGCCGATCGCTGCCCGGCTCCGGCAAGCGCGTGCGGCGCAGGTGGTAGTCGAGATCGAAATCCGGGTCCTCGACCCAGACCGGGTTGCCGACGCCCTTCGGCACCACCACCTTCTGGCGGAAGCGCGGCACGGCGTTGACCAGCCAGCGGTGATCGGCCTTGAAGCGCTCCCAATCCGGCACGCGGTCAAGTTCCATCACCGAGACGATCGTCGAGCGCAGGCGAGGATCGACTTCGGCGAGCCACATCACCGCCTCGAAGGCGCTCATCTCGTTCGGGCCGCCCCAGGCGCACAGCTCGTCGAGCACCGCGTTGTCGATGTTGTCCGGCTTGCTCATGTCGCGGGTATCCCTGTGTTCGTATGTGCTGCGTGAGGCTGCGCGGATCAGCCGGCGCTGTTTTCGGCGCCGGCGGCCAGCCGGCGCAGGCCACGGAAGGCCTGTACGGCACCGTGCTCGCCCTTGACCACGGCGGCCACTTCGGCGGCGATCGGCATCACCACGCCGTATTGCGCCGCCAGTTCCATGACCACGCTGGACGTCTTGATGCCTTCGGCGACCATGTTCATCGAGGCGACGATTTCCGCCGTCGTGCGGCCCTTGGCGAACTGCTCGCCGACCTGGCGATTGCGCGACAGCGGGCTCATGCAGGTGGTCAGCAGATCGCCCAGGCCGGTCAAGCCGGAAAAGGTTTCCGCCTCGCCACCAAGCGCGACACCGAGCCGGGTGATCTCGGCCAAACCGCGGGTGATGACCATCGCGCGCGTGTTCTCGCCAACCGAAAGCCCTTCGGCCATGCCGGCGGAAATGGCGATGACATTCTTCAACGGCCCGCCGAGTTCGCAGCCGATGACATCGCTGTTGGTGTAGACACGGAACACGGCGCTGGAGAACAGTGGCTGCAGCGCGCGCGCCACCTGTTCATCGGCCATCGCCAGCACCGCGGCAGCAGCCATGCCCTGCAGCACTTCGCGGGCGATGTTCGGACCGGCCAGCAAGCCAGCTGGATGACCCGGCAGTTCCTGGTTGATGACCTCGGTCATCCGCATGTGGCTGCCCTGCTCCAGACCCTTGGCGAGGCTGATCACCGGCACCCAGGGCCGCAGCAGCGGCGCCACGGCCCGCAAGGTGTCGCGGAAGCTGTGCGAGGGCACACCGACCACCAGCACATCGCAGTCGTGCACCGCTTCATGCAGTGAAGAAGTGGCGAGCAGCCGCGAACACAGCGGCAGGCCTTTCAGATAGGCGGAGTTGCGATGCTCGCGATTGATCTCGTCGGCGGTGTCGGCCTTGCGCGCCCAGATCGTGGTCTGGGTGTTGCGCGAAGCCAGCGACGCGACTGTGGTGCCCCAGGAGCCGGCACCGAGCACGGCGATGCGGATCTTCCGGCTCATGCCGCCTGCCCTTCCGAAGCTGGCCAGTGGTTCATCGTGTCGACGTACAGCTGCTGCACTTCGGCGATCCGTTCGTTCAGCTCTTCGGGCTTCCACTTCGAGACGTCGATGCCCGGCAGCACGGTCACCTGCAAGGTGCCGGCACGCATCGTCTGATCGTTGCGTCCCATGATCTCGCCGGCATTGCGGATCACCACCGGCACGATCGGCACCCCGGCCTGCATCGCCATGTGGAAAGCGCCCTTCTTGAACTTGCCGAGCTTCGGCGTCCACGAGCGCGTGCCTTCCGGCGCGATGCAGATGCTCAGGCCAGCCTTCAGGCGGTCGACGGCAGGCTTCAGCGCATCGATCGATTTCTGCGAATTGGCGCGATCGAGAAAAGCGATATCGGTCATCTTCATGTAGCGGCCGAAGCCCGGCACGTTCGCCGCTTCGGCCTTGGCCACGCCGCTGAACTTGCCGCGCACCAACTTCATCATCAGGAACAGATCGAACTTGCTCTGATGATTGAGGATGAACACGCAGGGCCGGTACTTGTGCAGGTTTTCCGCACCGACCAGATCGACCTTGACGCCGAGCACAGCAAGCGCCGCATCACCGGCAGTCGCCGTGATGAAATCGGCGGCGCGGCGGGTATCGCCGGTGAGCTTCTCGAGCCCGAGCCCGGCGACGAAGCTGGCGCCCATCGCGGCATAGGCACCGACGGTGCGCGCCACCGCTTGCGCCGGGCCACGACTGCGGCGCGGAAAACGCAGCACCGGCCAGCCGCCTTCGATCGCGACCTTCTCAAGCTCCGGCTTCGGCTGCACCGCGCTGGGCTTGCCGACCGCCTTCAGGAACGCGATGTCCTCATTGCCGTTGGCGTAGCCATAGCTCGATTTCAGATTGATGCCCTGGGCTTTCGCGAACGCCCGCACGCCAGCCGCCTTGCCATCGCCCCAGGCCGGCGAGCCTTCGACACCGCCGGTGAGTCGGCCGTTGCGGATCATTGCCCGCGTGCAGACGATATGTTCGATGCCGTACTCGCGAGCCAGCGGCTCGATCTGGTACAGCGTCGCCGACGACGCGATGGCTACCGTATGGCCTTTCTTCTGATGGGCGTCGACCAGTTTCCAGGACTCCGGGAACAAGGTCGTCGCCGTCTTCGCCAGCCACAGCCGCTGCCACAGCGCGCGCATCTCGGCTTCGGTCTGGCCGGCCCAGTCGAGAATGCCCTTGCCGATGATGTCGTTGAACTCGGCGTCGCTGAGATCGCCCTTGCGGGCCATCTTCACGGTCTCGATCAGCTCCTTGGCGCCGATGTCGCCGCGCTTGATGCGATCGGTGAAATAGGCCGCCGCCGAATAGCCATCGATCAGGGTACCGTCGTAATCGAAGAAGGCGCCGATCTTCGGCCCCGACGGACCATCGGCGATGCGCTGCAGTTGCTGTTCGAGTGCGGTCATGCGGAAGCGGATTCCTGGAGTTCGATGACCCGTTCGGAGGGGACTTCCGGCGGTGGCGCGCGACGCGCCTCGTCCAGCTGTTCGATCGCCGCGAGACGCTGCACGACCGAGGCCAGTTCGTCGGCGAAATCCTGACGGCGCTTGGCGAGATCCGGTGCGCCCGGCTTCAGCAGATCGCGGTTCGCCGCCAGCGACAGCGCATTGGCGAACACTTCTCGCGATACGCATTCCGGGCTGCTCAGGCGCTTCTGCATGACGTACTGGCGGCCGACGCTGACGCATTCCTCGGTCAGCTTCTTCTTGTCGATCTTGGCATCAACCGGCTGCGCGGCAAGGCGATCGGCAACGATGAAATAGGCTTCGATGAACGGCGTCAGCACCCGATGGGCAATCAGGAACGGCGAGTTCAGCAGGATGCCGCGCCGACCTTCGGCGGTGACTGCCTTCTGCCTGAACTTGGCGTCGAACATTCGCGATTCGGACTTCTGTTCCTCGCGATAAGTGGCCTTGTCGCTGAAGAAGAAATCGAATTTCAAAAGATCGCGCAGCGCGAACGCCGACTGCCAGGCACGCTCCAGCGGACCGGTGAGTTCTTCCTGGCTGGTGTCGAGCAGCGCCACTTCGAGAATCGCCCGGTTGATGAACCAGTGCACCGCGCTATTGCGGTAGAACGCCGCGACCGAGTGCTGACCAGGCTCGATCGCGAACACCACTTCGGTGCCGGCGTCGTAGCGGCTGACCACGCCGCTGTCCTTGAGCGTCGCCAGGGTCAGCTCGACGCCTTCGGGACTGCGCAGCTCGTCGAGATGCGAACTCGGCAGCCCGCGAGCATCGGCGTAGTCGAGCAGCGGCAGCACCAGCTCGTGGACTTCACCCAGGGTCAGCGCCCGATCACGGACGCCGAGCAGCGCCAGCGTGACCAGCGCCGGTGCGGTGACCGGCGTGACTCGGTTGATGCGCTGGAACACTTCGAAGGCGATCTTGGCGACCGTCCACTTGCCCGGACCATCGGCATCGGCGCGGGCCAGTGCTTCCTTCAAGCTCAGTGGCTCACCGAAGCGTACATAGGCGCTGCCGATCAGCTTCTGCTGGGTGCGGGCGTAGCCGGCGAGCCAGAGCAGATTTTCCTTGGCCTTGGCGGCCCCGGCTTCCTCGGCGGCCATGCGACCGACTTCGTGCATCTGGTCGTAGGTGGTGGAGACCGGCACCAGCAGCATGTCGTCGGCACCACCGCTTTCGATCGCCGAGACCAGATAGCTGAGCAGGCCGTACTTCGGCGGCCGGAGCTTGCCGGTGCGGCTGCGCCCGCCTTCCATGTACCACTCGAGATTGCGGCGCTGCGCGGCCAGCCAGGCGAGGTATTCGCGGACCACCAGCTTGTAGACTTCGTCGTCCTGGAAGCTGCGCCGGATCAGGATGCCGCCGGAGCGGCGGATGATCGTGCCGAGCGGCCAGAAGCCGAGGTTGTTGCCACCCAGGATGTGATTGCGCTTCAGGCCGTTGTCGCGCAGCAGGCGCGACAGGATGAAGGCATCGGCATAGCTGCGATGGGTCGGCAGATAGACCAGCGCATTGGTCTCGTTGAGCTGCTTGAGCTTGGCCAGCGCGTCGAGGTCGGCATCGACCGTCCAGGCTCGCGTATGCAGCGGGCCGAGGCCGTAATCGAACATCGCCGCGAACGCCGGGCTTTGCACGGTGACGATCTCTTCGAGGCCTTTCAGCGCTTCGGCGGCGACCTTGTCGACCGGCAGCTTGAGCTGGGCGGCGAGCTTGCCGATCTGGTCGACGAAGCGTTCGCTGCGCGACACCTGCCGGGCTACCTGGCGGCGCTGGATCAGGGTCGCGGCGACCACCGGATTGAGGTTCATCAGATTCATGCTGCAATGCTCCCTGCAGCCGCGGCGTCGACACGCGCGGTGGTGGCGAGGATCACCGACGTCACCAGCTCAGGATCGTCATACATCGGCACGTGGCCGCAGCCGGGCAGGAACAGGCTTTCCGAGCCCTGCACGACGGTCTGCAGCGGCTTGCCGTAGCGCGCGAACGGAATGACCTTGTCGAGCTCGCACCAGGCGATGCGCACCAGCGGCGGATTGACCTTGAACGGCGCGATGCCGCCACGCTGGCCCATGCTGACCAGCAGCGCCGGCAGCATCGTCGTGTCGCGCATCGACTTCATCGCCCGGCTGCTTTCCGCGGGCGACACCCGATCGCCGCGCTCCATGCCCTGCTTGTTCAGCGTGCGGCGAACCCAGGCGAAACGCAGGAACAGCGCGGTCAGGAAGATCAGGATCGGCAGGATCATGAAGACAATCCGGAACGACTTGGCGATCGCCTTGTAATCGTCCTGGGTCGCCCAGCCACCGGCCGGCGACAAGGCAGTGACCGAGGTCGCGAAGCCGCGTCGTGCCAGTTCCAGCGACAGCCAGCCGCCCAGGGAATTGCCGGCGACATGAGCGTGCTCGATGCCGCGCGCCCTGAGATCGGCGATCAGCAGATCGGCGAGCACATCGACAGTCGGCGTGACGCCGTCGGGAATCGCCGGGCCGCCCGGATGCCCGGGCAGGGTCGGCGCGATGATTCGATGGTGCTTCTCCAGCAGCGGCAATACCGGCTTCCAGATATGCCAGGTACCGCCAAGTCCGTGCAGCAAGACCAGCACCGATCCGCTACCGCCCTCGTAGGCTTCACCCGCTGCCTGGCTGTTGTTCACGCACCCCTCCGCATCGTGTCGTCGACCGTGCTTCATCAGCGATCAACATGTGCCGATCCAGGTCCGGCTGCACCCGACTAAGGTCAGGCCGGCCGGAGATCGTCACGATGCTGATGGCTTTGCGAACGCCAATCGACATTGTAGTATGGTGCCATACTATGTTGGTTGGACCCCTGGGGCAAGCCACGGCTGGCCCTGCAGGGAATCTCCAACATTGGCCCGACATTCATTGTGCAGCACCCTTCAGGAGAAAGAATCTTGCGTGGACTCAAAGACAAGGTGGCCCTGGTCACCGGCGCAGCCAGCGGCATCGGCCTCGCGATCGCCAAGCGTCTGGCGGAAGAAGGCATGATCGTCGGCGTGCTCGACATGAATGCGGAAGCAGCGGCCAAGGCCGTTGCCGAGATCGAAGCGGCCGGCGGCAAGGCCACGGCCGGAATCTGCGACATCACCGACTACGAAGCCGTGAAGAAAGCGGTTGCCGAAGTCGAAGCCAAGATCGGCCCGACCTGGGCGCTGGTCAACAACGCTGGCTGGGACAAGCCAATCCCGTTCCTGAAGACCACTCCGGACTTCTGGAAGAAGGTTGTCGACATCAACTACATGGGCCCGCTGCACATGACCCATGCCGTGGTGTCGGGCATGGTCCAGCGTGGCGGTGGCCGCGTGATCTTCATCGCGTCCGATGCCGGCAGAGTCGGTTCGTCCGGCGAAGTCGTGTACTCGGGCACCAAGGGCGCGACCATCGCGTTCGCCAAGGCGCTGGCCCGTGAAGTGTCGCGCAAGAACGTGACCCTGAACTGCATCGCCCCCGGCCCGACCAACACTCCGGCGATGGACGCCTTCGTCGGCACCGGCGAAGAAGGCCAGAAGATCCGCGATGCGATGGTCCGCGGCGTGCCGCTGGGCCGCATCGGCGAGCCGAGCGACTACCCGGGTCTGGTGGCGTTCCTCGCCAGCGACGACGCCTCGTTCATGACCGGCCAGACGATCTCCGTCTCGGGCGGCCTGACGATGCACGGCTGAAACGTCGGCCGAGCTTCGCTTGGCCTTCGTTTCACCAAGCCGCGCGGCCTTGTTGCCGCGCGGCTTTTTAATTGCCCGTCATTCCCGCGCAGGCGGGAATCCAGTTCTTTGCTGCCAGCGGTGTGCGTACGTCGAAACTGGATTCCCGCCTTCGCGGGAATGACGAATGGGTAGAGTTTCGGCCCAGGTACTGTCGTTCCGCTTTTTTCACAAAGGTTTCCCATGAACAACCGCCAGATCACCCTCAAATCCCGCCCGGTCGGCATCCCGCAGCCCGAGCACTTCGAGCTGAAGACCGTGGCCGTGCCGGAGCTGAAGGACGGCGAGTTCCTGGTCGAGAACCACTATCTGTCCGTGGACCCGGCCCAGCGCGGCTATGTCAACGATGAGAATAACTACGCCCCGCCGGTGCCGATCGGCGCGGTGATGCGGGCGATGGCAGTCGGCAAGGTGATCGCGTCGAAGCACGCGGACTTCGCCGAGGGCCAGTTTCTCTACGGCTGGTTCGGCTGGCAGGACTACAGCGTCGCCACGCCTGCGAGCGTGCTGCGCAAGGTCGATCCGCATCAGGCACCGTTATCGACCGGCGCCGGCCTGCTCGGCATCAACGGCCTCACCGCCTACCTTGCGCTGCATGACATCGGCGCGCCGAAGCCCGGCGAAACGGTGCTGGTCACGGCAGCCGCTGGTGCGGTCGGCAGCATCGTCGGCCAGCTCGCCAGGCAGGCCGGTGCACGCGGTGTTGCCGTCGTCGGTTCAGACGAGAAAGGCCGCCAGGCGATCGCCGATTACGGCTACGAAGCCTTCATCAACTACAAGCGGCCGCTGGAACCGCAGCTCAAGGAAACCTGCCCGAACGGCGTCAATGTCTTCTTCGACAACACCGCCGGGGAGATCGCTGACAGCGTGATCCGCCACATGGCCTGGTTCGGCCGGGTGATCCAGTGCGGCACGATGTCGATCGCCAGCTGGGCACCGAACCCGACCGGCCCGCGCATCGAGCGTGAAATCCTGACTCGCCGCCTGCGCCTCGAAGGCTTCGTGATCTTCGATCACATCAAGCGCTATGACGACGTTGCCGCCAAGCTCGCAGCGATGCTGAACGGTGGCTCGCTCCGCTACGCCGAGGACATCAGCAGCGACATCGCCGAAGCGCCGCAGGCGCTGGTCGATGTCTATTCGGGCCGCAACACCGGCAAGAAGCTGATCAAGCTGCGCTGACCTTTCTGCCAGAAGAAGCCTGCGCTTCAGCGCCCCTTGAACTGCGCCGGCCGACGCTCGATGAAAGCGGTGATGCCTTCGCGGGCGTCGTCGGTCGACGCGGCACGGACCAGGCCCTGCACCTCGTCTTCCATCTGCCGCTCGAAGCCCGCCCCGAGCGCCGTGGTCATCAGCCGGCGCAGTTCGCCGTAAGCCCGGGTGGGGCCGTTGGCGAGCCGGATCGCTGCGGCTTCAGCTTCCTGCATCAGCGCGTCGTCATCGACGACGTAATCGACCAGTCCCGCCCGCTCGCCTTCCTCGGCGCTCAGCACTTCGCCGAGCAGCAGGAAGCGCCGCGCCCGCGACAGGCCCATGCGCGAGGCCAGCGTGAAAGTGGCGCCCATGTCGCAGGTGTAGCCGATCGTGGTGTAGGCGCCGCCGAGCTTCGCCGAACGTGCGCAGTAGACGAGGTCGCAGCCGGCGAACAGGCCGACCGCGCCGCCCATGGCCGTGGCATGCACGGCGGCGACGATCGGCGCATCGAGCCGCGCCAGTCTGGCGACGCCGAGATGCAGGCCGGCGGTCCATTCGCGGATCTGGTCCGGCAAGGTGTCGAGCGTCTTCGAGAACATCTTGACGTCGCCGCCGACGCTGAAGAACGGCCCGTTGGCGCGAAGCAGCACGGCGCGTACGTCCTTTCGGCTGGCGAGTTCACCGCCGACCTTGCCGAGATCGGCGCAGAACGCGGCGTTGAACGGATTGCCGAGCTTCGGCTGGTTCAGCACCAGATGGGCAACACCGTCGCGAACCTCGAGTTCCAGCGATTCGTAAGCCATGTTCGTTCTCGTTCTGAAGGCAATGAGGGCATGGCCCAGGCGGCAAGTCGGCGCTCGATGCCGACACCTCGCAAGTGCGGGCGAGCCCGCGCCGCCACAAGCCGCGCCGCTTTGATATTATTGTATGGTTCCATACCATATGGCCCGAGACAAACGCCTCGGGCCTGTTGCTGTCGCCAGTGCTTCGTCTGCCCTACCCCTACACCGATCGAGAAACGACATGTCGAATTACAAGGACATCACCTACGAAGTCGGCGCCAACGCCGTGCGCATCTTCATCAACCGCCCGGAAGTGTTCAACGCCTTCCGCAACCAGACGGTCGAAGAACTGATCGACGCGTTCCGCAAGGCCGATGAAGAGAAGTCGGTCAACACCGTGATCTTCGGCGGCGCCGGCGATAAGGCGTTCTGCACCGGCGGCGATCAAAAGGTTCATCTATCGGAAGACGGCCTGTACGGCCCGCGCGGCATGGTCGGCCTGCCGATCGAAGAACTGCAGACCGCGATCCGCGATTGCCGCAAGGTGGTGATCGCCCGCGTCCAGGGCTTCGCGATCGGCGGCGGCAACGTGTTCGCCACGCTTTGCGATCTGACCATCGCCTCCGAGAAGGCGCAGTTCGGCCAGGTCGGCCCGAAGGTCGGCTCGGTCGATCCGGGCTTCGGCACCGCTTACCTCGCCCGCATCATCGGCGAGAAGAAGGCGCGTGAAGTCTGGTTCCTGTGCCGCCGCTACAAGGCGCAGGAAGCGCTGGAAATGGGTCTGGTCAACAAGGTCGTCCCGCATGACGATCTCGACGCCGAGTGCGAAGCCTGGGCCGCCGAAATCAACTTCATGAGCCCGACCGCGATCGCCATCGCCAAGCGTTCGTTCAACGCCGACAGCGAAAACATCCGCGGCATCAGCTTCATGGGCGTGGCCGCGGTGAAGGGCTACTACCAGAGCGAAGAGTCGAAGGAAGGCGTGCGCGCCTTCAACGAGAAGCGCAAGCCGGACTTCAAGAAGTTCGCCTGATCGCAGATCGTCACTCGCTGAAAACCCGAGCCAGCACCCAGAGCCCCGACATGTACAACGACAGCAACATCACGACCGAACTCGACGCCGACGGCATTCTCGTCGCCCGTATCGACATGCAGGGCCGCACGATGAACGTGTTCTCGCGCGCCATGATGGATTCGCTCGAAAGCCTGCTGACGTTCGTCGCAGGCGATGCTGCCGTTAAAGGCGTGGTGCTGACCTCGGGCAAGTCTGCCTTCCTCGCCGGTGCCGATCTGGACATGATCCGGGTCTTCACCGAGCGGGCGAAGGTCGATGCCGTTCCCCAACTCAATGAACTGTTCGGCCATCTCGGCCGGCTGTTCCGCCGTCTCGAACTGTCCACCAAGCCGTATGTCGCCGCCATCAATGGCCTGGCGCTGGGCGGTGGTCTGGAAGTCGCGATGGCCTGCCACGCCCGCGTGGTGCTGGACGATGAAAAGGCCGTGCAGCTCGGCCTGCCGGAAATCAAGCTCGGCCTGCTGCCGGGCGCTGGCGGCACGCAGCGCCTGCCGCGTCTGGTCGGCACCGCCAAGGGTCTGAACATGCTGCTGACCGGCGATCCGGTCGGCCCCGCTGAAGCGCTGAATCTGAAGCTGGTCGACGCGGTCGTCCCGGCTGATCAGCTGATCGCCAAGGCCAAGGAAATCGCCAAGTCGATGCCGCAGCCGCTCGCACGCTGGGATCGCCCCGGCGCCTCGTTCGACGCCGCACCATTCGATTTCAGGAGCCCGACGATCATTGCCGAGATCGCCAAGGCAGTCGGCATCACTGACTACCAGCTGCAGTACTACCCGGCCTATCACGCGATCATCGATTGCGTGGTCGGTGGCTGGAACCTGCCGCTGACCCCGGCCAGCGACCGCGAGATGGACATCTTCGTCGAGCTGATGCGCGACAGCGTCGCCGGCAACATGGTCCGCACCTTGTTCCTGAATCGCCAGAAGGCGGCGAAGCTCGGCCTGCTCGCCAAGGACTCGGTACTCGCCGTTGGTGACGATGCGCTGCTGCCGCAGCTGCGCGCCGCCAATGCCGGCACCGCCAGCGCTGCCGAAGCGAGCAAGCTCGCCGTCGCAACCCTTGCTGCGCTGCGCGTCTGGAAGGCCGGCAAGGTCGACGAGACCACGCTCGCCGATGTCGCGGTCGTCTCGGCCGGGCTGTTCCCGTCCTACGCCGGTGGCCCGTACACCTATGCCACGCAGATCGGCGCCGACGCGCTGCGCAAGGCCGCCGATGGCGATGCCGTGACACTCGCTGCCGTCGATGCCTGGTTCGCACCGCGCACGGCATCGGCCCCGGTCGCTGCCTGATGGCGATCGATCGCGCCCACATCGGCTACAGCCTGCCGGCGTTCAGCGTCGAAGCCACGCCGGAGCGGATCGCCAGGTTTCGTGCGGCGATCGGCGACACTGGCGGTGATGTTCGCGTGGCGCCGCCGACCTTCATGAAGATGGTCGAAGGCGAGCACAACAGTTCGCGGCGGATCCTCGATACGCTGGCGGTCGATCTGCGCCGAGTGCTGCACGCCGAGCAGCAGTTCGACTACCTCGGCCCGATCCTCGCCGGCGATCAGCTGGACGTGGTCCGCAAGGTATCGGACATCTACGAACGCAAGAACGGCCTGATGGAATTCATCGTCATCGAATCGATCATCAGCCACGCCGAGCGCGGCCTGCTCGGCCGCTCGCGCCAGGTGGTGCTGGTCCGCAATCCGAAGCCGGCGGTGGCAGCATGAATGACGCCAGCACTGTCCTCGCCGAATACGAAACCGGGCCGATCACCCGCGAGATGCTTGCCGCTTATGCGGAGGCTTCGGGCGACACCAACCCGCTGCATCTCGATCCGGCCTTCGCCCAGAAAGCCGGCTTCGCCGACGTGATCGTCCACGGCATGCTCAGCATGGCCTTGCTTGGCCGTCTGCTCTGCAGCCGCTTCGCCAATCGCGAGTTGCTGAAGTTCGATGCCCGCTTCGCGGCGATCCTGCCGGTCAACACCTCGCTGCGTTGCCGCGCGCGCCTTGCGGATGTCGTCGAGGGTCAGCCGGATGACGGCCATCTGCGTCTGGCGCTGGAAGCGATCGATCCGGCCGGCACGGTGATCATCACCGGCAGCGCCGAACTCGCGGCTGCGAACTGATGGCCGCAGTACAGCGCTGCACGGTCGAGGAAATCGTCGCTTCACTGCGGCCGGGCATGACCGTGTTCGTGCCCGGCGTGTCCGGCGAAAGCCTAGCCTTTCATGCCGCGCTCAAGGCGCAGCCGGAATTCGCGGCGGGCGTTCGTTTCACCGGCCTGCACTTCCCCGGCATCAACCGCACTGATTACCTCGGCCTGCACGCGGAAGCGCGCCAGCGCGGCTACGTGATGACGCCGGGCCTGCGCGCCGGCCTGGCCGATGGCCGCGCCGAGCTGGTACCGGTCGACTATCCGGCGATCTATCGCGATCTCGCCAGCAACGTCGCGGTCGATCTCGCGATTGCCCAGGTCAGTGCACCCGATGCCGATGGCAACTGCAGCCTTGGCCCCAGTCTCGATTTCCATCCGGCGGTCTGGTCCAAGGCCAGGCGCCGCGTGCTGCACATCAACTCGCGCCTGCCGCGCACGCGCGGCTCGTGGTCGATCGCCTATGCGACGGCCGATGCCGCGTTCGAGGCCGACAGCGCGCTGGTCAACTTCGATGCCGGCGGCAGCAGCGAAACCATCGAGCGTCACGCGGCGCTGGTCGCCGGCCTGGTGCGCGATGGCGACACCCTGGAATTCGGCGTCGGCAAGCTGCCAGGCGCGATCCTGGCATCGCTGCGCGATCATCGCGATCTGCGCATCTGGTCCGGCATGGTCACGCCGCAGGTTGCTGCGCTCGTCGATGCTGGTGCGGTTGCTGCCGAGGGCGCGATCGACGCTGGTGTCGCGCTCGGCGATGCCGCGTTCTACGAGCGCCTGGGACAGGACCGCGCGTTCCATTTCCGGCCCGTTTCCGAAACTCACGACGTGCGCCGGATCGCCGCGATAGACAACTTCTGCGCGATCAATTCGGCAGTGGAAGTCGATCTGTTCGGCCAGGTCAACGCCGACAGCCTCAACGGCAAGCTGATGGCCGGCGTCGGTGGCTTGCCGGCTTTCGTGGCCGGCGCGCAGCTGTCGAACGGTGGCCGCTCGATCGTCGCGCTGCCGGCGGCAACCGACGATGGCCGCTTCACTCGCATTGTCGGCAGCTTTGATCGCGGCATGGTCGCCCTGCCCCGTCACTGCGCCGATTACGTGGTCACCGAGCATGGCGTCGCGGCGCTGCGCGGCTTGTCGATCCACGAACGCGCGCGCGCCTTGATTGCTGTCGCTGCACCCGCTTTCCGCGAATCGCTGGAAGCGCGCTGGGCCGATATCGCCAGACGCCTCTAGGACTCTTCAGACCTCTCTCACCCAGGACTCCGAACAATGTCGAACCCGTCTACTACCGGCCTGCTGGCTGGCAAAGTCGCTCTCGTCACCGGCGCCGGTCGCGGCATCGGCCGTGGCATCGCGCTAGAACTGGCCAAGGCCGGCGCCAAGGTCGTCGTCAATGATCTCGGCGTGTCCTTGACGGGCGAAGCCGGCGGCGAATCGCCGGCCGACAGCGTCGTCCGCGAAATCAAGGAACTGGGCAGCGATGCCGTCGCCGATACCCACTCGGTGGCCAGCTTCGAAGGCGCCCAGGCGATGATCGAAGCCGCACGCAGCGCGTTCGGCCGCATCGACATCGTGGTCAACAACGCCGGCAATCTGCGCGACGTGATCTTCCACAAGATGAGCGAGGAAGAGTTCGACGCGGTGATCGCCGTGCATCTGAAAGGCTCGTGGAACACCAGCCGCGCTGCCGCGCCCTACTTCAAGGAACAGGGCTCGGGCAGCTTCATCCACATGACCTCGACCTCGGGACTGGTCGGCAACTTCGGCCAGGCCAACTACTGCGCGGCCAAGCTCGGCATCGTCGGCCTGTCGAAGGCGATCGCGCTCGACATGCAGCGCTTCGGCGTGCGTTCCAATGCGATCGCGCCGTTCGCCTGGACGCGCATGGTCAGCTCGATTCCCGACGAAACGCCGGAGCAGAAGAAGCGCGTCGAAGGCTTGAAGAAGCTGATTCCTGAGAAGATCGCGCCGTTCGTGGTCGCGCTGGCGTCCGATGCTGCCAAAAGCGTGTCAGGCCAGATCTTCGGCGTGCGCAACAATGAAATCTATCTGTTCAGCCAGCCGCGCCCGATCCGCACCGCGCACACGGCCGAAGGCTGGACGCCGGAAGCGATCGTCGAGCGAGTGTTCCCGCAGTTCCAGAACGATTTCTATCCGCTGCACCGTTCGGGTGACGTGTTCACTTGGGACCCGGTCTGAAGCCCCCAGTTTCTACGTAGTCGAGAATTCAGGAGACAACGATGTCCAAGCGTGAAGTGGTAGTGGTTGGCGCAATGCGTACGGCGATCGGCAGCTTCGGCGGCACGCTGAAGGATGTGCCGCTGACGACCCTGGCGACGACCGCCGTCAAGGCAGCGCTGGCGCATGCCGGCGTCGATCCGAAGGAAGTCGGCCACATGGTGATGGGCAACGTCATCCCGACCGAGCCGCGCGACGCCTACCTCGGCCGCGTTGCCGCGGTGGAAGCCGGCATCCCGAAGGAAACCCCGGCGTTCAACGTTAACCGCCTCTGCGGTTCCGGCGTGCAGGCGATCATCTCGGCGGCGCAGGCGATCCTGCTCGGCGACTGCGATGTCGCCATCGGCGCCGGCGCTGAAGCGATGAGCCGCGGCCCGTACCTGCTGCCAGCCGGCCGCTGGGGGGCGCGCATGGGCGACGCGAAGATGCTCGATTACATGACCGGCATCCTCCACGACCCGTTCCATGCCATCCACATGGGCATCACCGCCGAGAACGTGGCCGCCCGTTACGGCATCACCCGCGAGATGCAGGACGCCCTCGCCGTGACCAGCCAGCAGCGTGCCGCCAAGGCGATCGCCGAAGGCCGCTTCAAGGGCCAGATCGTTCCGGTCGAGATCGCCAGCCGCAAGGGCCCGATCCAGTTCGACACCGACGAAAACGTGCGCGCCGACTCCAGCGTCGAAGCGCTCGCCAAGATGAAGGCCGTGTTCAAGAAAGACGGCCTGGTCACCGCCGGCAATGCTTCGGGCATCAATGACGGCGCCGCCGCCGTGGTGCTCGCCGAGGCCGGCCGTGCTGCTGCGCTCGGTCTCAAGCCGCTGGCGCGCCTGGTGTCCTACGGCCACGCCGGTGTCGAACCGGAATACATGGGCATCGGCCCGGTTCCGGCATCGAAGATCGCGCTCGCCAAGGCCGGCCTGAAGGTCAGCGACATGGACGTGATCGAAGCCAACGAAGCGTTCGCGGCGCAGGCCTGCGCGGTGGCGCAGGAACTGGGCTTCGACCCGGCCAAGCTCAACCCGAACGGCTCGGGCATCTCGCTCGGCCATCCGGTGGGCGCGACGGGCGCGATCATTACCACCAAGGCGATCCACGAGCTGCATCGCACCGGCGGCCGTTATGCGCTGGTGACCATGTGCATCGGCGGCGGTCAGGGCATCGCGGCGATCTTCGAGCGCGTCTGATTCAGCGCGCTGGATGAAAAAGGCCGGGACTCGCGAGAGTCTCGGCCTTTCTTTTTGCCCGCTACCTGGACTGACCGCTCACGGCGTCGGCGCTGTCTCGCTGTTGCGCAGTTCGATAGCCGGCGTGTCTTCGGCTCTTGCCGCGAGCAGCAGCGCCGTCTTCATGTAATCGCCGACCATCTTGCGGTGGCTCTGCAGCTGCAGCAGCGCCCGCTGGCCGACCAGCACTTCGGCGTCGTGTTGGACCAGCGCGATCTGCCGGCTGGCCAGTTCGAGCTTGGCCAGCAAGGCAGCCGACGCTTCGCTGGCCGGCAACGCGGCCAGACGGGCTGACGAAGCCTGCAGGGAAACGGCCAGCTGCCGGTATTCACGCTGATCGCCGATCGCCGCGTA
The DNA here is from genome assembly GCF_000420645.1 of Nevskia ramosa DSM 11499. Taxonomy (NCBI): domain Bacteria; kingdom Pseudomonadati; phylum Pseudomonadota; class Gammaproteobacteria; order Nevskiales; family Nevskiaceae; genus Nevskia; species Nevskia ramosa. The sequence goes on along the minus strand of NZ_ATVI01000005.1, from coordinate 62,016 downwards.
GAGCGCCGAAGTGTCATTGCCCGGCTCCAGGCGCAGGCGGTCCATCAGCCCGTACAGCGCAGCATCGTCGGCGAGATCGATCGCCGACAGCGAGGCGACGAGATCGCCAGCCTTGACGAAAGCGGCGTCGCGCTCGATCGCTGCATCCGTATTGCGGAGGCTGGTCAGCGTGTCGGCATAGCTGGTCCGGGCTGCGCCGATATCGCGTAGCTGATCCTGGGCATGGGCGATCGCCAGCTTGGCTTCGATCACGGAAGGATCGCGCTCATCGCGACCCAGCAGCGCGCTCCAGACGGTGATCGCGCGGCGCAGGCCATCGTTGCGATTCTTCGGCGGATCGTCACGCTCGAAACTGCTCGGGCCGGCCCAACCGCCGCTGATTTCCGGCTCCAGCACGCGCAAACGTTCCAGCGAATTGCGTATTGGGGCCGATAGGTCGCCGATCTGGTCCGGCACCCGCAGGTTTTCAGTACGCAACGTCACGCGCGGCAAGCGTTCGCCGTCCGGTGCGAGCTGCGCCCAACCCATGCCGAGCAGCGCGCGGTTCGACGACAGGCCGTCGCTGCGCACGCGGCCCAGCACGCCGAGCGCGGTACGCCCCTGTTTCTCCCTCAGGAATTGCCAGCCGAGCGACAGATTGGCCCTGTCGCGCAGTTCGAGCAGCTCTGGATCGGTGGACGCGGTGCGGCCGAGCAGATCCAGCCAACTGCGGCCGCGGGCGGCATCGCCGCTGCGGATCATCGCGATCGCCAGGTTGTAGCGGCCGTAACCGGTGGCGCGCAGCGCTTCGGTCGATGCCGCCATGTAGCGGAAGGCTTCGATCGATTCGCTGTCTGCGACCTTCAAGGTATCGCGCGCCTCGCCCGGCCGCAGGCGCGCAAGTTCGATCAGGCCGCTGACATTGCGCCAGTCCGCCTGGCGATACTCAGGCAACCTGCGCTTCGACAGCACCAGCTGCGCTTCGGCCGCCGAGTAGTCGCCAGCGGAATAACGCGCTTCGGCAATCAGCAGCCGTTCGGTCGCCACGGCAGCGCCGGCGACCTTGGCGGCATCGAGTTGATCGCAGATCGCCTGTGCCCGGTCGAGCACGCCGAGCTCGCGCAGCAGCGCCGCCTGCGCCAGCCAGTACGGTGGTTCGAAATGGCCGTTCGGCCCCGCCTGCACAGCATCGGCCAGCAGCGCGACGAGCCCGTTTGCGGCCTGTCCCATGCGGCCTAATGTGCGGGCATGGCCGACCGCCGGATCGTTGTCGGCACCGGGCGGATAGCGGACCACGCCAACGTTGACGCCGAGCGCTTCGAGCGAGCCGCTGATCACCGACGTCTTCCGCGATTCGTCGCGCTGCAAACGCCGGAACACCAGGCCGGGCTTGCCGAGCGTTCCGGATTCTATGCGTAGTTCCAGGTCGCTCCCTGCCGAGGCAAGTTCAAGATTCTGGTCGATGTTCAGCTGCGCAGACTCGCCTTTGGCGTCCGCCATCAAGGTCACCGTGGCCTGTACTCGGTGGACGCCGGAGCTCAGGCTGCTGCGGACCAGACGCAGTGGGTCGCGCCGCTCCGCCAACGCTGCTGTTTCCGCAGCCAGTAGCGCGCGATCGAATAGCGTCTGCTCGTCGATTCGGATGCTCAGGCTGGCAATGTTCACCCGGTTCAAGCCAGAAGCATCGAGGTACAGGTTCACCCGCCCAGACATCGGTACGGCCTGCGCATCGGCCAGCTGTTCGGCTTCCGCCAATCGCTGGTAGACCGAAAAACGCAGCGCTAACGGGCTCTTGAACATCAGCAGCGGCAGTTTCGTCGCCTGATTGGCGAGTGGCGCAGGTTCCTGCGCTATCGCGGGGGCGGCGGGAGCCTCTGCCGCCGGTACCGGGCTGGCTTCCAGCAGCGGCGGCTGGATCGGCGCCGGCTGCTGCTCGGTCACTTGTCCCGGAAGCTGTTCGATGACCTGTTCCGGCGCGGTTCTCGGCGCTGGCTCGTGAATCAGCGGCTGTGCCGACGGAGGCACCGCAATCACGCGAATGACCGGCTCGGACTCCTGCGCGGCGGCCGGGGCTTCCGACGATGCCGGAATGGATACGACGGGCACCGGTTCCTGTGCGACGGCGACGCTGCCGAAGCTCAGAGACAGGAGCGAGGTCAACAGCAGCTGCAGAAACGGCGCCGCCGAAGCTGGCTTCGTACGTGCTCGGACCATGATTTCCTCCATCCACAAAAAAAGGCGGCAGCTCAGGCCTGTCCGCCTGAGCTGCCGCCTGTGGTACTGCGCAGCGTCAGACGGTGTGCGGTTTCGCGTCGTCCTTCATGAACTGCGAAAGGTCAATGTTCTCACCAACCGCCAGATCTTCACGGCCCGCGAAGCTGGGCTTCACCAACCAGATGATGAGCGGTAGCACGACCAGCGAAAGCACCATGTTGATCAGCATGATCGCCACCAGGAGCATGCCCATGTCGGCCATGAACTTGAACTCGGACAGGAAGTACCAGGGCAGGATGCCGGCCAGCATGATCGAGGCGGTGAACATGATCGCCTTGCCGGTCGTCGTGAGGGCAATGGTGATGGCCTTCTCCCAGTTTTTCCCGTGCGCTGAATACTCTTCGCAGATTCGAGATAGCAGGTAGATGCCGTAGTCGATACCGACGCCGACGCCCATGACCGCCACGATCACCGCGTTGATGTCCAGACCGATGCCGAGCGAGTACATCGCGGCATTGAGCAGGAAGTTGGACAGGTTCACCGGGATCAGCAGCAGAATCGCCGCCATCAGCGAACGGTAGGCATAGCCGGCAATCACGGCGATGGCGACGTTGACGCAACCCAGAATGAACCAGTGGTAGCGATGGACGACGTTGTTCATCGCCTGCTGCAGCGCGATGAAGCCGGTACCGAGGCGAACCGTGAAGCCTGGGTGGTCGACGCCGACGATGTCGACCGCACGCTTGGCGCTGGCCAGTGCCGCATCAACCGTTTCCTGCTTGTTGTCGGCGTACCACAGCGACACGGTGGAATGCTGTGCTTCGAAGTCCATCACGTTGCCGAAGTTCAGCGGCGTGGAACCGAACAACACGGCCGAGCCGGCACTGAACGCGGCGCGCTTGTTCGGATCGACCGGCAGCCACTGCGGGTTGCCACCGGAGAACAGGCGATTGCCTTCGTACATGTAATCGCTGAACGACAGCGTGGCGCGCGGCTTCAGGATCGGATCGGACTCGACGATCGCCTGAATCTTCGACCGGATGACCATCGCTTCCGGCGACAGCGCGATGCGATTGGTGCCGTCCCTGTCGTTCTTCGCCTCGATGACGATTTCCAGCGTGTTGGTGCCCGGGAAATGGGCATTGATCGCGCGGATTGCCGTGTTGAACTCGGAGTCGTAATGCAGCAGGTTCGAGCCTTCGACCGGGTTGCCGATCTTGATCTCGAACGACGCCCAGATGCCCCAGATGCCGAGCAGCACGGTGAAGATCGACGTGTACAGCGCCGGCTTGCCGTAGGTGAGCTTGGCGATACCGCGCAGCAGGTTGCCCTGGAAGGCGTGGATGCCGGTTTCCTTGCCATCGCCACCGGCAATGCGGTCGATGTTCTTCGGCAGCGGCAGGTAGGACAGCAGGATCGAGATCAGGAACACGCCGGTCGGGATGATCCACAGCGCCCAGGCGCCGCAGAACAGGGCGTGGGCGAACATCGTGTGAATCGGCGCGATGGCGATGAAGATGATGCCGAACACGTCGGTCATGATGCCGAGGATCGACGGCGCCATCATCACGCCCATGGTGATCTCGGCGGACTTCCGCTTGTCACCGATGTGCTTGAGGATTTCGTAATAGCGTTCGGTGAACTGAATGCAATGCGAGAAGGTTCGAGCCACCAGCAGCAGTGGCACGATCATCAGCAGTGGTTCGACCTTGTAGCCGGTCCAGCCGATGAAGCCGAAGCCCCAGACGCCGGCCATCGCGGCGCAGACGATCGGCGTGACTACGCCGGCAACGTTCCGCATGTACAGCACCAGCGCAATGATCAGCAGCGCGATGGTCACGCCGAAGATCATGTAGGTCTGATGCTGGAACTTGTAGACCCAGCCCGTCAGCGCCGGCTGGCCTGCCAGGAAGATTTCGTGGTTCTCGTCGGTGGCCGCCTTGACCAGACCGTCGACATAGTTGAATGCCACGCCGTAGTCGAGCGTGGTCTGGAACGTGGCGCTGATCAGGGTCGACGAACCATCGGCCGACACATAGAAGTTGCGGGCGTTCGGCGACTGGGCGACGCGGCGCTTGAAATCCGCCACCTCGGCTTCGTCCTTCGGTACCGCATCACCCATCAGCGGACGAACGTCCACACCTTCCGGCGTGGCTTCGACGTAGCGCAGCTTTTCGGTGGAGATCGAGATGATCTGATCGTGATCGACACCATCGGTGAGATCGATGTTGCGAGTGAGATCCCAGACCTTCTGCAAGGTATCGGCGTGATAGATGTCGCCATCCTTGCGCTTGACCATCACGAACATGGTCAGCGGATTGCCGAAGTTCGGATGGGCGTTGTAGATCTTCACGAACTCGTCATCCTGCGGCAGCAGGTCGGCGAACACGGTCTTGATCTCGACGCGCGGAATGCCGGCAGCAAAAGCCAGCGTGACCACCACGAACCAGATGGAGACCATGAAGCGATGGTCCATGACCCATTTGGCCACGCGGAAACGAAGTGGGGGTTGTGATGCGACTTGGGTCATGGCGATCAATCTTGGAATCGATGAAGGAAATGCACGCGGATCGCAACGACGATAGCGATACCGGTAGCGCGGGGTCCGTCGCAATCAGAGTTCATCAGAACCATGACCATGACTGAACCTTGCAGCAACTTCACAAACGGTCCGGATGGCTTTCACCATCCGGACCGTGACGCAGGACAGCTGATGTAGCGTGCTGCTTTTAAGCGTTATCAACCAACCGGAATCAGAACTGGTAACCGAGGCGGATCGCCAGTTCATTGGTCTGGCTGATCAGATGCACGACGTTCTTGTTGGGGTTGTTGCCCCAGGCATTGTCGTGAACGAAGTTGTAGAACATGTTCACAGTCAGATTGCCGCGCGGCTTCCACTGCAGACCCGGCTGGAACAGCACGCCACCCTGCACATCGACGAGCGTCGCGAAGCTGAGCTCATAGATGTAGTTAGGGAACGGCTGCACCGCGGCAAACACCACATAGTTGGCACCGGCACTGATACCCGGACTGATCTTCGGCGTGGTGCTGGTTGGCACGTGCGGATCGAGCTTGATGCCCTGATTGCTGTAGTTCTCGCTGCCGTAGCCATCGAGCAAGAGACCCACGAGATCGCTGTTCTTCTGCCAGAGGTACTGGAACACCATGTAGGTGGCCGGGAACTCGGTGGAGAAGCGCTGATACTTCTCAGCCACGAAGCCAACCTGGATTTCTTCGCGCTTGTCGAACTCCTTACGCAGATCGATCGCCGTGAACACGCGCTTCGGCGTGTACGTGGTTTCCAGATTCATGATGATCTGGTCGAAGATCGAACCCGGCTCCGCTTCGGTCACGAAGCCGCCGCCGAGACCGAAGACGTTTTCGGCGAAGTACTGACGTTCGATGTGACCATGCAGACCTTCACCAGCGCTGAAGAAGGCGCTCAGTTCGTTCGCGGCGGCATCCGGATTCTGGCCGATGTTGCGAGCGAGCAGCATCTGCGAAGCATCGAAATCGTCAACGGCCTTGTTAAGACCATCGAGGGCGTCGAGCTTGATGTAGCCCGCGTAGTTGAACCACTCTTCAGCGCTGAACACGCCGGCCGGTGAGGCTTCGAACGGCGTATTGGCGAGAATCGGACCGCAACCCTGACCGCCGGTGCCAAGCACCAGGTTGCAGTACTGGTTGAAGGCCGCACCGAGGATGTTGGAGTTCGGCAGGGACTTGATAACGTCGGACTTGGTCCAGCGAATCGCACCCAGCGGGTTATAGCGGTGCGTCGCCATCGCCTGCAGGTTGTAGTTGCCGAACTCGGCCTTGAAGCGAATGCCGTAGTTGACGTTCTTGTTGTAGCCGCCCTGGTCGTAGCGGTCATGAATCGTGAACTGCGACGGCACCACGTTGTACGAGGTGTTGACGTTGTTCAGCACTGACGGAATGAACTGCTGGGCGAAGAAGTCCGCCGAGAGCTGATCGGTGATCTGCTGGGTGATGCGGATACCCGGTGCCGAGGCACGGGAGTCGGCATATTCCTCGACCGCACGATTGAGAATCAGGTGGCGGCGAAGATCGAGGCCGTTGGCAGTATCCATGATGCGGAAGAACAGCAGCTGACCCCAGGCGATCGTCTGGTTACCGACGCGCACCGTGGTGTTGCCGCTGTTCCATTGCACGAAGAACGCCGGCAGATCGACCATGTAGTTGCGGCCGGAACGCTCGAAGAAGATCGGGTTCTTGTTGCCTTCAACCTGATAGCCGAGTTTGTCCGGCGTGGTGTGGAACTGACGCGACTCGCCGCCCTGAATGCCGCCGTTGATGTCGTCGTAGTTGCGGTAGTCGAAATCGTTGTAGCCGAGATCGTCCGGATCGTAGACCGCACGCAGGCGGGTGATCAGCGAGAAGTCGCCCCAGGACAGGGTCGGGGTCAGCTCGAAACGCAGCAGGTGATAGTTCAGCAGCTGATTCTTCAGCGGCACATAACGGGTGATGGTGTCGTTGACACCCACCTGATTGCTGACACCACGCGTCGGCGGAAGCACGCCGATGCCGGACAGCGGGATAACGCCGCCTGGGCCGATCAGCGCATCGGTTGGCTGCAGCGGAACCGCGTAGTTCAGCGCCGGGTTGCCGGGGGTGCGCCGGATCGGCACGCCGTTGGCAAGATCGCCGAACTGGTTGGCCTGCTGAACGCGGTCGTCGGTGCTGAACGCCACGTCGAAACGAATGAAGCCGTTGTACGAGAAATCGGCACCGAGAAACTTCGAGCCCGCGCCGCCCGCAGCCTGCACGCCGCCGCTCGCGAAAGCGGCGATGCCGGCCGCGATCAATCCGCAATACTTCGTGTTGCAAACCTTCATGTTGTTATCCCCCGCTGTGTTTCCCGATCGCCCTGCCGATCGCACACTCGCACCCAGCGAGCGGTCGTCGGCCTTTTCGCAGTGACGTCAACCGTTGATTCGGATGATTCGTCCCGCGTGTCCCACGGCCATCACCTGCCCCGTGTTCTTTTCCGTACGCACGGCCTGATACCAGTCCGTGGTCGTATCGCCTTCTTCAATGAACTTCCAGTTGATGCCGCCATTGCTGCTGGCCGCCATCACACGCATGCCGGTAATGACAACCCGCCCGCCGGGTGCCACGGTCACGCCCAGGAAATTCGATGTGGTATCCGCCTTGTTGCGAAACCAGCGCGCGCCATTGTCGGTGGAGATCAGAATCTCGCCGGCCTGGCCAACGGCGTAGCTGTTGCCATTGGGCTGCTCTGGAATATGGATCGCGAAAATCGTCGGCGTGCCGCCGGTGACCGGATTCAGGACGCGCCACTTTTCCGAGCCGGGATCACGACGCAGGATCAGGCCGAATTCGCCAGCGACGGTAATCGCGCCGGCTTCCGATACGTAAACTGCATAGACCGTCGGTTCGCCGGTGCCGGGGACATTCGCGTCGGCGTAGTCGGCCCAGTTGGGCGCAATGCTGGCCCAGGTTTCGCCGCCATCATTCGAGCCGAGCAGCAGACCGAACTCACCGCCGGCAACAGCAACGCCGCTGGTGTTGACGCTGACCGACAGGAACCGCGCTTCGGTGCCTGCGTCGATCTTCTTCCAGGTGGCGGGAGCCGACTCGACGATGACCGAGCCGAGCTGACCGACCGCAATCGTATGGGTACCGCGACGGGCAACCGCCAGCAGCGCGAGATCAGTCGCGTCCTGCTTTTCCGGCTCCCAGGTCTCACCGCCGTCTTTCGAGGTGAGCACCGAACCATTGATACCGACAGCAACGCCAGTACCGTTATCGAAACTGAGACCAAATAACGCCGAGTGAGGAATGCCGGAAGCCTTCAGGCTGATGACGCCGCCTTCCTTGCCCTGCTCTGCAGCCACGCTGACCAGAGCGACCGCACTGACCGCAGCGGCGCAGATAGCGCCGATGATTTTTGCCTTCAAGACACTCTCCCTAAGCTCTCCGGTCGACCGTAGCCGACCGGAGAGTGCAATCCCCTTACAGAAAAATCAGACCGTACCGAGTCGCGCGATGGCCGACTGCGTGCAGAACTTCTCGTACACGGCCTTTTCGTCCGGGTTGTAGTAGTTGCTCGAGTAGCCACCGGAGATCTGCTTCACGTGGTTCAGCAGCGACATGCGGTTCGACTGGATGTCATGGATGTGCACCGACGTCCACGACCAGTTCGGGTGACCGGTTTCATCCTTGTTGACGAACTTGCCCTGCACCTGCGGACCGAACGCCGGATCCACCTGCTTCCAGATCGCGCCACGGCGATCGTAGGTGATGTACGCAATCACCATCGCGTTGCGGACGTCGACCCAGATCTTCTTCTTGCCGACCGGCGCACGCGGGTAACCCGTTGGCTCCGATTCGATGACGACGCATTCCGGCACCAGTTCCATGGTGTAGTCCATGAACGTCTGGCCCTTGGCGCCACCATGACGGCTGGAGTTTTCCCAGTTCGGGTGCTCTTCGCCGCGGAAGTTGCCGCCGAGCGCCGCCAGATGCGGTTCGCGGCCGACGATCTTGGTGTTGCCCCAGGTGCGCATCGGATCACCAGCTGCCCAGGCATCGGACAGGAACAAGGTGATGCCCGGAACCAGCGGTTCGAAGCGCTGATTCGCCGGGAACTGACGAACGCGGCGGAACTGCGGCAGGTAGCCGTAGATTTCCGGGAACTTGCGCTGGTCGTAGTACCACGGCACCAGGAACGAGGCACCGGCCTGTTCCTGCGGCGACGTGAAGAACACCGACTGGTAGCGCAGCATGTCCTTCTTGCCCTGGAAATACTTGTCCTTGCCGGTGCGAGCCGTGGTATTCAGCTCGGTCCAGAAGAAGTCGTAAGTATAGGCAGGCGAACCGTCCGGGTTGACGTCGAAGTCGCGCACGGCGTACTGCGACATGTCATGACGGCCCCAGCTCAGGGTCAGGTTGGCAATGCCTTCGTCGCCAGTCTTGATGTCCGGGAACGGGTTGCCGCCGATCCACGGATCGCCAGTCGCCGCTTCCACGACGTTGCCGGTCGCGTCGAACTTGGCCTTGCCGTAGTTCTTCAGCGTGGCTTCCATGTAGGCATGCGGGAACAACTCCGTCATGTTCTTGGTGGGAGCGCGGATCTTGACCTTGCGGCCATGCTTCGAGATCTGCTCGAAGAAGATCGGATCAAGCAGATGCTTGACGTACTCGACGTTGGCAGCGGTGATCGTGTCACCGACCTTGACCTTGCCCTTGGTGTTGACTTCGATCGAAGTCACTTCATCCGGGTAAGCCTTGGAGACTTCGCCGGTGGCGGCGATCGTCGGCCAGACCGGAGCCAGAACGCCGCCGCCGAGACCGGCAGCCACGTTCTGCATCATCTTCCGGCGCGAGAAATCGAAATCATATTTCCTGATGCGCATCATTTATCTCCTAACAAATGGTTGCAACTCTGGATGGCGAGAACGCCTGATCGTTATTTTTTGCAGGCACGAAACATCGAACACGTGCCATCAGCCGTCCCCGAACTTAGGTACGGCTCATTACTAGTATTTAGACGCGAGCTGTTGAAATTGCGGCAATGCAGCAGAAATGGAGTTCACGAATGGAGTCACTCGGGGTTTCCCGGGACAGGTCAGGCTTCAGGTCGGGATTCAAGGCCCGCTCATTCGGAATCATCTGCTTGCTTTCTCCGTGCGCACTTGCAACCACTTCATTCACGCTGCGCCGACCTTGTCATCCGTCGTTCGCATGCTGATGGCACCTGGTGCCTACCGTTCCTTGGTCCGGTCCGATGCTTCCGGAATCTAGGTAGACCGTATTGCTGCATGTCCTCTTGCCGACACGTTTCAGGTGTCACCGTAATCGTATGGTGCCATATTAAATTTGATTTGCAAGCGCTCCTGCCGAAAAGTTTTCAGCCCTCCCGACCAGCGGCTGGCAACGGAAAACTCTTGTTCGACTTGTTGCAGTGCAACGTGAACGCCTGGGCACCTCAGGGCCGTAATCCTGCACAGAACCGAGGTTTCACCGCAACTATCGATGACTCGCCCTACATGAAAATGGCCCGTGGCGGCCCCGCCGTCTCACCCGGAGAACGACGGGGCCAGCGACTGATCAGCTCGCCTGCAGGGCGACGGTGAAACTCGCTTCAGTCACTGCGCGTAACTCGTCCAAGGTGACCCCGGGCGCCATCTCGGTAAGTACGGCACCACCGCCGCGACGATCGATTTCGAACACGGCGAGATCGGTGATCAGCAGATCGACCACGCCCTTGCCGGTCAGCGGCAGCGAGCAGGCCTGCTTGAACTTGGCATCGCCGCCCTTCTCGCGATGGTCCATGACCACGACCACGCGCGGCACGCCGGCGACGAGATCCATTGCGCCGCCCATGCCCTTGATCATCTTGCCGGGCACCATCCAGTTGGCGAGGTCTCCAGTGGCCGAGACTTGCATGCCGCCGAGAATCGACAGCTGGATGTGGCCGCCGCGGATCATGCCGAACGAGTCCGCGCTCGAGAAATAGCTGGTCTGGGCCAGTTCGGTGATGGTCTGCTTGCCGGCGTTGATGAGATCGGCGTCCTGCTCGCCCTCGAACGGGAACGGGCCCATGCCGAGCATGCCGTTCTCGCTCTGCAGGGTGACCTGCATGCCGTCCGGGATCATGTTCGCGACCAGGGTCGGAATGCCGATGCCGAGGTTGACGTAGAAGCCGTCACGCAGTTCCTTCGCAGCGCGCGCGGCCATTTCATCGCGGGTCCAGGCCATTACTTGTTCTCCTGTGCTGCTGCGCGCGGCCGCGTGGTGACGCGCTCGATGTGCTTGACGTAGTTAGTGCCCAGCACCAGACGCTGGACGAAGATGCCCGGCGTGTGGATCTGGTTCGGATCGAGTTCGCCCGGCTGGACGATTTCCTCGACCTCGGCAATGGTGATGCGGCCGGCCGTGGCGATCATCGGATTGAAGTTGCGCGCGGTCTTGCGGTAGACGAGGTTGCCCTCGGTATCCGCCTTCCAGGCCTTGACCAGCGAGATATCGGCGGTCAGGCCGGTTTCCATCACGTACCAGTCCAGCTTGCCGTCGGTGCCGATCATCTCGCGCGTCTCCTTGCCTTCGGCGACCTTGGTGCCGTAGCCGGTACGCGTGTAGAACGCCGGAATGCCGGCGCCACCGGCGCGGATGCGCTCGGCCAGGGTGCCCTGCGGGTTGAATTCGATCTCGATCTCGCCAGTCATGTAGCGCTGCTCGAGAATCTTGTTTTCGCCGACGTAGCTGGCCAGCACTTTCTTGATCTGGTTGTTGGCCAGCACCAGCCACATGCCGTGGTTGTCGCAGCCGACGTTGTTGCCGATCACGGTCAGATCCTTGGCGCCCGAATCGCGCAGCGCGACGATCAGGTTCTCGGGAATGCCGCAGAGGCCGAAGCCTCCGGACATGACGGTCATGCCGTCAAAGGTGATCCCGGCCAGCGCGCTGGCGGCATCGGGATAGAGTTTGTTTGCCATCGAGCTGCGTTCTCCTCGTCGTTGATGCAGTGCTACGGCAACCGGCTCACCCACGAGCCCGCTGCCCGGATTGGGTTCAGGCGCCGGCCGCAACCAGCAGGCGACGCGCCGCCTTCAGATGCGGCACGTCGAGCATCTTGCCGTCGAGCTGGACCGCGCCCGCGCCCGTCTCGAAAGCCGCGATCACGCGATGGGCGAAGGCGATCTCTTCCTCGCTGGGCGAGAACGCGGCATTGATCACCGGAACCTGGTCCGGGTGGATCGCGCACTTGCCGGTGAAGCCATCGTAGCGAGCACCCTCGCTATTGGCGCGGCAGCCGTCGCTATTGCGGAAATCGACGTAGACGGTGTCCAGCGCCTCGACACCCAGCGCATGGGCCGCAAGCAGGCACTGGATGCGGGCGTGCTCGTAGACCGGCCGCCAGCGGCCGTCGGCCTGACGCGGATCACCGGCGCCCATCGCCGAGCTGAGGTCTTCACCGCCCCACATCAAGGCCTTCAGGCGCGGGAAGCTGTGACGAGTGAACTCGCCCATGCGCAGCACGGCCGCCGGCGTCTCGGTGATCACCGCGAGAATGGCGATGCCGCCGAGCGGCAAGCCGGCCTGGGTTTCGGCCATGTCCAGATAGTGGCTGACCGCGGTGATGTCTTCCGGCCCGAACACCTTCGGCAGCACGATGCCGACCGGCTTCGACGCCACCACGGCCGCGAGATCGCGCAGCAGTTCGCCTGAGGCGAGATCGTTGACCCGGATCCAGACTTCGCTGGCACCGCTGTAGGTCTTCAGGTATTCGACGAGCAGCTGACGAGCCAGCGGCTTGCGATCCGGCAATACCGAATCCTCAAGGTCGAAAGCCAGCGCATCGGCACCACAGCTGACCGCCTTGGCAAGCTTGCGCTCGTTGTCGGCGGGCACGAACAGGATCGATTTCATCGTGATTTGGTCGGCAGTTTTATGGATTTTGCACAGCTTGAACGATTGCCGGACAAGGGTTTTCCCTCGATCGGGCGATCCACCACATCGATTTATAGTATGGTTCCGTACTATTATTTGCATACCGGCTCGCTGCCGTCACCTTGCTGCTGTGACAGGCCGCTGCAGCCACCTTTGAATCGAGTCCTCACGGAGACATCGTCTTGAGTCGTTCAACCCGGGGCATCGTCTCCTATGGTGCCCACATTCCACGTCTGCGCATCAGCCGCGCAGCGATTGCCGAGGCTCACGCCTGGGCGCTCCCCGGTCTCAAGGGCCAGGCCAAGGGCGAGCGCGCCCTGTGCAGCTGGGACGAAGACGCGATCACCCTCGCCGTCGCTGCCGCCCGCGATGCCGTTCGTGACAATGGCCGCGCAGCACCCGCCGCGCTGACCCTGGCCTCGACCACTGCGCCGTTCGCTGATCTGCAGAACGCGGTGATCGTAGCGAGCGCGCTGAATCTGTCGACCTCGACTCAGTGCAGCGACCTCGCCGGCTCGACCCGTGCCGGCTTGAGCGCGCTGGCCCAGGCGCTGGAATCCGGTGCCGAAGGCGATGCGCTGGTCGTCGCTGCCGATCGCCGCTCGGCGAAGCCCGGCAGTGCTCAGGAAATGCAGTTCGGCGCAGGCGCCGCGGCGATCCAGGTCGGCGAAGACGCTTCGCTGGCGAAGTATCTGGGCCGCGAATCGGTCTCGCACCTGTTCGTCGACCACTTCCGCGCCACCGGCGAGAAGCACGACTACTACTGGGAGGAGCGCTGGATTCGCGACGAAGGCGTGGCCAAGGTCATTCCGGCTGCGGTCAAGCGTCTGCTCGCCAAGACCGGCCGCGCCGCCACCGACGTCAAGTGGTTCGGCCTGGCCGGCGCGCCTTCAGGCTCCGACAAGCTGGTCGCCAAGGCGCTCGGCATTGCGCCTGAGCAGATCATTCCGGATCTCGCCGGCACCGTCGGCGACTGCGGCACGGCACACGCGCCGCTGCAGCTGATCCACGCGCTGGAGAACGCCAGGCCGGGTGATCTGATCGTCGTCGCCGCGTTCGGCCAGGGCTGCGAAGTACTGGCTTTCGAGATGGGCGAAGGCTCGCATCGTCCGGCCACCGGGCTGGCGAAGTCGATTGCCGCGCGCATCCCGGAAACCTCGTACATGAAGATGGCCTCGTTCGAGGGCGAGATCGACCTCGAATGGGGCATGCGCGCCGAGACCGATGTCAAGGCAGCACTGACCCAGCACTATCGCTCGGCCGATCAGATCAATGCCTTCGTCGGCGGCCGCTGCAAGGTCTGCAACACGGTGCAGTTCCCGCGTCTGCCGAACTGCGTCAGCTGCGCCGCACCGGATTCGCAGACGCCGTTCAACTTCGCCGACGAACTGGGCCAGGTCGCCACCTTCAGCGCCGACTGGCTGCAGTTCTATCTGGCGCCGCCGCTGTACGTCGGCCTGGTGCAGTTCGATGTCGGCTCGCGCCTGCTGATGGAAATCGTCGAAGTCGGCGCTGCCGGCATCGATGTCGGCACGCGTCTGTCGATGCAGTTCCGGATCAAGGCGCGTGACCGCAAGCGGCACTACAGCCGCTATTTCTGGAAAGCGGTTCCCGTTCGATAAGACGCCCGGAAAATAGAGAAAAGACATGGCAACCGGTATCAAGGACAAGGTCGCAATCCTCGGCATGGGCTGCTCGCGGTTCGGCGAGCGCTGGGACGTGGGCAGCGAGCAGCTGATCAACGAAGCATTCACCGAAGCACTGGCCGACACCGGCATCGATCGCAGCCAGATCGGCGCGGCCTGGTTCGGCTCGGCACTGGACTCGGTCAACGTCGGCAACTCGGCGATCCCGCTGACCACCGCGCTGCGCCTGCAGGGCATCCCGGTGACTCGAGTAGAGAACATGTGCGCTACCGGCACTGAAGCGCTGCGCGGCGCGACCTACGCCGTCGCTTCCGGCGCAGTCGACATCGCGCTGGCGGTAGGCGTTGAGAAGCTCAAGGACACCGGCTACGGCGGCTTGCCGGTGCCCGGCAAAGGCACGCTGAACGATCTGTGGATGCCGTACTGCTCGGCACCCGCCGGCTTTGCCCAGCTCGCCGCCGGCTACCGCGCCAAGTACGGCATCGACCGCGAGCTGCTGAAGCGCGCGCTGGCCACCGTGTCCTGGAAGAGCCATCAGAACGGCGTCAAGAGCCCGAAGGCGCATCTGCGCAAGGCGGTGACGATGGAGACCATCCTCAACGCGCCGATGATCGCCGAGCCGCTCGGCGTGTTCGACTGCTGCGGCGTCAGCGATGGCGCGGCGGTGGCGATCGTCACCACACCGGAAATCGCTCGCGCGCTGGGCAAGAAGGATCTGGTCACCATCAAGGCGCTGCAGCTCGCTTCAAGCAGCGGCCGCGAATCCGGCATGACCGAATGGGACGGCGCCCGCGTGCCGAATACCCGCATGGCCGCCGCCGCCGCCTACAAGGAAGCCGGCATCCGCGATCCGCGCAAGGAACTCAGCCAGATCGAAGTGCATGACTGCTTCTCGATCACCGAGCTGGTGACCATGGAAGACCTCGGTCTGTCCGAAGACGGCCACGCCGTGCAGGACGTGCTCGATGGCGTCTACAACGCCGACGGCAAGATTCCCTGCCAGATCGACGGCGGCCTGAAGTGCTTCGGCCACCCGATCGGCGCGACCGGTCTGCGCATGGTCTACGAGCATTACCTGCAACTGCTCGGCCGTGCCGGCGAACGCCAGCTGAAGAACCCGACGCTGGGCCTGTCCCACAACCTCGGTGGCGTGCCTTACAACGGCGTGGCGGCGATCAGCATCGTCGGCCTGATGTAAGCATTGCTGCGCAACACCCGGCGCCGGATCTCTCGCTGAGATCCGGCGCTTTTTTTATGCTCGAGAAAACCGATTCGTGATTCGGACTGATCACGCTATTCTTGGATCGTGACAGTACACACTGTCTGTATCGATACCACAGGATTGAACATGGCCGTTTCACGCAGCAAGGCGGGGAAAGTGACCGCCCCGGCATCCGCATCCCCTACGGCGCGCAGCGACAACGGCAGCCAGACACGCACCGGCAAAACGCTCGGCATCGATCCGGTGCCGCCGGAACTCGATGAAGTGGCCCGCGACGCCATCCGTCTGAGCTTTCTGATGCACGACGTATCGCGGATGCGCCGCAACACCTACGACCAGTTCATGAAGCCGCTCGGCATCACCCGCGCCCAGTGGTGGGTGCTGGCGCATCTGTCCCGGCACGACGGCATGATGCAGACCCAGCTGGCCGATGTGCTCGAAGTCGGCAAGGCAAGCCTCGGCGTGGTCGTCGAAGGTCTGGAAAGCAATGGCTGGATCAGCCGCCGCCCGGACCCCACCGACAAGCGCGCCAAGCGCGTCTATCTGACCAAGCCCGCCCAGGGGCTGATCAAGCGGATGACGGTGCTGGAAGTGGAATTCAACGACCGGGTGTTCGCCAATCTGCCGCTGGACGAGCGCGCCGCGCTGTTCAGTTCGCTGACCAAGGTCAAGCAGTCTCTGGGCCGGGTGGCCGGCAGCCTCAACAACCAGCCCGGCTGATCGGCGGGACGTAAAACAAGAAGGCGCCCCGACCTTGCGATCGGGGCGCCTTCGGCAAACCTCATTCAGCTCAGTGGGACAGCGCAGCACCAGCCGGAGATCTGGCTGCAGCCGTCTGAGCCCGCGCCAGCACCTGCTCCTCCGCTGCCTCGCGATCCAGTTCCTTGTACATGTACCAGGTAGTGAGGGTCAGGTAACTGCCCCAGACCACCATCGGCAGGTAGAAACCGAGCAGGCCGTGATAGGCGAACGGCCCGCTCTTGAAGAACGCCGGACCGGCGGCGGTCACCAGCGAGGCAGCACCGGCGAAGGTGTACCAGGTCAGCCAGCGCGGAATCATCGGCTGCTCCCGGGTGTCCTGCAGCTCGACGATCGCGGTCGCAATCATCTCGATGGCGAGATAAATCCAGCCGAGCAGGAACGCGAACCACGACCAGTCGTACCAGGACTGGACGACATCAGCCCCGAACTCGACGCGATAGGCCGCGACGATCCAGGCGCAGCAGTTGAAGAAGATGATCAGCGAAATGAAGATGCCGCAGACCCCGGCGGTGATCGACCACAGCGGCCAGCGCCCTTCGATCTTCGACAGCATGATCGAGAACTGGATCGAACCAGGCGTCAGCAAACCCGCCGCGATATAGAAGATCGTGCAGCCGATGATCGTTCCCCAGCGATGTTCCTCGGTGAACCAGGTCTTGGTGGCATCCAGGCCGCTGTCGGCCGGAAACGGCGCATAGAAATGGGCAATGCCGAGCCAGCCGACGACGGTCAGCGCAGCGAATATCCACGTGCACCACAAGCCCATCTTCTGCGAAGCGATGCTTGATTGCTTTTGCATGATTTCCCCCTGTACTCGATGCTGATTCGATGACTGCAAAGCTGGCCCTGCGGGCAGCCCGACTTCAGAACACCATGACCGGCTTGATCGCGCCGCCCTTTTCCGAAGCGTGCGCGGCTTCGTTGATCTCGCTGAACTTGAACTTGGTGATCAGGCGATCGAACGGGAACTTGCCGGCCTTGAACCAGGCCGCCATCTGCGGGATGAAGGTCTTCGGGTCGGCATCGCCCTCGGTGATGTACTTCACGCCGACGCCACGGATCAGCATGCTCATCATGTTTGCCGGCAGCATCGCTTCCGGCGGCGGCACGGCGATCAAGCCGAGCATGCCGTTCGGCAGCATGGTTTCGACGGCGACGCCGATCACCGCCGGAATGCCGGTGGTGTCGAGCGCGTGATTGACACCACCGCCGCTCAGCTCCTTGATCTTCGCAAGCACGTCCGGCGTCGCCTTCGGGTTGATGACATGAGTGGCACCGAGTTCCAGCGCCAGCTTGCCGCGACCTTCGTTCGGCTCGACGACGATGATCGTGCCGGCATCGATCGCACGGGCGCCGAGCAGCGCGCTCAGGCCAACCGCACCACCGCCGAAGATCGCCAGCGACTGGCCCTTCTTCAGCTTGATCGAATTGATCGCTGCACCAGCACCGGTCTGGATGCCGCAGCCGAGCGGACCCATGATTTCCAACGGCAGATCCTTGTCGATCACCACGGTGTTGCGCTCGTGGGCAACGGCGTAGCTGCCGAACGAAGACTGGCCGAAGAAGTTGCCGGCGATCTGGGTGCCGTCCTGGCTCAAGGCCGTGGTGCCGTCAGCCGGACGAACGCCGGCGAAGTTGTTGGCGAGGAAGTTGTAGCAGTAGGCCGGCTGGGTGTCGTCACAACTCGGGCAGGACGAACAGGAGTTGAAGCTGAGCACCACGTGATCGCCGGGCTTGATGGTCTTGACGGCCGAGCCGACTGATTCGACGACGCCCGAACCTTCATGGCCGAGCACGATCGGCATCGGCACCGGGAAGCCGTCACGGGCAACGAGATCGGTGTGGCACATGCCGACGCCGACCATGCGCACGCGCACTTCATGCTCGCGCGGTGCAGCGACGGAAATCGATTCGATCGTGAACGGGCCGCCGACCTGGCGGACCAGCGCGGCGGTGGCGGTAAGCGATGCAGTCATGAGTGTCTCCTCTCGGTGTTCTGGTGCTGACGGATTGGGGGAAGGTTGGTGCGAACTGGATCAGTCGGCGAAATTGATTAGGACGCTGGTCGCGACGATCGTGGCCCGGACTTTCGGTCAGGGTCGGCGGGCGGATTACCAGCCATCGTGCAACTCGTTTTGCGCAGCATCTGGCAGCTCCTCCGCACGATCGCGACCCGTGTTCGAGTGCGACTCTTTTATTCATTTCCAGCCCATACACGGGCTTGCGCCACAAGAATCTTCAACGCCGCCAAAGCTTTGTTGCCGGCAATCGTATGGTGCCTTACTATCCGGGCACTGACAAACATTCCCGATCGGCGCCGCCGATTCCAGAGGATGGAGCGGTTCTGAGGAGGCGTCATGGGTTTTCTGAAATCGCTGTTTGCTGCGAAGGAAGCGAAGTTTGTGGAAGTGGCGCCGTTTGGTGCGCGCTACGAAGTGCCGAGCGGGGAAACCATGCTCGAAGCTGCGCTCAAGAACGGCGTGCCGTTTCCGCACAATTGCACGGTGGGCACCTGCGGCTCCTGCAAGTGCAAGCTCAAGTCCGGTCGTGTTTCAGCGCTGACCGACTTCGGCTACACGCTGTCGCAGCAGGAGATCGCTGCCGGTTTCATCCTCGCCTGCCAGGCGATTCCGAAGGATGCGCTGACCCAGGTGGAAGTCGAGAGTCAGGCGTTGGATGCGCCGGCTGTGGAGTCGTTCACCGGCAAGATCTCGGCGACCGAGACGCTGACCCACGACATCGTCAAGATCACCATCGCGCTCGATCGGCCGATCAAGTTCGTCGCCGGGCAGTACGCGAATCTGAAGGTGCCGGGCATTCAGCGGGCCCGCAATTATTCATTTGCCGATGCGCCGGATCGCGATGGCCGCAGTCAGGTGTCGTTCTTCATCCGCAAGGTGCCGAACGGGGCGTTCACCGAGGCGCTGTTCAAGGGTGAGTTCAAGGATGTGACGATGGATGTGGAAGGCCCGCACGGCAATTTCCATCTTCATCCGGGCACTGCGCCGATGGTCTGCATCGCCGGCGGTTCGGGATTGGCGCCGTTGCTGTCGGTGCTCGAAGCCGGCCGCAAGGATCGCGTCCAGCGGCCTTGTGCCTTCCTGTTCGGCGCGCGGACGCAAGCCGATCTTTATGGGCTGGAGCAGATCCAGCAGATCGCCCAGAACTGGAATGGCAAGTTCGTGTTCCTGCCAGTGCTGTCGCATGAGCCGGCGGACAGTTCCTGGACGGGTGCTCGCGGCCTGGTCACGCAGTTCATCACCGATGCCCTGCCCGATATCGACTGGTCCACCGCCGAAGGCTATATGTGCGGCCCGCCCGGCATGATCGACGCCGGCATGTCTTCCATGACCGAAGCCGGCATGAAGCTCGATGCCATCTTCTACGACAAGTTCACTGACGAAAGTCATTCCGCAAAAATGCCGTAGCGCGCTGGGGCATCACGCTCGCTGCACGTTGCAGAGGCATCTCTCCAGACTGACGGCGCTCGCCGGCGCCGCGCATTTTTCCACCATCTGCACAGAGCGAAGGATCACGACATGCGCAGCAATATCAAGTACGGCCTCTTCTTCATCCTCGGTCTGATCGCCCTGTTCACCACCTGGCCGCATGCCTTCGACTGGATGCGCAACGGCGGCAACATCCTCGATCCAACCGCCTTCTTCGGCGACGCGATCAAGGCTGGCGGCACCGCGGCATTCCTGTCCATCGACATGCTGATCGCCTGGGTGGTGTTCATGATCTGGGTGGTGTTCGATGCCAAGCGCATCGGCATGGGCACCAAGTGGGGCTGGTTCTTCGTGGCGCTGTCGTACATCGGCGTGTCGTTCACCTTCCCGGTGTACCTGATCGCCCGCGAGCGCTTTCTCGACCGCAAGCTGAAAGCGGGTGAAGTGCCGGTCGCTGGCTGAAACCTTTGCTAGCCAAAGCCTCGATGTGCTCGAGATGGAGCGCATCGAGTTGCTGCAGCCAACCGCTGCTTGCCGGCCTTCGCCTATTGGCAGCGCCGGCGTCTTATCTCCACACGGATTCGTGTCAATGACAAATACCGAACGTTCAACTGCAGTCGGTCTCGCCGGTCTGCTGGTCAGCTTCTGTGCCCAGGCTTCGCTGGGCATCTACGAGCAGGGCAATGGCGTCAAGGCGATGGGTATGGGCGGCGTCAGCTATGTCGGCGTCGATGAATCGACGGTGCTCAGCGCCAACCCTGCGCTGGCGATCAGCCAGGGCAGCCGTTTCGACCTCGGCAACGATCTGCTGATCGTCAGCGGCGGCACGCGGATCCGGGGCAACGCCGCGGGGCCGGACGAGTACTACGATTCCTCTGGCAAATCCCTGTTCCCGATTCCGCAGCTCGGCCTCACCATACCGATCGCGGAGCACTGGGCGTTCGGTGCCGCCGCGTTCGCCGCGGGCATCGGTCCTGACTATCCGCGCAGTCCTTACGCGCGCTTTGCTCAGGGCCAGGGCGCGGACGTGGAAGCGCGTTCGGCAACCGCACTGAACACGCTGAAGGTGGCCGGCATCTCGCTGGCGCTGGCGCACGAAATCATTCCTGGCCAGTCGATCGGCCTCTCGGCCAACCTGCAGCACACCTCGCTTTCCACCGAAGGCACGGCGCCGTTCGCTTCGATGTCGGTGGCGCCTGATTTCGTCGGCAACCAGGGCCAGCATGGCGGCTTCGGCGTCAGCTTCACGGCGGGCTGGACCGGCACCATCACGCCCTGGCTGAGCGGCGGACTGTCGTACCGCTCGAAGGCCTGGCAGCAACGCATCGAGCAGTACCGCGGCCTGCTGCCTGACGGCGGACGACTGGAGTTGCCGGCGATCTTCGGCGGCGCGCTCGAAGCCCGGCCTTCGGAAAGTTGGCGCCTCGCTGTCGAGTACCAGCATTACGACTACTCAGGCAGCAACGGCTTCGGCAACACCATCGATCTGCTATTCGCCGGTGTGCCGCTCGGCGCCAAGGATGGTCCCGGCTTCGGTTGGCGCGACCAGAACGTCTACAAGTTCGGCTTCCAGTATCTGGCGACGCCACAAGTCACCCTGCGCGCAGGCGTCAGTTACGCGACCAGCCTGCTGCCGCGCTCGCAGACCCTGTTCAATGGCCTGGCGCCGGCCACGCCGCAATGGAACCTCGGCGTCGGTGGGACACTCGGATTGACGACCAACTCGGAAGTCAGCTTCGTGATGGCGACCACGGAACACAACACGGTACGCGGCAAGGACTCGATTCCGGACGCCTTCGGCGGCGGCGAGGCCGACATCGACTTCAAGTGCTTCAATATCGGAATCTCGTACGGCAGACGTTTCGGCAAATCGCGCGCAGGCGCCGGGAGTTGAACTCATGAACAAACGCCAGCCCTTGCTGCTCCTCGCGATCCTGCCGCTGTTCGCAGGTGCGGCGCTGGCGGCTGCGCCTGCAGCGCCCGCTCCGGCTCGAGCGCCCACCCAGGCGCAGACCAGGCCCGCGGCCGCGCCACCGGCAGCGAAGCCGAAACCGGCTGTGCCGGTCGACTACCGCTTTGAAGCCACGGTCACCATCGATGCCGTGCAGGACTGGGCCAAGAACGATCCCAAGCATCCGGGCGAGCAGTTCTCCAAAGCCACCACCCAGCAGCGCTGGGAAGTGGTGACCACCCTGCACTCCGATGGCGTGCTGGAAGTTCGCGATCTGCTCGACGCCGATCTCGACACCCGGCTCGAAGCCAAGGTCATCCATCTCGCCCGTCGAGCCAAACAGGCCATCGAAGCCCGCGGCGGCAAGCTGGTGCTGCCGACCACGCCCGAAGAAAAGCTGGCGATGGACCGCCGCTTCCAGGTCGATATCCAGAAGTGCAACGGCGTGGCCACCTGCACCGGTGCACTGAATCTCGAGTACGCCGCCGTCTACGCCGCGCTCGAATATCCGGAAGCGCTGGAGGAAGACGAAAACATACCCGGCCAGTACCTGTACCTGGAACCCTTCAAGGATTGCCCTTCGCACTCGCATATCCAGCTGAAGATGGCCATCGATGGCAAGCGCTGGAACAAGGATGTCGACAAGTTCGTCGACTTCTCCGAGCGCCGCTCGGCCGACACGGTCGATCGCATCAGCGACGGCCTGAGTCTGTGCAGCCATTACCTGATCGTCATCGACACTCAGGATCCGAAGCGCGGCATGCGCGTGGAGAACGTGTTCTTTCCGTCGACAGTAGGCGTCACCGAGTACACCGAACGCGGCCGGACGCAGAAGACCACTGAATCGCAGCCGATGCCGGGTGCGGTCATGGAGTGGGTCGACGTCACCTTGCGCCAGGCTCCATTGAGCGGCAAGGCCAGCGCGGACCTGCCGCTGAGCATTTCGCTGAATGGCGTTTCGATCTGGCTGGGCCTGTGGAGCGGCACCGCGAAAACGACGCTTGAATGGCGCCTGGTACCGGTGCCGGCAGCGGCCAAGAAGCCCTGATCGAGGGCTCGCCCCCTAAGCACAAAGTGCAGCAAAAGCTCATCCCAGATTGGTATTCATACGTACTGGATGCCATACACGTCTGAATGAACCGAGATCGCCAACCATGCGAACGACCTTGCACCGCCGCGCCCTGCTGCTGATCTGCTTCAGCCTCACGACCCTCGCTGGCGGCTGCAAGGAAGAGAAGAAGCCGGTGGAGATTCCGCCGGAGCAACTGGTCGGCCTGTTCAAGAACATCAGTGGCTGCCGCGAGAAGTACGCGGCCATGGACGCCAGGATCGACGCCGCAGGCGTTCGCAATCCGGCGTTTCATCGAGTGCCGGGCTTTCCCTATCTGCGCACCGATCGCCTGATGGCCTCGTATCGCGATCAGCTCGGCACCTTCGACGAAGCCGCCGGCTGGGTGCGTCGGATGCGCGAGTTCGATCAGGAAGCGCGCGAGTTCGAGTACGAGAACCTGGGCATGACCTCGCGGGAAGCAGCGATCCTGCGCTTCGATTTCCTGGTCTGCAGTCAGGGGCTGGCCGGCCTGGAGATGGAGATTCCTTCGAACTTCGAACTGGTCCGCGAGAGCGCATCGGTACCGGACGATTATTCGACCAAGACCCAGCTGCTGGGCCTCTATCCGCTCAGCACGCCGCTGCTGCGCTCGAAGATCAACCGCTTCGAAAAAGCCGTGCGCGCCGAATTCGCCCAGCCGGCCGAAGCCCTGATCGGCGAAGGTCCGCAAGTGCTATGGCAGGTCGATCAGATTGAAGACCTGAGCCTGGTGCCGAAGCACATCTACGACACCTCGCCAGACGAACTGGGCTTGCCCGGCCTGGTCGACTCCGCGTGGCGTGCCGTGGCCGAAGCCTACGCACCGCAACTGGCCGGCGCTGCCGACGGCAAGGCCGGCCTGCTGGGCGCACCGACCTGGACTGCATCCGGCCTCACGGTCGACACCAGCAAGCCGACGGTGAACTACCAGATCGGCTTCGTCCGCTTCGGCCAGATGAGCCTGATACAGGTCGATTATTTCCTCTGGTTCAACCGCCCCGCCAGTGCCAGCGTCGCCAAGGACGCAGCGCCGATCGACGGCCTGATCTGGCGCGTGACTCTGGACGAATTCCTCAAACCGCTGGCCTACGACTCGCTGCGGGCGTCCGGCAGCGAACACTTCTGGTTCCCGGTGCAAACCCGTCTGCAGCGGCAGGCGGCCGTCGATGGCCAGCCGCCATTCCTGCCGCAGGAGGGTCTGGCGCCGGAAAACCCGCGCCTGCTGCTGGCCAGCAGCAACGGTGAACTGCGCCGGGTTCAATCCGCCGCCACGCCACTGGCGAAAGCCGAAACCCGTCGCTATCAGCTGCAGCGCTACGAGGATCTGTATCGACTGCCGTTGCCCGGTGGCGGCAGTCGCAGCCTGTTCGACACCGCCGGCTTCGTTCCCGGCACCGATTCCGAAGCGCCGGGCTGGATGCTGGCCAGCGGTATCGCCGAACCGGGACGGCTGCGCCACCTCGCCCATCTGCCGGTCGACTACATCGGCCGCCGGCATTTCGACGATGCCCATCTGCTGGAAACCGTGTTCGTGCCGCTGCCGGCACCGCCGATTCCGGCGCAGCTTGAAGTCGGTGCCAGTGCGCCGTCGGCGATGTCGGCCGGCGATGCGGCGCGCTGAGACCCGCCACGGGATTCAATCCCCGCATGGGCCGGCATAGCCCGGAAGATCTCGACCGCGTGCGCAACCTGCTCGAACAGGTTGCGCACGGCAGCAAAGCCGCATTCGCAGCGCTGTACGACGAGACCAGCCCCTATGTCTACGGCGCGCTGTTGCGCCTGCTGCGCAACCCGCAGTGGGCCACCGACGCGCTGCAGGATTGCTACATCCGCGTCTGGCAGCACGCCGACGGCTATGCGGCCGAGCGCGGCGATCCCTACGGCTGGTTGATCGGCATCGCTCGCTACCGGGCGCTGGATCTGCTGCGCGCGCAAGCGGATCGCGCCGGGCGGCTCGCCGAAAATGCGTCCGATCTGCGCGATGCGGCCGTAGTGCCGAAGAGCCCTGAAACCGAAGCACTGACCTTGATCGATCTCGAGCAACTGCAACGTTGCCTTGCCCATCTGCCGGCGGCGCAACGGGAATGCCTTTTGCTCGGCTATTACGAGGGGCATTCGAATCAGGAACTCGCCGATCGGCTCCACCAACCGCTCGGCACCGTCAAGGCCTGGATACGGCGCGGTCTGGTACGCCTGCGCAGCTGCATGGAGGGACCATGAATTACGACAAGCCGGAGCTGGTCAGCCTGTTGGCCTCGCAGTACGTGCTCGGCACCCTGCGTGGGCCGGCGCGGCGGCGGCTGGAGCGGCTGCTGATCAGTCATCCGCAGATGCAGGAAGCCGTGCAGTTCTGGGAAGACCTGCTGCAGCCGCTGGCGCTGCAGATCGACGCCGTCAAGCCACCGCTACCGGTACGCGCGCAGCTGCTGGCGCGAGCCTTCGAGGCCGAGCCCTTCCTGCAGCCAGCACCGGCGCCGATCGCAGCCGCGCCGCGTCGGCGGCGTCATGAGGCGCTGCGCCGCAGCGTCGGCTTCCTGGCCGCGGCTTCGGTGATCGGCGTGATGCTGGTGCTTGGCGCGATCGGCCTAGTCGGCGGCCGGCTGAGCTTTCCGGCGTCTCCGCAGCAAGGCAACTCCGCTGAGGCTGCGAACACCGACAGCCTGCTGCCGATCTATCTCGCCAGGGTCGGTATTCCGACCTCGAGCATGGGCTGGATGATCAGCCTGTCGCCGGATCACCGCAGCCTGTCGATCGTCGCCAGCGACGACCTCTACAGCGTCGGCCGCGGCACCGTCCAGCTCTGGTGGCTGCGCAACGGCAGCACGCCGATGCCGCTGGCGATCCTCGGCACCGAGCGCGATTCCACCGTCACCGTCACGGTGCCGCCGGACTTCGAAAGTGGCCAGAGCCTGGTGTTCGCGATCAGTCTGGAACCGTCCGGAGGCTCGCCGACCGGCCTGCCCAGCGGCGCGGTACTCGACCGCACCGAGCGAGACGAGGCAATCTGACGGCCCTGACCGAGCCTCGGGGGTCTGTTAGCAGTTGCTTTGATCGCTGCGGCGGAGGTCATTTTTGCCTAGTGCAACGAACGAGAAGCGGTCAATGGCCGACCCATTGGCGCGACGAGTAAGGCAGCAATGGGCAAAAATGGCCCCGCCCCTTCGGGTTGCGGCCAAAAAGTCGCCGGGACTTCGCTGCGAACCTTGGTCATAAGTGGCTATGGCCTGCGGTTCGCGCCTCGCCCGGCGGCTTTTTGACTCGCAACGCAGCGACCAAAGTAACCGCTAACAGACCCTACCTGATGAAACTGACCGATGCCCTGCGCCGCGCTGCTCACCTGCATCCGGACGCGATTGCCACCATCGGCCCTGGTCGACGCAAGACCTTCCGCCAGCTTGAAAGCCGCGTTTCCTGCCTTGCCAATGCGCTGATCGGCCTCGGCCTGGCGAATGGAGATGTCGTCGCAATCGCTGCCGCGCACAGTGACCGGGTGCTGGAAACGCAGTACGCGATCGCCTGGGCCGGCGGCATCGCCGCGCATGCCGATCCGCGTCTCGCCTTCGATGGCCTGTGCGCACTGATCAACGATTCCCAGGCCACGATCCTGGTGCTCGACGATCGCTACGCGGCGCAGTCCGAAGCGCTGTTCGACCACTGCACCTACATTCGCGCGATGGTGTTCTGCGGCGATGGCCCCTGCCCGGATCTCGCCAAGGTCCACGACGCGCTGATCATCGCCGCCGATCCGATGCGCGATCGCGACATCGGCGGCGACGCCACCGCCGCACTCTGCTACCACCGCACCGACGACGGCCGCTGGCTCGGCAGCCAGCTGTCGCATCACAGCCTGTGCTTTGCCAGTCTGGCGCTGGCGGCCGCAGGCAGCTTCCGCGATGCCGGCATCGGCCTGCAGGCGATCACCGCGACCGCCGCCGAGAATCTGGTGTTCAGCGGCAGCCTGCTGCTGCGTGGCAGCGCCCAGGTGTTCGCTAATCCTGATCACGGGCTTGGCGCCGCGATCAGCGAACACGGCGTGACCGATCTGCTGCTGACCGCACCGGCACTGCAGGCCTTGCTGGGCGAAGCGGCCGACGCTGCACCGCTCGCCGGCCTCGGCCAGATCCTGATCGTCCGCAGCACGCTGGACCTGCAGTTCGGCCCTGGTCTGAGCGGCGCGGCACCCGCCCTCGCCGCGCGCTACCCCGCCGCCCGGCTGATGACGGCCTGGGGCACGCCGGAGCTGTGCGGCATCGCCACCCTGCAGCCGCTGCCGGTCTCCGCAGCGGCTGCAGCAGTCGGCCAGCCGATCGCCTATCTCGAACTCAGGGTCGCTGCCGACGATGGCCGCGAAGCTTCGCGCGGCGCTTTCGGCGAGCTGTACGCCCGAGGCCCGACCACCTTGCGCGGCTACTGGCAGCAGCCGGATGCCAGCGCCGTGGTACGTCAGCAAGACTGGGTGGCCTGCGGCGTACGCGCCGCGGTGACGGCCGATGGCGGCCTGCTGATTGATCCGACGCCGGTCGCCATCGAAGCCTGAGCGCCGGCGCGACGTAAAATCGCCGCCTGATCCTCAAACGCTCCGCCCGATGAATCCCGTGTTCAGCATGACTGCCGACGAGCAGCAGCATTTCTTCATCACCCGCGTGCCGCACAACGAAGCGCTGGGCATGCGTGTCAGCCATTGCTCGCCGGGCAAGCTGTCGTTCGATCTGCCCTACTCGGCCGACCTCGTCGGCAATCCGGCAACCGGCGAGATGCACGAAGGCACGCTGACCGTGCTGCTCGATGCCACCGCGGGCTCGGTGGTGCTGACCCAGCTGGATGATCTGCGCCGCACCGCGACGCTCGATCTGCGGCTCGATTTCCTGCGCCGCGCCAAGGCTGGTGCGGACATCCATTGCGACGCCTGGTGCCTGACCATCACCGACCATGTCGCGACCGTGCGGGCCATCGCCCACGACGGCGACAGCACCGATCCGGTCGCCGTCGCCACCGGCAGCTTCGCGGTGTTTCCGCCCAGCGCGAAACCGGCCGCCGGAGCCGCCGCATGAGCGCGACGAGCAACGACACGGCAGTGAATTCCTATGGCCTCGACGCCATGCAGCCGCTGTTCGCGAGCATTCCCTATCTGCGCAAGATGGGTTTCGAGTTCAGTGTCGACGACGAGCAGCTGCGGGTCCGCCTGCCGTACGCCGAACAGATCGTCGGCAATCCGAAAGTGCCGGCGCTGCACGGCGGCGCGATCGGTTCGCTGCTGCAGACCACGGCGAGCGTCCAGCTGATGCTGGCCACGCGTTCGCTGCGCCTGCCGCGGCTGTTCAGCTGCACCGTCGAATATCTGCGCTCGGCCCGGCTGATCGATGTGCAGGCTTCGGCCGTTGTCGTCACCCGCAGCCGGCGTTTCGCCAACGTGCGGGCGACGGCCTGGCAGGATCGCGCCGATCAGCCGATTGCCGCTGCGACCCTGCAGTTCGTGCTGGTCGACTGAATCGACACGCGCTCAGCGCTTGCTGGCTGCGCGCTTCTTCACCGCCGCCTTGACCTTGGCGCCCACGCGGGTCTTCGGCTGGATCAGGTCGATGATCGCGCTGACCCTGCCGAGGAAATGCACGCCCTGCGAAGCTTCCTCGGCAGCCAGCCGGTCGACCATGGTCTGGATGAAGCGCCGTCCCTGTTCGACCATGCGCTCGATCTCGCGCGCGCCCTTGGCGGTCAGCACCACCTGACGCTCACGGCCGGAAGTCGGGTGTTCTAGGATGTCCAGCAAGCCCAGCGGCTCGCGCGCCATCGCCCGCAGTGATTTCGAGATCGCCGAATTGCGCAGCTCGAACCAGCGGGTGATCGAGCGCTCGATCTCCTTGCGCGAAATGCTGCGCCCGCCTTCGCCTTCGGAGCGGATCAGCCACAGGATCGCCACCTGATGGCGGGTGAGACGGCCGCCGCGCAGCGCGTCCTCGATGCCGATGCCGACCTTGTAGTGCACCGGATAGAACAGGTCGAGAAACTCTTTCGCCGAGTCCGATACCGGCGATTCCGCAGCCGCTGCAGACGACGCTGCGGCCGGCTTCGCAGCTGATTTCCGGACTGCTTTCGCGGCTGGCTTGCGGCCGCTCTCCTCGCCATCCGGCGTCGCCCCTGTTGACCGCCCGCTCACCGTGCGCATATTGTGTCCTTGAGACATAGTTTCATCTATTCAACAATCAAGATCGAGTCAGAACTCGATCAAATCAAAACGTGCTTCTGGAGGAAGGACCATGAGCCTCACCATCAATCCCCGCGATCTCGCGACGCCGGCCATCATCGCCGATCCCTATCCCGCCTACGATGCCCTGCGCGCCGATTCGCCGGTCGCCGGCTATGCCGATTGGCCGCCGGGCACCGTGCCTGGGCAAGACGCGCCGCTGCAGGCCTGGGCGCTGCTCAAGCACGAGCATGTGCTGGCGGCGGCTCGTGATCCGCAGACGTTCTCGTCCGCGAACTTCCAGCAGGGCACCGGCGCGCCGACCCTGATGCTGGTCAACCACGACGATCCCGAGCACGCCGGCCTGCGCAAGCTGGTCAGCCTGGCATTCACGCCGCGCCGCATCCGCGAGCTGCGGCCGGACATCGAAGCGGTGGTCAAGGATCTGCTCGATGCGCTGCCGGATGGCGAGATCGACGTCGTTGCCCAAGTCTGCGCGCACCTGCCGGCGCGGCTGATGCTGCGTCTGCTCGGCCTGCCGCCGGCGATGTCGGAGAAGTTCCAGCTCTGGTCGAACGCCTTCATGCTGTCGGCGGCGATGACTGCCGAAGAACGCAACGCCAGCAATGTCGAGATGGTCGGCTACTTCCAGCAGACGGTCAGCGAACGCGCCGCGCGACTTGCCGGCGGTGCCGCGCCGAACGACGATCTGATCGACGCCCTGCTGATCGCCGAAGCCGACGGCAAGCGCCTGAGCCACGACGAGGTCTGGCGCTTCTGCTTCACCCTGGTGGTCGCCGGCAGCGAAACGACGATGTACTACGCGACCAACTGTCTGCAGGTGCTGATCAGCCGCCCCGAGCTGTACGCAAAGCTGCAGGCCGATCGCAGCCTGATCGGCCGCTTCCAGTCGGAAACCCTGCGCCGCACCGGCCCGCCGCAGCGCCTGTTCCGCAAGGTGACGAAGGATGTCGAGATCGGTGGCAAGGCGATCAAGGCTGGCGAATGGGTGGCGCTGTTCTTCGCGGCCGCCAATCACGATCCGGCGGTATTCGCCGAGCCTTACGAGTTCCGCCTCGATCGCACCAATGCCAGCGGCCAGCTGAGCTTCGGCCACGGCATCCACTACTGCCTCGGCGCGCCGCTGGCCAACCTCGAAGTGGAATGCCTGCTGAACGCCGTGCTCGATCGCTACGCGAGCCTGCAGCCCGGTTCGTCGCCGGCCGTGCCGCAGACCGCCACCTTGCTGCAGCACAGCCACACCTCGATTCCGGCGCGGCTGGTCAAGCGTCGCAGCAAGCTCGAAGAAGCCAACATCGCCCAGGTCAAGGAAGTGTTCGTCCGCTTCGGCAGCGGCAACGTGCCGGCGATCCTCGAACTGCTCGACGACGAGGTGCGGATCGAGTTCTACGGCCCCTCGGTGATCCCCTACGCCGGCGACTATCGCAGCCGCAAGGAAGCACGACGCTTCTTCGAGACAGTGCTGGCTTCGGTCGACATCCATCAATTCGATGCCGAGGAATTCATCGCCCAGAACGATCAGGTGATCGTCACCGGCCATCTGCGCCTGACCGCCAAGGCCACCGGCGGCACGATCGAATCCGACTTCGTGCACGTCATCACCTTGCGCAACGGCCGCTGGCTGCGCTTCCGTGATTTCATGAACACTGCCGTAGCGGTGGCGGCGTTCACAGCACAGGCGGAGGAAGTCGCATAAGCCGGGAGCCGGAGCAGGGCCGCCATTGACCATGGCCTCAGCCGCGTCCGATGATCCCGCGGCCCATCCTTGGTCACCCAGAGCACCCGTGGATCAGCAAGCCGAGCCGAATCAGCCAGCGAAGGAAGACGCTCCCCGCTGGCGTTTCGGGGAGGTGGTGCTCGATGAACGGACGATGGAGCTGAGCATCGGCAGTGTGAAGGTCGAGCTGCCGCGCAAGCCGCTCGAACTGCTGATGTTCCTGGTCCGCAATCCGAACGAAGTGGTGACCAAGGACGAGTTGTTCAACGCCGTCTGGCCGGGGCGGATCGTCTCCGAAACCTCGCTGTTCAATGCCGTCCGCAGCCTGCGCACGGCGCTGGGCGATGAGGATGAGCAGCAGCTGATCAAGTCGGTCTACGGTTACGGCTATCGCTTCATGGGAAAGGTCGTTCGCGAGGACGCCCGCATCGCCAGCCTGCCGGCGCCCGAGCCGGCGCTGAATTTCAAGGATGGCGATCCGCTGCCGTTCCGCAGCGGCTGGGTCCTGCGCCAACGGCTCGGGGCCGGCGGTGGTGGCGATGCCTGGCTGGGCATGGCCTTGTCCACGCGAGAAACCCGGGTCTTCAAGTTCGCGCGCGATCATCTGGCGCTCACTGCGCTCAAGCGCGAGATCACCCTGAGCCGCCTGATGCGCGAAAGCCTCGGCGAACGGCCCGATCTGGTGCGGGTGCTCGACTGGAATCTCGACGAAGCGCCGTACTTCATCGCCATCGATCATTGCAGCGAAGGCAGCCTCAGCGACTGGGCCGAGGCCCACGGTGGCATTACCGCAATGCCGCTCGATCAGCGCCTCGAACTGGTCGCCCAGGCAGCCGAAGCACTGGCTGCGGCGCACACGGTCGGCGTGCTGCACAAGGACATCAAGCCCTCGAATCTGCTGCTCCACAAGTCGGAAGCCGGCCGGATCAAGCCGAAGGCGGATCCGGCAGGCGCGGCCAGCGAAGCCCTGCAACTGAAACTATCCGACTTCGGCAGCGCCCGCCTGATCGATCGCCATCGCCTCGATACCCTGAACATCGCCGAGCTCGGCTTCAGCCGGACCATCGTCATCGACGCCAGTACCGGCACGCCGATGTATGTCGCGCCGGAGCTGCTGGAAGGCAGCCCACCGACCATCCTGTCCGATGTCTACGCGCTCGGCGTGGTGCTGTACCAGCTTGTCGCAGGCGATCTGCGCCGCTCCCTCACCGCCGGCTGGGAGCAAAGGATCGAAGACCCGCTGCTGATCGAGGACATTGCCGCCGCAGCGGCAGGCGATCCGCAACGACGGCTGTCCGATGCCGCACAACTCGCCGCGCGCCTGCGCGCCTTGCCCGAACGGCGCGAAGCACTGGCGCGCGAGCAGGCCGCACGGGCCGAAGCCGAGCGCACGCGCACCGCGCTGGCTCGAAGCCGCGCACGGCGCAGCCTGTGGATGGCGCTTGCGGCAAGTCTGGTACTCGGCCTCGCCGTCACCGGGTTTTTCCTGGAGCGGGCAAGGGTGGAGGCCCGGCGCGCCAACGCCGTCACCGCCTTCATGACCGACGATCTGCTCAGCGCCGCCAACCCGGTGGTCGCCGGCCGCCGCGATGTGAGCATGCGCGAGGTGCTCGACCAGGCACAGCAGCAACTCGATCAGCAGTTCAAGGACCAGCCCGGCGTGCACGCCACGCTGGCACGAGTGATCGGCAGCGCCTACGCCGCGATGGGCGAAAGCGAGCCGGCGCTGCGGTTGCTGACCATTGCCGAAAAGGAACTCTCGATACAGCAAGGCGAGGCTGCCGACGAAACCCAGGCGGCGCGGACTGCCTTGCGGGAGATGTATATCAATCAGCTCGATTTTCCAAACCTCATGAAATGGTCGCAGCGGATCGCGGAAGTCGAGCAGGCAGCCGGGACGCCGCATCCAGAGATCGCGGCGGACGCTGCCGGGACGGTCGCGATCATCCAATGCACCTCAGGCTATTTCTCGGTTTTCGTCAATCGCTGTGATTCGACCGCCGACCGTCTCTATCGCAATGCGCTGGCGCGCTTCGGTCCGGACAGTCTGGCCACCCTGCGCCTGCTGGCCTACCGGGGCACCATGCTGGCTTATACCGAGCGGTATGCCGAAGCGCTGCCCTTGCTGCGCGCGGCGAACCAGGGTTTTCGGCGGATCTACGGCGAAGACAGCCTGTGGATGACTCAAAGCGAGGGCCTGCTCGCCACCGCCATGCTGGGAGTCGGTCTGGCCGAAGAAGCACTGCCGCGGATCGAACAGCAGCTCGCCCGCAAGCTGCGAATCTACGGCCCCGAGCATCGGCAGGCCCTGGTCGAACACCGGTACCGCGCCCGCGCCAACTTCCTGCTGGGTCATGCGGAGACCGCACTCGCCGAACAGCAGGACCTGCTGGCGATCTGGCTGAAGAAGGGCGATGCCTTGCGCGCCGTGGACTACAGCCCGGTCGCGCTCGACCTTGCCGCCTCGCTGATTCAGCTGAACCGCCTGCCCGAAGCACAGACCGTGATCCGCGAGGCATTGGCGCGGATCGAGCCGACGCAGAAACCCACCGGCTACGAAACCCTGCGGCTGCGCGAACAGCTGGCGCATATCAGCGAGTTGCTGAAGGACGACAGCACGGCCGAGCGCCTGCTGCGGCTGAATTTGGACCAGGCCCGGGCCGCCATGACCCACGGCGAATGGCTGCTGGGCTGGGACGAGTTCCTGCTCGGCCAGTTCCTGCTGGCTCGGGGAAACCGGGACGAAGCCACTGCGCTGCTCCAATCCGGCCACAGCATCCTGCTCGCGGCTGTCGGGCCGGACGCCCCCCGAACCCGCCAGGCCGCCGCCCTGCTCCCGTAGGTCGGCTCAAACCGGCAGCTTTTCGCGGGTGGAGCCGACAGCAATGCCGGATCAACAGACCCTGCGCGCCAACCGTTCCACTTCGCTTGATCCGATCTGCATTGGCAAGGCCTTGATTCCAAAGGCTTCGAGCGAAATGAGAAAGTCATGAGAATCAAATTTGCGAAACACGAGGATGTTTTTGCGGCCGAGGCAGAAAGTTCGTCCTGTCGCCGGGCCAGTCCATCAGCCGGCCGGCGCAACCACCACCTTCGCAACCCACCTTAGTTACCGGAGATTGACCATGAACAACCTCAAGACCCTCGCCGCCGCCCTCTGCCTCGCCACCGCCGCCTTCACTTCCGTCTCCGCCGAGGCTGGCATGAGGACGAATGGCATCATGCTCAATGGCCTGTCCTTGAATGGCCTGTCCTTGAATGGCCTGTCCTTGAATGGCCTGGCTATGAATGGCTTCACCGTCAATGGCCTGTTTCCCAACGGCCTGTTCCCGAACGGCCTGTTCCCGAATGGCCTGTTCCCGAATGGCACTTCCGTTGTCGGCATCGAAGCCGGCACCATTGTCGCCGTGACGCTGCCGGAGTAAACCCTGCGCGGCGTACCCCCAAAGCCCGTCGGCCTGCCGATGGGCTTTTCTTTGGGCGGTGAAGGTCGGTTCGCTTCGCTTGAACCAACCCTGCGAAACAGTTGCGATCGACCAAGCCAAACCACGATTGACCACCGTCGCCGCCCCGTTCGATGATCGCGCACCAAAAAGGGAGCGCGCGTGGGTCAGAAAGTCGAGCCGAATCAGCCAGCGAAGGAAGACGCTCCCCGCTGGCGTTTCGGCGAGGTGGTGCTCGACGAGCGGACGATGGAAGTTCTCGTCGGCGGCGAGAAGATCGAGCTGGCGCGCAAGCCCATCGAACTGCTGATGTACTTCGTCCGCAACCCGGGCGAAGTCATCACCAAGGAGGAATTGTTCGAAGCCGTCTGGCCTGGCCGCATCGTTTCGGATGCCAGCCTGAGCAATGCCATCACCCGCCTGCGCACTGCCCTGGGCGATGAACAAGCCCAGGAACTGATCAAGTCGGTCTACGGCTACGGCTACCGCTTCATGGCCGAAGTGCTGCGCGAGGACGCCCGCATCGCCAGCCTGCCGGCACCCGAGCCGGCGCTCGATTTCAAGGACGGCGATCCGCTGCCGTTCCGCAGCGGCTGGGTCCTGCGCACACGGCTGGGTGCCGGCGGTGGCGGCGACGTCTGGCTGGGCATGGCCTCGTCGACGCGTGAAAATCGCGTCTTCAAGTTCGCGCGGGATCGGCTGGCGCTCACGGCACTCAAGCGCGAGATCACCCTGTCGCAGCTGATGCGTCAGAGCCTCGGCGAGCGGCCGGATCTGGTCAGAGTGCTCGACTGGAATCTCGACGAAGCGCCGTATTTCGTCGCCATCGACTGGTGCAACCAGGGCAGTCTCAGCGATTGGGCCGATACCCACGGCATCAGCACCATGCCGCTGGATCAGCGCCTGGAACTGCTGGCACAGGCCGCCGATGCCCTGGCAGCCGCCCATTCCGTTGGCGTGCTGCACAAGGATCTGAAACCTTCCAATCTGCTGTTGCATGCGAGCAGCAAGCCGGAGGGCACATCCGCGCCGCTGCAAGTGAAGCTCTCCGATTTCGGCAGCGCCCGCCTGATCGATCGCGACCGCCTGCACTCGCTGGACATCGCCCAGCTCGGCTTCACCCAGACGCTGGTCGACGCCAGCAGCGGCACACCGCAGTATCTGGCGCCGGAACTGCTCGACGGCTGCCCGCCGACCATCCGCTCGGATGTCTATGCGCTCGGCGTGGTGCTCTATCAGCTGGTGGTCGGCGATCTGCGCCGGCCGTTGTCGGCGGGCTGGGAGCGGCGCATCGACGATCCCCTGCTGATCGAGGATATCGGTGCTGCCGCCGCTGGCGATCCGCAGCATCGGCTGGCCGATGCCGCCGCCCTCGCCCAACGCCTGCGCAGCTTGCCGGCGCGGCGCGATGCGCGGGCGCAGGCGCAGGCCGCTGCTGCCGAGGCGGCAAGAATCAAGACCGCACTTGATCGCGCCAGCGCCCGCCGGGGTCTGCTGCTGGCTCTGGCCGCCAGTCTGGTGCTCGGCCTCGCCATCACCGGATATTTCCTGACCCAGGCACGCAGCGAGGCCCGGCGCGCCAACGCCGTCACCGCGTTCATGACCGACGATCTGCTCAGCGCCGCCAATCCGGTCATCGCCGGTCGCCGCGATGTGACGATGCGCGAAGTGCTCGACCGGGCACAGC
This sequence comes from Nevskia ramosa DSM 11499, assembly GCF_000420645.1. Classification (NCBI taxonomy): domain Bacteria; kingdom Pseudomonadati; phylum Pseudomonadota; class Gammaproteobacteria; order Nevskiales; family Nevskiaceae; genus Nevskia; species Nevskia ramosa. The sequence goes on along the minus strand of NZ_ATVI01000005.1, from coordinate 26,217 downwards.
AGCAACTCGATCAGGAATTCAAGGAACAGCCCGCCGTGCATGCCACCCTGGCGCGCGTGATCGGCAGCGCCTATGCCGCCATGGGCGATAGCGAGCCGGCGCTGCGGCTGCTGACCATCGCCGAGAAGGAACTGTCGGCCCAGCAAGGCGAGGCTGCCGATGAAACCCAGGCGGCAAGGACCGCCTTGCGGGAGATGTATATCAACCAGCTCGACTTTCCCAACCTGATGAAATGGTCGCAAAGGATCGCCGACGTCGAGCAGGCTGCGGGCACCCCGCATCCAGAAATCGCGGCCGATGCGGCGGGATTGGTCGCAACCCTGCAATGCAGTGCCGGCTATTTCTCGATTTTCGTCAACCGCTGCGACCCGACACTCGACCGCCTATATCGCGATGCCCTGGCGCGCTTCGGTCCGGACAGTCTGGCCACGCTGCGCCTGCTGCTCTACCGAGGGATTCTGCTCGGTTACAACGAGCGGGATGCCGAATCACTGCCCATGCTGCGCACGGCGAACGAAGGCCTGCGCCGAATCTACGGCGAGGACAGCCTGTGGATGACCCAGAGTGATGGCGTGCTCCTCACCGCAATGCTGGGAGTCGGTCTGGCGGAAGAAGCGCTGCCGCAAATCGACAAATACCTCGTCCGAGACCTGCGGATTTACGGCCCCGAGCATCGGGTTTGCCTGATCGGCCGGCGACGCCACAGCCGCGCCAACTTCCTGCTGGGTCATAAGGAGGCAGCGCTCGCTGAACAACGGGAGGTGCAGGCACTGTGGCTTAAGAAGGGAGACGCCCTGCGCGCCCAGGATTATCGACCGGTCGTGACCGACCTTGCGGATACGCTGATTCAACTTGATCGCCTGCTCGAAGCGCAGACGGTTGTCAGTGACGCGCTGGCTAGGATCGAGCCGAAGCAGAAGCCCACCGGCTACGAAACCCTGCGGCTGCGTGAACAACTGGCTCAGATCAGCCAATTGCTGAAGGACGACGCCACCGCCGAACGCCTGCTGCGGCAGAACCTCGACGAGGCCCGGGCCGCGATGACGCGAGGTGAGTGGCTGCTGGGCTGGGACGAGTTCCTGCTTGGCCAGTTTCTGCACGACCGGGGAAACCAGGACGAAGCCGGCCCGCTGCTGAAATCCGGCCGTGCCGTCCTGCTCGCCGCCCTCGGGCCGGACGACCCACGAACTCGGCAGGCCGAAGCGCTGCTGAAGTAGGACGGCTCGGGCCTGCCTCCTTCTGCGGGCGGAGCCGACAAGCACGGCCCGATCAATCGCCGCAAGCGCGCTGTCGGTTCCACTTCGCTTGAACCGACCTGCACACACCGCAGGGAATTCCGTGTTCACGGGAACTTCAAACGGCGAAAACCTCGCTGGGAACCGGATCTGGCCGGCTCCCAGCAGTTGAAAAATGATGGCAACTCATTGATTCATATGAAATCAGAAACGGTGTATGAGATGTTTAAATGATGTTTAGCGGATGACAGGTTGTTGCGGCGGGTCGCGCTCAAAGTTCGTTTCGTCGCCGGGCAGCACCGGCACTGAACCTCTCTCGAAACACTCTCGCAACACCCTACCGGAGCCTCACCATGAAGACCTTCAAGACCCTCGCCGCCGCCCTCTGCCTCGCCACCGCCGCCTTTACTTCCGTTTCCGCCGAGGCTGGCATGAAGCTGAATGGCTTTGTCATCAACGGTCTGAACCTGAATGGCATCGTCCTGAATGGCATCGTTCTGAATGGCATCGTTCTGAATGGCTTTGTCATCAACGGCCTGAACCTGAATGGCATCGTGCTGAATGGCCTCGTGCTGAATGGCCTCGTGCTGAATGGCACCACCACCACCGGTATCGAAGCCGGCACCGTCGTCGCCGTGACGCTGCCGGAATAAACCCGCGCGAGCTGCCCTCAAAAGCCCGTCGGCCTGCCGACGGGCTTTTTCTCTGGTGCGGCACCTGTCGATTCCGGTTCGCTTGAACCACCCTGAGGGGACCTTCGACACCAACCCGGCCACCATTGACCGCCGCCGTAACCGCGTTCGATGATCCCGCGCCTGTCCTTCATTACAGCGAGCGCGTGGGCCAGAAAACCGAGTCAAGGCGGGCAGGGAAAGAAGACGCTCCACGCTGGCGTTTCGGCGAGGTGGTGCTCGACGAGCGGACGATGGAGGTCAGCGTCGGTGGTGCGGTGATCGAGTTGCCACGCAAACCGACCGAGATCCTGATGCATTTCGTCCGCAACCCCGGCGAAGTCATCACCAAGGAAGAATTGTTCGAGGCGGTCTGGCCCGGCCGTATCGTTTCCGACTCCAGCCTGACCAATGCCATGGGCAAGCTGCGCATGGCACTTGGCGACGAGCAGTCGCAGACGCTGATCAAGGCCGTCTACGGCTACGGCTACCGGTTCATGGCCGAAGTGCTGCGCGAGGACGCCCGTATCGCCAGCCTGCCGGCACCCGAGCCGGCACTCGATTTCAAGGACGGTGATCCGCTGCCATTCCGTAGCGGCTGGGTTCTGCGAACGCGGCTGGGTGCCGGCGGTGGCGGCGACGTCTGGCTGGGCATGGCCTCGTCGACGCGTGAAAATCGCGTCTTCAAGTTCGCGCGGGACCGGCTGGCGCTCACGGCACTGAAGCGCGAGATCACCCTGTCGCAGCTGATGCGTCAGAGCCTGGGCGAGCGGCCCGATCTGGTGAGAGTGCTGGACTGGAATCTCGACGAAGCGCCGTATTTCATCGCCACCGACTGGTGCAACCAGGGCAGTCTCAGCGATTGGGCCGATACCCACGGCATCGGCACGATGCCGCTGGATCAGCGCCTGGAACTGCTGGCGCAGGCCGCCGATGCCCTGGCAGCCGCCCATTCCGTTGGCGTGCTGCACAAGGATCTGAAGCCTTCCAATCTGCTGTTGCATGCGAGCAGCAAGCCGGAGGGCACATCCGCGCCGCTGCAAGTGAAGCTCTCCGATTTCGGCAGCGCCCGCCTGATCGATCGCGACCGCCTGCGCTCGCTGGACATCGCCCAGCTCGGCTTCACCCAGACCCTCGTCGACGCCAGCAGCGGCACACCGCAGTACCTGGCACCGGAACTGCTCGACGGCAGCCCGCCGACCATCCGCTCGGATGTCTACGCGCTCGGCGTGGTGCTCTATCAGCTCGTTGTCGGCGATCTGCGCCGGCCGTTATCACCAGGCTGGGAACGACGGATCGACGATCCGCTGCTGATCGAGGATATCGGCGACGCGGCCTCCGGCGATCCGCAGCAACGGCTGGCCGATGCTGCGGCCCTCGCCCTGCGCCTGCGCAGCTTGCCGGCGCGGCGCGAGACAAGAATGCGTGAACAGGCCGCCGCAGCCGAAGCTGAAAAAACGAAGGCCGCGCTCGATCGCGCCCGCGCCCGGCGCAGCTTGTGGATGGCGCTGGCAGCCGTTGCCGTGGTCGGCATGGGCCTGAGCTTCTGGCAGTTTCTCGGCGCGCGCGCCGCGGAAAAGAAAGCCACCGCGGCGGCAAGGGAATCAGCCGCCGTCACCGCGTTCATGACCGACGATCTGCTCAGCGCCGCCAACCCGGTCATCGCCGGCCGTCGCGACGTGACCATGCGCGAGGTGCTCGACCGGGCGCAGCAGCAACTCGACCAGCAGTTCAAGGAACAGCCCGCAGTGCATGCCACGCTGGCCCGGGTGATCGGCAGCGCCTACGCCGCGATGGGCGAAAGCGAGCCGGCGCAGCGGCTTCTGACCATCGCCGAGAAGGAATTGTCAGCCCAGCAGGGCGAGGCTGCCGATGAAACCCAGGCGGCGCGGACTGCCTTGCGGGAGATGTATATCAATCAGCTCGACGTACCCAACCTGCTGATCTGGTCGCAACGGATTGCCGACGTGGAGAAAGCGGCCGGAACTCCGCATCCCGAGATCGCGGCCGACGCTGCGGGCTCGGTTGCGATCCTGCGCTGCGTCTCGGGCTATTTCGCGATGTTCGTCAATCGTTGCGATCCGACCATCGACCGCCTCTATCGCGATGCTCAGGCGCGCTTCGGCCCGGACAGTCTGGTCACGCTGCGCATGCTGCTCTACCGGGGGATCATGCTGGGTCATGTCGAGCGGCACGCCGAAGCACTGCCGATGCTGCGTACGGCGAACGCGGGGCTGCGGCGGATCTACGGCGAAGACAGCCTGTGGATGACGCAGAGCAATGGCGTGCTCGTCAGCTCGATGCTGGGCGTCGGACTGGCCGAAGAAGCCCTGCCACTGATCGAAAAGTATCTGTCCCGGGATCTTCGAATTTACGGCCCGGAGAATCGGCTGACCCTGATCGACCACCGAAGCCGCGCCCGTGCCAACTTCCTGCTCGGTCATGCCGAGGCTGCACTCCCCGAACAACGAGACCTGCTGGCTCTCTGGCAGAAGCGGGGCGATGCCTTGCGGGCCATCGACTACAGCCCGGTCGCCCTCGATCTCGCCACCACGCTGATTCAACTCGGGCGCCTGCCTGAAGCGCAGACCGTCATCCGCGAGGCGCTGGCGCGGATCGAGCCGAAGCAGAAACCCACCGGCTACGAAACCCTGCGCCTGCGAGAGAAGCTGGCCCAGATCAGCCAGTTGCTGAAGGACAACAGCATCGCCGAGCGCCTGCTGCGGCAGAACCTCGATGAAGCCAGGTCTGCGATGACCCAGGGCGAATGGCTGGTGGGCTGGGATGAGTTCCTGCTTGGCCAGTTCCTGCAAGTCCGGGGAAACCCAGAGGAAGCCGGGCCGCTGCTGAAATCCGGCCACGCCATCCTGCTTGCCGCCCTCGGGCCGGACGATCCGAGAACCCGGCAGGCCGAGGCACTGCTGAAGTAGCCCGCGGGTCGGCTCAAACCGCGTCCCTTCGCGTGCGGCGCGGCCGGGCTTTCGGCCCTCGGCGAGTTGTCGATTCCGCTTCGTTTGAACCGGCCTGCGCCAGACTGACCGCCTGCAAAGCGGTAAGCGGTCTTCAAATGATTCCGCAAGAAATTGATTTATATGGATTTGATAAAAGTGTGCAAGAAATTGGAATGTCTTCAACGAGACAAGAGGATGTTCTGGGGGCCGAGGCAGAAAGTTCGTCTCGTCGCCGGGCTGAACCGGCACACAACCGCCCTCGCAACACCCTACCGGAGCCTCACCATGAAGACCTTCAAGACCCTCGCCGCCGCCCTCTGCCTTGCCACCGCCGCCATCGCTTCCTTCTCTGCCGAGGCTGGCATGAGGGCGAACGGCATTCAAATCAATGGCATTCAGATCAATGGCATCCAGATCAACGGCATCCAGATTAATGGCTTCGTCCTGAACGGCTTCGTCTTGAATGGCAGGAAACAGAACGGCTTTTACCTCAACGGTACTTTCAATACCGGCATCGAAGCCGGCACCGTTGTCGCCGTCACGCTGCCGGAATAAAACCTGCGCGGCCCTACCCTCAAAAGCCCGTCGGCCTGCCGACGGGCTTTCTCGTTGAGGCGGTGCCTGCCGGTTCCGCTTCGCTTGAACCGACCTGCTCCCGACGTCTGCAGGTCGCTCAAGCCCGCGGCGTCATGCGTGTGGAGCGGATCTGGCGCGCCATCCGGAAAAGGCGGCGACGGTACGGTTGCCTATTCGGTTCCGGCCGGGTGACATTGTTGTTGTACTCAAGCCGCATTGCGTGGCCTTGAACCGACCTACGATCCTTGATGAGCGCCTCATGAACTTCAATCCTCTGCGCCACTGCTCCTTGCTGATGCTGCTGGCCTTAGCCGCCCAGGCAGCGCCACAGACAGTGACCGCACCGGACATGAGCGCCGAGCACACCGCCTTCGTGCTGAAGCTGGCCGATGGCCGGGTGTTGAGGGGTCAGCAGATGCAAGGGGCGGTCGTGCACATGGGCATCGAGGGCGGCAAGCTGGCGTCGATCAAGCTCGCCTCGATCAAGCCGGACCCGCAGGACCCGGACATCCTGCGTCACGAGTTCCAGGTGCAGAACGACAAGGGCGAATGGCAGCCGGCCTGCCAGCCAAACTTCTACGGCGAGACCTGGGGCTTTCCGATCAGCCTGCCGGAGCATCACCCCGGCCGCGAGGGCGCGATCACGCTGACCTGTGCTTCGGGTGCGGTCGGCAAGTGCATCCGCTTCGGCTACAAACCCTGGGCGCTCGGCCCCAAAGGCGAAGACCTGACGCCGTATCACGCCGCCTGCGTTCACATGGTGCGCGCGGATTACGCCGGCGACGGCGAGCCGCATACCAAGAACGGCACCAACATCGATGTCTACGACCGCATCGGCATTCAGTCATCCGAATCGAAGGCCGATCCGAGCTTCGGCTTCGAAGCCGGCTGGTCACCGACGGGTGCGGTCTGCGTGGCGCACACCCGCTGGGCCGATGTGATCACCACGGAAGCCCTGTGGAAAGCGGTTCCGCGATTGGCGGCGCCTTGTACCGAAGACGCAGCGGCCAGGCTGGGGGCGCTGCTGTTCAATCGTTCGAAGCTGGGGGCCGAGCAATAAGCCACCGCGATTCCCAGGGCGGCCCTACGCGAAGGCGGCGCGCACCGAACCGAGCCCATCGATCTGGGCCTCGAATATTTCACCAGACTTGGCAGCCACCATCGGCCCGAGTGCGCCGGACAGGATGATGTCGCCGGCCTGCAGCGGCCGGCCGACTTCAACCATCTTCCGCGCCAGCCACAAGGCTGCATTCAGTGGATGGCCGAGACAGGCGTGGCCAACGCCGGTCGATACGGTTTCTTCGCCACGTGTCATCTGCATCGTGCAGACACGCAGATCGAGCCCGGCCAGTCGATACGGCGTGTTGCCGAGCACGAACAGTCCGCTCGATGCGTTGTCGGCCACGGTATCGACCAGGCGGATGTCCCAGTTGGCGATCCGGCTGCCGACGATTTCGATGGCGGCAGTCGCGTAAGCAATCGAGCGCATCAGATCGGCGACCGTGGCCTGCTCGACGGTCAGATCACGTTCGAGCACGAAGGCGATCTCGGCCTCGACCTTGGCCTGCAGCACGCGGCCCGGCGCCACCGGTTTGCCATCGCAGACCGCCATGTCGGCGAACAGCATGCCGAAGTCGGGCTGATCGACGCCGAGCTGTTTCTGCACCGCGACCGAGGTCAGGCCGATCTTGCGGCCGACCAGGCGACGGCCGGAGCCCAGCCAGCTTTCGGTGTTCAGTTCCTGGATCGCGTAGGCGGCAGCAACATCGCCGGGAGCGAGCAGATCGCGGATCGGCGCCACAGGCTCGCCGGTACGGTAGGCCGCACGCAGGCGCTGGGCGATACCGAGATGAAGAGAGTCGCTCATCGTGTTCAGCGACCGGCGAAGAACGCGCGAGCCACGCGGTTGAACTCTTCCGGATCTTCGTACTGCGGCCAGTGGGCGGCGTCGGCCTCCATCACGTACAGCGTCGAGTTCGGAATGCGGGAATGGGCAGCGCGCGCGCATTCCAGATCATGGATCGGGTTGTCGCGCGTCCACAGCAGCAGGGTCTCCGCCTTGATCGCTTCGAGCGGCACCAGGAATTCGTCGTGGCGCGGCAGCATGCGGTTGACCATCGGTGTCACTTCACGACCTTCCGGCATCAGGTAGTAGCGCAGGCGCAAGTTGACCAGTTCGTCGGTGACCAGACGCGCGTGGTTGTTCGGATGGATCAGCCATTCGATGCGGTGCTTGACCATCTCGAAGGTCGGCGCAAGGCCGGCCGCCTTCTTCGAGCGCTCCATCAGGTCGAGCATGTCGGCGCGGCCTTTCTCCGAAACGATCGGAATGCCGGCGCCGGTGTTCAGCATCAGCTTCAGCACCCGCTGCGGATACTTCACCGCGAAAAAGCCGGACACCCAGCCGCCCAGCGATTCGCCGGACAGATGGGCGCAATCGACACCCATCGCGTCCATCAATTCGCGAACCTGCTCGGCGAGCACCGGCGGCGTGTACTCCATGACCATGCGGTTCGACAGCGCGTGGCCCACGTAGTCGAACGCGATGCAGCGGAACTCGTCGGACAGCGCGACCAGGTTCTTGCAGTACGCCTCCAGATGACCGCCGATGCCGTGCTGGAACAGGATCACGGGCGCACCCTTGGGGCCCGCTTCGGCGACGCGGATGCGGCCGTAGGTCGGCGTATCGACATAACGGATTTCCGCCCCCACAAAATCATTCCACAGGCTCATTTTTTTGCTCCGGATGCGGTTGGGTTCTTGTCGCCAGTCTTGTTGGTGAGGTTCTGCAAATGGCCGACGATGATCAGCTTCCATTCGTCGAGCAGGCTGCGGAACAGAGCGTCGTCCTGCTGCCACAGCGCGCGCACGGCGAAGCCGCGGATCACGCTGATGGTCAGCCACAGCACTTTTTCGGCCTTGTCCACCGGCACGCCCTTGGCGACCAGCAGCGCCAGCCAGGCGTCCTCGACGCCGAGGCGATTGGTCTTCGCATGCTCGTAGATGCGATCGCGCATCGCGCGGCTCTTGCTGCCGGCGAGCACCAGATCGAGCACCACGGTGAAATCGGCACCGAGGAAGAATTCGAGTCCGTCCTCGATGATCGCTGCGATCGGATCGTCGACTGCCTCGGCCGTGCTGGCGCGGCGCTGGCCACGGGCCAGGCTGGTCTGCAGCAGATGTTCGGCAGTGGCGACGACCAGGCTGTCCTTGCTCGGGAAATGGTGCTGCAGCGCGCCTCTGGATACCTTGGCGACCCGTGCCACTTCATCGGTGCGCAAGCCCGCATAACCCTTGCGGCGCAGCACGATCGCCGAGGCTTCGACCAGCCGCATGCGCATTTCGTCCGAGCGTTCGGTCTGGGTACGACGACGTACTGCAGGTGCTCGCACCGCCTTCTCGGCCGGCGCAGCAGTCGCACGCGGCTTGCGCAGCTTCAGCATCTTTTCAGTAATCGACATGGAGCACACCGTCGATCACTCTGACCGGGAAGGTGCGCAGCGGCTCGCTGCACGGCGAGTTCAGGGCTTCGCCGGTGACGATCGAGAACTCGCAGTAGTGCCAGGTGCACGTCACCCGATCACCATCGACTGTGCCTTCGTCGTTCAGCGAAGCGTTCTCGTGCGTGCAGGTGTCCTGCGTCGCGTAGAAGCCGCCGTTGATATGGAACAGCGCGATGCGCGTGCCATCGGGCAGGAAGGCGCTCTTCATCTCGCCGTCGAGCAGTTCGGATTCCGTAATGGTGGCCAGGGTGTTGGTCATGAGTTCAGAACGTGATGAAAGAAGTGCACAGCATCAGAGCATCGTCGTGCCGCCGTTGACGCTGATCACCTGACCGGTGACGAACGCCGCTTCGCGGCTGGCCAGATAGGCGACCATCGACGCGACTTCGTCCATCGTGCCGGGCCGGCCCATCGGCACCACATCGATGACCTTGCGCACCAGTTCGGGATCGCGCTTGGCGACTTCATCGAGCTGCGGAGTCTGCACGACGCAGGGCGCCACGGTGTTCACGGTGATGCCTTCGCGCGCGTACTCACGCGCCAGGCCGGTGGTCATGCCGTGCATGCCGCCCTTGGCCGCGTTGTAGGCGGCGTGGTCGAACAGACCGTTGCGCACCGAATCGGCACCGAGGTTGACGATGCGGCCAAAGCCTTGCACCCGCATCAGCGGCAATGCATACCAGCAGCACCAGATGCAGGTCCACAGATTGCGGTCGATGGTGGCGCGCAAGGTGTCCGGCGTGTGATCGAGGAACGGCCGCAGGATGCCGCCGCCGGCGTTGTTGACCAGGATGTCGAGACGGCCGAAGTGGGTTTTCGCTGCGCCGATAGTTCGTTCCGCCACTTCCTGCAAGGACAGGTCACCGGCAACGCCGACAACCTTCACCCCGAATTCGCTCGCCAGCTTGGCAACCGCCGCATCGACCTGCGCCTGGTCGAGATCACCGATGACCAGGCTCGCGCCTTCGCTGGCAAAGCGCTCCGCGCAGGCATAGCCGATGCCGCGACCGGCGCCGGTGACAACGGCAACCTGGCCTTCGAAGCGACCGCTCACGCTTCGATTCCCTGTTCGATCTGGCCGATCTTGCCGAAGGCCGGCGTCGGCACACTGCCCCAGGTATCGAGCGTCTTCGGTGCGGGTTCCAGCAGCCGCGCTTCGCGAGCGCCGTCTTCCGGGAAGCATTCCATGCCGAAGCTGTATTCGACGGTCATGCCGTCCGGATCGAGGAAGTACAGGAAGATGCTTTCCGACGGCTGATGCCGCCCCGGGCCGAAGACGATCTCGACGTTGGCCGCCTTCATGCGGTTCATCGCGCGGCCGATGTCGTCGATATCGCTGACCATGAAATTGACGTGATTCAGGTGATGATCCGGCCCGGTCAGCACCGCCAGCGAGTGATGCAGCGGATTCGGCCAGGCGCGCAGGAACGCGGCGAAGCCCGGCACGAAATCCGACACCTTGAAGCCGAGCTGGTCGCGGAACGCGCCGAGCATGGTGTCGAAGCTGCTGGTGTTGATCACCACATGACCCAGCCGCTCGATCCTGGTCAGGCGCGCTTCGAACGGCGTGGCCATGTGCATCATCTGCACGAAGTATTCGATGCACAGGCCGCTGTCCGGCAGCCGAAAGCGGAGTGCAGCGACCGTGCGCAGATCCTTCAGCTCATCGGCCGAAACGTCCTCGATCGCATAGCCCTGCTCGGTCAGATAAGTCCGTGCCTTGGCGAGATCGGCAGACGACTCCAGTTCGAAGCCGATCCGCTTCAAGCCAGGCGCTGCCGCCGGATAGAGCAGCACCGCGTGGTGATCGCGCGCGCAACGCAGCGCCACCCGTTGTTCGGTGGCATCACTGACATCGAGGCCGACCAGATCGCGATAGAACGTGGTGCTGCGCGCCAGATCGGTGACGTTCAGCGCGACGTAGCCGAGGCGGCGGTAGCGGAAGGGGATGGTCATCGAGCGCGCCTCAGACGTGGTCAGGAACCGTCGCGAGCGACGGCAGGTAGGTGCAGCCCGGAGCGCAGAAAGCGGAGCGTGCGTGACAGCACGTGAGCATTTCGAGCACCGGACGGTGCCGAGCTGCCGAGCGCAGTAGGTTCATGGCCATGTCTCAGAGAATGATGCTGATGCGACCATTGGGCTTCAGGCCGTCCATGTCGAGAATGCAGCGCTTTTCGCGGATCAGCAGGCGGCCTTCCTCGACCACCAGCCGATAGCGATAGCTGCCGATGTAGGTTTCGGTCAGGCCCATCTTGGTGCGATAGGTCAGCACCGCGGCGCCGACATCGAGTTCGCTGTCCGACCGGCCGCGAATGCGCACGTTGCTGACCAGATGGCGCGTCTTCGAGCGTGGAAACTCGGCATGCGCGGTGCGCTTCAGCAGACGCTCGACTCTCTGTTCCAGGCGGAAGCGATCATCGGCGACATAGAACAGCGTGCCGTCCGGCGAGGCGTTCGCCGGCACGTCGGTGGCTGGCACGTTGTAGGTGGCATCCGTCGTGAACAGGGTCAGCCATTCCTTCAGACGCCATTCGTCGAGGATCTCCGCTTCGAGGAACATGAAGTCCTCGACCTGCTCGCGCGTGACGTTGGCGAGAGTCAGCTGGCTCATGCCTGGTCTCCCTGGTTCGGCACCACGCTCGGGGCTGCGGCACGGGCCTTGGTGCATTCCTGCCAGCGAGTCCAGAAGGCACGCATCTGCAGTTCGTCGTCGTAGTTGACCTTCTCTTTCTTCATGCCTTTGGAGATATCGCTCCACGGCGCTTCGAGCATCGACTCGAAACCGCGCTGGCACTGCTCCAGCGCCTCCACATCATCCGGCGTGGCGAAGCCGCCCGGGCCGAGGAACTCGAGGAAATTCGAGAGCCGATACTTGCGCGCCCAGGTGCTTTCCTCGTTCGGCGCCAGCGCCCAGCCGAATACCTGCATCGCGTCCGGCGCCGTCGGGTAATAGGTGCGCACGGTGATCGCCATGATGTCGTTGATGACCAGATTCGGGAAAATGAACATGTTGCGGTTGGAGAACGCGATGCGATCCGCGCGCTCCTTGCCGAAGCGTTCGACGAGGCGGGCATGGACTTTCTCCAACTCGACCTTGCCTTCATCGCCCCACAATGGAATCCACTGTGCGACTGGACGGCCCCAGGGCGCGCGGTACTCGATCACCGCATGGCCATTGCCGAGGTCGTAACCGGTTCCTTCGAACGGCACCGGGCTCATCGAGCCCTGCGAGTTCTTCAGGTAATCGACATAGGTCGCATGGGTGTTGATCGCGTGGTAGCCGTCAATGGAGTTCTCGGTCAGCAGTTTCCAGTTGGCGCGGATCTGATACTCCTGCGTGCCGCCGACCAGGGTCATCATCGTTTCCGACTGATCGGCAACGATGTCGATCCACTCCTTGGCACCGGCCAGGTAGTCCGGCAAGGACTGCACTTCGCGATCGAAGCAGATGAACCAGAAGCCGCGATAGGAATCGATGCGCGGCACCGACACCAGATTGGCCTGGCCATCGGCGTTGAAGTCATCCGGATAGCACTCGCTGCCCGGCTGGCTCTTCAGCTTGCCATCCGATCCGAACACCCAGCCGTGATAGAAGCACTGGAACGATTTGGCGTTGCCCTTGCGCTCGCGACAGACCTGCGCGCCGCGATGCGGACAGGCATTGAAGAACGCATTGATCTTGCCCGTCGCGTCCTTGGTGAACAGCACGCTCCGCTTGGCGATGATGCGGGTGACGAAGTCGCCGTTCTTGACCAGCTCCGACTCGTGGCCGACATAGAGCCAGCACTTGTTGAAGATGGTGTCGTACTCCGCCTTGAGGATCTCGGGATCGACGAAGCTGCGCCGCGCAACCTTGAAACGGTGCTTTTCCTTGTCGCTCCAGACCACCGGCAGCTCGGACAAGGGGATCGGTCTAGTGTTGGGGGGGGCGGGTGCGTTCATGGCAGGTTCCAGTTCAGACCTTGGCTAGTACACAGCTCGACATCAGACGCGTCTTGCATCGAGCAATTCGGGAAAATCGGCTTCCAGATATTCATGTTCGCCGCGCTCGCCGGCCGCACGACGCGCCGCTTCGGTGGCGCGCAATTCATTGCGGCGCACCTTGCCGGAGACCGTCTTCGGCAAGTCACAGAATTCGATGATGCGCACCTTCTGGTACGGCGCCAGACGGCTGCGCGCAAACAGCAGGATCGTCTTCGCGGTATCGGCGCTCGGTACATGGCCCGGCGCCAGGATCACGCAGGCCTTCGGCACGCAGAGGCGCTTCGGGTCCGGGCTTTCGAACACGGCAGCTTCAGCGACGGCCGGATGTTCAAGCAGCGCGCTTTCCAGCTCGAACGGCGAGATGCGGTAGTCCGAACTCTTGAACACGTCATCGGTGCGACCGACGTACCAGTAGTAACCATCGGCGTCGATGGACGCGACATCGGCGGTGCCGTAGTGCGAACCGCCAAGCGCCTTCTGGGTCTTTGCGACATCACCCGCGTAGCCAGCCATGATCGCCGTAGGACGCGGCGACAGGCGCACCGAGATCTCGCCCTCGCCCGCCTTGTTGCCATCGAGATCGAGCAGGTCGATCGCATAGCCCGGCAGCGGCCTGCCCATCGAGCCGTAACGCACCGGCTGACCCGGCGGATTGCCGAGCATCGCTGTCGATTCGGTCTGGCCAAAGCCTTCGCGGATGGTGATGCCCCAGGCGCTCTTCACCTGCTCGATCACTTCCGGATTCAGCGGCTCGCCGGCGCTGGTCAGCTCGCGCAGCTTCACCGGGTAAGCCTTCAGGTCTTCGATGATCAGCGAGCGCCAGGCAGTCGGCGGCGCACATAAGCTGGTGACGCCGCAACGCACCAGCGTGTTCAGCGTCTTCGCAGTATCGAAGCGGCCCTGGTTGTAGATGAAGATCGTCGCACCGACCTGCCAGGGCGCGAACAAACAGCTCCAGGCGTGCTTGGCCCAACCCGGCGAGCTGATGTTCATGTGCACATCGCCGGGCTTCAGGCCCAGCCAATACATGGTGCTCAGATGGCCGACCGGATAGCTGGTCTGCGTGTGCAGCACCATCTTCGGCTTCGAGGTGGTGCCCGACGTGAAATACAGGACACAGGCGTCATTGCCCTTGGTAACGCTATCGGGCTGGTAGTTCGTCGACGCCTTGCTGACATCGACATACGAAGTCCAACCGGGAGCTTCGCCACCGACGACGATCTTCAGTCGCCCTTCGGCAATACCTTCGAACTTCGCAAGGCTCGCTGGATCGCAGATCACCGCGCGCATGTCGCCGCGCTCGATGCGGTCCTGCAGATCGGCCGCCGACAGGATCTGCGTCGCCGGGGCCAGCACCGCGCCAAGCTTGATCGCCGCGAGCATGATCTCCCACAGCTCGACCCGGTTCGGCAGCATCACCAGCAGCCGATCACCGCGCTGCACGCCAAGGCTGCGCAGCCAGTTAGCGCTGCGATCTGAAGCGACGCGCAGTTCGTCGAAACTGCGCCGCAGTTCGGCGCCGCTTTCGTCGACGATCCACAGCGCGCAGGCTTGGTTTCCAAGCGCCAGTTCATCGAAGTGATCGAGCGCCCAATTGAACTCAGGCAGCACCGGCCAGGCGAACTCGGCCATCGCCGTCGCATAGTCGTCGCGATGGCGCAGCAGCAGATCGCGGGCGGCGCGGAAGGTGGCAGTCGGCGTGGTCACGGATAGGCTCAGGCGGCGCTCAACCCACGTTCACGCGCCATATTGATGGCGGTGTCTTCGATCATGTCTTCCTGGCCGCCGACCATCTTCAGTCTTCCCAGTTCGATGAGAATTTCGCGGGCCGGCACGCCGTACTTGGCCTCGGCTCTTCGGGCAAACAGCAGGAAGCTCGAATAGACGCCGGCGTAGCCCAGAGTCAGCGAGTTGCGGTCGATGCGCACCGGGAAGTCGAGGATCGGGGTGACCAGGTCTTCGGCGACGTCGGTGACCTTGAACAGGTCGACCCCGGTCTCGATGCCCATCCGGTTGGCCACCGCAATGAACACTTCCAGTGGCGTGTTGCCGGCACCGGCGCCCATGCCGCCGCAGGCGCAGTCGATGCGTCTTGCTCCGGCTTCGATCGCGGCGAGGCTGTTGGAGATGCCCATGGCCATGTTGTGGTGGCCGTGGAAGCCGAGTTCGGTGTCGGCGTTGAGATGCTGGCGCAGGTGGCCGACTCGGGCGCTGACGTCGTCCGGGAGCATGTAACCCGCGGAGTCGGTGACGTAGATGCATTGGGCGCCGTAGCTTTCCATCAATCTGGCTTGCTTGAGCAGGGCTTCCGGCTCGGACATGTGCGCCATCATCAGGAAGCCGACGGTGTCGAGGCCGAGCTTTCTGCCGGCGATGATGTGCTGTTCGCTGACATCGGCTTCGGTGCAGTGGGTGGCGACTCGGACGGTGTGGATACCGCAGTCGGCAGCGACCTTGAGGTCGTCCACCGTGCCGATGCCCGGAATCAGCAGGGCCGAGACCTTGGCCTGCTTGAGGAGCGGGATCACGGCGCGGAGATAGTCTTCGTCGCTGGCGGCGGCGAAGCCGTAGTTGACGGATCCGCCGCCGAGGCCATCGCCATGGGTGACTTCGATCAGCGGGACACCGGCGACATCGAGGTCGGTGGCGATCTTCTGCATCTGTTCGATGCTGATCTGGTGGCGTTTCGGGTGCATGCCGTCGCGCAGCGACATGTCATGCGTTCTGACTTTGATGCCTTTGAGATTCATGGATCGTGCTTCCTTCAGGCCGCCACGGGCGTGATGCGCCCGGCGAGGATTTCTTCGGCGAACATTTCGGCGGTGCGGGCGGCCGCGGCGGTCATGATGTCGAGGTTGCCGGCGTACTTCGGCAGGTAGTCACCGAGCCCTTCCACCTGCAGGAAGGTGGTGACCCGGTTGCCGTCGAATACCGGGCCGTTCATGACCCGGTAGCCGGGCACGTACTTCTGGACTTCGGCGAGCATGTCGCGCACCGAGGCTTCGATCTCTTTCTGCTTCGGTGCGTCCACCGTCAGGCAGTGGACGGTGTCGCGCATGATCAACGGTGGTTCGGCCGGGTTGACGATGATGATCGCCTTGCCGCGTTCGGCACCGCCGACTGATTTCACGGCAGCGGCCGTGGTGCGGGTGAATTCGTCGATGTTCTTGCGGGTGCCGGGGCCAATCGATTTCGAGGCCACCGTCGCGACGATCTCGGCGTACGACACCTTCTGCACGCGGGATACGGCGTAGACCATCGGAATCGTCGCCTGGCCGCCGCAGGTGACCATGTTGACGTTCATCTGCCGGCTGCCGGCATGAGCCTTCAGGTTGATCGGCGGGATGCAGAACGGGCCGATTGCCGCCGGCGTCAGGTCGATCATCATCACGCCGAGCGCGGTCAGCGCATCGGAGTGCTGCTTGTGGACGTAGGCGCTGGTGGCGTCGAAGGCGATCTGGATGTTGTCGCTGGCCACGAACGGCAGCAGGCCATCCACACCGTCGGCCGTGGTCTTCAGGCCGTATTCCCGCGCCCGCGCCAGGCCTTCCGATTCCGGATCGACGCCGACCATCCACACCGGCTCCAGCACGCTCGAACGCTTCAGCTTGTACAGCAGGTCCGTCCCAATGTTCCCAGGGCCGATGATCGCGCAGCGGATCTTTTTCACGCGGCTGTTCTTCCGTATCGTCAAAATTCGTGAGGCACCGTACTATGCTTCGGACGCGCTTTCAACATTCCGGCTGAACTGATTGTAAGTTGCGATCACAAGCACCCGTCCCGAAAGGAAATGAAGGTTATGACCGCTGTGCCACAAACGAATTTTCCAGCTCCGATCGCCAGCGCCGCGCAACAGGCCGAGCTGCGCGTCGCCGCCCGCGCGCTATCGCGCGGCGGCCTCGTGCACGCTTATGGCCATTGCAGCCTGCGGCTCGATGCTGAGCATTTCCTGGTCTGCGCCGCGAAGCCGATGGGCAGCATCCTGACTAGCGATGCCGGCACCGTCGTGCCGGTCAGCGGCCCGTTGCCGGACGGCGTGCTTGGCGAGGTGCGCATCCATCAGCAGGTCTACGCCCGGCGGCCGGAGATTGCTGCGGTGTGCCGGATCATGCCGCCGCAGATCGGCCTGCTCGCGCTGCTGAAGCGGACGCCGCGTGCGCGGCACGGCTTCGGCGCCTACTTCGCGCGTCCGGATGGCCAGGGCCCGGTGCTCTGGGATGACCCCCGCCTGCTGCGTGATGACGCAGCCGCCGCCCGTCTGGCCGACACGCTGGGCCAGGGCAATGCGCTGGTGATGCGTGCCAACGGCGCGGTGGTGGTCGGCAAGACCATCGTCGAAGCGGTGGCGCTGTCCTGGTTCCTGGAGGAAGCTGCACGAGTCGAGACCGGCCTGATGCAGATGGGCCAGGATGGCGACCACACCCTGCTGACAGCAGACGAAACCATTGCCCGGCAGGTAGTGGCCGGAAGAGTCTACGAGCGGATGTGGGAACACCTGAGTTTTGGCGATGCGGAGGCCGTACCGCTAACCTGAGCATGCCCCAGCGAAAGCATGGGGCATTCGTGACCAGCAGCAGCCAGCATCAACCTTTCATCACAACTAAGGCCCGACATCGAGTCCGGGCCGCGCTAAGGGAGAAGCAAGCCATGCCATTGATCCAGATTGCGTTCTATTTCTTCGCAGCCATTGCCGCCGGCGGTATCGGTATGGCGGCCATGATTGCCTTCGGTATCCGCATTCCAGGTTTCCTGGGGCCCGCTCACGGCCTCGGTGGACTCGCGGCGCTGGCCACCCTGTTCACTTCGAACCTCAAGGGCGGCGACGCCACGCCGACGCTCGCCTGGTGGGCGTTGGTGGTGTTCCTCGGCGGCTTCATCGGCGGCATGCTGCTGTTCCGCGTGCTGTTCAAGGGCAGAACGCCGCTGGCCATGGTCGCGGTGCACGGCAGCGCCGGTGCACTGGGCCTGTATCTGCTCTACAACGCGGCGTTCTAACCACAGGCTGCGAGCAGCATCAAGGCTTGCCAAGCACCTTGATGTTGCTGCCGCAGCTGCTGGTCCGCGGGCAGGAAGCCTTGTCGTAATGGAAGTTCTCGTCGAGACACAGATCGACGGATTTCAGCCAGGCGCGATTGCACTGCAGCACCACGGTTTCGGCGGTGAGGCCGGGGTTGTCCTGCGCCAGCGTGGCAACGATCTCGGCTGCCGTGGTGCTGACATCCCTGCCGCCGGGCACCAGGTTCTCAGGCCAGCTCATGCGGCGATCGACGAACTCCGACCACGAGGCGTAATCGACTTCCGATAGTCCCGAGCAGCGGCCATACAAGCGCCAGGATGTGCGCGTCTCGACCTTGTTCTTGGTGAAGCGAGCCATCTGCGCCAGCATCTCCGGCGACATCAGCAACGAGCCATTCGGGCATTCGTCGACGTCCTTGTCGTTGACGACGTGGACCAGATCGCGCAGCACGAAACCCTGGCGCGGCACGCCGCACTGCACTTCCTTGCTGCCGCGGTTCTTGTCGCAATATTCCGGGCTCCAGAAGAAGCGGGCGAGCCAGCCCGCGCGCGGCGGCGGCTTTTCGATGACCACGGTTTCGGGAACGCCCGCTGGCGGGGTCGCTGGCGTTTCAGGCGTCACGGCGGTTTCAGGAGCCGGCACTGCGTCAGGCGTGGCAACAGCATCAGCACCAGGAATCGGCTCCACAGCCGCGGCTTCCGGTGCCGCAGCCGGGCCGTCAATCGCCGGGTTGGCCGCCGGGTCAGCGACAGATTCGGCAGCCTGCTCGGTCGCAGGATCGGCAACAGGGCGGATGAAACCGCAGGCCGACAGGGCGAGCGTCAGCACAGTGGCAGCAATGGGGCGCAGCAGCAGTCGAGACTTCATCAAGCTTCCTGTCGTATGGCGTCGTATCAAATCCCGCGGAGAATCGGCCAGGGGCGAACCCCAAGTCAATCGAATCAACGCTGAAATGCACGCTCGGCAAAGTGATTCAGCTGTGAACCGTTGTAGTATTGAACCATACGGTTGGCCATGATTCAGACGGGAGTTCAGGTGGCGGGAAATCGCTCACCGGATCATCAGGCGCTGCCGATTCAATTGGGAAAACCTGCGATGAGGACGCGCAACACCAAGGCCCCGCCAGCGGAGGCCTCGAAGGCTTCGGAAGCCTCGACGACGCCCCTGTCCCCAGCCGAGCCGCCGATGTCTTCTACCCCGCTGCCCGGCGAAGAATCTGGCGATGCCAGCTTGCTTCATCCTCCAAGCGAAGAACTTTCGCGGCAATGGATCAAGCTGGGCTTCCTGATCCACGACGTGTCGCGTCTGCGCCGTTCGGCTTACGACCAGTTGATGAAGCCGCTGAAGATCACCCGCGCTCGCTGGTGGGTGCTGGCACATCTGTCGCGCCACGACGGCATGATGCAGTCGCAACTCGCCGATGTGCTGGAAGTGGGCAAGGCCAGCCTCGGCACCGTCGTCGATCAGTTGGAGAACAGCGGATGGGTCGAACGCCGCGCCGATCCGCTGGACAAGCGCGTCAAGCGCGTCTACCTGACCCGCGCTGCGCAGCCGCTGATCAAGACCATGACCATCGAGGAAGATCGTTTCAACCAGCGCGCGCTCGGCGCACTCAGCCTGGACGATCACCAGACGCTGTCCCGGCTGCTGGGCCAGATCAAGCATTCGCTGTCGCGGATGGGCCTAGATAACGGCAACCAGTCCCTGGACGAGGACTGAGTGTTAACCGCCCGTCGTCGACGACGGCAAAAGCCGCAAAAACGCGTTGCGCTTCTTCGTATGCCTGCATACCATCTGCTCCGCTCCCCTTGCACTATCCCGTCGCGCGGAGCCTTGCGGAGAGCGTCATGGGTTTTCTGAAATCGCTGTTTGCTGCGAAGGAAGCGAAGTTTGTGGAAGTGGCGCCGTTTGGTGCGCGCTACGAAGTGCCGAGCGGGGAAACCATGCTCGAGGCTGCGCTCAAGAACGGCGTGCCGTTTCCGCACAATTGCACGGTGGGCACCTGCGGCTCCTGCAAGTGCAAGCTCAAGTCCGGTCGTGTTTCAGCGCTGACCGACTTCGGCTACACGCTGTCGCAGCAGGAGATCGCTGCCGGTTTCATCCTGGCCTGCCAGGCGATTCCGAAGGATGCACTGACCCAGGTGGAAGTCGAGAGTCAGGCGCTGGATGCGCCACCGGTGGAGTCGTTCACCGGCAAGATCTCGGCGACCGAGACGCTGACCCACGACATCGTCAAGATCACCATCGCGCTCGATCGGCCGATCAAGTTCGTGGCCGGGCAGTACGCGAATCTGAAGGTGCCGGGCATTCAGCGGGCCCGCAATTATTCTTTTGCCGATGCGCCGGATCGCGATGGCCGCCGTCAGGTGTCGTTCTTCATCCGCAAGGTGCCGAACGGGGCGTTCACCGAGGCGCTGTTCAAGGGTGAGTTCAAGGAGGTGACGATGGATGTGGAAGGCCCGCACGGCAATTTCCATCTTCATCCGGGCACCGCACCGATGGTCTGCATCGCCGGTGGTTCGGGATTGGCTCCGTTGCTATCGGTGCTCGAAGCCGGCCGCAAGGATCGCGTCCAGCGGCCTTGTGCCTTCCTGTTCGGCGCGCGGACGCAAGCCGATCTTTATGGGCTGGAGCAGATCCAGCAGATCGCCCAGAACTGGAATGGCAAGTTCGTGTTCCTGCCAGTGCTGTCGCATGAGCCGGCGGACAGTTCCTGGACGGGTGCTCGCGGCCTGGTCACGCAGTTCATCACCGATGCCCTGCCCGATATCGACTGGTCCACCGCCGAAGGCTATATGTGCGGCCCCCCCGGCATGATCGACGCCGGCATGTCCTCCATGACCGAAGCCGGCATGAAGCTCGATGCCATCTTCTACGACAAGTTCACTGACGAAAGTCATTCCGCAAAAATGCCGTAGTGCAATTCGGCAACAAAAAAAGGCCCGGCTGAATCAGCCGGGCCTTTTTCGTTGCAGCGAGTGAATCGGTCAATCAGGCCAAAGGCGCGGTATGCAGGTAGAAGCCGGCAATCGCGCCGGTGACCACCAGTACCCAGGCTTCGAGCAGCAGCCGCCAGGGCAAAGGCGCATGGCGCAGTTCCATGAAGTGCAGCAGCACCAGCCGCACCTTGATCGCCGCGATCAGGATGATCGAGAGCGTCGCTACACTGGCGGTGAACTGATCCTTCGACAAGCCCCAGGTGGTCACGCAGGTCGCGGCCATCAGGAACAGCCAGACCAGGGTCGCGGGTTTCGTCAGCAGCGCCATGACCTATCTCAGCAAATACAGCAGCGGGAACAGGAAGATCCACAGCAGATCGACCATGTGCCAGTAGGTGGCGCCGGATTCGAGCACCTTCAGGTTGCGGCTGTCGAACTCGCCCTTGCGTGCCTTCAGCCAGAACACCGTCAGCATCACGCAACCGCCGATCACGTGCAGCAAGTGAATGCCGGTCAGCGAGAAATAGAACATGTAGAAGTCATTGCTCATCGGCGTGATGCCGGCCGCTAGCTTGCCGCCGTACTCGATCGCCTTCGAGATCCCGAAGGCGATGCCACAGAGCATCGCCGCCAGCAGCAGCTTCGGAATCGCGCTGATCCGGTCACGCTTCGCGGCATCGACGGCCAGCACCACGAACCAGGAACTGGTCAGCAGGATCAGTGTGTTGATGCCACCGAAGTCCGGATTCAGCGTGTGGCGCGCGGTTTCGAACAACGCGCCCTGCTTGATCCGCTCCTGCATGAACGACACGAACAGCACGCCGAAGAAGCACATGTCGGCAAGCACGAACACCCAGACGCCTTCCACTCCGGGAAGGCGTCGGGTCACTGCAACGGGAGAAGTCGACATGCAGCGAGAATGCCTCAGCGGGCGCCGATCAGCGAGCCCGTCTGCTCACGTACCGCACTCGGGCTGGCGGCGCCGTCCTCGATCTCGATGCGATTCACGGCCTTGATGATGAACACCGACATCGACACGATCCAGATGTACCAGGTGGGGAACGCGATCCAGAAGTTGAACATGCCGTGGAACGCGAACGGACCGGTCTTGAAGAACGGGATCAGGCTCACCGGGAAGAACGAGGCCACGGTGACGAAGCCCCACCAGCAGACCCAGGCCGGCACCAGCGGCTTCTCACGCTTGTCGCGCAGGAACACGATGGCGGCGGCGATGATCTGCCAGCTGGTCACCATGTAGGCGAGATCGACGATCATCCAGGCGAGGTAGTACATCGTCTGGACCATTTCCGGCGACAGCACGTCGATCTGCAACGCGATGGTCAGCCAGATGCCGCAGGCGATGACGATCGGGCAATAGGTGATCGTTGCACCGGTCATCTCGATGTTGGCGAGCATGCCTTCGCCGCCTTCGATGCGGCGCATGACGCGAGACACCGCCGCGCCGAACGTCATGTAGCAGGAGCCGACTACCATGCACACCGACATGCCGATCATGATCGGCGTCTGCAGATCCTTGTAGTGCTGCCACATGTCCTGGGCGCTGGTGTTCGCCGCCATCGGCGGGAAATTGCTAGCCAGCAGGCCCCACATGCAGAAAAAGCCGATGAAGAAGACCGGGCCGGTCCAGGCCATCAGCTTCCACATGCTGTAATCAGTGGGATTCGGTTGTGTCGGATTCATCGTGTTTGCTCCTCGTTCGAATGCGGCGCCGGGCGTCGGTCGGGTTTCTGACCCGAGGTGGAGTTTCGGCAGCGGCGCGGTCGCGGTCTATCAGAATCGTCCTTGCTGCCATGTCAGAATCGGCTACGCACGGTTCGAGCAGAGAAGCCATGACGACGCCGACCAGACCGCACGCCGCAGAAGCCTTCCGCAGCGCCTTCGGCGTGGCGCCGGGTGTCGCTGCCGAAGCGGGCAACGGATCGGCCATCGGCATCTACGACTGGCGCACGCCGGACATGGACGGCTTCGAACTACCGGAGACCGACGAACTGGTGGTTGCCCTGCATCTCGGCGGCTCGCGCCGGGTCCGAGCGGTGACCGAGCGGGGTCTGAGCCGCGCCTGCTCCATTCCCGGCCTGGTGACGATCCTGCCGCCCGGCCGCAGCGCCGCCTTCAACACCGGCGGCAGCATCGACGTCATGACCCTGCACGTGCCGCTGCAGAACGGTCTGGCCGGCAATGGCGCCCTGCCCTCGCTGGGCAGCCACACGATGCCGCGCTTCGCGTTCCGCGACGCCTATGTCACCGCCAGCATGGAAGCGCTGTTGCGTGCGGCGCGCGCGCCCCAGCCGCCATCGCCGAACTACATCGCCAAACTCGCCGATGCCCTGCTCTGCCACCTCGCCGAACAGGCGCAGACGCTGCCGGCGGCGGGCCACGTCGCCGATGCCGCCGCGACGGCCGGCCAGCGCATCGGCACGACACCGCTGGCAGATCTGCTCGCTTACGTCGAAGCCAATCTGAGCCGGGCATTGCCGATCGACGAACTGGCAAGGCGAGCCGGCGTCAGCCGCGCCGGGTTCACACGCAGCTTCCGCGGCGCGACCGGCATGAGCACCCATCAATATCTGACTCAGAGACGAGTAGCAGCGGCGATGCACTTGCTACAGAACACCGAGTTCGATCTGGTCCGCATCGCCCAGGAGACCGGCTTCTCGAGCCAGTCGCACTTCACCGACACCTTCCACGCACTGACAGGCTCGACGCCGCGCCGCTTCCGCGAGCAGCGTTGACCTCGTCGGCCCTCAGAGCCCGAGCGCTTTCTTCAGCCGCCCGGTCACCAGCGGGCTGGACGCCAGCGCCACCAGCGACGCCTGCTCCGCCGCCAGCTGCTCGTGCAGGCCTTGCGACATCGTCTGGCGGATCAACCTTCGCGTTTCACCGGCCGCGCGACCGGAAGCAATCAGCGGCTTGATCCGTTCGAGCACGGTGTCGATGAACGCGGCATCTTCGCCGTCGATCACTTCGTTGAAAATACCGAGCTGGGTCGCCGCCTCCGGCGTGATCGCATCGCCGCGGATCAGGATTTCCAGCGCCTTGCGGGCGCCGACGATGCGCGGCAGGAACTGCGTGGTGCCGGTGTCCGGCGACAGGCCGAGCTTCGAGAAGCCGGGACGCAAGGTCGCGGAAGGCTTGGCGTAAGCGAAATCGCAGGCGCAGATGAAACCCAGGCCAGCACCGGTCGCCGGCCCGTTGACCGCCGCGATCAGCAGCGGCCCGGCGTTGACCAGAGCTTCCAGCGCGCCGTGGATGCGCGTGGCCAGACGATCGAGCAAGCGCGCGAGCTCGCCGTCGTCACCGCTGCCGAGCGCGGCCTTGAACACGCCGACATCGCCACCCGAGCAGAACACCCGGCCGGCACCGGTCAGCAGCACTGCTTCAACGCGCGGAGAAGCTTTGACGCGTGCCACCGCGGCTTCGATCGCCAGCGCCATCGAATCGTCGATGGCATTGGTCGCATCCGGACGGTTCAGGGTCAGCAGGGCGACCCGGCCGTCGAGACGTTCTTCGATCAGCACCAGATTGCTGGTTTCATCGCTCATGTCTCGCAGAATTCCTTGAGTGTTCTTCTAGTTATCGGGGCCGCAGCGATCACATCCGGAACACGCCGTAGCGTGCTTCCTCGATCGGCGCGTTCAGCGCGGCAGACAGCGCCATCGCCAACGCATGGCGGGTATCGGCCGGATCGAGAATGCCGTCGTCCCAGATTTCCGACGTCGACCAGTACGCGCTGGACTTGCGCTTGTACTCGTCGAGCACCGGCTCGCGGATCGCCGCGATGTCTTCCGGCGCAAGCTTCTGCGCCGTGCGCGCCAGCTGGCGGATCTTGATATCGACCAGCACATTGGCGGCCTGCTCGGCACCCATCACCGCAGTCTGGCTCTGCGGCCAGGAGAACAGGAAGCGCGAATCGAAGGCGCGGCCGCTCATGCCGTAATTACCGGCGCCGAACGAGCCGTGACACATCACGGTCAGCTTCGGCACCGTGGCGTTGGACATCGCCATGATCATCTTGGCGCCGTCCTTGGTGATGCCGCGCTGCTCGTACTCGCGGCCGACCATGAAGCCGGTGATGTTCTGCAGGAACAGCAGCGGTGTGCGATCGCGGTTGCACAACTCGATGAAGTGCGCGCCCTTCAGCGCGCTGTCGTTGAACAGCACACCGTTGTTGGCGAGGATGCCGATCCGGTAGCCCCAGAGATGCGCATAACCGCAGATCAGTGTCTTGCCGTAGGCCGGCTGGTATTCATGGAAGCGCGAGCCATCGACGATGCGGGCAATGATTTCGCGCATGTCGAAACCCTGCTTGATGTCGCGCGGCAGCACGCCGTACAGCTCTTCGGGATCGTGCAGCGGCGGCTCGGGCGTCTGCCACTGCACCTTGGTCTTCTCCGCTTTCGCGAAGTTGCCGACGATGTCGCGGGCGATGGCGATCGCTTCCTCCTCGCTGGCGGCCGGGTAGTCGGCCGTGCCGGACACCGAGGTATGCATGTCGGCACCGCCAAGCGCGTCGACGGTGACTTCCTCACCGGTCGCGGCTTTCACCAGCGGCGGACCGGCAAGGAAGATCGCGCCCGTACCGCGGACGATCACGCTGTAGTCCGACAGCGCCGGCACATAGGCGCCGCCGGCCGTGCAATGGCCGAGCACCACAGCGACCTGCGGCACGCCCATCTTCGATAACGCGCACTGGTTGCGGAAGATCCGGCCGGCCGCGTATTTGTCGGCAAAGAAATCCGCCTGCAAGGGCAGGAAGCCGCCGGCGGAATCGCAGAGATGGACGACCGGCAGGCGGTTCTCGATGGCGATGTCGAGTGCGCGTACGGTCTTCTTGATCGTCAGCGGATACCAGGCGCCGCCCTTGACGCTGGCATCGCCGGCATTGATGACCACTTCACGGCCGGCAACGATGCCGATGCCGATCACGCAGCCGGCGCCCGGCACGCTGCCGTCGTAGGCCTCGCCCGCCGCGAGCGTTGAAAGCTCCAGGAACGGTGTGCCCGGATCGAGCAGCAGCGCGATGCGCTCGCGAACCAGCAGCTTCTTCTGCGCGCGCAGGCGATCGATATCGCGCTGCGGCCGCTCATGACGCGCGGCCTGCTGGCGCGCCTTCAGGTCATCGGCAATTGCCCGGTTGTGGGCGACGTTTGCGCGGAACTCGGCCGAGCCGGTGTTGAGCTGTGATTCGATGCGCTTCATGCGGTGACCGGCTCCAGGCTCAGCAGCAGGGCATCGCGATCGAAGCTCTGGCCGGCAGCAAAGTTCACGGCTGCGACGACGCCATCTCGTGGCGCAACCAGCGTCGTTTCCATCTTCATGC